>CP070691.1:1882791-1897405 GCA_020353195.1 Phycisphaerales bacterium | reverse complement strand
CGCATTCTTCAAGGATCTGGGCCTTTGCCACATGCAGTTCATCCCGTGTCTCGAGCCCGATCCGCGAGACCAGGACATCGCGGCGCCGTTCTCCGTCTCGCCCGCGGAGTATGGCGCGTTTCTGTGCGAGCTGTTCGACTGTTGGATTGACGACTTTCAGGACGGCCGGCCGACCACGTTCATCCGCTGGTTCGATTCGGTCTTCGGCACCTACGTCGACGTGCCGCCGCCCGAGTGCACGCTGATGGCCGAGTGCGGCCATTATGTTGTCATCGAGCACAACGGCGATGTATACTCCTGTGACTTCTACGTCGAGCCGGCGTGGAGGCTCGGGAATGTGCTGGCCGACAACCTTGTCGATCTGCTGAACTCGCCGCGGCAGGAGCAGTTCGGGCGCCGCAAGGCGGAGCTGGCGGACAACTGTCAGACGTGCCGCTGGTTGACGCATTGTCGTGGCGGTTGTCCGAAGGAGCGTTTCGGCGCTGTGGCCGCGGCGCAGCCCAGCTACTTCTGTGAGGCGTATCAGACGTTCTTTCGACATGCGGATGATCGGCTGCGCGGGTTGGCCGATGATTGGCGGCAGGCTCAGCGCACGTCAGCGGAACTGTGCAGACACGCGAGTCGCGTCCTTGACGCCGGCGTTCGGCCTGGGCGAAACGATCCCTGTCCTTGCGGCAGTGGTCGGAAGTACAAGCGCTGTTGCGGCGCTAGCGCGCATGTAACGGATGCGGGGTAGACGATCATGGGCAGAGTCACGACGACCAGACGGCAGTTTCTCAAATCGGCCGGGCTCGGCGCGGCGGCCTTGGCGTCACCTTCGGTACTGAGTGCCTCAAAGGCCCATCGGATTCTCCGGCCGCCGAACGTTGTCGTCATTTTCACGGATGATCAGGGTTACGGCGACGTTGGTGTCTACGGGGCCAAGGGCTTCGAGACTCCGAACATGGATCGCCTGGCTCGTGAGGGCGTGCGGTTCACGAGCTTCTATGTGGCGCAGCCGGTGTGCTCCGCGTCACGGGCCGCGTTGCTGACCGGTTGCTATCCGAACCGCATCGGTATTTCGGGCGCACTGAATCCGCGATCGAAAGTCGGCATCAGCGACGCCGAGGTGACGCTGGGTGAACTGTGCAAATCCCGTGGGTATGCAACTGCGATCTTTGGTAAGTGGCATCTGGGGTATCAGCGCGAGTTTCTGCCGACGCGGCACGGCTTCGATGAGTTCGTCGGCACGCCCTATTCGAACGACATGTGGCCTTTCCATCCGAACTTCGCGAAGTTCGCGCCGGGAACGGCCGAGCGCAAGCGAAGCTATCCCGACCTGCCGCTGCTTGACGGTGAACGGATCATCGACCCACAGATCACCGCGGAGGACCAGGCGCGTTTCACGGCCCAGTTCACCGAGCACGCGGTCGACTTCATTGGTCGCAACCATGCGCGGCCGTTCTTGCTGTACGTGCCCCACCCGATGCCGCATGTGCCGCTGTTCTGTTCCGAGCGGTTTCGCGGCAAGTCCGAGCAGGGGCGCTACGGCGACGTGATCATGGAGATTGACTGGTCGGTCGGGCAGATCCTGGCGGCCTTGCGGAGGCACGACCTCGAACGGAATACGCTGGTCATCTTCACGTCGGACAACGGGCCGTGGCTGTCGTACGGGAATCACGCCGGCGGCGCCGGGCCGCTGCGCGAAGGCAAGGGTACGACCTGGGAAGGCGGTGTCCGCGTGCCGTGCCTGATGCGCTGGCCGGGCCGGATACCCGCCGGTCGGGTGTGCGACGAGCCGGCCATGACGATCGACATTCTGCCGACGGTTGCGGGGCTGATCGGTGCCGAGTTGCCCGGGCACAAGATCGACGGCCTCGACATCCGGCCGCTGATGGAAGCAAAGGCCGGTGCCAGATCGGTGCACGAGGTGTTGTATTTCTACTATCATGACAATCATCTCGAGGCGCTGCGGTCCGGCCGGTGGAAGCTCGTGTTGCCACACAAGTATCGCAGCCTGACCGGCCAGCCGGGTCGGGACGGTCAGCCTGCCGGTTACTCGCAGCGTGAGTGCGGACTCGAGTTGTATGACCTGAAAAGCGACATCGGTGAACAGCACGACGTGGCGGGGCAACGTCCGGAGATCGTTGCGCGGCTTGAGGCGTTGGCTGAGCGGGCGCGGGATGATCTGGGCGACAGACTCACCGGTCGGACGGGCAGGAACGTGCGGCCGCCGGGCAGGATTCAGGAGGAGCAATCATCATGAGTCACCGACCGTATACGCGCCGTGATGTGCTCCGCGCTTTCGGCGCGGGGGCGGCCACTGTGGCCTTGCCCGGGTGCGCGACGTTCATGCGCCGTGGTCCGGGGGCAGGTCAACGGCGGCCGCCGAACATCATCTTCATCATGTCCGATGATCACTGCGCGCAGGCGATGAGCTGTTACGGCAGCCGCGTCAACCGGACGCCGAACATCGACCGTCTGGCCGACGAGGGCATGCGGTTCGACAACTGCTTCTGCACCAACGCCATCTGCGCCCCGAGCCGGGCGGTCATCCTTACGGGCAAACACAGCCATATCAACGGCGTCGCGACGTACGCGCATCGATTCGACGGTGCGCAGACCACGTTTCCGAAGGTGCTGCAGCAGGTCGGCTATCAGACGGCGATGGTCGGCAAGTGGCATCTCAAGAGCGATCCTACGGGCTTCGACTATTGGGACGTGTTGATCGGACAGGGGCCTTACTACAACCCGACGATGATCTGTAATGGCGAGCGGCGTGATCACACGGGCTACACGACGGACATCATCACGGACCGGGCGCTGGCGTGGCTCGAAAGCGGCCGCGATGCCGGGCGTCCGTTCATGCTCATGTGCCACCACAAGGCGCCGCACCGCAACTGGCAGCCCGGGCCGGATCATCTGACCTTGTACGATGACGTTGACATTCCCGAGCCGCCCACGCTGTTCGACGACTGGTCGGGCCGGGGCAGGGCCGCGACGCAGCAGGAGATGACGATTGCGCGGCACCTGACCCCTGCCGATCTCAAGCTCAAGCCGCCTGCCGACCTGACTGCTGAGCAGCGCGCCGCCTGGGACGCCGCATACAACCCGAAGAATGAGGCATTCGAGAAGGCGCAGTTGTCCGGCCGAGAGCTGGTGCGCTGGAAGTATCAGCGGTACGTGAAGGACTACTTGCGGTGTGTGGCGTCGGTCGATGACAACATCGGCCGGCTGCTGGGCTCCCTCGACCGTGCCGGTCTGGCGCGGAATACGATCGTGGTCTATACGTCTGATCAAGGCTGGTATCTGGGTGAGCATGGTTGGTACGACAAACGCTGGATGTACGAGGAGTCGCTGCGGATGCCGCTGCTGGTGAGGTGGCCGGCCGCCGTACAGGCCGGCTGCGTGAATCGGAGTCTGTGCCAGAACCTCGATTTCGCCGAGACGTTTCTTGATGTCGCCGGCGCGCGGATTCCGGGCGACATGCAGGGTCGCAGCTTGCTGCCTCTGCTGCGAGGGCGCGCGCCGCGGGACTGGCGGTCGTCCGTGTACTACCGCTACTACGAACAGCCCGGCTATCACAACGTGCAGCGCCACGAAGGCGTCCGGACCGAGCGGTACAAGCTGATCCATTTTTACCGGCTGGGCGAGTGGGAGCTGTATGATCTGAGCAAGGACCCGGACGAAATGCGGAGCGTATATGCGGACCCCGCCTACGCGGATGAGGTGGCGCAGCTCAAGGCCGAGCTTGCCCGCCTCCGCAAGCGCTATCGGGTAACCGATGCGGCCGATCGCGAGTACGATCAACTGCTGGAGCTGCGGAAGAAGAAGAGCGGGTAGTACTAGCGAATCACAATCGGCTTTTGCACCGATCATTCCCTGGTCCGGTTCGTCCGGTCGCGGCGATCGGGCCCTCAAGGTTTCGTTCCCGTTGTGCCGATATCAGCGGATACCACGTGCCTTGTCGTGAGGAGCGTGGACGGTACGTCCGGGCCGGCCGTGGACCGCGCCGCTGCAGAGCGCTGTCCACAACGCCCGTATCCGTGTGACGATGCACGTGGCCAGGCGGTAGGACATGAATCCCGAAGCCCCGATCGTGGATCAGATCATCACACGGCGGTTGGAGCCCGTCAGCCGTGTCTTCGGCTTCGACCGCGGCACGTGCATCGACCGGTACTACATCGAGCGTTTCCTTCGCGCCGAGGCGGCCGCGATTCGCGGGCGGGTCCTGGAGATTGCGGAGAACACGTATACCCGCCAGTTCGGCGGGGACCGCGTGACCCGCAGCGACGTGCTGCATGCGGTGGAGGGGAACCCGAACGCGACCGTTGTGGCTGATCTGACGCGTGCGGATCACGTGCCCTCGAATACGTTCGACTGCATCATCTGCACGCAGACGCTGCTCGTCATCTACGACGTTCGTGCGGCCGTGCGTACGTTGTACCGCATCCTGAAGCCCGGCGGCGTTGTGTTGGCGACCGTGCCCGGCATCAGCCAGGTCAGCCGGTATGACATGGAGCGCTGGGGCGATTTCTGGCGGTTTACCACGTTGTCGGCGCGGCGGCTGTTCGAGGAGGCATTTGGGCCGCACAACGTGCGGATCGAGTCCAAGGGGAACGTGCTGGTGGCCGTCGCGTTTCTGCACGGACTGGCGGCCCATGAGCTTGATGAGAAGGAACTCAACTCGCACGACCCGGATTATCAGGTGTTGATCACGGTGCGGGCAGAGAAGCCACAAGACGTCTGCGACTGACCGGGACCTCCGGAAGGACGGGTAGCCAATGGCCGGACTGGCCACGCCCGGGGCCGTCATCCTCATCTACCATCGGGTGGCGGAAATCCCTCGCGACCCGCAATTGCTGTGTGTCAGACGTCGGCACTTCGGCGAACAGCTCGAGGTGCTGCGCGAGCACTATCACCCGATGTCGCTGCTGGAGTTGGTCGGCGCGGTACGGGACCGGAAACTGCCGAAGCGCGCCGTGGTTGTCACTTTTGACGACGGCTATGCCGACAACCTTGTCGATGCCCGCCCGCTGCTGGCCGATCACGGCGTGTGCGCCACCGTGTTCGTGGTCGGCGGCGACGGCGGTCCGGCGCGGGAGTTCTGGTGGGACGAACTGGAGCGGCTGCTGCTGGAAACGGAGACCCTGCCCAGGGCGCTTCGTATGACTGTCGGCGCGGATGCCTGGCACTGGCAGCTGGGAGAGTCCGCCTGGTACCGGCCGGAGCAGTCCGAACGGGATCGCGGCTGGAACGTTCAGCAGCCGGACAATCCCGGTCCTCGTCAGGAGATGTACCGCGCGCTGCACGAGCGGCTGCGCACGTTGCCGCTGCCGCAGCGACGGAAGGTGATGGACAGCCTGCAAGCGTGGTCCGGGGCCGAGCGAGTCGTCCGCCCCACTCATCGCTCCCTCGCGACCGACGAGATCCGCGAGCTGGCCGACGGCGGTCTCGTCGAGATCGGCGCCCATACGCTGACGCACCCCGTGCTCGCGACCCTGCCCACCGACGCGCAGCAACTGGAAATCGAGCGTAACAAGGCACATCTGGAGCAGATCCTGGACCGGCCGGTGCGCAGCTTCTCGTATCCCTATGGCACGCGGTCCGACTACTCGGTCGAGACGGTCAAACTTGTCAGGCGGGGAGGCTTCGCGTGCGCGTGCGCGAACTTCGCGGGCGTGGTCCGGTCCGACGCCGACTCGTTCGAGTTGCCGCGCGTGCTGGTCCGGGACTGGGACGGTGACGAGTTCGCGCGCCGTTTGCGGCAGGCTTGGGGCAATGGATAGGTCGCGGCTCAACATCCTCCAGGTCAGCACGTTCGACGCGTACGGCGGCGCGGAGAAGGTCGCGTGGGATCTGTTTCAGGAGTACCTCGCCCGCGGGCACGGGTCGTGGCTGGCGGTGGGCCGAAAGCGGACGTCGCACCCACGGGTTCTGCGACTTGAGAACGACAGCGCGCCAGGGGCCTGGCGCCGGTTCTGGTGGCGTGCGCATGACCGGTCGCAGCGGTTCTACGGGCGTTGGTGGGGAACCAGGCTCTGCCGGATGACGCACCGGTTGGCCGAGCCGGTCGGCGCCTTGGATGCGTTCCGGGGGCTCGAGGATTTCCACTACCCGGGCACGCGCCGGCTGCCGGAGATGACGCCCGAGCGCCCGAACATCGTGCACGGGCATAACTTGCACGCCCGCTACTTCGACCTGCGGGTTCTGCCGTGGCTGAGCCGGCAGGTGCCGGTCGTTCTTACGCTGCACGATGCGTGGCTGACGACCGGGCACTGTGCGCATTCTTTCGATTGCGTGCGGTGGCAGACCGGTTGCGGCCGATGCCCGGACCTGAGGATTTATCCGGCCATTCGCCGGGATGCGACTGCTGCGAACTGGCGGCGGAAGCGCGATATCTACGCGGCGAGCCGGCTGTACGTCGCCACGCCGTGTCGCTGGCTGATGGACAGGGTCGGGCGGTCCATGCTTGCCCCCGCCATCGTCGAGTCGCGGGTCATTCCGTACGGCGTCGATGTGTCGGTCTTTCGCGTGGCGGACCGGGCGGCGGCTCGCGCGGACCTGGGCATCCCTCCGCACAGCGATGTCCTGCTGTTCGCTGCGAGCGGCGTCCGCACGAACCTCTGGAAAGACTATGACACGATGCGTGGCGCGTTGGTCCGGCTCGCGGAACGATCGGGGGGCCGACCGCTGCTTCTTCTGGCCTTGGGCGAGGCCGCTCCCGCCGAGCGCGTTGGTCGAGCGGAGATTCGCTTTGTCCCGTATCAGAGCGATCCGGAGGTGGTGGCCCGCCATTACCAGGCGGCTGACGTGTACGTTCACGCCGCCCGCGTCGACACGTTCCCCAACACCGTTCTGGAGGCGTTGGCCTGCGGCGTGCCGGTGGTGGCCACTGCGGTTGGGGGGATTCCGGAGCAGGTCAAGTCATTACC
The DNA here is from genome assembly GCA_020353195.1 of Phycisphaerales bacterium. Taxonomy (GTDB): domain Bacteria; phylum Planctomycetota; class Phycisphaerae; order UBA1845; family UBA1845; genus JAFGJQ01. The sequence continues at coordinate 1,890,491 of CP070691.1, read as the reverse complement.
GCCGCCCGGCCGACGCTCCTTGGGCCTGCGGTCCATCCACGGGCCGGCCGACGCCACGGGAATCCTGGTGCCGTGCGGTGACACAGAGAGCATGGCGGCTGCGGTGGATCAGTTGTTGAGCGACGCCGGTTTGCGTCGCCGTCTGGCGGAGAGTGCGGCCGCCGACGCGCGGCACCGGTTCAGCCTGGATCGGGAGGCGGACGATTATCTTGCATGGTATTACCGGCTGCTCGGCACCGGATCCGCGGACGGAGCGGCTCCGGGCCGCCGCGTAACCGCCGGTGCCCCTGCGTGAAGCTCCCGGGGCTCAGCGGGGAATCTGTGATCAGCCGCGCCTTCGCATGACCAGCACGTCTTCCATCTGGATCGCGTCCAGGTCGGAGTTCAGGAACGTGTGGATGGCGTGCTCGGGGGTGCACACCATCGGTTCTCCGTGGAGGTTGAAGGACGTGTTCAGCACGGCGCCGATCCCCGTCAGCCGTTCGAATTCCTGGATCAGATCGAAGTAGGAGGGGTTGACGTCTGGGCACACGATGTGCGCCCGGGCGGTGAAATCGGCCGAGTGCAGGGCGGCGGCAAGGTCCCGTCGGCCTTGCTCGGTGGTGTCGAAGCAGAGCGTCATGTGGTCCGACAGCGTGCGCTTCGGATTCACGAGGTACCTGGCGGCGTGTGTGTCCATCACGGAAGGGGCGAAGGGCATCCAGAAGTCACGGAATTTGATCTGGCGGTTGATGCGCCGGACGGTGTCCGGTGTGGACGGATTGGCCAGGATGCTGCGGTTTCCCAAAGCCCGGGCACCGAACTCCATGCGCCCGGCCAATCGTCCGATGATCACCCCCCGGGCGAGAAGACTGGCGATGTCCGCGTGTGTGACGTTCTCCTTGATCTCGAACGGCCCGTCGAGGTCGGCCTGGGTCAGCGCCTGGCGAATCGCGTTCCGTGAGAAGGCCGGTCCCAGGAAGACGTCTCGGGCCGGCCGGCACGCACCGGGATCTCCGCTCCCGGCCTGGATGGCGTAGCAGGCGCCGAGGGCCGTGCTCTCGTCGCCGCCGCTGGCGGGGCAGTAGAATTCCTCCACCCCTGCGAGCTGCGTGATGGACTTGTTGAGCTTCACGTTCAGGGAGGTGCCGCCGCTGAACACCACGCGGTGGACGTCGTGTTGTCTGACGTTATGCTCCACCCAGGCGGTGCCGACCCGCTCGACCATTTCCTGCACGGCGGCGGCGATCCCGTCGAACCGGCAGTGGGCGAGTCGATCCCGGAAGTGGAAGAACAGGTCGCGCGGGCGGTTCTTGTACGCGATCATGCCGTCTTCAATCCGGAAAAGATCGTGGAAGACCATTCCGCATCGTTCCACCTCATAGTCGGAGGCGTACGGGGCCAATCCCATCACCTTGAACTCGTGTTCGCCGATTTTCATTCCCAGCAGCAGCGTGATGTAACGGTAGACCCGGCCGAGATCGGAGTGGTTGTTGCGGTTGACTTCCCGGATGCTGTCGTTCTCGGCGATCGCCACGGTTCCGTTCGCGCCGTCACCACCGCCGTCGTTCGTGAAGATCAGGCAGGGCGAACCTCGAAACGGGCTGGCGAAGTAGGCGTAGTGCCGATGGCACGTGTGATGGTCCAGCACGGCCACCTTGTGTTCGGGTACGCCGAGTTCAGTGGCGAGGTATCGCTTTCGGACGCGGTCGAGCATGCGTTCGCTTTGCTCGGCGGACTGTACGAGGGGAATGTCGTTGAGATCGTAGGCCTGCGGCTGTCGGCAGCGGGGGTCCTGCGCGAGCCACTGGTAGTAATCCTCCTCGGCGTCCTCCCGGCCCTCGAGAAATTTGGGTTTCCATCGCCGCTCCTGCTCGTCGAGCCAGTCGCGCACGGTGAACGTGCATTCCCGTTTGATCTTGAGCAGGTTCAAGTTGCCGTAGCTGCGGGTGGAGAAGGCCACCACGTCGAGATCGTCCGGTGTCACGCCGCCAAGGCGGAGGCATTCCTTTGCCGCCAGTGCGGGGAAGCCCATCTCGTTCTTCCGATGGGCGAGGCGCTCCTCGCTGATCGCGGCCACGATGGCTCCGTCGACCATCAGTGCGGCCGTCGCGTTGTGTCCGTCGTGGATGCCCAGGATTCTCACGGGGTCCCCTTTCTCCGCTGACGCGGGACGGTTGTTGCCGGTCCGTCCACCCACCCATATCGGCTCTTGGCGGCGTGGTTCTGCATCCGTGGCCGGGCGACAGTTGGGCTGGAGAGCTTCCTTGCCCATGGCCGATGAGCAAGCGATGGCCTCGCGCTGCCGGACAACCGGAGACCAGGCGGCTCTGTTTGACCCACAAGCACTTGCCACAGCGACAGTGCCGCTCGATCTTGCGCTGACCGGTGGCCGGATCATCTATCTCTGGCAACCCCCGACTCGGTTCACGCTGGATCGTCTGCGACGGTCGTTGCCCGGCGTGCCGATCCTCTCCGGCAGGTTCCACGCTGAGACGCAGATCCGTCATGCCGGTCTGCCGTACTGGTCGGCGCAGGATTTCTTCCCGTCGCGGACGCTGATTGCTTTCGATCTCGCAGAGGTGACCGCTCGAAGCGGGTGGACCGAGTACCCCGAGCCGTCGTATCTGGGGATGCCTCTGATCGACGGCGACCTGTGCCGCACCGGCGTGTGGACCGAGCTGGTTGCCAGTGCTGCGATGCTCATGGTTATCCGCCGCATCGCTCCCGACGTCGAAGTCTTGAGCGACTGGATGGGATGTCAGCTCGCGGACGCCGTCGGGCTGACCACCCGGCGCCTTTGGCGGGCGGACCTTGGGGATCGGAATTGGCCGCCTCGACGATGGCTTCGCGAGCGTATGGCCGGTTTCCGTGGAAACGGTCGCCGTGCTTTCGCTTCATGCGCGACGCCGGGCGTCGCCCCGTCTGCATCGATGGAACCTGTGGAGGTCGCGTTCCTTATCGGGGCCTGGGTCGAGCCTCGTTTGCTGGCGAGTTTCCCGGTCGGGCAACTGGCAGCCGCGGGCTATCGCTGCGCTCTCTGGGTCCACCGCCGCCCGCCCGCTCTCGAAGCACTGATTGCCCGGACAAACGTCCGCTGCGTGGAGATTGACTTGCCCGAGCCGGCGGACGACGTGGGTGCTCTGCAACGAAGTGTGGGGCGGTGGTGTGTCCAAGCCGCCGACGCCGGCGGTTTCGCCCCGCTTCGCGGACGGCTCGCCCGCCGCGCGGTCGAACTGGTGCGGTGGCCGATGTGGACCCCGAAGCTGGTGGCCATGCACCGCCTGATGAGTGCGATGCTCCAGCGCGACCGTCCCGAGGTTCTGATCGCTCCGGCGGAGAGGGAGTGGACGGCCTACTGCGGGCATCACGCTGCACGGCGTCTCGGCATCCCGTCCGTGGGGGTCAAACATGGGATCTGGGTGCCGGGCAGTGTCATGGAGCGGCTTGATTTGAAGTACCATTTCCCGCTCACCGCCGATCACGTGCTGGCCTACACGCCACAGGACGAGCGGGTGTGGCAGCGGCGCCTGCCACAGGCCGACCAGGGGCGGGTTGTCTGGCGTGGGAACCCGCGGCTTCAGGGGGTGCCGGCCGGGGCGACCTTAGCGCCGCGCGCGCGTCCGTTTCGCATCCTGATCGCGGTGCGGGGCGTGGGGCCGGGAGTCGCGTTGGTCTCCGGCCGTGACGTGCTGACGAGGAATGCCAGGCTCACGGAGGTGTTTCACTCGCGGCTGGGTGATCGTATCCGGGTGCGTTTGCATCCGTGGGATTCGGTGGAGAACTACCCGGCTCGTCTGAGGTCCCTCATCCTGCCGTGCGAGGAGGACTTGGGCGAGCACCTGGCCGACCATGCCGCCGTTGCCAGCACCTACAGCAACGTGATTCTGGACGCCGCAGCGACGGGTCGGCCGGTGTTCGTCTGGGATTACGATCGTATGGGGTTGGCACGTTGCGAGGTGGCGATCGAGGGAGCGGCTGTTGTGTCGGCCGATCTTGACGAGTTGGCCCGTTCTGCCGAACGGTTCCTCGACGACGCGGCGTATCGTGATGAGCTGCTGGCGCGGGCGGCGCGGTTTCCGGAGTACCTTCGCCGGCGGACGCCCCGGGGCGCCGGCTCTGAGACGGCGGCGCTGGTCCCGTGGCTCGGCTCTGTCATCGAGCGACGACGTCGATGTCCGGGCGAGCGGCGGATTCCGGTGCAGCGAGCCGCCGTCTTGTGCCGATAACCCGGTTACAAATCCGATCCTGTGGAGAGTTGATCCCGCAGCTTGACGCGTCGGGAGGCGGGCACGCTGCGTGTCCCCGCGGTAGCGATCGGGGCGTTTTCCCGCACGGACGGCGCCCGCCTGTGACTTGGGGCGAATCACAGCCATGACGACATACCAGACCATTGATGTGCTCTGTGATGACGACGTCGGCCTTGCCGCCGGAGAATCGCTTCACGAGCAGAAGTCGCGTTTCGTCAGCCGGTTGATGAGGGGGCAGGCGAAGGTCGCGATCTGGGGCCTGGGCTATCTGGGCTACCACAACCTCGTGCAACTGGTCACGCGTGGCCTGGGGGTGGTGGTGACGGATCGTTCGCAGGAGCGGCTCGAGAGAGTCAGTGGGCGCGTCTTTCTGGAGGAGCTGCTGCGCAGTCGCTACGGCTTTGTGGTGCTGGACGGCCGACACCCGTGGACTCCAATTCAGGTGTGCCAGGAGCAGGCGTTGGCCGGATGCAAGGACGTTGCCGCCCACCTGATCTGCGTTGCGAACGAGAAGGACGGCCGCCCGTCGGACGAGCCGCTGCTCGATATCATGCATCTGCTTGCAAGGGCAGGGCTCCAGCGGCGCGCGGATCCGGTCCTGGTCGTGGTCGAGTCGTTCGGAGTCCCCGACGTCATCAAGCGGGTGGTGCTGCCGGTGGTCGAGCGCGTCGGGCTCCGCGTCGGTCGCGACATATGCGTGGGAGTCGCCCCCCGGCTGGATTACGGATGCAGTCCCTTTGCGAATCGCAGTCCGGTCCGCGTGGTCGGAGGTGTCACCGCTCGATGTCGGGCGTTGCTGGAAGCGATGTACGGGCTGCTCGGGGAGGAAGTGCGCGTGGCCAGCTCACCGCTGACGGCCGAGTTGGCGTGCACGACCCATCGCGGCGCCCAACACCTGCTGATGAGCTATGCCAATCAGCTTGCGCTGGCGTTCGGTGAGATTGACGCCCGCGAGCTGATGGACCTGACTGCGTCGCTGGGCGAGCCGGTCTTGAGTCGACCGGGGCTGGGCAGCAGCGGTCATTTTCTGCCGGTATCGGCCTGTCATCTCCGCGACGCTGCGTTGGCACCGGAGATGCTGACGCTGTTGGAGGAGACATTTCGATGTGACCTGATGATGGTGGGAGTGATTGCGGATCGCTTGATGACCGCGGGGGTCAACCGTCCGGCCATCCTCGGATTGGCCACCCAGGCGGACATCCGGAGCCACGTTCACTCACCGAGTCTGAAGCTGGTGGGATCGCTGCGAAGCCGGGGTGCCCGGCCGGTCGTCTGTGATCCCCTCTACAGCAAGACGGAGATCGTGCGCATCACCGAATGCCCCGCCGTGGAGTGGCCCGCGGGCTTGCGTGATTGCGATGGGGCCGTTCTGGTCACGGGACACAACCCGTTTCGCGTGGTCGATCACGACGAACTGGCGGGGCATCTTCGAGGCCTGAATCTCATTCTCGACTGTAGCGGAACTTGGGCCCACAAAGGGCTGCGGTGCGCGGGTGTGAACTACTATGCCCTCGGCGAGCCGGGCTGGCGGGGTGACGAGGGCGCGCGAGTGTAGTGATCGCCCGGCAGACCGGATGCGGATCCCACGGGTGGTCCGGACGTCTGTCGGAAGTGCCAGACCTACAGCATGTGCGGGATTGTCGGAATTCTATCTGGGAGACCGCGGCTGGATCTGCTCGAACGGGTCCACGAGATGGCGGGGATCCTCCTGCACCGCGGGCCGGACCAGCAGGGCGCCAGTGGCGACGAGACGCTGGCGCTGGGCATGAACCGTCTGGCCATTGTGGACGATCGCGTGCACGACGTGCCTTACACGAACGAGGACGAGGGTGTCCGGCTCGTGTACAACGGCGAAGTCTACAACCATCTTGACATTCGGCGGCGGTTCAGACAGACGCATAGTCTCCGCAACGACAGCGACGCCGAGACCGTCGTTCACGCGTACGAGGAGATGGGGCTGTCCATGCTCGACGAGTTCAACGGCATGTACGCGTTCGCCCTGGCCGACTACTCGAAGCGCACTCTCTATCTCGTTCGCGACAAGGTAGGGGAGAAACCGCTGTACTATACGGTCTGCGACGGCTGCCTGTACTTCGCCAGTGAGATCAAGGCAATCCTGACGCAGATCGAGCCCCGCTACAATCCCCAATGCCGTTCGTACCGGGCGTTCGAGATCTGTTGCGACCGGGAGACACTGTTCGAGGGCATCTACAGCCTGCTGCCGGGCGAGTATCTCGAAGTCCCGTTTGACGACATCTCCGCGATGCGCCACGTGCGGTACTGGCTGGTGACGGACCATCTGATCGACGTGCCCGACGACGACGCGTACATCGAGCGGGAACTTACCGAATTGCTGGAGGATGCGGTCCGCGTGCGCACGCGAAACAACCGGCACGGATTCGGGTGCCTGGTCAGCGGTGGAGTGGACAGTGCGCTGCTGGTGGGCATGGCTCGGCCCGACTATCTTTACACGTGCACCTACGGCCTGGGGCCCGCCTACGACGAACTTGCCTACGCTCAGCTCGTGGCGGACCACGTGGGCAAGAAGCTGACCGTGGTCCGGCCGACCCCCCAGGAGTTCGAGGCGTTCCGGTCGGACATCATCTATACTCTGGACCTGCCCTGCACCTGGACCAGCTTCAATCTTTTCTGCGTGCTCAACCGGGTGCGGGAGGACTGCAGGGTCACCATGACCGGCGAGGGGATCGACGAGCTGTTCGGCGGGTACCACCGGTATCTTCTGCTGTACCACGACGATCAGATTCGCGGCATTGAGGCGATGGAGGAGTACGGTTATCTGATCGACAAGTACTACGGCTCTCCAGTCGATCGGTACGTTCGGCTGATCAACCGTTGTGACGAGCCGCAGGATCCGGCGGTCCGTCGATACCTCCGCTCCACCGCCGAGCCATTGTTCGATGCCGCGGGGGACGTCACCCACGGCATGGGCCTGGTGGATCTCTACACGACGATGCAGGTCCTGCTGCACATGTCCGACCGCATGAACATGCATTACAGTATGGAGAATCGGTCTCCATTCCTGGATCCCCGTTTGGTTCAGTTTGCGTTCAGCATGCCTTCCCGGCTGAAGATCCACAACGGCGTCACCAAGTACATCATCAAGAAGATCGCCCGGAAGTTCATACCCCGTGAAATCGTGGAACGGAAAGACAAGAGAGGGTTTCTCGCCCCGCTGAACGCCTGGTTCGGGTGGCCCACCGGCGGGAAGTACGACCGCGTAGCGTACCGGCAACTGTGCCTGGAAGACTGGCGGAAGGTATTCTTCACGGGCTCGGGTGATCGTCTGCGAAAGGCCCCGCGATGGCGTCAACCGGTTCCGGTATCGAGATAGACTCGTTGCAGCCTCCCTCGGCGCGGCGCGAACTTCTCCGCCGCCAGCGGCAGGACGCGGCTAGGCGGGTCGATCCGGCAACGGAGCTGGTACGCCGGGACGTTTCGGTCTCCAGCGGG
>CP070691.1:1845841-1882691 GCA_020353195.1 Phycisphaerales bacterium | reverse complement strand
GGGATGAAAGCGACAGCCTTTCGGCGGATCGGCCGGGTTCGCCACCGTGCCCGGGCTCACCTGCAACCGTAGCTTTCCCTGCGACAGTCTCGGCACGCAGCGGAGCAGCCCCTGTGTGTAAGGGTGCAGCGGGTTGGCGAACAGCTCGTCGACGGCGGCCTGTTCGACGATCTTGCCCGCGTACATCACCGACACGTCGTCCGCGACCTGGGCAACCACGCCGAGATCGTGCGTGATCATGACGATGCTCATGCCGGTGTCCGATTGCAGCTGCCGCAGAAGTTCCAGGATCTGGGCCTGCACCGTCACGTCCAGCGCGGTCGTCGGCTCGTCCGCGATCAGAAGCGACGGCTCGCACGACAGGGCCATCGCGATCATCACCCGCTGCTGCATGCCGCCGGACATCTGGTGGGGATACTCGCGAACGCGGCGCGCCGGATCGGGGATCCCCACGTTCGTCAGCATCTCGGTGGCCAGGTCCCACGCGTCGCGGCGTTTCAGGCCCCGGTGCAGCTCGACGGCTTCGACAATCTGCTCGCCCACCGAGAACACCGGGTTCAGAGACGTCATCGGGTCCTGGAAGATCATGGCGATACGGTTGCCGCGAATGCGGCGCATCTGCTGGTCGGGCACGGCCGCCAGGTCGACCGGCGCATCACCTGCCTGTTCATGAAACCAGATGTGCCCGCCGACGATGCGGCCCGGCGGGTCGGGAATCAGCCGCATGACTGACAATGCTGTGACACTCTTTCCGCAGCCGCTTTCGCCGACCAGGGCCATCGTCCGGCCATGCCCCACCGACCATGACACGCCGTCGACCGCGGCAACCGTTCCCTCTTCGGTGACGAAGTGTGTCCGCAGATCACGGATGTCCAGCAACAGGTTGTCCGTTTCCGTGGTCACGGGCAACTCATCCTCCCGGAACCGTCGCCCGGGCAAGCCGGCGCAGGCGCAAGGCCGATGCGTATCTTGAGCGAACGGATGCGAACCTGCAAGCGCGGGACGCGCCCCTCGGAATTCGGGGTTTGTCGGTTGTCGAAGCCTGACCCCCGATCCTGCGCAGCCGAGCCGCTCGACTCAAACGCAAGAAACGCGTGTCGGCGTGATTCTCCGGACCCTGACACGGTTTCCGTTGACCGCTCCGCATTCCGAACCGCGCCCGTAAGGAAGCGGCGCTCAACCGCCCGACCCGCTCCGCATCACTCAGACGATCACAGCGGTCGTCGCCGGGATGTGTCCGCTCCCTTACGGTCGCGGCTCGGTTTGTTGTCTCGTTGCCCTGGGGTCAAGCGTGCGCGATGCCGGTGCGCGGATCCACGGCGTCGCGCAGCGCGTCGCCGATCCAGTTGTAGGTGAGCACCGTCACGAAAATCGCAATGCACGGCGGGTACACCAGATGCGGCGCCGTCAACATGTGATCGTACGCCGACCGCAGCATGTTCCCCCACGACGGGCTCGGCGGCGGCGCTCCGAACCCCAGCCACGAGAGCCCGGCCTCGAGCAGTACGACGTGGGCAATGCCAAACGTGATGGTCACGACCGCCGGTGCCAACGCGTTGGGCAGCAAGTGCCGAAACACGACCCGCCGCGGCGTCGCCCCCAGCGCCCGTGACGCGACGGCAAACTCGCTGTCCCGCAGGCGGAGGATCTCGCCACGCGTCAGCCGCGCGATCGGCGTCCAACCCGTCACGCCGATGACAATGATCACGTGCCCGATCCCGGGCTCGTCGACCCACACCATAACAGAGAGAATCAGAAAGAACGCCGGGAAGCACATCATCGCTTCGATGACGCGGCAGATCACGGCGTCGGTCCACCCGCGCGCGTAGCCCGCCCACGCCCCGAGAAGCAAGCCGACCACCGCAGCGACGCCCATGGCCCCGAAGCCCACCCCGAGAGAAATGCCCGCCCCATGAATCAGCCGAGCGGCCACGTCCCGTCCGACGTCGTCCGTCCCCAGCCAATGCGCGCGCGACGGCGGCTCCAGCACGGCATCGGAATAGGCCAGGGGATCGTACGGAATCAGCGCCTTGATCGCGAACGTGCTCTTCTCCGCGGCTGCCCTTGCGTCAAACGACGGCAAACCGAACGGCCTGCTCGGCCCGACGACTTGTGAGACCAATGGAACCGACCGCACGACCTCCACCAAGCCTGGGAAGTGCCACTGCCCGTCATACTTGCACACCACCGGCAACGGGGACGCGAGCACCGGGCGGAGCAGGACGATCAGCAGCAGCACGATCAACACCGCCAACCCCGCCCGTCCCTGGCGGCGCTTGCGGAACCGGCGCCAGACGAGCGCGGCGTACCCGGCCGGGCTCACCGAGCCCTCGGGCCTGCAAGGCATATCGACGGCCGGTGCGTCAGTCATATCTCACCCGCGGGTCGACGAGGGCATAAGCCAAATCCGCCAGCAACGTGCACAGCAAAACCACAACGGCGGTGATCACCGACAGCGCCATCACCGTCGGATAATCGCGCTGTGTCATCGCCTGGAAAAACAACTGCCCGATCCCCGGCCAATCGAACATGGTCTCCAGGATCACCGAACCGCCGAGCACCGATGGCACCAGCAGCGCCATCATCGTGATGAGGGGAATCAGCGTGTTCCTCATCGCGTGTTTGCCGACCACTTTCGACTCGGCCAGCCCCTTTGAGCGGGCGGTCCGGATGAAATCCTGCCCCATCACCTCCAACAGGTTGGCGCGGACAAACCGCGACTGATACGCCACCAGCGGATACGTGAAGCACACGACGATCAACACGAAGTGCTTGGCCAGGTCAGCCGCTTTGCCCGGCAGGGACATCCCGGCATAACCTTCCGACGTCATGCCGTACGGCGGCAGCCATTCGAGCTCGACCCCCACGATCACGATGAGGATCATGGCCATCACGTAACGGGGAACCGAATACAGCGCGTACAGGATGGTTCCGATCACGGTATCGAAAGGCCCGTCGCGCCGGCGGGCGGAGCGCAACCCGATCGGAATCGACAGCGCAAGTGACAGGAAGACGGCACCTCCCGCCAGCGACAGCGTTGCGGGCAGGCGCTCGGCGATCCGGTCCGTCACCTTCCGCCCGTCGTGAAACGATCGCCCGAAATCCAGCCGCGCCACCTGCCCCACCCACAGCAGATACTGCCGCCACACCGGTTCATCCAGACCGTAGTGGTCGCGCAACCGCGCGTACGTCTGGGCCGACATGCCCGCGGGCCCGCCCCGGCTCATGGCCGCCATGGCCGGATCGCCCGGCGCCAATCGGATCATCGCGAACGTCACGAGTGTGATTCCCAGCAGCGTGGGAACCACCAGGCCGATGCGTTTCGCTGCGTATCGAACCATGACCGTTCGTCCGCCTGTCGCTTACCGAACGCGGCGCAGCCCGCGTCATCCGACCTCCGTTGGCCGCTGACTTCAGTTCGTGGTGGCGATGCTCACTTTCGCTGATAGTGCGAGTCACCCGCTTGGCGTTGACCCGTCGCCGTGGCGAATCGCTTCGCCCGCCGGGACCCACCAGTCACGGACCCCGGGAACAAACCCGCTCGGGCCCATCGGGCTGAACCGGACCCCGCGGATCCGCTTGTGAAACGCCCACAGGCTCGGCGCGTTGATCATGAACGTGTACGGGGCGTCTTCATACACGATCCGGGCGATCCGCTGATAGCACTCCCGCCGTTCGTCAACGTCGAACGACCGGCGAGCCTGTTCGAACAGGGCGTCCACCTCGGGATTCGAGTAGCTCACGAAGTTGCGCCCCTCCGCGCGGGCGTCGCTGTGAAACAGATAACGGGCGTCGTCGGGCTCGGGGGTGGCCGTCCACGCCCACGCCACCGCCTGGAACTCGTGCGTGAACACGCGCCCGCGCAACGTCGTGTATTCCAGTGCCTGCAGTTTCATGTCCACGCCAAGGCGTTTCAGATCCTCCTGCAGGATCGCCGCCACCTGGGGCGACGTCTTCGACTCCTGGGCGAAGCTCAGCGTGAACTCGAACCGGGCGCGGACCTCCTGACCGTCCGCGCCGCGAACCGTCTTGTATCGCCAGCCATCGTTCGTATCGATCCGCCATCCGGCAGCGTCCAACAGATCAGCCGCCCGCTTTCGATCATACTGGAACAGAGCTACGTCCGGGTTGTACACCCATGACCCGGGCGGAAAGATGCCGCGGCATCGTGTGAACAGCCTGTCGTAAACCTTCTCGACGATCAACGGCAGGTTCAGCGCATGACTCATCGCCCGGCGAACCCGAGCGTCGGTGAAGAACGGGTTCGACCCGTCCATGTTCCACCCGATGCAATATACCGTGGCCTGCTCCGCCCACCCCTTGACCCCGACCTTGGCGAACCGGTCATCCTGCGTCTGGCGCGCGAACTGCTTCGGTATCAGGCTCATCTCGTCCAGTTCGCCGCGCTTGAACATCAGCAGGGCGGCGTTGTTGTCGGCGACGATACGGAAAATCATTCGCGCGAAGTGCGGTTTCGGTCCCGGATATTCGTCCCAGCGCTGAAGCACGATGCGGTTGCTCGGCGTCCACTCGAGAAACCGGTACGGGCCGTTGCCCACGGGGTGGCGGTTGACCTGCTGATGGTAAGCGCTTTGCGTCAGCGACGGGTCGGTCGCCCGGCCCTTCTCGTATACATGTCGCGGGATGATCGGAAACTTCACGCTCCACTTGTTGGTCGGCAGCGGCTGGGCAAACCGGTACCGCACCGTAAGCGGATCGGCGGCGCTGCAATCCACGATGGCCTCGACGCCGGCGCGGGCCCCAACGGCCGGCACCTGATCGTCGAGGATGGTCCGCCACGAGAAAACGACATCCCGGGCCGTCAGCGGCGCCCCGTCGTGCCAAACCAACCCGGGCTTGAGCCGCAACTCCGCCGTGCCGTGGTCGTCGGACTCGGAGTATCCGTCCACCATCGCCCGGTTGAGCGACCACTCCAGGTTCGGGCCGTAGACAACCGGCTCGTCGAACAGCATCTCCTTGACCACCAGCTCGTGCCCTGACGACATGAGGATCGGATTGAGTGTCGCCGGATCGGCCCGGAGGTGGCGCACCAGCCACTCGTCCTCGGCAATGGTGTCAGCAACGCTGTCAGTCGGTGGCGCGGCGGACAGCGACGGTGGGTTCACCGCCGGGTCGCGCACCGGGTCGTATTCGTCGGCGGCCACAAGGCCTACCGCGGCCAGCACCACGACCAAGCTTGCCGCTAGTCTCGCACCCATGGTTCACCTGCATTCCGCCCGCCGAGACTCGGCCGTCAAGCCGCGACCACCGGCGGTGAGCGGTCGGCAGCCACCCGGCGACACCTACGAGACCATCGTCGCCGCCGACGATTTCGGGTCGAGCGCGTCGCGCAGCCCGTCGCCGAGAAAATTCAGCGCCAAAAGGGTGAGCACCAGTATAAGGCAGGGGAAAGTGATCAGCCACCAGAACCCGACAAACGTGTTGACCGCCGCCACGCCGTCCGCCGCCAGCCGCCCCAGCGACGGAATCGGCGCCTGCACGCCGATGCCCAAGAAGCTCAGGAACGACTCCTGGAGAATCGCCTGTGGAACCGCGAGGGTCGCGTAGACGACGATCGGCCCGATCAGGTTGGGCAGCAGGTGTCGCCAGAGGATACGGAACCTGCCGATGCCGCCGGCCCGGGCCGCCTCGATGAACGGCTGTTCCCGCAGCGACAGCACCTGCCCGCGAATGACCCGCGCCATCGTCAGCCAACTGACCCCGCCGATCGCCAGAAACAGAATCACCACGTTCGCCGCCTGAGCCCGATCGCCGAACAGCCGGGTGAGCGGGGTCTCCAAGCCGGTCTTGAGAACGATCACGAGCAGGATGTACGGCAGCCCGAACAGCATGTCCACGATCCGCATCATCACCAGGTCCACGCGCCCGCCGGCCATCGCCGCCAGGGTCCCCCAGACCACGCCGATCGTGACGGCCAACCCCGCCGCCGCCAGCCCGATCGACAGGCTCACCAACCAGCCGAACAGGCAGCGGTACAGCAGGCTCCGCCCGACGTTGTCGTATCCGAACCACGCCGAGGCTTTGTGCATCACCGGTCCCGCCGCGCTCGCGTACCGCCCCGCGGCGTGATCGCGAAGCGGCTGCTCGTAGACGGTGTAGCTCACGACCTGACCGGTTGTCGGAGCGGCGCGGATCGCGTGCTGAACGTCCTGCACGTTGAACCAGGCCCAGGAGAACGGCAGTGTCACCACCAGCAGCACCACTGCGCCGGCCAGGAACCAACCGCTTACCCGGGCGGCGCGGTTGCCGCGGAATCGGCGCCACGCCCGGCTTCGGGGCCGGCGGCCGCGCGCCTCGACAGGTTGACCGCCGCGCGCACTCATGTCGCCTCCTTGATCCGCGGGTCCACGAACGTGTACAAGATGTCCACCACGATGTTGAACACGATCAGGATCGTCGCATAGGCCAGCACCGTACTCATGACCAACCCGCGGTTGAGGTTCAACGCCCCGTTGACGAAATGCTGACCCATGCCCGGGATGCTGAAGACCTTCTCCACGACGAACGAGCCGGTCATGGCCTGTGCCGCCGCCGGCCCTAGGAAACTCAGCACAGGCAGAAACGCCACCTTGAACGCGTGCTTCCACACCACGGTGCGGGGGGCCAGGCCCTTGGCCAGGGCGGTCCGAATGAACTCACTGCCCAGCACGTCGAGCATGCCGGCTCGCGTCAACCGGGCGACGTAGGCCGCAAACGGCAGCGACAGCGTCAAGGCCGGCAGCGGCAAATGAGCGATCCGCCCCCATCCGCCGACCGGCGCGACCTTCAGCCATACCGCAAACACGATCAGCAGCGCCGATCCCGTCACAAAGGTGGGCAGGGAGATTCCCAGCAGCACGAACCCCAGACTCGTCACGTCGAACCAGCCATTCGGCTTGACCGCGCTGAGCACGCCGACGGGAACGCCGACCAGCACCGCGAGCCCCACCGCCAGAAACCCCAGCGCCGCCGAGACCGGCAGGGCATCGGCGATGATCTGGCTGCACGTCCAGTCGTGATATTGAAACGACGGGCCGAAGTCGAGCCGGATCGCCCCCCACAGGAACTGGAAGAAGTACTTCAGCTCGCTGTCCATACTGTAGCGGGCCTTCAGCGCGCGAACGACCTCCGGCGGCATGTTCCGCTCGGCGCCTTCGAACGGATTGCCCGGGGCGCTGATCACGAGCAGGAACGTCACGACATACACGCAGATCAGCGTCGCCATCCCCAGGCCTAACCGCGTCAACAGTCGGCGGCTCATCGCTCGATCCCCCAGTAGCGCATCGGAAACGTCACCGCCGGGTTGGGATACACTCCCCGGACGTAGGGCTTGATCGCCATCAGGTTCGTGTGCTGAAACAGGGGCAGAAGCGGCAGGTCCTCCTGCACGATGATCGCCTCTGCCTCAGCCAGAAGGGCCAGGCGCCGGGCGCGGTCGGCCTCGCCCGCCGCCCGATCGAGCAACGCGTCGAAGCGCGGATTCGAATACCCCGAGTCGTTATTGCCGTTGCCGGTCGCGAACAGCTCGAGGAACGTGGTCGGATCGCGGTAGTCGCCCCACCAGCCCGCCCGGGCAATCATGTAGTTACGATTTACCTTGTCGTCGCCGAACGTGCGGAACTCCTTGCCCCGAAGCTCGACCCGGACACCCAGCTCCTGCTCCCATGTCCGCCCCAGAACCTGGCTGATCTTCTCGTGCTGGGAGTCGGTGTTGTACAGGACCTCGACCGGCGGAAAGCCTTCACCGTTTGGGTAGCCCGCCTCGGTGAGCCACCGCCGCGCCTGCGCCGGGTCGCAGCCCAGCCCGGGCGGCGACGGGTAGGCGGGAATGCTGCCCACCGGCACCACGTTCCCGGTGACCGGATCGCCCCGCTGGAGCACGTTGTTGACGATGGCATACTTGTCGACCGCCGACACGAATGCCTTGCGGACACGGGCGTCGACGAAGGGGTTGGGCCGCCCCTTGACCGTCGGGCTCTGGCAGTTGAACAGGAGAAAGTACATGCCGAACGCCACCGGCACGTGCAGATCGGGACGGGCGCCCGATCGAGCCATCCGAATCAGTTCGTGGTCGTACTCAACCTGCATGTCGATCAGGAAATCCACGTCACCCGCTTCGTAGGCCATGATCGACGTGTTCAAGTCCGCAAACTCGACCATGTCGATCGTCCGGCATCGCAGGCGGTCCAGGCCCCAGAAATGCGGGTTCGCCTCCAGGCGGATCCGCCGCTTGAACGCCCACACCTTGAGCCGGTACGGGCCGTTCGTGATCAGGCCCGGATACCCGTTGCGCCGATAGTCGGGTTTCGTCCACTGCGGGTCGTAAACGACCAGCCCCTCCGATGTCAGACCGGTGGCGTCCACTTGCTCACGCAGCCGCTCGATGCTCGCGTGACACGGAACGAGCGTGGCAAACGCGCACAGGTCCAGGAAGTACGGGCAAGGCCGGGCCAATGTCACCCGCAGCCGGTGCCGCGACAGCGCCTGCAACCCCACGGCGGCGAACCGCGCGTCCCGCCGAGCAGCATGCAATCGGAAGAAGCCCTCGTGGGCCGCCCGCCAGTCGTGATCGCTCGAAGCAAGCCCGTCGGCCAATCGCTGCCACCGATCGTCCGCATCCTGCGCATGACCGGCCGGAGACCGGGCCGGTCGCACTGATCGATTCGCGGGCTCTGTCGGCTCGAGGCCGTCGTAGACGTCGCGGACGAACGCGTCGCCAGCGTGGTCGTACAGCGCCCGGGCCGATTCGGCGTCGATCGGCCAGCCGTCGGCCAGTCGATGCAGCGCCGTCAGGACTGCCACCGCCTGGTTGCGCCAGGCGTAGTACTCGCGGGCGCCGGCTACCCGGTCGACGATGAACATCGCGTAGTCGCCCGCGGTTCCCGGCTCGATGACCCGCCGCCAGCCTCGAATGAAGTCCGTCGCCGTTACAGGATCGCCGTTGGACCACCGGGCGTCCGCCCGCAGGTCGAACGTGTACACGCACCCGTCGGCCGACACGTCGACCGGGAATCGGGCCACCCCCTCGACGGCTTCGGTGGTCTTCGGATGATAAGTGGTCAGGCCTTCCCAGATGTTGATCGCGATCCGGATGTCATGACTGTGGCTGATGCGCGCCGGGTCCAGCGTGCTGATCCCCGTTGCGTTCGCGTAACGGAAGTCGGCCTGGGGCCCTTCCTCCGCGAGCCGGTACGACGCCAGGATAGCCGCCAGCAGCACAACGCACACGACGATGACGGTGCGAAACACGGTAGATGCTGATCACAGTCGAAGCTGGTTCGAAGGGTAAGGCCGGTGTCGCACCCGGTTTCAGGGTGCCCCGGCCGGGACGCTCCACGGCGCTTCATTCAGGACGCCCGAGGTGTCCGGCGTGCCGACCCATTTGTTGAGCTCGATGTTCATCTCGAGGATCCGCACGTCGTTATCCTTGTTCATCGCATCACGGATGTTCGGCGCACGATTCGGGACGACCAGCCGGACCAGCAACGCTTCACACGCATCGATTGCCTCGACGAGCCTGAGCTTCTCGAATTCGTCCACGCCTTCCTGCCCGAACCGCGTGACGTCCAATCGCAGCATCACCGCCAACTGACCCGCGAGCCGCACGGTCAAGGCCCGGGCCGGCGGGGGATGGGCCGTGAAAAACGCCAGCAACTGAAGCTCGCCTCCGTCACAGGTCGGCCCGCCGGGGGCGGCACGCCGCGTCTCCAGCCGCGCCGTCAACACGTCCAGAATCGCCTCCGTCGCCGCGGAGAATCGGTCGGGATTCGTGAATTCGAGGGCCCTGTAAACCTGCCCGACGACCAGGCCGTTGCTCTCCACACGACCCGCCTCACGCAGGATGCCAAGTGCCTTCTCCATCAGCAACGGGTTCGGGCCGACGTTGTCCCGCAAGTCGACAAAAGCCCGTGCACACAGGTAGCGGACATCGGGACGGTTGGCACACTTCAGCCCCGCCTCCAGGGCGTCGATCGTTCCCACGCGGTCGAAGTCCCCCAGCACCCAGGCCAGCGCCCGGGCCGCCGGCGGGGCCAAGCGGTCGCAGTCGGCCAACTCCGCCATGAACGCCGTCCCCGCTCGCTCCGCGAACCGCGCGACAAACTCGGGCACATTGTCGGAGTTGGTGATCTGCAGCTTGAACCGGTTGCGAAACCGCTCCGCTCGCTCGGGGTCAGTCGGTGCGTCGCGCAGGGACGCCAACTCCCGGGCAATCCAGTCGTCCAGAACCTCATCGTCCTGTTCGCCGACGGGGGCCCGGCCTCGCAAGGCGTCCATCGCCTCGTCCGCCGCGTCGGGGCTCTCCTCCTGCCCCGCCGCAATTGCCGAGGCGCACAGCATCATCGCGAGGCTCCACACCACAGTCGCGGGGGAGCGTCGCGCCACCGATCGGGTTCGAGGCAGGGTCAACGCCAGGGGATTCTCCTTCATCATCGGCAGGCCTTCAGCGGGTCCACGCCGGGCGCCGCCAACCCTACCGCATCCCCGTCGCGACTGTCAAGCGCGCACAGCGACACCACCCTGCGCAGGGGCTTTCTTGACGCCGCAAATGCCGCTTCGCTATACTCGCGCCGGGGGACCCCATCGACAGGCGGGGCCGACAGCTTTCGGGTAACGCGATGCCGCGATATGCCAACGTCCCCGGGCCGACCATTCGCCGTCTGAGTCTCTATCTGCGGCAGCTGGAAGCCATGTGGTCGGCCGGGCGCGACACCGTCTCCAGCAAACAGCTCGGCGACGCCCTAGGCGTCACCGATGCCCAGGTGCGAAAGGACCTGGCCTACTTCGGGCAGTTCGGGCGCCCGGGTATCGGATACCGCGTGCCTCACCTCATCGACCAGGCCCGGATGATCCTCGGCACGGACCAGACGTGGCGTGCCGCGCTCGTCGGCGCGGGCAATCTAGGACGTGCCCTGATCGCCTACCGGGGCTTAGCCAGGAAAGGCTTCAAGATCGTCGCCGTATTGGACCGGGACGCGTCAATCATCGGCCGGCCACTGCCCGATTCGGACGGTCTGGCCGTTCTGCCGGTCTCGACGTTGCCCGAAGTTGTCCCGGCGAAGAACATCCGCATCGGAATCATCGCCGTGCCCGCCCCGGAAGCACAGCCCGTAGCCGACCTGATGCTTCAGGCCGGAGTGCAAGGCATCGTGAACTTCGCCCCTGTCGCCCTCAACGTACCGCCCGGGGTCCCGGTGTCCGCGATCGATCTGGCCATCCACTTCGAGCAAGTGGCCTTCCAGGTGGCAGAACTGGCGGACTGAGCGGATCCGCCCGTCTTGTCGGACGCCGCGACCCCGCGTAATATGCCCGGTGCCAGTAGCAACAAGGCTCTTTTCGAGAGGACGGATCATGACCGAAAACGCGCCCGGCCAACCCACGCTGCGGGACCGCGTGAGTGACGCGCTGGAAGCCATACGCCCGCATCTGCAGAACGACGGGGGCGACGTCGAACTGGTGGACGTGGATGACAACGGGGTCGTGCAGGTCCGATTTCACGGCGCTTGCCGGGGGTGCCCTGCGGCCTCGATTACCCTGTCTCAAGGCGTCCAGCGGTCCATTCAGGAGAAGGTGCCCGAAGTGACACAAGTCGTGCTGGTCTGACTCGTCGATAACCGTCTGCGGAAATGGTGGCCACCAGGGGCTCAGGACCGCGTTTTGCGGCGAATCGGACGCGGGAGACCGGGCGACGAACAACCACCATCACCTGTCCGAGGTGAAGCATGGATGCTGACGAAATCGTCCCTCTCACGCGGGACGCTATCAAGGAACTACTGAGACTGCGCGCCGACGGCGACGATGGGGGCGAGCTTGGGCGGCGGCAACTGCCACGCTGGCCCTTCCCCGGGGCCGTCGAAATCTGGGTCCCCGACGCCGAAGGGCACGAACTACACGTCATTGCCACGCTTCATGACATGGGCGAAGGCGGCGTTGGCGTGCGGAGCGACGTCCGCCTCGAGCCGGGCAGCATTCTCAACATCGCCGTCCACCAGCCCGAGGCCAGCTTTCATGGCCAAGCCACGGTCCGCCACTGTACGCGGCGCCGAACCGGGTACCACGTGGGTATGGAATTCAAATTCGACTGACAACGGGGCGGCGTTCCAACTCTCGGTTCACCGTACACGTCTCCGGTGTTTGCTCGCCACATGAGCGCCGCCGGCGACAGACCCGCCCCCGCAGGACACGGGTGGACAAGATGCCTGCGCCGCCGGCGTGTCGAGCTGCCGGCGTGACCCGGGCCGTCAAGACGCGCGATCGATGATCGAGCCCGCGTGCAAACGGCCAACCGCCAGTCGGGAATCCGCGTCACCGCCGTTATGACCGCCCACCCTCACCGCAGCCCTCCGAATCGGGATCCGGATGCTACAGCTGCTCAAGGATCGTGCGCAGGAACCCCTTGTACAACGCCGACGGGCACGCTTCGAGTTCCGGCGGGCGCATCTCATCGACCATCAAGGCCTGGATGTAGGCCTTCGACTTCTCCGCGGACGGCTTGAGGCGGCGGATGAGTTCGTCCGCCTGCCCGAGGTCGGACTCCTGCAACGCCTGCACTGCCTCGATCACCAGGCGGTGCACATCGGCGCCGGCGGCGGGAGGCCCGGCGGCGGACGCCGACGGACCGCCACCGATGTCGGAATCCCCGTCCGCCCTGCTCAGGTCCGCGAAGAAGCGCTTCGCCTCGCGATCCAACCGCTCCTGCTGCCGGTCACCGTCCTCGTCGATCGGCGCCAGGGGAATGGCCTCCCGTTCCTCCTCCGCAGACGGAATGTAGACGCTCTGCTTGCAGTACGGGCATTTGCCGCGGCCGCCACTGGCCTCCTTCGGTGCTCGAATCAGCTTTCCACATTTGCCGCAGTGAAACTTGACGGACACAACAATCTCCAAGGTCATGGGCCGCGCCGCTCGTTCGCCGCGCTGCCGCAGGTCCGGCCCCGACGCCCCCGGAATACCAGGCGAATCGGGACCTCCGCGAAAGGTAAATGCTCCCGCATTCGGTTCTGCAGGTATCGCTGGTACTCCCGCCGAACCAGCGACGGGTCGTTCACAAAGCACACGATCGTGGGCGGCTGGACGGCCACCTGAGTCGCGAAGTAGATCCTCACCGGTTTGGCCCCGTGCTTGGACGACGGGGCACGCGCCGACAGCGCCCTCGTCAGCACCTGGTTCAGCTCGCCCGTGCCCACCCGCTGACGCGCCTGCTTGAACAGTGCCGCCCCCGTGTCCACCACCGTCTGCAGGTTGCGACCGTCCTTGGCCGTCGTAAACGCCACCGGGGCGTAATCCAGACCCGGCAATGTTCTGCCCAGGTAAGCGCCGTACGCTTCCGTGCCCGCCTGACCGACCGCCAGGTCCCACTTGTTCACCACAATCATGCAGGGCTTGTGCTCCGAGACAATCATCTGCGCGAGCTTCTTGTCGACCTGGCCAACCGGCACCGCGGCGTCAATGAACAGCAGCACAACGTCCGCCCGCCGCACCGACCACATCGCCCGGCTGTATCCGTAAAACTCGACCGCATCGGCCAACTTGCTCTTCTTGCGAACACCCGCGGTGTCAATGGCCAGGAACGTGCGCCCGGCCATGTCAAAGCGGACGTCGATCGCGTCGCGCGTGGTGCCCGGCACCTCGCTGACGATCACCCGCTCCTCCCGGGCCAGCGCGTTGATGAACGTGCTTTTGCCCGTGTTGCGCCGGCCCACCAGCGTGATCTTCATCACGGGGTCGCCGGGCGCATCACCCGCGACGTCGCGGATCCGGTCCAGGATATGCTCGATCAGCTCACGCCGATTGTAGTTCTGCGTCGCCGACACGGGGATCGGTTCGCCGAACCCCAGCCGGGAGAACTCCGCCGCGTCCGGAAGGAAATGAGGCTGATCCACCTTGTTGACGACCAGCGTTACCCGGTCGCGCTGCCTGCGGACCATCCGGGCCACTTCTTCGTCCAGCGGGACCACGCCGTCCCGAACGTCCACCACGAACAGGATCCAGGCTGCCTGGTCAACGGCATACTGAATCTGCCGCTCGATCTGCTTGCCAAGATCGTCGCGGTCGTCAGCCCCGTACCCGCCGGTATCGACGAGCTCGAAGTACACATCATCGACCTCACAGACATGGCTGACCCGGTCGCGCGTGACGCCGGCCGTGGGCTCCACGATGCTGATCATGCGCCGTGCGATACAGTTCAGCAGCGAGCTTTTGCCGACGTTCGGACGCCCGACGATGGCCACTACCGGAAGCGCCATGGCAAACACCAACCCCCACCAGGTGAACCTCCACCGCCGCGGCCCGCGGACGCGAGCGAGAGAACCCCTGCAACCAACCGATATTCTCGCACAAAACACCGGATACGCCACGCCCCCGGTCCCGTCGCAAACATCACGCCCGCATCACGGCGGCGAAACACTCGAGAACGGGACCTGCGCCGATCGGGCGCTGAGACGGCAACGGCAACCGGCTGCCGACAGGCCTGCGGCGCGAGAAAGGCGCATAACCTGCTTTCAAACATGGACTTATGCTATACGGAAAGGCGGCGAAGCGCCGGGGGCCGCGACCCGTTCCCCCCTGACCCGTCGGACCGCACGTAAACTTTGTCGGCGGCACTTGCCGACACTAGAATGCAGCGGTGGTGTCGTCCTTCTCGTTGCCACCGGCAGTGCGACCGGGGCGGACCGGAATCGAGAGGCTCCAATGATGCGTGGCAAATCGGGTGCGGCCGCCGCACTACTGATTCTCGTCGGCGTCGGATGCGCTGTGACGTCCGGTTGCGGAGTCCTGAACCTGCAGCGCACCAGCTTCCCTTTCGCCGCCACGGGAGACGACGGCAGCGGTCTGTTCTTCGAAGACATCCAAGAGATCCTGCTCGATGCCAGCCTGACCCCTGAGCAGAAACGGGACGCGCTGCGCGACGATCTCGGCATCGAAGACGAAGACCTTCTCGACGCCCTGCTTGCCGGCTGACATCACGTAGCCCGGAACCTCGCAAGGCCACATGCGAAGCCCGGACCCGCCGGTCTTCTGCTCCACTTGTCAATCGTTGCGAACCCAGACGTGGCTGAGTCTGTCGGACTCAGGATGGTGGTAGTGGGCCCGCAGCCACCTCGGGAAATCACGCAGGCTGAGTCCTCCGTTCCCGCGCCGACCGGGGGTCAGTGGCACGCGGTTCGGGTCGGCTACGATGACCTTGGGCGCCGCCTCTTCAATCAGCGCACACGTCTCGTCCATGAGCGCCTGGCCGGCCGCGCCGAGCTGCTCGGCCACGGTCGCGCCGAAGTAACGAATGGCCGGACTCCGCTCGCTGGCCCAGTAGAGCTTGGGGTTGTACTCCCAGACGAACAGAGCGTCACCTGGTCGACTGTGGTCACGGACGGCTTGTACGGTGGCGGCGAATTGCGCATGCCCGGCGTCGCTGTTTGCCAGCCACCGCTGACGCGCGAATTCCCGGACCTGGGCCACCAGTGGGACGAGCAGCATCACCCCGGCCCACAGCACGAAGACCACAACGTGAATGGCCGGGCGCTCCATCCCCGCCGCCCGTCCGGAGCGGAGCACGAGAAAAACGCCGTGCCCGCTCAGCATGACCAGCGGTGGCAACGCGATCCCCCAGTAAGCCGACCGCTGGTAAGGACCGGCCAATGCCAGCACGACGGCGGCGACCAGCCAGGCCCAAAGCACGAACAGCAACCCCGGCGGTCGGCTGCCTTCATCGTCAACCACCGGCGACCGCCGATCGGGCCACAGCCATCGCACGATTGGATGCAACACGGTCGCCGCCGCCAGGATCGCGGGCAGCGCCAGCATGGCTTCATGCTGTCGCTGTCCGAACCACCGGAGCCAGCCGCCCGGAGCAGCGCCGGTGGCGACGATCCGGTGGTTGTAAGCTACGACGGCATGCCACGCCCAGCCGAGGTCCGACGTGATCGCCAGCAGGCCTGCTGCCGCCCCTACCGCAAGCGCCCATCCCGCCGCGAACGTCAGCAGTCGGCGGATGATCGTCCCGGCGGGCATCGAAGCGCGAGCGGCACAGAACACGTGATGCAGCACGATCCCCGCCGCCACCGCCATACCGGTTTGCTTGAACCACACACTCAGACCCGCGCACAAACCGGCGGGCAGGAGACTGACCCACGCCGGACGTGACGGATGAAACGACCGGCAATAGAACAGAAACGCCGCCAGCTCCGTCAGCGCGAAAAACGTCGCCGGGCGGTTGCCGCCGACGTGGTACGGATACAGGAACAGATAGACGGCGGCCATCGCCGTCACGGCCCCCGCCGTCGACCACCCGTACAGCCGCCGGGCCGCCGCGAACGCAACCCCGCAAGCCCCCGCCGACGCGGCTGCGCACAGCGCGATCGTCCCCGTGATCGACCCGCCGGACAGCCATGAACCGGCGGCATTCACCCAGTACATGCCCGGCGGCTTGTTGTCCCAGAGCTGCTCATAGAGAACGAACCCCCGGGTGATCTGCTGCCCGTAATAGGCGTACAGCCACGTGTCGCGCTCGTCGTGGCGAAGGTGCGCGATGTATTGAGCAATCGTCAGCACCGGAAGACAGAACAGCACGGTGACCGCGATGACGAACACGACCTTGCGACGGTTGGATGTCAGTGGAAGATCGTTCGTCATGGGTTCCGCTTACGGAGCCTTGATGCACGCGTCAAAGACCGGTGGCACCCGTGCCCAAAAAGCCGCTCACGACGCGCGCGGCGAGCCCCCGCTCGACCGCTTTGGCACGATCCAGAAATGGAGCTGCGCGGCGCCGTTGATCTCGAAATACTCGACGGTGATCTTGTGCCGGCCGCTGGACAACCGGATCGAGCCGCTGTCTTCCGTCGGGTGATGCCACGTCCAGTTCTCGAAAAGAACCTCATCGTCGACGAAAACGCGAACGCCGTCATCGCTGATCGTGTACAGCGTGTACTCGCCCGCGGGAAGCGTACCTTCTGCCGTCGCCCGAACCGCGAAGTAGTCACCCGGCACTTCCGCGCTCGGCCGACCACCGCCCCAGTTGTACGCAACGGTTTCGACAGTTCGCCGCTCGAGAACCTCGCCCTCGAACACGCCGGCGGGTGGACCGGCCCGAGGACGGGCCGGCTCGCCAGGCTGCCAGCGGTAGAACTCGACCTGCCACGTCATCGGCAAGAACGTGACGTCCACCGTTTCGGTTTTGTCCAGGTCATCGAACACCACGCTCGCGCTGAACTGCTTCGTCGTCTCGCAGGACAGCTTGACACGGGCCGGAGCGATCCCACGCTCGACCGAGACCTTGACCCCCTCAGGCACGTCTTGCAGCGCGAATCGGCCCCACCCCACCACGGCGAACTCGACGTCCCGGCCGCCGACCACCGTAGTCGGATAGACCAAAGCGTTCGTAAAATCGAGCGGGGCCCACTCCGCCGGCTGAATCATCTCCCAGCCCTGCGGCAGCCCGCTGTCCTTATACAGCACGACCGGGCCCGCGTCCGGGTCGGGATCGCGCGTATCAACGTTGCCTTTGCAGAGGGCAGCCACTTCGCGCGATCGGGCGTCTTTCCAGGCGTTGCCGCGGGCATCAAGCTCGCCCCGGATGAATCCCTCACCCCGCTTGTCGATCTCAAACCGGTTGCCGGTCGCCCGGGCCGCTGTCACGTTCTCCGCGACGACGGCCCAATCGTTGTCCAGAAACGCGTTGTGATCGATGACGACCGCGTCGGTGTGGCGAAGGACGATCGCGCTGCGGTTCTCGACGAACCGGTTGTTGCGAATCGTCTGATCTCGTGACGGATATCCGCGGTCCGGATTGTGCCAGAAGTGGACACCCGAGCCGTTCCGCGCGATCTCGTTGCCCTCCACCCAATGGCCCCGACCGTGCTCGGTGGAGATGCCGCCCGACCGGTTGTCCGTGATCTGGTTGCCCACGTAAAGCGAGTGATTCGAGTAGCCGCACCAGAATCCGTGGTCGCTGTGGTTGGCCAGGTTCCCGATGAACATGTTACCGTCGGAAAACGTGGCTTCGAACGCGTTGTGCGGGCTGTAGGAACCGTCGTTGTAGGCGATCAGGTTGTCATTGCAGGCGCCCTCGGCGGGCGAACCGACATCGCGGGCGTTGGTGAGGAAAAACCCGTCGCCGCCGTGAGTGAACGAGTTGCCGATGATCCGGTTGCGATGGCTCGCATTGACCACCACGACGCCGGAAGAATCGCCGCCCCAGCCTCCGCCCCACGGTCGGTTCACGAAATCGACCAGGTTCGACATGACACGATTGTCGCACGACTCCCACAAGCCGATTCCCCATCCGGACGTAAAGCAGAAGTCACTCTGGAGAAGCTCGCAACGGTCCGACTTGACGAGCAGGATTCCGTTCTGCATGTGACGGGCGGTGCAGCGGACGACCTTGCAGGCTTTGCTGTTCTCGATCCAGAACCCCGCGCCGTAGGACCGCCATGCGTTGAGGTCGCGCAGGACCAGCCAGAGGTTCTTCACCTTGCCGTCGCGGAAGATACGCTGCCCGAATCCGTGGGACGCGTTGCACCGTTCGAGCGTCACCAGCTCGGCGTCTTTCACGTGCACGTTGAAGAAGTATCCGTGGATCCTGGCGTTGCGGATCGTGACGTTCTTGCAGCCGACGATCGAGAGACCCATACCGGTAAGTTCGTCGCGCCCGGCTTCCTCGCCCGCACCACGGAGCGTCGCCTGCTGGAAATCGATCGTGATATCATCGGCCCGAACGTGAATGACGCCGTTGTTGTCGGCATCCGCCACCGTGTACACGCCGGGCTTGATGCGGCAGGACTCCGCGATGACCGTGTTGTCGCGGTTGACCTCGATCGTCGGCTCCATCACTGTCAGGAGTGCCAAAAGCCAGACCATCACGCGTCTCCATGTTTGAAGGCAAAGGAAATCGCCGCTCGCCGTGCCGGCGCCCCGTCTCGAGATCTCGGCGTGCCGGCGTTGAGCGCCGCGACACTGTACCGATCCCGGGCCTCCGCGTCAAAAACGGCTGCAGAGCAGGAGGCTGACGTACGCCGCCCGGAGCAAGCCCCGTGTAACGCCCGACACCGTGGGAAACCGCCGTCGTCAGACCTGGAATCGGCGCGTCCGTTCTGCTATGATGGTATCGAGGAGACGGAAGAAGAAGCCACACCCACAACCGTAGCGGGGATGGATACCATGTACACGAATCGGGGTTTCGCAACGGCGGTTTCAATTGGCATTGCTGCTCTCCTGGCTCCGTGTGCCCGGACGGCACGAGCCCAGGACCCGGAGTTCCGCGCGATGTGGGCCTCCCGCTTCGAGTGGCCCGATCCCAACGAGGCCACCTGCAAGGCCACCATCGACGCCATCATGCAAGACCTGGCGTCGGCCAACTTCAACGCCGTGTTCTTCCAGATCCGCGGTCAGGCCGACGTGTTATACCCCTCGCCCTATGAGGTGTGGTCGCCGTTGATCGGGGGCAGCGATCCCGGCTGGGACCCGCTCGCCTATGCGGTCGCGGCCGCCCACGCAAACGGCATCGAGTTTCACGCGTACATCAACACTCACCCCTGCTGGCAGAGCTCCAGCCATGTCCCGCCGACCAACCTCGATCATCTGTTCTATGACCACTGCAACGCGTCTGACGTCAACGCTCGCGACTGGCTGCACCACAACGTCCCCGACAACCCCGTGCAGTTCAGCGAGAGCGACTACGTCTGGATGGCACCCGGCGTCCCGGCGTTTCAAGCCTATATCCGCCAGCAGATCCTCTACGTTGTAGAGAACTACGACGTCGACGGTGTCCACTTCGACCGCATCCGCACGCCCTGGTCGGGACAACCCTCGTACGACCCGATCAGCCTGGCCCGATTCAACGACTCGCAATCCAACCCGGACGCACTGGACTTCACCGAGTGGACGGCCGACCAGATCACGCGCAACGTCCGCGACATCTACGCGGCCGTCATGGCCGTCAAACCGTATGTCAAGGTCAGCGCGGCCGTCTACTCGAATCCGAACACCGCCCCGACCGCTCAGCATCAGGACGCGCTGGCCTGGGCCCAGACCGGCGGCATGGATATCCTCGTACCCATGATGTACTTCTCCGGCGGAGAGGGATCCACATGGGACGACCGCCTGCTGCTGTGGCTGGCGGGCAGCGCAGGGCGTCACGTGGTGGCCGGCCACATCACCAGCCAGGGACTCAACTCGCTCCTCGAACAGATCGCGCTGACCCGCACGCGGTCGGCCCAGGGCAACAGCGTCTTCTCCTGGAGCTCCTTCGACTGGTGGAGCGACTACGTGAACAGCGTTTACCAGAACCCGGCCACCCTGCCGCCGATGGCATGGAAGGACACTCCGACAGACGCGGTCATCTGGGGATACGTAACCGATGCCGTCGCGTCGCCGGTCGTCGACGCCCAGATCCAGCGGTCGGATTCGGCGTACACCGGGCTGTCAACCGGCGACGGGTTCTACTCGTTCCTGCTCGTTCCGCCCGGGACCTACACCCTGACCGCCTCACACCCGGGGTACGGGACGGTCGTCGTACCGGGAGTCAGCGTGGTCGCGGGGGACGTTGTCCGGCAGGACATCGCGTTTGGAACCGTGCTCCCGCCGATCATTGCCGAGGTCACGCCTGATCCGGATTCAGTCGTTCAGGACGAGGAATACACGCGGCACTTGACGCTGACCCAGGGTGTGGCCGACTCCTGGATGCTGATGGACGGTCCGTCGGGAGCCGACGTCGACGCCACCGGATACGTCAGCGGCTGGACGCCGTCAGCGGGCGACGTCGGGCAGTCGTTCCTGTTCACGGTGCGGGCGTCGAACACCGTTGGCTTCGACGACGAAAGCTGGAACGTGCTCGTGAGTGCCACCCCCCCGTGCGACGATTTCACGATCACCGATTTCGAAGGGTACACCAACGGCACGCGGGTCCTGTTCAACAAACCGCGGTACAGCGGGTCGACCGTGAACGACCTGGAGGACACACCCGACGTGGCGGAGGTCACCGACGCCGTAGATGCGTTCAGCCCCACCAAGTCCTATCTCGTTCAGTGGCAGTACCTGGACACCGATCCCCAACGATGGATGCGCCTGACCACCCACAATGCCAGCAACGTCCCGAACCCGACCGTCACGCTGGATCGGCCGATCCGCGTCAGGCTCCGCGTCGACGCCGGCCGCTTCCGCCTGGCCGCCGGAGTCCGCGAGACCGCGACCACCGCGGATATCGGGCAGGACGGCGGCTCGTCCGGCACCATCGAGTGGATCGGCGCCGCGTCCGACGTCAACGGCGCGCCGCAGGGCGTGCTCGTCGAACCGATGCCCGGCGAGTGGCAGACATTCCTCTTTGACCCGCTTTCCGACCCGATTCACGGCATGACCGGCGATGGCACCCTCTGGACGAGCACCGGCAAGGGCGTGTTCGAGCATCTGGCCTTTTCCGTCGTGGATACCGTCGGACCGTTCACCGTGTACATCGACGACGTCGAGTTGCTGTGTGACCTGCCGGCCTTCGGTGATCTCAACCGCGACGGTGAGGTGGACGAAGCAGACTACCTGCTGTTCGAGCCGTGTCTGCAGGGGCCCGAAACGACCGTCAGCGGTGATTGCCAGACCGCCGACGCGGACGACGACGGCGATGTCGACCTGGCAGACTACGCCGCGTTTGAGCAGGCGTTTTCGCAGTAGTCGCCCGCCGCCGGGGAGGGCACCTCCGTCTCGATGCCCTACTGCTTGGCCCGGTAGCAGTCGCGGCAGTACACCGGGCGCCCCGAGGTCGGCTTGAACGGGACCGTCGTGTTCGCGCCACATTCGGCACAAACGACGTCGTAGGACTCGCGCTGCCCCCGGCCACGACCCTGCTGTGACTTGCGCTTGTCCCGGCACTCCCGGCAACGCTTCGGCTCGTTGGTGAAGCCGCGCTCGGCATACCGGGCTTGATCCTCCGCCGAATGGGTGAACTCCGTACCACACTCGGTGCAGATGATCGTCTTATCCTCGAACGACATGGGGAACCTCCTCCGACTAAGGGTCAGGCCATCATACGGTGGCCATCTATCAAGGACCGCACGGGGTGTGCCTGATCGGAAGGAGGGACAAGAAGAGGGACGGTCCTTGTGGAGGATCGGCCATGCTCCTGCGATGGCCCCTCATACCCGGGCACCCCGCATGTTACGGGCGGTGAATCCAGATCACACGCCGTAACCAGTATGCCCCAAAACCCAGACCTCGTCAAATCGGCGAAACAGGGGAACGGGAGACTGCTCCCGCCCCGGAACCTCGGGCACCCCGCGCCGGGAACCCACCCGGAAAACGCCTCCGGCTCCGTGCGCGACCGGCCAGCCTGTGCCCGAACACGTCGCAGCCGCGTCGGTCCCGAAGTCGGCCGGCCGCACGACACGTCAGCTCGGCAGACGGCCGACCTTGCCGCGCGCATCCGGCACCACCGCCGGCGACGCCGATGCTACGACCCCGACATCGTTTCCGTCGCTTTGAACAGGGGTTTGCGTCCTCGCGCGACAGACCCTATGATACGTACCACGAATCGATAAGGCGCAAAGAAGGCGCAGCGCGAAGGAGTACCGCCGAGCACGAAGTCGGCTCCCGTCCCTCAAGTCGCACGTCTCGTGCCGAGCAAATCCTTCCCCATCCCTTCTCTCTCGCGCCTGAATGAACGGAGGCCGGATCATGTCGTCGAACGAAATCAACCGGGGCATGCTGATTCGGATACACGGCGATCTGTATCAGGTGACGGACTTCGGTGAGCAACATACCGGCAAGCAGAAATCCAAAACCCACGTGACGCTGCGCAACCTGCGAAACGGACACGTGACGGACAAACTGCTGGAAACAATCCAACCGATCGAGGAGGTCCCTCACGAAATCCGCGAGATGCAATACCTTTACTCGTCTGCAGACGAATTCACGTTCATGGACAACGAGACATTCGAACAGCACACCGTTCCCAGCAGCAAACTGGGCCAGGCGACTCGCTTCCTGGTCGAAGGTGAGGCGTACCGCGTGTTCTGCGCGAACGACCTTCCGATCAACCTGGAATTGCCGGACGCGGTGGTAATGAAAGTCACCGACACCGCGCCGCCGTCGCACGCTCCCAGCGGGTCATCAAACGTGACGAAGGAAGCCGTCATCGCCAGTGGAATGACCGTCCGCGTGCCCCTGTTCGTCAAGAACGGCGACAGCATCCGACTCGACACGACCACAGGGAAATACGTCGGCAAAGAAAGCTGATGACCGAGAACAGTCAGCTGTCGGGCTCTCCGACCGAACATCCAGCCGCCGCGCACGCGACCGCCGACAAAGACCCCCACCCCGTCCGCCCCCCTGTGTCAGCCACATCCCATCAGTGTGAACGGCAGCAGGAACCACTGGTTCAGAGTTGAATTGAAGAAACCGAAGCTGAACGGCCCCCACGACAAACCCAGAGCCGCGTTGGCAGCCAGATGGACAATGACGCCCGTCAGCACGAGTTTGGCGAAACGCGATTTCATGAATACGGCTCCTTGGATCATCACGATCCGGTGCATACGCTCCGGCAGCAGACGCGGGCGAGCAGCACGCCACGATCGCCCCAGCCTTACGACTCGCCCGCATTCTAACCGGATCGGGCGGAAAGAAGAGGACCGGGCAAAAGGGGAATCCCCCTCACAGCGGAGATTGTCGATCCACCGTGTGCCACCGCGAACCTGCCCCGAAGGCTTGCTCATAGATGCCGCCCGGGCACCGGAACCCACTGTGACTTCGAGGCGCACGTGTCTGCGCCCGACAGAATGGCTCACGCCCCCATTTCTGTCGGTCCTCTGGACGGAGCCGCGAAGCGCGGTCAGAATGCCGCCGACCGACGCAGACGGCCACAACCGGACGCGGACGGCGATCAAAGCGATCGCCGGACCGGCGAGACTGGATGCATGGCCGTCCGGAGAACTTGACGTTGAAACAGTCAGACACCGACCAGGCGAATCCCGTCCGGACGGGACACGATACGGTTGCCGACGACAGGGGCGGGTTCGCACCGCTCGGCACGATCCGCACCGCCGTCGCCGGCGTACTCATGGGCATCGCCAATCTGATTCCCGGCGTGTCGGGCGGGACGATGATCCTGGCCGTCGGCCTGTACGAAGAGTTCATCGATTCTGTAGCTGACGTGACGGCGCTGCGCTTTCGCCGGCGCCGGATCGTGTTTCTCGCGGTACTGGTCGGCTTCGCCCTGGTATCCATCGTCGCGCTGTCCCACCTGATCCTGTATCTGCTGCTGTGGCATAACTCGCTGATGTTCGCGCTGTTCATCGGCCTGACACTGGGGGGCACGCCGGTTCTCGTGCGGTTGATCGGACACCTTCGCGCCGGCGTGGTCGTAGCGGCGCTGGCGGGATTGGCCGTGATGGCCGGCATCGCGATGTTCCAGGTGGGAACCACGCTCCCGCGAAACCATGCGATGGACGTGGTGTCCGGCCTGGTCGGCTCGACGACCATGGTCCTGCCCGGCATCAGCGGCTCATACATGCTGCTGGTTCTCAATCAGTACGACCGCGTCGTGGGGGCAGTGGCGGACCTGCGGGACGGCGCCACGTCGGCGGCTGGCATCCTGATTCCCGTGGGAATCGGCGTGGTGATCGGCATCGTGGGACTCTCCAATCTGCTCAAAGTGCTGTTGCACCGCTACGAGAAGGTGACGCTGGGCTTCCTGCTGGGCATGCTGCTCGGGTCCGTGCTGGGGCTTTGGCCTTTCGGCCGGACACCGACGGAAAAAATCCTCTCCCAAGCCGACGACGTGCAACTCCGCGAGTTCGCCACGATGAAAGGCGTCGCCGGCTCGGCCGATCTCGAAGGCGACGCACTGATCAGACACATCCGTAACCACTGGTCGTCGCGGACGGCGTCCGACTACACCCCGCGCGAGGTGTCCGCCGCCGCCGCCGCGCTGGCGGCCGGCTTCGTCACCACAACGCTGCTCGGGCGCCTCGGAGCTGCCAGGAAACCGCGATAAGGACCACGGACAGGCGACCGCAACCACTGGGACCGCCGCCACCGGCATAGCCTTCGCCACGCCCCGACTATGCCCGGCAGCGCCGAACGAAAAACACGACCAGAAGCCCGAACACGACAATCGCCAGCGCATCCGGTACACCGGCGGCCCAGTCATGCCCGACCGTCAGCGGCACATCCGTCGTGTCCAGAATGCCCTTCGAGTGCAACCATATGACACCGGCGACGACGCCCGCGACAACGACCCCCATGAGCCCCTCGCCGCCCACAAGCCCCGAGCCGAGCAGGACGCCACGCTCTCGACGAGCCGCCTTCCGCTCATCCGAACCGGCCCGCCTCTCCAGCACAAAGCGGAGCCCACCGCCGAGAAACACGGGGACCATCGTGGTCACCGGCAGATACACGCCGACGGCGAAGGGCAACGAGGGAATGCGGGCGATCTCGGCCACGATCGCAATGGCCGCGCCGATGCCCACCAATGCCCACGGAAGCTTGGCCTGAAGCACGCCCTCGATCACGACCTTCATCAGCGTCGCTTGCGGCGCCGGCAACTCGGCGCTGCCGAAGCCGTAGGCCCGATCGAGTAGCAGAATCGTCAAACAGACAAACGTCGCCGACGTGAGCACCCCGATGAGCTCGCCGATCTGCTGGCGGCGCGGCGTCGCACCGAGAAGATATCCGGTCTTCAAATCCTGCGACGTGTCACCGGCAATGGACGCGGCAATCGCGATCACGCAACCGACCGCCAGCGCCGTAGCCATGCCCGACTCGTCGGTCCAGCCCAACAGCACGAACACCAGCGACGTGCCGAGCAGCGAAGCGATGGTCATGCCGCTGGTCGGGTTCGACGTCACCCCCACCAACCCGACGATCCGCGACGACACGGTCACAAAGAAAAACGCGAAGACGACCACGCAACCGGCGGCGACGGCGCGAACGGCAAACGCATCGAGGCCACCGAACACGCGGGGCACGCCGGCTAGTACGCAGGCGATCAGTAGCACACCCCATCCCACCAGCTTCAGCGGAAGATCGCGACCGGTACGCGGCGTCTGTTCCACATCGCCACCGACGCGCGCCTGGAGTTGGCGCAACGCGAGACGAAAACTCTCGACCATCGTGGGAAAGCTGCGGATCAGCGTGATCAGCCCCGCCGCTGCCACCGCGCCGGCGCCGATGTAACGCACATAACGGTTCCAGATTTCGTACGGCGTCATGTCCACGATGAGCGCGACCGCCTCGGGATACAACGGTTCGGTTCGGGCCTGACCCCACACGAAAATCACCGGGATGATGACCAGCGACGACAGGAGGCCACCGGCCACCATGACCGACCCGATCCGCGGACCGAGAATGTACCCGACGCCGAATAAGGCCGCCGATACCTTCATGCCGAGTTCCGCTCGCGGGATCACGGGGACCGCCACCTTCACCTTGTCGGGAAACACCTTCAGCCAGTCGAAGATGAACTTGAATAACGCCCCCGTCGCCAACCCGAAAAAGACGTTGCTCGCCCGCCTCCCGCCCACGTCGCTGGCCACCAGCACCTCGGCGCAGGCGGTTCCCTCGGGATAGGGAAGCCGGCCGTGCTCCCGCTCAATCAAAAACCGCCGCAGCGGGACCATGAATAGCACGCCGAGCAGCCCGCCGCACAAGGCCAGTAACGTCATCTGCAACAGCGCGGGCTTCAGCCCCCACATGAACAACGCGGGCAGAGTGAAGATCACACCGCTGGCGACTGAGCTGGACGCCGATCCGATGGTCTGGGAGAGGTTCGCTTCGAGAATCGACCCGCGAACGCCGAAACCCCGCAGGGCCCGAAACGCCGCCACCGTCATCACCGCCACCGGGATCGACGTCGAGATCGTCAACCCCGCCTGCAGGCCGAGGTAGGCGTTGGCGGCGCCGAACAAAACCCCAAGCACGATCCCAGGCACCGCCGCCTTCACCGTGAATTCCAACGGGCGCTGCCAGGCGGGGACGTACGGTTCGTACGCCTGCCCATCGGCGAGCGGCTCGTACGCTTGTCGGCTTAACCCCTCTCTGGGGTTCATGAGCTCCTCGTCACGGCGGGGCGAGACAGGCGGACACCGGCCGCTGTCGGCAGCCGGCTTATATCACAGGGTTTCCTCGTGTGAAAGGCAGGCGCGAGATCGCCGCATCCGCACTACGGCCCCCGGTGCGAATGCCGGCCGACCCGTCTCGAATCGACGCTTTCGGCTACTCTTGGAGAGACCGCCACCAGCCGGTTCATTCCCCGGCGGCAGCAGGCGGCGGCGCCAACAGCGATTCGTCGAGCACCAGCCGGTCGGGGAACGTGACAATGACCTCCGCCGTGAGAAGCTGGCCCGGACCGAGGCCGCCTTCTTCGATGGCATGGCGGGCTTGCTCCGCCGCCGTCCTCAAATTGGGCAGACCGAACTTCTCCAAGCCACTGTACTTCTCGGCATAGCCCAGCAGGAAACGCAACTGGTAGTTCTCTTGCCGTTCGAGTCGCCTCTCCAGGTCGGCCCGGCGAACATCCAGAACCATGGGGTCGGAGATGAACTCCACTAGGTCGATCCCGAAGTAGGCGATGTCATCGAACAGACGGATGCCGCGGGTCAGATGATGAACCGCGCCCAGATAGTCACCTGCAAAAAGCAGAGCATGCCCGTGCCCCATGTGGACCAGCGGATTGTCGCGGTCGAGGGTCGCCGCCACGCTGTACATGCCCGCAGCCCGATAGAAATCACCCTGACGGACGAACCGTTCCGCATCGATGACGTACCGGTTCACGGTGGAATCATCGTGCCCGGCATAGGAGCGGACCGTTTGGCCGATCAGCGTGCGGGCCTGCTCGGCCGCAGCCGCGAAATCCTGAAGCACATCGGGCGGCGCACCCGGCGCGGGCGTTCCGCCCGCCTGGTCCCCAGCGCTTCGCAGCCATGTGACGGCCCCCACGAAATCCTCGTACACGCTGCGTCCGACCGGCGCGTAAAGAACCGAGGCGGCGGCGGTTGGCTCCGCTTCCGCAAGACCACGAAGCGTGGTCTCGGCCGGAGCACCAAAATGCGTCGTGGACGACCCGACAGTCGCCACCCCCCCACCGGATGACAGACTTTCGACACTCGAATCCGCTACGTCTCCCCTGTCCCCGGAAATGCGCGGCGCCAAGTCGAGCGGCGAGATGAGATCGCGGTCACCGCGAAGGTAGGCTTCCAGGCGTCGCCCGGCTGCCGACGCCGACGCCGCCGCGCCCTGCGGCGCCGTCAGCGGGGGCTCAAGCGAAGGAAAAAACCAGGCGGCGTCCGCGCCGGAAGGTGTGAATCGACCAAGCGCCGTCGGGCCGAACAGCGGACTCTGCGCCAGCGCCCGCCCTTGCGGTTCGTCGATACGTTGCAGATAACTGTGCGGGTTGGCGGCGTAGGGGTTCGTCCCCGTGGGCAACGCGGACGGAATCGCCCCCATCGGAGCAACCCCCAGCGATTCGGCGTAGGGCAAGACCACTCCCGGCCAAGCGGGACCGGCAGTGGCGCGGTTCGGGTTGATGTACTGCGTCAAGGGAATAGACGAGCCCGGCTGGGTCAGGCCCTGGCTGATCGCCCCGGCGTTGGCCACCGTCCGGGATGCGGGGAAAAAGGGATTGGCCTGGTAGTTGGTGCGCCCGGCGGTCACATCGGACAGACTCAGGGAGTCCGCGCGGAACCCGGACAGGCTGGAGGTGGCCATCGGAGCGAAAAGAGAACTCGGATCGCGGACCGGTGAGAATCCGCGGAACTGCCTCCCGCCCGTCACATTACCGGTGACAAACAAATTGGCGGCATTGAAAGCATAGGTCGGCATGGGTGAGTTGATCCCGCCCGATCCGACCTGATTGCTCGCGTCGATCGCGT
This sequence comes from Phycisphaerales bacterium, assembly GCA_020353195.1. Taxonomy (GTDB): domain Bacteria; phylum Planctomycetota; class Phycisphaerae; order UBA1845; family UBA1845; genus JAFGJQ01. The sequence continues at coordinate 1,853,853 of CP070691.1, read as the reverse complement.
TGCCCGGCAGCGGGCGCTGGGATTGGGCCTCCACAGAGGCCCCGACGACCAGCACCCCCGCCAGCGAAACCGCACTCGTCAGCGTCAACCCGGCCGCGATTCGCTTGCTCTTCATATTCCGGTCCTCCCAGGCGCACCGTATCCATTATACGCCCCAGTCGGGGCGTGAACAAACCGCCGGACGGGCATATTATAGCCCACCAAGCAGGGAGTGCGTTACGCGAAACGACGATGCCCCAGCACCAGAGACTCAGAAAACATCATCGACTGCACCTGCAACGCGACTTCCAACGAGTCATGCGGCGCCGGTGCGCGGCGTCGGACCGGTACCTGGCCGTCTACGTCGACCGAAACGGTTTGAGGTGGTCGCGGCTGGGGATACGTGTTTCACGGCAGGTGGGCAACGCCGCTGTGCGCAATCACCTCAAGCGGCTGATCCGGGAGGCGTTTCGGCTGGGCCGGCACCGTCTGCCGACCGGCGTGGACGTCATCTGCGTGCCCCGGCGGATCGACGACCCGTCGCTGAACGACTACCTGGAGCGGCTACCGGGCCTCATCCGCAAGGCGGCGGACAAGCTCGATAGGCGCCGACCATCGCCACCGCGGTGATCCCCGTCAACGCGACCGTGCAAGAGCCGGGGCGGGGCGATTCCGGCCGCCAACTCAGGATCACGGCAGGAAGGCTGCTGCGGTGGAAACTGCCTATCGGACGTTCACGCCACACGCTGGTTACGATGTTCACCGGTTACCCCGGTGCAATCACCACGTAGTGGCAGGTCGGGCAAGCGAAGTGTTTGCCTATGTCAGGAACGGGAATCTGCATCGGCGCCCCGCAGTGCGTGCAGTACAGCACCCGATGCCCGGGGGCGAGCGCGACTCGTAGCCGCCCCTGGCGGGCGCGGGGGTCATTGGTCTCCAGCGTCGCGCAGCGGGGAAGCCCGCCCGCGGGCACCCTCGACAGCCCGTCCCGCAACCGCGTGTCGGCATTGGCCCGCCGGACCATTCCGGGCACCAGAAACAGGTCCACCAGCCATCCGATCATCCCGAGCCCCGCAGTCAGAGCCCAGAGTATGCCCGTGCCGACCCGGTTGCAGTAGAACCGGTGAGCCCCCAGAAGACCCAGGAACAACCAGAGGATATAGGCTACGGGAACGGTTCGCACGGGCTGACCTCCTGCGCGCGGTACACCGGACGACCTACCACTATCTTCCCACCGCCAAGTCCAATATTCGATTCCAAACCCGCCCCCGGTTTCGAACCCGCAAACCGATCGCCTCCGTCGGCCGGCACGGCCTCCAAACTCTTGGCCGGTACGATGTTACGGCAAAAAAACCGGCGCCGGGGCGAGCGGCGGCGGACACCGGGCCGGTTCTTACGGACCCGACGGCGGTCCGGCGCCGCCACCACGCGCAGAACGGCTCGACGGGCGCCTCCGCGTTGCTCGCGTGGCTCCGCGAAACAGTCGATAGACTCCGAAACCCGCCTGGTCGAGACTCCGGTCGGTCGGCGGACGCCAGGCCCGGCACCCCCGCCGGCTGAAAGGAAGCCGAGACAGAACCATGGACGTACGCTTCTTCAACCCGTTCATCTCCGCAATCCAGAGCGTGTTCAAGACGACCTTGAAAACGGAGATTCTCATCAGCAAACCCCGCGTCGAGCGAAAGGACGAGGCCGACGCCGACGTGTCCGCGATTATCGGATTCTCCGGCGGGGCCATGGGCAGCGTGGCTCTGTGCTTCCCCATGAAAACGGCAGTCGCCGCCGCAAGCAAGCTCACAGACACCGAACTGCATCAAGACCATCCCGACTTCGCTGACGCCCTGGGCGAGTTGGCCAACAGGGTCGCCGGCCAAGCCAAGGCACAGCTGCACGGCGAACAGATCTCGATCTCGGTACCCAGTGTCGCGATGGGCGCAGCGCATTGCGTGCTGAAGTCTCAACGAATGCCGGCCCTGATGCTCCTGTGCGATTCGGTGCTGGGCCGATTCAGCGTGCGCGTCACCATGACCGCCAACAAGAACACGAACAGCCAAACACCCGTCCGGGCCGTCGGCCGGGCGTAGGGCCCGTCGGCCGGACTACGCCTCCAGCGCGGGAATCCGTCCGTTGGCCTCCAACATGGCGATGATCTGCACCGAAGCTTCCTGGGGTGACACCCTGTCAGTGTGGATGACCAGCTCGGGCGCGAGAGGCTCCTCGTAGGGGTCGTCGATGCCGGTGAATCCCTTGAGCTCGCCGGCGCGGGCTTTCTTGTACAGACCTTTCGGATCGCGCTGCTCGCACACCTCGAGCGGCGCCTCGACGTAAACCTCGAAGAACTCACCCTCCTCCAGCAAGGCCCGGTTAGCGTCGCGGTCGCGTCGGTAGGGACTGATGAACGACGTCAGCGTGACGATGCCGGTGTCGACGTAGAGTTTGCCGACCTCGCCAATGCGGCGGATGTTCTCCTGACGATCCTCCTCGCTGAAGCCCAGGTTCTTGTTGAGCCCGTGGCGAATGTTGTCGCCGTCCAGACAGTAGGCCAGGTGGCCCCGCTGGACGAGCGCGTGCTCAACCGTGAACGCGATCGTGCTCTTGCCCGATCCGCTCAACCCGGTCAGCCAGATCAGGGTCCCTTTCTGGTTGAGCAGCGTCTCCCTTTCTGAGCGGATAACGTGCCCCTCGTGCCATGTGATATTGGTTGCCTTGATTTTCGTCACTGCTTGACGCTCCCGGTTGCCTTCACCTCGACACTGACATACAAACAAGTCAGTATAAGTACCGGCGCGCCAGGCCGCAACGGACACCAGGAGAGACTCGGGCAACGTCAGGCCCGAGCGCAGCAGAGCACTTGTCTGGGCAGAACCCAGCCGATAGAACTCACGAGAATGAAACCCGTCTGCCTGGCACTCGTAACCGCTGCCTGGATCATGCGGGTCGCCGCAGGGATACTCGCGCCGGAGCCGCCGCAAGCACGAGACCCGCCCGCAGGCCGATGGCTCGTCGATCGGGCCCGTACCTTCGCGCTGAGCGGAACCGAACGTCCGACAGCAACGGAAGCAGAGTACGTCCTGCTCTGGATGCGCGCCGCGGCCCGGGTGTCCCCCGAACTGGCCGAGGCCAGGCTCTGGCAGTTCGATCTGCTGCGCCGGTTGGGGCGCACCTCTGAGGCCCTGACCGCTCTCGGCGAGTATTGCCGCCTCGTCCCGGACGATGCCGCCGCCAGACTCGATTACATCGACTCGGCGTTCCAGGAGTGCCAGACACTTGACGGCCGGATGAAACTCTGCCGCGACGAACTCGCCCGTGCCGGGGACCTGCCGTCGGTCGCCAGCGACCTGCGCCGGCGCCTGGCCGAACTCGCGCATCGCGTCGGCGACGAGGACGCCGCCCGCCGACACACCCGCGACGCCGTGCACGCGTTCGACTACAACCTGCAGGCCCGAACGCTGCTGATGGAGTTGGAACGGCGCGGGGACGATCCGGTGGCCCGCGTCCAATTGCTGCTGGACATGGTCTCCTCCAACCCGGCCCGGGGCGCAACCGTCTGGGAGCTTGCCCGGTACCTCGACGACCTGTCGCTGCACGATCGGGCGGCACACTGGTACCGCTGGTCGATCGACCATTTCAAGAGGCGCGGGCCGGGGGCCCGACCCCCGCTGGACATATCCATCGATCTGGCGGCCTGCCTGTGCGACGCCGGCCGATATGAACAAGCGTTCGACCTGTGCAACCAGGCCATGGCCGCCGATCCGGCCAGGCTCGAAGCCCAGTCCCTGATGATCCGGATCGCCCGCCTCCGCGGACTGAAGGACGTCGCCCGGAAGCAGTGCGAGATGGTAGCGACGCGGCTGCAAGAGTCCGAACCCGCCATCATGCAAAGCGGCGATGCGGCAGCCGCGGCGCGAGCCGCGTGGTTCCACATCGAATACAAACCCGACCCCGCCCGGGCGCTTCGCCTGGCCACGGTCGCCACCAAGTCCGCGCCGGACGACCCCGCCATGCAACGGCTGCTCGGCTGGGCGAAACTGATCAGCGGTGACGCAGCCGGGGCGGAGAACGTCCTGGCCCCGATCGCCAAGGGCGACCAGTTTGCCACCGTCGGGCTGGCCAGAGCGCAGCTGCAGCAGGATCGCAAAGAGCAGGGCATCCAGACACTCCGGGCTGCGGAGAAGCTACGATACTCCGGCGCGGCCTATGAGAAAGTGGTGGGCTTGCTGGAAGACCTCGGAGAGCACCCGGCCGCCAAGCCGGACCGCCGAGCGGTGATCGAAGTCCTCGACGCGTTCGACCGGTCCGTTCTCAGTTTCTACGACGATCCGTCGAAAGTGCTCAAACTTGACATCTCACCCGTGTCCAAGACGGTCGCGTACGCCGAGCCCATCACCTGCACGTTCACGCTGTCCAACGTCGGGCCGTACCCGATCACGCTCGGCCATGACGGCATGGTGGCCAGCCCCCAGGTGTTGGTATCCGGCGGCGGCACGTGGTTGGACGCGCCTCGAGTCGATCACTATCTGTTCGTATCCCTGCTGCGCGACACCGTACTGGCACCGGGCGACAAGATTGTCGTGCGACAAACGCTCGACGTCGGCCCCCTCGCGACGGCGCTCGAACCTGAACCGCAACGCCAGGCTACGCTCGAGTTCTCGTTCCTGCTCGACCCGGTTCTCGACGAACGAGGACGATGGAGGTCACGGCTGGACAAGCTCCAAGTCGATTCGATCCGGGTTACGCGCGAGCAGGTCGACGCCACGCCCGGTGGTCTGGCCAGGCTGACGGAGGCGCTGCGCGGGGGGACCCAAGCCCGGCGCAGCCGCGCGGTCCACGCGGTGGCTGCGCTGATCGCCGAGCGGCGGCGGGCCCAGGCTAGGCCAATCGACTACACCGCCCGCTCCGTCGACGATGCCGCGCTACAGCAGGCGCTGCTGGCGACGCTGAAGGACACGAGCCCGCTCGTCCGGGCACGTACGCTGGATGCACTGGTTCTGCTGAAGCTGGACGCAAAGATGATCGAGTCGGCCGCCCCACTGCTTGCGGACGGGCATTGGCTGGTCCGCATGCTGGCCATCGATCTGTTCGCCAACGCCCAGGGACCCGTGTTCGAACCGGTCGTCAAGCGGTTGTCCGCAGCCGATCCGGACCCGCTGGTCAAGGCGCTGGCCCAACTCTACGTCAACGCCTGGCACGACGGAGGTCCCGAGTCCTGATCGGCCAACCGGGGTCTCTGCGCCCTTGCCGGTATCGCAGGCCCGATTCGCAGGATACAATCAAGACGGCCCGCCAAGCGGTCGGCGGGATTCGCCGGATGACACAAGGAGTGAGCAATGCGTCAGCGATTGCGGAAGTTCCTGTTGGCTGGAGTGGCAGCGGTGTTGGCGGCCGGGTGCTCGCATACCGCGATCGACGGTGAAGGCCTCAGTCAGGAGCAGGTCATCTACGGTACGGTCGGAATCAAGGGCGAGGACAACGAACTGACCATCCTGCCCGCTTCGGAGGTAACGAAGCTGTCCATCATCGGACAGGGTAACCGGGTCGTGGTCGAGGACGGGGCCGTCGTCTACAAGATCGAAATCGTGGGCGAGGACAACGAGGTCGTCTGCCCGGAAGGCATGTCGGTCGAGTACTCCACGATCGGCGAGGACAACCGCCTGCGGTACCGCCCGTAGTGTCGAAACGCAGCCGCACGCCGCCGGAGGCACCGCAAACGCGGGAACCGGCACGCACGTCAGCCCAGGACCACGCCATCAGTCTGACGGGGCGCTTGAACGCTCGCCACAGCGCCACCGTGCGCATGAACCGCCCCGCCGGCGGGGCCTGCAACTCATGTCCCGAAGGGGCAGACGCGCTCAAGGCCAAGCAGCGCGGCGGCGCCGGAGATCGTGGTGCCGAAGAACACCACCGGCTTGCCGGCTCTGTTGAATCGGCGAAGAATGTCGTCAATCATGCCGTTGACGATGCTCGATCCCGTCGCCAAACCGACGTTGCACGACGCGATCAGCCGGGGGAGCTTCGCCTGGCCGTTCCAGATCGGCACGCCGGATTCCACGGTCCCGATGGCGTCGGGATCAAAGTCCACGACGCGGACGTTGTTCGGCCCGAAACGGTCAACCAGGGCGCTGAGGATCGCCGGCTGAAGACCGATCAGCCCCACGCGCGTCTTGCTGAAACGGTGTTCCATCCAGCGCGCGATCTCCGGACCGCATCGGCCGGGCTCATCATCCCGGCAGTGGACGGTGCCCTGGGCACGATCCAGGGACCGGAGGACCGCATTGAGGGCGGCGACGAAGACGGCCCGGTGATGGGTGCCTGAAAGGTCCAGCTCGAGCAACGCGCTCAGCGCACCGTTCCATGCAGACGGGCTGTCCGTCAACGCCTGCCCGCGGGCGCCGGAAAACGTCGCCTCGATGAGAATCTCCTTTCCCTTCTTGATGATGAGCGAGCCGTCGGCTCCCGATCCGATGGCTTCGTCCGGTGACAAGGGGGACACGATGACGGGCTGCGCGACGTCAACATCCTCCTCCCGGCAGAGGTGAATGAGCTTGTCTCGAGCCTGTTCGAGGATCGTCGTCATCGTGCATTCAGGATTCGACCAATGGCGACCGCCGGTTCGGTCACGAGCACCGCGGCCGGACGACGGGCAACCGGGATCGGCGCCGGCTGTGAGTCATGGGGCGATAGGGTCGCCGGTTACTGTCTTCCCCGGTAGACGATTCGGCCCTTAGTCAGATCGTAGGGGGAGAGTTCGACGGTCACGTTGTCTCCGAGGGTGATACGGATGTAGTACTTCCGCATTTTTCCGGAGAGATGCGCTAGGATCTCATGCTGTTCGCCGCCCAGGTCGACCTGGACGAGAAAGCGGGCGTTCGGCAGTGCCTTGACCACCGTCCCCTCGACTGTCATGCTCTCCGTGGCCATCACACCTCTTTTCGCGTCTCAACCGCCCATACGACTGCTCGAGCCGACGGGAAACCCGCCCCGCGCTTGCCATCCGCACACCGCAGCCCCCGCCTGTCGCCCCGCAGCGGTGCCGCACGTCTGGCATCACCGGTGGCGGTATACCGGCCCTCAACGCCGTAGAACGCGAAACTTACGGGAGTCACCGGCGCCGCGCGCAATTACGATACGCACACCAGCCATCGTGTCCACGGCGCGTGGAACCGGAAACTATAGTCTCCCTTGCCAGTCAAGTAAACCCGCTTTCGAGGCGTCCGGCCGATGCAGGTGGACCGGGCCGGCGGCCGGGCCCCGGGCTTGCGGCTTGTACTACGCCGCCGGGGCGGTCAGCGTCACGACAACCCGGACCTGCCCAGTGGTGCCCGGCTGCGATTCCGTCCGCACCGCGTCATCAGCGGGGGCAATCCGCACCCGGAATCGCCGCGCACGGGCATCGAAAACCACTTCGTCGACCCTGCCGCCCCGGGTCGCCACCTCCGGTTTCGAGGCGGCGTAGCCGTGCAGCGTGACGGATTTCTCGCTTTGTGCAAAGGTGACAACGGTCGTTAATGTCCCCGGCTCGTCGGACACCGCGGCGATCCGCTGCTTGCCCCGCGACACGAACTTGCCCGCGTCGCCCAGAAAACCGATCCCGGATTCCCCGATTGGGACGGCGATGTAATACGCCCAGCCCTCACGGCCCAGCGTGTCGTTGAACACAACGCCGGCGTCGACGATCTTCCCCGCGCCGGTCATGAAGTTGTAGACGTAGGCGGTCTCATCAACGCCCAGCGACGATGGCGCAAAACGAACGTCCGCGGTGTTGTCATCCTTCCGGGCAAAGGCAAACACGTACAGCGCCCGCTCGGTCCCGTGATCGGTATAGGTGGCGGCCACCAGGGGACGTCGTTCACCCCTGGCGTCGGCAACGAACGTCGCGTCAGTAGGTACGATCGGCACGTCGGGCTTGACGATCACTCCGTCGCGGCGGACCGCCCGGAAAATGTTCCCGGCATCCTCGGTCCCGATTTCGTCGCCCGGGCCGACCATGCCGGCGGAGAGCGCGTGCAGCAGCATGTTGTCGGTTTCCCAGCTGC
>CP070691.1:1810646-1845741 GCA_020353195.1 Phycisphaerales bacterium | reverse complement strand
GGCCCTGGAACACTTTGCCCGCATTCCCAAGGTCCGGCGCATGCTGCGAATGCTCGACGATGTCGGGCTCGGATACGTGCAGCTGGGGCAGCCGGCGCCGACGCTCTCCGGCGGCGAGGCCCAGCGCGTGAAGCTCGCGGCCGAACTCGGACGACCGTCGACCGGAAAAACCCTATACATTCTCGACGAGCCCACCACCGGCCTGCACTTCGACGACATCAGGAAACTGCTCCGCGTGATCAACCGCCTGGTCGACCTGGGCAACACTGTCGTCTGCATTGAGCACAACCTCGACGTCATCAAGACCGCAGACTGGATCGTCGATCTCGGCCCGGAGGCGGGCGACGCCGGCGGCGAAATCGTCATTGCGGACACGCCCGAGAAAGTGGCGGGCTTCACAGCATCACGCACCGGCGCGGCATTAAAGCCCGTGCTGCAGGCCGGTCCGCGCGCCGAACGCGAGGTCTACGACGCCCAGCTGCACGCGGCGGTGGAAGTCAAGTGGGCCGGCGACATGGAACCGCACGGCGACGCCGACGCGAAACTGCCCTGGCAACGCGACGGTCAACGGTGGCACATGCACCAGCGGCTGACACGCGACGGCAAGTCCGTCGAGTGGAAACCCGAGGTCCTCCAGTGGCTGGTCAGGACGATCGAAGCGATCAGAGGGTTCGGGCCCACCGACTGGAACAATCGGGCCCGCGTGGAGATCAAGGCTCCGGGCAGCAGGCATCCCTGGTTCTTCCATGCCCGCACTCAGGGGCGCTGGCTCCTGGACGTGACGCTCCGCGTGCCTCCCGGAGTCTTTGACCGGCGCAGGCTGCGTGACCAGCTGCGCGTCAAGCCGCTTGACGAGCGGACGGACATACCCGCCTACGGGCAGTGGGACCGCGTGGAAGTGCTCACGACGAACCCGAACCACGACGACATACGCCTGTACCTGCACGACATGAAGGATGTCAGGAAGACGGCCCTGCGCCGCGTCCTGACGACAGCGGCGGCGGCGTACTTCGATATGGTCAGCCGGGCCGAAGCGGACCCGGTTGCCGCCGAGCCCTGGAAATCCGACGGGCAGAGCTGGCACCTGTCGCAACGGTCGATCCACAAGCCCGATCGCATCGCGTGGAAGCCCGGCGTGCTGATGGAGCTGTTGGGGCGGCTGAAGAAATCCGCGAAGGACCTCGAGATCGACTGGTCGGCCAAGACCGCCGTCATGCTGCGCTATCCCGGCGTCCAAATGCGCATGGGCAGAATCGTCACCAATCAGCCGCAGGGGTTGAAGGTCGAACTGCAGACGCCGCCCGGAGCGGTCACCCCGACCCAGATCGAGCGTCTGGGCCGCCAGCCCCAAATCCAGAACCATCACGGCATCGACTGGATCAGCTTCTGGATTCGCAGATTGCCGGATTGTGACCCGTCCCAGTTGGCGCTGGCGGTCAAGGCGAGCCTGGGGCTCGTGGGAAGGAAGTGGGGGGCACACGAATGACCCGGTTGATTCCCAATCGGTTCCTGTTCGACTTCGAGTTTCCGCTGCGCTACTTCCAAACGCCGCCGAAGCTCGACGGGCGCCTGTCCGGATGGTCCGAAGCCTATCTCCTGCCCGATCTGCACGAGTTGGATGGGGCCCGTCCGTTCGCCCTGGTCTGGGCAGGCTGGCACGAGAGCGGGTTGTTCGTCGCCTGCCGCGTGGACGGCAAGCGGCAGCCTCTGTGTTGCGACCCGGCGGCGTACTGGAACGGTGATAACCTCCGGCTGTGCATCGACACCCGCGACACGCGTACGATCAGGCGGGCGTCCAGGTTCTGCCGGCAGGTCTATCTGCTGCCCACGGGCGGCGGTCCGGAGAGCGACCGGCCCGTCGGCGGGTCGGGGCGGTTCCAGCGGGCCCGCGAGCACGCCCCCGGCGCGCCGCCGTCCGATTTCAAGGTGGCCTCCCGCATGACGAGAACCGGGTACACGTTGGAAGCGCACGTGTCGGCCCGCGCCCTGCCCGGCTTCGATCCGGTCGAGCATCCCCGGATCGGGTTCTACTACATCCTCGAGGACCGCGACCATGGCCGGCAGTACCTGACCGTCGGCGACGATTTGTACTGGTACATCGACCCGTCCACCTGGGCGACCGCCGTTCTTGCCCGGTAGCGCAGTTTGCGCCTGTGGGACGGTGTAAGCGATCCCAGCCTCTCCGCGTTGTTGCAGCAAGTCACTGGAGTCCTGGGCACACTCGGTCTGCGCACGGATAGCCTGAGTGTCTTACCGCCGGAGTTGGGCCGAACGCAGGGGAGTTGTTGCCTGACGCGCGGATCGGGTGAGTGACCGGCCAAGCCCCTTGGCCACCGTCCCACGCCCGTTCGCTACTTGACGCTTGCTCTTGCCACGCTGTCTTTGATGCGTTTGACGTGGCCTCTGCCCAGGCCTTTGACCTCACACCCCAGCTCGAAGTAGCGGCGGATTCTCGCGTCGTCGAGGATACCGAAGCAGTCGATGACGGCGACCGGTTGGCCGGTCATCCTCACGACGTCGTCCGGGTCGAGCGTCAGATACGGTTCGTGGCGGACGGCGAGGATCACCGCATCGGCGTCCTTGATGGCGGGGGCCAGGTCCTGCTCCACACGCGTGTCGGCCAGGTGCTCCTGATTGCGGAAGAACCGCGACCAGCTGTGCCCCGGAGCGGGGTACGTGTCCTGCTTCTCCAGCTCCCACCACCGCTGGACGTAGGGGTCGTGTACGGCGGTCTCGGCTCCCATCTCCGCCAGCTTGCGGACCAGCAGCTCGCTCCCGCTGTAGCGGGTGTCGCCGACGTCTTCGCGGTAGGCCGCCCCAAGCAGCACGCACCGCGAGGCGGCTACGTACTTGCCCATGTTCCGCAGCGCATCGCGGACCAGTTCGGCCACGTGCAGCGCCCGCGTGTCGTTGATGTTGATGGCCGCTTCGGTGATGGTGAAGATGTCGTCCTCGAATCCCATCAGGTGCTTGTAGGCCCACATGCCCAGGCCGCCGTCTTTGGGCAGGCAGTATCCGCCGATGCCGGGACCCGGGAAGATGATGTTGTCGTGTGTCGGGCGTACCCGGATGGCGTCGGCCACCTTGATCAGATCGACCCCGTTGCGCTCGGCGAACAGACTCCACTCATGGAGGAAGGCGAGGATGGTGGCCCGGTAGCTGTTCTCTACGATCTTGGTGGTCTCGCTTTCCAGCGGGCGGTCCATGACCGTCAGCGGGTAATCCTCGACATTAAGCACTTCCGACAGGAACTTGACGACCCGCCGCCGGCTCTCGTCGTTGACCCCGCTGCACACGCGCCAGAAATCACGTATGCTGGCCACATAGTTGCGCCCGGGCATGACCCGCTCGAAGCTGTGCGCCAGCAGCGGTTCACTGTCGATGCCACGCTTCTCGAATGCCCTCTTGAGAATCGGATACGCGACGTATTCCGTCGTCCCCGGAGCTACGGTGGTCTCGATCAGCACCAGGCAGTTCGGTGGAATCACCTCGCCGATGCTCGCCAGGCTCTTCTCGAGAGCGGCCATGTCGGCCGACCCGGTCCGCAGATTGCCCAGATCCTCCTTGACGTAATCACACTGCACGTCCACCACGACGACGTCGGCCAGCTTCATCGCCTCATTCGTGTACGTGGCGACAAGGGTTTTGTGTTCGGTGACGCAGCGCGTGATGAGAGGATCGACCTGGGGGTCTTCCGCCTTCACCGGCGACTGCCCCCGGTTCAGAAGCTCGATCTTCCAGTAGCTTCGCGGGCTGGGTCTCTGCATCCCGATGACGAATTTGTTGTGATTGCCCGTCTTCTTGTCCTTGCTGTCCGCCACCACCGCCGCCATCACCGCGCCAACGAAACCGACGCCCACCACGACGACGATCTCCTTGCCATCGGCGCGGTGGCGGTCCACCAGCTGCTTGAGCCGGTCGAATTCAGCCGCGTACTGGCCGGGCGTGGGCAGTGCAAACGTCTCGCCGTCCGGACTCGTGCTGACCTGTTTGCTCATTACGTTCCAACTCCTTGGCTAGACGTGTGCGGATTCCGGCGTGCCCTCTGTGACGGGCGGGCGGTGCCCGGCGGCTTCGTGCTCGCGGAGGTAGTGCCGCACCGCCTCGGGAATGCCCTGCTCGTACGAGATCCTCGGCGACCAGCCGAGATGCTCCCTGACTTTCCGGGTCTCGAAGAAGCAGCGGCGCCCGATGAGCCAGGCTGAATACCGCGTGACCAACGGCGGTTCTGCAAGCTTGAATAAATGGCCGACACATTCGAGGGCAAACCCGGCCCACCGTGCGACTTGATAGGGAACGCGGCGCTCGATCGGCGGCTCGCCAAGAGCTTCGGCAATCAGGTCGAAGTACTTCTTCTGCGTCAGCACCCCGTCGCTGCTGCAGTTGTAGGCTTCGCCCATCGCCCGCTCCGAATCCGCGGCGAGAATCGCCGCTTCGGCTACGTTGGCAGCGTGGGCCACGTTCAGCCGATTGTCACCCTTGCCCAGGAGCTTGATCTTCCTGGCGCGAATGGAAGCAATCAGCCGCCCCATCGACGCCCGATCCCGGGGGCCGTACAACCAGCTCGGACGAATCACGGTGGCTTTGATCCTGCCGGTCTGGTGCGCCTCCCGGACCAGCATCTCGGCCGCCACCTTGGCGCGGCTGTAGTAGGCCCAGCGGTAGAGCTTCCGGCCCAACGGCGCCGTTTCATCGAGCACCAGATCGTCCCCATCCACGTGGCCGTAGGCGCTGATCGAGCTGATGTGCACGAATCGCTCAACGCCGGCGGCGGCCGCCGCCTCGATCAGGTTGCCCGTCCCGGCAATCGTAACCCTCTCGAACTCATCCCAGGCTCCCCAGTCTCCGACACGAGCGGCAGCGTGATACACGGTCGTGACGCCCCGGCACGCCAGGTCCAGCGAATGGCGGTCGGTCACGTCGCCGATTGCCAGCTCAGCGCCGATCGAACGGAGAAAGGCCGTGTCACTGCCCGGCCTGACCAAAGCGCGCACGCACCGACCGCATTGACGCAGCTGCTCGGCGATGTGACTGCCAAGCAGCCCCGTTGCCCCGGTGATCAGGTTGACACCTTCCTCGGCAGTGGGAGCCATCGTGGGCAAGAGGATAGAATACGGTGTTTCCGGCGTCAAGAGCAGACGCACGGATCAGGAGCCAAAGGCGGAAGATGCACGGCGGGATGCTGCTGTGTCTCTCGTCCCTCTGTCAAAAACCGATCGCCTCCGGATCGAAGTCTGCGTCGGTGTACCCCGGGTTCATCTCGACGTCTTTCAGAACGTACTTGCCGAGAAGCTCGTTCGCGTCGTCGTCTGCGTAGGAGAGGCAGCAGATCGGCACCAGCCACTCCCTGTCAATGTACACTTGCAGCAGGCGATCGGGATAAGGCTCTTCCTGCCCCGTATAGGGCAGCCAACGTTCGAACACGTAGGCGGGACGGTCCTCGATCTGTCCAAGGCCGATGTACACCAGCTCCAACTTGCCCTCCCGGCGGGCCTTCTCCGAATAGTGGATGATCAGGTCGAGGCTGTTGCGGAATCCGAACTGGTCGATCGTTCGTCGCGACGCTCTTCCGGCGAGCTTGCCGTGGATCCACTGCTTCAGCTTCATCCACTTGACCAGCACTCCCGCCGGTCGCACCCACGCCATTTCCTTGTCGCCCTCCGTCCACCGACCCTCGACGTACAGGGCCCGACCGGCCAGACCCGCGTTATGGGTCCACGTCATGTCCACGCTGTACGGCTCCTCGCGGAACCGCACGTCCGACCATTCCTCGGGCGTAAGCTTGTCCCCAACCCGTTCCTGCTTCACGAAAGTGCAACGGTAATCACGATAATGCTCATCGTAATGATCGCGACACCGCTTCAAGAACGTAAGCGGATCGCGTCGGGCCAGTTGCTCCCACTCGTCCTCCGGTGCACGTGCCGCGGTCGCGGGCGACACCACCTCGATATTGATCTGCTCCACCTTGGCAAAGCTATCACGCGTCCGAGCATCCTGACACTGGACCCCCACAGCGGCGCACAGGATCACGCCGACGAGGAGACGCCGGTTGCGAGTCGAGCTTATCGGCTTTCGCTTCTGAGTAGGCAAGTTCGTGCACGTCTTTAACAAAGAAGGTCCGCATTCACTGGAGCCGCTCGGACGTTGGGCAGGGAAAGTACAACGGGATGGACAGCTTCCCGGCGACGCCACCCGCTATCGGTTAGATCGGATGGTCAGCCACCTCCGCTTTAGCTCGGTGGGTTTTCGACCGCGCCGCTCGGCCCGACCGATTCGAAAACCGCGGCTCCGAACCACGTTCCGGCTGCCGGACACTCCAGCCGCCGGTCGGATTATACGATACGTTGTTGGTACACGCACGACCCCGCCAGGTGGCAGCGAACAGCAGAAACCCCGGACAAAGCATCTTCTCGGACCGGAATTCCAGCCACCCTGTCAAACCCTAACTCCCGGTTGTTGACGAGTGGCGTGGCAAGAGGATTCTGAGCGTGGTACCCCGCCCCGGGGCCGTAGTCACCGTGATCGCCCCGCCCATTTCCTGGACGATTCCGTGAACCACCGCCAACCCAAGCCCCTCGCGATGTCGGCGGGCACCGGCCCCGGAGCGAGACCCACTGTAGAAGGGCTCGAAAACACGCGCCGCCTCCTCCTCCATCATGCCACAGCCGGAGTCGGCCACCTCCAGACGAACCTGATCATCCGCCGGCCCGAGCCGGATCGTCAGCGTGCCGCCGTCCGCCATGGCCTGGACCGCGTTCTCGACCAGGTTCAGTAGGATTGTGTTCACTTGCTTGCGATAGACCGGCATCGGTGGGATCGGGTCGATCTCGAGTTCCAACTCGACCCCGCGTTCGGCCAGCTCAGACTCGATCTGATCCGCCAGACGGATCACCGCCTCTGTGAGGTCGCCCGTATCCGCATGGCGGCGATCGCCTTCGGCGAACGCCAGCAAGCTGTCCACCAGCCGGGTCGCACGACCCAGGGCCTGGGCCGTTTTCTGCAACACCCGGTAACGAATGTCCGAATCGCTGGTCGCCAGCGCATAGTCGACGCTCGTGACAATCCCGCCCAGGATGTTGTTGAAGTGGTGGGCCATCGCGCCCGCCATCTCACCCAGTGAGGCCATTTTCCGGTGGTCGGCCAACTCCTCGGCCAGCCTCATGCGAGTAGTGATGTCGCGGAAACAGGCCAACGCTCCAACTCGCGTGCCTCCGTGATCGGGAATCGGAGAGACTGTGACCGCCAACTGCCGGGGGCACCCTTTCTCGTCCCGATGCATGAACTCGAATTGACTGGTCACCCCGTGCTCCACCGCGTCGCACAGCGCCCGCTCGGCGTCGTCACGCCCCTCCTTCGGAATAACGGACAGCAGGGAGGTCCCCACCATGCGACCCGCCGGGGCACCGAACATCCGGCTGGTTACTTTGTTCCATGACCGGATGTCGAACCGGGCGTCGGTCGCCACCATCGCCATACCGGCATGCTCGAACAGTAGGCGATAGTAATCTTCGCCGAACCCGACCATTCCCTTCGGAAAGAAACGGGCGCCTGACGGCTGCTCATCCGGCATGGTCCTGCTTCTCCGTCCCTGGCACCTGCGGCGGCGAACCCGCCCGGGCGGTCACGGGCCCGTGCGGAATAGCTGCGGCGTCGCAAAGAGAAGGGTCTCGTATCGCGTGCCGCCGGCCTCTCGTTCCAGAAACCGGCTGCCCAATAGATATCCAATATCCGCCTGCGGGCTCGGACCGATCACCAGAAAACGTCCCGGCGACAGGCGAACCGAAGCCGCCAGCTCCCGGTACACGCGCCCCTCGTACGAGGCCTGTTCCTGAAACACGCCCCCGGCGGTCTCCCAACGCTTCCGAGTCGACTCGGCGTGGACCTCCGGCAGCACCTTGAGAGTGATTCGGCCGGAATTGTCGGCCGAGACGGCGTAGTCGACGTGAATGTACTTCCGACCGCCACCGAACGTGGTGCCCGCGAGGTTCCCCTGACCGTCATATGAGAAGATCGTCTCGCCGCCCTCCACGCCGCCCACGTCGAGCGTCAGGGGATATCCGGATTGCACGGCGTGCTGTCGCCGGGTCGATCGGGCGTGATGGGCGTCAAGTACTGCCTCAATCGCCGGCCAGGCGTCCGCCGACGCCACCCCGATGCGAAGCCCGTTACGCCCCAGCAGCGCGCACTGCTGCGGGTCCACCTGCAACTCGTCCACGTGGTTCCAGATCTTCGCGGAGTGACGAACGGGATCGATGGGCAGCTCGACGCGCATCACGTCGAAATGAAGTTGCACGACGATCAGCTCGTCACCGGCAGACCCGGCAGACTCCTCGCTCGGCACGGACGCCGAATCTCCGTCCGCTCGGGCAGCCGCCGCAGGTTCATCAGCACCGAAGCCCCAGCGCATCGGCGTACTACAGCCGGGGCCGGCGATCGAGATCGCGGCCGGACAAATCAGGCACGCAATGAGCAAAAGCAAACGCCGCATGGCCATACACGTTTAGGGTAGAGGTCGGCGTCAGGCAAGTCAACCGGCGGTCGTCAGGTTGGCGGGCCGGCTCCAGCCCGTTTACGCGAGGCGGACTGTCGCCTCTTCCTCTCTGGGCTGGCCATCGTCAGGTCCCGCGGCCGGCATCATGTTACCGTGGGCCATCCGGCACAGACAGAGACGGCGCCGCACGCTCGCACGTGGCCGTTCAGGAGGTCAGCCCCGCTGGCGGAAACGCCGAGCTTCGGATATGCTGGGCTTTCATTGGGGATTACGCCACAAAGTCACTTGGAGATTGCGCACTATGTACGGCGGCGACGAAGTCACGATCACGCCGGGTATGAAGCGGTACATCGACCGGAACAATGAGTACCTCGCCCAGCGAAGCCGGTACATCCGCGATGTGGTCAAGAAGTGGAAGTTCGACACGATCGCCGTGCACGGGCTGTATACCGTCGAGGACGCGATCGAGGACTACCAGGGGGCGATCATCGAGCCCATCTTCATGAGCGCCTCGCAGGCATACCGCGACTCCGACGAGATGGCGGCGGCGTTGGCCTACCTCATTCCCACCTGGTGCTACTCGCGGATCGCGAACCCGTCGACCTACTACTACGAGTGGACGCTTGCGTTGCTGGAGGGTTACGGATTCGACGGCGAAACGTCCTGTTGCTCGACTTCATCGGGGATGGCCGCCATCATGACCGCGGTCCAGCCGTTTCTGGTGCACAGGAAGCATCACGTGCATGAGCCGCGAAACTTCCTCGCGACGGCCCAGTGCTACGGGGGGACCTTCCAGCAGTTCAACGTCCGCCTGATGGAAGAGCGCGATATCGAATGCCGCTGGATCGAGGACCCGACCAACATCGACGCGTGGGCGTCGAGGATCGACGAGAACACGCGTTTCCTGTACGGCGAGCTGCCCAGCAACCCGCAGCAGGGCTTCTTCGACATCGCCGCGGTGGCGGACTTGGCTCACAGCCACGACCTCCCGCTGATCTGCGACAGCACCGTGGCCACGCCGGCTTTGCTCCGCCCGATCTGTCACGGGGCGGACATCGTGGTGCAGTCGGCCACCAAGACCCTGACATCGAGCGGCTTCGGCATCGCCGGGGCACTGATCGCCCGGAAGAACCTGACATGCAGCATCGACAACGACCATCTCAAACAGGACTTCGCCCTCTATGTCAAGTACCTGCCGAACCGGGACTACGGCCCGAACCTACACCCTCTGCAGGCAGTGATGACGATGAATGACATGCGCACGCTACGGTCCAAGATGGACGTGCTCAGCCGGAACACCATGACGGTGGCCCGGTTCCTGCAAACCCATCCGCAGGTTGAGAGCGTGCAGTACCTCGGCCTGCCCGAGCATCCGCTCCACGAGTTGGCCAGCAAGTACATGTGGCTGGTAGACGCGGAGTACGACGAGCAGTACGGCCGGCCGGTCAATCGCTATGGGCACCTGATGTCGTTCTGCGTCAAGGGTGGCCCGGAAGCGACGCGCAAATGCTTCGACGCATTGCAGCGGATCTGGCGCGCCACCGACCTGGGGCGGATCAAGAGCGTGGCTACCATTCCCGCAATCTCGACGCATCAACAGCAGGGCGAAGCGGGGCGTCAACTGGCCCATATCCCGCCGAACATGGTGCGCCTTTGTGTAGGCGGCGAACACCCCGACGACATCATCGCCGACCTCGACCAGGCGCTGCATAAAGCGAAGTAAATGTTGAATACAGAGGAGCACAGAGGCCCAAGCGGAGAAGGGACGGGCATGTCGCCTGACAGTATGAACGTTGAACAGAGGCAATGGGTTGATTTCGGCAAGCGCAGCGGACTGAAGTGTCATCGTGTGAGCATCGGGGCCATGCGCCTGCCCGACGACGAGGACGAAGCGGCCCGCCTGATGCGCCAGGCCATCGATGCGGGCATGATCTATATCGACACGAGCCGGGGGTACGGCGCCAGCGAGATCAAGGTGGGCAAGAGCCTCAAGGAGGGGTACCGGGAAAAGGTGATTCTCTCCACCAAGTGGTCGCCGTGGAACCAGAAGGTCGAGGAGACCGACGACGCGTCGGCGGCCTGCACGTACAAGCGCCTCGTCGAGTCGATGGAACGGCTTGATGTGGAGCACTTGGACTTCTACCAGGTGTGGAGCATCAACAGTTACGAGCAGTATCGCCAGGTGATCGCGAAGGGCGGGATGCTGGACGGCATCCGGCGGGCTGTGGACGAGGGATTGGTCGGGCACATGGGGTTCACCACCCACGACACGCCGGAAAACGTCAGCAATTACCTCGATGAGACCGACTGGTGTGAGGCGATCCTGTTCACCTACAACATCCTGAACCAGAAGTACCAGGAGGTGATCGCCAAGGCCCACGAGAAGGGGATCGCCACCATCGTCATGAATCCTCTCGGGGGCGGACTGCTCGCGGAGAATTCCCCCGTGATCAGGAATGCGATTGGCCGTGATGACGTTGTGGCGCTCGCCCACAGGTATCTTGCCGGTGACCCCAACGTGGACACCATCCTGTGCGGCATCAGCAAACCGTCGGATATCACGGGCACGCTGGAGAATTTTGCCAAACCACCGCTGACCGCCGAAGAGCGTAAGACCCTGGAGAAGCTGACCGACCTGCTTTCCAAGGAAAACATGGGCTTCTGCACCAGGTGCAACTACTGCATGCCCTGCCCGAACGGCCTGGACATTCCGGGTATCCTGCACGTCGTGTACCTCGAACGGCTGCTGGAGTGCCCGAAGGTTGCCGGGGACTTATACAAGTGGGTAGCGAATCCGGACAAACGCACCAGAGCCACGGACTGCACTGAGTGTGGCGAGTGCGAAGACAAATGCACCCAGAAACTGAGCATCATGGAGGAGATGAAATACGCTGCCGGGAAGTTCGACGAAGCAGAGTAGCGCCGGCGGCGACTTCACGTGGCCGCCTGATCACCGGCGTCCTGGTGGACGACTTTCGGACGAAAATATGGCGACGGAACCACTGTCGGATCTGTCACGACAGGAATTGCTCAAGCTCGTCATCCTCCATGCCCGGAGCTGGCTGGCCCATGACGGCTGCTGGTTTCTGGCGGCCGAGGAGAAATACGGGCTCGACGCCGCGATGGCGCTGGATACGCGCTCGTGGGAGCTGTTCTCTCCCGCCGAGGCGAGGCGAATCATGAAGGCCTTCGGTATCGGACGAGGCGGCGGCCTGGATGCGCTGGAACAGGCCCTGCGCTACCGGCTGTATGCCGTGGTCAACCCCCAGACGATCAAGCGCTGCGACGAGAATGCGCTGATCCTCAAGATGATCGAGTGCCGCGTGCAGACGGCCAGGCGGCGCAAGGGACTGCCGGACTTCCCGTGCAAAGTGGTGGGCATTGTGGAGTACGCGAAGTTCGCCGAGACGATCGACCCCGGCATCAAGACCCGGTGCCTGCAATGCCCCCCGGATCCCATCCACGACACCGGCTGTATCTGCGCCTGGGAGTTCACAACGTAAAAGGGTGCCCCGCGCGGTCGGGGCGGTGGGGGGCCTGTATACGCTACGTCGACAAATCGTTTCACACCGCGCGGCTTACTGCGCGAAGGCCCGCTGGAAGGCGGCAAAATCCGCCAGGTCCACGTCGTTATCGTCGTCGAGGTCGAAGTTGTAGCAATCGGTCAAAAGCCCACCGCCCGGACCGGTCAGGCAATCGTCAAGGCAAACGTAATCATCCAGCGTCACATCGCCGTCACCATCGCAATCGTAGTCACCCAGCGTGCTGAACCACGCCGTTCGATAGGCCAGCAGGAACACGTCCTGGTAATCGGTCACTTCGCCGGTCGGTCCGTCGTTGATCGCCCAGGCGTGCAGGCCGGTCAGCGGCCAGGTGGGGTCCGCGGGGTTGACGGGATACGTGGGCCAGTCCCACCAGTTCCACATGACGGTGTACGGCTTGTCGTAGACGCCCGTGACGGGGTTGGTCACCTGGTCGGTGTGACGAATGCCGATCGTGTGCCCCATCTCGTGGGCGGTGGCGCCGGTCTGTCTGTCCACGCCCGTCCACCACGACCAGTAGGGTGGTGGAACGCGGTCAGCCAACGAATCGAGACACCAGTCGCCGAGCATGCACCGACCGCCGCCGACGCCGAACCACTGAGCCCCGCCGGCATAGCCGCCGGCCCCTTTGCAGAAGACCACGACGACGCGCGGGGCGCCGTACGTACCCGTGCTGTAGCCCCGGCTGGAAACCTCGGCGCCCACCAGCCCCCAGACATTCCCGAGGGAGATGCCGTCGGTGTAGCGATTCTCCGGGTCCGTCCAGGTTATCTGGTAATCGGCCAGACCGCCCCAGGCGGCCATGTGCACGGTCGGCTGGACGTCGAAGCTGGTCGCCAGACCCTGGGCCTGCCCGTACCACACTCTGATTCGCTCCATGGCGACCGTGATGTTGTCCACGTCGGCAGCCAACTCGCCGGGTGTAGGCTGATACCCCACCGGGAATGAGTTCGGATCCGGTACGAAGAGAATCGGTGTGACGGTATAGGGCGGAGGTATCTGCCCGTAGGAGAAGGACCCTCCGGTCAGGACGATCAACACGACGGCGGCGGCGATGCTCCCATGCCTCATGCTTGTTCTCCTGCCTTCCCTTCGTCGGATGCCGATGCCTGACGGAACTCGCCGATGGTGGGGCCGGTGCTTCTATGGCATGCCCTCCAGCGCGCACATCCCAGTATAGGCCATAAGAAACGCGAAACCAAGACCGGATTGCCCATGGATACCGCCCTCGCGGCCGCACACCGATCATGGCTGTGCGAAGATCGCGCGCGAGAGAAAGCCGCCGGATCCACCCAACACTGAGTCCCGCACGCCCGATGTGTGGAATCGTCGGTGGAGAGCCGATCAGCATGGAAAACCTCGTTCGCGATGATACAATGTCATGTCAGCGCCGCACGGGTTCGGGACGACCGCTCCTGTCACAAGCCCGCGTGGGCCGTGCTCGGGGGGCGACTCGTTTCTGCCGGTGGCAGTTCGGACCGATGCCGTATCAACCGCCCATTCCTGCGTCGTACACGGCCATGGACCCGGTCGAGACCGCGGATCGCATTCGCGCTCACAAGAAGCGCTTCGGCAGGCGCCTGGTCATCCTCGGGCACCACTACCAACAGGACGACGTCTTGCAGTTCGCGGATTTCACCGGCGACAGCCTGAAACTGTCGCAGATCGCCGCCGAGCAGGAAGGCGCCGAGTTCGTCCTGTTCTGTGGCGTCCACTTCATGGCAGAGTCGGCCGACATCCTGACCGACGATTCGGTCAAGGTCATCCTGCCCGACCTGTCAGCCGGCTGCAGCATGGCGGACATGGCCGCCATCGATCAGGTGGAAGAGGCGTGGGACTTCCTGACGGCTGCGACCCCCGAGAAAATTGTCCCGATCACGTACGTCAACTCCGCTGCGTCGGTCAAGGCTTTCTGCGGTGCTCACGACGGCGCGTGCTGCACCAGCGGCAACGCCCGAATGGTTCTTGAATGGGCGTTTCGGCAGGGGGAGAAGGTGCTGTTCCTGCCCGATCAGCACCTGGGCCGCAACACCGCCTACGCCATGGGCATCTCACTGGCCGACATGGCCCTGTACGATCCGCATGAGCCGGACGGCGGGCTGACCGCCGGTGAAGTTGTGGCCGCGAAAGTCGTCCTCTGGAAGGGCCACTGCAGCGTCCACCAGCTCTTCACGCCGGCCCAGTGCGATGAGATCCGGGCCCGGGACCCCGAATGCAGAATCCTGGTCCACCCGGAATGCGACTGGGCGGTCGTCGAGAAGGCCGACCTCGCCGGCAGTACTGAGTACATCCTGCGGGCAGTGGAGGGGTCGCCGCCGCAGGCGAGGTGGGCGATCGGCACCGAGGTTCATCTCGTGGAACGCCTGGCGGCGCAGCATCCTGATAAGACCGTCCGATCGCTGGCTCCCATGCAGTGCCTCTGCACTACGATGTATCGTATCAGCCCGCCGCACGTGCTGTGGTCGCTGGACCGGCTGGCGGCCGGCGAAGTGGTGAACCGGATTTCGGTCGATCCGCGAACCAAGCGGCTGGCACTGATCGCCCTCGACCGGATGCTGGCGAACGTCTCGCCCGAGCCGGCCACGGCGAAATAGCAGCGCCAAGACCTTTCAAGGCAGGCGGGCCGCTCGTCACGCCCGCTGGTCCCATAAACAGCCGGCTGACAGCGTCACCGGCACGCGTTATACTGCCCAAATGGAAAAGGACATTGACCGGATTCTGATCCCCCACGAGGCGCTGGCGGCCCGTATCCGAGAGATGGCCGGTGAGATCGCCACCGCATACAACAGCGCCGAAGCACAGATCACGATCGTCACCATCCTGTCGGGGGCGGTCATATTTCTTGCCGATCTGATCCGCCAGATGCCGATGAAAATGAAGATCGGTCTGATCACGGTGTCCAGCTACGCCGGAGCGACCACGGCGTCGCGCGGCGCCAAGCTGATGAAGGACCTGAACGTCGACGTCCGTGATCGGGACGTGCTGATCGTCGACGACATCTTCGACACGGGAGGGACGCTGCGGCTGGTCCAGGGGCTGCTTCGCGAGCGGCAACCGCGATCGCTCAAGACTGCGGTGCTGCTTCGCAAGCCCGCCAAGAACCCACCCGACGTGAAGGTCGATTTCGTCGGGTTCGACATCGAGGACCATTTCGTGGTCGGGTACGGCCTGGACTACAACGACCACTACCGCAACTTCCCGGACATCGCAGTGCTGAAGCCGGAAGTGTACGCGTAGCCATCAACCATGACTGCGGTGATTCAAACACCATCCCTCCGTTCCTCCAACTTCGCGACGGCCACTGCCCCGCCACCGCGGACGGTCAGGCTACAGGCTCCCACCGTCGCCCTGCCCGCCGATCTGCTCGACGGCGGAGAAGTTGTGATCCTGGCCATCAAGCCTTCGCTTTGGTTCATGGTGTTTGAGCCGGCCAAGTGGATCGCCGCCGCCGCGCTGTTGCTGGTGTGCATTCCGTGGGTCGGCACGCCGGCGGTGCTGGGCCTGTCACAATACGTGCTGATGCAGCTCGTGTTGCTGACTCTCGGCGTGCGGATGCTGGTGGCCGCGATGCGATGGGTGTCGCGGTTCCACGTTCTGACGAACCGCCGGGTGATGTCGGTGCATGGGGTGCTTCGGCCCCACGTGTGGGGCTGCCCCCTCGTTCGCGTGAAAAGCACGCGCCTGACGGCGAGCATGCACGAGCGGGTGGTCAACCTGGGGACGCTCGAGTTCGTCACCGACGAGAGCCCGGCGGCGGAGCGCCAATGGTGCTACATCGCCCGCCCCGAGGAGGCCCATGGCGAGGTCCGCCGGGCGATCTCCCGGGCACTCGATAATCACCCCCTCGCTTGAAGGGCGAACCGCCCTCTCTTCGGATTACACTGGCATCGGGGTGGGCGCCGGGACGACGGTCTCGGTGGGCGGGGCCTGCTCCGGCATCCCGGCAAACCGCTCAGCCTCGCCGAATCGGACCAGACGGGCGCTGTTGAAAATCACGACCGCGCTGGCGACGGTGTGCAGGATCGCAGCCGTCACGGGCTTGAGTGGACCCCAGATGGCAAACGTCATCATCACAACGATGAACAAGACTCCGTAGATGAGGTTCTGCCAAATGACCTTCGTCGTTTCCCGCGACAGCCGAACCACGAACGGAAGCAAGTTCAGGTCGTTGTTCATCAAGACGACCGAGGCCGACTTGACGGCCACATCGCTGCCGGCGGCGCCCATCGCGATGCCCAGGTCACCGGCCGCCAGCGCACCGGCGTCGTTCACGCCGTCGCCCACCACGGCGACGCGGTGCCCTCGCTCCCTGAGATCGTCGACCAGGGCCTTCTTCTGATCCGGCAGGCACTCCGCCTGCACCTGACCGCACCCCATTTCCGCGGCGACCCGCTTGGCCACCGACCACTTGTCGCCGGTAACCATGGTCAGGTTGCCGATGCCAATCTCCCGCAGCTGGTCGATCGCCCGACGGGCCTCCGCACGCGTCTTGTCCTCCAGCCCGACCCACCCGATGCACCGGCCGTTCCGGGTCACGTAAAGGACGCTCAGACCCTCGACCTCCCGGAACTCGGGGTCGTCGAGCAGGCGCATGTCCGCCCCGCGCTCCTTGAGCCACTGGCTTCGCCCGACCATGATCCGGTCACGATTCACCCTGGCGACCACACCCCGGCCGATGCTCTCCTCGAACCCGCTCGGATCGACGGGGATCAGCTCGATCCGGGCCCGGCTCGCAATCTCCTGCAAGGCCCCCGCCACCGGGTGCTTGCTCAGCTGCTCGGCGGACGCGGCGTGTTGAAGCAACTCGGCTCCGTCCACGCCCGGGGCGGGCTTCATCTGCGTCACGGTCAGTTTGCCGGTGGTGAGCGTCCCCGTCTTGTCGAACACCATCGCGGTCAGTGCGCGCGCGTGCTCCAAATCACTGACCTTCTTGATGAAGACCTTGACGCGGGCGGCGCAACTCAGGGCGGCCACCATCGCCGTCGGCGTTGCCAGGACCAGCGCGCACGGGCAGGCGACGATCAGCATCGTGATGGCCTTCTCCATGCCGACGTCCTTGTCCCTGGACAAAAAGAGGACGATCCCGGCGAGCATCAGAATGGTGGGCGTATACCATCCCGCGTAACGGTCGATCAGCCTCATAAGCGGGATGCGGGTCCTCTCGGCTTCGAGGATAAGGGCCTGCACCTGCCCGAGCTTCGATTCCCCCCCGACCTTGGTCACGCGGATGTCCAGGGCACCGGTGAGGTTCGTCGTGCCTCCGAAGACCTCGTCGCTGCTGCCCTTGTCCACGGGCACCGACTCACCCGTGATGTTCGCCTGGTCCACGGTGGACTCGCCGAGGATGACCAGCCCGTCGGTAGGGATGTTCTGGCCAGGGCGGACCCGCACCACGTCCCCCGGGCGCAGATCGGCGGTCTCGACCTCCTGCTCGGTCCCGTCGTCCAGCACGCGGTGAGCCGACGTCGGAGTCAGCTCCATCAGCTCCTCGATCGAGGTTCGGGCGCCGAGGGCGGTCCTCTGCTCGATCAGGCTGGCGATGATCATGAAGAACGCGATGACGCCCGCCTCCTGGTACTCGCCGAGGGCGATGGCGGCGATGATGGCCATCGCCACCAGTTCGTCCATGTGCGTTTCCCCCGCCAGCAGGTGGGTCAGCGCGTGCCAGACCAACCAGATGCCGAGGAGCACCGCGCCGGCCAGCGCGATGATATCCGCATGGGCGTTCCGGAGGTTGCCGGAAGCGTCCTGCACGCCCGGAAACAGGTAGTCGGCGATGAACGAACAAAGGACCAGAATCCCGCCCATCAACGTGGCGATGAGCTTGAGACTGGTCCCACGTGTGTGCGTCTCGATGGACTTCAGATGATCGTGAACCATGGACTCCTCCGCTCGCCCTCAACCGCCCGGTCCGGCTCTCCACGCACGTTATAGCATTCCGCAGCCGGGGTCGTCAATTCTCGTAAGCCGGGCGCCGTCAGACAGTAATACGCCGGCCAGGGCGGGGGGTTCACGCTACGAAGGACCCCGGAACGTGTCGTCCCGGGGTCTCTTGTTCGCGTTGTGCGACCGGGTTGAAGCCCCCGCTGCGGGCCGTCAGCGGCCCCTGGCGTTGCAGCCGTAGAGGATGAACGCGGCCCCGTCGTCGGGGCGGCGCCCGATGTTCGGGTCCGTTCCCGGGTCATCCGGGTCTTGGGGCAGGCTGACGTCGACGAAGTCGGCCAACGGGATGCCGATCCCAATGTCGTCAAACGTGTCGTTGTTGACGTCACCGATCCCGGAAACGGTGGTGATGGGGGCCTCGTTGGGACGCTCGATCTCGAACGGGCTGATAAGGACCAGTCCGGGCAGGGCGTCGGTCCCCACTTGCTGCAGGGAGAACGTACTGTTGTACAAGTGCGTTCCGCCGAAGATCAGATAGGCGACGCCGAGGCGGGTGCGGGCGTTCTCGTCCACGCGGGTTTCCCCGGGTGCCGCGATGAGGATGTCGCCGAAATTGTCGCGGTTGAAATCACCGGCCGACGCCACGTCCCATCCCGCCAGATCGCCGGGATTGGCGCCGAAGAAGCGGGCGCCGGGCAGGTCCGGAGTCCCGATCTGGCCGATGGTTCGGTCTCCATCGAGGGTCACCCCGCCGAACACGACCCCGACGAACCCGTTGGCGCTCGGGCAGCACTCGATATCCGCGCTGCGTATCAGGCATTCCAGGACGCTGCGGTCGCAGTCGTCGAGCACCCGGTCGTTGTTGTAGTCGAACGCCTTGCACGCATCATCGAAGAACACCTCGTCGCCGAACGCGGCCTCACAACCGGAAAACGCCGACAGGCTCAGGTCGTCCTCGGTGACCCATCCGTCGCCGTCGAAGTCCCCGCCGCAGGAGGTGGGAGCGATTCCACCGTAGCTGGCGTAAGGGGCGCCGAGCACGATGTCGTCGATGCGGTCACCGTTGACGTCGAGGGCCTGCACCTGTTTCCATCCCACCCGGTCGCCCGGCTTCTCGCCCCGGATCCGAACCATGGGCGGACGCTCGCCCGGCGTGTCCGCGAGTGACAGGTCTATGTTGCCCCCCGTGAATGACGGGCGGCCGTAGAGGATGTACGTCGCCCCGGTGTCCTCCAGGGACCCGCGGTCGTTGTGCGGCGCGCCCATCAGAATATCGGGAACGGAATCCAGGTTGACATCGCCGGCGTGACTGCCGTCATGGAGGAAGTCCGTCACGTCCTCGGCGAAGATTTCGAATGAATCCAGGGGAATCCAGGATTCCCGGTCGTTTGGGTTATTCTCGTCACACTTCCCGTCACGCGGCATGGTGGGAATGATGTTCGTTCCGTCGGCGCCCGTTTTGTCTCGCCAAACCGCGTTGTCCGAGAAAGTCCACTCGGTGGCGGTGAAGACCACGATGCTTCCCAAGAAACCGCGCGACCAATAGTGCGTGCTCCAGTACCCGAACTCTTCCAGCGTCTCCTCGATATCCAGCTCGTTCGTCGGCGCAGAGAGAATAAACTCCGGCGTCAGATCGTTGTTGGTGTCGGGCATCGCCCCCACGCTCCATCCGAACAGGCCGTTGAGCGGAGGCTGGTCCAGGCCAAACACGTCGAGCCAGTCGTACCATCCGGCCTGGACCCGCAACCCATGGATGCGCGCGTCTTCAGGGCCTTGGGCTTCCTGTGTGGACGAGTTTATAACGGTGGCGGCCGTCTGGCCCACGAACTCGAGCCCGACCGTCGTGTCCTCCAGTCGGGGCGCATCTGCAATCAGGGGCGAGTTATCCCGGTTCTGGCTACTGACGATTGCTGCAAACCCGCCCCAGTACCACCAGTTGTCGTCGAGGGGATCATCATCGCTGGTTGAGAAGTTGTTGGCGTACAAATCCGGATAGCATCCCCACCATGGAGCATCAGTCTCCGGCTCGTTGGTGTCCCCCGGGTCGAAGTCCATACTCAACCAAGCTCCGTCCACGTGCGGCATACCGAAAATCAACTCGGGACGGCCGTCGAAGTCGACATCCTCCACGGCGCCCACATCCGTGATTCCCAGCGTGGTGTGGGTTAGAAATCCGTTTACCGGGAATCCGGGCTCAAACGGCATCGGCGCCTCGAAAATCACCCCGGAAATCGACGTGCTTACGCTATTGACGTTGATGGTATTGCCCCACCGGACATTGTCGAGGCCATAGACCAGGTACGCCTCGCCGATGTTGCCGCGCGCCCGCGGATTCCCGAACTGCGCGACCAGGACGACGTCGTCCACCCCGTCGGCGTCGAAGTCGCCGATCCCCTCGATCGTCGAACCCAGCTGGGCTCCGGGGTTGAAACCGATCCAGCGGACGCCGGCCAGGGTCAGCCCGACCTTCGCGAGGTCCACCGTACCCGACACCGCCTGGACCACGTTGAGGATCCCTGGGGCATAGGCGTGGACCTGGGGATTCACGTCGTCGTCGATGGTCGCCCGGATGAAGTACGGTTCGCCGTTTGGGCGAGGCGGGATCGTCGTCAAGTCCACGATGATCGGGGCGCCGGGCTGCGGATCGAATCGCCCCTGTTCCAGACGAATCGTCCGCAGGACGATCAGCTCATCCGGATCGGGGGCCTGGACGCTGTCGTTGGTCGGATCGTCGTCCAGGTCCAGGGCGATATAGAGCGTGGTGTCGCTATCCTGGTCGTACGGTGTGGGGTTCGCCGGATCCTGCTGAGCTACAGGCTGGGCGACGATCTGCAGTGCATCGTCCTGGGCCACGCTCTGATTGAAGAACGGTTCGAGCACCACGACGGTAGGCGGGGTATTGGAGGGCGCCCACCCTTGCGGCGTGATGTTGACCACGACGCGGGTGCCGGTGGTCTGCTCGATTTGGGCGAACGTGACAAACGGCGCGTTGAGCGAGTCCGAAATCGTCCCGCGAATGTAGTAGGGACCCTCAGACAGCAGGGTGGTGTCGACCGCCCAGGAGTCCGGCCCCGTGCGGTCATTCTCCTCCAGCCCGCTGATGATCGTGATGGCGATGTCGGTGTCCACGTCGACCAGGGCCAGCGTGATCTTGGCTGCGGAGTCCGGATCGGAGTCACGCCAACTCACCGTGAACAGCTCTCCCCGGTTGATCGAGAAGCTCTCGACCGGATCGGTAAACTCCATCGTCGGCTGTTCATTTCCGAACACCACAGGGCCGGCGATCTCCGTGGGAGTGCTGGCGGGGCAGGCCAACGAAATCGCCACAAGGGCGATGCCCAAGGCCAACAGGGCGCCCCGGAGAACACAGGCGTTACGGATAAAAATGGACATGGAGCAGACTCCTTGCTGATTCACCGGCCCCGGCGCCTACGGCGCCGGACGCGTCGCTGCCGCGGTCGCCAGGCCGCGTCCCCCGGCGGCTCCCAGCAATGCGATCGGGAATGGCGCAGCACAGGCACGCTCACACCATCCGGGAGGGAACCTTCTCCAGAGCATGATAGTTGCGGTGCAAATGTCCCGTCAAGGCTCCGGCAGCCCCAGCCCCCCGGATGCGGTGCCTTGACCGCCTCATACCGCCAGCAGACGTGGTGGATCGGAACCGAAATCCGCTTGTGTATTCCACGGGCCGGCGGTCTAATACCCGGCACCATGACAGAATTTCAACCGCACACGGATGCCGGCGGGGCTTCCAGCCTGGATCCTGGCCAGCCGACCGCGCCCCCGGAGTCCTACGGCCCGCCGCCGATGAGCAAAGCGGCCGTGACCGGGTTCGTCAGCTCGCTGGTGTTCTGCGTGCCGGGGCTCAGCCCGCTGCTGGGGCTGATCTTCGGAATCGTGGGAATCGCGGCCACTTCCGGGGGCCGGCGGCGGGGTCGGGGATTGGCGATCGCCGCCATCCCGATCGCACTGGTGGTGGGGGCCGGACACTGTTATCTCGCGTACTTCATGGGCGTGGTGACGCACAGGATGTTGGCATTCCCCTCCCGGGTGGTGCCTGTCTTCCGGGCCAGCTCGACGAAGGTCCCCGAGGCGGCGGCCGAGGCCTATCAGCTCAGTTCGGCGGGTTTTCGCCGGGCCGTCTCCGAAGAGCAGTTCCAGGCCTGGGTGTCTGAAGTCATTGCCGAACGCGGACAACTCCAGAGCTTCAAGCAGTCACGTCCACCGTTCGACAAGGATCCGCGTGGAGGCAACGTGGTGATCGCCCATCTGGCCGGTGATTTCGTGAATGGCTCCGCCGTAATCGATGTGGTGATGGTCTTGAACAAGAAGAAGGGGAGCTGGGAGTTCAACGATATTCGCGTCGACGGGCACTCGCCAATCTCGGAATGACCCCTCGGCCAACGGTGCCGGCGCCGGCTACGCGCCGAAACGGATAACAACTCACAAGGGCTGTGGTCGTAACGGAGCGGAGGATCGTCGGGTCGGCGGGACCGCTTCCTTGCGGGCGTGGCTCGTATTCCGAACTTCGATAAATGTGCTGATCCGCGGGGGGCCGCTCGCGCTCCGGCGGATCAGTTCGCAGCGCCGTGGGTTACGGGTAAATCTTGCCCATCATGCGCGGATAGGGAATGGTCTCGCGAATGTGCTTGAGCCCGCACAGCCAGGCGAGCGTCCGCTCTACGCCCAGGCCGAACCCGCCGTGCGGCACGCTTCCGTAGCGCCGCAGATCGAGATACCACTCGTAGGATTCCCGCGGCAGGCCGTCCTCGGCAATCCGCGCTGCAAGCGTGTCGTAGTCCTCCTCGCGGGCGGACCCGCCGATCACCTCGCCGAACCCTTCCGGCGCGAGCAGGTCGAAGTTCTCGACCAGCCTCGGGTCCTGGCGATCCACGCGCATGTAGAACGCTTTGACCTCCTTCGGGTAGTGAGTTACGAAGGCCGGCCGATCGTGCAACCGGGAGAGGATCGTCTCGTCCGACCCTCCGAGGTCACTTCCCCACTCGAAGTTGGCCGCCAGGTCCATATGATGCGGAATGTTGCTCACCTGCTCTGCCAGGTCCGACCGCTCTTCGCGGGCGGCCTGGATGTCCTGGGCGGCCTTCTCCTGCTGCCACTTCTTCCTGGCCGTCTTCTGCGTCTCCTCCAGTTCCGCGATCTTGGCGGTCAGCTCCTCGATGCGGGCGGTTTGTTCTCGAAGGTCCTTCTCGAGAAGCTCGCGGGTTTGCGACGCGTGCAGCATGTCCACCGCCTGCCCGTACGTCAGCCGCGCGAATGGCTTGTCGATGTGGTCGAGCTGCGTCAGGTCGCGCCCGAGGGCTTCAAGATCGGCGCGGTGGTCCTGCAGCACCCGCCGGACCAGGCTGCACACGAAATCCTCGGCCACGCCGATCACGTCGTCGAGCGATGCGTAGGCGATTTCCGGTTCGACCATCCAGAACTCGGTCAGATGGCGGCGGGTCTTGGACTTCTCCGCCCGGAACGTGGGACCGAAGCAGTACACCTTCCGATGGGCCAGGCAGGCCGCTTCAACGTGCAACTGCCCCGTCTGAGCGAGGTAGACCGGCTCGCCGAAGTAGTCGACCTCGAACAGGGTCGACGTCTCCTCGCCCGCCGACGGCGAGAAGACCGGGGTGTCGATCAAGACGTAGCCGTTGTCATTGAAGTAGCGGCGAATGGCGTCGACGAGCGTGTGTCGAATCCGCAGGATGGTGTGCTGCCGCTGCGACCGGAACCACAGATGCCGATGCTTCATCAGGAAGTCGACGCCGTGCGGCTTGGGCGTGATGGGGTAATCGACGGCCGCCTGGACCACACGCAGCCCGGTCGTGTCAAGCTCGTGCCCGCCGACCGCGCGCTCGTCGGCCCGCACCGTCCCCGTCACCTCGACGGACGACTCCTGAGTCAGATGCCTGGCGTCGGCGAAGACGGCCCCGGTTTGCTCGTTGTTCTCTACGACGCACTGGCACAGCCCGGTACCGTCGCGAACGATGACGAACGCGATCTTCCCGCTGCTTCGGGTCTTGTGGACCCACCCCTGCAGCGTCACGGTCTGCCCGACGTGGTTCCTCAAGCTGTCGATGGTCGTGATCGTTGGCACAGCCAAGTTATAGGCAGCCCTACACCGCCACGCAAGGGTGCCTGGGACGCCTGGGGAATGGCCCCTTGCCTCCACGGGATCACGCGCATTCGGCGTCCGAGGCGCCGGGTCACGCCGGTGGCATGGGATTATGCCTGTTCGCTACGTCGTCGCGCGGGCGCGGCTCGCCCGGGGCCAGGCGCTCAATAGCCTCGTGGATCCTCTGAGTTGCCAGGTGCACGGTGGATCGGTCGTGGCTGGTCGCGAATGCGCTCAAGTCCACCGGCGGGCCAAACCGGACCCTGGCCCGGTGACGCTGGAAGAACGACCATGCGACACTGCTGGAGCGCTTCATCCCGCGGATGTGGGCGGGGATCACCGTGGCCCCGGTTCGCAGGGCGAGCATGGCCGGTCCGTCTTTCGGTTTCGCCGCTTCACCGGGTGCGGGGATGCGGCCTTCGATGAAGATGCCCAGGGCTCCGCCGGCCCGGAGGTGGCGGATTGCGGCCTTGGTCGCTTCGACATCCCGGCCGTCACGGCGGACCGGAATGCAGTCAATCAGGTCGGTGAAATGATGGAAGAACGGTATTCTGGAGAATTCCTTGGCGACCATGTACGAGGGGATCCGGCGGTGACACGCGGCTGCGATCACGACCAGCGGGTCTGCCGAACTGGTGTGGTTGGCGACCACGATCACCGGGCCCGCACGGGGCACCGTGCAAGGCCCCTCCCGCCGCAGCCGGTACCAGACGATGGCAAGCCACTTGTTAAGGATAGAGCAGAGCGCCAGCGGGAGGCGGTAGGGACTGGCGGACAACCGGATTGCAAGCCCAATGGCAGCCGCCGCTATGAGAACCACCACCGCAAGCATCGGAGCCCAGCCCGGCCAATCGGCAACCGGCGTCACCGCGGGAACCGGTCTCCAGCTTAGGGGCTCCGCCGTCATGACAGTCCGTCTCCGTTAGGTCTGCAAGCGCGCTGCCCCGGTTTGCCGGCGCGTCAGCCGCATGCTTGACAGAAAACTCTATCGGATTGGAACAGTGGGGCAATAGTGGCGCTTGGGTGCGCAGCCGGACCGAGCCGGCCGCCCGGACGCGGGAAGACTAACGACTCGGGGCGCCGGTCGCGGACCGGTGCCGCCGCATCCTCGGCGAGCGTCAGCCGGGGACCGGTTCCGTTACAGCAGACACGTGAGCGGGGCTGGAATCAGAAGAACGCCGGTGCCGCCCCCAGGTTGAGAAGAGCCCCGACAATCGTCGTAACGATTACGCCGAAAAGCGACAAGATCATCATCTGCGGGTTCCTTTGACCATGGATCGCACTTTGCCCACAACACTGCGGGCCCCGGCGGCAGGCCCGGCGGTCCGGGCCCGTACCTGCCTGAGGATGATATCGGTGAGCAGCGGGGGGGTCGTTAGACATTCGCCGGCCGCCGGGCGGAAGGGCCAGGGTCCCGATAATCCCGTCAGTCCGGCGGCTGCTTCCGTATCGCCGCCGTGATGTCGGGGATGGGGACGGCCGCTTGGGATCCTGTTGTCATGTCGCGCAGCACGACACAATCGGACTTGAGTTCCTCGGGGGCCACAAACACCACGCGGGAGGCGTTTCGCCGGTCTGCGTATTTGAAAAGCTTGTTGGGTCCGACCGCTCCCAGCGCGAGGTCCACGTGCAAGCCGTCGGCCCGCAGTGCGCCCGCGACGGCCAGCGCCTCCGGCCAATGCGCGTGGTCAAACACGCCGACACAAACGTCCACATCCTTGCCTGGCGACTGGTCGACACCCGTCTTGTCCAGCACCTCCTTGATGACGACGTCGCCGAATCCGAATCCTACGGCCGGCAGCGGCGGTTCGCCGAGCGACTCGAACAGGCGATCGTACCGGCCGCCGCCCAGGATGGCCCGGAACCTGCGCCGGGTGTCGAAGGCTTCGAACACGATGCCCGTGTAGTAGGCCAGCCCCCGCACCACGGCGATGTCGAACCTCAGAAACGGCCCCACGCCCGCCCGGTCCGCCAGATCGAAGAGGGTGCGCAGTTCCCGGATTGCCGGTGAGTCGGCGGGCACCAGGGCCGCCGCGTCCTCCAGATCGCGCACGTCGAATATCTTCATGATCTGCGGGGACACGTGCGCGGCAACGCCGGCTTCCGTCAGCATCTCGACCAGCACCTCGTCCGAAACCTTGCCCCGCTTGTCCAGCACCATAAGCACGTCAAGCTGCTGCTGATCGGGCACGCCGATCGCGTGAAGCATTTCGCCGACCAGGTTGCGATTCCCGACGTGGATGTTGGCATCTTGGGGCGTGAGGCCCAGGGTTCGCAGGGCATCGGCCGCCGTCGCCAGCACCTCGAGGTCGGCGATGATGCTGTCGGACCCGATGATGTCCAGGTTCCACTGGAAGTGCTCGCGCTTCCGTCCCTTGGACATCCGCTCGTAGCGGAAGCACTGGGCGATCGTGAACCACTTGGCGGGCATGACGATCCGGCTGCGCCGCGCCGCGACGAGCCGCACCAGCGACGGCGTGACCTCCGGGCGCAGGGCCAGCTTGCGTCCGGACTTATCCTGAAACGCGTAAATCTGCTCGATGATCTCTTCCCCGGCCTTGCGGGTCAGCAGATCGAGATGCTCAACGATCGGGGCGTCATATTGGGCGAACCCGTGCGCCCGGGCCGTCGCGGTCCACACATCGAACAGACGGGTCCGAAAGGCCATGTCTTCCGGATAGAAATCGCGCATCCCCCGAGGGGCCTGGAAGCTCATGGGGCAGCCTCACCTTCACATCGAACGCGTGCTGACGCCTGGTCCGGCGTTAACTGTTTCATAGTTCGCGACTGCGGGTCCCACCGGTCCTTGAGACACGTGTCAAGGATCCGCCAGCGTCTTTGTGGCGCGGCACAGCGAGGCCATTATCGCGGCATGCGTCAGCGATGCAACGTGGAGAGCAGGTAAGCGAGCTGAGCGCGTCGGCGTCGGCAGTGCTACGTCACCGGTATTCCACGGGTCGTGAGCGGCTCATCCGTTGAGCAACGTACCCCAGCGCCACCACCAGGGTCATGAGCGCCCCGGTGGCTGCCAGCACGACAAGAACCCACAACGGAAGCACCAACGTCCCCGGGCGCCTGCCAATCAGCCAACTCCAGCGGTCCAGAAGTCTCGCAGCTTCGGGCGAGTCAGGGCTTGATCCGGTGACGGTGTGGGTTCCACGGGCTTCCTCGCCCCGCGCCAGGTAGCCATACGCCCCCCCTCCGTCGGCAATGATCCCCACCGCACCGCCACCCTGGGCAACGGCGCCCACGGCTCCGCCGCCGGAGGCCAATCCGCCCACCGCCCCGCCCCCCAGACACGCGAGCAATCCGATGGCCATCCCTCCGACGGCAATCAGTCCCACTGCCATTCCGCCGATGGCGATCCCGCCCCAGGCGAATCCGCCGAGGGCCAGGAATCCGGTGGCGGTATCCCCGATAGCGATGATGCCTCTGGCCCGGCCCCGCAACTCGTCGTCTTTTGGCCCCATGGCGACGTGCACGAGAGGCAGCCCAAACACCGTGGTCTTCGACCGGTATCGCTTCCCGGTGCGCATCGACGCGGGGCTGCGAGTGAGCACTTCCACGATGGGCTTGCCGCACTCCGGACACTTGGACGAATCGACCAGCCCCGTCAGCTGGTATCCGCAGTTGCTGCAGAATGGTTCCTTTCCGTTGGACATGCGTTCACCCCCGAGGATCTCTGTGAGAGCCGCGGGACCTTGATATGCGTGTTACGTATCGGCTAGCGCCAGGCACGGCCGGCCAAGCTGCCCGCTGTGTGCACTCATCTGCTCGCTGAAGTCGTACCAGCCCAGATGTGTGCACACGAGCATGATGCGCCGGCCGGGCGAGGTCGTTTCGGTGAGCCCATTATCTCGCCCGGGCGCGGTCCTGCAACGGCCCGCAGGACAAACGACGGTAGCTCGGGTGATATGAAAGCAGGCGGTCCTGTGCCCGCCTGCTGCGCTGTCGCTTGGATGTCGGCGGTCCGGCCGCCCCGTCACTACCCCGCCGAGTTGTTGCGGAACCAGACCAGCGCGTCGTTGGTCAACCCGCTCATGCCGGAGCGGTCCAGGGTGGCAATCACGTCCATGTCGCCGTCGCCGTCGAGATCGACGATCAGGACCGTGTTGATCATCGTGCCCGTCGCCGCCTCCGGTGCCACCTCCTCGTCCGTCAGCAGCCCGACCAGTTGCTGGAGTTCTGACTGATCGTCGTCGTCGGCGCCCGACGGCGGCGAGTCGTCGATGATGATGTTCTCCGCCCACTGGTCGAAGACGCTGTAGGCCTGACTCGAATCAAACCACGCCAGCGCCCCGTCGGCACCGACCGCAGCGTCGAGCACACCGTTCCCGTTCAGGTCCCCCAAGGCCACCGCCCCCGGTGCCCGGTCGATGAACTCCGCCAGCGTGTATACCTGCCACGGGTTGCGGATGTAATCGAACGAAGGGAAGCTGGGCCCCTTGAACCACTGCACGAGCATGCCGATACTCGACCGGACGACGACGTCGGTGATCCCGTCGCCGTCGACGTCCCCCAGGGCCAGTGTATCGGCCTGCGTGTGTACCTGACCGATCGGAGCCGGGACGCCCCATTCACGGAGGATGTCGCCCGGGTTGCCCCCGTCGAGCGGATTGACCAGCCACTGCACGTTCGCGCTTTTCGCGTCCGGATACGTGCAAACCACGTCCACGTCACCATCCCGATCCACGTCCAGCAGCTGGCAGTCTTTGACAGTGGGGATGTTCCACCACAGCATGGTCCGCACCCAGGCGCCCTGGTCCCGGCTCCCGGCGGCCCCCGGGTTGGCGTACAGGTCGATGCTGTTCTGCTTGGGATCGCCTTCCCCTGAGTTCAACGCGACGACAATGTCCAACCCATCGACCCCATCAACGTCACCGACGGCGAGCGCGGAGTATCCGCCGTCTTCGGGGCGATCGCTGTCCGCCTCCGCGCCGGCGAGCATGGACTGTACGAGTTCAACCGGTTGCCACACCCCCGTCAGGGGATCGTCGGGTGCGAAGAAGATGATGATCTCGCCCATGGTCGCGTTCGCGACCACACCGCCGTTGTCGTTCGGATCACAGTCGGGGCGTTGGGGGTCACAGACGGCCACCGTTCCCGTGTCCTTGACCAGGACCACGACGTCCGGGTTGCCGTCAGCGTCCATGTCGGCAATCTTGAGCCCGGCGACCCGGGCGATGGGCGTGGTGCCTCCCAGCGGCACGGTCAGGAACGTGATGGTCCCGTTCGCGTCCCGTCGTTGCAGATGGATCTGAACGGGCTGCGACTGGTTCCATCCGCTGACCAGATCCAGGAATCCGTCCCCGTCGAGATCGCCGGCGTCCGCGAACTGCGGCCCGGCGGAGTCTTCACTTCGCGGATCGATCTGGACCGCAGAGAAGAAACTCGAGGTCTGGCCCGACGTCAGAAAGTCGTCCGCACCGGTGCCGGCCCCGTCCCCACCCCCGCCCCCGCCCGGGCTCGAGCCGAGGTACATGGACGAGCAACCCGCCAGGACGGCGGCGGCGGTGATCCAAACGATCAGGCTGTTTCGCGGCAACGATTTCATTGTCACCTCTCCGGTTCGGTCTTGCCTTCGCGCTGACTGTCAGTAACGCCTCTCGCCTGCCGGCTTACTCCGGCGAATCCCCCTTGGTGTTGCGGAACCAGATGAGCGAGTCGTCCGCCAGCCCGCTCCAGGTTTGACGGTCGAGCGTTCCCACCACGTCGTTGAACCCGTCCTGATCGAGGTCCACCACCAGCACGGTGTTGATGAACGTGGCCTGGTCCCGGAAATCGACGTCATTGGGGTCGGCGGTCTCGCCTTGATCCTTCGTGTCGTCCACGACGAAGTTTTCCAGCCACAAATCGTATAAGCCGTTTTCGATCTCGGCGTCATACTCGTACCAGAAGACCGCCCCACCCGCGGCGACGATCGCTTCGACCTGTCCGTCCCCGGTCAGGTCGCCGAGGGCGATGCCTTCGGGGATGCGGGCGGCAAACTCCTTCACCGTGAACACCGGCCAGGGGAAATTCCATCGCGCCTCGTCGTAGGCCGGCGGCACGTCCGGCTCAATATCCCGATCCGGAATGGGCGGGTCGGTTTCGGGGAACACCGGTTCCGTTCCGTCGTCGGTGGGTCGTTTGAACCACTGCACGACCCACCCGACGCTGGATCGCACCATGACGTCGTTGTATCCGTCGCCGTCCACGTCACCGACGGCGATGACATCGGCGTCGGTGTCCACGTGCCCGACGGGTCGAATTTCCCACGCTCCGCCCCCTTCCAACACTCCGACCAGCGTGCGGGCGGTTCCGCCGGGGCCCGTCGGGTCGTTGACGCACGGGTTCCGGGCCCAGGACACGTTCCGGCTCACCGCGTCGGGGTTCGTGAAGATGATGTCCAGATCTCCGTCGCCGTCGACGTCATCGATCGCACAGTACTTGATCGTCGGTCCGCTGGTCGCGTGAATCCACACTTCCTGCCACGTGGGAAACAACGCGGCTTGGGCCGGCCCCGGATTGACGTACATGACCAGGCGGTTGACCGGGAACTCCTCGCACTCGTCTTTGCAGGGGGCGGGGTTGAAGCAAACGACGATGTCCGGGTTTCCGTCGCACGTGATGTCTCCGATTGCCATCGCGGTGTAACCGTTCCATTCCGGCTCTCGCTGGCCGGTGGCCTCGGGCTTGTCCCGTCGACCGTCGAGCTTCGACGACCAGCCGAGCGTCGGATCGCCGACGTGTACCCACTTCCACCGCGTGCCGTCGCGCAGCGATTCGGCTGAGCCCGGGCTGAACAGAAGGTCCAGCTCGCCGACGTCGGCCCCCAGGGACGTCGCCTCCGGCATCGCGGTCATGCCGCACCAGGTGACGGCCGCGTCGCCGCAGAACGCCTGCTCGCCGTTGTGCTTGACGAGAACGGCGATGTCCGGCCAGCCGTCAGCGTCGAAGTCCGCCACCTCCACGCCGCCGAGGACTGCGAATGGATACGTGCCGCCGAGGTTGATGGTTTCGAACGTGTGGTCGGCAGCCTGGATGTGCACCTGCACCGGCTGCGACTGGTTCCACCCCGTCACCAGATCCAGGTCGCCGTCGTTGTCCATGTCCTCGGCCACCACGAACTTCGGGCCGGCCGTGTCCTCCAACACAGGATCGATCTGGATGGCGCGGAAGTGGCTGGCCGTCTCCACACCGTCGTCGTTCACCTCCTCGGGGGTCAATGACGGCGGGACGCTGTCGGGCGCATCGTGGCTGCCGTCGGGGAAGGACCCGATGTCGCCGGTGGCGGTCGACGTGTCGGAGTCCGTGGGCGGTGGGGCCGTGCCGGTCCCGCCGCTGGAACCTCCGCCGCCTCCCGATTGATACATGGACGCGCACCCTGCAAAAACGGCGGCCAGAACACCAATAACAGCCGAGTACCGCAGTACGGACGATTTCATGATCCAGTCTCCACAACCGATCCCGGGTCCGAACGGATGAGGTCAAGCTCCCCATCGATATCGGTTTGCGCCGCCCGCGACTTGTGACTGCTCGGCCCTCTGATATGATCGAGGAATACCGCCGCCGCACCGGTATGTTCGGCGGTTATTAGCGGGTGTTACCGGTGCGGCGTCGAAGGGCGATAAAAGCTCGTGAACCGCGACGCAAACGACCGCTCAAACCGACACCTCGAGCTGAGTGACGGCGACCTGACTCGACAGTGCGACGTGGACCTTTATCGGGCATCGGGTCCCGGCGGGCAGAAGCGCAACAAGGTCAGTTCCGCGGTCCGTCTGCGCCATCGTCCGAGCGGTCTGATCGTCACCGCGACCGAGAGCCGCTCGCAGCACGAGAACCGTGCTCGGGCCCTGCGTCGCCTTCGCCGCGCGCTGGCGTTCCATGTGCGATCGGACGTTGATCTTGACGCCTACCGTCCCGGCGAGCTGCTGGCCGGCTGCATCAGCCGCCAGTCGCGCCTCAGCGTCGGCCGGCGCGATCACCGCTATCACCGCGCGGTCAGCGAGATCCTCGACGTGCTGGCCGCGTGCGACATGAAGGTCTCCACCGCCGCCGCCCGCATCGGCGTGTCCACGGCAAACCTGGTGGCCTTCCTGAAAGCCGACCCCGCACTCTGGGCCCGGGTCGGCCAGATGCGCGTCACAGCGGGGCACAAACCGCTGCGCTGAACGCTCAACAGACGAGGATAAGCCTGATTACCCGTCTGCCGTGAGCCGGTAATCAGACTGCCGTTGAGTTTTTTCTCCGTTGACGCATCGAGCCCGACCTGTCACAAAATTGTTGTATGGGCGAGACCGGAAGATCGTACCACGGGATCATGAACGACTCCGCCGACAGTCGGGCATCGGACAACGAGCGGACGATGTCCGCCGGTGGCGACGGGCTGCCTGCGATACCGGCCGACATATACTGCCAGGAGTGCGGCTACGATCTTCGCGGGCTGACCAGCGCCCGGTGCCCGGAATGCGGTCGCTCGCTGGCGTCGCTGCGGTCGCCGGACCCGCAGATCCCATGGGGACGTCGCAGGGAGTTGGGGTGGTTTCGGGCGTATTGGTCGACGGTCTGGATGGCCATATACCGGCGCAGGCAGTTGTGGGAGGAGATGGTCCGCCCGGTGAGCTATGCCGATTCTCAGCGCTTCCGCTGGATCACCATCGCGCACGCGTACGTCCCGATCCTGCTCGGGTCGCTCGTGCTCTACGGCCTGGACGCGCGCCGTGGCCCGAAGGGGATCTTCAACAACGAGCTTGGGCATGAGCTCATCGCTGCCTGCTGGCCGCTGGCGTCCGTGAATGTCGGCTTCCTGATGTTCATGGCGGCCATGACCGGTGTGATGAGCAGTTTCTTCCATCCCCGCAGGCTGGCACTCGAGCAGCAGAATCGCGCCGTCGCGCTGAGCTACTATGCCTGTGCGCCCGTCGCGTTGTCACTGATTCCGCTGACGTTGATCGCGGGCGCGCTGTTCGTCAGTTCGAACCATCCCGTCCTGGGGATCATCCTGTTCACGGTGGGCCTGGTCATCCTGGTGTACCTGAACGAGAAATGGGGGGCGACGCTGGTCTCGTTCGCACGGCGGAGCACGCCATGGGACAAACGCCGGGCTGTCGGCGTGGCCATCGTCTTTGCCGCTCTATCCGTCGCGCTCTGGATGGCGTGCATCGTCGGCCTGCCCCTCGTCGTCTTCTACATCCTGGTCATCATTACCAGCCTGAGTTGACGCCGGTGCTGTCGAAGCTCGCGAATACGGGCGATCACCGTTGAGGAAGAACGGAGTGTCCTTGACGTCCCAGTCGAAGATCCCGCCCGGACTGGCCCCGAAGGCTCCGCCCTCGTCGACGCCGTCCGGTCCGACGCTGTAGAGGACGGGGCGGTCCAAATCGAGCCGGTAGCCGAACGGGCGGTCATCCTCGGCAAACGGGTCGGCGGGCAGTGCCGGGAGATGGTCGGGCACGAGTGATTCGAGCTTCTCCGGCCTGTGTCCATGGTCCAGCTCGTACAGTCGGATCGCCAGCGCCACTGCGGCCATTCGCCGGTACGCCAGCGCCCGGTAGTGGAACTGCAAGGCTCGCGAGTAGGACGGCGTAAGGACTTCGCTTAGCAAGCGAGTGAATCGTCGCACTGGGGTCCTGTGGAAGGGCTTGTCGGGCACGAGTTTTCGAGCGGCGGGATATCTGAGTTTCTCGACCGAGTCGCCCAGTGCCGTAATCGATTCCATCATGCGAATGGCGTCGAGCTTGATCATGGGCCCAACGGCGATTGCGTTCATTCGCCCACCCAGTGACGGCGCCGCTGCGCCGCCTCCAGGTGTAATAAGGAGCTTCCCTTGAGAAAGGATTTGGGCCCAGTCGAGTTGGCACGTTCGCTCGCCGTAGAAGGCCGACCGCCAGCCCTTCTGCAGATGGGTCTCGTCGAGCAACTCGGCGATCAATGCCTGCACCTGGTGTCTCCGGGCCGGCTTACCGCCTACCCCAGCAGATTCAGGCTGCCCCCCAATCCGGAGGGTCGGCATGATCTGTTCGATCGCGCTTACCCCCAGGGTGGACACCGATATCGCGACGAGATGTCCAATGAGCCCAGTGGGCATTGCTTCGATCGTGTCCGCATGACTCTGTATGTCGCGGAGAATCTCGATCGAGCCCGCGTCGTCATCGCTGTGATGCCGGTAGACGGCCGCGGCAGACGCCACCTTGGCCAAGCGGCGCTGTCCCGACAGGTTCGGTAGGAGGAAGCTAGCTACAGGGCTCCGGATACGCACACCCCAATCCACCTCGGGCTTTGACCTCGATTCACGCAATAGAGCAAGGGACGTCCCATTCGAGTTGACGACCGTGCCAATCTCGAACGCATGTTCCGAGAAGGAGGCGGGGGGATCTCTCAAATCCCTGAGCAACTTGTCCTGGTCCGCCGTCAGGGTCAGGGCCGTTTCGGCTTCCTGGAGTGTCTTCGCCGCGTTCTGTTCATCGGGCACGGGTTGTGCATCGAAGTCTTCGGGATACACGGGTTGCCCGGCCTGGCGGTACTTGTCGATGGCGGCTTGCAGCCTGGCATCCGCCACCGCACCCCACCACCAGCGCAGACCGATCAACGCTGCCAGAAGAACGGCACACGCAAGCGCGATGCGCTTGAACCACCAGTAGCGCGGAGGAATCGGTCGACCCGCATCAGGCGGCGTCTCCGGCGGATCATTGACAGTGAACGTGCCGGTCATTACGCGTTCCGCTCAGCTTGCGAGCGGTCCGAATACCTTAACGGGCCAATTGCCAGTAGCCCGTGCGCATCCTACATCAGCAGTAGTGCTGCGGCGAACACAGGACCGGCCAACAGCATCAGCAACGCACAGTATCCCATGAACTGGCGAACGTCGACGCGGGTCAGACCCATCAGAGGAATCGCCCAGAACGGCTGGATCATGTTCGTCCACTGATCACCGTAGGCGACCGCGAGCACCGCGTTCTCGAGCGGGATCGACAGGTCAGTAGCGGCCCCACATACGATCGGGCCCTGCACGATCCACTGCCCGCCGCCGGACGGGACGAACAGGTTGACCAGCCCGGCGCTGAGGAACGTGCTGACGGC
>CP070691.1:1705893-1810546 GCA_020353195.1 Phycisphaerales bacterium | reverse complement strand
GCGGCGTGGGCCTGTTCGACCAGGTACGCCAGCGGGTCGATGTCACCGACGATGTCGGCGGCCTTGGGTATGATGCTGGAGTTCCAGTAGGCGCCGTGCCCGCTGCCGACGTTGTCCTGGTAGGCGAGGACCTCGGGAATGACGGCGTTGTAGTTTCCGGCCACCGCCATGGAGATCAGCGTGTCGATCTGCGTCGTGCTCTTGTAGCCCTCGTGAAACGCGTCGGCCCAGAACGCGCGGAAGGTGGCCTGAGCAACCGCTGACGGCGTCACGAAACCGCCGATGAGACAACCTGCGATAGCGCAGACGATGGCGCGCGTACGTTGGTGTTTGCTGTGCATTGCTTCCGTCTCCTCCTGGTGTTTCATGCTTGCGTCGGCGGACGCACGGAAAGGGATGGGGTTCCAGGCCCCTGCGAGCCCCCGACGCGCTTTGACTTCCCCAGCGAGGCAGTTTACCAGAATCAGTGAAAACTTCAAAAAGTCAGGAACACGCGAGGCAAATGACGCGTGTGTAAAGTTCCGCTTCATTGGCTTGGCCTAGCGTGGCGGGCCCCTGTGCGGGTTCCAGGGATGTGCGCGCGGTGATTCTCGTATGCCGGTCAGCCGGATTTGTCCAGGAGTTCCGTCAGGATCCGTGCCAGTCGTTCGCAACGGGGCAGGAGGATCATGGCCGCGAGGATGTGAGGCTTATGCTCTGCCTCGCGGTGCGCAGTGAGGTGCTAGTGCTCGCACGCGGTGGCACCTGCGACAGGCCGGATCGACTGTTTGTCAGCGGGCGGTTCGCCGGGTGCCCCCTTGGCCTATGCTATTTGCATTCTCCTCTGTGGCACCAGTTGGAACAGCACTCGCTGTCCAGTGTGCACACTTCGCCCCGTAACAGGCATTCACAGGCCGGGTCACCGTCGCAATCCCCATCGTCGCAATCCGCAAAGGTGTCGCAATCGTTGTCGACATCGTCCGTACAGTTTGTTTCGGTCGAAGGCGGTGTGCCGCAATCGTCCGGGCAGTTGCACTGATCTTCGCCTGCGTCGCAGGTGTCGTCGCCGCAGAAGGGCGGTGCTCCGCAGTCGACCTCACAATTGAAGCTGTCTTCCGCACCTTCACAGGTCAGGTCGCCGCAGCAGTAGGGTTCGGGCGGAACGTCAGTGCAGGCAAAACCTTCTTCGGAGCATCGGGAGTCGGTGCAG
This sequence comes from Phycisphaerales bacterium, assembly GCA_020353195.1. Taxonomy (GTDB): domain Bacteria; phylum Planctomycetota; class Phycisphaerae; order UBA1845; family UBA1845; genus JAFGJQ01. Next base: position 1,809,357 of record CP070691.1, on the reverse strand, counting down.
TCAACGGGGTTTGTACCGTCTCCGTCCCCGCAACAGAATTGATTCTTGGTTGCGCCGACCTGTTTGCCTCTGCAATCGGAGGGACATGACAGGCAGTCCTCGCCTAAGGTCAGTTCACACACGCCGTTCCCGCAGCCTCCGCCGCCTCCACCGCTGATGCAGTCATTGGGGCAGGTTGTGCAATCCTCGCCGAGCTCGCACGTGCCGTCGTCGTCGCAGGGGACGCACACATCGTTGGTCTCGTCGCAACCCTGACCGGGGCATGGATCGCTGCCGGGGACGCAGGTCTCATCCACGCAGTCTTCCGTGCCGTTGCAGAACAAATCGTCGTCGCAGTCGGCGGGCACGGTGCATTCGGAGCCTGGGAAGAAGAAACCGATCACACGGTCCATGACCTCGGCGCGGCTCGCGGCGGACGTAATGGTTTCAAAGGGGAATCCGAGATTGACCACCTTGAACGTCCCGTCGAAGACGATTCCCGCGGTTCCGCCGGTTCCGCCGACGTAGTTCAGTGCCGCCGTGCTGCCGCCGATCGTGTTCAACACGTCGGCATACTCCGAATCGTAAAAGAGCGTGCCGTCGTCGAACGAGAATGGGGCAATCCCGTCGAAGATGGAGCCTGCTGCGGGGGACACGTCGTACGTGTCGGCGTCATCGAGGTAGTAATCGGCCTTGAGCGAGTCGTTGTAGAACGTCTGGTCTGAAGAACTGCCCTGGGCGTCAAGGTCCCATCCGATCTCGGCTCCGGAGACGAACAGGTTTCCTCCGGCGTTAAGGTATGTCGTCACGTTTGACTGTTCGGTGTCATCGAAGGTCTCGTCCTGCGTTGATTCTTCACCGCTGATCCACGTCACCGCCGGGTAGCTGCCCAGGGTTATGGATTGGGCGATCACAGCCTCGTTGGCGCACGAGGAGAAACCGACGCCCGCGGCGGCCAGTGCTTCAGCCTGCTGGACAGCGTAGTCGAAGGCGTTGCTGCGCCGCCAGATTTGCCTTTCCGGGGTCAGGCCGGCGTAGTCGGGCGGGAAGGCGAACTCCTGAACGTAGTTCTGCTGCCGTCGCAACCGGTCGAACCCGCTGACGATCAGCACCTCGGCCGTACCGTTCGCAGGGCGGCGAACGGCGAGCACTTCCGACGGCATCGATTCGCCCCCCGCGTTGGTGGCGGCGATGCGGTAGTAACGAGTCTCGCCGACCGGCAGGCCCGACAATGTGTGGGTCAACACGTTGCCGACCGTAACCGGACTGCCGAAGCCGTATCCGTTGCTCGATTGGTAGATGACGTAACCCGTGGCAGGGTCGCCATGGGCGTCGCCGCTCAGTGGGGCCGCCCACGTCAGGGTTACGTCGCCGTTGCCTGCGTCGACGGCTTGCACGTTGCGCGGCGTGTCCGGCGGGAACGCCAGCGGCACGGTGCTGCCGGGCATCCAGTTGAGAAACCGAATGATCCCCTGGACGGAGGCTTTGGCCATCGCCGCGCGCACGCGGCTGTCGCGAAGCAGTTCCGCGTCGGTCTGGTTGTCGTGGAACGCTAGTTCGATAATCGTGGCGTCGAACTCGTTGCCGTTGGCCGCGGTGCAGATCGCCCCGTACGACCCGGTGTAGGTGGGGCTCGATCGGTCGTACCAGGCGTGTTCAAACTCGCTGTCCAGAACGAGCAGGTCAGCGTCGATCTCGTCGGCCATGAAGGTGGCGTATTCTGCCTGGTAGGTCGTCGCGCCGAGGTCGGTGATCAGGGCGATGCACCCGCGCGCGCTGCCGTTGAGGGCATTCGTGTGGAACTCGTAATAGATCCGTCGCCAGCGATCGTTGTTGTAGTCGGTCTGATTCATCTCCTTGGCCCAGTGGGCGGCGGTACGGACGTTGTCGTTCTGGTCGGAGGTGCTGGAATCCCAGATTGCCGTGGCGGAGAACCCGACGGCGTTGTTGCCCAACTCGCTGTGTGCCCAGTACCGGCTGCACTCTTCGTCGCGCGGATAGCCGCTGACCTTGGCTGGAGACGCGCGCTCGATGTCGCCCATGCCGCTGCCCCAGCGGATCGCGTCGGCGATCACGTAACCCGAGTCCGGCGACTCGTTCGTGATCTCCACGTAGTTGTCGCCACCGGCTTCGAGGTGATACTCACCCAGCCAGATCCAACCGTTGCCGACCAGGCGATGATCCACCGTCACCTCGCTGATTCCGCCGCTGTGTTTGATGCGGTACGTCTGCAGCGTCCGGTTGGAGCTGGCGATAGTGAAGCAATACACCGGGTAGAAGTCGGTCACGGTGATGTCGGGCGTATAGCGTGCCGTGGCGGTTTCGGTGGTGCTGGCCGGTGTCGCCTTGTAGATGATCCCCGAAACGGTGACGTTGTTTTCGTAGTACTTGGAGCTTACTCCGTCGTTCCAACTGCCGGTGAACGTCACACCCGGATCGTCGTTGTCAAGGACGATCTCGATGTTCTGCCAACCTGCCGGCCTGAACGGCACGACGGTGGCCCCGGCGTTGAATGCGTAGTGGGCGAAGTAGTCCAGCTGGTCGAGGTTGCCGTAGTCCTCGTTCATGTCGCACAGATCACCCGGGCGCTGCAGGAACCACTCGCTGGTCCCCGCGGTCCATCCATGCCCGGCGCTGACGAAGACGGTCACGCCGGTCAACGCCCCGATCGGTTGGCGCGCGCCCTGAACGGTGGGCCCGCCCAGGCTCGTGGCGCTCGTTTCGCCGCCGGCGGCCGTGCGTTGAACCGGGATCGGGCCGTCGGGGAGGGCGTCGTCGGCCTCGGGCGGCGGCACCGAACCGGAAGGCGCGAACTGTTCCAAGGTTCCGTAGTGCTGGTCTTCGTTCGCGCGAACGCGTAATGCCGTCCCACCGAAGGCAGGGTCATCGGTGAACGGGCGACCCAGCGCCTTGGACAGGGCCTCCATGTCCAGCGGTGAGATGTCCCACCGGTCCCCGGCGGGCATCGTCAGATCGATGTGCAGAACGCTTCCCTTCCATTCCGCGCGATCGACGATCGTGCCCGCAGGAAGCAGGGGGCCGCCGCTTTCCGAACGCATCTGCGACGCCTGCCGGACGGCCTGGTCCAGCGTTGTCTTGACATCCTGATTCACGACATCGATCGCTTCGGCGCCGAACGCACCGGCGGTCAGCGCGCAAGCGATCACAACAGACGTCATTCGAGCGATTCGTGAATTGCACATGTCTCGTGTCCTTCCTCTCTTGGGGCGACGAAGTGAATCTTTGCCCAGAGCGTCTGGGCGACGGTGCCGCATGGTGCGCTGCGTTCTTTCCCGAAGCGCACCAAGAACGTGAGTGGTAATGCTAAGCCACGTGGGGGCGAAGTTCAAGCACAGGCCGAAGCCATATTGCCAATAATCGCGTTCCGTGCTCGCACGCGGTCCCAGCACGCCCGGACCGCGAGCAAGCATGGTTTTTTTCCTGTTCACGCCAGGGTGCCCCGGACTGAAGCCCGTGGAGGCCTCTTGAGGTCGAGGAAGAACGCCCCGTTGTTCTCTCAGCCCAGCCGGCGTGGGGTGGATTTGTCCAGGAGGTCCGTCAGGACCCGTGCCGGCCGTTCGCAACGGGTCAGAAGGATCATGGCCGCGATGATGTACGGCTTGTGCTCTGCCTCGTGGTAGGTGGCCAGGCGGTGGCGCTCGAAGACGTTAGCCGCCACCTCGCCCGCATCACAGTTCACGTCGGTGATGTCCGCGGGCAGGGGGTGCATGTAGTGTGCTTCGCTCATGCCGCGGGATGCGTCCCGGTTCGTCAGGCTCATGAGTCTGTCGTTGCATTCCCAATCCTTGTGTCTGGCGTTGTCGGCGAGGCACTCTCTTTCCAGCTCTTTTAGTTTCTTCGCTTCGCCGCCTCTCAACAGGGCCGTCCGCTGCGCCATGATCTTGTAGGGGGCCCAGCTTTTGGGGTACACGACTTCTGCGTCCTGGAAGGCCTGTTCCATGCTCTGCGTCTTCGTGAATGATCCGCCTGATTCTTCGGCGTGCTGTGCAGCCAACTGCTCCAACTCCGGAATGACGTCGTAGCCTTCCGGATGGGCGAGCACGACGTTCATACCGAATCGGGTCATCAGGGTGATGATGCCCTGCGCGACGGATAGCGGCTTGCCGTACGATGGCGAGTAGGCCCAGGTCATCGCGATCTTTCTGCCGGGCAGCGCCTCCAGCGAGCCGAACGTCTTTTGCAGGTGCAGCAGGTCGGCTAGCGTCTGGGTAGGGTGGTCCTGGTCGCTCTGGAGGTTGATGACCGCCGGCCGGCTGGGCAGTACGCCCTCGCGGTGCCCCTCCTCGACGGCGGCGGCGACCTCAGCCATGTACTTGTGCCCTTCGCCGAGGAACAGATCGTCGCGGATGCCGATGACCTCGGTAAGGAACGAGATCATGTTGGCGGTCTCGCGCACGGTCTCGCCGTGGGCGATCTGGGACTTGCTCTCGTCGAGGTCCTGGGCGGACAGTCCGAGCATGCTGGCCGCGCTCGCGAAGGAGAACCGCGTGCGCGTCGATTTGTCACGGAAGTTGGAGACCGCCAGCCCGCTATCGAAGACGCACGTGGAGATGTTGGCCCGCCACAGGTGTTCCAGCGCCTCCGCCGCCAGCAGCACCGCATGAAGATCGGTGGCGGGTTGTTCCCAGGTCAGCAGGAAATCCTTCCGATAGAGGCTCGCGGCGCACGATTCCAGGCGCTCGATCAAAGGGCGAATGTCGGCTGTGTCCATCGTCTTCTCCACGTGGATCCCGGCGGGATCGGGTCGGTCGAGAGCCCACTCTACGAGGTCAACCCCACCCTGGTGTTGAAGTTCTCGATCAGGCGGTCCCATTCGCTCGCCTGGGCGAATGTTTGAGTCCAGAAATCCGGATCCCAGAGTTGGCGTAGTTCCTCGGCGTCGCGCTGTTGCTGTTCGACCCAGGTGAAGTACTTGAAATTGTGCAGGACCTTGCGGTCGTAGTAGTTCAGCTCGCGCATGTGGTCGATGCCGACGCCTTCGATATACCGGGCGTAATGGACGCCGGCGTCCGAATCGCGGTATGGGCCGTGAAGCTCCCGCTGCTCGGCCACGCGCGACTGATACAGTTCCATCGAGTCGGTCAACGGTGTGAGGATCACGTCGTGCGCCCCGAGTTCGTAATAGCGGGCCGCCTTGATTGCTGCTACCAGGTTGCAGATGCTCGAGATCCCCAGAAGCGGAAGTTGCCCGATGACTTCCGACGTGACGCCCCGAGCTTGCAGGAACTTCTGTCCCCCGTGTTCGTTGAACAATCGCAACAGCGCCATGCACTGTTCGTCGTCGACGGCGCAGATCATGTCGGTGTTACGGACGTTGTGAATCCACGGCACGTGCTTGTCGCCGATGCCTTCGATGCGATGGCCGCCGAACCCGCATTGCAGCAGTGTCGGGCATTGCAGCGCCTCGGTGGCGACGACCTTCACCAGCGGATGTCGCGTGCGCAGGAAATCGCCGGCTGCGATCGTTCCTGCGCTGCCCGTCGCCGACACGTAGGCGGCCAGCGAATCGCGCGGACCGCCGATGCGCCGGAACACCTCGTCAATGATCGTGCCGGTCAGATGATAATGCCAGATCGCGTTGCCGAATTCTTCGAACTGGTTGAGAATGACGCAGTCCGGGCGTGTCCGCCGGATCTCCCAGCATTTGTCGTAGATTTCCTTGACGTTGGACTCGCAGCCCGGCGTGGCGATCACTTCGGCGCCGATCGTGCGAAGCCAGTCGAAGCGTTCCCGCGACATCTCTTCGGGGAGGATGGCGACGGCCGTGCAGGCCAGCAGGGCGCAATCGAAGGCGCCGCCCCGGCAGAAGTTGCCGGTGCTGGGCCAGACCGCCTTCTGCGCAGTCGGGTCAAACCCGCCCGAGACGAGTCGCGGGACCAGGCATCCGAACCCGGCGCCGACCTTGTGCGAACCCGTGGGGAAGTACTTGCCGATCAGGCCGACGATCCGAGCCGGCACGCCGGTCAGTTCCTCGGGGAACTCGATCCAGTTGCCGTTGTTGAATCCGCCGCCGCGTTCGACGGGCTCGTTCTTCCACGTGATGCGGAACAGGTTGACCGGATCGACGTCCCAGAGCCCGACGTGGGCGAGGCGCCGCCGGACGGCGTCGGGCACGGTGGAGGGGTCCTTCTGCTGGGCGAACGTGGGGATGATGATGTTGCGTTCGCGACAGCGCCGGACCGTCTTTTCGAGCACTTCCTCGTTGATGGTTTCAATGATCCTCATGAAATCGGCTCCGAACCACTCGATCGCTGCGAATACGCACGGGTAGCTACGTATCCTCGGAGGACGGCGATCTGTCAAGCCGGATGCGCCGGGCGGTTGTCAGACTTGGGCGGATAGGCTAGCGTAAGCAAGTTGGCGCAGGTGGGATCGTGCAAGGGAGGAACCCGGCATGTCGCTGGTGACGAAGCTGGTGTGCGTGAATTGCAGCGGGGAGTTTGCGGAGGGTCAGGCCTTTACGTGCCCTGGCTGCGGGATGGACGAGGGGATCCTGGACGTGTGGTTCGATCTCGATCGGGCCGCACGGACGCTGACGCGGGAGTCCCTGGCCAAGCGACCGCGTGCTCACTGGCGGTACCGCGAGTTGCTACCGCTGGACGACACCGACCATCCCGTGGTCACCGGCGTGGGCTGGACACCGATGATCGAAGTGCCGCGTCTGGCCGAGGCGCTGGAGATCGGCCGGCTTCGCCTCAAGGACGAAGGGCGCAGCGGGTCGGGGTCGTTCAAGGACCGGGCCAGTTCGATCGGGGTGGCCCGTGCGATGCAGGAGAGAGCCACGTCGGTGGCGTGCGCATCGACGGGCAACGCGGCGAGCAGTCTGGCCTATTGTACGGCGGTGGCTGGATTGCGGGCCGAGATTTTCGTTCCCCACAATGTGCCGGAAGGCAAGCTTGCCCAACTGCTGGCCTACGGGGCCCGCGTGTTCAGGGTCGGGGGTTCCTATGCCCAGGCGTACGATCTGTGCACCCGGGCCTGCGACCGATTCGGTTGGTACAACCGCAACTGCGCGGTGAACCCCTATCTGGTCGAAGGGAAGAAGACCGGTGGACTGGAGGTGGCCGAACAGTGCGCCGACGATCCGCCGGACTGGGTGGTCTGCAGTGTGGGCGACGGTTGCTCGATTGCAGGTGTGTACAAGGGCTTAGCGCAGATGGAGGCGATCGGGATCGTCGCATGGCGGACGCGCATGCTGGGCGTGCAGGCGGAAGGCGCGGCGCCGATCGCCGCGGCCTGGCGGACCGGCGAGTTCGTGCGGTCTGCCGACGGCGACACGTATGCCGACAGCATTAACGTGCCCGTGCCGCGGAACTGGAACAAGGCCCTCCGGGCAGTTCGTGACAGCGACGGCGCATACGTGACCGTGACCGATGCCGAGATCATGGCTGCGGTAAGGCTGACGGGGCGGTTGGCCGGCGTGTTTGCCGAACCGGCGGCTGCGGCCGCCGTCGCCGGCATCGCGGCGGCGCGGCGACAGGGGATTGTCGACAACCGATCCGACGTGGTGGCGATGATCACCGGCAACGGACTGAAGGACACCACCGGCGCGTTGCGGGCTGTTCCGGGCCCGCATGATGTTCCGCCGGACCTCGATCGTGTGGTTCACATCGTCGAGCACGACGCGCCATGTCCTCCCGAGGACGCCGGCTGATGGCTAAGGTGCTGCGGAATGCAATCCTGGTTGACGTTGACCCGATAGGGGTCGAGCCCGGTAGCCTGCGCATCGACGGCGGCTGCATCGCGGACCGTGATGCCCACGTCGATCCGCGGCCTGGTGACGAGGACGTCGATTGCGCCGGGGCGGTTGTCATGCCCGGGCTGATCAACGCCCACGCGCATCTGTATTCCGCGCTGGCCGCCGGTATGCCGCCACCGCCAACGCCGCCGGCGAACTTCCGAGAGATTCTCGAGCATATCTGGTGGCGGCTGGATCGGGCGCTGGACGCCGAGTCCATTGCGACGTCGGCCCGGATCGGCGGGCTGGATGCGCTGCGCTGCGGGACGACGACGCTGATCGACCATCATGCGTCGCCGGAGTGCATCGCGCGTTCGCTCGATTTCATTGAACAGGGAGTCGCCGATGTCGGGCTCCGCGCGGTGCTGTGCTACGAGACGACCGATCGAAACGGGCAAGCCGGGCGCCGGGCGGGCATCGACGAGAACCGCCGTTACCTGGCAAAATGCCGGGAGGCGCGCGACGGACGGTTTGCCGCGTTGGCCGGTGCTCATGCGGCATTCACGCTGGAGGATGAGGCGCTCGACGCACTGTCGGCGCTGGCGGACGAGTTTGCCACCGGCGTTCACATCCACGTAGCCGAAGACCCGTGCGACGAGCGGTACTGCCGCCAGCGGTACGGGACGTCCCTGATCGACCGGTTGGCGGACTATGGTATTCTGCGTCCGGAGTCGATCTTCGCCCATGGCACGCACCTGGACACCGGGGCGGTCGCCCGGGTCAATGAGGTGGGCACGGCGGTGGCCCACAACCCGCGCTCGAACATGAACAACGCGGTCGGATACGCATCGGTCACAGCCTATCGGTGCCCGGTCCTGCTGGGCACCGACGGTATCGGCAGTGACATGTTCGCCGAAGCCAGATACGCGTGGTTCAAAGCCCGCGATGCAGGCGCCGGCATTACGCCGGACGACGTTCTGGGCATGCTGGCCGCGTCGGCCCGGCGGGCGTCGGTGGCGCTGGGCGTCACATTAGGCAAACTGGATGTGGGCGCAGCGGCGGATGTGGTGATTACCGACTATCGGCCGGCCACCCCGCTGACCGGCGACAATCTGGGCGGTCATTTCATCTTCGGCATGGGCTCGCACCACGTGAAGGATGTCATCATCAACGGTCGGTGGGCGATGCGTGATCGCGTCATCGTCAACTGTGACGAGCCGGCGATGCGTCGCCACGCCGTGCCGGTGGCGTCCGCCCTGTGGACAAGGATGGCGTCGGTGGAGTGTCAGCGTACGGCACCGAGTCAGTGAAGTCGGCGGTAATCCTCCGGCGTGTCCACGTCACCCGTGACCGCAGGCGATGAGCACGGAACGGTCAGAATCCTGTCCGGATTGGCTCTCGGCAACACGTTAAGCCCCGCGTCGCACGGTTCGGATCGCACGAATGAAGCGAAGGATGCGGGGAACACGATGGGGTGACCCCGGCGGTGGTTGTGGGTGGCGATGACGATCCGGTCGGGGTTGTTGCCGTACGCGTCGACGCAGGCGTCGAAATCGGCGGTGCCGATACCGGGATGGTCACCCGGACAGACCAGGAAACCGTCGCGTTCGCGAACGGTCGTTTGCCGCCGCCACGTCGACAGACCGATGCGGATCGAGTCGATCATCTCGGTGGTTTCGTCGTCGTTGATCGCCACAAACACGTCTCGGAGCTGCTCTTTGCCGAGCCCTGCTGCGATGGCCGAGTGGGTGACCAGCACGATCCCATCGACCCGGGATGCGGACAGGGGCTTGAGCACGGCGCTCAGCATGGTCTGCCCGCCGACGTCGAGAAGCTGTTTGGCGTCGCCCATACGCCGCGACCGTCCGGCCGCGGGGACGATCGCGAACACACGTGGGGTTGTTTCGGGTTGCGAACGCATCACCGATCGGGGTCAGATCCGGTCGTTGTCGGCCGGTGTTCTCGCGCCGGCGTCATCGGGTGTTTCCTGTTTCCTGACCATGGTCAGCGCGTCCGCCGGGCACACCGTGACGCACAGGCGGCACCCGGGGCATCTGTCAGGGTCGATCTTTGGCAGGCGGTCGGGGGCTTCGATCTTGATGGCTTGATGGCCTCCGTCCCGGCAGGCGATATAACACAGGTCGCACTTCACGCAGCGCTCTTCGATCAGCGACGACACCGTTTTCGCGTCACGGGGGAGTTTGTCGTGGCTGACGATGCGCGACAGCGCCCGGCCGACGATGTCGCCCGGCCTGTCGAATCCTTTGTCGTCGAGATAGAACGCCAGTCCGTCCTGCAGGTCGTCGATGATGTCGAGCCCGTAATGCATGACGGCCGTGCAGAACTGCACCGTCCCGGCGCCGACCAGCATCATCTCCACCGCGTCGCGCCAGGTAACCGGCCCGCCGGTGGCCGTGATGGGCAGGTCGACGTTCTTGGCGATCTCGGCCAACGTTCGCAGGGTGATGGGCTTGGTCGCCGGGCCCGACAGGCCGCTGTATGTGCTCGATCCCTGCACATCGGGATAGGGAACAAACGTATCCACGTCCACGCCCATCAGCGAAGGTATTGTATTGGCGGCACAGATGGCGTCGGCGCCGCCTCGCTTGACGGCCTGAGCCACCTTGACCACGTCGGTCACCTGCGGCGTGATCTTGATGACGATCGGGCACCGCGCGGCCGCCTGCTTGACCCAGCCCGCCACCCGCTCGGTGGCGTCGGCGCTCTGGGCGAGCATGGCGCCGGGCTCCTCGCCCATGCTGCCCTGGGGGCAGGAGAAGCTGCATTCGACGAAATCCACTCCGGTTGCTTCCAGCCTCCGGACCAGCTCCTGCCACTGCTGCTTGCTCGATCCCATGATGCTGACGGCGACCACGCGATCGGGATACTCCGTCTTGAGCGTTCGGGCTCGCGCCTCGACGACGTCGATATGATGCTCGGATATCAGATCGATGTTCCCCAAGCCCATGATCCGCTGGCCGTCGAAGTGCAGGGCACTCATCATCGGATAGACCAGATCGACCGGCTGCGTCTCGACGGACGTGGTCTTGAGCACTGCGCCTCCCCAGCCCGCCTCGAATGCCGCCCGGACCATGTCGAGGTCGTCCGTGGGCGGAGCGGCCGACAGGAGGAACGGGTTGGGGAAGCGAATTGAGCAGAACTCGATCGACAGGTCGCGATTGTGCGTGATCATCCGGTCATCCCCCTCAAGTGGGCGTCGATGGCCTCGCCGGCCCGCTTGCCCTCAGCGATCGCCTTGACGATGGTCGTGCCACCTCCCGACACCGCATCGCCGCCGGCATACACCCCCGATCGGGACGTGGCGCCCGTGTCGACGTCGGCGATGATCCGTCCCGTCACGTCGACATCCACTCCGGGCAGCGCATCGGCGAGCTCCGTCGCCGGTGCGGCCCCGACGGCAAAGACCACCGTGGCTCCGGGGAGCCAGTATTCCGTGCCCTCGATCGGGTCCGCGTTGGACGGGATGAACCTGCCCGGTTCTGCCCATCGGATGCGTATTGCATTGAGGCCGGTGACCTTGCCGTTCGCGCCGGTGACCTCGATCGGCATGGAGCGGGTGTGGAAGCGAACGCCCGTTTGCCACGCCTTGTCGACCTCGTCGCGACAGGCGGGCATCTCGTGCGGGCCTTCCAGGCACACCACGTCGACGTCGTCGGCCCCCAGTTCCAGAGCGGTGCAGGCGGCGTCCACGGCCACCCCGCCTCCGCCGACGACGATCACCTGGCTTGCCACCGTCGGCTTATCGCCCTCGCCCAGGCTGAAAGCGGACGCGCGGTGGAGAAGCTGTCTCCAGGTGACGACGCCTTCGAGTTCGGCGCCGGGCACGTGCGGCGTGGCCGCCCGTTGCAGGCCGGTGCCCACATACACTGCTTGGTACCCGTCCGCGATCAGGTCGTCGATGGTGTTGTTCCGGTCAATGGGGCTTGCTGTTCTGATCTCCACGCCCAGGCTTTTGATGTATTCGATTTCCCCGGTGAGCAATGCCTGAGGAACGCGATCGGCCGGCGCGCCGTACGTGCAGATGCCTCCGGGCCGGCGGTCCTTCTCAAACACGGTGGGGAGGTGGCCGCGCCGCGCCAGTTCCGCCGCCGCCGCCAGCCCGGACGGTCCCGCACCGATGATGGCCACCCGCCGGCCGTCCCCAGGCCCCGCGAGGCCTTCTCTTCCGGAGCGAATCTCGGTCACCGCGGCGTAGTGCTGGAGCTTGCCGATGGCGACGGGCGTGGCCAGATCCGTTCCGGTGCAGGCACCGACGCAGAGTTCCTCCACGGGGCACGCCAGACCGCACACCCCGGCAAGGATGTTCTGCTGTCGGATCAGGTTGACGGCCCGTCGCGGGCACCCGAACCGCAGGGCGCGGATGAAATGCTTGACGGGGACCCGGGCCGGGCAGGCGGCCACGCACGGCGGATCTTCGCACATCAGGCACCGCGACGCCTCGAGCGTCGCCTGCGTATCGGTCAGACCGCCGAGGGCATCGCTTTGTCCGTTACTCATGTCCAGTGCTCAGGTTCGCCAATGGACGGATGAGGCTATCATAACGTGTTGATCGAATCAACGGACGTGTCCGAAGGCGGGGTGTTGTTGCGCGGGTGGCAGTTGCGACTGAGCATCGCGCGTCTTAGAATGCACGCGATCAAGGATGGCTTCTCAGCATCACGACACGCCTGCGTCGGAGCTTACGGGACAGGTCGTCTCCTTTGAGTTGAACGCTCAGTCCGTATCGGTCCGGGCGCTTGCCGGCCAATCCCTGCTCGATGTCCTGCGCGACGAGTTCGGGATCGTCTCTCCGAAACGCGGCTGTGCTCCGCAAGGTCAGTGCGGGGCGTGCACGGTTCTGGTGGACGGCCGGCCACGCCTGTCGTGCGCGATGCCGGCGTCGAAGGTGGCGGGGCGGCGCGTGACCACACTGGAAGGGCTGCCTGCGGAGATCCGCGGCCAGCTTGCGGAGAGCTTCGTTCGCAGCGGCGCGTGCCAGTGCGGCTTCTGCATCCCAGGCATCGCCATGCGGACGGTGGCGCTGGTGGAGCAGAACCCGACGCCGGCCCGCGATGAGATCGCGCGTGGATTGCGACGTCACCTGTGCCGATGCACGGGATACGCGAAGATCATCGACGGCGTCGAGCTGTTCGCGCGCGTGCGGCGTGGTGAAGCGATGGCAGAACCCGACACCACAGGTCGGGTCGGCACGCGCATGGACCGGTATCGCGGGCGCGAGCTGGTGCTGGGCAGTTTTCGTTTCATTGACGACGTTGACGTTCCCGGTTCGCTGTATGCGGCCCTGCGGTTCAGCGACCACCCGCGGGCATTGGTCAAGGGGATCGATGATCGGCCGGCGTGCGCGCAGGATGGCGTCGTACGGGTGATCACGGCCGGCGACGTGCCCGGCGAGCGGTGTGTGGGCCTGATCGAACAGGATTGGCCGATCCTTGTCGCCGTCGGCGAGGAGACCCGTTGTACGGGAGATGTGCTGGCGGTCGTCGTGGCGCGAGACCGGCGCACGGCCCGGGCGGCCGCCGGGGCCATCGTCGTGGACTATGAGGTGCGTACCCCGGTGACGTCGCCGGAGGACGCGCTGAAGGCGGATGCTCCGAGGATTCACCCCGCCCGTGCGGACGGCAACCTCCTGTCGCGATCGATCGTCCGGCGCGGCAGTGTCGAGGCGGCGTTCGCGTCGTCGGCCCACGTCGTCGAGCACATGTACACCACGCAGCGCGTTGAGCACATGTTCCTGGAGCCGGAAGCCTGCATTGCCATGCCGTGGTCACCGGACGACGACGGTGCCCGGAGGCTGAAGGTGCTCAGCCAGGGACAGGGCGTGTTCGACGACCGTCGGCAGATCGCGTCGGTGCTGGGCTGGGACGCCGATCGCATACAAGTGCAGTTGGTATCCAACGGCGGCGCGTTCGGCGGCAAGGAGGACCTGAGCATCCAGGCCCAGACCGCGCTGGCAGCCGTTCTCTGCCGTCAGCCCGTCAAGTGCACGCTCACCCGCACCGAGAGTTTCCGCCTGCACCCGAAGCGTCATCCCGTGCGGATTCACATGCGGGCTGGCTGCGATGCCGACGGCCGGCTGACGGCCGTCCGGGCGCGCATCGTCGGTGACACGGGAGCCTACGCGTCCGTCGGGGGCAAGGTGTTGGAGCGAGCGGCGGGACACGCGACCGGACCCTATCGCGTGCCGAACGTCGACATCGAATCCTCGGCTGTCTACACGAACAACCCGCCGGGTGGGGCCATGCGCGGATTCGGTGTGAATCACGTAGCGTTCGCGATGGAGGGCATGCTCGACCTGTTGGCGGACAAGGTGGGGATCGACGGGTGGGAGGTTCGCTGGCGCAACGCGCTGGACCAGGGCGATACGTTCTGCACCGGCCAGAAGCTCACGAAGCCGTTCGGACTCAAGAAGACGTTGCTGGCGGTGCGCGACACCTATCGCGGCGAGAAGTATGCGGGCATCGCCTGCGGAGTGAAGAACGTCGGTCTGGGCACCGGCGCGCCTGACCTGGGCAAAGCCGTGCTCACCGTTGACGCGGACGATCATGTCACCATCCGCACCGGTTTTACCGAGATGGGTCAGGGCCTGTTTACGGTGTGCATCCAGACCGCATGTCAGGAAACGCGGCTGCCGCCGGGCGTCTTCCGGGTCACGACGGATACCTCGGCGGACGTGGACTGCGGGCAGACGACGGCGAGTCGGGGAACGGTGCTGGCCGGTCTGGCGGTTCAGCAGGCCGCACGCAATCTGCGCGCCGACCTCGACGCGGGCAAGACCCTGACCGATCTCGTGGGGCGACAGTATCGCGGTGACTACGCGTGTACCTACACGACGAAGCTGGGGGCCGACGTCCCGGACCCCAAGACCCATCTGACCTACGGCTTCGCCACGCAGGTGGTCAGCCTCGACGACGACGGGCGACTGAAGAAGGTCGTGGCCGCCCACGACGTCGGCAAGGTGATCAACCCGACGTTGTTGGAAGGCCAGATCGAGGGCGCGATCCACATGGGCCTGGGGTACGCCCTGACCGAGGAGTTCGTGGTCGAAGGCGGGTGCGTTCAGAGCAAGGACGTCAACTCGCTGGGTATCCTGCGTGCCCATGACATGCCGCGGGTCGAGGTGATCTTCATCGAGGAGCCCGACCCGGAGACGCCTTACGGTGCGCGGGGAGTGGGGGAGATCGGCCTGGTGCCGACCGCGCCGGCGGTCGCCGGCGCCCTGGCCGCCTTCGACGGCATCCGCCGCACGCGATTGCCGATGAGAGATTCGCCCGCCGCCCGGGCGATTATGGACCCGCGGTGGCAACCGTCGCGCCCGTCCACCGCTTGAGGAGCGTCCGACATGAGCGAGTTGCTGCCGGTTCTGCGCGACATGATCTGCGAAGCCGACGCAGGGCGACCGTCGGCGCTGTGCGTCGTCGTGCAGACCTCAGGCTCGACGCCGCGGCGTCCCGGCGCGGCGATGCTGCTCCGGGCGGACTTGACCGCGCTGGGGACGGTGGGCGGCGGTTACGTGGAGGCTGACGTCAAGCGCCGGGCTTCTGAGGTTCTGCAGCAACGGGGGACGGCGGTGCTGGACTTCTCGCTGGATCGCGACCTTGGACGGGGCGACGGGCCGATCTGCGGCGGGCGCATGTCCGTCGGTGTGACGACCGTGACGCCCGACGCCGACCTGGAGCCCTATCGCCGGGCGGTGGAGAGTCTGCAGCGCCGCGAGCGGGCCTGGTTTCCGATCGTGGTGGAGCAGAAGGGCAAGCGGCTCGAATACCGCGTGCATCTGGAGGTGCCGCCGACGCTGCTGATCGCCGGGGCGGGGCATGTCGGCCAGGCCGTCGCCAGGCTGGCCGGGGCCCTCGACTTCCACGTGGTGGTGATCGACGACAGGGCGGACTGCGCAGCACGGGAGCGGTTCGGCTCCGACGTCAAGCTCATCGTCGACGACATCGGGTCGGCGTTGCGGAGCTACCCCATCGACTCCGCCTGCTTCGTCGTGATCGTGACCCGTGGTCATCAACACGATTACCAGGCTCTCGACGCCGTCGTTCGCAGCCCGGCCCATTACGTTGGCATGATCGCGAGCAAGCGGAAAGCCCAGATGATCTTCGGGCGCCTGGCTGCATCGGGCGTGCCGCCGGAACTGATCGACCGCGTGCATTCGCCCATCGGTTTGCCCATCGGCGCCGCTACGGTGCCGGAGCTTGCCGTCAGCATCGTGGCCGAACTGGTCCAGGCGCGCCGGCGGGACACGCCCAAGCTGGTGGAAGGTCCGACCCAATCGACAACCGACGGTTGAATCCCCTTTTGATGGTGCGAGGCGACTACGGCGAGCCGTTTTCAGCCAGCCGGAAGTAGAGGATGCGGCTGAGGACGCGTTCGCGGTATGTGGCGGTTGAGCGGACGTCGGTAATGGGGCAGATGTCGGGGGCAAGGGCGTGGCGAATTTCGTCAGGTCCGCCGAAAGACCGGCCTTGGCGCAGAGCGTCTTCCAGCGCGCGGCAGCGGCAAACGTACGGGGCCACGCTGTTGGCGGCGATGCGCCAGCCCCGCGTATCCCGCACGGCGGCGACACCGAGCTTGGCGATCGCCTGGGCGCGGCGGGCCCCCACTTTCTCGAACCACTCGACGATGCGCCGGCGGCGCGGCATGCGGATGGCGGTGATCAACTGGTCGCCCCGGCGGACCGTCTGCTTGTAGCCGGTGTAGTACCGGTCGAGCGGAACTTCAGTCCGCCCGTCGCGGGATTGCAGGATGACGGTCGCGTCATAGGCCATCATGACGGCCACACCGTCGGCGGCGGGCGACCCGTTTTGGATGTTGCCCGCCCAGGTACCGCGGGTCTGGACCTGGATCGCGCCGATCAGTCGGGCACATTCGGCCAGCAACGGAAACGCGCGCGCCACCTCGGGCGACTTGATGACCTGCCAGTACGTGGTCAATCCGCCGAGTTCGAGATGGCGCTTGGTCATACGCATCGCTTGCAGTTTGCGCAACCGCGTCAGGTCGAGCAGGTGAAGGCTGTCTTTGTCGACGTGATGCCAGGAGACAAGGAGATCGGTCCCGCCGGCGATGGGTGTTAATGCCGTGTCAGCCGTTGCCATCATGTCGAGGGCTTCGTCGAGAGTGGACGGCTGAAGCACCTTCATTCTCAGTCCTCCTCCTCGCGGTGCAGCGCCTGCCGGGCCCCGGCGATCACCGCGTCGTACCCGGTGCAACGGCAGAGGTTGCCGCTCATGAGCATCCGCAGCGACGCGTCGTCCAGGGCCTCCGGATGACTCATGAGCCATCGTGTGGTCATGACGATGCCCGGCGTGCAGGCCCCGCACTGTGCGGTGCCGGTGCGATTCAGCACATCGGCCAATGATGCGTCGGTCGATTCGACCGTCTCCACCAATCGTCCGGCCACCTGGAACGCAGGCACGAGGCAGGCGTTGACGGGCAAGTCGTCCAGCAGCACGGTGCACGCCCCACATTCGCCTTCGCCGCATCCCTCCTTGGTGCCGGTGCAGCCGCAGTCGTAACGCAGAACGTCCAGCAGGCGGGCGTCGACGGGCACGGTTCGTGTGACCGGCTTGCCGTTGAGGGTGAACGTGAGCTCGATGTTATCCATCGCCGTCGCCCTCCAGATGGGCCATCAGCCGCTCCGGCGTCAGGGGAATCTGGTCAATGGACGTTCCCAGCGCGTGGCACACGGCGTTGATGACCGCCGGTGCGGGACCGTCCATCGGCAGCTCGCCGATCCCCTTGGCACCCCGCGGGCCGAACGCGGCAGGCTGCTCCTCAAAAAAGACCCGGATGTTCGGCAGGTCGGCGGCGGTGGGGATGATGTAGTTGGTCATCTGGTTGTTCGTCATGGCTCCGTCTTCGAGCACGACCTCTTCGGTCAGCGCCCAGCCGATACCCTGGGCCACGCCGCCCTGGATCTGCCCTGTTGCCAGGACCGGATGCACCACCTTGCCGACCTCTTGCACTGCGACGTAGTTCCTGACCCGCACGACGTAGGTGCGAAGGTCAACCTCGACGTCGGCGACGTGAGTCGCCCACGCGAAACAGGAGTACGCGTCGCCGCGATAGGTCTCCTCGTCCCACTGAATGTTCTTGGGTGTCTGATATCTGGCACGTCCGACCAGGCGCCGGCCGGGATGGGAACGGTGCCACGCGCGGACCGCTGCAGGTAGGGAAGCCCCGTCGGCGCCGACGGTCGAAGCCAGATCCCGGCACGCCTGCTCGACCAGCTTGCCCACGATCATGGTCGTGCGGCTGGCCACCGTCGGGCCGCTATTGGGCGCTCGAGCCGTATCGGGCACGGCTGCAGTCACCTGGTCCTCGGTGACGCCCAGAGTGTCGGCCGCGATCTGAGTGAGAACCGTCCGCGCTCCCTGGCCCATCTCGGTGTTGGCCGTGAGCACTTCCAACGTGCCGTCCCCGTGACCTTCCACCCACACTTCCGACGCCAGCCGGGTCTCGCCGCCCCCTGTGAACCCCGCTCCGTGAAAGAACGTCGAGAACCCGATGCCGCGGCGCACGTATGGGTGCTTGCGGTTTAGCTTCTCGTATTCGGCACGACGGCTCACGTACGACGCGTGATCCAGGGCGTGGTCCATCAGCCCGACCAGATCGACCCCGTCACGATACACTTGGCCGGTGGCCATCGTCTGCCCGTCGCGCAGGAGGTTTCGGCGTCGAGCCTCGGCCGGGTCCATTCCGATTCGGTCCGCGATCGCGTTCATCTGCCGTTCGACGGCGAACAGCGTCTGCGGCGCGCCGAAACCGCGGAAGGCGCCGTACGGCGGGGAATTCGTGAAATGGACTTCGCCGTGAACGTGAATGTGTTCGCAAAAGTAGGGCCCGGCCGCATGGATGGCCGCACGGCTCAGTACGACGGGTGACAGTGTCACGTAGGCCCCGCCGTCCAGCAGCACGTTGATGTCCATGGCCAGCAGGCGCCCGTCACGGTCGACGGCGGTGCGGTGGCGCACCCAACTCGGGTGGCGCTTCGTTGTGACGGCCATGTCTTCCTGGCGGTCGTACACGATCTTGGCCGGCCCGCCGGACTTCTCCGCCAGGAGAGCGGCGTGGATGGCAATGACCGACGGGTAATCCTCTTTCCCGCCGAACGCGCCGCCGATGGGCGCCTGGATCACGCGCAGCGCGTCCTCGCGCCGGCCGAACAAGTGCTTCAGCGCGCTCAGCACGAAGTATGGACATTGCAGGCTTCCCACCACGACAAGTTGTCCGTCCTGATGGTAGGCGAGCATCCCCTGTGGCTCGAGGTAGACGTGCTCCTGCGATCCGGTTTCGTATTGGCCTTCGATGACGTGGGCGGCGTCGGCAAATGCGGAATCCGGGTCACCCTTGTGGATGTCGATACGCTTGAAGACGTTGTCGGCGCCGTACTGGACCCGGTCCGCCGTCAGCGGCTGGCGCGGGTCGGTGATAGCCGGGAGGGGTTCAAACTCGACGCGGACCGCCCGCGCGGCCCGTCGCACGGCTGACATCGACCGGTGCCCGATCAGCAGCACGGGCTCATGCCGATGGCGGAACTCCGACGCCACCAGCGCCGGTTGATCGCTCTCGATGAGCGCGACCTCGTTGTGTCCCGGGATGTCCTTGTGATCGACGATCACATATTCGTCCCACGGAACGTCGGGATCGAAGCGGATGCGGGTGATCCTGCCTCGGGCCGCCGGTGCGCGGATGGTGGTCCCGTGCGTCACGCCTTCGGTGGGAATGTCGTCTACGTAACGAGTGGTGCCTTGAATTTTCTGCGGGCCGTCGATCCGAGGGATGTTTGCACCGATACCCATGGCCGGGCTCCGCCGAGGAAAACCGCGCGCCAGTATAGTCCGGGCTGATAGCGGGCGAAAGAAGGCACGGGAGCGGGCGAGGCGGTTACTCGTGCCGCAGCGCTTCGATCGGGTCCAGCCGGGCCGCGCGCACCGCCGGGTACATTCCGAAGAACACGCCGATCATCATCGAGAGCCCGAAGCTGATCGCGACCGCCTCCGGGCGGACGATGGCTTCGCCCCATTCGGCCCAGCGCGTCATCAACGTCGAACCCACGTATCCCAGGCCCACGCCGCATAGCCCCCCGCTGGTGGACAGGATCACCGTTTCGATCAGGAACTGAGCCACAATATGACGCTGCTTGGCACCCAAGGCTCGTCGAATCCCGATCTCGCGCGTGCGCTCCGTAACCGTCGCCAGCATGATGTTCATGACCCCGATTCCGCCGACCAGAAGCGAGATGCCCGCGATCAGGCCCAGCTGGATCTGTGAATTGCGTTTCTTGCGTTGCGCCATCTTGAGCTGGGCCAGCGGGACGAGCACCTCGTAATCCAGGTTCTCGTGGTTGTGCTCGAGGACCCGCTGCACCATCTGGGCTACGGGCTCCACGTTGTCGGTCTCGTCCACGTTGATGTACATGTTGGAGTACTCGAACTTGAGAAGCTCGCGCGCCCCGCTCCGCATGCGGAAGAGGATGTCCCCGTACCGGGCTTCCGCGGTTTCCAGCGGAATGAAGATTTCACGGTTGAGGTTGCGCTGCTCGACCCCCTTGGCGGGCGCCCCGGCGGTGGCCGCCCGACTCAGCACCCCCACGACCTCGTAGGCCGCCGTCTCTTCGCCGCGTTCCACGAAAATCGACTCGCCGATCGGGTCTTCGAAGGTGAACAGCTCGCGCCGGGCTTCATCACCCAGCACGCACACGTGCTTCTTGTCCTTCATGTCGATGTCTGTCAGATGTCGCCCCTCCGCCACCGTGATGTTCACCAATCGGAAGAACTCGGGCAGCGTGGCCACCACTGGACCGTCGAATCGCTTCTCCGCCCGCCGGGCGCTGAACGCGATCGTCCGAAGGGGGACGATCTGACGAACGTGCGGAAGGGTGGCTTTCATCGACCGCATGTCCTGCCGCCGGACACCGTATTCCATCAGAATGGTCCTGGCCTGGGCCGCCTCGGCCGAGTCCTGCGGGCGGACCGAGTTGACGATGATGTTCTGCGTGCCCAGCATCTCGATCATCCGCAACTCGTCGGCCGACGCCCCCTCCGTCACCGACAGCATGCAGATCACCGCTCCCACTCCGAAGATGATCCCCAGCGCCGTCAACAGCGACCGCAGCTTGTGGAGCCGCAGGTTGTTCAGCCCCATCAGGAGGGTTTCTACGTTAAACACGCTCACGGCACCGGCTCCGAAGGCAACAGAACACTCCACAATAATGATACCCGAAAACGCCCGCCATGACCCGGGCCGGCGCGGCGGCCGTGGAAAAAACGCCCGGCCGCCGGCGCCTGCCCGACGGGCAGGAGATGTCTGAATTTGCCCACAAATCCCCGTGCCTGACGGCGTAACGTCTTGACTTCCGGGCCGAACCGCGCCCAAATTGACCCGTCATGCCGCGAGTCGGGTCAATCCTGCGTGTTCTCGCTTTGATATGTCTGGCCCCGGCGGGCTGTCAGCAGTGGTTCATTCAGAGCGCCGACCGGGAGGTCCGCAAGCTGATCGAATCGCGGCAGCAGGCGGCGCTCGGTGAGGTTCATTCGGCCGACGTGGGCCCCGAAGACGGGCGCGTCGGGGGCTCCGGCGACATGTACAGCTTCATCCCGCACCCGGTGGAGCCACAGGTGCCGGAGAGCTTTCATCCCCGCGCGTCAACGCAGGCCCCGACGACCCGACCCGCCGCCACCCAGCCGGCCGGGCAGCGGCAGCCCCTCACGCTGGCCGACGCCCTCGCCTACGCCATGCGCCACGCCCGGGACTTCCAGTTTGAGAAGGAGGAACTGTACCTCTCCGCGCTGGCGCTGACCCTGGAACGCCATCTCTGGACGCCGCAGTTCGTCGGTGAGGTGTCGGCCGAGTTCGTCGAATTCGCGCACGAGCCGGACCGCGAGTCCGAGGAGGTCGAGGATTTCGACCGGGCGATGACGACGGTGGCCCAGGTGGGGGTTTCCCAGCGGTTGCCGTTCGGGGGCGAGGTGACCGCCCGGGTGATCAATACGCTGGTCCGCAACCTCGAGACGCACACGACGGCCGGCGAATCCGGGCAGTTCATTCTGGAGGCCGACATTCCGCTGTTTCGTGGTGCCGGCCGCGTTGCCCTTGAGTCACGATACCAGGCGGAGCGCAACCTCATCTACGCCGTGCGGAACTTCGAGCGGTTCCGCCGGGCGTTCCTTGTGGCCATCGCCAGCGACTACTTTGACATTCTGAGCGTCAAGGCGCGGATTGAAAACGCACGCGAGAGCGAACGGGCCCTCAAGGAGGAAATCGACCGCAGCGACGCGTTGGCGAAGGCCGGGGACGAGCTCCAGCTCGAAGCGGACCGCGCCAGGGTGGATTACCTGATCGCTCAGAATGAAGCGGTTAGCGCGGAGGCGGCCTATGACCTCGCCCTCGATCGTTTCAAGCTCACGCTCGGCATGCCCGCGGAAACGCCGATCGACGTGGTTGAACCCGAGCTGAGTCTGGCCGCCCCGGAGGTTTCCGAAGCCGACGCAACAGCCGTAGCCCTACGGTATCGGCTGGACCTGCTTAACGAGCGGGACTTCGTAGACGATGCCCGCCGCCGTGTGCTGGTCGCCCGAAACAACCTGCTGCCCGACTTCGATTTCCGGGGCAGCGTGACGAAGGACACCAATCCGGAGCGTAGCGACTCGTTCAGTTACAATTCCTCCCGCACCGAGTTGAGGGGTGAGCTGGCGTTGGAAATCCCGCTCGATCGCAAGGCTGAGCGGAACGATTATCGTGGTGCTCTGATCGACCTGCGCCGCGCGGAGCGCGACTACGATCTGCGCCGCGACGAGGTCCGCCTTGACGTGCGTGACGCGCTGCGGCGAATCGAGGAAACTCGGGTGTCCATGGAAATCCAGCTCAAGAACATCGAGATCAACCGGTTCCGCAAGGACCAGGCCACGGAACTTCGGCTCAAAGGCCTGCTGGCGTCCAACCGGGACAAGATCGAAGCTGAAAACGCGTTCCGGGACGCCAAGAACCGCTACGCCCGTGCCCAATCGGATTACCGGACTGCCATTCTGGGGTTCCTGCGCGACACGGGAACGCTGCGGGTCGGCGACCAGGGGCGCCTGGTGACCTTCGAATCCGCGGCGTCGGCCTCGGCGGAGGACGCGCCGTGAGGCCCGTTGCGGCAGCGACACAACTTCACACAGTCGCCGGCGACCCCGTCCACCGCCTGCCCCCGGTGCCTGGAGAACGTGCCGATCGCGGCTGCGCGAAGATTCCGCCCGCGCCGAAGCCGCCAAACGCACCTGATCCCGAGGTTTAGCGTTCGACCCGCCGAATCGGTGCGCCGAAGCGGGTGCCGTTGACGCCGGTGCGGGCGACGATTAGCATCACCGGACTGCCGTCCGCGCGGCAGCCCGGCGGGGCTCAGAGGTGCGGGGGAACGGATCGACGGCAGAGGCGTATTCCCGGCGCGAATCGGCCACAGAGATGCTGGCGATTATTTCCGACATCCACAGCAACATCGAAGCCCTGACGGCGGTGTTCGAGGACATCGACCGCCGGGGCATTCAGAAGGTGTACTGCTGCGGCGACATCGTGGGCTACGGAGCGAATCCGCTCGAATGCCTCGACCTGCTGGCGGAGCGGGGCGTGGCCTCGGTCTGCGGCAACCACGATCAGGCGGTCTTCTTCGAGCCGTTGAACTTCAACGTCAGCGCCGAGCGCGCCGCCTACTGGACGCGGCAGGCGATGGAGGACGAGTCGAAGAAGTCCCATCGTGACCGCCGCTGGGAACTGCTGGGCAACATGCCGGACCGGTTCGAGGTCAACGGTTTTCTGCTGGTGCATGCGTCGCCCCGCCGCCCGGTGAACGAATACCTGTTCGCCGAGGACGTGTACACCAACCCGAACAAGATCCTGGCCAACTTCGACCGGCTGGGGGAGCGGCACCGCGCGTGTCTGGTCGGCCATACACACGTACCCGGCGTCTTCCTGGATGACCCCTACTTCGATTCGCCCGCCGACCTGGCCGACGCGAACCGCTACGTACTGACCGAGGACGAGAAGGCAATCATCAACGTGGGAAGCATCGGTCAACCACGGGACCGCGATGTCCGGGCCAGCTACGTGGTGGTTCGCGAGAATGGGGAAGGCGGCGACGAGGACTATCAGGCCAGCGTGGAGTTTGTTCGCGTCGAGTACGACGTGGAACTGGCGGTCAAGAGAATCCTGGCCGTGCCCGAGCTGGACGATTTCTTGGGTACCCGCCTGCTCGACGGAAGGTAACCACTCGCACCGGTGGACAAAAAAGCACTCATACAAGCCCTGCTGTGGGCGACCGTCGCCTTCCTGCTCTACATGGCGATCGCACAGCGCCTGTTGGGTCCGCCTCAGGCCGACAGACCCGCGCCTCCCGCCGCCACTCAGCCGGGGCCCGCAACCACCACGAGCGGTCCTGCGTCCGGGCCTGCGGCGACCGGGTCGACCACCGGACCGGCCATCGGCGAATCACGGGAATCACCGGAATATCGTGCGGAGGGCAGCGATGAGGATGAGCCCGCGGTCATCGCGATCGGCAACGTGGACAATGCTGAGGAAAGCCCCTATCGCATGCGTCTCGAACTGACGAGTCGAGGGGCGGCAATCGAATCCGCCACCGTGACGGACTTCGCGGAATCGGTCGGCGAGTCTGAGCGCTACCGCCTGTTGGCACCCCAGCGCGACGCGGACGGTGGGCCCCTCTTCTCATTGGCGGTCGAGAACGTCAATATCAACGGACACGATGTCGGGAAGCTCGGTTCACTCGCTGACGCGAAATGGGGAGTGCCGGAAGACCCCGGCGAAGGGCAGGAGTCGGCTGCGTTCGCCATCAACGTCGTCGATGCCGACGGCAAACCGACATTGCGCCTCACGCGCGCGTACCGCCTGGAACCGCAACCGGTGGATAAGGGCCGGTACGACGTGTCCGTCGACCAGACGGTCGAGAACCTGACGGATCAGACGCTGAACATCACGCTGACCGAGCGGGGACCGGTGGGTATCCGGCAGGAGTACAGCCGGGCAGACAGCCGCTACGTCTACTCCGCCGTCGTGTCCCCGGACGATCCCAACACCGCGAACGTTGACGGGACGCAGTTCAAGAACATCGGCGGCGCCGACGACAAGATGCAGATTCTATTCAAGCGCCAGGAGGGCAGCCGGTTCTGGTGGCTCGGGGCGGGCAACAAGTACTTCTCGTGCGTGATCGTTCCGTTGACGACCCAGGGGCAGGAGGGCCCGGATTACGTCGAAGAGGTGCAGGGCGTCGATCTGGACGGCAACGTGGCCACTGCCGGAGACGTGACGGCCCGGCTCGTGAGCGGGTTTGCGCTGTCCCCGGGCGCCTCCCGGCAGTTCGTCCGGCAGTGCTACATCGGCCCGAACGACAAGAAGGCGTTCACGCGCCAGAGCAATCCCGACTACGTCCGGCGAGGGTTCCCCCGGATCATCGCGTTGCAGTACGGCTGGTGCGCCTTTGGCTGGCTCACGGACGCCATGATCCTGTTCCTGGATGGGCTGTACCGCGTCGTCCGCAACTACGGCGTAGCGATCATCATCCTGGTGTTGGTGGTCCGCGTGCTGCTGCACCCGGTCACCAAGAAGGGCCAGGTCAACATGGTCCGCATGCAGGAGCGGATGGGCAAGCTCCAGCCGAAAATCGAGCAGGTCAAGGAGCGGTTCGGAAACGACAAGGCCAGACTGCAGCAGGAGACGATGAAACTCTATCAGGAGGAAGGGATCAACCCCGCCACCTCGATGCTCAGTTCCTGCCTGCCGATGTTCATCCAGATGCCGATCTGGATCGCGCTGTACACCAGCCTGTCGAACAACATCCACATGCGGCACGAGCCGTTCTTCCTCTGGATCCACGACCTGACCGCCCCCGACGCGCTGATCACGTTCTCCAGGTGTTACAAGATCCCGCTGCTCGGCGCGCTGACGGGCGAGATCTGCGAGTTCAACCTGCTGCCGATCCTCATGGGCATCACCATGTACCTTCAGCAGAAGCTGATGCCCAAGCCGAAACCGCCGCCCCAGGCCGCCAAGAGCCCGCAGATGGACCAGGCTGCCCAGATGCAGAAGATGATGCCCATCATGTCGGTCTTCTTCGTGCTCATCCTCTACGCCATGCCCAGCGGGCTGAACCTGTACATCATGACCAGCAGCCTGTTCGGCATGATCGAGCAGAGGCGCATCCGCCAGCACATCAAGGAGGCGAAGGAGAAGTCCAAGCAGGATCTTCCGCTGCCGGCAAGGTCCAAGGGGCCCGCCCCGCCCAAGAAACCCTCATGGTTTGTGCAGAAGTTCCAGGAGCTCCAGAAGCAGGCCGAAGAAGCGCAGCGGGTCAAAAGCAGGCGCAAGAGATAGCCGGTAGCGAGCATCCCACCCGTCTCACCGTTTGCTGGTCCTGCTTTTGACTCCCGGGGCGGCGAGGGTACTATAGTGGCCGTAGTGGCCGGTTCGGCGGGGTCGGACCGGCCGGGTTCCGCCCGATCGAGCGGACGCGCAGGGAGCGAGGGTCCGAGAGGTTCCATCCGGAGTGTCGCGCGATGCCTCAAGAGATTCAGGGAGATCTGGTCGTCGAGCAGCAGCAGTTTGCCCTGCTAGCCGCGCGGTTCAACGACTTCATCACCGGTAAGCTGCTTGCCGGTGCGATCGACACCTTGCAGCGGCACGGATGCCCCGACGCCCAGATGACCGTGGTGCGGGTGCCCGGGTCGTACGAGCTGCCTCTGGCGGCCCGGAAGCTGGCGGCCACCGGCCGCTACGACGCGATCGTTTGCCTCGGCTGCGTCATCCGCGGCCAGACGCCGCACTTTGACTTCATCGCCGCCGAGTGCGCCAAGGGAATCGCCCAGGTCGCGATGGACAGCGGCACGCCGGTGACGTTCGGCGTGATCACCGCCGACACCATCGAGCAGGCGATCGAACGGGCGGGCGCCAAGGCGGGCAACAAAGGATCGGACGCCGCGCTGGCCGCCATCGAACTGGCGAACCTCTATGCCCGGCTCGACGGCGCCGGAAGCGGCAAGGGCGGAAAGAAGGAATGACGGCGATCGTGAAGGTCGATCGGCATCAGGCTCGCATCCTGGCTGTACAGTTACTCGCCCAGCTTGACGCGCAAGGGGAATCGTTTCTGCACGAGGTGGACGCCTTCTTGGCCCATTCGGACCTGGAACCGAATCGCGCCACGCGTTCCCGGGCCGCCTCGCTTGTCCGCCGATGCTGGGATCGGCGGGCGGGGCTTGACGAAAGAATCGCGGCGGCGGCTCGGCACTGGTCCATGGACCGAATGTCGCCGGCGGAGCGCAATGTGATCCGCGTGGCGTTGGTCGAGCTCGACGACGGCGACGTGCCGGCCAAGGTGGCGATCAACGAAGCGATCGAGATCAGCAGGCAATTCGGGTCCGCGGAGTCGGCCCGTTTTGTCAACGGACTGCTCGACGCCGTCTGGAAGCAGGAGACTCGAGACTAAAGCGCCCGGAACCGCACGGAGGTGCCCGGTTCCGCGCCGGTTGCGTGGCATCGGGCCGTGACACCTAGCGTCAAGCATAGGCCCGCACCGGCGGCGCCCCGCGAGCGACCGCGGGCAAAGGGAAAAAGGACTGATCGCTGACGGCTAAGCGCCGAAGGTTACAAGGAATGGCTCTGCTCGATCGCCTGAAAAACGGGCTGTCCAAGACCCGGGACAAGATCGCCGGCGGGTTCCGGTCGGTTCTGCCCGTAGGCAAAGCCATCGACGAAGACCTGCTGGATGCGCTGCAGGACACGCTGCTGATGGCGGACGTCGGGCCGGCGACGGTGACCCGGTTGATGGACGTCGTGCGCAGCGGATGGAGAGCCGGCAGAATCCGCGAGGCGCAGGATATCACCGACTACATCCAGGACCACGTGGTGTCGATGTGGCCCGAAGGCGACCGGCAGATCCGGTATGCGGACGGCGGGCCCACCGTGATCCTCGTCACCGGTATCAACGGATCGGGCAAGACGACCAGCGTGGCCAAGCTGTCGAACTACCTGACCGGGCAGGGCAAGACGGTGATCCTGGGTGCCTGCGACACGTTCCGGGCCGCCGCCATCGAGCAACTGACCGAATGGTCGAACCGGATCGGCGTGCAGATCGTCAAGCACAAGCACGGGGCGGATCCCGGGGCGGTGGCCTACGATGCGTGCGACGCCGCCGTCGCCCGGAACGCCGATGTCCTGCTCATCGATACGGCCGGCCGGCTGCATACCCAGGAACACCTGATGCGGGAACTGGGCAAGATCCAGAAGGTCGTCGAGCGGAAGATCCCCGGAGCGCCGCACGAAGTGCTGCTGGTGCTCGACGCCACCATCGGACAGAACGCGGTGAACCAGGCCCGGGTGTTCAGCGAACACGTGTCGGTGACGGGTATCATACTGGCCAAGCTCGACGGCAGCGCCAAGGGAGGGATCGTGATCGGGATTCGCGATCAGCTCGACGTGCCGGTCAAGTTCGTCGGCCTGGGCGAGACCCCCGACGACATCGCCCCGTTCGATCCCGCCCAGTTCATGGAAGCCATGTTCGCTGCGGAATAACCCGAAAGAAGCGACGCATGTCTCTCGGCTCCGACGAAATCGAGCGCATGATGGGCGACGTTGTCACAGGCTGGGGTATCAACACGTCGCTGTATTGCGGGACGTGCGGGTACAACCTTCGCGGCCTGCCGTATTCCGGCCTGTGCCCGGAATGCGGGCATCCGTACAACGCCCGCGACCACAATCTAGTCGGGATCTTCCTGCCGCAACGGTTGGAGTTGCCTATCTCTGACGTGTTTGCGTCGCTGGTGTCGCTCGGATTGGCGGTGTTCCTCGCGCTGTACGGACTCAGGGAGCCCAGCTTGTTTCTCTTGGCGGCATTGTTCGGCCTGTTCGCGGTCTTGTTTCTCCGGCTGACCTGGCGCCGAGTCGCCCAGTACATCCGCTGGCGCCGCATCCTGTGGCGCATCGAAAGCGAAGAGTGACTGACGGTCGTCCCTCGCCCCTCAGAATACCCAGTGAAAGAACACCGCATCGATGACGGCAAGGATGGCACACGTCACCGACAGCGTGACCCAGAATGGCCAGGGCTCGCGGGAGGTCGGGTGATGACGGACGGGATGGTGGGGGAACGGTGGGACCTCCGTCCGGGCGACCGCCTCGCGGGCGTCGGCAATCAGCTCGCCGGCTTCGATCGCCGAGATGTCGAGCATGGCCGCGTATTGCACCAGTCGTCGCCAGCGCCGCCGGCTCATGATGCCGCGGGCCATCTCGCCGACGACCATTTCACGGAACAGACGGTGGCGCTCGGCGCGCGACAGGCCCATCGCCGGCCGGTCGGGGCCGGGATGCAACTGGAATCCGTTGGGATTATGGGGCGCCATCTTCTCCTCCTCACCGCCTCATACGCATGAGATTATACGGAGGCACGTGAGCATTGTCTTGCACCATGCCGTCCTGACGGACAGTTGCGCACCGCCACACTGAGAACGCCGTGATTATCAGACGGAGACGATAGGGGCGTTTGTCTCCGTAAGTGAAACCGTCGTCGCTGAGCGCTTCGCGAAGACGAAGACTCCGGCCCCGTCCTGCCCACTAGACTTCGAGTCTCTTGAGGTGCCGGGCGCCGAGGAGCATGGCGGCGCCCCCGACCGCCAGTGCGATCAGGATCACGACCAGACTGTATCCGATCGTTGTGGCATAGACGTTTGGCGCGGTCGCGTCGATTCCGGTGCGGATCGCGGCCGCCCCCATCCCCGTGAGCACGAGCACGATCAGCCCGACCGATGCAACGAGATTGATCGTCCCGCCGAAGCCGTTGGCGATCCGGGTCGGGTTGCGTTCCCCGAACATCGGCAGGCGGGCCCCGAGCCCGACGGCCAGCCCGCACAGCCCGATGCAGACGGCGAACGTCACGGCCAGGTACACGGCTGTCCAGGCCGACGACATCCGCAGGATGGAGGCGGCCAGCCCCATCGTGCCCACGGCGACGGTCGTGCTGACGGTCATGGCGAAGGCGAACTTGGCCAACAGGATGTTACGCCGGGCGATGGGCAGCAGCCCGATCAACCACAGCTGGTGTCCCTCGAGCGACACCAGTGGAAACACGAAGCGCGTGGTGAACGTGGCGAGGATGAAGCTGATGGCACTGAGGTTGAGGAACGGCACGAGCAGTGACAGCCGCTCAGAGACCAGGTCGACTTGAAATCGGGGCATGTTGAGCAGGTAGAGTCCCATGAGCCCGAAGAGGATGCCCAACTGGCTCCATTGCAGGGGGTCGCGCAGGAACGTGCGGAAGTCCTTGGCGGCGATCAGGCGCATGGGGCGGGGCAGGTAGACAAACAGCAGGCCGGCGAATCCTCCTGCCGCTTGGGCCGGGGTGCGGCCCGGTCGCCCGCGAGATTCCGCCGCCCGGTCGTAGGCCCTGGAAAACCCGCGCGACACCACGCGGACGGCCACCAGGCTCAGAAACAGCGCGTTGGCGAGCACGACGGCAAGATACATGACCGCTTCGAGCGGCTTGCCGTGCATGGCGCGTTCGATACCCAGACTGACCCATGCGTTGGGCAGCAGGGCCGATTGGACAAACTCCATCTTCAAGAAGAAATCTCGCAGCCAGACTGAGCTCTCGCCGCCGCTGAGTTGCACGGTGCGCAGGCCCCATACGGTGGCGACGAACATCAATGCGATGCCTGCGCTCAGTAGCGTTCTCCGGGTGCTGCGGGGCAGGTAGCGTGCGGCCGCCCATGCCGCCAGCATCCCCAGCGCTCCGGGGATGGGCACGAAGAACAGGAACATGGCGATGAACAGCACGTGGAACGCGCCGGCGTCACGGGCCCCGGGCATGTTCGCGATCGCCATCATCAGGGGCAGGCCGAGCAGGATCAGCGACCAGCTCGAAAACAGCAGCGTTTCCAGATACCTGACGGTCACCAGGTCTTTCGGCGGTATCGGGGCCGCCAGAAGATACGACGTTTCGTTCCGCCCGAACAACGCCGTGTAGGCGATGATGGCGTTGGAGAACGTCAGCAACATCAGCATGGCCACGAAGAAGAAGTTGAATACCAGAGGGACCGCGACCGCACCTTCCAACGGCGTGCGCTGGAAGTAATCGAAGACCGCCCAGAACAGGCCGTACAGCCCGAACCAGATCAGCACGAGAAACAGCGCCGTCGAGGCGATCCGGATCGGCGACGCCTGGATACCCTGGACCGCGCGGTTGTGCAGCGACAGGCACTTGGTGCGAAGCAGCAGGCGCATGCCCGCCGGCATCACTGACGCGTCGCTACGGACAGGGTTCATCGCCCTCCTCCGTCAATCGCAGGAACGCCTCTTCCAGCGTCGCGCTCCCGGTGGCCCGGCGCTTCAGTTCGTTCATGGTGCCGACGGTGATGAGACGCCCGTTGTGGATGATGCCGATACGGTCAGAGACGGCCTCGGCCACTTCCAGCGTGTGGGTGCTCATGAATACGGTGCGACCTTCGCGCGTTCGCTGCACGAACAGGTCCTTGACGGTGCGAACGGTTCGCGGGTCCAGCCCCACCATCGGTTCATCGACGATCAGGACCTGTGGATCGTGCAGCAACGCCGCCGCCAACACGACCCGCTGCTTCATCCCGTGGCTGAAGCTCTCGGTCATCTGGTCGATGAACGCCCCGATCGCCAGCTGCTGAATCAGGTCGTCGAGCCGCCGGTCCCGCTGCTCCGGGCGCAGGCCGTACATCTCGGCCACAAAAAACAGAAACTCCCGCGCCGTGAGCTTGTCATACAGGAACGGTTGATCGGGCACGTACGCCAGTCGGGCCTTGGCCGCCAGCCCGTCGGTGCCGACCGGATATCCGCACACCCGGATCGTGCCGCGCTGGGGGCGCAACAGACCGCAGATCATCTTGATGGTGGTCGTCTTGCCCGCTCCATTGGGGCCGAGAAACGCATACAGCTCGCCCGGTGGGACGGTCAGTGTCAGGTCATCGACCGCCACCTTCTGCCCGAACCGCTTGGTGACCGATTCGATCGCAATAGCCGGTTCCATGGCGCTGCCTCGAGCTTGTCACAAAGTCTCACGGACACGGGCGGGAACGACCGACTCGATAGCCGGCCCCACGGTTCACCACACTCGCGTCCCGCAATTCACGGCACACAGGTTCCTGCGGTTCATCACGTTTCGGGCCCGCGGTTTGCCGGATCCCGATCCTGCGATCCCGGCACGAACGACCGATCGCGCGGGCCCCGAGATTCCCTGCGGACCGGGCGATTCGCCCTGGCCCGATCATAGGCCGCCTCGTCGAACGGCTCGCTGCGAATCACGATCTTCCCGCCGATCGGCAGTTCCATCTCCTGGACGTGGACCGTTCCGTCCGGGGCGACCAAGGCGCGGGCGTTCGGCGCTTCGACGATCAGGCATCGGATTGGCCCATCGGGTGTTCCAATGGTGTCTTCACCGGTCACTCGGACGATCATGGGAATAAACCTGCTGCCGGTTCCCATCACGCCGGCCAGCGGATTGAATACCTGCATGCGCCATGACTGGCCGACCCTCAGGTCGGGCATGGCGGAAAAGGGTTTGAACAGCTCTCCGATCATGCCCGCGTCGACGTCGGCCAGCTTGAACGCCTGATGTCGGCGGTTGCCCAACGTGAGATTGAACGCCAACTGGGAACCGAATCGCTCCGCCTTCAGCTCGATGCGGACTCCGGCCAGAACGACGTCGGCCGCCAGTTCATCCAGTCGTCCCTGAGTGTCGAACTGAGAATCCACCTCGATCCACGCCGGCGCCAAGGCGGGGAATCGATCGATGACGATCAGGTCTTGACGGGAAACGCTCTTCCCCGAGCGATTGTACACGACCCAGATCGTGCCGATCCGACCACCGTGCTTGTCCTCGATGCCGGCTTGCTGCCGCCGCCGAGCTTCTCCGACCCACTCGGGCGTGACGGCGGCGGGAGGGTCCTGCGCCGTCCACACGGGCCAGATGTCGTGCCAGACCAACCAGCTCATGGCCGCCAGCCAGAAGAGCACGATCGTTGAACCCCAGAGGCGGCTGACCATATCGGCGACCCTCCCGGAATTGGATCACGCGCGACCGGATCACACAGATTCTATGAAGTTCGCATTCGCGGGGTCAATCCAGGCGGGACATCGGCTATACTCTTCGTCGGCGGACGCCGGTGATGAGGCGAAGACGAACGAAACGCAGGCGGATCAAGAGATGGCTGCTGGTCAGCCTGGCTTTGACGGTCGGGTTGCTGGCAGTGGTGTGTATTTTCTTGTGGCTTCTGCTGGCCCACGTGCCGTGGTGGTACCGGCCGCCCCACGTTCCGGAGGCCGAGTACACCCGCATCCGAAACGAGCTGCTTGAAAGCGTCTCCGACTTCGGCGACCGGCTCGTCGAAGGCCGACCGTTTGAACTGACGCTCACCGATCGGCAAATCAGTGAATGGGTGGCCGTCCGCTCGGAAGTCTGGCCCGAGGCCGAGGAATGGGTCCCCGGTTTCGTGCAAGGCCCGATGGTGGTGTTCGAGCCGAGACGCCTCATCCTGGCCGGGCGCTTCGACAAGAGTGGGTGGCAGGCGATCGCCAGTGCCCATCTAACGTTCAAGCTCGCCGGGGATTCCATCACGGTCCACCTGGCGGAAGCCACCTGTGGCTCGTGTCCGCTGCCCGTCTCGATCATCGCCGACCGCTTGGAACCGGTGTTGACAGCCGGCGGCCAGGACGTGGACGCCATGCCGGATGCCCTGGCCGACATCGTTCGCTTCTTCCGGGACCAGGGAGGGATCGAGTACCTGACGAACGGCGTCACCGTGGACAACCGGTTTCACTGGCAAGTCAGCAAGCGCTGGTTTCGGATTCGTGATCTGGTCATCGAACGAGGTCGGCTCCGGATGCTGATCGAACCCCTTTCTCCGTGATATCCCTCGTTGGCTCGGGTATACGCGTCCGCCGTCCGGGCTGATCCGGCTTTCGTGCCCCGAGCACGACTTGCGGTCCTCTTGGACGCGGGTACCCTGACCCGGCGGGGCGTCGCGCGGCGCCGGGGCAGCCGGCGGCTTCCGGAGGGCGGGGGCAGTCTCCCGTTTGATCGGGAGGCCCCGGGGAGTCGCACGTGTGATCGTGGTGGTGTAGAATGGCGGGGTACAGCGTAACCTGACCGGTGTGTGGTCGCCCTCCCGGCGCGGTCCCGGGAGCAATCTGCATCGATCATCCTATCTCAATCGGCGAGGAACCGCGATGAGACCAAGTCAAACGGCGAGTCGGCCGGGTGCCGGCAGTCTGGCGGCGGTGATGGCAGCCGCGCTCTGTCTGAGTGGTTGTGCCGGTGAGCTCTCATACGACGATCTGCGGCAGATGGGTCTGGAGCAGATGATCCGTCGTGACTACGGCACGGCCCGCAACCTGTTCATCGAGGCCATGGACAAGGTGCCCGAGAGCCCATGGAACCTCTACGACCTCGGCGACTGCAGCGTGTATCTGGCGAAGGAGCAGTTCAGTCTGCGCAATGTGCCCGCCGCGATGAATTACGTGGATGACGCGGTCGAGTACTACTCCCGCGCGATCAACGCGTATCCCGGGATGCAGCCGGCGCTGTGGGGGAAGAACATGGCCCTGGAGCTCAAAGAGCAGTTCGAAGAGGCCTTGAAAGTGGCCGCGTGGGCGGCGAAGTTCGTGGGGCCGGCCGCCCGACAGCAGATCTTCCTCGCCCGCGAGATGGAGGAGCGTAACGACCCGGATGCGGCGCTTCTGCGATATCGGCAGGCGGTGACAATGGAGCCGGCCAACGCCTTCGCCCATGCGGAACTCGGGCGATTCCTGATCCGGGTCAACAAGAAAGAAGAGGCTCTGGGCCCACTGCGGACCGCTTACCGTTTGAACCCGGCGGAGCCGGGCGTCCTGGACGCACTGCGCGAATTGGATGACGCGCCCTAGGGCCGGATCGGGAAGCGACCGCCGCTACGTGCAAAGCATGCCCCCGGTCGCCGCATACCCTGCTTGAGCGTGAAATCACGGCCGTCCTCCCCAGAAAACGCCGGCGCGAGCCGGCACGACGATCGGCGGCTTCGGGATCGGGCGGCGGGCGCCCTGAACCGTTCAGCCTTGGCGGGCAAGGGCCTGCCTGTCAGGCCTCATACTTGCACGGCCGGCATGTCGGGTTAGGATAGCGCCGATGCTCGGCTGACCGCTTTCGGTGACGGACGTCGAGACCCTCTTTCGCGAGGAAATCGCCATGAGAGCACTACGTCATTGGCATACGAGAATGGTCATGTTGGCGGGTCTGCTGTGCGGCCCGGCGCTGGTCTGGGCAAAGGCCGGCCAATCGGCCACGGAGCACCCCCTGCTGCAGATCATGGAAAGCGAGTTGGCGCTGTCCATGGAGAAGCTGGTGGGCCCCGACGGGACCGGACCCTATTTCATCCAGTACGCCGTCACCGACGAGAAGAGCATTTCCCTCGCGGCGTCCCTGGGGGCGCTGACCAGCGAAAACGTGGATCATTCGCGCGTACTGGGCGTGGACGTCCGCTGCGGTGACTACGCCCTGGATAATACCCGCCAGATCCGCGGGGGCGGCTACTACGGGGGCTATGGGCGGGGGGGAGTTACCGCCGCCTTGCCGCTCAACGACGATCCAATGGCTACACGCCACGCGATCTGGCTGGTGACCGACGAGGAGTTCAGGTCGGCGGTCAAGCGCCTTGCCCAGGTCAAGGCGAACCTCAAGGTGAAGGTGGAGGAGGAAGACCCGTCGGACGATTTCTCGCGGGAAGAGCCCAGCGTACACGTCGGCCCGTGGGCCGAGGCGCCGCCATTCGACCTTCAGCGCCTCCGAGAACGGGTGCGAAAGCACTCGCGCCTGTTCCGAGACCATCCGGCGATCTACAACTCGATGGTGACGCTCACCGGCAGGACCACCAACAATCTGATGGTCAATTCCGAGAAGAGCAGGCTGCAGTTCGGACGGGGATGGTGGCGTCTGGGCATTCGAGCGTCGACGATCGCCGAAGACGGAATGGAGCTGTGGCAGTACAAGTCGCTGGACGCCCACACGCTCGAGGGTCTTCCGGGCGACGAAGAAATCGCGGAGGCGGTGAAACAGGTCATCAAAGACGTTCAGGCCCTGCGGGAAGCGCCTATCGTGGAGCCCTACATCGGGCCGGCGATCCTGATGAACCGGGCAAGCGGCGTTTTCTTCCACGAGATTTTCGGCCACCGGATCGAAGGCCATCGCCAGAAGGACGTCGAGGAAGGGCAGACCTTTGCCAAGAAGATCGGGCAGCAGGTCCTCCCGACGTTCCTCAGCATCGTGGACGACCCCTCACAGCGGCAATTCAACGGCGTCGACTTGAACGGGTTCTATGAATTCGATGACGAGTGCGTGCCCGGCCAGCCGGCTCGGATCGTGGAGAACGGCGTGCTCAAGACCTTCCTGATGTCGCGGTCGCCCACGCGGGGGTTCACCAAGTCCAACGGTCACGGGCGACGGCAACCCGGTGCCAAGGTCGTGGGACGCCAGGGCAACCTGATCATCGAATCGACCAAGAACGTGCCCTTCGATGAGCTGCGGACCATGCTCATCGAGGAATGCAGGAAGCAGGAGAAGGAATTCGGACTGCTGTTCAAGGACATCTCCGGCGGGTTCACCACGACACAGCGGTTCGGGCCGCAGGCGTTCAAGGTCATTCCTCTTGTGGTCTATCGGGTCTACGCCGACGGTCGGCCCGACGAGCTGGTGCGGGGTGTGGATATCGTGGGGACGCCGTTGACCTGTTTCTCCGAAATCCTGTGCACCGCGGACGATCCGGGCGTGTTCAACGGGACCTGCGGGGCCCGGTCGGGCAGAGTGCCCGTTGCCGCCGTCTCGCCGAGCATTCTGGTCGCCCAGATCGAGGTGGAGAAGAAGCGAAAGGCCCAGGACCGGCCCCCGATTCTCGATGCCCCCATCGCCTCGGAGAAGAAGTAGCCGGCTCGAGTCCGGCGTCGGTGACGAAGTTGTCGAGAGCCCGCACTGAGTTTGGGAGATGAGCCAATGACTTCCATAGCCGCGATGGCCGTTGCGATCTGGGCACTGCACGCGGAGGCGCCGGCGGACGAAATCGTCCAACGAGAGATGAAGCAGGACATGGTGCTGCGGGCCCTGGTCGATGAACTGGAACGAGGCAAGGCGGGCCTGAAGCTCGAAGACCTGCAGCGCCCCTATTTCATCGAGTACGGACTGGTCGACGCCGCCGTGGCATGGGTGTCGGCCGATCTCGGCGCGGTCGCGCGTCGAGATGAAAGCCGGTCGCGAAGACTGCGCACCGGTGTCCGTGTCGGCTCCTATGAGCTGGACAACACCAATTTCAGCGGCGGGGGATACGGCTACGGTGGATGGGGCGGCGTCTCCATCCCCATCGAAGACGACTATAACGCCATCCGCCAGGCCATCTGGTGGGCGACCGATCGCCAATACAAGGAGGCGGCCGAAACCTTCGTGAAGAAGAAGGCGTTCATGGAAAGCAAGATGATCGAGGACAAGCCCGACGACTTCTCCCGTGAGCCCCCGGCCGTCTACTTCGAGGAACGTCTGCCCGTCGCCATCGATACCGCACCCCTGGAACAGCTGGCGGTGGCGCTGTCGGCCATCTTCAGAGACTACCCCGACATCAAGAACTCGAATGTGCGCGTCGAGGGAGTGTTGGGGAACAAGTATCTGGTCAACACCGAGGGCACGCGGCTGCGCACCACAGGATCGCGGTTCTCGCTCCACGTCAGCGCGACCGTGCAGGTCGACGACGGCATGGAATTGTCCGATTCCATCTCGCTCCACGGTGAGAAACTCGCGGACTTGCCCGCTGGCGACGAGCTGTCCCAACGCTGCCGCAAGATGATCACGCAGCTTCTGGCGACAAAGCAGGCCCCGGCCCTCGAATCCTACACCGGCCCGGTGCTCTTCGAAGCCGAACCGGCCACCACGGTCTTTGCACGACAGTTCGCAGGCAGGTTCGCCGGAGGCCAGCGACCGGTGGGCAGCCGCACCAGCCCGGACGACTTCGAGAACAAGCTCGACAAGCGCGTGCTCGCCCGCTTCCTCGACGTGGTGGACGACCCGACCCGGGAAACCATCGCCGGCACCCAGGTTCTCGGGCACTACGCGTACGACGACCAGGGAGTCAAGGCCCGCCCGGTGACGCTTGTCGAGCAGGGACGGCTCAAAACCCTGCTCATGTCACGCAATCCGTCGAAGACCTTCAAGAACTCGACCGGACACGGTCGCGGGGCCTACGGTCCCACCGCGTCGACCGGTTGCCTGAGCGTCACCGCCACCGACGGAAGCGACGCTGCCACGCTGACAGAAGAGCTGCTCGAAGCCTGCGAGGACGAGGGGCTGGAATACGGCATCCGCATCGCCGCGCTGGGCAGCATCGGCGGCGGCTTTTCGCGGGGCGGCGGGTCCGCTCCCCTGGTCATGTACAAGGTGTATCCCGACGGCCGGGAAGAGCTGGTCCGCGGGGCCGAGATCGCTCAGGTCGATCTGAAAGCGTTCAAGCGCGTGCTGGCGGCCGGGGACACTCCCTTCGTGCGCAACTCCGGCGGATGGGGGGGCTCCACCACGGTGAGCGCCCCGGCGATGCTGTTCGAGGAACTGGATCTGGCCAAGGTGGATCGCGACTTCGACAAGCCTCCGATCCTGCCCAGTCCGCTGGCGCGCCAGCGAGACGATACGACGGAATGACCGACGAACCGCATCCTGCCCGGGCCCCGAGGTGCCGCCCTGTCGCACGCCTGCCTTCGAACGGGCCGGGCTCGGCGCAATTGCGATTATGACCGCGCCGACGTCTGAGCGTCCCTGCGTTCGGCCAACCCGTGCGCGGGCGGTTTGGAGTTCGCAGTGGTGGACGTGGCCCTGTTTGTCACCTGTCTGACCGATACGTTCGCCCCGCGTGTGGGCGTGGCTGTCGTCCGCGTGCTGCGCCACTTCGGGTGCCGGGTCCGCTTTCCAGTCGGACAGACCTGCTGCGGGCAACCGGCGTACAACAACGGGTTCCACCGCGAAGCGGCCGCCATGGGTCGGCGGATGATCGACGTGTTCGAGGGCTGCGACTACGTGGTCACACCGTCGGGTTCATGCGCGTCGATGGTGGTCCACCACACGCCGCACCTGCTGGCGGGTGACCGGGCCTATGCCGATCGGGCCCGGCAGTTGGCGGCGCGGACGTGGGAATTCGGGGCGTTCATCACCGACGTGCTGAAGATCGACCTGTCGTCAATCACGGCCGACCCCGCCGAGCCGGTCACCTACCACTACGGCTGCCATCTGCGCGGGCTCCAATCGGCGGACCAGGCCTCTCGATGCGTCGGCGAGTTGGGCGGTGTTGTCTATCGGCCGCTCGAACAGATGGACGAATGTTGTGGTTTCGGAGGGGCCTTCAGTTCCCTGTTCCCGAACATCAGCAACGCGATGGTGAGCGACAAGCTCGACGCCATCGAGCGAACCGGCGCGAGCGTCGTCATTTGCAACGAAGCCGGCTGTGCGATGACCGTCGAGGGAACCGCGCGGCGCCGAGGCATGAATGTGACCTTCAAACACATCGCCGAGGTTCTGGCGGAGTCACTTGGCCTGATGGATGACGTACCGTGAGCCGCTGCGAAACGTGGTTCGAGGCGAACGTGAGGCGGGCGCTCGGTGACGACGCCCTCCGCGGCGCCGTCGCCACAGCGGCGACGGCCAAGATCGCCGCCAGGGCCGCCGCCGTCGCCGGGGTCAGGGACTTCGAAGCGCTGCGCGACCTGGCCACCGGAATCAAACAGCACACCGTGGACCATCTTGATCGCTATGTGACCCGGTTCATCGAACGGGTCGAGGCCCTCGGCGGGAAGGTCCATGTCGTTGCCACGCCAGCCGACGCCAACGAGTGCATTGTTCGCATCGCCCGTGACAACAACCTGACGCTGTGCGCCAAGGTCAAGTCGATGACCACCGAGGAGACGGGCCTGGCCGCCGCGTTGGAGGCC
Organism: Phycisphaerales bacterium; assembly: GCA_020353195.1. GTDB lineage: Bacteria > Planctomycetota > Phycisphaerae > UBA1845 > UBA1845 > JAFGJQ01. The sequence continues at coordinate 1,769,675 of CP070691.1, read as the reverse complement.
GCCGGCGTCCGCATGGTCGAAACCGACCTGGGCGAGTTCATCGTGCAGATCGACCACGATCGCCCCAGCCACATCGTCACGCCCATCATCCACAAGAACCGAAAGACGATCGCCCGGGCCTTCGCGCGAAAGCTCGGTGTTGAATACACGGAAGACCCGCAAGCGCTGACGACGCACGCGCGGCGATACCTGCGCGACGTCTTCCGCCGGTGCGACCTGGGGATCAGCGGCGTGAACTTCGCCGTCGCCGAGACCGGGGCGATCTGCATCTGCACGAACGAGGGCAACGGCCGACTCTCGACGACCCGCCCTCGCGTGCACATCGCGCTGATGGGCAGGGAGAAAGTCGTTCCGCGAACGGCGGACCTGGCGGTTTTCCTGAAGGTCCTGGCGCGATCGAGCACCGGGCAGCCGATCACCGTCTACACGTCGCTGATCCACGGTCCACGCCGGCCGGCGGACCCGGACGGACCCGAGCAACTCCACGTCGTCATCCTCGACGGGGGACGCCGGCGAATCGAGTCCGGCGAGTACCGCGACGTGTTGCGGTGCATTCGCTGCGGCGCATGCCTGAACGCGTGCCCGGTGTACCGCCGCATCGGCGGGCATGCGTATGAGAACGTCTACCCGGGACCGATCGGAAAACTCCTGGCCCCGCTCTTGAACGACCCGGAGCACTATGCCGATCTGCCGCAGGCATCGAGCCTGTGCGGCCGGTGCCTGGAGGTCTGCCCGGTCCGAATCGACATCCCGGATATGCTGGTCCGCCTGCGCCGGGACCAGGTCGACCGCAAGACGGCGCCGTGGGGCCGGCGGATTGCATTTCGATTGGCGTCGGAGATGCTCTCGAGACCGTGGTCGTATCAGTTCGGACAGAAGCTGGCCCGGGCTTGTTCCGGGCTCGGGGCGGACGGCGACTGGATTCGTAGCCTGCCCGGTCCGTTCAGCCGGCTCACCCGGTTGCGCGATCTGCCCCGCCCGGCGGCCAGACCCTTCCGGCAGGTGTGGCAGGAAGAAGAAGCCATGCCGACGGAAAGGGCAGGAGTGCGCGCACAGAGCGACTCAGTGGAACGTACCGGGATCTCTCGGCGCCCCTGCGTCGATAGGGCGCACGAAGAATCGGACATTGACAGCCGGATAGGGAGATCCACAGAATCACGTCCGTCCCCCCTGCCGCGAGTCGACCCCGCCGTTGTCCGGCAGACGGCACCGGACGATGACCTCGTGTCGGTCTTCTGCGCCCGCGCCGGTGATCTGGGTCTGCACGTGACACAATCGTCGACCGACGCCCTCGCGCGCGACGTGGCGGCGCTGGTGCATGACGTCGCCACCGGCGCGGACGCCGGCGCCGGAAAAGTCGTCATCGAGCCGTCGCTCGTTTGCCGGCGGGAACTCGAACGGTCGCTGGCAGGCAGCATGGAGATGCTGGACCCGCACGCCGGTGACCAGGTCATGTTCTCGGCCCACGTCGGGGTGACCGGTGTGTACGCTGCCGTGGCGGAGACCGGAAGCCTCGTCTGTGTCAGTGGCCCCGAGCTGTGGCGGGGATTGAGTCTGATTCCACCGGTCCACGTGGCCGTAGTCTGGCAGGAGCAGATCGTACCGGATCTGATTGACCTGTTCACAACCTGCTTGCCGACGGGCCTCCCCGCGAACCTGACGCTGATCAGCGGTCCGAGCAAGACCGCCGACATCGAGGGCATCCTCATCACCGGCGTTCACGGGCCCGGAAACGTTCACGTGGTCGTCGTTCGCGAGTCGCGCAAGGATCCGCGACCGTAAGCGCGATTGACGCGGGGGCGCGAAGGAAGCGGTCCGCTCGAAACCGGCGCTTCATCACTCCAGACCCAGTTGCTGCGGAACCGTCTGCAAAGCGGCGATGCCGTTGGCGATGTGCTCGTTGATGTCGAGGCCGAGCAACTCCGCGCCTTTGGCGATGTCCTCGCGTGACACGGCCGCGGCGAACCGCTTGTCCTTCATCTTCTTGCGGACGCTTTTGGGGGTCATTCCGTTCAGACGCTCCGGGCGCACCAGGGCCACCGCGATGATGAACCCGCATAGCTCGTCGACGGCAAACAGCGTCTTTCGCAACGGGCTGTCCAGCGGATACTCGTCCTGGTTCCAGTGGGCGTGGGACAGCATCGCCCCGACGATTTCCTCATCCACGCCGGCGGCACGAAGCACCTCGGCGCCTTTTCGCGTGTGGTCGGGCGGTTCCGGCCAGCGCTCGTAATCGAAATCATGGATGAGCCCGACCGCGCCCCACCGCTCCTCGTCCTCGCCGGTCAGCCGGGCGTAGTGGCGCATGGCCGCCTCCACCGCCAGTGCGTGCTTGATGAGGGCTTGGTTCTGAGTGTACTCGTTCAGTAGTTTCCAGGCCTGCTCTCGATTCATACCACACCTCCGGGCCGTGGGAGCGGCCCCGGTTTGACTTGCCCGCGCCGGCGATTATCATCGAACCCGTTGAGCCGATACCGGCTGCCCACCCACCGGCAGCGAGGTCCCCGCATTGGGCATCAGGGGCGCAATTATAGAGCTTCGACTTGAAAGATCGACAGCGCGACACCTTTGACGCAGATGAGCTGGCCATCGTGCTCAGCCACTATTCCCTCGGCGCCATCGAGTCGATCACGGAGTTCGCCCGGGGTTCGCGGCGAAGCCCGAAGGTCGGCATCGTCTGCGCGAAAGGCAAGTTCCTGCTCAAGCGCCGTGATCCGGAGCGGGCGAATCTCAACCGGATCGGGTTCGCCCATCGCCTGCAAGCCCATCTGGCCGGCAACGGGTTCCCCCTGCCCCGCCTCGTGCTGCCGGCCCATTGCGACGATCCGACCCAGCCGGTTCTCGTCCTTCGCGATCGCGTATACGAACTGTTCGAGTACGTTTCCGGACATTCGTACCGCGGTACACACGACGAGACGCGCGACGCCGGGCGGATTCTGGGCGTGTTCCACCGTTCGACGCGCGGGTTCGATCGCGACCCCGACTGCCCGACGGGGGACTACCACGATGCCAACGCCGTGCGCACCGGCCTGAACACGATCCCCTCGTCCATCAGTCCGCACGAAAGCGTGGTCGGCCACCAGGCGGAACTGCTGGGCACGATCAACACCCTCTACGAGGCGTACGACCAGGCGGCGGACGCGGTCCGGAACTTCGGGATCGACGGGGATCCCGACCAGGTCATCCACTCCGACTGGCACCCCGGCAACATGCTGTTCAAGAACGACAGAGTGGCCGCCATCATTGACTACGACTCCGCCCGATTGTCAAAACGGATCATTGACGTCGCCAACGGCACGCTGCAGTTCTCGATGCTGACCGGCGATCAGCCGGAAAACTGGCCGGACCACCTCGACGACTCGCGCGCGAATCTGTTCCTGTCCGCCTACGAGAAAGTGGAGCCGCTCACCGAGCCGCAGCGCCGGGCCATTCCGCATCTGATGATCGAGGCGCTGATCGCCGAGAGCGTGGTTCCCATCGCCATGACCGGCTCGTTCGGCCGCTGGCACGGGTTCCGATTCATGCAGGTGGTCCGCCGCAAGGTGGACTGGCTCCGCCGCAACACCGACCAACTCATCGAAGTGCTGCAATCGTGACACCCCTCGGATGGGGCATCAGCTCATCCTCTTGGTCTATTCACACCAGGCGGGTCAGGGCCCGGTGCTGCCCATGAGAGACGATCCGTTCCGGTGCCGGGATCGCACGACGGCGAACTCTGGCTGTGCCTGCGCGCGGGTGTACAATACCCGCCGTGAGCAGGCGAACCGACGAGCAACTGTTGGCTGATCACATCAGGGGCGACCCCGAGGCCTTTCGCCTGATCGTCACGCGCCACAGCCGCGAGCTGTACGACTTCGTGTTTCGATTCACCCGGAGTTCAGCGGCGGCCGACGACGTGGTGCAGGAATCGTTCCTGCAGGTCCACGTGTCGGCGGACCGCTTTGATCTGTCGCGCCGCTTCAAGCCCTGGCTCTTCACCATCGGCGCCAACAAGGCGCGCGACTGGCTCCGTGCCCGCTCCCGCCAGCGGGAAGTCGCGCTCGACGCGAAAATCGCCGGCGACGACGACGCGGGGCAGACATTCCTCGACCTTCTGGCCGACCAGGCGCATGCGCCAGGCCAGCAGATGGACGTTGAGGAGAAGCGGCGCGCAGTGCGGCGGGGAATCGACCGGCTGCCCCCGGCCTTGTGCGAGGCGCTGGTCCTGGCCTACTTCCACCAGTTCACCTACAAGGAGATGGCCGAGATCCTGGATATCCCCCTCGGGACCGTGAAAAGCCGCCTTCACGCCGCGGTAGGGGCGTTCGGGAGGGCCTTGCGGCACGAGCAGAAAAAGGGTCAGAACCTGTCGGACTGACGGGACGTACTGTTGATGGGACCGATGGGCCGCCCGTGCGGGCGGACCTGGCAAACGAGGTGGGCAGGACCTGTCTGGATTCGTTGGCATGGCGCCACAACTTCCTGCGATTTATGATCTTCTGTTCGATTACGCGATCGGCCGACTCGACGAGGAGGCCCGACGTGACCTCGAGAGGAGGCTCCGGGAGGACCCCGGGCTGACCGACGAGCTGAACAAGATCCGGGCGATTCTCGAGCCGCTGCAGACCTGGGCGGCCCCACCGCCGCCCGCGAACCTGGTGGACAACGTCCTTGATCGGATTGAGCAGCGACGCTTCCCCCGTATGGTGGCGGGCTCGGCGCTGCCGCCGGGCGAGGGCCGCGGCGTAGGACGCCGCCCCATCATCTCGCTGCCGGAGTTGGTGGCGCTGGCCGCCTGCATCATGTTCTTCGTCGGCGTGTTCGTGCCCAGCCTGTCGCGATCGCGCTACTTGGCCAAACGGGCGCAATGTACCTCGAATCTGGCGTCGATCTTCTCGGGGCTGCAGTCCTATGCCCAGGCCAACGACGGCTGTCTGCCCAATGCGGGCATGCGGGCGGGCGTGAATTGGCTGCGGAACTCGCCGAATCGGCGCAACCTGCACATCCTGATTCGCGTTCACCTGGTCAGACCGGATGCCATGATCTGTCCGTCCCGGCCGGATCACCAGGTTATGCCTCCTGAACAAGCGTTCTCGGCGGCCTCTGTCGCAGACCGCCGATACTTCAGCTACGACATGCAGAACATGGCAGGCCCGACGTGCAATCTGCAGGACCGCTTGTGCGTCCCGGTGGTCAGCGATGCCAACCCGCTGTTCGAGGGCGGGCGTGTCCATGGCGTGGGCAACCTCCGTGAAGCCAACACGGTGGCCCATCGCGGCACGGGGCAGAACGTTCTCTTCGCTGATGGCCATCGCGAATGGACCACTTCGCCCGTCCTCGGATCCGGCGGCGACAACATCTGGACCGCCGGAGACGTCACCACCTACGAGGGAACCGAGGTGCAATTGGCCGCCACCGACGCGTTCCTGGTTCCTTGAACACCTCCGTATCCACGCACGCAACCGCCGGCACCGGCTGTCGGCCGCTGCGCTTTGGCATGTCGGACGTGCCGGTGATGTGATGACCTGGGTCACTCCAGATACAACGTGCCGCTCGGGGGCACGGTGGGCTTGTCCGTGATTCTCTCGGCGAGCTGGGCGGCGTCCAGCGCATACAGCGGGCTGATTTCCAGCACGGCGTCCGGCTCGCCGTCATTGCGGGCCGGGATCGCGACGCCGCACCCCTGCAGCCAGTCGGCCGCCCGACGGATCATGTCGCGCCGTGCCGTCTCCGCACTGTCCACGCCGGTCGCGTTCTTGACGGGGCTGAATACCTCACTCCGCTTGGCGAGCAGGACCATCGTCTTGTCCGCCAACGGCAACGCGTCGAACACGAACATCTCCAGCTTCACCGCGTTCGGTGATTCGGGCTCGATCCGTCGGCCGCTATCCAAATCTACATGGGCGACCTTCTTGACCGCTCGGTGCCAGGGCAGCTTGACAGCATGGATGTCGTCGGTGAGCCGTTCGATGAAGCGCCGCGAAAACACGTGGATGGCAATGCTCGCGTTGTCGAGCCACCGTGATCCGTCGGGATTCCTCGCCCGGGCATGGTGCTCGGGCAGATCGGAGTACTCCACCACGCATATCTTGCCGTTGACCAAGGCGAAGTTGCCGACCTTCTCCAGATCGTCGGCCTTGGGCACGGCGAGGCTGGAAGCCTCGGACCCCGTCAGGTCGTGCAGGCCGATGAACACGGGGTCCACCGGCGTCACCAGCGGATTGTCCACCTGAAAGTAGCTCACCGCCTCGATGCCCCGGGTGGCCATATCCCGAAGCGCTCCGGTGCAGGCGAGGGCGCGCAGCGTCCCCCCGTGCCCGTCCGGCGACATGGCGACGCGATGTCTGTCGTCCAGGAGGATCTTCCCGTCGCGACCGATTGCAGGCATGACCCCTTGTTTGAAAAAGATGACATTGTCGGAGTCCAGCCCGAAGTACTTGTTGGCCGCGAAGTAATCGCGGCTGGCCCGATCGTTCATCTCGCTGGTCATGATGTACCAGGGGACCGTCCCCGCGAACCGCCGTTGCGTCGCCAGGATCGATTCCGCGAACAGCCGGAAGAGGGTCTTGTTCCTGACGGGCGAGATGGGGTACATGCCTTTCGGTCCGTCGAACCCCAGCCGCGATCCCTGCCCGCCGGCCACCACCAGGGCCGCCACCGTGCCTGACGTGATCATCGCTGCACCGCGGGCCGCCCCCTCCCGATGCCTCTGCGAACCGGGCTTCGCTGTAATCACGGGAGCAGGATCGATCCTGGCCTTCGGGGCGGCGTCCGGGACTCTCTGCACATGGGTGGGGATCAGACGCGCGACCTGCTCAAAGTCCACTCGCAGCAGGTCGCCGATCAGCTCTTCCCGCTGCCGGGCACTGAGATCATCCCAAAACCGCAACAAATGGGTCTGGTCGCATCCGCGAAGCAATGCTCGGATATCGTCGATGTTCACGGCACCTCCTGCTCCAGATCACCCCGTTCGACGGGTGCTGAGTACTCGCCGCTGCCCCCACGCTCCCGATTGCGGCCCGCGAATGGCAAGCCCAATCCCACCTGCAGATAAACCGTGGTGCCGCGCCGAGCCGATACTTAAGGGCTGGTCCGCAAGACTGTCAACACGGATTCGAGCTGTGGGCGACTCCGGGACAACGCAGGGTGAGCCTAACCTGTCGCGTCGGACCTTCCTGGCGGGCGCTACCGCAGCCGCCGCGGGAATGGCCGCGACGGCCGGACGGGGACTGCTCGCCCGGACGCCGCCGGCGCAGCGAGGCGCGCGCCCCGACCGCTCGCTGGTCGTCCAAGCGCGATCCGAGCACATCGTCGAGGGGCGCGTCGTCCAGGAGCATATGCTGAAGGAGATGCTCGATTGGTGCCTCACCCGCCTCACTCGGACCTCGACCCCGAAAGAGGCGTGGCGTCAGTTCCTCAGACCGGATGACGTGATCGGCCTGAAGTTCAATCGGTCCGGCGCTGCCGGGCTCGGAACCACGCCTGCGTTCGTCGAGGCGCTGGTCCGCTGCCTGGCGGACGCCGGTTGGGCGCCGCAGAACATCGTGCCCATTGAGGTGCCGGAGACGGTCTACGGTTCCACGGGAACCACGCGCCCCTCCACGGATTGGGACGACGAGGAGGTCGATTTCGGCAGCGGTCGGGACCGGCTCTCGTCCGTCCTGCGGCAGATCACCGCACTGATCAACGTGCCGTTTCTCAAGACGCACAACATCACCGGAATGACCGGCTGTCTGAAGAATCTGTCGCACGCGCTCGTAAAGCACCCGGCCCGATTTCACGACAACAACTGCTGCCCGTACATCGGTGACATCGTCGCCCTGCCCCAGATTCGCGACAAGCTCAAGCTGAACATCGTGAACGCCCTGCGGCTGGTGTTCGACGGCGGCCCCGAAGCGCGCGACGACCTGACCTGGGAAAGCGGCATCGTGATCGCCGGCTTCGACCCGGTGGCCGTAGATACAGTTGGGCTGGAATTACTCAACCGCACCCGGAAATCCTTGCGCCTGCCCTATGTTGACAGGCGTCAAGGGAAGGTGGCGTACCTTGGGGCGGCGTCCGAGCGGGGTCTGGGCTGCTCCAGGCTGCACAGGATCGAAGTGGCCAAGCGGCTCCTCCAGGCGTAGGGCGGTCGGGGGCCGGCGGCCGTCGCCGCGTGTTCGGAGGGGGGCGAGCCTGAACTGGCCACGGGGTCGTATTGCGGCAGAGACCGCGGATTCTGATTGACGTGTCTGGCCGGTGCCAGTAGAATTCAGATGGATAGTGAGGAAACGGGTATTGGAGTATTAATCCCGGGTACGGTCATACATACTGGTTTTTCGTACGCCAATATCCATACTTGTTTTCGCTTTGCGGCGACAAGCGCACTCAATACTTTCATCCGCGTCTTGCGACCTTCGACCCGTACCTCCTACCAATAGAGTTTGGCGCTGCGCTCAGTGATCGGATGGTGACGCATCCGGTCAGAGCGGTGAAGTGCGGCCCATCCTGGCTGACGGCAGCGGGGTGGAGTCGGACGGCGATGCCGGCGGACCGGTAAAGGTCACGGCAGAGTCAGGGCGAACGCGTTCTTGAGTCCATGGCGGCGGGCGCCTGGTGCGTCTGGCCCCGGGTTCAGGATTTTGGCAGTGATCTCCAGCCCGGATCATCGGGGCGGTCCCGGTGGCGTGGGTTGAGCCGACGGCGGGAGCAGGCAACAGGGCACGTTACGTCCGCGCTCGGTTGTTGTCTTTCGGATTGCTGGCGCGGTGGACTTATGTAATTCATCGATCCCCGCCCTGTCCAGCTAGCGCGTCGGCGAGGGAAACTCAGTTGTGCCTCAGGGCACAGGAGGTGTTCCAGTGAAAGGTAGGAAGGCGTTCACACTGATTGAGCTGCTGGTGGTGGTGGCGATCATCGCGCTGCTGATCTCCATCCTCCTGCCCAGCTTGTCGCGGGCGCGCGAGCTCAGCAAGCGGTTGGTATGTGCAGCGAACATCAAGGGTCTGGGAACCTCGTGCAAGATCTATGCGAACGAGAACGAGGAGTCCTGGCCTCTGGCGGAGTTCAATGTCGCCAAGGACGTGCCGAAGTACTGGGTGGATCTGCCCACCGACTCCGCGGATGAAGGTACGGCGGCGAATCCGGCTCCCGGCCGCGCGGTCATATCCAACGCCACGGCGACGACCTTGTCGACGACGCGGTGCTTCTGGATCCTGGTCCGGACGGGCGAGGTGACGCCGAAACAGTTCATCTGCCCGAGTTCCGGCGACACCACGGACCCGACGTCGCCGATTGACATGTACTACGATTTCTACCGGCTGGGGCACATCAGCTACGGTTACCAGGTTCCCTACGGGCCGACCGACACCCGCCCGAGCGAGAGTCTGGACAGTCGAATGATCGTCGCCGCCGACAAGGGGCCGATCAGCAGCGGCGCGGTTGATGCCAACAAGCTGAACGAAATCGCGACCACCATCCTGATCAACTCCTCGCCCAGCGAGTGGACCGGTTTCAACTCGCCCAACCACGGTGGCCGCGGGCAGGGCGAGGGCCAGAACTGCCTGTTTGCCGACGCTCATGCCACGTTCGAGCGGAAGCCCATTGCGGGCATCGACAACGACAACATTTACACGGCGTTCGTGCCGAACACCGGTGTCGAGAAGAACTGGGTCCGCATACGAGGGACGATCGACTTCATCACGACGTGGTTCCCTGGTATGGATGCGTTCGCGACCGGGCAATACTGCACGACGGATGCCCTGATCTATCCGTAGCGGTCTACAGGACGGTACGGGTAGGATCAGTCGCAACTCGCAGGCAATCCGGCGGTGGGTCGAGCTCATCGCCGGATTGCCTTTTTCATTGGCACGGGCGCGGTCCTTCCGTCGCTCGTGACTTCTCGCGTGGGTCAGGCCTGACGCCGTCGCGGGATATCACAATGCCTGATCCGGCGGGGTCTTCGCGGGGCAAGGGTCTTGATCGGGGATGCCGGGGCAGGGATACCCTAAGGTGCAAAGGAGTGGCCCCGCCTCATCTTCGATCTGCTTGACTTGTGCAGGTGACAGCGAGCGGCGCCAGCCCCCGACGGACGTCGCCCTGGCACCGGCGGCCGCCTCGCAAAACACGCGGCGCGACGCGGGATCGTTGATCCCCAGGAAATCCAACAGGCGGTCCGCCTCCTGCTGCGGTTGGTCCACAAGGCTTTCATAACGCAGTTCGTGGTACTGCCCCGCGGGCAGGCCGGCCGACTGGGCGAGTGCCGCCTCGGTGAAGTGTCGCCAGGCCCACGCACAGCGATGGATATCGGTCGTGGTTTCGAACTCCGCGGCTCGCGCCTTCTCGACCCAGAAGTGGGCGTGATGGCCGTGATCGTCGGTGCCCCCAGTTCTTGTCTCGGATTCGCCGGTCGACGCACGGAGCCAGGGCTTCCTGCTGAGAGACAGCGCGACGTCTCGCCCATCTCTGATGATGTGGATGAACTGGGCGTCCGGGAAGGCCTCCCGCAGGAACGAGACGATGAGGCTGTTGCGCGGCGTCTTTTCCGCGAAGCGCAGGTCCGCATCGAGGTGTATGCGCATCAACCACCTGTAAACGCGGCGAAAAAGGGCTTGGCCCGCCGCGAGGGGCCACTCATCCGCGTGAATATGCCGTACTGCCGCCTTTGTCATCAGAGGCTCGAAGTGGTACGAGACTTCCGGAAGGACGCTGATGCACTCTCCGAGAAACGTGGTTCCGGAGCGGGGTGCCCCGATGAGAAAGATGGGGGACCGCAAGTTCGGGACGAGCGTGCGCCACAAGCGACGCGCGGTCAAGGGGCGTCTTTTCGGCCGATAGGTCAAGCGGTCGGCTCTGAGCGTCGACCGCAGCCCGACTTCGGGTGGCAGGCGCGTTGCTGGTTTCATGAATCGGCACTCCTCTGCCGGGGCGGGTCTTCACCTCGGTTCGGCCCCGGGGCCCGGTGTGCGGTCCTGCGGGACTGCGCTGGGCACCTGCGCCGATTGCACGGCGACGTCATGCCGCGCCCGATCAGTCACATCCACTTCCTGGATGCCGTTGAAGCGCGGTTCTGACTCTCGCGCAGAAGCGCCGCGCGAGCCCGGACTTGCCTTGTCGGGCGGACTCCAACCTTGCTGCCAACGTCGCCGGGATCTCGTGGTCACGGCTGGAGTCGATGCCCTGAAAGGCAAGAACCTCCTTGCTGAGGGCCCTATGTCTGATAACGAGCTGTTGCAGCTTGTAGGAATCGGCCTTGGTCACTGTGCTTTCGTGCCAGGGATGATAGAGCTTCAGTTCCGGGTGCCACATCACGTGCAACCCGAGGTTCTTCAACCGCGTGTACACATCGAGTCCATTCGCGTGAAAACCCGTCCCGAAAACGGGATGTTGTTCATACCCGTTGATCTTCATCAACCATTTTTTCCGGACCGTCAGGCACCCGCCGTAGTTCGTGGGGTTTTTCAAGAGGCAGACGTTGCGTAGACGGTCGCGGTGAGTATCGGGGAGGTGCTGGTCCTCCGGCTCGTCATAGCGGGAAACATACATGACGAGCCTCGGATTGGCTCGATGCTCCCGAAGCACGGTTTCAAGGAAATCGTCCTCAACCACGACATCCGCGTCGAGAATGACGAGTAACTCGCCCCGAGCCGCCTCGATGCCCGCATTGAAGCAGTACGAGGAGTGATAGGTTCCCTGTCTCCCGAGCGTTACGATCCGAAAGCCGGGCTGGCGCCGGATCTTTTCCTCGAGAGCCGCCTTGACGGTGTCGTAGTATTCAATCCAAAGCAACTCGTACTGATCCGCAGGAATGGTCTGCCTTGCGAGGAAGTCAACCGTGTGAAACTGCTCCCTGAAGGCGCCATCCACCATCACGATGCTTATCTTGAGGCTGTCTCCTGAGCTCATTGTCGCCCTTGTATCGTTTATGGGGAGCGGAGCATGGCGTGCAGTTTCCGGATGATGCCCATGGGGCGCCGCCATGAGAGCCACTGTTGCGTTCTGGTCCGCCCGATGTACCGCCGGCGGCGACGTTCCTTCATTGTGAACTTGTCTCCCAGTGGGTGGATCGTCGGCTCGATCCAGCATGCAACCCGAATGCGCCTCAGCCGTTCCGCGTCCCGGCGGTCCCGAGCGAAGAACAGGTTCACTTCGAGCCGACGCGCTTCAATGTAGTCGTTCTCGTCGACCAGGTGCTGGCAAAGTGCCTGGCGTCGCTCTTCGGTGTTGGCTTCGATCACAACCACGCGAGGGCGATACCGTTTGAGGTCGAATCCGCGCAGGACGTCGAGTTCCGTGCCTTCCACGTCGATCGAGACGAAGTCAAGCGGGGTGCCCTCCGGAAGCTGTTCGTCGAGGATCGTGTCGAGCGTCATCGCCGGCACCCTGATTCTCTCGAACCCCTCGAACGTGAGACCGCGCTTTTCATATCGGGCGGAAACGTCTGCGGCGTCAGGGTGCAGGCTGGAGAGCAGCCCGAGCGGTTCGCACCAGAACTCGACCGGCTCGATCTGGTCGGTCGCGACGCAGGCGCAGCCCAGGCACGTCGAGCGCGGGCGAGCGACCTTGCATCGCTCGAGCATGTCGGGATTCGCCTCGATACAGATTCCCTGCCAGCCGGCCAGCTCGAACGAGTAGCTGTTGCTGAGATGAACGCCATCGAAGGCGCCTACGTCCACATAGAACCCACTGGGTCTGAACTTGAAGAGCTTCCACAGCAGGAAGTCTTCCCCGGCTTGGCTGTAGTATCTGGGACGCCCGCCGATCACCTCACGTCCTCTGAATCCGGAATCAACCGCAACATAACGGACCACCCCTGGCATACACTCGAGCGACCGGGTCACGTGTCGGACCGGAACGCCGGTGCCAGGCCTTGTCAATCACTCGCGTGGGTGCGGCACGGGAGGACCGTGGGCCCCTGAACCTTGCCACCTTGTCATCCGTGCGGGAGTGCGCGCCGGCTTGGGGCCGTACACCGTGTCGGCGGGCCGCGAACGGGATCGTCTCGGGCGTCTCTCCGCAAGCGTCGCCGGGGTCCTTCCAGAACTTCGGGGCGACGCCGGAAGTCGCGCGACCCCATTACGTCTTGCGGAGATGCACTCCATCCCTCCCGCTCCAGCGGACACGGGGCAAGCTCCCGTCCGGAGATCATGCGTTGTCTGTCGTCTGACCGGAAACAGCCAAACGAGCCAGGTCCATTACCTCCCGCGGCAGATTGGGTGCAATCACGAGGATCGCGCTCACGTACACCAGAGCCCCTGAAATTATATAGAAGCTAAGCACGGCATACAAGTTCATCGACTCATCCAGCAGCGCCCTGCTGATCAAGATACAGACCATCATGGTGAGGGACGCGGCCAGCGGGGCCGCGCACTCCCAGAAGCACCTCGTCAGCTTGACACCGATAAGCTTGTGGACCATCCATGCCGGAAGGGGTGAGAGGATGTATCCGGACATCACAAAGGCTCCGGCGACGGCCACGATTCCCCAACGTACGGCTACAGCGAAGGCCGTCACATGTACGACCGTGCTCAAGGCCCTCAGTGCGAGCAGCCACGAAGGTTTCCCCATGGCGAGGATGACGGACCCGTTGAAGTACTGGACGGACTGGAGAATCCCGATCAGCGCGAGAATCTGCATCACCGGGATACTCGGCGTCCATTTTGATCCGAACAGCCCCGGGACCAGCTCCGGTGCCAGCGTCGCGACGCCGATGAAGGCGGGAAAAGCCAGCAGGCTCGTCATGCGGATGGCGGTGAAAAAGGCATGGCGCATCTGGCCGGGGTCATGCTGGAGGCGGGAGAACGTTGGCAGCGAGACGGACGAGACCGTTTGCATCAACATCTGTGTCATTCGTAAGAGCAGCCCGTAGGCAACGGTGTAATAGCCCAGTGCCACCGGCCCGAGGAAATACCCGATCAACATGGTATCCGCTCGTCGGTTCACGAAGCGCAGGATTTGGATCCCGAGCATATTGATGCCAAAGGAGAACAGGTCTCTGGCGTGCTTCGCAGAGACGTTGAAGCCCGGACGCCACTCAGAGGCCTGCCACAATGCGGCAACGCCGACCAGACCGCCGGCGAGGTTCTGCCCGACCAGGCTCCAGACGCCGAGGCCACCCACCGCCATCCCGATCCCCACGCATCCCCCGGCTGCGGAGGCCACAAGCCTGCGAATCGCCAGGCTCTTGAAGGCCAGGCGACGCATGAGGATCGCCTCCTGCGTGGCGCTGAACGCGCCGATCAGCAAGCTCAGCGAAAGCCACCGGACAAGCGGTTTGAGCTGCGGTTCACCGAACAACCGGGCGACCACGCCGGCGCAAGCGATACAGATGGCCGTCAGCGCGACACCGCTGAGCACGTTGATCCAGAACGCCGTGTCGAGGTGCTCCGGTTCCAGCTCCGACCGCTGGACGATGGCTCCACCGAACCCCTGCGTAAGAAAAACGGCCAAGAACCCCGTGAACGCAGATGCGAGAGCCACCAGCCCGAACGCCTCGGGCATCAGCAGACGCGCCAGCACGAGGAAGACCGCCATCGACAGCAGATTGGAACCCCAGTTCTGGATCGCGGACCAGACCACCCCCTGTACTGCACGTTGCCGCAAGCTCATCGGGTTTCTGGCTCCGGTATCCATCCCTTGCGCGGGCACGACCGATAACTCGCGAACGTCCAGGCCGGGCGCTCCTCCGCCCGGATTCGCCGAGAGCAAGGCGACGATCGATCGCCCGGCCGCAGCGGGCAACCGAGTATCCGCCGCGAGCGTTTCAATCGCAAGGCGCGCGCCGCAACGGTGGTTTTCCCATGTTCACCTTGAGCGGCGTGTGTGGCGTCGAACGCAGCGCCCGCGCCAACGTTGCGCCGGCGATTCTCCACTGGTCTGCGCGTCTTTGCAATCGCATGCAGTCTGCCTCTGCCGCCGCGCCGCCCCACGCACTCCCTTATTCCCGTTCCCAGGGATGAAAACCGCTCTTGGCGGGCCCGCTTGGATTCCGATAACTACGACAGGCCTCCGCCCGGACCTACGATCCCGGCGTGTGAGCGGGTGTAGTCTGCCGGCAGCCTGCGCCCGGCGCGGCGAAAGGCCCAGGGGAGCACGGCCTGTCATGGATGCGTCCAGACTCCGGCACCGACTGCTTCTGCGGTCCGTCGGCACGCTGATGTTGTCAGTAACCGTGCCAGCCGGTGCCCTGGCCGACCCGCAGGTCGTCATGGAGGTGGCCGACGTCCCGGGCGGCGATGCTCAGCCGAACGGCCCGACGTACGACTTCGCCATCGGACTCTACGAGGTCACCAACGCCCAGTTCACCGCATTTCTCAACGACGCCCTGAACAACCTGACCAACGAGCGCGGTCACTACATGTACTTCGACACCGACAGCGGCGACGTGTACATTCACGCCGCGCAGACGGGTGTTGCGGGGACCGGGGGTTCCGGCACGCTGATGTTCGAGGCGGCCAGCGCCGTGATCGAGTATCAGGCCGGGGTCTACGTGGTTGACGCCGCGGACGGGGATCATCCGGTCACGGGCGTAAGCTGGTTCGGGGCCGTGAAATTCTGCAACTGGTTGACGCTGGACCGCGGACTCGGAGCGGAACGACGGGCGTATACCGAGGGCGGCACTACGCAGGACTGGCATCCTGTCAGCATCACGACGCCGGACTGGCAGACGCGGGACCTCAACGCCGGCGAACGTGATGCACTGGTCAGCGACGTACTCGGGTATCGCCTGCCCATGGACGAATACTCGATCACGGCGAGTCCGTACAACGAGTGGTACAAGGCCGCCGCCTGGAACGGGACCGGCAACACGCAGTACGGGTTCGGAAGGGACGTCGCCGACGCCCAGGACGCCAATTACTGGAGCAGCGGCGATCCGTTTGAGCCGGGCACCACGCCTGCGGGAATGTATGACGGCACGGCTTATCCGGCTGATCACTTCTTTCCGGGCTCGCCTGCGTTTGCGACACACGACACGGACAATCTCTATGGTCTGTACGACGTGAGCGGGAACGTCTTCGAATGGGTGCAGGATCAGATCGGCTCGCCGACCTGGCGGCGAGCCCGTGGCGGTTACTACGAGTTCGGCGTCGCGGGCATCACGACCACGACGACGATCGAGAGTTCGATCATGGCCGGGCCGGGATACTGGCATGGCTTCCGGGTCGCCCACTCGTCGCCGTACATTTCTCCCGCCGCCGAGCCGGTTGACGTGACGACTACGGGGTTCAGCGGTCCGCAGGGCGGTCCGTTTGCCCCGGCGTCGCTTCAATACACCGTCACAAACGCATGCTGGAAGATGATCGACTGGGACATCGTGTCCGACCGGAGTTGGCTGCTCGTAGATGGGGCACCGTCCTGCTCGGGGCAACTCGACGCCTTCGAAAGCGTGAGCGTGTCCGTCACGCTGGATGAGACCATCGCCAACTCATTGACCGAATCCCAGACCGCGACGCTGACCTTCAGCGATCTGGAGGGCACGTTCGCGGTGTTCACCGTCGAACTCAGCCTGACAGATTCACTGACGGTCACGCCGGCAGCCCCGTTCGACTCCGCCGGTCCGGTGGGCGGCCCGTTCGTTCCCGCGACGAAGCTGTACCGGATCGTCAACGATCTCGAACCGAGCCGCCCGATGAGCTGGACGGTGACGCCGGGCGCTTCGTGGGTGCTTGCCAACGGTCAGGCGCAGGCGAGCGGCTTTCTGAGCCCCGACGTCAGTGCCGACGTCACGCTATCGTTTGATGGTGCCCAGGTCAGCGCCCTGCCCGCGGGTACGGTGCTGAACACGACGGTCGTGTTCGAGGAAACCACTGAAGGGCGCAGCGCGGTGCGCACGGTCACCCTCACGGTGGGCGACGCGCCGCTGACGATCCCGATGGCCATCGTGCCCGCAGACGATGGTCAGCCCGGCGGGCCCCTGCACACGTTCCGCATCGGGCTGTACGAAATCACCAACGCCGAGTTCGCCGCGTTCCTCAACAGCGCGTTCCGCGCCGACAGCCGCACGAACGGCCGCGGCGAGTACATGTATCACGACACCGACACCGGTGACGTCTACATCAACAGTAACGGGTCCGTCGGGGACGACGGGACGACCGGTTCGGGCACGCTGCTGTTCGATGCGAGTGACGGCCAGGCGATCTCATTCGTCACCGACGGGTACACGGTGGCGCCGGGAGACGAGGAGCTGCCGGTCGTCGGTGTGAGCTGGTACGGCGCGGCGAAGTTCTGCAACTGGCTGACACTCGTTCAGGGCGGCGATGAATTGCAGCGGGTCTACAACGAAGGCACCGCGCCGGAAGACTGGTATCCTGTCGTGGCCACCGTCCCGGATGACGACCTGACCGACGCCGAGCGACTCGATTTGGTCATCGATTACACCGGCTACCGCCTGCCCATGGACGACGGTGCGGCCGGGGCGAGCCTCTACAACGAATGGTACAAGGCGGCGGCGTGGAACGGCACGGCGAACAGCGTATACGGATTCGGGCGCGACACGTTGACCGCAGCCGACGCGAACTACGAGAACAGCGGCGATCCGTACGACGACGGTCCGACCCCCGTGGGCTATTACGACGGCACGACGTACGGCGCGTTTGCCACCAACGACACGAGTAACCGGTACGGCCTGTATGACCTCTGCGGCAACGTCAGCGAATGGGTGCAGGACTGGGGCATCGCGTCGGACACCCGGGCGACCCGAGGCGGGCACTGGTCCAACACGGCCGCCGCCGCCCTGAACAACCTCGCTGTAAGCATCGATAACACGTGGCAGACGCGCGCGTGGACGGGCTTCCGCGTGCTGCAGGCCGGCACGCTGACGCCGGTGTCCGTCACCTCGACGGCCTGCGGGAGCGAACCGGACTGCAATTACGGTGCTGCGGGTCCGGCGGGCGGCGCCTTCGAGCCGCCGCAGTTTGCTTATACGCTCGAGAACGAGTCGGACGCGCCGATCGAATGGTCGGCCTGCGTCGATCAACCCTGGGTCACGATCGACGGCGGGCAGCAGGTGTCGGGCGTCATTCCCTGGGGCGGCAGCAGAGACCTGACAATCGCCCTGGCGCCGGACGCCGCGAACCTGATGCCCCCCGAGACGCCGTATCTGATCATGACCACCGTACCGGTCACCGAGGACCAGCCGGGCGGCCCGCGGTATTCGTTCCGGATGGCCGGCTTCGAGATCACGAACGTCGACTTCGTGGAGTTCCTCAACGATGCGCTGGTCAACTGCGCCAACGCCCGCGGCCAATACCTCTACCACGACACGGATGACGACCGCGTCTACATCAACGCCGGCGGCGTGGACGGGCAGGTGGGCACCGACGGCTCAGGAACGCTCGTGTTCGACGGAGCGACCGGCGGAGCTATCGTCTACGACGAAGATGAATCCCGGTACGTGTCGACCAACGGCCTAGAAAACCATCCGGTGGTCGGCGTGAGCTGGTATGGCGCGGTCAAGTTCTGCAACTGGTTGACGCTGGCGGACGGACTCGGTCCGGGCCAACGCGCGTATACCGAGGGGAATGATCCGGCCGATTGGCATCCCGTCGTCATCGACGCAACGAGCTCCGGATTTCGCGATCTGAACGACGACGAGCGCCTGGCGCTGGTGGAGCACTACGCCGGATACCGCCTGCCCATGGACCACGCGTCCGCGGGCGCGTCTCGCTACAACGAGTGGTACAAAGCCGCGGCCTGGAACGGAACGTCGAATACCCTCTACGGGTTCGGACGGAACGCGCTGACCGGCGCCGATGCCAACTACGGCAACAGCGGCGACCCGATGGACAACGGCACCACGGCCGTCGGCTATTTTGACGGATCCACGCACGAGGGGTTCGTGACGACCGCGACCAGCAACGGCTTCTACGACCTTACCGGCAACGTCCGCGAATGGATGCAGGACTTCGGCGCAGGGCCGTCCGATCGCGCCGTTCGCGGCGGCAGCTGGGGTGACGACGTATCGGCTTTCGCGCTGCGGGCCGACGGGCGCGAGACCCGACCGCCCGGGCAGGTGGATGCGTTCACCGGCTTCCGCGTCGTACAGGCCAAACTCGACTATGTCGCCACACTGAGTGTCTCGGACATCACGACCGGCGAGACGTTCACGCGCCAGGCCCGCTTGCTCGTGTGGGAGCCTCTGTCGTTCACGCCCGACGATGGTTTGATTGCGTCGGGACTCTTCGGCGGTCCATTCGTCCCCGGCGGCATCACGTATGACATTCGGAGCGAGTCGGCCTCGACGATGCAATGGCGCGTCAACTCGGACGAGCCGTGGGTTGCAGTCGACGGCTTGAGCGAGCAGACGGGCGAGCTGACGTCGGCGGACACGCCGTCGGTCGAGGTCGCGTTCAACGCGGACGCCGGTACGCTTGCCCCCGGCGAGTACGCCGCCACCATCACGCTCGAGAACCTGACCACCGGCTATGCCGAAACCCGCGCCGTCGAGCTTTCCGTCGGAGAGCCCCTCCAGGTCAGCCCCGACGAAGGCTATGAGGTCACCACGCTCTTCGAAACGCCCGTCGCTGCCGACCCGAAGGATTACGACCTGACCAACGTGCTCACCATGCCCATCACGTACTCGGTCACGTCGGACCGGAGTTGGATCAGCCTCAACGGCGGCGTGTCGGTCCCGAACACGACGCTGGACCCCGGACCGGCAAACACCCAGACGGTCTCCGTCTCCGTGAACTCCGGGGCTGAGGTGCTGGCGGTCGGCACCTACCTCGGCACGGTTACGTTCGCTAACGTCACCGCCGGCAGCGAGATCACACGAACCGTGACGTTGATCATCGAAGACCCGCTCAAGATCACCCCGCCCGGCGCCTTGTATGCCGCCGGCGAATACGGCGGCGTCATCAGTCCGCTGAGCAAGGACTACACGATCGAAAACCGGTTCGACTACCCCATAGACTGGATCGCATCGTGCGATGCGAACTGGGTCCTGATCAACGGACAGGCGACGGCCGGCGGCAGCGTGTCCCCGGGGCTGCCCGTCACCGTCACCGTAGCGATTGACGGCGAACAAGCCGCCACGCTTACCGAGGGCATGCACGAAGCCACGGTGAGCTTCGAAGACCTCGACACGGGGGCCGTTCAGACACGCAGCGTCATCCTGACCATCGGGCCGCACATCGCCGTCGATCCGCCGGAGGGTATCCACGCCCACCTCGCCACTGACGGAACGCTGGTCCCATTCGAGCAGGTCTACACCATCACCAACTATGACGCGGACGCCAACGCCTACGCCGTAACCATCGTCGAACCGGAGTGCGACTGGGTGTGGATCAATTACGGTCTGGGAGCGGCCGGTGTGTTGGGGCCCTACGAATCGGCCCGCGTGCGGGTCACCCTCGATGCCTCCGTCGCGAGCACGTTCTCGACGGACCAGGCATGCCAGGTCAGGTTCGAGAACGTCACCAGCAACGGGATGGGGACGACCGATCTGGCGATGACCGTGACGCTCCCCCAGGCGGTGATGGTTCCACCGGTGATGGCGACCGTTCCCGCCGCCGACACCCAGCCCAACGGGCCCACCTATGACTTCACCATCGGCGTTTGTGAGATCACCAATGCGCAGTTCCTCACCTTCTTGAACGACGCTCTGAGCAACCCGGGTGACGAACGGGGCCAATACCTCTATCACGATACTGACAGCGGCAACGTGTACATCCATTCGCAGCCGACGGGTGCCGTGGGCAGCGACGGATCAGGCACGCTCGTTTTTGACGCCGGGGTCAGCGGGCGCATATCGTTCAACGGCGTGTCGTACGAGATGACCGGCGCCGAGTTCGAGCAGCATCCCGTCGCCGGCGTCTCGTGGTACGGCGCAGTGAAATTCTGCAACTGGCTCACCATTGACCAGGAGTACGGCCCCGGTCAGCGCTGTTACGGAGAAGGCAGCAGCGCGGACCTGGACGCCTGGAGGCCGGTCACCGTGACGCAGGCCGACTGGACCAGCCGCTTCATGAACGATGCCGAACGGCAGGCTCTCGTCACCGGCTACTGCGGGTTTCGCCTGCCGATGGACAACAATGCGTTCGGGGCCGACGCGTACAACGAATGGTACAAGGCCGCCGCATGGCGCTCCGACCTCAACCAGAATACGATCTACGGCTACGGCCGAAGCGGACCTCCTACCTCTGCCGACGGGAACTGGAAGGACAGCGGCGACCCGTTCGACAATGGCACCACCTTCGTGGCGTATTACGACGGCTCCACCCACGACGGCTTCGTGACCAACGCCACGAGCAACGGGTATGGCCTGTATGACATGACGGGCAACGTGTTCGAATGGATGCAGGACCATTACGGACTGACGACGCGGGCCATGCGCGGCGGCGGCTGGAATTACGGCGACAGCTCCGGGCCAGGTGTGGATACGACGGAGCGGAAGTTCGCGGGTCCGGGCTGGGCACTGGATCAGCTGGGCTTCCGCATCGCGCGGGTCCCGGCGGTGAGTGTCCCGTTCGGCGATTCCGATGCCGACGGCGACGTCGACTTAGCCGACTACGCGGCCTTTGAGTCCTGCGTCACAGGTCCAGGCGCCACCGAACCACCCGCCGGCTGCGAACCCTTCGATGCTGACGTGGACGACAACATCGACCTGGCCGACTTCTGGGTGTTCCAGCGGCTGTTCTCAACGGATTAGCCCGCGAGCGCCCCGGCCGTCGTGTACCTGCCAGATGCCGGGCTAGGCTGAGCGGCGCAGGGATGCTACAATCCGCAGCCGTTTCGTGACGGAACGCGCGGCGGAGGTTCGAGGGGCAGCCTGTCCGTCGTTCGTTCTCAACAGCGAGTCTCGTGAGGTGCAATGATGAACGTGTTGATTGCCGACAAGTTTGAGGCCGCCGGAATCGAACAACTTCAGGTCGCGGGGTGCAAGGTTACGCAGGACCCGGACCTGTCCGGGGACACCCTGGTCGCGACTGTGGGCAGAACGGGCTGTAACATTCTCATCGTTCGGTCGACCAGGGTAACACCTGACGTCATCGATGCGGCCGGGGAGTTGAAGCTGATCATCCGCGCCGGCGCCGGGTACGACACGATCGACACGGCGGCAGCGGCGGCCAAGGGCATCCGCGTCGCCAACTGCCCGGGGATGAACTCGACTGCGGTGGCGGAACTGGCGATGGGCCTGATCATCGCCCTCGATCGCAGGATCGTCCACAACGCCGTCGACCTCCGAGCCGGCATCTGGCACAAGAAGGAGTACGGCAAGGCGCGGGGGCTGAAGGGGCGCACCCTGGGCATCGTTGGTCTGGGCCGGATCGGGGTCCTGCTCGCCCGGCGGGCCCGGGCGTTTGAGATGAACCTCATCTACTGCGATGTGGTGGCCAATGAGACGGCGGAACGCGAGTTGGGCATCCGCAAAGTCAAGATGGACACCCTGCTGCGCGAATCGGATTTCGTCTCCCTGCACACACCCGGCGGCGAGGAGACCAAGCACCTGCTGAGCACCGAGCAGTTCGCCCTCATGAAGCCGGCCGCTTGCGTAATCAACTGCAGCCGCGGCGGAGTCGTGGATGAACAGGCACTCGCCCAGGCGATCGCGTCGGGCCGGATTCGGGGCGCAGGGCTGGACGTCTACGAGATCGAGCCCGGGGCCAGCGACAGAGAATTCTCCGATCCCGTCGTCAAGGCGGACATGGTCTACGGAACCCACCACATCGGAGCGTCCACCGAGCAGGCTCAACTGGCCGTCGCCGAGGAGACGGTCCGCATCGTCAAGACGTTCAAGGAAACGGGCGAAGTGTTGAACTGCGTGAATTAGCGGCCCGCCGGCGGCTGGTGCTGCTGCGCCGCGGGATCGAGTGGGAGATCACCGGTAGACGAAGATCTTCGACTGCTCGTACGTGCGGTCGTAATGATCGGTGACACGGATCGTCACCACGTGTGTTCCGCGGGAGGGCGGTTCGGGCAGGGTGGTTTCCCACATATGCGGGCAGGGCGCGGGACCGGCCCAGGATTTGCTGGACTTCATCACGCCCGACAGCATCGCCTCGGCCAGAGGATCGAGCTGCGGAGTTCGCGTCATGGAAACGAACTCGGCGCCGTCCAGGCTGTACTCCACATTCGACCGCTCGCTGCCGTCGAAGACGTTGACGAGAAGCTCCCTCCGTGCCGGCGGGCTGCTGCCCGTGCTGCCCGGTGGATAGATGCGCATCCGGTAATCGCGGTCGAAGCCGGCAGCCTTGTAGGTCGTCACGTAGTCGGTTCCGTTGACGTCGAGGATGACGTAACCGTTGGGGATGCCGTCGCGCTGGTCGGCGACGGGGATCCCGCGGTAATCCTTCGGGCCACCCCACCACGATCCGCACACGGCCGCGCAGATCAGCAGGTGAAACCCGCCCTCGCCTTCCCATCCGTGTCTCTTGTCGAAGAACACGTGTTCGTGCAAGTGGGTGTGACCGGCCAGGGCGAGCACTTTCGGGCGGTGTTTCAGGATGTCGAACAGCCGCTTCGTGCCGGGGATGGGCTCGTCTTTTCGGAACGTGTGCAGCGGGGCGTGCATGAGCAGCACGATCAGCTTGTCCTGCGCGACGTGCCCGACGTCGTTGGCCAACCAGGTGAGCTGGCGATCGGTGATGCCTTCGCGGTAACGGCCGGTGCCCTGGCCCGCTCCGCCCCAGATGATGGTGTCCAGCGCGACGAAGTGAAGCCGGGCGTAGTCCCATGAACAGTAATTGGGACCGAAGTAGCGGTGGAACGTCTCGTCCGAATCATCATCGTCATCGGCGTCGTAGTTCATGTCGTGGTTGCCGATGATGTTGTAGAAGGGAATCCCGATCTTCCCCACGTAGTCGTTGTACCGGTCATACAGCCAGAGATGATCGAACATGATGTCGCCGAGCGTGACGCCGAATGCGGCGTCGGTGCCGACCAGTTCGTTGAGCACGTCGTCGCGGACGTAGTCGGCCTCCTGCGACGTTTCGGGTTGTGGATCGGCCATCGCGATGACCTTGAAAGCGGACGGTTCGCTCCGGCGATTCAACGGGAAGTTGATCGATTCCGGCAGCGGCCCCGTCGGGCCGACGCCGCGATGATACAGCTTGGGTGAGCCGTTCGGCTTGTGGACGTAGTAGAAGCGGGGCAGATTGTCTTTGCCCAGGGGGACCGCATAGCCCGAGGGCTTGGTGACGAAGATGATCGTGTCGTCCGTGACGGGAAGGGCGTAGCGCCCGTCTTCCCCGGTCACGACGACCTGCTCCTGGTTGGAGACGGCCACACCGGCGACACCCGGTTCGCCCGGGTCGCACAGGCCGTTGCCGTTGACGTCCTCGAACACCACGCCGCGTGCCGTGTCTTCATCCGAATACGCGTTCCCTGCCGACAGGAAGATTGCGACCAGACCCCACAGCAAGCTGATGCCCTTCACGATGCTCCTCCGTAATCATCCCCGCTCGTAATGGTCAACAAAGGCCGATAACAGTGTGCGCGAGTCCGCGTTTCGATGCAACGGGCATTCGCGCCCCGTGCTTGGCATGTGGTCTTGCGGGTCCTTGGTGACGTGCGCAGAAGCTCCGCCCCGGACGCGTTTCGCGTCGCGGCTCGGTTGGCACGCTACGCCTGCGGGCCAGCGGTGTCGGGCTCCTCCTCGATGCCGTTGGTGGTGATGTCGACGACCTCGATGGTGACGACTTGGCCGGCATTGCCGTTGGGAGGGTCGCCCATGAGCGCGGCATACATGAGATCATCAGCGGCAAAGACGATATCGGTCGGGCCGGCCAACCCGCTGGCGAAGGTCGATGCGATTCCCTCCGGGGCGATGATGACGACGCTCCCGGAGTGCGGCCCGTCCTGTTCGGCGTAGGCAATTGCGTTGTCGGACGGCCGAATCGCGATCGACATGATCGGCGCCGCCTCCGAAACCAGCGTTTCGATGAGAAGCGACTGTGCCTGCGCGTCGGTGTTGAGGGCGACGATTTTCCCCCCGGCATCGTCGGCGAATCCGGCCAGCAGTCGGCCCTGAGCGTCGAAGGCGAGGGCAGAGGGGGCTGCCGCGCGGATGGGGTCCGCGGTGGTGTCGGTTACGAAATCCGTGGCTTGCTCAAACCCGCCGGTGTCGGCGGGGGCGGCCACGTAGATGCGGTTGCTTCCGGTACCGGCGATGTACAGGTTTCCCGAAGACGGCTCGACAACGACGTCGAAAAGATCGCTGCCCGCGACCGGTGTCAGCGGTTCGGCGGTACGGACTCCGTCGGTGGAGTAGAACGACACCCGGTCGCGTCCGGCCCGGTTGCCGCCTTCGCCTACGATCAGCGTGCCGTCGGCGGCGGTGGCCAGCGACAGCGGCCCGATGTCGAAGGGGGTGTAGGTTCCCAGCGGAAACCCCTCGATCAACGTGGAGACGTTTCCATCCGCGTCGACGGCGAGGATCCGACCGGCACCGCTTTCAGCCACGAACAGGCGGCCGTCGGCGGCGACGAGAACGGCGGTCGGGTTATTCAGAGACTCCACCAACGGCGTCACGACGGTCATCGTGCGGGGTTCGTCCCCGCCTCCGAACGGATAACACCCTGAAGTGATTACCAGGGCGGGGCAGGCGGCGGCCAGGGCTGATCGTATGCGCTGGTTCATGACGCCACTAGATGTTTCCGTCCACGCGCGTGCTCAGGCAATCGGCGATGTCGCGGAGCACGGCCAGTGGGTGTTGATCGGCGTTGATCTCGCTGATCAGGTCGTCGTCGAATGATTCGAGCACGGGGGCGGTTTCGCGTTCGTACACTTCGATCCGCTTTTGGATGACGCTCTCGTCGGCGTCGTCGGGGCGGTCGGCCTTTCTCGCGCGCAGGCTCAGACGAGTGACCAGCCCGTCGATGTTGTCGATCACCAGATGAATCACCTTGACGATGGTCAGGCACTCGCGCAGCAGCTCGACCTGGGCGGGCGTGCGTGGGATACCGTCCAGCAGAAGCACGTGGTAGTCCGGCTTGATCTTGCCTCGCCCGACGAGCGACTCCACGTGCTGCTTCCAGACGCGGACGGTGAGCTCATCCGGCACGAGCAGGCCCTGCGTGGAATAGGACAGAAACTCCTTTCCGATTTCGCTTTGTTTGTCCAACCCCCGGAAGATGTCGCCCATCGCCAGGTGGTAGAGGTTGGGCATCCCGGCGAGCGCCGCCCCCTGGGTCCCCTTGCCCGATCCTGGACAACCGAACAACAGCACGGCCTTGTACTTCGCTGCGTCGTGCACGTTGCCTTCCTTTCGCTACCAGGGGCCGACGGTTCGGCGGCTCTGCATGCGATCCCGGTTCTCGAGCGATGCGTACGATCTGCCCCGGGGTCGGAGTCTCCAAGGCCGTCACTCGGGCCCTTGACCGGCGGGCGGCTGCTGGCCCCGCTTTCGCTCGACGGCTGATCGCAGGACCGGATCGTAGATGGTGATATCGGCCTGCTCGTACAAGGTTCTGTACAATTGTTGCATCGCCGGTGTCGTGGCCCGGTCCCGGAGGCGCTGTTCCAGCTCATCACGAACGGCGGCGAAGTCGACCGGCCGTCGTGACACCGTCCGCTCGCGGAAGAGGATATGGTACTCGCCTTCCACGCGCACGGGATTGGAGACGTCGCCGTCGTTCAACGCGAATGCCACCTCCCTCAGCACGGCCGGTATGTCGGGATCGTCTGGGGTCAGCAGCGGGAGGCGCCCACCATTGCGGGCAGTGTCGGCGTTGGTGCTGAACTGCCTCGCCAGCTCGGCGAAGTCAGCGCCGGCGTCGAGCCGGCGACGGACCTCCTGAGCCTGGGACAGATCGGCGAGCTGGATATGGCGGACCTGTGCCCCTTGGCTGTACACGCCGTCAAACTCCTCGCGAAGCTGCTGCTCAGTGAATCGCAGCCGGTCGGTGACGATTTTGCGCAGATGGGCGTTACGTTCCACGGCCAAGCGGTATTCGCGGGCCGATATGTTGCGCCGCGACAGGATGTCCGCCAGGATCGTCTCGCCCGCTTTGCGATCGAAGATGTCCGGCTCGCCCCCGGGCAGCGCCGACGTCAGTTGCTTCAACGAGCGAGTGTATTCCGCCTCCACGTCGGCCTCGGTCACGACGAGCCCGCGCTCGGCGGCGAGCGTCTTGGCCGCTTCCAGCACGACAAGCTGTTCAAGAACGCCCGGCCCATGCCCGGCCAGCAGGAGATCCACTATGCGGTATCGCGGGATCGGCCGGCCGTTCACCGTGGCGATCGCGTCGTCAGCGGGTGGATCCACGGTTTGGGCGGGTGCTGGTGCCGTTTCGCGTTCCGGCGGGAGACTTCGTTCGGCGGCTGCCCATGCCTCGTCGACCCGCCGGCCGGAGGCGGGACGCCCGGCGCGGCAACCCGCGGATCCCGTGCACGCCGTCAAGGCAAGCAGCATCCAGGTGCAGATCGCACGACGGGCCAGGCCGGTTTCGGTTTGAGTCGGAGTCATGTTGTGTATCCGGTGCCCGACCGCACACGCGGGCGCGAGACGGTATCAGCGCCGGCCCGGTGCGTCAAGCGTGGCGCGCGTGTATAATGGTCCGCTTGCGGCGGCTGGCCGATGGCGCCGCGTTGCGTTGGTCTGACGGGTAGGGATGAAACCGGTCGATACCATCAGGGTGATCATACTGGGAAGCGGGACGTCGCACGGGATACCGATGATCGGGTGTGACTGTCCCGTGTGCACGTCGGACGATCCGCGGGACAAGCGAACGCGCCCGGGCATCGCTGTAGACTACGGTGACCGGATGTTTCTGGTCGACACCGCACCGGAGCTGCGGCTCCAGTGTGTGGCCAACAACATCCGTCGGCTGGACGCCGTGTTGTTCACTCACCATCACGCGGACCACGTATCCGGTCTGGACGATCTGCGGCGGTTCAACTGGCTGATGGACCGCCCGATCCGCTGCTACGGGCTGCCGCACACGGTGGACGTCATCCGACGGTCGTTTCGGTACGCCTTTGAAGACGATCCGGAGTATCCTTCGCAGAAGCCGGAACTCGAGCTGCTTCCGATCGACGAGCGCCCCCTGGATGTTTCTGGGAAGACGATCATCCCCATCCCCCTGATGCACGGACCGCTGGCGGTGCTGGGCTACCGGTTCGGGCCGATCGCCTACTGTACGGACTGCAACTTCATTCCGGAGGCGTCGATGGAGTTGCTGCATGGCTTGGACACGTTGATTCTCGACGGGTTGCGGCGCAGGCCCCATCCCACGCATTTCAACCTCGACCAGGCGGTGCAGGCCGCCCGGCACGTCGGCGCGAGGCGGACCTACTTCACGCACATCGCCCACGCCCTCAAGCACACCGAGACCAACCTCGAGCTACCGGAGAGCATGGCCCTCGCCTATGACGGGCAGGTGATTATGGCCCGGCAGGCCTGACCGGCTGTGTCGGACAAGGTCCGCAAACGGTCTCTTGCGCGCTGCTGACTCCTTGGAACTCGTTGCCTGGGCACGTCCTGATTCCTAAAGTTTGCCCAGCTTGGCGCGCAAAATGCGTGATGCGGACGTTCCCGGTAAAACAGCGCGAAAAAACCGCCCGCGGGTTTGCTTTCGGGCAAATCGAAAATTACATGAAAAGAGATCGGTTCAAGGATGGCTATCGATCGGGACGGCGTCGAGCCAGGGAGGGATCGGCGCGATGCTCGAGCCCTGTGGAGGTCCGAGTCGAGTGTAGCAGGTACCTGCGCAACGGAGTGGCGCCGGTACGGTTTGTTTCACCTGCGGGTCGCGGATATCGACCCGGAACCTCTTTTGTGAAGGGAGAAAAGCTATGGACCGGATTCGTGAGTTCCTCAAGTCGGAAGATGGCCCTACCGCAACTGAGTATGCGGTGATGCTGGCGCTGATTATCATCGCGGCGCTGACGGCGATTACGAACCTGGGCACCAAGGTGACCAGTGTGTTCGAGAACGTCGAGAGCAAGCTCCCTGCGGGCTAGTCGGCAGGGTAGTCGTACCGGCGTGTGCCGAGGGCACGAAGCCGGGAAAGGTGATAGACCAGACAAGGGTGAATGGGCCTCGTCCGAACGGGCGAGAGCCCATCACCTTGTTTGGGGTGCGGGGGACATCAGATTCAGCGCCGGCACGATCCGGCATTCAGCGCTCGCCGCCGATTCGATGCAAGGGGTTGATCAACGACAGCTAACGACAGCTGCGGGAGGACTGAGATCATGGAGCCGTACTGGGGCGCGACGTGTGCGATTCTGGTGCCCGGTGTTCTGTTGGCGTCATGGACGGATTACGCTCAGCGCAGGGTCCCCAACTGGTTGAACGCGACACTGATACTGTGCGGCTTCGCCATGCAGGGGATATTCCACGGGGGGGCCGGTCTGGTGAGCGGGTTGCTGGGGTTGCTGGTCGGATTCGGTGTTCTGATCGTTCCGTGGATGATGCACGGGATGGGGGCCGGCGACGTCAAGCTGATGGCAGCCATCGGCGTGTGGTTCGGCCCGTGGATGACACTGATTTCATTCTGCGTCGGTGGCATCATCGGCGGTATTGTTGCGGTGATCATGATCGTAGGCTCCGGTCGGATCCGCCACGCGTGGGCGAACATGGGTACGATCGTGGTCAAGATGTCCAGCCGTAACACGATGTTCGGGGAGTTCGGTTCGGCCAAGAGCTTCGGCTCGACGTCGCAGTTACTTCCCTACGGCGTACCGTTGACCGTCGGTTCGCTGATCGTGCTTGCGGGTCAGGTCTTTCATTGGTGGGCACTGTAATGCGTGCGATAGGGAACGGAAGCAAGGTGGGGCGACGGCGAGCAGCTGCGCTGGTCGAGTTTGCCGTTGTGGCTCCGTTGCTGCTTACACTGCTGTTCGGGATCATCGAATACGGGTACGTGTTCATGGTTCGCCAGACCGTGGTCCATGCCGCCCGCGAAGGTTGCCGGATCGCCGTGCTCCAAACGACGACCGAGCCATACACCGAGGTGACGGGTCGCGTGGCGGAGATCATGAGCGGGACCGGCATCACGAACTACACGGTGACCATGACCCACGCCGTCCCGGGGGGCAGCCCGATGGAAACCGTGCAGGTTTCCATTCCCGCGAATGAAGTCTCGTTAGTGGGCTTCATGTTCCCCCACGGAGACAGCCCGGTCGTCGGCGCGTGCTCGATGCGCAAAGAAGGCGCGTCGGTCACAACCCCAACCAGCTAGTGCCCGGGGCCGGAGGCGGTCTGACCGTGAGGCGCCCGATGTTGCCCGGCGCGGCATCGACGGTGCCTGCAGGCCGCCACGGGGGCACTGGCCGTGTTCATAGCGGCGACGGTATCCGGCGGCGCTTGGCGCCGCCGCCGGCGCGCGTCGCATGAACATCTTGAGTGCCCCCGCGCAGGTATGCGCGGCCCACCTTGGAACACGAACATTCTCGGAAGATGAACGGCTACGTTGAAGAGGCGCCTGGTTTATTGGAACCTCGCTGCTGGTTATCGGATTGCGGGAATCAAATGCCCGCGACGTCCTGCCGAAATTGGCTTCCCGGAGATTTTCATTTGATCAGGTTCGTCAGAGCCTGCATCCAACCGATATAGAACATACCTGCGTTGTCGGGAACGACGAGACCTTAGGTGGCAGATCGTGGGCCGGGCGGATCCGCCCGTGCCGGACGCGGCGGGCCGCCACAACTGTGTAGTGTGAGGGAATCATGAAGAACCGAGCGATTATTCCGTTGGTGTTGGGACTTGTGGTCGGAGTGTTGGCGGTCAAGTTCAGCGTGGATGCCATTCAGAAGGCAAAGGGCTCGCGTGTGGACATGGAAGAAGTTGACGCGGTGATCGCCAGTTCGGACATCGCCTCGTCGATCCGCATTACGCCCGACATGCTCATGGTGAGAAGGACCCCCAAGACGCCACTGTTGCCGCCCGATGCTTACGCGAGCATCGACGGGCTCGTCGGGCGCGTCAGCAAGAAGTTCATTCCCCAGGGAGCGGTGGTCACCTCGGCCATGATCGCGGAGGAGGGAACGCTCCCGGGAATCGAAGAGCGCATCGAGGAAGGCTATCGGGCGATGGCGGTGAAAGTCGACGAGTCGACCGGTGTGGCCTACCTGCTCCGTCCGGGGTGCTTCGTCGACGTGATCGTGGTCATGGACGTGGTCAAGCCCGGACGCAAGAAGGAAACGACGAGCCGGGTGTTCCTGCAGCGGGTCAAAGTCGGGGCCGTGGGACAGATGCTGAGCGAAACCACGACCGAGGACGGTCCCGTGCGCGTCCGCTCCGTGACGCTGATCGTTCCCGAAGCCGACGTTCCGAAACTGCACCTGGCGCAGACGAAGGGCCGGTTGACGCTGGCCATGCGATCCGAGGACGACACACTGATCACCGACAACGCGGAAGCCCATCAGGACGAGGTGCTCGGAGAGCGGCGCCCTCAGCCCGGGCCGTTTATCGGGCCGCTCGCCGGTGGTCCGATGGCGCCGCCCGTCGCCGATGCCGCCCAGGATCGGGATGCGACGGTGACCGTGATCAACGGACCCGACGTGATCCGCATCATGTACGACGGGATCCGGTCCATGGCGGTCAAGGGTGTCCAGCGGGGGCTGACTGAAGGTGATTCCGGGGCGACGTTCGTACCCGCCGGACCGTCGTATCCCCGTGTCGATCCCGGTCGCCGCAGTGCGTTGAGTCCTCAAGAGCGCCTTCTGCGTCGCAGCGGCGCAGGGTCGACGGGATCGGATTGGGATTCGGATTACAGCGAGCCCGCCATTAAGGAGGTTGGTGAATAATGTCCCTGCCCAACATAGAGTGCGATCGGCGAAGAGTGTGGAATCCCGTGCCGTGGCGCATGCTTCTGAGGAAGCGGCGCTGCAAGCGGGCCTGTCTGGCCGCCGCGTGGCTGATCGCCGTGTGGATCTGCCCGGCCCACGCCCAGGAAGAGCCGGCCGCTGAGCCGTCCACGCCGGCAGTGGGCGCGATCGCCCCGGGTGGTCAATTCGCGGCCGAGGTGCGCGACCTCTCCGCCGAGACGCTCCGGATCACGGTCCCACTGCACAAGAGCGTCATCGTTGAGACGAGCGTGCCCCTGGAACGAGTGCAGGCGATCTCGGCGGACATCGCCTACGTCCAGACGATCAGCCCGATGCAACTGCTCATCACCGGAGCCGATTACGGCGCCACGCAGGTGATCGCCTGGTCAAACGGCGAGCAGCACATCTTCGAGGTGACGGTCGAACTGGACCTGACGGCCCTGAACGAAACCCTGCGCAAGATCGACCCGCAATCGACTGCGGAAGCCACGTCGTTCCTGGGAAACATCGTCCTCTCGGGGACCGTCAGCGGCCCGGAAATGGCGCAGCGCATGGAGCAGATAGCGCAGATCTTCGCGCAGGAGGCCGGTCGCGGCGGGCCTGACGGAGTGCAGAATCACCTGACGGTGGCCGGTGAGCAACAGGTGCTCCTGCGGTGTACGGTCGCCGAGGTGAACCGGTCGGCCGTCCGGGCGCTGGGCATCAACGGCTTCCTGGCCGGCGATGATTTTCAGGACGTGTTCGTCGTCAACAATCTGGGCGGGCTCAATCCGACGAACATCAGTCCGTTGAGTGACGTGAACGCGCGGAGCACGATTCCGTTCGTGACCGGCGACAACGTGATCAGCGATTCCACCACGCTGGCGCTTGGGTTCCCGCGGGTGCAAATGCAGGTTTTCCTGCGGGCACTCGCCGACAACTCCCTGTTGCGAATCCTCGCTGAGCCGAACCTGACCGCGATCAGCGGGGAGACGGCGTCGTTCCTGGCCGGCGGCGAGTTCCCGTACCCGATTCCCCAGGCCCTCGGGGCCATCGCGATCGAGTTCCGGGAATTCGGGATCCGTCTGCAGTTCACCCCGGTCGTGCTGGACCACCAGCGGATCCGCCTGCGCGTGGCGCCGGAGGTCAGCGAGACCGATTTCTCCAGCGCGATGCAGGTCCAGGGCATCTCGGTGCCCGGCCTGACGCAACGGCGCGCGGAGACGACCGTGGAAGTCGGCAACGGTCAGACGATCGCGATTGCCGGATTGCTGGATGACGAAGTGCGAGGCGTGGTGAGCCGGGTTCCTGGAGTGGGGGACGTCCCCATTCTCGGGGCCCTGTTCCGATCGGTCGAGTATCGCCGGCGAGTCACGGAACTGGTGATCCTCGTTACGCCGGAGATTATCGCTCCATTGAATCCGGACCAGGTCTCGCCGGTGCCCGGGCAGTTCATCACGCCGCCGAACGATTATCAGCTGTACGCCCTGGGGCTGTTAGAGGGCGAGCCGGCGCAGGATCCGAGTATCCGGACCGACGTGTACAAAACCGCGACGCCGGCGCGTGTGGGATTGAAATCGCAGGCCGACGAGCTTTCCATCCACGGGCCCTGGGGGCACGAAACCGTGTGGGGATTGTAGAGACCAGCGGGGCGGACGTGGATGAGGCGAAACGGTCGTGACCCGCCGCAACAGGACGTTCAATCCCATGCAGTGCGAGGGAGGGTGAAAGCCATGGAAGCGCGGAGACGACGAAACGCCGATCGCCGCCGATACCAGAGCACACGGGCGATCGAAACGGCTCTGATGACAACGGTGTTGCCCGGCGTCTCCGCGCTGGCGTTTGGTACCGGCGCACTGCATAACGCCAAGGCCGATCTGCAGAGAGCAACCGATGCGGCGTCGCTCGCGGCTTCGGTCACGCTCTCGCAGGATGACGTCGCCGAGTCGACGGTACTGCCCCCGGTGACCGACAAGTGCCCGGGGCGACGTCCGGCCGGCGACCGCATATCGGCCTTCAGGGTCGACGACGCTGAATTCGGGCGCGCGGTTCGCGACGACTTCGCCGGCGGCCACGGTTTCGCTGTAGCGCAGGCGGTCCCGGACGCGGCTCTTGCCCACACCCTGAACCGGGGCCGGGCGGCCGTCGACCGGGAATTCCGGATTCTCGCCGTGACCGTGGGCGCCGGCCGGCAGCCGACATAGACGATCGCCGAACCGGACGGGCGCGCCCGTTCCCAGGTGCCAGGGGCGGTCGCCCAGGGCACCATCGAGTTGAGGCAGGCTCTCGTCGGCTTGGCCAGAGCCCGGTCCTTGAGGTTGATCGAGTAAACGTGATGTGCGCAGGGGACACAAGCAGGGCCAACGATCGTAGTCGGCACGGCTCGCAGACCGTCAGCGTGTGGTCCGGAGCGTCTGTCTTAGGCTGGCAAGAACGCGCGGGGCGTGCCACCGCGCGTTGGCGAGCGTCCCCGTTGCGCCGGACCTGCACCGAGGGAACCGTCTGATGGCGCCCGGCCTCCGGGTCATCCTGTTCAATGCGGAGGAGAACTACGGCGCGGCACTGCGCAAGTCTGTCCTTGCGCTGAACGGGGTGAAAATCGTCGCCGAGGTTGACGAACCGGCCTTGCTGCCCCAGGCCATCCAGCAAATCCCGGCCCACGTATTGATCGTCAATGTCGACCCGGTTCCCGACGTGATCCTACCCGTCGCCGGGAAGCTGACCAGCGCCCATCCCGACCTGGCGATTTTTGCCGTGTCCAACTCCACGGACGGGCAATTGATCCTGTCGGCCATGCGCCAGGGCGTCAAGGAATTCATCGCCAAGCCGATTGATCCACAGGTGTTGGGCGAGGCGATGCAGCGTATCGCCGACCGGATCAGCAGCAGCTGGAAACAAGGCAACTTGATCGCCGTGGTCGGCGGGGCGGGCGGCGTGGGCGCGACGACGCTGGCCACGAATCTGGCAGTGGAACTGGCCTCGTTCGCGTCGGGGGGGGTCTGCCTCGTGGACCTCGACTACCGATTCGGCCAAGTGGGAACGATGCTGGACCTCGAACCGGTCTACAGCATCGCGGATCTGTGCGAGACCCCGGAGCGCCTGGAGCCCCAGGTCATCGAGAAAGCGTTGGCCAGCCATGGTAGCGGCGTGCGCGTGCTGTGCCGCCCCCCGTCCTTCGAGCAGGCGGACACGATCACCGCGGTTCACTGCCTCGGGGCACTGTCCGGGCTGGTCTCGATGTTCGACTACGTGGTGGTGGATGGGCCGTCACGCTACGACCCGGGAGCCAAAGCCGTCCTCGACATAGCGGACTCCATTCTTCTGGTCCTGGAGCTGCTCGTGCCTGACGTTCGGAACGTCCAACGCATGCTGGACTCCATGAGACAGGCCGGATTCGATCTGGACCGCGTTCGCGTGGTGTGCAATCGCCTGGGTAACGAGTCGGCTAACCTCTCAACGGCCGATATCGAAGCAACGCTGAACGTCAATGTCTACGCATCGATACCGCATGATTGGCCCAGTGTCAGTGCGGCCATCAATCTGGGCGAGCCGCTGGCCAGGGGGCATGCGCGGTCGAAGGCGCGTCTGGCGATCGTCGACCTGGCCCGGCGGTTGCACGGTGGCGCCGAGGGAGATGATGATCTCGAAGGGACGAGAAAGGCAGGACGGCTAAGCAAGGTTCCCTAGCAGCGCGTAGCTGCCCAGCATGCCGGCCACCTCCGCGGGGCATACCCTCAGGGGCCGGACCGTTGAACGACCTCAAGGAGTTGTTGACGTCGAAAGCAGGTGAATGGTGTTTGGAAAACGCGCAACCACAACGATCAAGCTTCCACCGAAAGCACAACAGCAACCCGTACGTCCCGAGAGCCCCCGGCCACAAAGCCCCATCAAGCCCTCATCGAAGAAGCCGGGCAGCGGCGAGCCGAGGGGCAGGGTAGCCGACGAGAGGCTGGAGGCCTTCAACCAGCTTAAATCGAAGATCCACCGCAAGCTGGTTGAGCAGTTGGACATGGCTCGCATGGCGGATGACGATGATTCGGTCCGCCGCCAGGTCCGAGACGTGGTCGAGCATCTCTGCGAGCAGGAACACACCCTGTTGAACCTCAGTGAACGCCAGCGCCTGATCAGCGAGGTTCTCGATGAGACGTTCGGTCTCGGCCCACTCGAGGTGTTGCTGGCCGACCCGTCGATCAGCGACGTCCTGATCAACGGCCCCAAGCAGATTTACGTGGAGCGCAAGGGGCGCCTGACCCTGACCGACGTGCGGTTCCGGGACGAAGCACACCTCATGCACGTCATCGACAAGATCGTGTCTGCCGTGGGGAGACGCTGCGACGAGGTGTCGCCCATGGTTGACGCGCGGCTCGCGGACGGGAGCCGGGTCAACGCGGTGATTCCGCCGCTGGCGATCGACGGCGCGACCATGTCCATACGGCGGTTCGGGGCGGACCCGCTCACCTGGGATGACTACATCACCCTGGGATCGTGCACCGAGCAGATGCGCGATTTCCTGAATGCGTGCGTGCTGTCGCGGTTTAACGTCCTGATCGTGGGGGGGACCGGGTCGGGAAAGACGACGCTGCTCAACAACCTCTCGACGTTCATCCCGGAGTCGGAGCGGATCGTGACGATCGAGGACGCCGCTGAGTTGCAGCTTCGTCAGCCGCACGTCGTCCGGCTCGAATCGCGTCCGGCGAACATCGAGGGGCGGGGGCGGGTGTCGATTCGGGAGCTTTTGATCAACAGTCTGCGGATGCGCCCGGACCGGATCGTGGTTGGTGAATGCCGCGGACCGGAGACGCTGGACATGTTGCAGGCGATGAACACGGGGCACGACGGATCGCTTACGACGATACACGCCAACAGCACGCGGGACGCCGTGGCCCGGGTCGAAACCATGGTGATGATGGCGGGATTCGAGTTGCCGTTGCGCGCGATCCGGCAACAGTTTGCGTCGGCGATCAACATTATCGTGCAGGCTCAGCGGTTGACGGGCGGGCCTCGGAAAATGGTCAGTATCACCGAGGTGCAGGGGATGGAAGGTGACATCATCACGATGCAGGACATCTTCGCGTACGAGCAGTTGGGAATCGGTGTATCGGGGAAGGCGTACGGGCGCTTTGTGGCCACGGGCATTCGCCCCTCGTGCCTGGAGCGCATGAAAGCTTCGGGGGCGGAGGTGGATACGGGCTGGTTCGAACGGCAGGTGCTGTTTGAGGATGAACCGGAGTAGAGTCCGCCCTGAGCGGAGATGGGGGTCATCATGGGAGTAGGACTACTTGTGGCGTGGTCAATAAGTGCCTACCTGTTCTTCATTCTGCCGGCGGCGGGATCGGTTCTGCTGGTGTACGGTATCTTCCAGGTGATCATGGAGACCGGGCAGGGCGAGCGCAGGCGACTGGAGCAACGGCTTCGTGGCGGATCCGGGTCCAAGGTACGAGAGAGCAAGGAGATCCAGTCCATCCTGCGTCGAGAGGCGCGCGAGGAAGCCAAGGACATCATCGGGCAGACCATCGGGCGGCTGAGCTTCATCCCCAAGGTCCAGGTCCTGCTGGACCAGGCGAACGTCGATTGGTCGGCGAGCCGCATGATGGCTAACCTCTTCGGAGCAGCCGGCGTCGTGCTGGTGGGCTTGTTGATGTTCGGTTTTGACCTGCTCACCGCCGCCGGCTGCGGCGGCGCCATCGTCCTCGTGCCGCTGATGTACCTCTCCTATCGTCGCCGGAACCGCATGAAGAAGCTCACGTATCAGTTGCCTGAGGTCTTCGAGATGATGAGTCAGGCTCTGCGTGCCGGGCATTCACTCGCCGGCTCCATTCAACTCATTCACGAGCAGATGCCGGACCCGATCGCACGCGAGTTCGGGCGGGTGTTCCACGAGCAAAACCTGGGCATCAAGATCGAGGACGCGCTGCTGAGCATGGCGGATCGCGTCGACTCACTGGATGTCCGTTTCTTCGTCACCGCCGTGCTGATCCAGCGGACCACCGGCGGCGATCTGGCCGAGGTGCTCGACAAGATCAGCGGGCTGATTCGACAACGGATCGAACTGTACGGGATGGTGCAGGCCCTGACCGCCGAGGGGCGCTTGTCCGGGTGGGTGTTGTTCGGGCTGCCGGTCGTGGCGTTTCTGGCAGCGATGTTCCTCAGCCCGGGCTACGCCGAAACCATGCTGTACGACCCGCGAGGCAAGATGATGCTGTTCTGCGCCGGCGGCATGGCGCTGATGGGGATCGCGATGATCCGATGGATCGTCAATATCAAGGTATGACGCTTGTGTCCGCCGCCTCCGGCGGATTCCGGGAGACCGATCATGACTTTCATCACGTTGGCAGGCCTGGGCATGTTCAGCTTGGCCCTGATCATATACGCGCTGATGCCGCGAAAATCGGATGAGCGAGACACCGTTCGGCGCCGCATGAGCGGATCGAAGGGCGGAAGCGAGCTGGACGCTCTGCGGCGACAGGCACGCGAATCGGTGGCGTCCAAGATGGTTGACAAAGTCGCTCCGATCGCCGTGAAGCCCGTGATGCCGCAGTCCGATGCGGAAATGTCCAAGCTGCGCATCAAACTCTCCACCGCCGGGTTCCGGCGCGAACGGGCACCCGTGCTGTTCCTGTCCAGCAAGACGGTCCTGGGCATAGGGTTTGGCCTCGTGGCCTTGCTCATCTGCTACACCAAGCACATGGACATGATGCACCTGTTCGGCTACTCCGTATTCGCGGCCGGACTGGCGTTCATGGCACCCAACGTGTGGCTGACCCTGGCGGCGGCAAGGCGGTCGGAACAGATCCGTAATGGCTTGCCCGACGGCCTGGACCTGATGGTGATCTCCGTGGAAGCAGGACTGGGGCTCGACGCCGCCATCCAGCGGGTCGGTGACGAGCTGAAAAACGTCCACCCCGTCCTCAGCGAGGAGTTTCAGATCGCAAGCTGGGAAAGCCAAATGGGCATTCCACGGGCCGAAGCCCTCGACAACCTGGCCACGCGCACCTCCGTCGCCGAGGTCAGGGCACTGGTCGGCGTCGTCAATCAGGCGGAAAGGTTTGGGACCAGCATCGCCCGCGTGCTCCGCAACCAGTCGGATGCGATGCGCGTCAGACGCCGTCAGGCCGCCGAAGAGAAAGCCCAGAAAACCACCGTCAAGCTGATGGCACCGCTCATCCTGTGCATCTTCCCGGCCATCTTCGTCGTGTTGGCCGGCCCCGCGGTCATCAACGTGCTGGACAAGTGGATCAAGAACCCGAACCTGTAGTCTGAACACTGACGGAATCCTGCTCACCGTCTTGACAGGACAGTCGGAATCCCCTGCGCCCGGCGCCCGCGAAATCGCTGAACGCGGGAATCCGTCGGCCCTTGCGGTGGTAGTAGTAGTGGATGCCGCGCCAGATGGCCAGGTTCGCGAGCCACCCGTACTTCTTGAGCGGCCAGACCCCCAACCGGCGTGAGCACGACCGGAACGAATAGAACTCGGCGAAGGCGGCCATCTGGGCGTGGCGCAACGCGTCCGGCGTCATACGCTTGGGCCGGTACACCACACTCGCCCCGTTATAGCGGTCCCAATCCTCCGACAGAATGCGTCCTTGCCTGCGGTACGTGTTCCACAGACCCGTGCCGGGATAGGGCGTGAGGATCGGAAAGCAGCTCATCGACAGGTCGGCCCGCTGCGCAAACCGCGTGGTTTCCATGCACGCTCGCCAGTCATCAGTGTCAAACCCGAAGATGAACGCACCCCATAGACTGATGTTGTAGCTGCGGATCTTGCGGATCCTCCAGGCGTACGTGCCCGGGTCGACGTATCGCTTGCCCGCCTCGGCCAGGGTGGCCGGGTCCGGGCTTTCCAGGCCGAGGATCAACCCGAGGCAACCGCTCCGCTGCATGGCTGACAACAGCTTGTCATTGTTGCTGATGAGAATGTCACACTGGCTGGCCCACCGCACCTTCAGCGGTTCCAGCGCAGCGCAAAGCTCGATCGCCCAGCCGTGATTCCCGGCGAAGTCGTCGTCCGAAAAAATGAATACCCGCGTGCGAAAGCGCTCCTTGGCTTCGCAAACCTCGTCGATGATGTCCGGGATGGCCCGCTGGCGAAACTTCCGGCCGAACACCCCCGGCGTCGTACAGAAGCTGCAGTTGTGCGGGCAGCCTCGCGTGGTCTGAATCGGATTGAAGACCAGATAGTCGGCCGGGTCAAGCAGGTCCTTGCGCGGCGTGCCGATGGGCGCCGCCGGGTAGTCGACCCAGTCATAACGCGCTTTCAATCGGCCGCGCTGCCAGTCGCCCAGCATGCGGGGCAGGCACGTCTCCCCGTCGCCGATGCAGACCGCGTCGCAGTGGCCGAGTGCCTCATCAGGCATCACCGACGGGTGAATCCCGCCCATCAGCACCGTGACTCCCAGCCGCCGGTATGCGTCAGCCAGCGCATAGGCGCGCCGGGCCTGGGTGGTCATGGCCGAGATGCCCACCACATCGACGTCGCCCTTCGGTTGGTGAGGGGTCTCGCTGATACACTCGTCGACAATCTCGACCGTCCAGTCGTCAGGCACCGCGGCGGCGCACACCGCTACTCCCACGGGCATGAAGATGCCCTTCCGCGAAAACGTCATGTGCCTGATCAACCCCGGCATGGTGACGGTGGACAGCGGGCAGTTCGGATTGATGAACCGAATGCGGGCGCGGGCTCTGGGTTCGGCGTGGATCAAGCTGTGGGCCTCCGTCAGCGAAGATCGTAGCGGAAACCCGGAAATTGAAAACTCGGAATCGAAGATAACTCAACGACGGCGTCGGTAGCCAGTGGGCGTGCTCCCGCGAAACGTCAGGCGCAGACAACGGGACGAAGCGACATGGCGACATGGCCGCCGAGGAAAGAGGGGACGGCCCCGACGCAGTCACACAGTGCGGTCTACGCACGCCGGGCTGTACAACCAGACCGCACATCGCGGTCTTCCCGGGTGACCGGTCTCAGACGGCGGCGGCGGGCGTGACGGGAGCGGGGTCCTCGGCGGGTTTGACGCTGCGAATGGCTGCCCACGGGCACCAGTCCAGCGGGTTCTGCGGACTGACGTCGTCGCGGACCAGGATGCGGCGGACCTGGCCGAGGAACATGGCGTGCGTGCCGAGGCGGACCTCACGCGCCACTTCGCAGTCAAAGTGAACCGGCAGATCGCTGAGAACCGGCGCCCGGTCAGCCGGATACACCCCCAGCCCGGCGTGGGCGATCTTGTCGCGGTCGTCGCGGATCGAGATGTTGCCGGTGTAGGTGATCGCGTTGACGACGCAATCGTGGGCGAACGGCACGCTGCAGCCGAATCGACCCGCCCGGCGGACGAGGTCAAGCGTGCCGCGAGGCGCGTAGCGCTCGTTGATCGCCGCATAGGAAATGCACGGGGCGACGATCAGCGGGTGGCGGCTGACAACCATTGTCGAACCGCACGGCATCACGTTGGGCACATGAGGCGCCGCCCAGGTGGTGATCATACCGGCGGACGACGGGAAAAAGCAGGGCCAGCGCGCTCGGTCGTTGTCCACCTCCACCTGGTCCTGCGGCAGGGGGGGCAGGTGTTTGACGGCCATGCCGTTTTCAATGGCGTCGGCTTCGAACGCGGCCGTGCCCGCCGAAGGGAACACGTAGTGGGGCGTGTACCCTTTCTGGTAGCGATCCGTCCGCACGCGGTCGACCTCAGCGGCCAGGGACGGTTGCGGGGCCAATCGCGGTGCCCAGGCGGGCAGGGCTCGCCAGTGGATTTGACTGCGCCCGCGCGCGATGTCTTCGCGAAGCTGAATCGCCTTGATTTCGAGGAAGTAAACGCGGTGGCTTCCTGCGTCGATCCACGGTGTCGAATAGATCGGGTCGCCCTGGAAGTCCCGGCCCGGCTCGGCGAGGCGGGCTTCGTATACCATATAGGCCGACTCGAATACCGGCGCGCCGCCTGTCAACGCATCGCGCACCTGCAGCCCGCAATGCGCAACGCGCTGGTCGGTCCGCTCATCCGGAACACTCTGGATCACGTCGATCACGCGGTCCAGATCAGCCCCGGGAGGCAGAAACTGAACCGCGGCGCTGCCACTGCGCTCGAGCATGTTCATGAACTCTCGGCGCACGTGATGCCGCTGCGAGAGCGGCTGGCGGCAGAGGCTGACAGCCAGAACATAGGGGAATCGGTTGACGACCGTCGCCGCGACGACCTTCTCCAGCCCCGTCCGCGAGCCGTCGGTGGTGGTGACCAGGCTGATGGGCGAGGGGAAGAACGCCGGCCAGCGGCTGTCGCCGGCGAGCTCGTCAGCCGGTTCGGGCATCGACCGGGCGAGGAAACGGGTGGGACGCAGCGGCCGCCAGTGCGGCGACCGGCGCAGCCAATCGCGGGGCCAGCGATAGCGATAGGGCCTCAGTGATTCGTCCATGGCCGACGCGGAGCCTTGCGTATCGGCGTGCGGCGGTACTCCCCGAACACGTCCGCATAACGCACCGAATAACCCAGTATCGACAGAAACAGGCCCCCGGCGGCACCCGGATTTCAACGGCGACGGCACGAATCGCCCGTCGGCAGACGGCGATGCGACGCCCAGACCGTCTCCGCGGCGTCGCCCGCTGCGCCCGTCCACACGGGCGCGGGCCCATCGTCCGGCGAGTGATCGCGACGATCCTTCCGGTCTGACCGGTTCGGCGAGCGGGTCCCAGTTTCGGTCAGGGATTCTAAGATAGAGCCGGGCGGATTCCGATAACTACGGTATTCGTGGGGCCTTCGCCGGCCCCCCTGCGTCTGACGCGTGCCTGCTGCCGGGAGCGAGGGTGGCCATGCTGAAAGTGCCGGACGCCGGGCCGCGGTGCGTCCAAGCCGTCCATGGGTCCAGGGAAACCGTTCCTGATCCGGTCTTCGAGACCGGATTGGCTGATTACCTGCGCGACCACTACGGCCCTGATGCTCTGATCGAAATGTACTCGCGTTTCGCGTGTGGCGAGGGGGATCTGGATCAGCGGATGCGGCGTGCGATCTTGCGTGGCCTGGCGCGGCGTTTCGGCCACGGCGTCCACATCGGTACCGGCGTCGGGTTCAAGCATCCCGAGACGTTCGAGATCGGCGGCGGCGTGTTCATCGGCGCCGGGGCGTACATTCAGGGCTGGTTCGACGGGACGTGCGCGATCGGGGACCACGTATGGATCGGCCCACAAAGCTACTTCGACGCCCGTGACCTGGTCATCGAGGACCATGTCGGGTGGGGCCCCGGGGCGAAGGTCCTCGGGTCGCGCCACACGGCGATGCCCGTGGATGTGCCGATCATCCAGACGGACCTGCAGATCAAACCGGTGCGCATCGGGGCGTGGGCGGATATCGGCGTCAATGCGGTAATCCTCCCCGGGGTGACCGTGGGCAAGGGGAGCATCGTGGGGGCCGGCGCCGTGGTGACCTCGGATGTTCCGGCATTCGCGATTGTGGCTGGTGTGCCGGCCCGTTTTCTGCGCTGGCGGGATGGATACGATCGGGGCTGAAGGAAGTCGCCTGATTCTCCGGTCCGGCGGCCAATCGACCCCCGAGCTTCACACCGACGCGCTTGCTTCTGCGCATGCTCAGCCTCGAACGACGCGGGTGAAGACAAGCGGTTCCCGGTCAAGACGGTTCCCGGCGGAGCGTCAACGCCCGATAACAGTCGGTGCCTCTCGACCGAGCTGCGCCGGCCCGGCGGTGCTCTGCCACGCCGGCCATCGTGCATCCGCAGTTGTCTGCGATCTTTCTTGGCTACTGGGCAAGTCCGCTCCCTGCACCGCCGATAACCTTGTGGGAAAGCGTCGGCAGTGGCGGACGCAATGACGGTCCGAAAATGGAGAGAAAACGCCATGTTGCGTGTGGGTGTGATCGGCTGCGGATACTGGGGGCCGAATCTGGTCCGGGTGTTCATGGAGTGTGATGGTTCCACGGTTACGGCCATCTGCGACACGGTCTCGGATCGGTGGAAGCGCATCTGCGCTCGATATCCGACCATCGAGGGGCACGGCGATGCCCGCGAGCTGATCGCGCGGGATGACGTGGATCTGGTGGCGGTGGCCACTCCGGTGGATTCCCACTACGTGCTGGCCCGTGAAGCGATCGACCGGGGAAAGCACGTGCTGGTGGAGAAACCGTTCACCGACGACAGCGAGGACGCGGAGGAACTCATCGATCGGGCCCGGCGGAAAGGTGTGTTGCTCGCCGTCGATCACACGTTCCTGTTCACGCCCGCCGTGGAGAAGATCAAAGCCCTGATTCAGGCGGGCGAGATCGGAAGGGTCAACTACGTCGATTCCGTGCGCATCAACCTGGGGCTCATCCAGGAAGAGATCAACGTCGTCTGGGACCTGGCCCCGCATGATCTTTCCATAGTCGATTACGTGATCGGGCGCTCGCCGGAA
The DNA here is from genome assembly GCA_020353195.1 of Phycisphaerales bacterium. Lineage (GTDB taxonomy): Bacteria > Planctomycetota > Phycisphaerae > UBA1845 > UBA1845 > JAFGJQ01. Next base: position 1,725,649 of record CP070691.1, on the reverse strand, counting down.
CGCGTGGTGGCAACCGGATCCTGTCACACCATCGGCGGGCAGGCCGACGTCGCCTACATCAATCTGGACTTTGGCGACGGTCTCATCGCGAACTTCCACGTGAACTGGCTCAGCCCGGTCAAGGTGCGCCGGATGATTTTCGGAGGCGACCGCAAGATGATCATCTTCGACGATCTGTCGAACAGCGAGAAAATCCGCGTCTACGACAGCGGCGCCGAGCCGATCGCGAACACGTCCGGAGCCAACGGCAAGCGCCTCCGGCGGGTCGATTATCGCATCGGCGATATCTGGACGCCGCACATCCCGCTGCGGGAAGCACTGAGCGCCGAGGCGCAGCACCTGGTGTCGGCCGTCGAAAGCTCGACGCCCTTGCGCGTCGACGGGGAGGCGGGCCTGCGGGTCGTCCGCGTCCTCGAGGCGTGCGACCGGAGCCTGAGAGAGGACGGCGCGAGGGTGGTGCTGGCGCATCCGGCGGCGGCAGGCGCGGAGCCGGTCCTGGCCGGCGCGAGCTGACGACCGTAGCCGGTCGACCGGCCGTCACACGGCAGTGTGCCGATACCGAGACCACGCAACTACGCTTCCTGCAAGAGGGTGACGGTGTCTGACACTGTAACATCGTCCCGAGCCATTACGGTTCCATTGGCTAAGCCCGTGATGGGCGAAGCGGAGTATGCCGCCGTCGCCGACGTGCTGCGCAGCGGCTGGGTTACGCAGGGGCCGATGGTGAGGCGATTCGAGCGGGCGGTGGCGGATTACGTGGGCGCGCCATACGCTGTGGCGGTTTCGAATGGGACGGCTGCCCTCCATCTGGCGCTGCGGGTCCTGGATGTCGGGCCGGACCACGAAGTGGTCGTGCCCTCGCTCACGTTCATCGCCACCGCGAACGCCGTGCGATACTGCGGGGCTACGCCCGTGTTCGCCGACGTGGACCCGAACACCTTCAACATCGATCCGAAGTCCGTCGACCAGGCCTGCACGCACCGCACGAAAGCGATTGTCGCCGTCCACCAGTTCGGACTGCCGGCGGACCTGCACCGCCTGCAGGCGGTCGCCGACAAGCACGCGTGCCCGCTGATCGAGGACGCCGCCTGCGCCCTCGGGTCCCGATACGGGGGCCAGCGGATCGGAACACACACGCCACTGGCATGCTTCTCGTTTCACCCGCGTAAGATCATCACCACGGGAGAAGGCGGGATCGTGGTCACGGACGATTCAGACCTGGCCCAGCGGCTTTGCCGGCTGCGCAACCATGGTCGGGACGTGGCCGACTGGCAGCGACACCGTGAGGCCGGCCGTCAACGCGAGTCGTACGTCGAGTTGGGACACAACTACCGCATGAGTGACATAGCGGCCGCGGTGGGGACGGTCCAGATGACACGCATCGACGAACTGATCGAGGCGCGCCGACGGCTGGGCGATCGATACGACGCCGCCGTCCGCGCTCATCCCTATCTGTCACCTTGCCGCTGGCCCTACGATGCACAGACGAACCGGCAATCCTACGCCGTTACGCTCCGCGACGATGCTCCGCTGGGACGCGAGGCGCTCGTCGACGCGCTGCGCGAACGGGGGGTCGCGGCGTTGCCCGGTTTGGCCTGCGTACACCACGAGCCCTGCTACCGGGCGAACGACCTGCGCCCCACTCTGCCCCACAGTGAACGACTGGCCCGGCGGATGGTGCTGCTGCCCATGTTCCCCGAGATGACGGACGCACAGCAGCGGCGCGCCATTGACGGGCTCTACGAGGCGTTCGGTCTGCCGGAAACCGTCGCAGTCGTGCCGGCTGACCAGGGGAGCGATTGATGAAACGCGTGTCGCTGGTGTTCCCCATGTATAACGAGGCGGCCAACCTGGAGGCCCTTCGGCGGCGCGTCTGCGCCGTGATCGACAGCCTGAACGAGTACAGGTTCGAGATCGTCCTGGTGGACGACCATTCGACGGACGATACGCGGACCGTCGCCCGGGCGTGGGCCAGGGGCGACGGGCGGGTCCGCTATCTGCGTTTCTCACGGAACTTCGGTGCCCACGCCGCGCTGTCGGCGGGTCTGCGGACCGCCACCGGTGACGGCGCGGTCTTCCTGTCCGCCGATCTGCAAGACCCGCCCGAGATGATTCCCGCCTTGATCCGCAAATGGGAGGATGGATACCCGGTGGTCTGGGCGGCTAGAGCAGCGAGGCAAGCCCGGTCGTGGGCCACCCGTCTGACATCAGCCGTCTACTGGCGGCTGATGCGGGCTGCAGCGCCGAACGCGGCCCCGTCGGTCGCCGCCGACGCTGCCCTGATCGACCGCAAGGTGCTCGACGCCTTCAAACGCGTGAACACCCGCAACGACTCGGTGCTGGCGTCGGTCTGCTGGTTGGGGTTTGACGCCGCGTACGTCCGCTATGACAAGGCCGCCCGCGCCCATGGGCGAAGCGGCTGGACGCTGGCCAAGAAGGTCAAGCTCCTGGTCGACAGCGTGGTAGGGTTCTCGTATTGGCCGATCCGCGCCATGAGCCTCCTCGGCTTGAGCTGCGCCGGAGTCGGCTTCGGTTTCCTGGCCTACGTGGTCTACGAGGCGCTGTGCGGGCGCATCGAGGTGCGGGGATTCGCCACCCTCGCCTCGGTCATGTTGTTGGGAATGGGCATCCTGATGGTCATGGTCGGTGTGCTGGGAGAGTACCTCTGGAGGGTGCTCGACGAGACCCGGGGACGCCCGAATTACATCGTCGAGGAGGAGTATGGTCGGCGAACCAGCGCTTCGCCCTGCGGGCGCGACTGCTCGGAGCCGATCGAAACCGGGCCCGCCGCCGCGTGCGGATGCCGCAACGATGCGGCGGCCGCGGTCGCACAGTAAGGGGTCGCTGCCTTGGCCAGGATCGCGCTATGTCAGGATCTGATGGTCGAGTGCATGGGCTTGATGTCCATCTCCGCCGTCCTCAAGGAGGCGGGGCACGTGGTCGAGGTGTTCATCGACGAGCAGACCGACGAGCGACGGTTCCTGGCGGAACTGGCGTCCTTCGAGCCGGATATCGTGGGGTTCTCCATACTCACACCGAGCGTACCATGGGCGTTGGAGACGGGGCGTCGGGTCAAGGAGACGATCGGAGCCGTCACGGTATACGGGAACGTCCACGCCATCGTCTGCCCGCAGATCATCGATCAGCCGGGTGTGGATATCGTGTGCCGGGGCGAAGGCGAGCGGCCCATGCTGGAGTTGGCTGCGTGCGTGGACCGGGGTGAACCATACACGCATATCCGGAGCTTCTGGGCCAAGACCGCCGAGGGGATCGTGAAGAACCCGCTTCCCGACGAAATGCTCGACCTGAATACGCTGCCGTTTCACGACCGATCGCTGTATGACAAGTACCGATTCTTCCGCAACAGCAAGTACCTGTTCATGCTCGCCGGCCGGGGCTGCCCGTTTCGCTGCTCGTTCTGCACGAATCCGGTGCTGCTGGAGCACTACGGCGGCAAGAAGTACCTCCGTCGGCGGAGTCCCGAACTGGTGATTCGGGAACTGGAGTTCCATCTCCAACGGCGGGATGTTCGCTACGTGTCGTTCATTGACGAGGTTTTCTGGGTCAAGAACGATTGGCTGAGGGAATTCCTGACCCTGTACAAACAGCGGATCCGCGTGCCGTTCTATGCGGAATACCGGTTCGGGGGAGGCATCACGGAGGATGACATCCGGCTGATGGCGGAGGCGGGTGCCGAGAATCTGGTAATCTCCGCCGAGACCGGCGACGAGAGCCAGCGCCGGAAACTGATGAACAAGTCCGTGGGCGATGACCACATCCTGCAGATTACGCGGTGGCTTCGCAAGCACAAGATCAGCTATGTCACCAGCGCCTTCTTCGGGCTGCCGGGCGATACCGTCCAGGACCACGTGGATCGGCTCGGCTTCTTCCGGAAGATCAGACCGACCTACCTGTGGACGACCTTCTTCCAGCCCTATCCTGGCGTCTCCCTGGCGGAACACCCGAGCGTAAAGCGGTTCGTGCCCGCGAAGAAACCGTTCGAGGCCACTCTGCACCACGACATGTACCTGGATCTGCCTGATCGGGACCGGCTGGTCAACCTGAAGAAGGTGTATTACCTGTGCATGCTGTCGCCCGGGCTCACGCCGGTGCTGGTGTGGTTGACGAAGTCCCGGATTCCGCTGCTGTTTGATCTTCTGTTCATGGCGCACTTCAGCTACTACGTGTTCAAGTTCGAGCGGATTACGGCCCGCCAGCTGCTTACCCACGTGAAGATCTTCGCCGTGAACCCGGCGCTGCGGAAGACGCGGTTTCTGCGGAACAGGGAGCGGTGGTCCGCCATGCTCCAGAGGACGATCGGCGATCGCCGGATCGCCGCTGCCGACCCGGAGATGAACGAAGCCAAATACGGTGACACGGTGGCCCCCGTGTGACGGGGCGGCGCCGACCGCCGACAGGAGACACCGAGTGGATCTGCGGGGCAAAACGATCTTGATCACCGGGGGGTGCGGCCTCATCGGGTCGACGATTCTCGACCAGCTCGTACGGGACGAGGACGTCGGACAGGTGCGGATCATCGACAACCTCACGCGTGGCACGCTGTTGAACGTCGAATGGGCCCGCGCGAACGGAAGCGTGGACGTCATTCAAGAGGATATCCGCGCGTTCGACGCGATCCGCCCCCACTTCGACGGGGTGGACGTGGTGTTCCACCAGGCGGCGATCCGCATCACCGCCTGCGCCGAGCAGTGGCGCGAGTGCCAGGAAGTGCTGGTCGACGGGACGTTCAACGTGGCGGAGGCCTGTGTGCAGGCGGGCGTGCGGAAGCTGGTGGCGGCGAGTTCCGCGTCCGTGTACGGCCTGGCTGACACCTTCCCGACGCCGGAAGGGCATCCGCTGTACAACAACCGCACCTGGTACGGGGCCGCCAAAATCGCCAACGAGGCGCTCTACCGGGCCTTTCACGACATGACGGGACTCGACTACGTCGCGCTGCGGTACTTCAACGTGTACGGCCCGCGGATGGACGTGTTCGGAAAGTACACGGAGGTGCTGATCCGATGGCTCGATTGCCTCGATCAGGGGCAGCGGCCGGCGATCTTCGGTGACGGGTCGCAGACAATGGACTTCGTGTTCAGCGAGGATGTGGCCCGGGCCAACATCCTGGCCGCCACCAGCGACGTGAGCGACCAGGTGTTCAACGTCGCGTCGGGGACCGAGACCAGCCTCAGCGAGCTGCTGCGGACGCTGCTTCTGGTGACCGAGCATCCGGACATCAAGCCGACCTACCTGCCGGCCCGGGCGGTCAATCCTGTGCGGCGTCGACTCGCGGACACTGCAAAGGCGGCTTCGCTGCTCGGGTTCCAGGCGCAGGTGAGCTTGGAAGAGGGACTTCGCCGCCTGGTAGCATGGCGGCGGCAGGCCGTTCGGTCCCGACACATGAGTCACTATGATCCGGCCGGCCGAACACCGGGGGAGTTGACGACCGCCCCCACGTAAACCCGGGTCGTCGAGGCAGTGGAGAATCCGACGGTGTCAACGAAACCTCCAACCGGAGGAGGCGGCGGGTCGGCCCTGATCGAGGCCGAGCAGACCACCTTCATTCATCCCCAGGCTATCTGCGAAAGCGATCAGGTCGGTCCCGGGACGAGGATATGGGCCTTCGCTCACGTTATGAAGGGATCGGTGGTCGGTTCGCACTGCAACGTCTGCGATCACGCGTTCATCGAGTCCGGTGCGGTCGTCGGTGACCGCGTGACGATCAAGAACCGCGCCATGATCTGGGACGGCGTCGTCATCGAGGATGACGTCTTCGTCGGACCGGGAGCCGTCTTCACCAACGACCTCTATCCGCGCAGCCACCGCGACCCCAATGCACCCCGCCGGCGCGTGGACGAGTGGCTGATCAGGACCACCGTGCGCAGTGGAGCCTCAATCGGCGCCGGGGCCGTGATCGTCTGCGGGCATACGGTCGGCCGGTTCGCTACAGTCGGCGCCGGGGCGGTCGTGACACACGACGTTCCCGACCATCGGCTCGTCGTGGGAAACCCCGCGCGCATCGTGGCGTGGGTAAGCCGGTGCGGACGTCCGTTGGACGACCACTTGCGCTGCTCGTCATGCGGGCGCCGGTACACGGTCGTCGACGGGCAGTTGCGCTGCGCGTAAGACCTGCGACAGTGAGCCGCCCCTCCTGCATGCTTCCGTAGACTCGGCACTGATCGGCCGGAGGCGGCTGTGCACCCTCTGCGGTGGTCCGGTTCCACGCCGACGGCTGTTTGAGCGTCCTTCCGGTAGTTGCGATCCGCAGATCAGCATGGTATGAAACGGGTACCTGTTCGACAGGCTGTAGGATCGAGCGATCGGGTCACCCGCCCGGCACACGAGCGATCCTCGGACTCATCAGAATCAACGCTCAAACGGTAGATGTGAAACCATGTCAACGCTCGGCAAACAACACGGATTCTGGCTCTGTGCGGCGGCACTTCCGACCGTCGGGGCGCTTCTGGCGTTCGCAGGCTGCTCCCGGGACGAACAAGAGAAGGCGGCGCCGGCACAGTCTTTACCCGATGCGGTCACGCCGGACATCAGCGGTCTGGAGCCGGTCATTCAGGAACAGATCAACCAGGCCCGGCAGGAATTCACCGCCGATCCCAAAGGAGCCGACGTCAACGGCCGGTTGGGCATGCTGTATCAGTTGTACGGGCTGCCCGACGAGGCCGTCGCCATGTACCGGCGGGCGGCAAGCCTCGACCCCAAGACGCATCGATGGCAGTTTCACCTTGGGCACTGCCTGTCCGCGGCCGGGAAGCCGGACGAGGCAATCGACGCCCTTCGCGCCGCGGTCAAAGTCAAGCCCGATTTCGCGCCGGGCTGGTCTGCCCTCGGATTCTGCTTGATTGATAAGGCGCAGTACGGCCAGGCGCGGGAGGCCCTCGAGAAAGCACGCGGGTTGGAACCGGAGGCTCCGCAGGTGCTGTTCGGCCTGGGGCAGGCCTGCCTGAAGGACGGTCAGCCCGAACCGGCGATCGAGTACCTCCGCGACGCGGAGAAGGCGGCGCCGCGGGCGGGCGAGGTTCACCAGGCGCTGGCCCAGGCTTATGAGGACCTCGGGCAGGGGGAGCGTGCGGCCAGGCATCGTATCCTCGGGTGCAGCCGCGGCAGCGTGCCGCCGCTGATGGCTGCGGAACTGGCGGAGTTCCCGGAACTGGCGACCGGGTCGGAGTCTGAGCTGGCCCGGGCGGAACGGGTCCTGAGTGCCCGCCGGCCGGACCAAACCATGGACGATGTTGTGGATCAAGCCATGGTCCACGTTGACAAAGCGATCGAGTTCGCCCCGAACTCAGTGCTGCCCAGGATTCTCAAGGCTGAGATTCTTCTGCGCTCCGACAAGACCGACGAGGGGATCAACACCTATCGCAAGACGGTGGAGATGGCGCCTCACGACACTCGGGCACTGTGTCGACTGGCGGAGGCCTTGCGCAGGACCGGGAAGAACACGGACGAGATCCCGGGCCTGTACGACAGGGCGCTGGCAGCGGATCCGAACTCGCCTGAAGCGCATATCGGGCTGGCTCAGTACCTCGCGGACCAGGGCAACATCGAGGAGGCCATCAGCCATCTTCGACGGGTGATCGAGAACGATCCGAGCCACTTCGGTGCGCGGACTCTTCTGGCCAGGATGTTGAGTACACAGCGCAAGCAGGATGAAGCTCTGGAGCAGCTGCGCCTGGTTGTCACGGAGATGCCGACTCACGCGCTGGCGCAATTCTCTTTGGGATCGTTGTACAGTCAGCGAGGCGAACCGGAACTGGCGATCGCGCATTTGCAGTCGGCCATTGAGGCGGACCCGGATGGAGTGGCTGCTTATGCCGTCCTGTCCCAAGAGTATTCTAAGCTGGGGCAGTTTGGGTTCGTCGATGAGACGTTGCAGGCGGGCCTGCAACGAGTGCCGTTGTCACCCGACCTGCGCAATGCCCTGGCGTGGTTGCGGGCGACCTGCCCCGATCCGCTGTACCGGAACGGTCGGGAGGCCGTCGCGCTCGCCCTGGCAGCCTGCACGCAGACCGAGTACCGCAACCCGGGTTGCGTAGACACGCTCGCGGCGGCCTATGCCGAGGCGGGAAACTTCGAAGAGGCCGTCAAAAGACAGCAGGAAGTTGTCGACGCCCTGACAGCGGGCGGAGGAGAAGTGGACCCCGGTTTCCTTGAGCGGCTTGCCCTCTACCGGGCGGGAAAAAAGTACCGGGACGTGCGCGAAACGGGCGCGCCGCGCAAAACCGACGCGCCGAATGACCCGATTCCCGAGCAGACCGGCCAATCGACCGACCCTGAACCGTAGACTCTCACGCGGGAAAACCCGCCTGGACCGATCCGGCGGCCACGGGCTCGGGGGCGAACTCGGTGGCCGCACCCCTCTCCCGGCGAATGTGATCGAACTGCCTGAGGCAGCCTTCGAAGGCGGCGACCACATCGGGGTCGAAGTGCCGCCCCGTTCCCGCTCGAAGCAGCCTCACCGCCGCATCGTGGGGCACGGGGGCCTTGTAGCGCCGTCGACTCGTGACGGCGTCATACGCATCCGCCAACGCGATGATACGGGCGGGCAGCGGAATCGCACCGTTGGAGAGTCCTCGCGGGTATCCGCTTCCGTCATACTTCTCGTGGTGACAGTGCGCGATGTCGATGCACATCTGTAGCAGGGGCGTGTGGCCGGTCTGCTCCTGCGCCAGTTCCAGCGTCTGCCGCCCGATCGTGGTGTGGGTCTGCATGACCTGGAATTCGCGCTTCGTCAGCGGCCCCTCCTTGGTTAGGATGTCGTCGGGGATCCCCACCTTGCCGATGTCGTGGAGCGGCGCCGCCAGGAAGAGGTTCTCGATGTACTCCGGGGTCAGGACGGCCTTGCACTTCTCGTTCCTTGCCAGCTGCTCGCCCAGCAATCGGACGTACTCCTGAACCCGCTCGAGATGACCGGCGGTCTCCTCGTCGCGGAACTCCGCCAGCCGACCCACCGTCATGAGCAAGACGTGAACCGAGCGCTCGAGCCGCGTGCGGGTGCAGTGGTTGTGGATCGCGATGGCTGCCGAGTCAGCCAGGGACTGGATGCAGGCGACCTCCTCGTCGCTGAACGGCCGCCCGCCGGCTTTGTCGGTGATGTTCAGCACGCCCAGCACCTCGCGACCGTAACGGTCGGAGTTCAGGACCAGCGGGGCGCAGACAAACGCGGCAGCAGCGTACCCCCGAACGTCGCCGGGCACGCCCATGTCCAGGGCTTCGGCTTTCATCATCTTGCCGGTGGTATAGACCTGGCCGGCGATGCCCTCGATGGCCGTGATTCGAATCCGCTCCACCAGATCGGCAGGAATGCCGATCGCCCGCCGGCACACCAGGTAGCGATCGTCATGGTCGTCGCGAAGGAGCACGGAGATTCGGTTGGCGCTCGTCGCTCCCTGGGCGCAGGGAATGATCAGGTCGAGCACCTCATTCAGCGTCGAGGCTTTGTTCAACTGCTTGGCAAAGTCGTAGAGCAACTGAAGACGCTGGGTCTTGCGGTTGTTTTCGTCAGTCAGGCGGTTGGCCAGGTTGTCCAGGGCGCGGCCGGTGACGGCCAAACGATGCATGGAACGGACACGGGCGATCAGTTCCTCCATGGCAAAGGGCTTGAGTACGTATTCCTGGGCACCCGCCTCCAGGCCCAACACCAGATTCTCGGTCCGATGGTCTCCGGTCAGGATGATGATCGGGATCTTCTCGGTAGCGGGCAGGGCCTTGAGCTGCGTGGTCGCTTTCAGGCCGTCCATGACCGGCATGGCGTAATCCATGACGATGACATCCGGCTGATACGTGGTGGCGATCTCGACGCCCTCGCGCCCGTTCTCCGCCGTCCGTACGTCGAAACCGGCGTTCTTCAAGTGAGCGGCGACGACAAGCCGCAGTTGACCGTCGTCGTCGACGAACAGAACTTTTCCGGTCTCGGGCATCACGATGAGCACCGTCTTTGCCGATTTGAGGCCAAGAACCATAATGAAATCGGCAAATGGCGGGGCGCAGATGATCTCGGCGCCGGGCGTTTCGCCCGGTCAGGGCAACGTCCGAGAAAAGCAGGGCTCGGACGCCGACTCGCCTCAGGGGCTTGGAAGGTCCGCCCGCGTCGTGATGTGTTTCGTGAGGCGTACGACAATGCTGAGTAGTGCGCGAAGGCTCCGCATCGGTGTGGCTGCACCGAGGCCCCTCCTTCGGTCCCGACCAAGGGGAGTCGCTTCTCTAGGGGCGGGACACCCCGCGCTGAATGGACCGACCGATTCACGACGTGCGACGGGCTAATCCACCGTCAACTTGAGCAGGTACTCGTCCAGGGTCCGTCGCTGCTGCGCTTCACGATCGGTCAGGCTGACAATCACTTCCCTGGCCTCGTCCAACTCGGTTTCCTGCGCTTCGAGCTTCTTGATGTACCGGTTGTACAAGTCGGTTCCCTGGCGGACGGTACGGAGGTTCTCGCGGATGCGGGCCTGGTCGCGCGTGATCTCCTCGATGCGGGCTTCATGCTGCTTCTTGAGATGCTGCGTCTCGTCGAGTTCGCTCCGCATCCGAGCCACCTGCTGCAAAGCGTCCCGGACCTTCGGGCTGATCACCTTGGCCCGCAAGTAGAAGTGGATGTTGTCCAGTCCGGTGTTGCTCAGAGCGATGTGCTGGTCGCCCTGGCGCTCCTCACGCACCACGAGCTTGGTCGTTGCCCCCGGCTTCGCCTCGACGCGGAACCGGTAGACCTGCGGCGTGCGCTCGAACGGGTCGGCCGGCTCGACGAGGTCCCAGTCCGCCCGGAACGGCTGCTCGATCAGGACCGACCGCGGACGGTCGTCCTTGTTCTTGACGTTGTACGTCCGATCCTCGGCGTACTTGCGGGTCGCAATCAGCGTGCCCTTGGCGATCCGCACTTTCGTCAGCACCTCCGGGGCCGCCTTGGTGATCGTCTCGACCTCTCGCTTGAGATCGAGTGAATACGAGATGAGCCGCTTCTCACCCGGCGTCACGTCGGGCAACTGGGCGTCGCCGGCATAGGTGTTCTCTTCAAATACCGTGACCGGACCCTGCATCAGGTGCAGGTCGGTCGTGTTCTCCAGTTGCAGCCCGTTCAGCGGATACTTCGCGTGAACGCCCGGGGCGTAGATCGAGAACTTCTCGGCTCCGATCGCTTCGTTCACGATGGGCAGCATGGCCGACTTCTGACGGGGCAGGGTCACCGGCGTGGCGATCGTATAGTTGAACATCTCCCCGGCTTCGGTGGCGGCGGCGACCGAGGCCACCCCCGCGCCGGCCAGCGCGATCCCGAGCCTGGCTTCGGCAACGCCGGCGACTCCGGCGCGGCGGCCGGCGGCGAGGGGCACCTTGGCTGCCTTTAAGTCCCCGAGCAGTTCTTCGGCGGGGGTGTATGCGGCTTTTCTTCTGCCCCTCTGCGGAAGTTCAGCAGCCGCTTCGGCTGACGGTTCACCCACAGTCCCCTCGTACGTCTGCGGCTTCAGCGACGCGTACAGCTCGGGCTCGACCTCCGGGCGGGGAATGTAAATGGGCTGATACAGGTCCTGGATGAACGAAATGGGGCGGCCCGACACCAGCGTCAGCTCCACGGCGCTCCAGTCTTCGTCGGTCGTGTTGTCGACGGTCGCCCAGCCCTGCAGGAAGGGCTCGTCGCCTTCGAGCACCAGGCGGTAGCTCGTCTTCCAGATCGGGGCTTCCAGAATGTACGACACTCGGACCGCCCGTGTCCCGGTTCCGGCGAACTCGAGCCGCACCGGCTTCTTGTCGGCGTCGTGGGCGCCGGCCAGCACCGCCAGGGCCTTGGCCAGCTCGGCGTCGAGCTTCTCGTCGGTCAGCTTGACCCGCCCGAGGTCGCGCAGCTTGTACGAACGGATCCCGTCGTCGCACACCACGTTCAGCACGTCTTCTTCGATCACGTGCTTGTCGACGAACGTGCGGTGCTTCTCGATACCCAGGATCGTGCCCCGCACAGCGTTCGGATCGCCGTGCACCGCCAACTCCACCGGGACCCCGCGAATCTGGTCGAGCAGGGCCCCCAGCGTCGGCTTGCCCGTCAGGTCGATGCCGAACGAGCGCAACGCCTTCTCGATGGGGTCCTTCGGCGCGTAGACGACGGGGCGGATCGTCCCGCCGCCCAGGTCCTGCAGCACGAGGGATTTGAGGATGTCGTTGATCTGGCTGGTCTTGAACGGCAACTCAATCGTGACATCGCTGTCGACGTCACCGGCCCGCTCAAAAAAGGCCACCCCGCTGCTGAAGAGCGTGACCCGCTTGACTGGCAACTCCTGGGCGGACACGCAAACGGAAGAAACCAAAGTCGCCAGCGCAGCGACAAGGATTGAACGCCTCATGGCACGATCTCCTCGTAGTTGACGGTTGGGCATAGCCGGCAACCACCGGTGCCGGCTGATACGTTCCGTTCCTACCGGTTAGACACATCACCCCCCCCACGGTTCCCCCTGTCAAGAGAAAATCCCCTCCGGCTGCCGACCGGGAACGGCGGTTGTGCCTTGCCGGTGCGATCGGCCCGGACGGGTTGCGGCGCCGGGGGGCTCCGCTTACACTCTCCGACTCGTGACCATACAAGGAGAAGAGAAACCATGCCTGAGCAGCCGGAGACGATTACCTTCGACGATTTCCTGAAGGTCAAGCTCAAAGTGGCCAAAGTGCTCGACGTGACGGACCATCCGGACGCCGACAAACTGCTGGTCCTCAAGGTCGACCTGGGGACCGAGCAGCGGCAGGTCGTAGCCGGGATCAAGAAGCATTACAGGCCCGAGGACCTGGTGGGCAAGAACATCATCGTCGTGCAAAACCTCGCGCCGAGGAAGATGCGCGGATACGAGAGCCAGGGCATGCTTCTTGCCGCTTGCACGCCGGGCGACGCCGAAATCGTCCTGCTCACCACGGAACGCGACATCCCGCCGGGAAGTAGCGTCAGCTGAGAAGGAAACGGGCCCGGGGTCCGACGGACCACCCGCTGCTCACCATGTCACAGCGCCGGCTGCAGTCGGCCCTGCGCCGCACCGCCTGGACAGCGGGGCCGCCCGTCCGGGGCCGGCCCATCAGACGTCATGGTCCAGGATCGCCGACCCTCGCCGGCAGATCTCAATCGCGTAATCCGTCCAGCCTCCCTGGCCCCAGTACCGGAAACAGCTGGTCTGCGAGCACAGCAGGTGCAGCAGGGCGTTGCGGTAGGCGTGGGCATCGGGGTCGGGTCTGCACTGCCGGACTTTCTGGTCGAACCGGACGCTGAGCCGCTGCATCGGGGTCAGGACGTTCTCGTAGCCCCGGACCCAGCTGAGGTTGTTGGTCCAGGAGCCGCCGTCCATGTGAAACCGCTGGTCTTTGGACTTGAACTTCTCGATGACCCGGTCAAGATCCCGCCGACCCCCGCCGGCGTAGTGCTGCCAGAGCCGGTGCTGGAGGACCGGCTGGATCGGAAGATAGTCAGCCGGCTTGGCGCCGGCGGCGCCGATCAGTTCCAGGTATTCGGTCCCGTTCAGCGCCGTCACACCTTCGCGGGACAGCGACGCCATGGCCGAGTTGTACGCGGCCGGGAACTCATTCATCATCACGCCGCCGTTTTCGCCGTCGCCGATCTGCGTCACCAGCGGGGGGACCGAGACCTCTCCAAGCCTCATCCGGTCGAGGGTCTGCGCTTCCGCCAGCGGTTGCATCTGTGCCACCAGCTTCGTGTCGGACCCCTGGGTCTTGACGAGAGCGGTGATCGAGAGCTCCTCACCGCTGGAATTGCGGGCTACCAGGCGATGGGGCAGATGAGCGTGCCGGACGGCGGATCCGTCCGGGTTCTCGACCGAGTGCTCTTGGACGAGGATCCAGGTGTATCCGCACTTCATCAGGGCGTCGACGAAGGCGTAGGCGACGTCCGGATCGTTGGGCAGGTGCATCTCCGGCGGGGAGAACCCGCGAACGCGCTGCAACGCCTGCAAACCGAAGATCGAGGCGAAGTGGTGGCGCCAGGCACGGACGTGGCGGATGATGTCCGGCACCGGGGTGGACGGCACGACGGCATGCCCCCACAGAGTCCCGAGCCATTCGACATGACGGTTGTACCGCGTGTCGCAGGTGATGCTGCGGAGGTTGTCGAGGATATCGCCTCGCCCCATCTGTTCGAGGCCCCACAGCAGGTTTCCGGAGTAGTCGAGCATGATCCGGGGGCTGTGGCCCGCGTCGCAGAGGGTTCGGACGAAATCCGCGATCCGGGTGTAGCACCGGGCAAAGACCGGGGCGTTGTGGTTGTCCCCGTCCTTCGGGTGCTCAAGCATGTATTGCAGGTGGCCGATGAGCGGCGCCGTGCTGATATCGCCGGTGCCTGCAGGGATCGTGGGCTGATGCATATGCAGGGCCAGGGCGAAGGCCGACCGCACGCGGGCCAGGTCGACATCGGAGCACGGCGCGAACACCGCTGGCGGCGGCGTCGGACCGTCCGGAACGACCGACTCCTCGTGTCCGCAGATGTTCGGCAGGCCGTTGATGATCGACCCGGCTTCCATCGCCCCACATCGCGTCTGCGCCATGGTTGTCGCGTCCTAGAGAGTCACCGTGGACCAAGCCGGTTGACACCAAGCGGGTGGCAAACCCGGCCGGTCGGGCTCGTCCGCAATGCGAAGTCTACCTCATTCCCTCGCCGCCGGCGAGTTCGGGGCTGCCGGTGTGTGGGCGTTACCGGTGGCGGGCGGGGTCCGGCGACGGCCCGGTTGGAAGCGCGGCGCGGTCGTGTGAGTTTCTGAGAAAAAGATCGTTTTGCGGGGAACAGTGCGCTTGAAAACCTCGGCAACTGCCTCCATAATCTCCACAGGTTCCGGGTATTGCCAAATCGTAAGATCGTCACGCCGCCGGCGCGCTTCTCGATGGGGCGGCTAGGGGTTCGCAGCGGAATTCGGGACGCTTTGTTTCGAGCGGCGCCGTCGGTCGAATGATATCGGTGGCCCGGGACGTTGTGCAGGCCGCGTGGAAGGGTTTTCGAGTCCACGCGTGATTTTTCCTTTTGACTGACCGGCAGAGTTGACGAAAAGTATTGAAGTGGCGGTGGCTTTCTGGATCGCGACGGTTGAGGGCTGTGATTTTTTCGGACTCGCGGATGCAGCCAGCGCGAAGCTGGGGGCCGAAGCCCGAATTTCCGACGAGCGCCCCACCGCGCGGTGGGTGAGTCCTGTTGAGTAAGGTGTAACGGCTATGGGCCCAACCGAATCGGACATGCGCATAGGATCCGAGCTCCCTGGCTCTCCCTGCACGATCGTGCTTAGCAGTACTGAGAGCGTCCCTGTGCACGGGCGGGCGGAGTGGATGACCTCGGACCGGGCGTACGTGGTGGTTCCCTACGGGACCGCTCGCTCGGTACGGCAGCATTGGAACGCGGTGGCCATCGTTCCTGACCGCAAGGCGCCGAACCGATCACGGGAGCTCCGGATGAAGGCGGAGCTGATGTCGGCGGAGACGGTCGTCTGTCCGGAAAGTGGAACGGAAGGGCTGCTGCTGCGGTTGTCGAACCTCGGCGATCGGCTGGTGTCGGATATGGCCGACGTGCTGCCGAAAGCCTAGGCGATGGGTTTGCGGGGGCCGGGGAAGGAGCCCTTGGGACCGGTCATGCTTGCCGGCGCCACGGCGGATCAAGTGTGAGCGGCAGAATCAACATCCGGCTGCGGCAGGGAAGCAGGCAGTGCGGCCCACAGGAAGAATCCATCCGGGCGGTATCACCCCCTTGTTGCCAGCAGGCGGCTGCGATTCACGGGACGGATCAGTATCCACAATGCGGGGTCTGGCGGCGCCTCGGTGGCCAAGGGGACGGTAGCGTGAGAATCGCGTTTCTATCCTGGGAGACTCTTCACTCGATCCCGGTGGGGGGTGTGGCCGCCCACGTCACCGAGTTGGGGGCGGCTCTTCAGCGTCGGGGGCACGAGGTCCACGTCTTTACCCGAATCGGGCCCGGGCAGAGCGACTACGCCTGCGTGGAGGGTGTGCACTACCACAGGTGCCCGCACAGCGGCCACCACGACTTCGTGCACGACATCGAGCGAATGTGCGAGGCGTTCATGTGGCGGCTGGGCGAGACGGAACGTTTCTCGGGTGCGGGTTTCGACGTGATCCACGGGCACGATTGGCTGTGCGTCCCGGCGCTGGTCCAGGCCAAGCGGGGCGGGCGCCGGTGCGCGATCATGACGACGCATTCGACGGAGTACGGGCGGTGCGGCAACGAGCATCGGGGGGGGCTGTCTGACCGTATCAGTCACATGGAGTGGGAGGGAATGCAGGCCGCCGACAAGACCATTTGCGTGTCGGGCGTATTGCGGCAGGAGGCGCAGGGGCTGTATGCCGTGCCCGATGAGAGGGTCGTCGTGATTTTCAACGGTGTCAGCTCGCACCAGTTCGACGGGCCGCTGGATGCCGGTGCCGTCAAGCGGCGATACGGGATCGGGCCGCTGGACCCGATGATCCTGTTTGCCGGGCGGATGTCGACACAGAAGGGCCCGGACCTTCTGCTGGAATGCGTGCCGGCGCTGGTGGGGCATCAGGGGCAGGTCAAATTCGTGTTCGTCGGGCAGGGGGACATGCTGCCCATGCTTGAGAGGCGTGCGGCGGAGCTGGGCGTGGCGCATGCCGTGCGCTTTGTGGGGTACCGGGCTGGGCGCGAACTGGTCGACCTGTTCAAGAGCGCCGACATCGTCTGCGTGCCGAGCCGCAACGAGCCGTTCGGGATCGTGATCCTCGAAGGGTGGGCGTCGGGCAAGCCGGTGGTGGCGACCCGCAACGGGGGGCCGGCGGAGTTCGTTGAGCACGGTTACGACGGGATGATGACGATCGACCACCCGGACTCGATCGGCTGGGGGTTGGGAACGTTGCTGAACGACTTCGACCGGGCGCGGTGGATGGGGGAGAACGGGCGCCACAAGGCCCGGGCGCAGTTCAGTTGGGACAATATCGCCCGGCAGACCGAAGAGGTCTATGCAGAGGCGGGTTGAGATAACCGGAAGTTTGTCTTGCATAGGGGTTGCTTTTCGCCTTTGATGGTGGGTTACGAAGAGGGGTGTGGGGATGACTGATCCGTTGGGCGAGCTGAAATACCCGGGCGAATCGAAGCTCGTGCCGGAGGTGACGTTGTTGCCGGTTTCGCCGCGGCGGCTGCTGGCCACCTGGTCGGCGGCGCCAGGTTCGCCGGGCCACAACGGGAACGGGCGGCGCAAGCGGAACGGGCGCCGCCGTCACGGCGGGAAGGAATCGAATGGTCATTACCGGTTGCGGGTCCGCGAGGTCAGCGGGGTCGACATCCTGGAGGACCGCTGCAATCGCCAGTGGGTCTATGAGTTGGGGGAGGGCCAGACCGGATGCATGATCGATCTGGACCGTCCGGGGTTGACGGTGTGCGCGGAGCTGATTCGCTCGTCGCGTGCGAATGGGAAGAGGCCGCTGGCCCGGTCCCGGCGCGTGCGGATGCCCTTGTGCGAGGCGCCCTCGGGTGACGGGCGAATTCGGTGGATGATCTGCGAGCAGCAGGGGCAGTACCCGTAGGAGGGACCAGGACGATGGCCGGCGGATACCTTTCGATTGTCTTGCACGCTCACCTGCCCTACGTGCGGTCCGCCGGGCGTCGCCCCGACGCGAGCGAGTTCTGGTTCCACGAACGGGCCCGCGAGTGTTACCTGCCGCTGATCCGGATCCTGGATGGACTGCAGCGGGACGGGGTGCGGACGCGAATCACGCTATCGCTGTCGCCCACGCTGATCGGTATCCTGCGCGATCCGCTCATTCAGGAGCGGTTGGCCGAGCATGTGGACCGCATGGTCGAGCTGTCGGCGCGGGAGCTGAACCGCACCGCGCTGATGCCCGAGCTGCGCAACGTGGCGGGTACGTATCATCTTCGCCTGCTTCAGGTTCACAACGCGTTGGTTCAGCGGTGCGGGGGCAATCTGCTTCGGGCGTTCGCGGAGATGGAGTCGCGAGGGCAGCTGGAGTTGATCACGTGCCCGGCGTCGCACGCGTTCCTTCCCGGGTTGGTGGCGATGCAGCCGCAGGCGGCTCGATGCCAGGTGCGCCTGGGGCTCGACGCGTTCGAGAGGGCGTTCGGTCACCGTCCGGCGGGGTTCTGGCTCCCGGAGTGCGCGTACTCGCCCGAGCTGGACGACATTCTCGGCAGGGAGGGGGTCGGCTACATCATCGTGGACGGCCGGGCCCTCGAGCACGCGTCGCCGCCGGCGTTCCACGGGGTCCACGCTCCGGTGTACTGCCCGTCGGGCGTGGCGGCGTTCGGGCGCGACCGGACGGGGGCCTGGCTGATGGGCTGCGATGCGTTCGGTCATCCGACGGACCCGGCGTACCGCGATAACAGTACTGATATCGCGGACGAGCTGCCGTCGGACTATCTGCGTCCCTTCATGCCGGACGCAGGGGTGCGTGTGGGGACGGGGATTCGGTATCAGCGCATCGGGGGCGAGAACGGAGAGTCGAGGAGTTACGCCCGGATCGAGGCATTGGATCGGGCGGCGCAACACGCGGAGCGGTGGATGCGCGAGCGCATGGGCCGGGCGCAATCCGCAGCCGGGACGATGGACCGGCCGCCGGTGTTCGTCTCCGCGTACGACATGCACGTGTTCGGGTATCGTTGGTTCGAGGGGATCGAGTTTCTGGATTACCTGCTTCGCAAGACGCATTTTGACCAGCAGGTTTTGGAGACGATCACGCCGGCGGAGTACCTGGGTCGGCACCGGTGTAACCAGATGACGGTTCCCGCGGCTTCGTCCTGGGGCAAGCGGGGGTATTTCGAGGAGTGGGTTGATCAGGAGACGGTCTGGGTCTACCACCATTTGTCGCGTGCCGCTCGCGTGATGCAGCACCTGACGGAGGTCGTTGCGGCCGATCACGCCGGCGGGAACGGCAAAGGCCGGGCGGACGATTCGGGCGGCAACGGGGACGATTTGTCGTCGCGGGCGCTGCGGGCGGCGGGCCGGCAACTGGTCTTGGCGCAGTCGGGTGATTGGCTGACGATGATGCGCAGTCCGGAGCAGAAATCCTACGGTCGGGAACGGCTGGAGCAGCACCTCTCGAACTTCGCGCGGGTGGCTTGGCAGATCGGGGCGAAACGAATCAACGCGGTAGAGATCGAAGCGTTGGAGCGGGAGTGGCCGATTTTTGAAGACATCCGGACGGATGCGTATCGGTAGACTCGCCGAGCTATCCCCACTCGAAGCGGTTGGTTTCCTGCGGACAGAAGGATCCAACGACCATGCGTAAGGCTGAGGTACAAACCGGCACGTTGGCGCCCCCGGCGGTCGAGCCCGCCGGGCTGCTGGCCAAGCTGAGGAACTTGGCCCTGAACTTGTGGTGGACCTGGCATCCCGAGGTGGTGGCGATCTTCCGGGACCTGGACGCGGAGCTGTGGCGGGAAGTGAATCACAACCCGATCCTGCTTCTGCAGCGGCTCGAGGAGAATCGGATGCTGGCACGGGCGCGCGACTGGGCGATTGAGGCCCGCATCAACGAGGCTGCCCACCGCCTGGAGTCGTACTGCAAGGGGCTCGACGCCTGGTGCCGCCCGCGGGCCTCGAAACTGCGGGTCTGGCCGGTAGCGTACTTCTCATTCGAGTTCGGGCTGCATGAGTCGCTGCCGACCTATGCGGGTGGGCTTGGCATCCTCGCCGGTGACCATCTCAAGAGTGCGTCCGACCTGGGGGTCCCGATTGTCGGCGTCGGCCTGCTGTACACGGAAGGTTACTTCCATCAACGACTGGATGCGGACGGCTGGCAGCAG
>CP070691.1:1684884-1705793 GCA_020353195.1 Phycisphaerales bacterium | reverse complement strand
CCCCCTCCGCAAGATCACTGACCTCAACCGTGTCCTGCCCCGGAACCAGAGACGATTGCAGGGTCACCGCGCGGTGACCCTGCAATCGTCTCTGGTTCCGGGGCAGGACACGGTTGAGGTCAGTGATCTTGCGGAGGGGGACGCCGATGCGGTGACGGTGTACCGCATGGTGGACGGCGAACCGGCGGACGTGCTCGGCACGGTCACCAACCCGGCCACCGACCCGGTGACGGTCGACGTGACGCCGCTTGTCGACGGTCACGAGATCGCCGCCACGCAGACGATCGGCGGGGTCGAGGGACCGACGTCGGCGGTGGAGACGGTCAGCATCGCGGCGCCGACCATCCTGGGATCGTACGACGCCGGTGACACTCTTGTCACGGTCACCGGTCTGCATCCGTTGGCCCAGCTGGTGACCGTGTACGTTGACAACGACACCTATCCCGAGAGTACCGGCGGAGCCCCGACCGTGGATGTGACCGTCCCGCCGCTGATCGCGAATGTCGCGCTGCGGGCCACGCAGACGATTGGCGGTGTGGAGGGTCCGTTCTCTCCGACCGTCGTCGTGGCCAACTACGTCGTGGTCAACGAATTCAGCTACGACGATTCCGGTGACGACAACCACGAGTTCGTCGAGCTGTACAACAACAGCTCCGATCCCATAGACATCGGTGACTATGTCATTCAAGTCGGCGACTATATCGAGGGACAGACGCCACCGGGTGTCTACACGCAGATCTTCATCCCGCCGGGCACTACGATTGCAGGGCATGGGTACTGGACCGTGGCAGACCCGCAGGTCGGCACCTTCCCGGGCGCCGTCATCGACATGACGTACAACGAGCCGGATTGGCTGGAGAACGGTCAGAACTACATTGCGCTCCGCAACTCGGCCGGTGTACTGCTCGACGCCGTCGGCTGGGAGCTGAACAAGGGTTACACGTTCATTCCCGACGAGCTGAACACCACGCAGTTGGGGACCGGCATCTGGGGCAACCACGTGCACCCCGACGACCCGCCAACGTCGCAATCCCGGTTCCTCGACGGGTTGGACACCGACAACAACGGGCGTGACTTCGGCATCCAGCCGGCCACCCCCGGCTACTCGAACAACCAGCCCGATCAGATGCCTTACCTGGAGGACTGCAGCGGGCTGACGGCGGGTGCAGTGGTGCCGAACTGGGTCTTCAGCTACAAACCCCTGATCGCCTGTGACCCGGCCGTGGTGGACTCCTTTGGCGAGAACGGTTGGCCGATCAACCCGGCTGCGATCCCTGCCTCGCCGGACGGCGGGAACGTCATCGTCGGGTGGGACGAGGTGGGCGGTGGCAACGCCAATTACATGGCCCAGTTGGCCAAGGAGGACTTCACGCTCGAGACCTACATCTACGTCGCGCCTGAGTACACGAACAACGGATACGAAGAGACCAAGATCGGCGTCCGCGGAATGTGCGACGGCGTGCACAACTTCGACTACTACAACGGTGCCACCGGCCTCTGCTGGTTCCTCCAGCGAGGGAGCAGCTGGCAGACGCTGTACCTGCTGGACGAGAATGATGGCAACGACGGCACGTCGACCACGCCGATCTGCGCCGGGACGATCTTCCAGACCATCCCGATCGGGGTCAGCCCGTCAATGACCGGGTGGCAGCGGCTGCTGCTGGAGGTCAAGGGCGATCAGGTCCTGGGGATCTTCGGCGGAACCTACGGATCCCGTTCGGACGGCATCCAGGTCACCGGAACGCACGACTCCCCCGGGCCGGGCGGCGTCTATATCAGCTACCGCGAAGCGATTGCGGGAGCCGGCGAGTACCCGGCCCAGCCCTACAACAGGCCTCCGACCCTGGATGCATTCTCACTGACGGCACCGCCGATCGACGGTGACATTGATCTTGACGGTGACGTCGATCTGGGCGACTTGGTGAAGTTCGTGGACTGCCTGGCCGGTCCGAACGTCGGCACGCCGCCTGCACCGTGCACGAGTGGCGAGTTCGACAGGTCGGATCTCGAGCACGACTCGGACGTGGACCTGGGCGACTTCGCGGAGTTCCAGGTGCTGTACGAGTAAGACCGGCCTGGCGCCGGACGCGGGTCCGGCGCCGGGTATGTGGTTACGTCTTTGGAATCCTTCGACTCGCCCGCTCTCGGCAACCCGGGGGCGGGCGAGTTCTTTCTCCTCCTACTGAGGTGTTGTCGGGATTCGTGAAGTGCGGCGCCCGCGCGCGGAGCGCCATGTTCGGTCTGACAATCGCCGCTCCGGCAGGGTCCGCGCGACCCGCCGGAGCGGGTCGCGCGGATGTCTGCCGTCAGGCTCCGCCGGTCTGAGGTTCCGGCGGATCGGTCGCCTGGTCACACGACCGGGGCCTGTCTACATCGGCCCGGTCATGTTGGCGACGAACGCGTTAAGGTCCTCCGTGTAGTCCAGCTCGCCGTCGCTGTCCACGTCGAGGCAGGTACACCGTTCATCCAGACCATCCGGATTCTTGAAGCACTGCTGGAACAGCGCAAAGTCGCCCAGGTCCACATCCCCATCGTAGTCGGCATCCGAGATGGTGTCGCTGCACGGCGGAACCGGACCCGCTGGCGCCTCGATCATCATCTCGCCCCACGCGTTCCATGGGACGTCTGGAGTAAGCCGAGTTCCCCCGGCATCGATGCCCTTCGGTGGGAACGGCCAGGGCCACCAGCCGCCCCAGGGATCCGGCGGGGCTCTCCAGTACCACCAGGCCGTCTCCCAGTACCGGATCCTCACGACCCGCCATGGATCGAAGAACGGGCCGTACACTTTCCACGACTGGTATGGCCGCCACCACCACCAGGGCCATGGATACCACGGGTAGACGCGGTATTTCCACCAGTAGCGGTAAGGCCAAGGCCACCAGCGCCACCGCTTGTAGTAGTCGATGAGCAACCGGTTGCCCCAGATGTCGTAGTAGACGATGAGCTTCTTGCTCGGCCAATACCAGGGGTAGTAGTACCACGGCCAGTACCAGTAGTTCCAGAACTGTAACCGGCGGTAGCACCAGCGGGACTGCTTATCGTGGCCGGAATAGAACCCGTATCCGTCAGGGAACAGGTCGCCGATGTGGTAGTCGAACCCGGCGACAAGCTCCTCGTTTTCCGCCACCGGATAGTCGCCGAAGGCCATGACCAACCCGTCCATGCCTTCGCCGTCGAGGTTCTCGACGGGATAGAGCCGGGCGGGGCGGAACTGATCCGGGGTCATCCCCAATTCGGCAATCTCTTCTTCCTCCTCGACACCGAGAACCTCGATGGGTCTGATGCCTCCGAACCCCTGCTGGCCTTCGATCAAGCGGTCGTTCCAGTCTACTGCGGTGATTGCAATCAGATGCTCCGGGTACGGGCTTGCGCACCAGATCTGGGCCCAGAAGCCGGCGTGGGGTTCGGGAGGGTCGCCGAAGAAATAGAACAACCAGGCGCCGGGGCCACCCTTCACGAAGTAATTGTCCGTAAAGCCCACCTCCGCAGTCTCGGCCATGAGCCAGCCCGCGAGAGGATCAGAGAAGCTGCAAACCATGTAAAGGTCGTCGGGCAGGATCGTGCCAGGCCCGGGGTTGCAGATCGAGTAATTCAGCGCCCCTGGGGGCAGCCCGGCAAAGGTGCACGCGGTACCGGGGATCGGGGCCGCCGGCTCAAACGTCACGGGGTCACGGGTCCACAGTTCGCAGGTCACGTCATACGGGGTGGTGCCGGCGCTATATGTCCCGACCTCGTACTCGTGCAGTTCGCGTTCTGCGCCGGCAAGCTGGATGTCGTCGCCCACCAGCAGACCCTCGTGACCACTGTAGTAGCTCACCACCGGGTCAATCGTGTTCGAGTAGCAGGCCTCCTCGGCTGAAACCGGCTGGAATTCATACCCCGGGGGCAGCGTGAGCGTCTGGTAGATCGCTCCGTAGAAGGCCTCGTCGTCGTGCGACTGCCCCTGGAGGCCCGGACCGACCCAGGGTGTGAACGCCATGTCCGCGTGGGCCCCGGTGCCGTAGAAGATGGTGGCCCCGGTGGGCTCCTCTTCCATCACCACGGTACCCTCGTGCACCGGCGCGCTATCGGCGTACAACGTGCCCGCGACAACTGTTCCCGGATTCGCGATCAGAAGAGGATACCTGGCTTCAGCGGTGTCAACCCACACAAGGACGATCGGAGTGCCCACAACCAGCGTGGCCGAGTCGTTGTCGTAGCCGTACATGGCCTCACCGCGCCCATTGTAGAGAGGGGTGGCCATGTAGGCGTGCGTCTCGATGGTGGCGTCCACGGTGGGCCCCGGGCCGGAGATCACGACCAGCGCGGGTGACATCGTAGCTTTGCCATACCCGTAGGCCGAGTTGTCGTTACCGTTATTGCCCAGGTTCTGATCCAGGGTGTCGCGCACGCGGGCCCGGGCATCGACACACACGCTGCCATCGGCGTTCAGGCCCGCCTTGGCTTTGCCCTGGCCTTGCGTCGCGCCGCTCGTCGCGGAATGCCAACTGATGTTGCCAGCGACTGCCCAGTCGTCGTTGTTCCAGTTCGCCTCGGTTCCCGGACCGGGTGGAGTGGAACTCGTGTTGGGGACCCACTGGCGCTGGGGGCTGGCGCTGTCCACCGTGAAACTCAGGGTGTCATTCGCCGGATTGGACCCCGGCGCAGGTGGGTCATTCGCACTGGCTCTCGCCTCTACGTACCCGTTCCATGTTATCCCCCGGCTCGTGGGCGCGAATGTCTGACGAATCGGAGCCGCCTTCGCCAGGCTCAATGCCTCAGGCAACGGCGTGCCTCCTACAGGCTGTTCGGCGGCGGTCGGCTCGGCATTTTGCGCTGGCGTCACAAGCGCGTCAGCCCCGCCAGAGTCGGCCATTCCCGCCGCCGACATGGCCGCAGCGCAAGCTGCTGCGACACCAACGCACAACAATCTCAGGTTTCGACGTTTTCCGTTCATTCCTGCCTCCAAAGATTAGGAAATATGTCACCAGCCCAACGCAGTATAGCGATCAGTCAGGCGAGCTGGCGCGCCGAGCGCGCCAAGCCGCATCACTATCGAGCTGCTCTGCGCCCCTCCTCGTCGGCGGTCAGAACGTCGCGCCTTATCGACCGAAATGTGGGGGAGCTCGCGGCATCGCCTCCAGCTCCGCAGCCGAGGCTTGCAAGAGAGGACTCACTTTATTCTACCGCGCGTGATGTCAGCAATGCAATATCCAAGAAGCGAGAATCCTGCCCGCTTTCATGGATTCGGCTCGGTCCGCCCCAACCATCCCCGGTTCTCCTTCTGAGGTTGTGCGGCCGGGCTTCACATAGGAAGCGCCCGTGTATTCTCGCGCGGCCCGATTGGGCACGGACTTATACGAAACGAGCAGGCCAGAAGCATCAATAAGGGTAAACTCTAACTGTACTGCCTGCTCTGCTGGCGCCTAAAGTGCGGCTTCGCGTGGTTATTGACCACGGCGCGTATGGAATTCCACATCCCCGATCGATGGACGGTCAGAATCGACGGGCGCGGTCTTGGCGCATGAGTTCGGTTTGCTGCACGGGGCTCGGAGCTTCATCGGCCATCGGTGGATTGACTCTCGCGCGCGCCGGAGTTGATGCGTTTGTCTTCGATGCGTTCTTTTGCGCCGACCGCCGGTAGAGGGCCTCTACTCGCCCTTTGGCCTTTCAGTGGCGGAGGCGGGTGGGCGCGGGGACTGAAGGCCCTTCTCCATCTCGGTGATCATTTTGCCTCGGCGCCACACCCGGACGTCGCCCGTCGATTCGGACACGGTCAAGGCGATGCTGCGGGTATTGGCGGTGATGGCGGCGGCCACGCTGTGCCGCGCGCCCAGCCCTTGGGGCAACGGTTCGCCCGCGATGGTGGGGTGGAGCGTTGTTCCGGCGGAGACGATTGCGCCAGTACCCTTGATAATAAACGCGCCGTCGATCGAGCAGAACTCCTTGACCGTTTCCCGGATGTTGTCGTCGAGAATGTTGCGCTCCTTCTCCGGGTAGCCCCGGAAGGGATTGATGATGTTCTGGCGGCAGTAGGGCTCCAACTCGCGATAGGATCCGATGACAAACAGCGCCCCGGTGGGCTTGCCTTCCCGTCCCTCGTGGGCCACCTCCAGAGCCAGCGTCAGCACGCGTTGAAACACCACGCGCCGGATGTGCTCGGTCAGCTTCGGTTGCCCCACCGACTGAAACAGCTCGTATTCCTGCCCGACCTCCATGACCACGAGCGTGTCGAGCATCTGCCCGTACACGCCGGTCAAGAACACGAGGACATCGCCCGGCGACAGCATCCGCTGCGAGAACGCCAGCAGGGTGGCCATCTTGATCTGGCCCATGCGGGTCAGATGAAAACGGGGCGCGGAGACGGTCTTGACCTTGGCGTCTTTCACCCGCAGCTCGTCCTTCTGGTCGCGGACGAGCAGGATCAGCGAGGTGGGTTTCTGCACGACCTTGATCAGATGATCGATGTTGGGGATGGCATCGACATAGGCCATCAGCGCCTGGGCGGGGATGTCCTTGGCGACGCGGGCCGCCGCTTCCACCACCGGTTTTGAGAAATCGTGCTGTCCGTCTGTCACCTCATGCTCCGGATACGGTGCCGTTGAGTTGCCTGACGGGGGCAAATATACTGGCGCCCATGACGGGCTACAAGCCGATCCTTTTCGCCGTGGCTGTTGGCGTGGCCAGTCCGGCCACCTACCCGGCGGCCCCCGAAGCCCGTTCGCTGCCGGAGCCCCTCCTGCCCGCCATTTCCCGCCTGGACCAGCGGTTCCTGACGCATTGCGTCCGCCGGATGCTGGAGCAGAAGGTGTGCGACGGCTCCATCGACGCCGTCCGGTACGTGCCCCCGGAATTGCGCGACCTGAAGTGCCAGATTCTTGTCACCCTGCGTGAGGGCGGGCTGCACCGCGGCACGGGTATTTCACAACCGGCTCCGATCCTGGATGCGTGCCGAGAGGCGGCGGAACTCGCGCTGGAAAGGGTCGCCACCACCGGGACCGTCGATGCTGACCTGCTGGCGCGCCTGGCCGTCGAGATCGAGGCGGTGGGCGATCCGGTTCCGCTCGACGTCTCCGCCGCCGCCTTGTTGGCCGGACCCGTCGGGCGATACGTCGAACCCGGCGTACATGGACTGCGGTTGACGCACAACGGAATCAGCGCCAGCGTCTGTCCGTCCGAATTCGCCGCCTTCAACACGACGTTGGCCAGATCCATTCGTGAACTGGCGATGACCATGACGACCTCGCCCGGCCAACTCGCCGACGTCCGCGTCTCCCGCTTTCGCTCGATGCACTGGGTTCAGAGCGCCCCGGACGGCGGCGTTGTCGAACTCCGACGGGGCATGATTCCGGTGTCGCTCGAGGCCGTCAGTGCCGACGCCCTGGACGCAGCGGGCGCACGCGTGGCCCGCTACATGCTCTATCGCCAGCGCCCTTCGGGACGGTTCGCCTGGGCCTACGATCCGTCGGAGGACAGGTACATCGACTCCGACGATGAGGTTTTTCAGGCCGACGCCGCTCGAGCGTTGTGCACCTACGCAGGGCACATGTCCGAGGGCGGGGCGCTGTCCGCCGCTGCACAGCGAGCGGTGGATCGGCTGGTCCGCCAGGTTGTCGACCTGTCCGGCATTCAAGGCGCGGGCTTTGTGCGCACGCCCGACCAGAAGAACAGGCTCGGCACGACCGCCTTGACCTGCCTGGCGCTTTCCGATCACCCGCGCCCGGGTCGACACCACCTTGAACGAGACAAGCTCGTAGGTGGAATGCTCTGGCTGCAGCGCCCGTCGGGCAAGTTCGTCACTGCCTTTCCGCCCGCCGACATATTGGCGACGCAGGAGGCCTATCCCGGTCAGGCCCTGCTCGCCCTGGCGCGGGTCTACGACGACCAGCCGCAGCAGCGGATCATGGGCGCTTTCGACCGTGCGTTCACGTATTACCGCGAACTGTTCGGCAGCAGCCCGTCGCCGACTTTCGCGGGCTGGCATGTGCAGGCCTACGCCAAGATGGCCGTCCACAGCAAACGTGACGACTTTGCGGAGTTCGCCTTCACGATGGCGGACGCTCTCGTCGCCGGGCAACTCAACCGGTCCAACTGCAGCTGGCCCGACAAGTGGGGAGCGATCGCACCCTACCACCCTGCCGCCGTGGGCGCGCCCACCGCCGGCTACCTGGCCGGGCTGTGCGATGCTCTGCTGTTGGCCCGCCGCGTCGGCGACGACGCGCGGATGCAGGCCTACGAGGAGGCGATACGCCTAGGCGCCCGGTTCCTCATGCAGATCGAGTTTAAACCCGAAGAAGCCTACTTCGTACGAAGCCTGCAGGACACGGTTGGCGGTGTCCGGGCCAGCCTGATCGACAGCACGTTGCGCATTGACTATTGCGGCCACACGCTTGTCGCACTGACGAAGGCGCGCGAGGTTCTGTATCCCGACGATCGTTGACCGCGATACTGCGATGCCCGACCCCGACGATCCATCCGTTCTCGCCTCTCCCCGCCGCGGGAGCCGGTTGACTCTCGCCTGCGTGTCGCTGGCTGTAGCCGGCGTCGTGGCGTGGCAATCGATCATGGCTCTGCTGGTGTTCCTGGTTGATGGTGTGGCCGCTCTGGCAGTGCTGTCGGCGGCGGCTCTGGGCGGACTGTGGGTCGTACGCGCCCTGGTGCGAGAGCCGTTACCGTTGCGTTGGCACCTGCTGCTCGGTGCCGGGCTGGGCATCGGGGCGTTGTCGTTGCTGATGCTGTGCCTGGGCCTGCTCGGCTGTCTTTCTGCGCCGGTGTGGTACGCAATCCTGGTAGCGGGCGGGATCGCCGGGCTCGTGCGTCTGGCCCGCCTGCTTCAATCGGCGAGCGCGGGCCCTGCCTGTACGGCCGGTCGATGGCGATGGTTGTGGCTGGCGGTTGTCCCCTTCGCCGCTCTGGCCATCCTGGCGGCTTCCGTTCCACCGGGCCTGCTCTGGGCCGAGGAAGGCAACGGCTTCGATGTCCTCGAGTATCACTTGCAGTTGCCGCGCGAGTATCTTCAGGCGGGCCGCATCACTTACGTACCGCACAATGTCTACGCCAACTTCCCCGCCAATGCCGAGATGCTCTACCTGGTGTGCATGGTTCTCAAGGGCGATCCTATCCAAGCCACCGCCATGGCCAAGATGGTCAACCTGGCCTTGGCCGGCTTGATCGTCGCCGCTGCCTGGCTCATTGGCCGGGAGCGCTCGCCGGTGGCCGGCGTGGTGACAGGCGTCGTCACCGCCGGAACCGGCTGGCTGACCTACCTGAGCGGCATTGCCTACGTGGAGAACGCGATGCTGCTCTTCGGCTTGCTACAGATGGCCGTCCTCGCCCGCCTCGTGCCGTCCGGAGGAACCGAGTGCGAGGGCCGATCGTGGAGTTCGCGCTCGAGCGCAGAGCCCGGCGACTCCCGCGCCCGCTCGACGGGTCGTTTCGATTCGAGCTCAAGCCATTTCCTCCGTTGGATGGTCGTCGCCGGCCTGCTGGGCGGTCTGGCCTGTGGTTGCAAGTACACGGGCGCCGTGCTCGTCGCGCTTCCGCTGGCGATCGTCGTCATCGGCGTGCCGTCGCTGCCTTTGCGTACGCGGCTTGTCGGCCTCGCGGCGTACGGGATGGCCGCCGTGCTCTCGTTTGCACCGTGGCTGCTCAAGAACGGCTTCATGACCGGCGATCCGGTGTTCCCCCTGTCAGGGGGCCTGTTCGACAACCATCCCGCCGGCTGGGGCGAGCGGGAGGCGCGGCATTTCGCCGAGTGTCATCGCCTCGGTCCCGACGAGCGGTCATTCGGATCGCGTGTGGCGCTGTTGTGGCGGTACGTTCCAGCCGATGCGGACCAGCGAGTGGGCCCGCTGCTGATACTGCTGGCGATTGCTGGACTGGTCATCACCAGGCCAACGCGCATCGGCTGGCTGTGCGCGCTGGTGCTGGCGGCGCAAGTACTGGTTTGGATGTTCGCGACCCATCTGTACGCCCGCTTCGCGGTTCCGTTTCTGATTCCCCTGATCGTGCTCGCCGCCGGGGCAGCGTGCCGTACTGGCGGGCGATGGGGGCGGGTGGCCTTGCCGGCGTTGATACTCGCCGGTTTGCTTTTCAACGCGTTCTTCGCCGGTCGGCTCTACGCGCGCCATTTGTACAGCGACGGTCAGAGATTGTCGATCGAGGGCGCGCCGGACGTGTTCGCGCAAGGCAAGTTTCGGGGGTACGAATTCTACGGCGCGGTCAACAACAACCTCCCCGACGAGGCGAACGTGTTGCTCGTGGGTGAGGCCCGCGTGTTCTACTTCCAGCGAGACGTCGACTACTGCGTCGTATTCAATCGCAACCCGTTCATCGAAGCCGTCCGCGCCGCCGGCAGCGCCTCCGACGTGCTCGACTGGCTGCGGGCGCGAGGCTACACCCACGTCCTGATCAACTGGCGTGAGATCGGCCGCCTTCGTCGCTCGCGCTACGGATGTCCGGACGAGATCAACCCCGAACTGGCCGCGCGCCTGACCGCTGCGGGCCTGCTACCCGTCCACGCCGTGATGGATCCTGTTGACGGCGTCCCGTACGCCACGTTGTTCAGCCTGTAGGCGCGGTGTCCGCTCCGGGCCGAGTCGTGCAGACGACGGCGTCCGGTGCGGCGGCGCGTTCAGGGAGCGTCCGTCGGACGGGTCGTCCCCGCAGGCCGACCCGCGATTTCGCGCCAACGGTCATGGATCACCGTGGCGACCACCTCGTGACCGACGGGTGTCCAGTGATCGTCGTAGGTCAGATACACCTGGCGGGCGTTGGCCACTTCCCGTCGCAGCGGTTGCGTCAGACTGATGAAGGTGATCCCCTCGCGACGGCACCAGTCCGCGACGGCCGACTCCTTCGTGTCCAGCCGCTCGAACATCTCGTCGAGGAACTGTTTCGGCGGCGGCAGTTCCCGTTTCGCCCGCAAAGCCGTGAACGCCCGCACCTTCTCCGCGTCCAGGCGATCCCGCACCAGCGGCAGCAGGACGTGGGCTTTGCTGGGGGCGTGCACGATGATCAGTTCCGCACCGGCCTGGCGGCACAATGCGTGGATCTCGCTGAGGTTACCGGTGACGGCGTGCCAGCGCTTGTTCGCCTTCAGTTCCGCCTCGGTGACATACAGGTCCACGATGAGGGTGGGGGCGAAGGTGTAGTAGTTCGGGTCGGGGCCGCCGGGAACGGCCAAGGGCAGCCACGAGAGAACCTCGACCCCGTTAACGTCACCGTGAGCGTTCACCGGTGAGAGAGTCTTGACGATCAGGTGATCCAGCAAGTAGAGCAGCGGCGATCGCTTGAAGAACTTGTCCATCCTCCGTCGCGGCTTGGTGATCATCTTCGCGGATCGGAAGTCGTTCTCCTCGTAGAGAAGGCAGAGGACCCACCGCGGCTCCAGCGACAGGCCGACCTCTTTCAGCGACGCCAGGTAGTGCTGCGGGGCGTAGCCCGACATGCCCAGGTTGTAGACCGTAAGCCCGCTTTTCTCCGCGAACCTCACCGGCCAGGGGTGTTCATCAGACACCCGCGACCCTTCGGTGAACGAGTCGCCGAGGGTGACCACATCGTAGCGCTGCGCGTCGGACCGGTTGCGGAACCCGCGCTCATCCGTTTGCAGCGTGTACGGCACTTTCCCGTAGCCGGCAGGGACGACCGGGTAGGTCCGGGCAGCTTCGGGAACATCCTCATAGAGCCCGCGGAGGGTCTGATTCGGCGGGCGGTGGTAGGCCAGCGTCTCCTTGATGTAGTAAGCAGGGATAAAGTAGCGGCTTGCCAGATCGAGGGCACAGGTCATCGGCACCACCGTCAGGGCAACGGCGGCCACGCGGAACGCTCGCAGTTTCCGACGTGCGCGGTCGCCACCGAGTCCGACGTAAAACGCGATCAGGGTGACGATCAGCACGCCCAGGATCCAGCTGAAGTGCGTACGCGAATAGCGGCCCAGGAGAGTCTGACGGTCGCGGGCGATCAGCTCGACCACGTCGCTGGGGATCGCCCACAGCAAACCGTTGGCCACAACCCCTGCCAGCACGAGAATCTTTTGGCTGATGCTCAATCTCATTGAATCCAAGGGAAAAAACGATGGGGGTCTCTTCCAGGCTGACTGTCGTTCCGCCCCTACGGGGCCAGCCAGGGAACAGGCTGGCTCATGGACTTCGTTGTCCCTCGCAATCAGGGCACTTGACGTGCCGTCGTCCATCCTTGTCGGTCTGCAGGAACGGTTTGCCGCACTGGGGGCAAGTGCCGGCTACGACCGCCTCAACCGCCTTGCACACCGGACACGGCAGCTTCGCCTGGCGCACCGCCGTCATTTCCTCCCGCTCGACCCGGCCGCCCTCAGACATCAGTTCCGCGCGCTGGCGCGGCGTGAGGCTGAAGGCGTGGCCGCAATCCCGACAGATGAAGGCCTGGGCGAACTCGGGCGTGTCCGGCAGATCGTCGAGAGGCCCGCCGGCACCGAGCACCAGGCGGTACACGGCGACGGAGCCGATCACCACAAAGAGCACCCAGTAAACCGCTTGCTTGGCTTTGGACGGTTTGGCCATGAGTCACCTGTGGGTTCATTGCCGGGCGAGTCGTCCGCGTTCGTTGCCCGGCCTGCAAGTGAGGTGATGCGCGTCTGCCCGGGCCGGTTACCAGCCCGGCGCTTCCATTTCCTCATGCACGACCGTCCAGTCGGGGCCCGACATCTCCCGAGTGTCCATCATCAGGTACGCCACGTGGCCGTCGAGAAACGCGATGTTGTGCTTGGAGAACGTCCGGTGAAAACCCATTTCCTGCGTTCCTCCGGTGAGGGCGAAGTCGACAGGCTCCTCGACCAGCGTGACGAAGCGCGACGGACTGTGCAGTTCATAGTATCGCCAGATGTCCCGCCCCTGACGGAAGCGGCACGGCCAGTTGATCCGTTGCCCGGTGGGGCAGGATTCGACCAGCTCGGAGGGGCATTGCCCCAGTGTGGGCTCGACCACGCCGTCGCCGTCCCAATCGGGGCCGTACCGCCTGGAAGTCTGGGGCCACCAGTAGAAGTTCATGTGGTAGCTCGTGCCGACATCGTCGTACGAGGAGAACATCTCTTCGGTTCCGGCGTCGGGGTCGATGTAAAGATACTGGACCGACTTGCGATCGGACGGACACTTGAAAACCGGCTGATCGGATAGTTCTTGCAAAGTGCCGCCGCTGAGACGCGCGGGGCTGACGCCACGCTTGGTCATGTACACCGTCAACGGGCGCTGATTCGCAGGGATTCGGAAGCATCCGCCGCCGACATCGTCCCAGAGGCGGTTGCGACCGAGCCAGCCCCCATAACTCCACGTGCACCAGCCACAGATGCAGCCCTCGTCGTTCTTGGAGTAGTAGACCGGTAGCCGGTCGTAGTCCGTCAGATACGCG
Source organism: Phycisphaerales bacterium (assembly GCA_020353195.1). Classification (GTDB taxonomy): domain Bacteria; phylum Planctomycetota; class Phycisphaerae; order UBA1845; family UBA1845; genus JAFGJQ01. Next base: position 1,692,431 of record CP070691.1, on the reverse strand, counting down.
AACAGCGCAGAGTTGATCTGCCGCAAGTTGGCCTGGCAGGAAACCCTCTTGGCCTGCTCGCGGGCCTCTTTCATCGACGGCAGGAGCACCGACACCAGTAGCGCGATGATCGATACCACCACCAACAGCTCGATCAGCGTGAATGCGTGCCGCCTCGTCGGATGACCGTCCGCCGCGCGCCGGTCAGTTGCTCGGGAAACATCCAACGTGCTGCGCTCCTCTCAGCGACGGCCTTGGAGCACCGGTCCCCCAAACAGAGCCCGTTCACGACGGTCGCGATCGTCACTGCCGGGACTGCCGGCCCTCGGTCAACCGACAAGCTACTAATCATACCCAATCAGTGCTGCGTGTATCAAGGTCTGTCATTGCGTGACCTCGTGCGAACCCACATTGGGTGCCCGCGGCGTGCTGGGAGCCATGGTTCATCCTGAAGGGATTTCGCCACGGAATGACCGCCCGGCCCGCGCGGTTGAAACAGGGACCGGACTGTCGATTCGTGGTCACCCGTCTCGAAGATCGTCCCCATCAGCTCTATGGCCATCGCTACACCACCCCCGGCGACATGAAGAATTGCATCAGAAAACGGCAACTCGACCGATCGCCGTGCACAAGTCGCGCGCAACATCCAAGCGAGCAGTCATGCGGTAACAGGACCAACGCTTCGCACGAGGCATCTGACCGTTTTTGGGCACATGTACAGCACGTTCAGGACGGGTCAGCGGGAGTCGGATCAGGGGCGATCCACTGTCGGCTCGCCGAATCTCGGGCATACGCCGTCGACGTCGCCGCTAAGCTTATACGTGCACTCGTGGCATTGGGCGGCGGTCAGCACTGACCAAGAGGGGATTTCCACCTCCGAGAATGACATCATGTCAGTCGCACGGCCACATGGGTTCTTGACGTCCGCCGCCAAAAACGCATGTGGCCGTGCCTACGCCCGCCATCCGGGCGTGAGAATCGACCAACGCTCTAGAACGGGAATGCGAACACCCCGGAGAAGAGCGCGATCACGATGGCTAGAAGCGGCGTCATGAAACACATGGGTACTTCCTCCTGTCATTAGCAGGTTGATGTAACTGCGTCGGCACGGTAGGCCCGGTGCCGTCCGGTCCGCACACAGTGAAGTTCAGAGATCCCGGCCGCCCCGACCGCCCGGACGACGGGTCCAACGCTCTCACGCTTCCAACCCGCCATCAAAAGCAACAGGTACCGCCCCTGGCGGGCGGGCGATCCTTGTGAAAGAAAGCACGGGCGAAGCCTCCCCGGCCGCGCACCCGAACCGCCTGCAACGATCCGGACTGATCGGCCATCGTGTTGCAGGCGTCCGCGGATGTCCCTTACCACATTATCGGGCCAACCCCCGAAGAAGCTTGAGCGCGCCGATTCCGGTTCGTGAGTGAGCCACAGGTTCGGGTGCCAGGCGGGCACCGTGCACGACACAGCCCCGGACGAGCGGCGAATCGGGCTTGGCGAGGGCAAAAGGCCGCCTCGTCCCCAGGCGCAAAGTCGGATTGTACACAAGTCGGCTGGGGCCAGGCGGGCCACAATGCGGCAAGAAGAGGAGCATGGACGAATGCGCGCCGCACCGGTGGAGCACGACGCGACCCACCGAGCTCACCACCCGAGCGGACACTGTGAACCGCTTCGAGCGAACCGCGCCGACCGCACCCGCGATCCGAATCGGCGCGCCACCACCGCCGCCGCCACAACCGTACCCCCCAAGCGCGGCGCCCGACGTCCAATCCGCTGCTCAATGCGAACGACGCGTCGCAACTCGATTCGCTGCAATGCTTGCTTCCATATGACCGTGTGCAATCCCACAGGACGCGCCAGGCATGCTGCATCACATGCGGTCGCTCTGCGTTCCGTGCTCTTCCGTCATGCGTTCAGTCGGATCTGGGACTCTCGAACGTCACGTTCGATGGGCGCAGCGTGTTGCGCTGCCAGGATTCAACGATGACGTCCATGAGCTCGTTCGATGCCACGTCCGTGTGGTTCTCGGGGGCGGGGCCGTGGCGGAAGTCAAAGGCGTCGATGTCGACGATCGGCTCCCACGCGGGAGCCCACTCCCACAGGGCGTGGTTCATGCCGCGCTGTTCGAACAACCCAATCAGGTCATCCATGTACTCAGCGGCACCGGGCTGCCATCGCATGATACCGAACTCGTTCACCGCGACCGGCACATCGTGCGCTGTCGTAAAGGCGTCCACTGTGGCAAGAAGTTCGTCCAGCCAGTCCCGGTTCACCTGGTCGTCGACCTCGTCATAGTCTGCATCGAAAGACCCCGGATAGGTATGGGCGCCCGACGGGTCCTGATGAGTATAGACCACCGGCTCGTATTGGTGCACGGCGTAGACCGTGCGCGCGTCACCGGTGGGCTCGACAAACGCAAGCCATTCAACGGCGCTGTACGCCATGCCCCCGATCAGGATCGCTGTATCGGCATCCACCTCACGGATGCCCTCGGTGATGCGCGGGTGCAGCTGGTTCCAATCGAGCAACGTGTTGCCGTGATCCGCGTAAAACGCGTCTGGGTCCCAACTGTCGAGCGGATCGCCCTCGGCGTCGCTGGCGACCTCGTTGGCATTCGGTTCGCACATGAGGTCATAGCCGACGACGGTAGGGTTGTCGCGGTAGCGGTCGGCGGCATGGCGCCACATGGCGACCCACGCATCCTGCGCATCCTGGTCTTCCCAGACGGTGTCGTTTACATAGCTTTCGTCGTACCAGTCACCGGCTTCCTCGAAGCAGCACACGCTGAACTCCGCCCGGCCGGGACCCGTGCGAAACGTGATCACCGCGAACAGGTCAGCTTCGGCGACCATGTCCAGCAGTCCGTCCAGGTTGTTCTGAACATCCTCGTCCAAACGATAGGGCGGCTCTTCGGTGAACAGCCCGGGATGCGAAATGTCGACGAGGTTGGCGCCCAAAGCGGCGAGCGCGTCGAAATCGCCTTGCGTGAACGGCGGGCCGAGCGAGCCCGGCCCCAGAAACTCCGTGCCGTCCAATTCGGGATAGACACGGCGCTGGTAGATGTTCGCGCCGCGCAGTAGCGTGCCACCGGACCAGAGATCCCATTTGTCGGCCACGGTCACGCCGCCGCCAGTGTCATCGCCACTGACGCCATCGGCGTCACCGCCACCACCGGCTCCGCCCGATCCGCAACCGGCAAGCACCGCGAACCCGACTGAAACCGCGGCAAGAAGGCCCCTCATGCGGCGCGTACTCTGCATGATTCAACCTCCGGCTCAGGATCTTGCTGTGATTCAGGGCTGACCCTTCAGCACATTCGCTCGATCTGCGGTCATACCCGGTCGCAGGCGCCACCGGGTCTGCCAGCTGACACTCTCATTCCGGTTGCCGGCCCATGCAGCAGAGACTTGACGTCAGCCTTCGTGACCTTCCTTTTGCGCCGCTTCGGCATGTCGGACCTGATGCCGACAAGTACCAGGCCCCAAGCAGCTTCCGCGCTGAATGCGCTGAGCCGGCCACAAGGCAGGCTCAGGACATCCAGCGCGGATCGACCGGCCGCGCACTCACTTCCAGCAAAACGAGCCGGCTCTGCTCGACAGTCTCCATTACCACGATGGGTTCACGCCGGCGCTATACGAAGCACGGCGATTACTTGTCGTCTGCTTCCGAACTCGGCTTCTCGACCTTCTGGGCTTTCTCGGCATGCGGACACTTGGATTTCTTCTCCGCCTTCTCGCCCGTCGCATGCTCCTTCGTCTTCGCCCACTTCTCTGTCTTCGCCTTCGCGCACGTCGAAGCCTTCTTCGCATGGGGACACTTCGCAGGATCGCACTTCGCCCCGCACTTCGACTGGTCGTGCTGCTTGACACAAGACTTGGTGTCCTCCATGCAGCCGCCAGCCGTCATCGAAAACGCGAAAAGGAGGGCAACGGCGAGAAGCCCACCTATGATCCCGTTACGCAATCGCAGGTTACACATAGCTTGTTCCTTCCTCGAATCGATCAACAACCCCGGTGGCAGACCATCTGCGCACCAGCCTGACATGCGATTTATAGCCGCAGCGACCCTATGAATCAACAGTACGCTTGGATCCGGCGCCCCGCCAGCGGTTACGGCCTCCTCCGCCTCATCGCCGCCAGTGCGCCGATGACGGGTAAGGCCGACGACCGCTTTCCCACGGTAAAGCGCCTTGGTCCCGATGTGGCCCCCTCCCTCGGAATCGCTGATCCCGAGAAGGACCTGAGTGAGAAGTCCCTCATGCCTCCGATCACCGGCGCCCGGGCTGCATTGTGCCGCCGATCGGTTCCATGTTCACTGCCTCGGCGCCGCCATCCTGGACCGACTCCACCACCAGGTTGCGGTAGGTCGCGGCCGCCTCCATCACGTCACCCACGACCTCGAAGCCGACGGCAGCCTGACCGCGGGCCTGCGACTGGCCGTCGATCTGCCAATACGCGAACCGCACACCGTCAGCCATCCGCGGCGCAACGTACGTAACCATGGTGCTCTGGGGATAGCTACGCTCGAAGTCGGCGAACCCGCCGTCATCCAACTGGAGGTCCAGCGGATACGCGTCGATCCACACGTCCGGTATGGTCGAGGAAACCGCGACCAGTCCGGGCGGCCCGCCCGGCGGCACGAGGCGGATGCTGTCGGTCTCCGTTGTGAACGGGGTATCGTCAAGCAGGCTGCCGTTGATGACCAGTTCCACCAGCGCACCCGGAGCCAGCGCATCCAGCTCAAGAACTGTGGTGACGGTCTCGTTCTTGAAGTGCATCTGCAGGTCGACGATGCCGTCCGCCCCAAGCTCGTGACAGGACTCGCCGTGGTACGGCGTAGCCACGTCGTCGAAGAAGGAGTGCGGTCCCGGAGGTCCTTCATGCGGAGCCACCTGACCACCGACACCGTCCGCGCGCAAGAGCCGGACCGATGCGATATCGATCGCCGTCACGTCGAACGTCTCTGTGCCGCACACTGCCGTATGCAGCGCGCCGCGGCTCTTGCGGTTGAACGAATTGGGGCAAGACCCGGGTTTGATATCCAGCTCCAGCAAGAGCGGCGGGACAGGCACGGCGAGAATGGCCACACCGTCGGGCCGATCCAAGCCGGTCACAATCTGCTCCACGTTGCCGCCATCCAGGTCGGCCCGGCCAATGCTGTCCGTAAGGCGATCGGACCAGTAGACTTTCCGTCCGGTCAAGTCCAAGGCGAGGCCACTTGGCGTTCCCAATCCGGTCACGACATCCTCAACATTCGATCCGTCCAGGTTCGCCCGTCGGATGGACCGCAACGTGCTGACGCTTTCCGCCCAATACACCTTGCCCGCCGCCACATCCAGGGCCAAGCCGCGCGGCACCGAGATACCCGTCGTAACCACATCCTCGATCTCGCTCCCGTCCAGGTTGGCCCGCTGAATCCTGTTCCTCGTGCTGTCTGCGAAGTACATCTTGCCCGCTGCAACATCGAGAGCAATTCCCCTGAACGTGCTGTCTCCGGGCAAGTCCACGAGAACCTCCATGCCCGAGCCGTCCAGATTCGCCCTCCAGATTCTGTCGTAGCGACTCTCTGTCCAGTACATCTTCCCACCGGCCACGTCGAGGGCGATGAACTGCGAGCTCGCTCCGCTGTACGGGAAGGTCTGGGCGTTCGTGCCGTCGAGGTCGGCCCGTCGAACGCGCCCGGGTTCGAGCCAGTACATTTTTTCCCCGACCGCATCGAGGGCGATCCCGGATGGGGCCAATGACCAGCAGACAGTCTCGACGTCAGTGCCATCGAGGTTCGCCCGCTGAATCGCGTTGCCATAGTAATCGGTCCAGAACAGCTCCATGTCGGCACGTGCAATCAAAGCACTCAAGCCCAGGACCAGACCGACAATCGTTCCGTACAGAGGTTTTCTCTCGCATCTCATGATTCGACCTCCATCAAACCGCGCGTCACAACACCGAGAATGGAGTCGACAGGTCTTCCGCCGGCTTTCTCGCTTCCCCGCCGAGTTTGGGCGCCCCCTATCGCCTTGTCGCCACATCGCCAGCGGGCCGACTTACTCCAAGCGCTTCCAAGAGAAAAGAGCACGCCCGAAAGCGTCTTTCTGCTCTCCGGGTTCGGTTGTCGATGATCTGGCGACCGCCGGCGACTCGGCCGCATTACCGCCAGTACGCCGATGGCTGGTAAGGCCAACGACCACTTTCCCACGGCAAAGTGCCTTGGCCCCGATGTGGCATCCTCCCTCGGAACTGCTGGTCCCGCCAAGGGCTTGATGAGAACTCCCTTATGCTCCGATCACCGGCGCCCGGGCTGCATTGTGCCGCCGAGCGGCTCCATGTTCACTTCCTCGACACCGCCGGCCGGGACCGGCTCCACCACTGGATTGCGGTAGATCGCGGTCACCTCCATCACGTCACCCACGATCTCGAAGTCAATGGTCCTCTCGCCGTTCGTCCGCGGCTGCCCGTCGACTTCCCAACGAACGAACCGCCGACCATCAGCCATTCGCGGCGCAGCCAGAGTGACCACGGAAGTCTCCGGATAACTCCGCTCGAAGTCCGCGAATCCGCCGCTGTCCAGTTGGAGGTCCAGCGGGTAGGCGTCGATCCACACCCCAGGGATGGCGGACCGCACCACGACCAACCCGGGCCGCGTACCCGGCGGCACCAGTCGCACGCAATCCATCGCGATGAACTGGCATCCATCGTTCAGCATCCCGGTGACGACCAACTCCACCAGGGCGCCGGCGCTCAGCGAACCCAGTTCCAGCGCCTCCACCGTGTCGTCCACCCTGAACTTCACCAACAGATCGACAATGCCGTCACCCCCGAGATCGTGGCACTCGCACGGCCCGCCCTCGAACGGCGTACCGACATCTTCGAACACCGAATGCGGGCCCGGGGGGCCTTCATTCGGCGCGGCCGCACCGCCGGCGCCATCGGCGCGCGACAACCGCACGCTGGCCAGGTCCACCGTCGTCACGTCGAAGGCCTGCGTCCCCAGAACTCCGACCGGCAAGACGCCGTGGCTCCTGCGATTCAGTGGATTGGGACAGGAACCCGGCTTGATGTCCAGACTGAGCAGCTCTTTCAGCACGGTAATGGTCTGAACGCACGAGCCGGAGTTGCTGCAGTAGTCGGTGGCCGTCCAGGTCCGCGTGATGGTGTACATGATCGGGTCCGCCGGATCGGTCACCGGCGTCTCGACATCGCCATACGTGATTGCGGGATAGGCCGGATCATCATCGCAGACATCCGTCCCCGTCGCCCAGCCGGTGGTCTCCGGATCGGTCGGCTCACCACACGTCACGGTCATGTCGGCCGGGCACGTGATATCCGGCGGCATCGTGTCCTCGATAGTTACCGTCACCGAGCAGGTGTCGGCCTGGCCGGCATCATCGGTCACCGTCAGCGTAACCGCGCAAGCCACCGCGCAGCCCGGTGAGCTGCCAACGGTGAGCGTCGGCGTCGGGCTCGTATCGTCATCGAAGCTCGCGCCCGGACAGTCCGAGGTCCAAAGGTAGGTCAGCGGCGACCCACCAGGGCTGAACGAACCGGTGCCGTCGAGGGCGACATCCGTCAACCCGCCCT
>CP070691.1:1653351-1684784 GCA_020353195.1 Phycisphaerales bacterium | reverse complement strand
TACGGCCAGCTGGAGTTCTCTGGGGCTGCTGGCGTTGTCCATGCTTCCAGCGGCCGAGGATCGGGCCGCGAGACTCGGATCGCTCGGTGGGCCGCTTTCTCACCCGGGTGCGCACCGACTGACCGCGTCGCGAGCCTTGGTGAGCGACCCGGATCGGCGGGCGCTCGCTGCTTATCGGGCGTGTGTGGGTTGGAGCGACCGGCCCGCGGTGGCTCTACGGCGGCGTCGCGTGGCACGCCGTGCAGTCGGTCGTTGACACATCCTCGCGATCGTAGTGCTTCGGCGTGTGGTTTCTTCCGTGACAATTGATGTAGCAGTTCCCCCTGTCCCGGTCGACGTCGATCCAGAACGAGGTGCTACCATCCTGCCCCTCGATCAACGTGGCGTCGTAGTCATCGCTCGTGGCGGGATAGGCCAAGTTGATCAGGCCCGGCTCGCCGGGGTCGTACCCTGCGTGTACGTCATGGCAGACGATGCACGGGGAGTCATCGTTCCTGACGTGCTCCCTGTGGCGGTTCTTGAACGCGTTGAGTTGGTCAATCGTCTTGGCTTCGCTGTGGCACATCCAGCAGGCCGCGTAATCGTCAGTGGAATAGGGGGTGTAGTCGGTGACGACGTAGCGTCCCTCCAGCATGGCCATGTGAGACGAGCCGTGCGCCTCGTGACAGTGGCTGCAGCTCCTGCCACCCAGTTGGGTGTCGTGCGTGGTGCCGAGAAACGCCGACTTGTCATATCCCGTCCCCGGTGCCGCGCCGGGGAAGAGAATCGCCGCCGGCGGCGCCCCGTCGTGGCACGTCAGGCAGAATGCGTCGGACGTGCCAGTCCAGCTTCCGCCGGTGTCCGGGTCGCTCAACGGCGCGGTCGTGCTGGCCACGTGAGGGTCGTGGCAATCGGCACACTCCACGCGTGAGCCATCGGCTTGGTCGACTGAGCTGACGTTGTGGTGAGTCGCCAGGGCAAAACGGGCCTGGATGTCAGTCGAAGCGGGTCCGTCTGCATCATGGCAGGAGTAGCAGAATCCCTCTTCCTCGCGCGTCGCATCGCCCTCAATCCCAGCCTGCGAACCGTCCCACGGTGCCAACAGGTTGACCTTCACCGAACCGTGCCCGGTGCCGTGGCAGCCGAACGTCTGACCGTCGCCGAAGCACGTCGTGGGCCCGACGCCGTGTGAAGCCGACGCCCACAGCGCGTCGTCAATCGGCGGCGGCATCGAGCCATTGGAGAACGGGGCGGCTCCGGCCGCACCGTCTTCGTCGTGACAGGCCAGGCAGAACGGTTCCAGTTTGGCGGCTTCCGCCGAATTCGACAACGGATCCGCGACGAGACGGACGGCAGCCGCTGCGTTGCCCGGGTCATCCACGTTCCTGAGCCGTACCTGCCCCTGCTTGTGCTCACTCAACTCATGACAGACGACGCAGTCGGCGTCAGTCACGCTGGCCCCTTGGACGTGATGGGAAGCCAGGCTGAACTCACTCACGGTCGGGCGGCGAGCTCCCTGCGCGACACCATGACATCCGTTGCAGGAGGTTGCGCCGCCCGCCGGAAGGAACCCTGTAGCGTGCAAATGGCAGTTCATACAGTTGGTGCCGTCGTAATGGTCTGCTCCCGTGCCGTCGTGCCGGTGATAGTCCGTCGCCGTGTGACAGACCTGGCAGATTCCATCATTGGCACTCGGCTCGCCGTCGCTGTAGCTCCCCGAGCCGGTCCGTGCCGTGAACACCACGGGCTTATCCTCGTCCAGCGTCTCGTTGCGCACCACGTCAGCCACCAGCGAGAGGTTGCCGTTGGCCAGATCGTGCATTTCGTGGCATTGCGTGCAGGTGGGCTTCCAGGACGTCGCGGTGCTGTGAATCGTCGGGTGGCCCGTCCCGCTATGGCAGCTCGCACAAAAAACCGCCAACTCGTTCGGATCGTCGGATACGGCGATCACGGACTCCGGGTCGTCGGGATTCGCCCACAGGCGCACGGTGCCCTGCTGATGCTCCGTCAGCTCGTGACACGTAACGCAGTCGCCGTCGGTCAGCGCAGACTCTTCGAGGTGATGGCCGCCCGTGCCGTCAGAGTTGACGACGGCCGGCCGGTCGCCCTGCGACGAGCTATGACACGCGATGCAGGACCCCTCGCCGGCTGACGGAATGAACCCCGCCGCATGCGAATGACAGTTCGTGCACGCGACACCCTCGTAATGGGCCGCTCCCGTTCCGTCGTGCTGGTGATAGGCCGTCGCCGTATGACAGACCTGGCAGATCCCGTCATTGGCATCCGGATCGCCGTCGTTGAAGCTTCCCGAGTCGGTGCGCGCCGTGAACACGACGGGCTTGTCCTCTCCCAGGGTCTGGTTGTACACCAACGACGACACCAATGACAGGTTCGCACTGGACGGATCGTGCAGGTTATGACAGGCGGTGCAGGCGGGCTGCGAATCCCCTCCGATCGCATGCACGGTCTGCTCGGCGTCGCCGTGACAGGCGCTGCAGAATGGCAGCAGCTTGTCGGCTTCGGACGGGTCTCGTAACGGGTCGCCGCTCAGGACAACGATCGAGTCCGCATCTCCCCCGACGACCCGCAGGCGAACGCTGCCCTGCTGGTGCTGCGTCATCTCATGACACACCTGGCAATCCGCGTCCGTAAGTTGCTCTCCCGAAAGCACGTGCCCGCCCGCGCCCGACTCATCGACCACCGCTCGACGGTCGCCCATCGGGGAGCCGTGGCAGGGAATGCAGGGCATTTCGTCCGTGGAGTCGTCGTCGTCCCCGTCGTCGGGCTCGGATTCGTCTTCGTCGGTCTCATCGTCGCCGTCCGGGGGCGCCTCTTCGCTCGCGGGCGGTTCGGATGCCCCGTCACCATCGAAACGACTGAAGCAGCCGCCGGTCAATCCGGCTGACAGGATACACAGTGCAAGTATCATCGGGGCCAGGCCCGTGACGTTCCGTATTGCGCGCGCTAGTTGCATGAAAACTCCTCCATGACCGAATTCTAACTATTCGACACGCGTGATTCAAGCAGGACTGTGATGGCGCTACACTACGGGCAAGGTGGTGAGATTACCCCGCCTTGACCATTATCGGACAGGCTGGCTCGGTACGGTTGATGTGCGACAGTGGACTCGGCCCCGGAGCGCGTGGATCGCTTGCTCGGGGCCGAGAAGCGTGCGGTCCGTTGGTTCGGGTCGGCTACCGACGGCGGGCGAACGGATCGAACTTACGACAGGGCGCCCTTCACCGCCTCGGGCAGGTCGCCGAAAGAGTCCACCACCGTCGCGCCGACTTCGCGCAGCCTTTTGACCTTCTGCTCGTGGGTCCCCCGACCGCCCTCGATAATAGCGCCGGCGTGACTGAAGCGAGTGCCTTCCCTGGCTGCCTTACCGCCGATGTAGGCGATCAGCGGTTTTGTGAACCGGCCCCGTTCGATCAGGTCTGCCACCCGCTCTTCCTGGGTGCCGCCAATCTCACCGAAAATCACGACGCTGTCGGTGTCCGGATCGTCCTCGAACCGTTCGAGAGCGTCGGGGAGCGGCAGACCCACGACCGCGTCGCCGCCGACGTGGACGAGCGTGGACAGCCCGATACCGGCTTTGGACAGGTAGTATCCCGTGGAAGAGGTCATCCCTCCGCTGCGCGAAGCGACACCGGTGCTGCCGCGCTTGAACCACTGGCGGGCCGACTCCGCGCGGCCTCCGATCATCCCCAGCACGCCTCGCCCCACCGAGAGCACGCCCAGTGTGTTGGGCCCGACGAACGTGGCGCCTGTAGTTTCTGCCACCTGGGCGATCTCCAGCACGTCGTACAGGGGCACCCGATCGGGCACGATCACAAGGAGTCTGACCCCCGCCGCCATCGCCTCCAGCGCGGCTGATTTGACCAGCGGCGCGGGCACGAAGATGACCGAGATGTCGAGTTGCCCGACGGTCTCGATCGCCTGCTCGACCGTATCGAACACGGGTACACCGAGTGCTTCCTGCCCGCCCTTGCCCGGCGTGCACCCGGCGACCACCTGCGTGCCGAACTCCAGCATCAACTTCGTGCGGGCCATCCCCTCTCGGCCGGTAATGCCCTGCACCATCACTCGCTTGGTTTCGTCGATCAGGATCGCCACGTTGTCGGCTCCGTGGTTCTATCGGAACGCAGAGGCCTGGAGACGGCCCGAGTGGAAGTCGAAAACTGGCCATCGAGAGTCAGCGAGCAAGACGGGCGAACAGACCGACACGCTTACCGACCCTGCACGTCCACGTTCTCGACTCCACATGGTCGATTCTCTGACCCCTCCTTGTCTCGGGCCTCAGTCAAACAACCCGCGTATCGGCAGATGCACGTACACCGCATCGTTGGCCTTCGCCCGGCACTCGACTTCGCACGCGATCAGCTCGGAGTCCTTGCCGGCTACCTCTTCGGCCGACAGCCTCAGCGCCGGTTTGCCGTCTGCGATCTCGAAGATCGGTCCACCGTATTCCGTCAGCACCGCGTTCGTCGCTTCGTCGCACTTGTCGAGGTCGATGGTTACGGTTCCGCCGCTGATCGCGAACGTCAGGGCGTTGTCCGGCGGGTTGTACGCTCGTCGGGTCATCGGCAGTTGGCTCTCTGCGTCCCTGGCCCCCGCGTCGACCAGGGCTCGCATGCGCTCGGCGCAGAAGGCCGGTGTGTCGTCCTTGCGGTACCCTTCCACGGCCGCGGGCAGGTGCCGTCGGGCGTCAGCGAGGATCTGCACCGCGCGGTCCTCGCTGTTGCCGCCCAGGCGGATCACCGCCGGGATCGAGAGGTTCATCTCGTAGAACGCTTTGGCCAGTCCGTAGGCGGAATGGTACTGTTCCTGGCTGGCTACTCCGGATCCGCTGCCGAAGTAGCCGTCGAGGTTCGCCTGGGCCAGGATGATCATCGCCTCGCGGTACACTTTCGCCGCCGACGGGTTGCCCGACGTGTCGGTGAAGTTGGCGATCTTGAACCCGGCTTTCGTGATCGCGTCCATGCTCATCATGGACCCTCCGCCGCCGGCGCCGTGGAAGCCCAGATACCCGTCGCCTTGCTTGAATCCCTCGGCGAGCTGGGCGAAGTAGAATGTGCCGCGGTGATCGTCCGTCTCGACCTTGTAGGCGATGCGCTCCAGGCTTGTCGGCGGATGGTCGAGTTCGCGGGCGATTTCGATGCCGAGCTCGGGATGACGGTACACCGCGTAATCGTCCACGGTGACGCGGCAGTCCGCCGCCACGACTTTGCCGTCGCGGGTCAGCACGAGTGGATTGATCTCGGCCGTTCGTGCGTCATTGCTTATCGCGACTTTCGCCAACCCGACCAGGGCAGCCGACACGGCGGCCAGCTTCCGCCCGGCGAACCCGAGGCGCCGGACGAGGTTCCGCGCTTCGTAATCGGGCAGCCCGCGGGTGACGTCCAGATGGCGCGTCACCACCGTCTCTCGCCGGGCGCGCTCCTCGACGCCCGAGCCGCCGGCCAGGCTGAACATCAGCAGTGGTCTTCGCGCAGCGTCGTCGATGATGACCGCCGCATAGTACTCTTCCGCGACGTCGAGTTTCTGCTCGACGAGCACCTTGTCCACCTCGAACGAACCGATCTTCATGCCGAGCAGCTGCCGCGCTGCATCGGCGGCCTGATCCGTGGTGTCGGCGAAGCGGATTCCGCCCAGGTTAGCCCGGCCCGTCGTCCACGCCTGAATCTTGACCACGACCGGTCCGCCGATCTGTGACGCAATGGATCGTGCCTCGTCCGCCGATGACGCCACGCGCCCCGCGGGCACGGCGATGCGAACGCCGGACAGAAGCCTCTTGCCTTCGTATTCGTGCAAACGCGCCACGGTACCAGCCCCCTGCCTCGGTCCGGCGGAGATCGGTAACTGTAGCGAACGGAGCGAAATACGTCCATGAAGGCGGGAAGCCGTGTCGGAGTCGGGGTCCCGGATTCGGGGTGGGGCTCCTCGAACCGGCCGTCCAGCCGGTGTCTGCCTACCGACAGCCCGCCGACGCCCTTGCAGCCTGGCGGGTGGGCAACTACACTCCGCCGGTTTAGCTGCCCCGGTCGGCGCGGCGCCGGGGTAAGTACGTCAGCGAACCGGCTTCCGAAGCCGACCAGGCGGTACGAATGAACGACTCCCACACGCCGGTGACGGCGCCATACAGGACGTTCGCTGCCCTGTGCGTGCTCGCGGGATCAGCATCGGGGCTGACCGGTTGCGGTCCCAGCGTCGCCGGTTGGACGCTGTCCTACGACGAAGGCCGACGGGTCGCCGACGCCAGGCAGGCTGACCTCTTCGTCCTCTACAAGGACCATCTTGAGGCCGAGTCAGGGCGTTTGGAGGACGTGGTCAAGCACCCGACCGTCGCGCCGCTGTTGGCGGGTAAGGTCAAATGCCTGCTGCTCACCGAGTTCGAGCCGAACCGTCGCTTCGTCGGTCAGTACGGCATCGACGAGGCTCCCGCTCTCATCGTCATTCACCCGGATCAGACGTATCATGCCCGGGCGGGGCCGCTGTCCGTCGACCAGGCGGTCGACTTCCTCAAGAATGCCGTCCCGCCGGGCAGAGAACCCCGGCTGAACCCCCGCGTGCCGCGCACGTACGAATATCGCTGGAGAAACATCCACGAAGACGCTCTCGAGGAGGCGCAGCGCCGGAACCGCAAACTGCTGATCGTGTACAAGTGGTGGCTGTCCGGTGAGTCGACGGAACTGCTTCGCCGCCTGTCGAAACCGGAGGTTGCCCGTCATTTCGCCGATATGGTCCACTGCATTCTGGATTGGGACTACATCCCGAATCGCCGGCATATGGCCCGATACGGGATTCAGAAGGTGCCCGCTCTGGTCATCGTTCATCAGGACGGGACCTACCATTCGAACGTCGGCCTGCACGACATCAGCGGAATCGTCAGGTTCGCGGTGAACGCCAGGGCGCCCGGGCGGAAGCCCGGCACGTCGACGCGGGACCGGGTGGCGCCGCCCTATCGCTGGAACCGTGATTTCGACCGGGCGTCGGCGCTTGCCCGCCGCCAGGACAAGAACCTGTTCGTGTTCTACTACTCCGTGTTCTCCAACGAGTCGAACACCATGGAGCAACGGCTGAACCGCAGCGATGTGGCCAGCCTCTTCTCCGATACGGTTCACTGCAAGATGGACTGGGGCGCTCCTGAGAACCGGGAGGTGATGGCCAGGTACGGCGTGTCCCGCGTGCCCGCGTTGGTTATCATTCGCCCCGACGGTACGTACCACGCGCGCATCGGCCAACAGGAGATCGCGGGGCTTTACCGGCTGGTGCAGGACGCCGATCGCGCCGGGCTCAGCCCGGCCGGGTCCGCCAACCGCCCCTGAGTGTCCACGTCGGACACGCCGCGCGGCGGATGGGGGCTCCGCCGGGCCGGCAGATCGGGCAAGACGGGCTCGGCGAGGTGAAGAGACCATGACCTGGCTGAGTTGGCCCAACCGGATCACGATCGTTCGCACACTGCTTATCGCGCCGCTGATCATCTGCCTGCTGAACATGAATCGTCCCTCCTGGACGTTTGCCCGGCAGGCGGCCCTCCTGTTGTTCGTGCTGATCGGGATCAGCGATGCTGTTGATGGATACCTGGCCCGGCGACTGGGCCAGGTCACCGCGGTGGGGAAGTTCCTTGACCCCCTGGCCGACAAGATCCTCATTGCCTGCACCACGATTCTGCTCGCGGTGGAGTCGACAGCCGTCCCCGAAGCTGTCCTGCCCAACTGGGTTCCCGTCATCGCGATCGGCAAGGACATGGTGACGGTGACCGGATTCGGGCTGGTCTACCTTACGACGGGCAGATTCCTCGTTCATGCCCGCCCCTTGGGAAAAACCTGCACCGTGGTACAATTGATCATGATCGCCCTGGTGCTGGTCGCTCCGGACCTGCCGCCCGCCGCCCGCCGACTGCCGGAGGTGGCATGGTGGGCGGCCAGTGTCCTGGCGGTCGTCGCCACCATTGACTACCTGCGGTGGGGCAGCCGGGCGGCCCGTGCCGCCGAGATCGACTCCGCGATGAAGGAGCAGCCCAAGTGAGTGAGAGCCCATTCAGTCCGGTCGAGCAGGCGTTCGAGGAGTTGCGCGACGGGAAGATGATCATCCTCGTCGACGACGAGGATCGCGAGAACGAGGGCGACCTGGTCATGGCCGCCCAGCACGCGACGCCCCAAGCGATCAACTTCATGTTGACTCGCGGGCGCGGCGTGCTTTGCCTTCCCATGACCCGCCGGCGCTGTGAGGAACTGAACCTGCCCCTGCAGGCATCGGAGAACACGGCCCGTTTCGGTACCGCCTTTACCGTCACCGTCGATGCCCATCCACGGTTCGGCGTAACGACCGGAGTTTCGGCAGCCGACCGATGCAAGACGATCGAGGTCGCCTGCGCTGCAGATTCCCAGCCCCGGGACCTGACCCGACCCGGGCACGTCAACCCGCTGATGGCCATGGACGGCGGCGTGCTGGTCCGCGCCGGGCAAACCGAAGGGTCCGTCGATCTGTGCCACTTGGCCGGTCTGCGACCCATGGCCGTACTGATCGAGATCATGAATGACGACGGGACCATGGCCCGCGTGCCCCAACTCACCGAGTTCGCCAGACAGAACGGGCTGAGCATGTATACCGTGGCCGACATTATCGAGCACCGTCTCAAGAGCGAGAGCTTCGTCCGGCGGGGCGTGTCGGTGAAGCTTCCCACCCGCTACGGCGAGTTCGAGCTGATCGAGTTCCGCACACCGGTCGATGCCGAGCCGCACCTTGCTCTGTGCTGCGGGGGTGTCGGAACGCTCGATGCCGCCGGCCAACCCGTTGCCCACCCCGAACCCGTCCTCGTGCGCGTGGAATCCGAGTGCATGACCGGTCATGTCTTCGCCTCCGCCCGCTGCGACTGCGGCGAGCAGATGCATACCGCGATGAAGATGGTGCACAAAGCCGGCAAAGGGGCGGTCATTTATCTGCGCCAGGAAGGACGCGGCATCGGGCTGCACAACAAGCTGCACGCTTACGCTCTGCAAGACGGCGGCCTGGACACTGTGGACGCGAACTTGGAGCTCGGCCTGCCCGTGGATCGTCGCGATTACGGAATCGGCGCGCAGATCTGCCGGGAGCTCGGCTTGCGGAACCTGAAGATCATCACGAACAACCCGAAGAAGTCGAGCCGCCTGGAAGTGTACGCCATCAAGATCGCTGAACAGGTTCCCTTGATCATCCCGCCCAACGAGCACAACATCCAATACCTGCGCACCAAGAAGAAGCGCATGGGGCACCTGCTGGGCGACATCTAGCCCCGGGTCTCGATCGGATCGCGCCGTGCGCGAGCCGCGACAGCGCTTTACCCCGCCGTCGGCATTTGTTCGGCGATCGCCCGAATGTGGGCGGGTGTGGATCCGCAACAGCCGCCGATGAAGTGCGCGCCGGCGTCCAGCAGCGGCCTGACCAGATCGGCGTACACCTGCGGTGGGGCCTTATAGATGCAATTGCCGCTCTCGTCCAACTCCGGCTGCCCGGCGTTGCCCTTGACCCAGATCGGCAGGTCAGTTCCGCAGGCCCGGAACTGCCGCGCGATGCCGACGAACGTCTCGATTCCCGCTCCGCAGTTGGCCCCCACGAAGCTCGCGCCGCCCGCGGTTGCCAGGTCGTACGCCTGGTTGACGCTCACCCCCATCATGGTGCGGTCTTTCTGGGGTCCCGAATCGAACGTGAACGTCACACCCACGGGCACTTTACAGACGCGCAGACAACCGCGTAAGGCTGCCTCGGCCTCTACCAGGTCGCTTTGGGTTTCGATCACCAGGGCGTCGGCCCCGCCGGTGACCAGCGCTAGGGCCTGCTCGGCGTATGCCTGCTCGACCTCCTCGGTGTCGATCTCGGCCATCATGACCATCTTGCCGCACGGGCCCAGTGACGCGAAGACGTACGCCTTGCCCGCCGCCGCTCGCTTCGAGATTTCCGCCCCCGCCTTGCAGATCGCGACGGCCTGCTCTGCGGCGTTATGCTTGGCCAACATGATGCGATTGCCGCTGAACGTGTTGGTCAGGATAACCTGCGAACCGGCGTCCACATAGGACCTGGCCACCGTGAGCACCTTGTCAGGCTGCTCGAGGTTCCAGGTATCGCAGATCAGGCCCGGCGGGGCGCCGAGCTTCTGGAGTTCGGTTCCCCAGGCCCCGTCGGTACACAGCGGGGGCAGGCTGCCGAAGTTCTCGCGCGTCAGCTTCATCTCGGGGTCAAACACCATCACCCACCTCATTCCCGGCTCGTTGCCGATGATGACATACGCTGAACGGAACACGCGCCGGTCGCGTCGATCATTCGTTCACGCTCTGACGGTCGAATCGCCGCCGGTGCCCGGACAACGGATGCGCTCCCGAAACGGACGGGACTCAGACAACGCCCAGAATCTCCTGCAGCAGAAGCAGCGCGTCCTGGACGCCCAGCGGGGCGATAGTCGGGGACAGCGGCGCCTCCTTGAATTCCTGGTCCTCCAGGAACGTGTCCGCCGGGTTGACTTCGTCCATGACGGCCATCGCGTCCCGCACGTGGTTCAACCCGAGCAGGTGCCCCGCCTCGTGACTGCCGATGTTTCCGATAGCCACACCCATCTCGTCCGCTGTGGGTGGGCGGCTGAACAGTCGCGGCCGAAACGACTCGGTGAAGATCACGGCCACGTCCTCCGGGTTGCGGTTGTACGTGTCCACGTGCTCGGATATCCCGAAGGCGTTCAGGTTCGACCCGCCGAACAGCACCGTGGAGTACGTTCCCTCCGGCGGCAGTTCGTCATCGTCGCTGGTTACGATGGTCACGTTCAGCCCCTCGAAGTTCTCGCGGACGGTCTCGATGATCCCTTGCTTGATCACCTCTGTCTGTCCCGCGTACATCGGCGCGATATCGCCCGCCCGGAAGGGGCCGACCTCGCTGACCGGTATCGTCGGCGCGCTGACAGTTCCGCCGTCGAAATCCAGAAGCAGAATCTGTCCTTGCGGGGGCGGCACGTCGCCTTCCCGTGTGACCGTGATGAGTGCCTGATACGCGCCGGTTCTTTGCTCGGCCATGACCGCCAGCGCCGACGCCGAGATCACCAGGTAATACGGATCACCCGCGTGCCGGATCGCTTCGAGCACGAATGCGTCCAGCGAGCCGGTCTCCATATCGTCGTTTGTTATGAACAACCGCTCCTGGTCGTCGAAGACGGCGACGCTGATATCAAGCGGGGAGTCCTGCGTCGTGGTGGAGACGGTGACAACGTCCCCCGGCTCCATGGGCCCCAGCGCATAGACGTCGAAGTCGCCCTCGGACGCAATGGTCCCCTGCAATCGAGCCGTGCTGGCAGAATCGTATACGGCGACGATCGAATCGAGAAACGAGTCGTTCGGTTCGCCGCGGGTTTTTCCCAGCGGAGAGGTTACCTCAGGGTCCTGATTGCCGTCCTCGAAGTCGCCCGGCAGGACCGGCGGGCCGTCGCCGCCCGCCGGCGGTCCCAGTGCTTCACATCCCGACAACGGCACTGCCAACGGCAGGATAACGGCCACCAGGCCCCGTCTTCGCAGGCGACATCCCGTCCAACGCAAGCAGCTCACGCCGTGCTCCTTTCAGAGGCACGACCGCAGACTCTGCGAACTGTGCAGCCGCCCGCGATCGCGTTTCGTCTCTTGATTCTAGGGCCCGGGGTACTGTCCTGCAATCAGGGATCCGCCGCGCGGGCACCGGTGGTGGCGGGATCGGCCTGCGAGGCCGGGACGGTCGTCGGCTGCGTTGCCGGTTGCGTGGTCGGTTGCGTCCGGGGGGGCGGACCGCCAACGCCTGCTTTCTGTCGAAGAAGCCGTTCGAATATCAGCAGAGGCTCACTGGCTGGACGTTTCTCCAGCCCCGCCTGCACGAAGTCCAGGATGATACCGGGATCAGCGCCGCGGTCCAGCGCCTGTGTCAGAGACTTGACACACCGTTCGTCGGCTCCGTCGCGGAATGCAAGCTCCGCCTCGATTAGCCAGGCGCTCGAGTCTTCCGGATTCAACTCCAGGGCCCGATCAATCCATTCCTGCATCCTGACCGGCAGGGCGTCCGTCCCGCGGTACAGCAGTGTCTGGCACATCCGCGTGTACCGCGCGGCCACTTCCGCGTCGACGGCCTCAGGCCGCAAGCTGCCCACCGGCTCTGGCAGCAGGTTGCTGCGCACGAAACTCTCGCGCCCTGCGGCAAGGTGATAGGTCACGAGACGACGGCGGACCGCCTGGATGATCTGCCGTCCGACATAGGACGGTGGCGCTTCCTTGACGGCTGACTCTGCCGCCTCGATGGCCCGTTGCGGATTGTCGGGATCGGCGAAGAAACGAGAGTCAGCCAGTTCCGCGTAACACGAGGCAAGCCCGACCTGGGCCCGCTTGGGCAGGCGCCCATACAGTGTCACCGCATGGCTGAGAAGTTCCTCCGCCCGGTCGAACTGCTGATGCACGACGGACACGATCGCACAAATGCGAAGCCGTTCCGGTGCCAGTGGGGTCGACCACTGCTCGAACGCCTCGACCCGGGTCGCCTGCAGCGATCGTTGCAGCAGCGGCTCGAACGCCTCGCCGAATCCTCCGGTGGTTGCGATCGACTGGATCAACTCCCGATACGCCGGAATCAGCCGCTCATACCTGATCGGGCGCGCCAGAACGTCGAAGATGTCCTCGAGGGACAGCTTCCCGCCGACGACCTCCACGTAGCTGGCCGCGATCATAGGGTCGAACGGTCGCCGCTCCAGTTCCCGCTGAAGCGCCTCGCCGGCGGCGTCGGCATACTGGGCCGCCCGGCGGGCGTCCCCCATCGCCATCGCAAACCGGTACTCGAGTTCGCGAAGACCGAACTGCAACCAGCCCGCATTCCAACACCGCGGGGCTTTCTCGACCAGCTCGGTCGCCAGCGCCAGCCCCTCGGATACCTGCCTGCCGACGTAATCCACGTCGTCCTTGGCCAGCGCCAGCAGGGTCTGGTCCGGCGGCACCTGCTCGTACGCCGCCCGGAGCCGCCGCAACGCCCGCTCCTGGAAGCGGGTGGCCACGACCAAACGCGTGGCGATCTGGCGATCCAGCGCCACGAGACGCCGCTGAGGGCTCAGTCGCCATCGACCGGCGTAGTCCGCCTGTCGCAACGCTCTGTCCCACTCCAATGTCCCCAGCGACGCCTCGAGCTCGTACTGGTTTCGTGCTGCCGCAAAGTCTCGCCGACCCAATTCCCCCACCGACAGCCCAAGGGCCAGCCCCACCCCCAGGGTCAGCCATCGCCGCGTGGACGTCCGTTGCAGCACAGCCAGTTGCCCGGATCGGCCGGTGTAGGAGATTGCCCACACCAACCCCCACACCGTATAGAACACCGTCGGCATTCCCGGCAGGCGCAACCCCACGCCGCCGATCTCCTGTGCCGCCAGGCCGAACAGCGATGCCGTCATCGCGATCAGCGCCCACCGCAACGACCGCGATGGCAACGTCGGCAGCGCAGCCATCGCCGCCCAGAACGTCAGCGCCAATGCACCGACGAACAACAGAACGCCGACCACACCCAGGTCTGCGAGAACTTCAACGTACTCGTTGTGAGCGTGGCGGATGGGGTACGCCAGCGCTTCCGGATCGTCGAGTACGTCGTCGATGGCCAGTTCGTCGCCCTTGCGGGCGAAACCGCCCTGCCCGTGCCCGAGAAGGACGCGCTGCCCCGCCAGGTCCAGACCGTACTGCCAGGCGTGCAACCGGACCCGCAGCGACCCCGATCGGCCCGTTGGTGAGTATGAATCTTTCACCTGCCACAGCAGGACGGCGCCGATCACGACCGCCACGATCGTTCCGCACCCGATGATCGCTTTGCCCCGCCGCCCCAGGGCCAGAAACGCGACCGCCAGCAAGGCCAGGCCTAGCCCGATCATCGGGCCGCGCGAATCCGCCGCACGGAACGCCCATCCCATCACGATCAGGGCTGCGATGCACGCTGCCGCCACCGCGAGCCTCCGGTACCGGCGCCGACCGATTGCATCGACAATCTCGGCCCCCGCCAGGCTTGCCGCAATCACCAATCCGGGGATCAGACAGGCCGCCAGAACGATTGGGTTGCCGATCGGGTGCGACGCCCGAAGCGTCGGGTTCCGTTCCATGCGGTACCACAGCGTGATGATCGCGGTGGCGATTCCCGCCACCAGTAGCGCGTAACCGGCCGTCCGGGCCGCCACCCGACTCAACCCCAGCCCCAGAGCCAGCGCCCACAGAACATGCATCGCCAACAGGGCCGACCCCGCCAGCGCCAGGTCCTTTGCCCGTCCGGACCACAAGACGCTGGCAAACGACCAGAGCACGTACAGCACGGCAAACGCCAGCGCCACCGTCAGCGGCGGCACTTGCCGCTTCGTCACCGACCGGACCGCCGGCACCTCGTCCCGCTCCGGCTCCGCGGCCGCCTCCACGATAGTGTCGTCGCCTGACACTTCCTCACCCCGCCGCGGCCGGACGAACACCGCCACCGCCACCGCCACCATCGCCAGCGCCGAGCCCATTGCCAGGATCAGCGATTTGATGGCTACGCCGTTTGGCGTCGGCTGCGTGTTGTTGAGGTTCAGCAGCTCCACCACGGCCCGGAACAGCGAGTCCGGTCTCCAGGCCACCGCGCCGTCGGGAATGGCGATCCTCCCGGACCCACACGTGAGCAGGCAGCTTCCCAGCAACACCGCGTACACCAGAACGATCAGCACCACATGCAAGGGTCGGACTTGGTCAGGGTTGGTGATTCGGACAATACTCATGTTGCCGCAAGTCGTTTCACGCCGCACGGGTCATAGGCGTCGACCCGCGCGAATCCGCCGGTCCTTGACGCACGCATCGAGAATCTGCCGGCGCGCCTCCGCTCACTTCCGGAGGGCTGGGCGTCGTCCGGTCCGGTCGGCGCCGCGCTCACCGCCCGGACGGGGCCACGTCTTCGACGCCGGCCCGCTTGTTGGCCACCCGGGCCATGGCGAACAGCAGGTCGCTTAGTCGGTTCGTGTACGCGATGACAGGCGGCTCGACCCCCAACGCCCGTGACAGCTTCACCACGCCGCGTTCCGCTCGCCGGCACACCGCGCGGGCCTGATGCAGCCGCGCCGCCACCTCCGTCCCACCGGGCAGAATGAAACTGGACGGCGAACCGGCTTCGTCCGACGCCGCGTCAATCCACGCTTCGAGCATAAGAACGTCCCCATCGGTGATCCGCCGGGGCAGTGTCTCGGGGTCGGCGGCGGCGAGCTCGGAACCGATCACCAGAAGATGCTCTTGAAGCTGACGAAGTTGTGCGGAAAGGGCTTCATCCGCACAAGCGGCAATCGCCATGCCGATGGCCGCGTTCAACTCATCGATCTCGCCACCGGCGGCCACCCGGTGATGGTCCTTCAGCAGCCATCCGCCGCCGGCAAGCTCGGTTTCGCCCCGGTCGCCCTTCTTCGTGTAGAGCTTCATCGTCCGGTTCTCCTTGTTCTCAGGCGGATTATACGCCCAACCTCCCCGGCAGCCACCGCGCTCGGCGCATTCGTGCACACGAATCGTACGCCCGGCGAACCGCATCGTTCACCGGATTCCCGAGTCGACAGCGTCACACATCCGCAAACCTATCGGGAGGCGATCCGCACCCGCCGGGATGCGGTCTCCGCCGTTCGACGGACCTTTCACTCCCTGACGTTCGCGACTCGTATACATCCCCCTGCTGGACGCGCTAGTGCCTGAAGTGCCGCGTTCGCGTAAACACCATCGCCGCCCCACGCTCGTTGCACGCCGCCACCGTCTCGGCGTCCCGCTTCGCCCCGCCGGGCTGGATGATGGCCGAAATGCCGGCGTCCATGAGGATATCCGGCCCGTCGCGGAACGGGAAGAACCCGTCCGACGCCGCCACCGCCCCTGAGAGTGCTTCCGCGTGGCCGTTGTCGTTTGCCAGCCACGTGGCGATCCGGCACGACATCACGCGCGACATCTGCCCGGCTCCGTTGCCGATCAGCATGCCGTTCTTGCAGATGGAAACGGCGTTGCTTGTCGTGTGCTTTGCGATCAGCCACGCCAAGCGCAGATCGGCCCACTCGCGCCCGGTCGGGGACCGTTCGGTGGCGACCTGCCATTCGTCCTCGTTGAGTCCGATCGTGTCGCTCGATTGAAGAAGTATCCCTCCCGTGATTCTCCTGAGATCCCACTGGCCCGAGTCTGGTGATAACGCCGGCCGGACTGCGTTGAGCAAGCGGACGTTCGCTCCCCATCGTTTTTTGGTGCGGATTACGTCGATCGCATCCTTTTCGAAGGACGGGGCGAGCCAGACCTCGACGAAGAAGGCACCTGCCCTGGCGCTTTTGCCCCAGCGCCGCAGCGAATCCATCACCGCTTCAGCGACAGAGGCGTCGACCTCGAAGTTAACGGCGAGGATCCCGCCCATCGCCGCATTCGGATTTCCCAGATACGCTGAACGGTACGCTTCGATCGGGCTGCTCCCGATACCCACTCCACAGGCGTTGGAATGTTTGACAAAGCACGCGATTTGGGGCAAGCGTCCCGAGGCCAGTTCCTCACACAGAAGAAGTGCCGCGTTTGAGTCCAGGAAGTTGTTGAAAGACATCTGTTTCGCGGCGTTGTCATCAACACCCGATGAGGAAAGTACGCCCTGCCGATGATCGTCGGGACACGTGAAGATCGCGGATACCTGGTGTGGATTCTCGCCGTAGCGCAGCTCCTTCCGCGCGCAAAGGAGAATATGTTTGACGTCGGTGGCGTCAGGCTCCTTGTCGCGACTCAGCCAGCCGGCGATTGTGCCGTCATACGACGCCGTCTGCACAAAGGCGTCCTCCCCTCCGCGTTGCAGCGCCGCCGCGCGGGTTTCATCGCGGTCCCATTCCCTCAGTGCGCGGCAAGCCCAGGCGTAGCGATCGGGACGGGAAACGACGAACACATGCTTATGGTTCTTCGCAGCCGCCCGGAGGAGGCACGGGCCGCCGATATCGATCATCTCGGTGGCTTGCTCGACCGTGCAGTCCGGCTCAGTGATCGTCTGCTCGAACGGGTAGAGATTCACCACCACCATGTCGATCGGTTCGATGCCGGCGTCGCACAGTTGCCTCGTGTGGTCAGGATTGTCGCGGTCAGCCAGAATCGCCGCGTGGATCGTCGGGTGCAGCGTCTTGACCCGCCCGTCCAGCATCTCGCCGACTCCGGTGATCTCCTCCACCGCAATGACCGGGATCCCGCTGTCCCGCAGCAGCGACGCAGTTCCGCCGGTCGAGAGGATCTCAATCCCGAACTCGTCGCGCAGGGTCCGGGCGAACTCGACCACTCCCGTCTTGTCGTAAACGCTGATCAGCGCTCGCTTTATTCTCCGCCCGCTCATTGTCGCCCGCCCGACTCGATTGGCCGCCACGCGGACCGGCGGATCGGCCGACTTCCGGATCCGCCCCGTGGCCACCCGGATCATACCGAGCCGCGCCCGGAAGGAAAGTCGCCGCCGTGACGGATGGCCGCCCCTGCGATCGGGCGTAGGCGAGTCCGCACCGGTCCTCCCCGGGGCCTGTCGCTCCCGCTTCGTGCTGCAGAGGGCCCGACGTGGGGCGCGTAAAATCGGGTCGGCCCGACTTGCCCGCCGGCTCGGCATCTGCTAACTTCCCCGTTGAGTATGCCGGCGACCGGAATCGGGCGCTCCACGCGTGCAGCGCCCGCCGTGTGGCAGCGCGGGGAACCCGGTCGTCACCGCAGGAGACGTGCCCACGGGACCGCAGGCGTGGCGGTCGGAGCGGGGTGGCGTGCGCAACCCGATGGACAACCTCCGGAAAGGACGTGCAGCGATGAGAAACGGATATGCGGGTGGGGTCGGTCGTGTCCTGGCTTTGGCGATCACGCTGAGCGCGCTTGGCGGTTGCGCAACGCGGGCCCAGCGGCTTGAGGTGCACTGGCACACGCCGATGCCGGACGTGGTCAGCAGCGAAGCCTCCGGGCAAGCGGATTCGTGGGTGGAGATGAAGGGAAGTTATCTTCGCCTCCCGCCGCTCTCCTCACCCACCACCGGCGCGCGCGAGGGCGACTACACGGTCTACACCTTGCCGCCGGGCAACTACGAGTTTGAATACATGGTGCCGGGTTCGGGCGACCTGCTGTACGGCGAGATCGACGTCCACGGGTCATGCAACTCCACCGTGCGTGAGTTCATCCGCCGCACGTTCGTCACGATCAGTTCGGGCGCTCCCGGCGGGGATCCCGGCTTCACGTCCGTATTGACCGAAGAGGACTTGGACCGTGTACGTAACGGCGACATGGTCACCAAGCTCGTGTTCGTGGCCGACCTTCGGGCCATCGACCGCCGGCTCGACATGCTCGAGCGGGAGCTTCGCCGCATCCGCGATCTCGAAGCGCGGTTGACCGGGCAACTCGATTACTGGAAGGTCAAGTTGGCCGAGCGACGCCGAAACGCGTTCTACAACAGCGAGTACGGTGTTGACATCCCGGCGGGCGGGCTCGCGCTCCTCCAGTCGGTGGTCGGCGCCGAGACCTATCACTGGGTCCGCTATACCGAGGCTGAGGACAAAGTCCGCTCCTACGAAGAGGAGATCGCCAAGTTGGCCCTGCCCGCCGAGCGCCTGCGTGAGGAACGGGCGGCCCTGCGGGGCATGCTGGCGTCCGCGAAGGTCGTGTACCGCCGCAACGAGATGATGCTGGCCACGTTCCGAATGCAGCGCCAGTTCTTCGACATGACTGAGGAAGTCACGAGCGGGCGCGATACCCTTCACGGGCCGAAGAACACGCTTGAAGATCCCTACCTGCTCAGCTCCGTCACGAAGTCGCTGGGCTACCCGAGGTTGCTGTCCAACAAGACCCACATGCCCAAGAAGAAGCAAGATGTAGGTGAGGTCGTCATGGTCATGCGGCTCGGGCTGCGTGAGGCCTGCGGACGATAGACACTCCTCCCGCGGGTGGGGCAGACCCGTTGCGCTACGACGGCGCCCCCCAAGGACGTGCTGGCTTCGCAGTTTTCGCTTACTGTTGCTCCTCGTCCTCCGCTGGAGGTCGGGTGGAGGCGTCGTCATCGGGTTCCGGTGGCGACTCGGCGGTTTCCGGGGCGGAATCGCCCTTGGGGGGCGGCTGGTTCAGCGTGGCGTGCGCAACCTCCAACTCCACGTTGGTCAGCGGCTTGACTCCCACGGGGCGCGCACACATCAGGTTCCCCAACGGTGAGATCAGGTAGATCGCGGCATCGTCGTGGTTCTGGGCTGCTAGGGTACGGTCTGGCAAGGAAACCTTGCTGTTGACCTTTCCGGTCTTGACGTCGACCCAGGCCAGGTGATTGTCCGTCATCGTTATGCATATCCGCTCACCGTGCCGGGCGACCGCCTGCTGCCCCTCGGGCAGGTCCCACAGGATATCGCCATAGCCGGCGTCAATCGCGAACACGCCGGCCCCGGGACAGTACTGGAAGACCGTGCCCGCCAGTACGACCGGGCCGGTTTCGAGCATCTCCGGAAGGCGACGTCGCCACCGTTGGATGCCGCTGATCGGGTCGAGCTTGTACACTGAGCGGTCGGCGCTGGCCACGTACACCCCGTCCTGCGTGACGTGAATGTCTCCGCGTACCGGGCCGATCGTTCCTTTCGGCGGAAAGGTCCATTGCTCGGCCTTGGTCGCCGATGTGCAGCAGTACACGCGCCCACCCATGGACGCGCAATACAGATGATCGGCATCGCCGTATACGGGCGTCGACCGCACCGCACCGCCGGTCCTTGCCCGCCACAGCCGGGTCGGCTCCGGCTGCGCCGGCACCTTCCATTCCACCGCGTACAGGTGGCCGTCCGAACTGCCCGCAAACAAGCGATATTGGAGGATCTCCGAATCACCCTCGATCAGCCGCGTCACTTCCCCCGTAGCCGCGCTACCTGCGGCGAACATCGATGGCGTGACCTTGCGCAACTCGCCGGAGTAGCGGTCGATCACGGTGATCCCGGACGATGTGGTGAAGACGACCGGCCCGGCGTCTGCTTCGTCGACCACATGTGTGGGGCGGAATATCGTGTACGTGCGTTGCGTGATGTGGCGGCCCCACCGCAGCAGCCCCGCCCCCGGGTGCACCGCCAGCACTTCACCGTCTGTCGTCGTGACGTAGATGTTGTCGTCGAGCAGGTGAACGGCCGCCACCTGATCACCCCGGCGAAGCGGCAACTGCGTTTCCCAGTACTTGGTGTAACCGGCCGCCCGCAACTGTCCCGCGTCGACGAGGCTGTCGGCCGCCGCCCGCCCGCCCGAAATCGCCGCTATCCCTACCGCCGCTGCGAGTGCGCCGTGCAGTCGTCCCATGCCGCGTTCTCCCTTCGGTTTCCGTCGTGGCGCCAGGCCCGGCGGAGCATCTCGTCCACCGGTCCTCAACGCGCGCCTGACGAGTCACGGATCGGCCCGTAACGTGACGCCATGCGTCTGCTCCCACGAGCGAAGACGAGCGATTTGCGCCAGATGGGCGATGATCGCCTCGCGCAACGTGTCGCTCGCGGGCACGATGTCAAACACGTGTGGTTTTGAATCCCGGCGGGCATTCAGATCGTGCGTGAAATCGTCCCAGCTACCCTCGTAGAGGGTATCGCGAATTCGCACCAGCATCCGCTGTTCGTCCGTGAGGTTCAGCGGATCTACGTCCCAAGACGAGTCAGCCGGTTCCCTCGGCGCGTCCGCCATGGATCACCTCGTACAAGGGGTCAATTGAACGGGAACCGTCCACTCAGGTCAAGGGCGAAGCGATCGGAAAGGGATCGGGGCCCTTGGCCGCGGCCATAACGGGGGCGCCGTTCCGACGACTGACATCGTGCCCGATGTCCGCTATTCTACACGCGGTGCGTACCGAGGTACGGAGGGTGGTCGATTGGCTACGTCGGACCTGATTAGCGATCGAATTGACGTCATCTCGTTCGACTGTTACGGAACGCTTATCGACTGGGAGTCGGGGATCCGGCAGGTGTTTGAGACGCTGGCCGCTTCCAGCCGGCATCCGGTCGACCCCGACGACGTGTTCGAAGCCTACCTCCCTGAGGAAGCCGCCCTCGAAGCGGGACCCTACAGGGGGTACCGCGATCTGCTTACCACCCTGCAAGCCCGGCTGGCCGAACGCTTCGCCCTGGACGTACCCGCCGACCGCCGCCACCTGCTGGCTGAATCCGTGCCTGACTGGCACCCCTTTGAAGATACGAACGTCGCCCTGATAAGGCTCAAGGAGAGATTCCGGCTGGCCATCCTGTCGAATATCGATCGTGATCTGTTCGCCGCCACCGCCAGGCATCTGGCCATTCGGTTTGACTTGGTCGTCACGGCCGAGGACGTTCGTGCCTACAAGCCCGCTCATCCCCATTTCCACCGTCTGATCGGCCTCGTCGGCGGCCGCCGGGAGGCGGTCCTGCACGTGGCCCAGAGCCTGTACCATGATGGTGTGCCCGCCGGGCGGCTCGGCTTGAATTTCATCTGGATCAACCGCCGCCACGAAGTCAACCGCACCGAGGCGACCCCCGTGGCGGAGTTTCCCGACCTCCGATCGTTAGCGGATGCGATGACAGAATAGCCGTCAGACGCCCGTTGTCGGTTTTCAGTCATCGGCGTCTCCGAGGCGTGCCAGCGGCAGGCGGATGACGAAACGGGTCCCCTTACCGGTTTCGCTGTGCAGCTCGATCGTTCCGCCGTGCTCGCTGATGATCCGTCGCGTGGTGGGCAGGCCCAGCCCGGTCCCGCGTTTCTTGGTCGAGAAGAAGGGCTCGAACACCCTGACTTGAGTCTGCTGGTTCATCCCCCGTCCGGTATCGGAGATCTCGATGACTGCGAACTGTTCTTGGCGCCGCGTCCGGACCATCAACTCGCCGCCTGCGCTCATCGCCTGCTGAGCGTTGACCACGATGTTGAGCAGCGCCTGCTCTATCTTGCCCTCGTCGACCTTGCATTCCAGCGGTTCGCGGGCGTAAACAGCGTGAATGCGGATTCCCGCAGACTGCGCCTCCGGGGTGATAAAGTCGACCAGCCGCTCCACCGTGCGGTTCACGTCGGCCCGCCCCCGCTCCAGCGGGCAGGGGCCGACCAGGCCCAGGAAACTGTCAAACAGGCGGTTCAGCCGATCGGCTTCCGCGCGGATCGAGTCGATTTTGGCAAGGCAGCGGCGCTGGACGTGCTCGTCGATCTGATCCGCCGCCCGCAGGTCTTCCCCCAGCAGCGTCAGGTTCACCATCAACGTGGAGAGAGGATTGCGGAGTTCGTGCGCCAATCCGCCGGCCAGTTGTGCCAGCTCGCTGATGCGCTCATCTGGCGCAGCCGATCCGCCACGCGGCCGCCGGCGGATCCAGTGCAGAACCGCCGCTGCCGCCGCCCCCAGGACAAAGCCTGCGATCAACGGATATACCATGCCTCAGCACTTCGTCCCCGGCCCGAGGCTATCTCCGCGGTTTCGCCGTGTGTCTCTCGTCTCTCAGCGCCGCCTTGCGCGAGAGCTTGATCCGCCCCTGTTCGTCGATGAGAAGCACTTTGACTTTCATGATATCGCCGACCTTGCACACGTCGGACACCTGTTGCACGTAGTCCTCCGACAGCTCGCTGATGTGGCACATGCCATCCTGTCCGGGTGTCACCTCGATGAAGGCGCCGAAGTCCTTGACGCTTGTGACCCGGCCGGTGTAGATCCGTCCGACCTTCACCTCCTCGGTGATCGCTTCGATCATGGCCCGCGCCTTCTCGGCCGGCCCGTAACCGCCGAGCGACGAGATGTTGATCGTACCGTCGTCTTCAATCTCAACCTTCGCGCCCGTATCGGCTTCGATCCCCCGAATCCCCTTGCCGGCCGGACCGATCACCTTGCCGATCTTCTCGGGGTCGATCTTGATCGTCAGGATGCGTGGCGCGTAAACGCTGATGTCAGGCCTGGGCCTCTGGATCGTGCGGAGGATGTCCCGGAGAATGCTCATTCGGGCGTCCTTGGCCACGTCCAGCGTTTCCCGGATTTCCTGGTATGACAGGCCCCGGACCTTCAGGTCCAGCTGGATTCCGGTGATTCCCCGCTGCGTGCCCGCCACCTTGAAGTCCATGTCTCCGAAATGGTCTTCCTCGCCGAGAATGTCCACGATCAACGTGGATTGCTCACCCCGGTGCATCCGGCCGATGGAGATGCCGGCCACCGGTTGGCTGATCGGTACGCCCGCGTCCATCAGCGCCAGCGTGCCGCCACAGACCGACGCCATCGAGCTCGATCCGTTCGACTCCATGATGTCCGACACCAGCCGCACTGTGTACGGAAACCGCTCCGGCGACGGGAGCACCGCCTCCAGCGAGCGCTCTGCCAGGGCCCCGTGCCCGATTTCGCGGCGGGTGACCGCACCGACCCGTTTGACCTCCCCCACCGAAATCGGCGGGAAGTTGTAGTGCAGCATGAACTTCTTGCTGTACTCCTCTTGCAGCCCGTCCACGATCTGTTCGTCCCGGCTGGTCCCCAGCGTCGCCGCCACCAGCGCCTGGGTCTCGCCCCGGGTGAACAGGGCTGAACCGTGCGTCCGCGGCAGGACCGCCACCTCGCACCAGATCGGGCGGATGTCCCGCAGGCCTCGGCCGTCCGGGCGAATCCCCTCCCGCACCACCATCTCCTGCACCACGTCTTCTTCGATCTCGTTCAGCACTGCCCGCACGACGTTCGCGTCGAATTCCGGCTCCTCCACGTCGGGCGGGCACAATTCCTCAACGGCCTCGTCGATGATCGCCTGGACTGCTTCGTTGCGCTCCAGTTTGCCCTTGATGTTCTTGGCCTCGCGCAGGCGCGAGCGGATCTTCTCCGCCGCCCGGATCTTCAGCTCCTCCGTCGATGGCGGCGGCGTCCACTTCTTCTCTTTGCCGCAACGGTCCACCAGCTCGTCGATCATCTCGCAGATCTGCTTGATGTACGTGTGCCCGAACTCGACGGCGTCGGCCACCACCGATTCCTCCAACTGCTGGGCCCCGACCTCGATCATGCTCACCCCCTCGTTGTGGCCGGCGAGGACCATGTCGAGATCACCGTATTCAAGCTGTTCGAACGTCGGGTTGACCACCAGTTTGCCGTTCACCCTGCCCACCCGTACCGCCGCCATCGGCCCGTCGAACGGAATCTGCGAAATCGACAACGCCGCCGAAGACGCGTTGATGCCCAGAATGTCCGAGTCGTTCTCCGGATCCGCCGACAGCACCATCGCCTGGATCAACACTTCGTCCTTGAATCCCGTGGGAAACAGCGGGCGGATGGGCCGGTCGATGTTGCGCATGGTGACGATTTCCTTGCCGGTCGGCCGACCCTCGCGCTTGAAAAATCCCCCGGGGAACTTCCCTGCCGCGTAGATTTTCTCACGGTAGTCCACCGTCAGCGGGAAGAAATCAATTCCCGGGCGCGGTTCCGACGTAACCACCGCCGACAACACGACCGTGTCGCCGTAGGTGATCAGGACCGACCCCGCTGCCTGCTTAGCCAGTTTTCCGGTTTCAAACCTTAGTTTTGCTGCCCCGATCTGCCGTTCGACTGTGATAGGTTCCATTTCAATCCTGTTCCACTGATGTTCTTTTCCGACTTCCGACATCCGACAACAGTGCGCCGCCCCTTGCGGCGCCCACGCCTGCGATACCGCGATCACCACAAACCTGTTCCGAGGACCGGCATTGTGGTCGCGAGGATGGCCCAGACGGTCGGTGCGGTTCGCACGTTCTTGGCTGTTTGCGGTGTGTGTACTGCAGGTGAGAGACGGGCGCGTCGCCTACTTGCGCAGGCCCAACCGTCCAATCACGTCCTGATAGCGCTGACGGTCACTGCGGCTCAGATACTTCAGCAGCTTCGAGCGCTTGCCGACCAGCCTGAGAAGCCCCCGACGCGAGGAATGATCCTTGCTGTGCAGTTTGAGATGCTCGCTCAACTCCGCGATTCGGGACGTCAGCAGGGCAACCTGAACCTCTGGAGAGCCCGTGTCCTTCTCGTGCGTCGCAAAACTCTTGATGACTTCGGCTTTCGACTCCACCGGGCTCCACATCCGCCAACTACCGTCGTTTAGACCGACTCCAACACCGACTGACTCCATCCACCTGTCTATCCCGAGCACGGTACCGCGGGCAGTCCATTTTTGCAAGCACCAAGACCGCAGGAGCGGGCCCCGATCCGCGATCAGGCGCTCGCCAGAAGCTTCCCTGCGGACTCCATCAGCCGCTCCATCCGGAACGGCTTGTTCAGATAGACGTCCACCCCGCGGCTCTCGGCAAACGCCTGATGCCGCCTCCCCTGGTTCCCGGTGATCATGATGATGTAAGGCCGGGAGCCTCGTCGGCCCCCCTTCTTCAGCTTCTCCAGGACCAGAAACCCGCTCATCTTGGGGAGCATCGCGTCCAGCACCACTAAATCTGGATCGACTGAGGAGGCAAGCTGCACGGCGGCGCTTCCGTCGGCGGCGGTCTCGATCTCCGCTCCGGTCTCACAGAAAAGCGCCCGCAAAGACTCGGTGATATCCGGATCGTCGTCGACGATCAAAATCCGCTTGCCCTTGAATTGCTCCGATGCTACTTCTTCCGACACCGTTATTGTCTCCCGTCCACTGCCCGACCGCGCTGCTCGCAATCCGGGCAAGGGGCCGCTAGTATACTGATCCGCAACCGCCGACGCAACGCCTGTGGCCGCCCCCGAGGTATGCAACTTGATGCCCGATTCCTGTTACCGCGGGCAGACGGCGAAGTCAATGGCTGATCCGGCAGGACGGCGGCACGCCCGCCGTAGCCCGTGGCCGCCTGGAGCGCTCGGGTGAACCTGGACTACGAAGAGCTCCGAGAAGCCCTGGCCAGCCGCCCGGGGGCGCTCCAGCCGCCAGCCGGCTACCAACGGGCCGGCGTTTGCCTGCCCCTGTTCGACCGCGGCGAGTCCAAGGTGCTAGCGATCCAGAAGACTGATACGCAAGGCTACCGGTGGCGGAATCAGATCGCCCTGCCCGGTGGACATGCAACCGCCGAGGATCGATCTTTGACCGAAACCGCACTTCGCGAACTCGACGAGGAGCTTGGCATCGATCGGTCCGACATCGTGGTGCTGGGCGACCTCGGCCATTTTCAGACCGCCACATCGAAGACCAATCTGTCGGTTACGGTCGGGCGATGGAGCGGGCATCGACCGCTGCGGACCGACACTCGCGAGATCGCCCGAGTCTTGGAAGTCCCGTTGGCTGACCTTCTCAGGTTGCATGTCTCGCGGGGCTTCCGATCCCGGCCGCCTGAAGCGATTGGCGACGCCTTGGTGTATCCGGTTCCATACGCGAGAATCTGGGGGATCACCGCCCGCATCCTTCACACCCTCGTCGAAATCGTGCTTGACCATCCCTCGATGTGCCGCAAGCGCCCCGACTAGCTCGGTCGGTGCGCACCTGGAGGTATGCCCGCCGCGTCGGAGACGCCCTCGCCCGTCGGTGCCCGCTGTGGGTCGGCAGGCCGGCGCTCGGCTCCCATCCGGAGCGCTCGCGAGAAGCTTGGCCGGGAACGCGACCAAGATATCTCTCCCAGATTAACATGGAGACTCCGGTCCGATAGCGTTCATGTTACCGAGACTGACATTTTCGTGTTGTCCTGCCATCCTGGCGTGCCTATGCTCTATCGGTAGGGAGGGATTGGGCCGGACTGCCTTGCGCTTTGGAGGGCGCCGCTTCATCGGCACACCGAGCGGCGGGCGCGCGGGCGGGCTCTTCCTGATTGACGTGCCGGCTGGTCTTGGCGTTGCGGCCTTCTTCGAAGGTCCGGCGGCCTGATGGCATTGCCACAGGTCCCCGCGCCGTCCAGCCCGGCGGGCGGAGATTGGATCAGGGGTTGACGGGAGGGTCGTGTTCAGTGCCCAACGGGGTCGGGTTTCTGGGCGAGAGGGCTTTCGTTTTTTGAGGAGGAGTGAGTATGAAGAGGTTTGCAGCAGTGTTGGCTCTGACGGGGATGGTGGCGGTGCCGGCCATGGCGGGGGTCAGCGCTCCACTGCCGGTTGGCACGGTCGTCCAAGAAGCGGTTTACGATGTTGGGATGGGTGGCGTGCGCAGCGGCATCGTGGTCTACTCAGACCTGACCGTGAGCGGGTTTTACCTGAACGCAGGCTCCGGTGCGACGTACCCGGGGCCCGTGGGCGATGATATTCATGCGACCAGTGGTGGGACGATCACGGAGTTCAAGCTCGGGTATAATAACGCGGGTACCGGTACAACGTTCGACCTGGATGTCGCGTTCTACGGTAACGATCCGACGGACACCCTTGTGCCGCCCCCCGCGCCGGGCACCGCACCCTTGCTGGGCAGCTACACCCTCACGGGGCTGCCGGTAGGTGCCTACATCCTGACCGTTACCGGCGTGAGCGTCCCGGTAGGGGCGGACTTCTGGTTCGAGGCGGACTACGGGACCGCCGACGTGGACGTTGGCCCAATTATTACCGGCGATCCGGGAGGGGCCGTGGGCTTCAGCCACGACCTGTACAGTCAGGACGGTTTCACGTGGGACCTTGGTGGATCCCCCTGGGCGGACTTTGTCCATGAGTTCTCGATCGTGCCGGAGCCGGCAATGATCAGCATGCTCGTGGTCGGGGGTCTGCTTGCCCTGGGTCGTCGGAGGCGGCAGTCGTAACAGGTCTTGCCATCACAGGCGGATTCAAGCCGGACGGACAACAGCCCCGCTTCAACCGAGGCGGGGCTTTTCTTCGCGCGCTGCGCGCCGTTCACTCGCGTTTGGGGATGCCGGTTCAAGGAGGTGGGCCGTAGCCCCCGCCGCCGGGCGTTTCGATCGTGAGCACGTCGTGAGGGTGAACGTCGCATTGGGCGATCGGTCCGAGCGTCTCGGTGAGCGTGCGCCCGCGCCGGCGGAGCCGGTTTTGGCCCGGTGTCCCCGGCTCGCCGCCCTGCAATCCGTACGGGCGCGTGAGCCGGCGCTGGCTGATGATGCAC
The DNA here is from genome assembly GCA_020353195.1 of Phycisphaerales bacterium. Taxonomy (GTDB): domain Bacteria; phylum Planctomycetota; class Phycisphaerae; order UBA1845; family UBA1845; genus JAFGJQ01. The sequence continues at coordinate 1,656,895 of CP070691.1, read as the reverse complement.
ACTGTCAGGTCGTCGAGAAATTCGAACTCGCGGACGACGCCGTTGCCGCCGCGACGGCGGCCCACCCCGCCCGAGCCCTGTCGGATCTGCAGCCGGTTCATGCGGACCGGGTAGCGGGTTTCGATGACCTCGGGATCGGTCTGGCGGGTGTTGGTCATGTGCGTGTGGACGGCGTCGGCCCCGTCGAAGTCCGGGCCGGCACCGGCGCCGCCGCAGATGGTTTCGTAGTAGCCGAAGCGGTCGTTGCCGAAGATGAGGTTGTTCATCGTGCCCTGGCTGGCGGCCGCCGTGCCCAGCGCCCCGAAGATCACGTCCACCAGGCGCTGTGATGTCTCGACGTTTCCGGCGGCGACCGCGGCGCAGCGGGCCGGGTCGTCGCGGGCGGGCGGGTTGAGCAGTCCGGGTGGAACGACGATCCGCAGCGGTGCCAGCACCCCGGCATTGAGCGGGATGTCCTCGTCGATCAGGCAGCGGAAGCAATAGAGCACGGCGCTGCTGACCACGGCGGGATTCGCGTTGAGGTTGCCCGGATGCACGCCGCTGCTGCCGGTAAAATCGATCAGCGCCGTACCGTCGCGAATGGTGATGGACACCGCGATGACCGCGCCGTCGTCGAGGCCGTCACGAAACGTGTAGGTGCCGCCCGGAATCCGTTTGAGCGCTTTGGTCATCTTGACTTCTGCGGCGCGTCGGATGTGCTCCGTAAAGGCCAGCACCACCGGTTTCGTATGGGTGTTGAGCAGCGCGTTGAGCCCGTGGATGCCCGTCTGATTCGCGGCGATCTGCGCGCAGATGTCGGCGATGTTCTCGTCCGGGGACCGTGAGGGGTAGGGACCGGCGGTCAGCCGCTCGCGTAAGGCCTCGGTCTGCATCCGGCCCGCCTGCACGACTTTGACATGGCGGATCAGCGCGCCTTCCTGGGCGAGGCAGGTGGAGTCGGCCGGCATGGACCCCGGGCGTGTGCCTCCGATCTCCGCGTGGTGGGCCCGGCTGGCGACGAAGAACAGCGGCGAGCCGTCGTCCGAGTCAAACAGAGGTGTCACACAGGTGACATCGGGCACGTGCGTCCCGCCGCGAAACGGATCGTTGTTGACAACCACGTCGCCGGGCGCCAGGTCGGGCACGTCGGCCAGCACGGCCTTGACGCAGTTGCTCATGCTGCCCAGGTGCACGGGCTGATGCGGGGCGTTGACGACCAGGTCGCCACCGGCGGTGAAGATGGCGCACGAGAAATCCTGCCGCTGCTTGACGTTGGTGGACAGGGCCGTGCGCGTGAGTGTGGTGCCCATCTGTTCGGCGATGGCGACGAACCGGTTGTTGAACAGTTCGAGCTGCACGGGATCCGCTTCGGTGGACGCTTGCGGTTTGGGCGACGTCTTTCGCTGTCTCATCAGGAGAATGTCGCCCGTCGCGATCACCTGCGCGCTCCAGCCGGGTTCGATCACGATGGTGCTGGTGTCTTCGATGACGACCGCGGGCCCGGCGAAACGGTCACCAACTCGCAGGGAGGCGCGATGGTGCACGGGCGTGCGGTGCGGCCGGCGGTCGAAGAACACGGTCGTGTACTCGTTGGCCGACGGTTCGCGCTCGCGTATCGTCTCGCGGCGGGAAGGCGGCTTCGGGGCAAGGCCGACGAGTTCCAGGCGTGCGGCAACGACCTCGATCGCGCGGCCGGTGTGCCTGTAGCCGTACAACTGCTCGTGCATGCGTTCGAAGCGATCGGCGTAGTCGCCATCGCCGGCGGCGACGGTAATGGCGCTGTCCTCGCCGTCGTAACGCAGGTCGAGCATTCGCGTCGGTGAACACACGTCGCCGGGCGCGACGCCCTGGTCGAGAATGTCCCGCCGCAATCGCGCTTCCATGTCGGCGAACACCGGCTCGAGGTCGGCGAGCGTGTCGGCGGTGCAGGGTTTCTGCACCATACGCTCGGCAAAGCGCTTCACGTCGGCGACGCTGATGCCGTAGGCGCTCAGCACGCCGGCCAGCGGCGTCAGGAGCACGCGGCGGATGCCCAGCAGATCGGCCACCGCGCAGGCGTGCTGGGCGCCGGCGCCTCCGAACGTCACCAGCGTGTACGCGGCGGGGTCGTATCCTCTGGCCAGCGAGATTCGCCGGATGGCGCCGGCCATGTTCTCGTTCGCGATGCAGGTGAATCCGTCGGCCAGGGCGACCGGCGACAGCGTTGTTGAGGTTTCCCGGGCGATGCGGTCGGCGGTTTGTGCGAGGCGGTCCTCGACCGCGGCGCGGTCCAGCGCGAACGGGAAATGATGGGGGATGATCTTGCCGAGGTGCAGGTTCACGTCGGTGACGGTGAGCGGTCCGCCGGACCCGTAGCAGGCAGGACCGGGGGCGGCTCCGGCGCTGTGCGGGCCGACGACGAGTTTCTGTCCGTCGAAGTCGCAGATGCTGCCTCCTCCGGCGGCCACCGTCTCGACCGCGAGCATGGGAGCCACGACGCGCACGCCGCCCTTGGTGGTCTCGAACTGATACTCGAACTGCCCGTCGTAGCGCGACACGTCGGTGCTCGTGCCGCCCATGTCGAATCCGATGCACTTGTCGAAGCCGGCCTGTCGGCCGATGCGGGCGAAGCCGACCACGCCGCCGGCCGGCCCGCTGAGCAGCGTGTCCTTCGCGACGGCCTGCGCCGCGTCGGTCAGTCCGCCCGCGCTGGTCATCATCCGCAGCCGGCCTGTCGGCATCCTGCTGTGGATCGACCGGACGTAGTCCTGAATGACCGGCGCGAGATAGGCGTCCACGACGGTAGTGTCACCACGCGACACGATCTGCTGGAGCGGGCTGACCTGCGACGAGACGGACACGTGCTCGAATCCCAACTCCCGTGCGATCCGGGCGACGGTCTGCTCGTGAGCGGGGTTCGCGTACGCGTGCAGCAGGCAGATCGCCAGGGCGCACGGACCTTCCCGCCGCAGCCGAGCCAGCTTGGACCGGACTTCGTCCGGGTCGATCGGCCGCAGGATGCTGCCGTCGGCGCTGACGCGCTCGTCGAGTTCCACGATGCGGGTGGCCAACTGCTCGGGCTTGCGGATGTTCAACTCGAAGAGCTTGGGACGGTTCTGATTGGCGATGACCAGGATGTCGCCGAACCCTGCGGTGGTCACCAGCGCGGCGGGCCCGCCCTTGCGCTCGAGCAGGGCATTGGTGGCTCGCGTGGACCCGAGCCGCACGTCCACGTTGCCGATCGGGTCGGCGAGTTGCAGGCCGAGCAGATAGCGAATCGCCAGCAGCGGCGAGGGCTCGTCGCTGTAGAGTTCGTACGCGGTGTTGAGGGTCGGCGCTTCCGGCAGCGGCGGCGAAAAACGCAGGCGCCCTGTTGCCGCGTCGAACTGCCTGACTGTCGCGATGTGCGGGTTCTCCGAGCGGAGTGCGCAGAGTGACAACGTGTAGCCGTCCCAGAACCCCTTGAGATCGTGCTGGCGGCGTGGGTCAACGATCGCATCAACGGTCGAGCCGGGACCGACGGCGCCCTTGACCCTGCCCGAACTGAGGACTTTGTGGGTCAGGGGCGGCTGTCCGGGACGGTATG
>CP070691.1:1643305-1653251 GCA_020353195.1 Phycisphaerales bacterium | reverse complement strand
GGTCTTCGGAGTGGCGCGGTTCACCTCGTCGGCGAGCAGGACGTTGGTGAAGACGGGGCCGCGCTCGAAGCGGAACTCCCGCCGCCCGTCCTCGCCCTCGCGCATCACCGTGGTCCCGATGATGTCCGCCGGCATCAGGTCGGGCGTGAACTGGATTCGCGAGAATTCCAGCTTCAGCGCTTCGGCCAGCGAGCGCACCAGATACGTCTTGCCCAGTCCGGGTACGCCCTCCAGCAGCGCGTGCCCACCGACAAACAGGCACGTCAGCACGCCTTCGACCACGTCTTCATGGCCGACGATGGCCTTGCCGATCTCCCGGCGCAGCCGCTGGAACTTGCTTTGGAACTCCCGCACCGCCTTCTCCACGGTCGGATCCACGGTATCAGCCATCGGTTCGCTCCTGTTCTCTGCGTTGCCTCACTCCGGTGCGTTAATCACCTTTGTCTTTCTTCTCGTCCTCCATACCGCGTCGGGCGCGACGCTTGGCCCTTAATAATCGTGAGGTCGTGTCTTCGTCTTCCTGGCCGGCCTCTTCGGTGCCCAGACCGGCCGGCTTGCGGCGTTTCTCCTTGAACTCCGGCTGCGCCTTCGCGCCGCCGAGCGACTCGTGCAAGTCGCCGACCGCAGCTCCCTTGACTTCGCCGGCGTCGAACCGTGCGGAGCGGTCGGGGATCGGCGGCGCGGCCCGGTCCGGGGTCTCGCCGGCCGAGGTCCGCTCCTCGCGGACACGGTCCCGCGTGCTCTTGAGTTGCCCCAGCGCGGCGGTGCTTCGCTCGCCCGCGCGACCGAGCACGGTCACGGTGTGCGTGATCGACGCCAGCATCGGTCCGATGGACCGGAACCGGATCGACCACCCGATCAGTTCCGCCAGCAGAATGGTCCCCAGCACACCCCAGAGCCCGGAATAGGCCGTCCCCACGCCGACCAGCAGAAACACGAGCACGACCGTTTCGACCGCGATGGAGAACGCCAGCCAGCTCGCCAGGCGGCGCAGGGCGACGTCCAGCAGGAACAACGGCAGCAGCAGCCAGGCGATGATCCAGTCCCACACCGGCTGCTTGGCAATCGTGGGAGGCAGGTCGTGGCTGAACACGTCAACCTCGCCTGGCTCGTCGATCCCGCCCAGCCACCGCCCGCCGGTGACTTCACGCACCTGCTGGAGAATCGTTTCATTCGTCGACAGCTCCCGGAACTCCGGCGAGAACGGGATCGACACACCCGTGTAGATCGCCCCGAGGTCGTCGGCTCCGTCAAGCACGTTGACGTTCGCGATGTACTGCCCGGTCTGATCGACGTCGAACGTGGCTTCGTAATGTCCCGGTCCGCTCTGCGTGAACAGCAAGGGGGCCACCGTCTGGTCCGGCTTGATCATCGCCCCGGGGAGGTTCAGGAAGTTCAGGTAGCTGGCGTCCTTGTCCAGCGCTTCGACTACTACCCGTCCCCTGGTGCCTTCGATCCGCGTGTAGACCTCGAAGTTGGCCGGTGCTTCCTGCCGCATCGTCCAGCGGACCACCTGGGCCCAGAGCTTGGCGAAGCTCGGCCATTGCGTCCACTGATAGCCCCATCGGGGCCAATACCCGCTGGTGAACGCCACCGTCTTGCCCAACTCGTACTGCCAGTGGGCCAGCACGGGATCGGGCCCCTCCTTTGTCGGGCGGACAAGAGGGACAAGGGCCATCGGCTTGGGCGACGTCAGCACCATTCCCTGCAGTGGCGGAATCACCTCGTCGGCGTCGATCCCGGTGAGCACTTCACTGAACGCGTACTCGAGCTTCGGCCGGAACGGCTTCTCGTCAATCAGCGACCGTCGGACGACTTTCGATTCCTTCATGAAGAGCTTCGGCACTCTCCGCGGACTGCGGCACGGGTGGAACTGGCCCTTGGTCTTGGTGGCGATATCGCGCAGCGTCCGTTCAACCACGTGCGACCCGTACCCGATGCCGATGGTGCTGCACGTGATCTTCGCCTGAACCATCGCATCGAGGGTGCGTCTCGACGGAGCTGACGGGTCACCGTCACTGATGATGATGATGTGCTTTTGCGAGGCATCGGTCTTGACCAGCGCCTCAAGCGCCATGTCCATCGTCGTTGCGAAGTCCGGCATGTCGCCGATCTGCATCTTGTCGATGCGGTTCTTGACGGCGGCCTTGTTCCGTACCAGACCCAGCGGCACTTCCCAGTTGACGCCGCCCGGGGACCAAGTGTAGGCGAGCACCCCGATGTAGTCGCGCGAACTGATGGTATCGACCGACTTCTTCGCGGCCTCCTTGCCCCAGAAATTGCCCCGGGGAATCTCGCAACTGTGCATGATCAGCACAAGCGCCCCCCGCGGGATCACCTTCTTGTGCTTGATCTCGAAGCTGACGGGCATCACCTCCTCGACCGGCGTGCCCATCCACCCACCCGCACCGAACGACTCGTCCCCGCCGATCATGATCAGTCCGCCGCCCAGGTCCTTGACGTACGACGACAGCATTTCCAGTTGCTCGTCGGTGAAGTTGTACGCGGGGACGTTTGACAAGATGATCGTCGAGTAGTTCAGCATCTCCAGCAGGTCGATCACGATGTCGTCGCCGGAAACATCCCGCAGATCCACGTCCACTTTCTCGCTGCGAAGGGCGTCGACGAATCCCTCGTCGAACGTCGGCTCCTTCGACAGGACCAGCGCCTTGCGCTTTCCCGCCACGAAGGTGAACGTGGTGGCGGTGTTGTTCTCGCTGATGGCGTCGACACCGCTGCCTCCTTCGGCCACGAAGCGGGCTTCGAAGCGCTGCGGCCCGCCGGTACGGATCGGCAGCTTCACCAGAAACACGTTGTCACCCGGCGCCAGCTCGACTCGTGCGAATTCCGGCGGAAGATGAACCTTGCGATCGTTGTGATACAGGTCGATGGCGCCGACGGCCCGGCGTCGGGAGTGGACAACCAGGCGAATGGGGACCTGTTCACCTTCCTCGGCGTTCGTGGGGGCCACCATCCGGTCGAAGTAAATCTCGTTGCGGTGCTGATACCACAGGGGGACCACATCGATAACCGCGCCGTCGGCGCGGGCGGTGGCGGCCTCCTGCAACACGTCGCCCATGTTGTCGTTGCCGTCGGTCAACAGCACGATCCGCTTGGCCGTGTCGTGGGGAAAGATCGCCATGGCCATCCGAATGGCACTGGCGATGTCCGTCCGATCGGGGTTGGGCATGCGGGGCAGGCGACCCGGCTCCAGGTAATACCCGCCTTCATACGGCGGTTGCTGCACGTAAGCGTGGCGGGCGAAATCGATCACACCGACCCGATCGTGGGGCGGGGGGTCCTCGCACGCCGCGGCGATGAACGACTCCTGGGAGGCCTGGATGTCCTCCGGCACGCTGTCGGAACGGTCCATCAGAAACAAAACCGTCAGGTTCTCGTTCTCTCGCACGTGCAAAACGCGGGCCAGGCTGATCGCGATGGTGACAATCACAAGGCTCCGCACCACCAGCGCCAGCACCCGCCGCACCGGCTCGAGACCGGCCAGACTGCGCAGCGAAAGCGCGACCAGCGCCGGAATCAGCAGACACAGCCACAGCCACTGCGGCTGCTCAAACGAAAACGGAAGGGTCAGGGCTGCTACGTTCACGGTCTCACAATCTGGATCCGACTGTTCAGAGAGTCCACGATACAGATGTTCCCGTCTGATCCGACGGCGGCACCCCAAGGGGCCCACAGTTGCCCGAGCTTGCGGCCGCGGCTGCCCCACGTGCCGAGCGGCGTTCCGTCCATGGCGAACCACTGTAGGCGGCTGTTGCCGTACTCGCATACCATGATGGTACCTTGCGGCGTTACGGAAATATCATACGGATATCGCATCTGACCCGCACCCTCGCCCATCTCGCCGAAACACGCTAACAATCGACCGCTGCAGTCGAGCCGCAGGATACGGTGGTTGCACGCATCCACCACCCACAGCGTCTGTTCCGCGTCGATGTCCATCGCGGCGGGGCGGGCCAGCGCCTGCCCCGCCACCTTGCCCGCCACCACCACCGATACGAACTTGTAATCGGGCGACCAGCGGGTGATCCGGTCGTTCCCGTTGTACTCGCTGACGTAGATGAACCCGTCGGCGTCGACCACGACGTCGGTAGGCAACATGAACTCGCCGTCGCCGGTCCCCGGCTGACCGAACCGCGCCAGTTCGCGACCGTCGCGATCATAAACGATGACTCGGCTGTAGTGCGTGTCCGCGACGTAGACCCGCCCGTCCGGACCGACCCAGATCCCCACCGGCTTGCCCGCCTTGCGCTGCGGCATGTTCCACAACGTCTCGAACTCACCTTCCGGGCTGAACCGCTGCACGCGGGCCGACTTGTCGACGACGTAGATTCCGCGATCCGGCCCCACGGCGATCGCCCTCGGATACACGAAGGCTCCCGGCCCCAGCCCTTGCGTGCCGAACACCGCCCGCACGCCCGTCGGCGTCAATGCCGGAGGATCACAACCGGCAGTGACAAACGCCAACGGCGTAACACACAAGACTGCATACCGCACGCTCATCCGATTTCGCCTCTGTCGTCATCATCAAGCCCCACCGCGCTTCGGAACGGTGGGGCCATTCATCGTCAAGCGCCACTGCCTCCTAGGGTCTACCCTCTCCGCCGCAGGGCCAGCGCCAGGAACACCGCGCTCGGCAGCGCCGACAGAACCAGCCACAGGCTCAGCGACGCCAGCATACTGTCTTCGAACCGGTGCCACTTCTCGATCAGCGTCAGCGAGATTGTGCCGATCGACGGGATCCGAACCAGCGTGATCGCGGTCACGTCGGCCAGGCTGAGTGCCGCCACCAGCAGAACCCCGCTCGCCAGAACGGGCCAATTCGGATACAGGCGGACACGCGTATCCACCACGAACTCGTCGGCCCCGTCGGCGCGGGCCTGATCCACCAACTCCCGCCGCACGTTCGCCACCGCCAGGCAGCCCATGAGCATCCCCACCCACCCAAACCGGGCGACATACGAAAGCACCACGATCGGCCAATGATCATACACGATAGAAACGTGCAAGTACGTTACCACCAGCGCCTGGCCGATCAGGGCCCCGGGCAGAATCCCGAACGCCAGCGCCAGCGCGGTACCCACTCCGCGCCCCAACGGCCACAGCGCCAGGCCCGCCCCCATCGCAACAGCCACGACACCGCTGGCAACCGAAACACCGATCGACTGCAACAGTTCGACGTGGTACGTCCGCCACGCTTCGGCCATCCAGGATCGGATGGACGGGTGCCAGGCTAATCCGGCGATCGGAAGCACCACCGTGCCCAGGACCAGCCCGGCCACCACCAGGATGAGCCCCTTGGATGCGCGCGGCGGCCCCGACGCCGTGGGGAGCACATCCTCCTCGGCGGCCGACCGCCGCCACAGCGTCCAGGCGGTGCCTCCGGCCGCCGCCAGCACCGCCAGCAGCGGCAGTGAGGGCCACAGTACTTCGCTCGCCCGCGACCCGTAGCTTTCCGCCAGGCCCAGCAGGTCGGTGGCATAAACGTTCAACCCGCACGCATGGGGAACGCTATATTCCCCCATGAACAGCACGAGCAGCACGAGCCAACCGGTGGCGACGTATCGGATCAGGACCGGCAGCGCGACGCGCAGGAACGCCGACCATGCCGACGCCGACAATAGCGCCGCTTCATATCCGCCCCGCCCGAACCGCGACCAGCCCGACCCGATGATCAAGGCGGGGATCGGCCAGGCCCACGACGACCACACCCAAATGCACTGCGCGCGGCCCGGCAAGGCGATCAATCGCTGCCATCCAAATGCATACACCATCGGCGGCAACAGGAGGGGAACGACCATCAGGGCGACCATCAGTGGCTTGTCCGAGAGGCGCCCGAATTGCCCCACGGCATAGGCCGCCGGCAGCGCGCAGACCGTCGAAACACAAACCGCCGCGGCCGCCAGCCCGGCCGTATCCATCAGCAGCCCCCATTGGCGAGCCGACGGCACCCATCCCGCCGACGGCGCCTGCCCCGCGACCGACCGTACGACCAGCACGATCGCGGGCACGACGACGGCCAATGCGAGGACGCATCCCCCCGCGGCGGTGAATATCGATCGATACACAAGAGCCGGTTTCAAATCCGTGCGACCGGCCTTCCAGGCCGATCGTTCCTCTCACCGGATGAGAATCTCGCGCACCGCCGCCACCGCATCCGCCATGGCGTCGGTAACAGCCCCATACGGGACCTTCGTCTCCGGCGGAAGCTCCATCTTGAGCTTCTCGCGCAAGGCTGGCCGCACCGGGATGTTCCCCGACGCACTGCGGGCCAGCATCTCCTCCACTTCGGCCGACACCAGGTAATCGACAAGCTTCCGCGCCGCTGTCGGATGCCTGGCACCGGCGAGGATCGCCACCGAGTTCGGGATCAGCAGCGTCCCGCCGTCTCCCAGGTCGGGGTACAGCATCTCCAGGCGGGCCCCCCGCTGGTTGGCGACGAGCACGTCGTCGGTGTCCGTGGCCGCCAGGGCTATACGCTGCCGGACCAGCTCCCGGACGGCGGTGCTGTTGCCATCAACGATCCTGGCTCCGTTGGCCGCCAACCCCTGCAGAAACGCTCTTCCCCGTTCACGACCCCACAGGGCAAACATCGCCGCGACGTGCCCCCGCGTCGTTCCGAACAACGGATTCGCAAACGCCAGCCCAGATGCATGCTGGGGGTCCGACAGCAGCTCCCACTTGCCCGGCACGCTCTCCGCTGGCGTTCGCGCCGGATCAAACGCCAGGACCCGCCCGCGCAAGCCGAACGCGGTCCAGCGACGCTCGGGATCGCGATACCGCGGCGGAATGTCGGACGCGCCGGCAGAATCGTACGTCTCCAGCAGCCCCTGTCGCGCCAGCGCAACCGTGTTGAACAGCTCGGATGACCAGAACACGTCGGCCTGCGGGTTGTCACGCTCCAATTCGATGCGTTTGACCAGCCCGGTCGTCTTGCCCGCCTCGGTATCGAAGATGACGTCTACGTTGATACCGGACCGCGATTCAAACGCCGCGAGCACGCTGCGCCCGAACGTCTCGTCAACGCTGCAGTAGACGACCACCGACGGACCCGGGTCCTTCCGGCATCCGACCACCACGACCGCGCACGCGATCGTCATCAAGCACCGTCGTCCTATTACGGTATGGCGCATCGACGAAGTTTCCCGTAAAGCGGAGCGCCCTTGACGACACGAAACTGCGATTGCGGAGCGACACCGCCTGAGTGCTTATGAACGCGAATCCCCGTCGTCCGCCGTGTCCCGGTCGGACTCGCCGCCGGTCTCCGGCTCGTCGTCGGTCGTCGCTGAACCGTTGCCCAGGAGCTTCTGGACACGGCTGAAGTACTCCTTGACCGACCGTTGATACTGACGCGGAATCCGATCGCGGTTGATCGCGTCGGTGGCGTTGCGCTCCTCCGCGGAGATGATTTCAGCTAACTCGCTCGATGCTTCGCCCTTGACCTGCTCGCCTTCGATCAGGAACTGCCCGATGATCCTGCCCGGGCCCGTGTACACCTTGGAACGCTCCGCCTTGAAGGCGATGCTCGTTTCCTCCTCCGGCGCCAGCCCGCCTCGTCCCTGGCCCAGAGGCCCCATCCCGAAACCCTTCCGCATGTCCCCGCCCTGACACATGCTGCACGGCCGCCCCCCGCACATCCCCGTTCCGTCGCACGCCGGGCACGGTTTCATGTCGCCTTTGGCATCCTCCAGCGACGCGATGGCCGATTCGAGCTGGTTCATCTCCTGCTCGAGCATCTCCAACTCGCTGAGTTCGTCCCTGGCCGACTCCAAGCCCGACGACGCATCGCTCATCTGCCCCTGCTGCATGGCGCCCGCCGCCTGACTCAGCGCCCCGCTCATGTTTCGGCAGGCCTGGCAGGCCTGCGCCCGCTTGGCCATCTGCTTCATCAACGAGTCGATCTGGGGCTGACTCAATCCACGCTTCGCCAACTGCTTCTCCAGCTCGGACATATCGCCCTTGGCGAGCTGGTCCATCATCTTCTTGATGTCTTCCTTGCTCAAACCGGCCTGTTCGAGCTTCTTCTCCAGTTGCGCGGTGCTGGCCGCCTTGTCGAGTTGCTCGGCCAGTCGGTTCAACTGCTCCTGCAGCTTCTGTGCTGCCTCCGCGTTCTCGGCGCTCTTCATCGACGCCAGTTGCTGCTGCATGGCTTTGATGGCCTCGTTGGCGGCTTTGAAGTCGCCCTTGGCCAGCGCCTCAGACAGCTTCTGTGCGGGCGTCCCCGTCTCGCCCTGCGTCTTGAGGCCGCGGAGCATCTTCTTCATCTCGCCGACCTTGTCGAACTTCTCGCCCGCGCGCTGCTTCTTCAGCGCGTCCGCCGCCGAGTCGATCTTCTTGACGGCCTCGTGACGCCGAGCGTCGGGGTTCGCGAACGGCTCCTTGGCCAGGTTCTCCAACCCCGCCACGAGGTCCTTCATGGCCGGGTTGTCCTTCAGCGCCGTGTTGACCTTGGCCTGCTTCTTGACCAGATCGATCCGCTTCTTGACTGCGACGTTCCGCCGTTCGATCCGTTCCTGCTCCTGGGCGTCCGACTCGGCCTGGCTCCGTTCGATCCACCCCGAAGGCATCAGCAGCAGGATGCCCGCTACGATCGCCGCCGTCCCGGCATACACCAGCGGCTGCGGCGCTCGCAGGGGAATATGCCGCCGCACGGACAGCGAACCGCTGATCCGCTCGGCGTCGACCACGACGGCTTGGGCATACGGATCGCCGGACTGCTCGCAGTACAGCCCGCTGCTGACCCGCTCCCGCAGTCCAGCAGCCTCATCGAGCGCCGCGGCTGCCGTCACTTTGCCGGCCCGACACGTCAAACTCAGGATCGAGGCTACAACCACGCCCGCGCCCACCAGCCCCAACGCGATCCAGCCCAACGGCGCCGCCCAACCGAACATCTTGACCAGAATCACGACAGCCGCGAACACGCCGACCGACACCGTTGTCGTCCACGCCAGCAGGGCGAACCACCGGTTCGCCCACAGCCGCTGCTGCGTCCGCCGCACTTGCCGTTTCAATGCCGTCATGTCAGATCCGTCCACAAGGCCGTGCCATCAAGCCCGGCTCCCGAAAGTCCATGGTACGTGGGCCGCGACCCTGTGACAAGCAGGCTTCGCCCGATGCTCCAGAGATACAACCCCATGCATGCCCCTGACTTAGACGCTGGATCGGCGGCAGGGGTTCCCGCCCCAAACGGCTTTTTACATTGCCCGGACCGCCGCTGCAGCTACCCCCGCGCAGGTAATTGCCGTGCCACGGCCCTTTCATACATCGCCCCTGCCCAACCGGCGGCGGGCGTCACCGCGCGGGCTGAGCCACATCGGCTGGGTCAAACGGCGAGCCACATTCCGGGCACCGCGGTTCCGGTAACCCGCGCAGGTCGTAGTCGCACACCCTGCAGCGCCCGGGCTCATGCACCGGCCAATATCGGTTTCGGACATGGACAGCGGCGCTGAGCAGCACAAGAGGACCTCCGAAGTAGATCAGCAGGTTATATGCAATACTCCTGAGGAATCCCGGTGGCGTGAGGCTGTACGCTTGAGGAACAGTCTGCAAAAGGACAAACCAGTAGGCCAAGAAAACCGCAAACTGGCTGGCCCAGGCGGCCAGAGGAACCCTGACTGCCACCCTATGATCACGAAGCGGCCAACAGATGAGCACCAGGCACGCCAAGTACAGCCCGTAGCTCACAAAAAGCCAGAACGGGATCCAGAGTATGAGCTTCCTGCAGAACAGAACGTGCAGCGCCCAGAAAATCCCCAGCCCGACCCCGCTGAGCAGCGAATGGGCCCAAATGATTCGGCACGCACGATGGACCCAACCGGCCAGGACCGAGAACACGCGGCGGGCGGCTGTAAACGTTGGCGGCGCCAGCGCCTCCGACGAGTCGGCCCGCAATCCGCGTCGCCGGGCCTCCTCCCGGACGAGGGCGAAC
>CP070691.1:1637322-1643205 GCA_020353195.1 Phycisphaerales bacterium | reverse complement strand
CGGCAAGGTCAAGATGAAGCTGCGGATCGACGACATCGGGTTCGGCGCGAGCAACCTGAATCTGGCGTTTGGGCTGCTGATCCGCGAGACCGACACGACGATGCCTCTCGGTTTCAACGGCGGCATTGCCGGCTCGCTGGAGTTCGTGGGCATCAGCAACCTGTTGAACGCGGACAGCAACGGTCCGACGCCGGTAGCCGACGCTGCGTACTCGTTCACCGGCCCGACCAGCAGCGGCGACAACAATTTCGTCGACCTGATTTTCGATCTGTCCGCTTTGACGCCCCACGGCTGGACGGCGATGGGCGGTGACGGCACGCTGAGTTCGGCGACCGGCCGCGGCGCGTTGGAAGCCCTGGTGGTCATTCCCACCGAGAGCGGCACGGGCAAGCGTGACGTGATGATCCTGATCGACGAGGTCGTGTTTGAGGCCCCGGTGCCCGATCCGGTCATCGAGCCGCGGCTCGGCCTGCCGATCATCGAGGGCGACGAGGAAGTGCGTGTGAACGACGTGCTGACGAGTTCGACGGATGTGACGGTCGAGGTGGACCGGGCGTACGATGGTGTCACCTTCGTGAATGACGAGACGTACCCCAACCCGCTTCCGGGCACGCAGACCGTCTACTACCTGGACGTGACGAGTATCCCGGCGTTTGCCATCGGGGACGCGGTCCGGGCGAAGCAGACCAACCCGTCGGGCACTGGCCCGTATACGCCGATCACTGAGGTGACCGGGCCCCCGGAGTTCACGCTGACCCTGTCGCTGGATGAGGACGGCAACGGGAGCATGTCGCCCGCCGACTTCGAGTACGTCGGTGCGACGACGATCATCGGCACGGCGGCGCCGCAGGGCAAGGCGGTTTTCCCCCAGTGCGGAGTGTGGCAGAACGTCGAGTTCTCGCTGATCCCGGGCGTGGAGCCGGTGATCTCCTTCGCCGGTGGCGATGGGAACCTCAACCCGGACGGCGGGCTGTACAGTATCGACGCGCTGTTCTTCAGCATCAACACGATTGACCCGCACGCGGGACCGTACGACGTTTTCCTCGACCACCTGTACATCATTGACGCAGGCGACAACGAGGTGGTGCTCAGTGACGTCGAGGACGAGAATCCATTCCCATACCGCCGCTATAACCCGCCGGACCCGGCGTGGTATTCGACCATCATCTCCGGTCTGGCCAGCTATGACGGCAGGTATTCGAACCGGCTTCAATGGGAATTCAACAATGCGGGTACGGACAATTCGTACGCGGCGTACCGCCTCTATCCCGGTTGGCCGTTTGCGGATACCGCCAAGGCGTTCGGCGTTTGGCTTCTGGTGGAGGACTGTGCCACGAACGGTCCGCCCCGCCCGAGCCTGCCCGGTGCGATCATCGGCGACGCACCGGCGGTGACGGTGGATGATCTGGATCCGTCCGCGACTGCCGTCCAGCTGTACGTGAACGGATCGCCGGACACGCTGGTGCCCAACCCCGGTGTCACGACGATCGACATCGCACCGACCGCCTCCCTGGTGCTCCTGGACCAGGTGACGGCTACCCAGACGACGGCGGCGCTGGGCGAAAGCGCGCCTTCACGGCCTCGTGTGGTCACACTTCCGCTGGTGCCCACCGTCGAGGGTCCGATCGTACCGGGAGAGTCCAGCGTTACGGTGTCCGAGGTCATGACGGACACGAACGCGACGGCGTCCACGGTAACGGTCTATATCGACGGAGGCTCGCCGAGCACCGCACCGGGAGGCACGGCAACGGTCGTCGTCTCGACCCCCACGTTGAACGACGGTGAAGTGATCACGGCCACCCAGACGGTAAACACTCTGGAGAGTGCGGAGTCAGACGCGGTGATCGTGGCCGTTCCGGCGCCGACCGTACAGGCACCGCTCGACATGGGCGACACGCTGGTGACGGTCAACGATCTTCATCCAACGGCCACTACGGTTACCGTGTACGTCAACACCACCACGTACCCGCAAGCCACGGGCGGTGCGTCCACGGTCGTCGTGACCGTCCCCGCGCTGAGTCCGGGCGATGCGGTCAAAGCGACTCAGACCATCGTCGGCACGGAAGGTCCGTTCTCCAACACCGTGGTCGTGGCCAACTACGTCGTCATCAACGAGTTCGCCTATGATGATGCAGGGACGGACAACCACCAGTTCATCGAGCTGCACAACTTCGGTGGCATTCCCATCGACATCAGCGGCTGGTACATCGAGGTGGGCGACTATGAGACCGCGATCGACCCCTACGTTTACTACACGATCACGGTTCCCGCCGCGACGACGATTGCCGCCGGTGGATACTGGACGGTGGGTCAGCAGAACGTCAAGACCCAGATCCCCGGTGCCATTGTGGATCTGGTCAACGATACCCGGATGGACGACGGAATGAGCTACCTGGCCCTGCGGAACCCCGGTGGAGCCATGCTCGACGCCGTCGGATGGGAAACCAACAAGGGACCGGCGAACGGCTGGACCTTTGGCCCGCCGGAAGCGGAGGCCGACATCTACGCTCAGATCGGGACGGGCATCTGGGGCAACCACGTGCACCCGGACGACCCGGCCACCTCGCAGTCCCGCTGGCTCGACGGACTGGATACGGACAACAACGGCCGCGACTTCGGTATCCAGATCGCCACGCCGGGCTTCACGAACAACCAGAGCGACCTCATGCCGTACTCCGAGAATGCCAACGCTCTGACTCCGCCCGCTTCGGTCCTCGATTGGGTGTTCAGCTACATGCCGCTGCGGGCAATCGACCCGGCAGTCGCGGATGCGCTCAACCCGTCGGCGATCCCGGCGTCGCCGGACGGCGGGAACGTGATGATCGGGTGGGATGAGTCCGGCGGCGGCAACGCGTGTTATCTGTCTCAGCTGGCCAAGGAGGATTTCACGCTCGAGACCTACATCTACATTCCACCGACGTACTCGCCCGTGGGCTGGGGTTATGAGGAAACCCGGATCGGCATCCGCGGCAGCACCTGCGGCGTCCACAACTTCGGCTATTACAACGGGTCGACGGGCGTCTGCTGGTTCTGGCAGCGCGGCGAAAGCTGGCACATTCTCTGGCTCTTCGACGAGAACGACGGCAACGATGATACCTGGCCTGACCCGTACTCCTATGCCAGGTATCTCGGCGGCATCGCCATCGCGGAGAACGATCCGGACACGACCGGATGGCAGCGATTGATGCTGGAGGTCAGCGGTGACACGGTCCGTGGCATCTTCGGCGGAACCTACGGGTCTCGCGGGGACGGCATCAAGTTCAGCGGGACGCACGATGCCCCCGGCCCCGGTGGCATCTATGTCAGCTATCGCGAAGCGATGACGGGGACGGGGATCCCCGACAACAGGCCCCCGACGCTTGACGCGTTTACACTGACGGATCCACCGCTCGATGGCGACATCGACCTCGACGATGACGTGGACCTGACCGACCTGGTGAAGTTCATCGCGTGCATGAACGGTCCGGATGTCAGCACGCCCCCGGGAGGCTGCACGCTGAACGAGTTCGGTCTGGCAGACCTCGAGTGGGACAACGATGTTGACTTAGGTGACTTCGCGGAGTTTCAGATGGCGTTTCCGTAAAAGCGGTTCCTCCGCCCGCGTAGTTCCGCGGGCGGATCGAACGTAGTTTCATTTGACCCATTCGGCTCGCCCGTTCTCACCTTTCGAGGACGGGCGAGCTTCTTCTATCGCTTCGCTATGGAACGCCTGGTGTCGGGCCGGTCCGAGCGTTGTGGGCTTCGGGCGGTTCCGCGTCATGAGCACGATCGGTCCGGCGGCGGGAGCCGCCGCAGCGGGGGCTGTGGTCGTCCGTGCCATCGGCGCGAAGGAGGCGCGTTGCCCGGCCAAAGCCGGCAGCCGAGTTCGCCGCCTGCACGCGGGTCCCAACACGCTCAAGACGGCCCAGCGGCGGTTTTCAGCCCGTTGCGGCCCGCAAGAGCGGATGCGGCCAGCTTGCCAGAGGACTTTGGCAGGCAGGATACTTGGCGCTGATGAGATTCGGAGGTAGAATTATTTACAGTGAGGGTGAAGGCACACGTAGCTGTCTCGTGCGACGGATGAGTCTATCGGGGGGACGGTCCGTTTCGTGGCCACCTCAAAGCACAGACCAACGCGGGCGCCAAGGGAATCTGCGGTCATTCTCCGCGCGTTTACGCTGATCGAGCTGCTGGTTGTCGTTTCGATCATCGCATTGCTGATCGCGATTCTCCTGCCGTCGCTGAACAACGCTCGTGAGCAGGCCAAGACGGTGCTTTGCCAGACACGTCTGCACTCGATCTCCCTCGGGGCGTATACGTATGCCACCGACTTCGGCCGGTATCCGCCCACGTTGGCGAGCGTACGCCAGATTCCCGACCTGGCCAGCCGGGGAGGTTCTGATTGGCTGGGCGTTGGCAGCCACATGTACCAGGATTTCTACCCGGTGAACTGCGACGATTTGCCTCCCGGTTTTCCCATCAACGATCCGACCGCGGGCACGCCTCCGGGTTTCTGCGCGTCGCCGCGGCTCGGCAAGCTCTGGCCGTATGTGAAAGACGAAGAGGCCTTCCTCTGCCCTGTCGACAAGCGGGGGCTGTATGAGCCGGGTTCGCTCACGGGTGGGGGCGGAAACGGGAAGTTCTCGTTTGTGATGTTTGCCTCGATGGGGTTTCGTTCTCCGGAGGAGGGGGTGCCCTCGCGTCTGTCGGACCCGGTCAGCGGCGGGCCTCGCGGCGGCGGCATGGTTCAGTACCGTCTGTCGAAGCGTCCGCTGTCCAAGATCCCGGTGTTCGTGCCGGAGCATCCCGAGGGTATCGGGCTTCGGATCGACGGGATCGGCGGCGGCCATTGTGAAGGGAATTTCAATTTCAATACGGATCGTGTGGTGGCGCGTCACGGTCCCCGTCGTCCGCGGCTGGGGTATCGTCCGGGGGAGGCCACGGTTTCGATGTTCAAGCAGGGGACGGCGACGGTCGGCTATGCCGACGGGCACGCGGAGAGCCTGCCGATCAATCTGGGTTTCAAGGATATCGATGTGCAGCCGGTAACCGCCGGCGGGAGCGGATACGACGGAATCCCGGAGACCGCCGAGGGCCTGCTGTATTATTACGGGTTGGTCTACCAGGAGGTGTGGGGCCAGCCTGGTGGGGGGCTGATCTACCAGGAGATCCCTGAGCCGTAGTCCGTCGGGTGTGGCGGCGTTGCGGCCGATTGAAGCATGCGGTGGTGCCATGGCCTGCCGCAGTCAGACGGGGGGAAGGAATTCTTGCGAACACGTCCATCAATCACAATCAGGAAACCACTCAAACCGAGGAAAGGAGGGTCTACACCCATGCCATCGACACCGAAGGTAGGCTTGGCCGTGCTGATTGCGGGCGTTGTGTCCGCGTCGGCGTTTGGGCTCGTGGTCCCGGTCACGAGTTTCGAGACGAATCGGGACGGAGAAACGCTGGCTGTAGGGAATCCAGCAGGTTATGACAGCCTGCAGGAGGTGATGCTCCACGATCCGTCCTGGGCGGATACCACCACAGGCTTCATCGCCGCGAAAGATGACTGGAATGCAGTCGGCGGGTGCCCGGGTTGTCAGCTCCCCGAAGACTCGCTGGAGGAGTCGTACGTCGAGTACATCTACGGCGGCGCCGCCGGTACGAGCCAATCGGTCGTGAGCTTCTGGTCGTGGGTGGATCCCACCGACACCGGCCGCTGGGCCCGGATCACGACGAAGCATCCGCCTGACTTCCCGAGCCCGGCCGTTCACCTCAGCGGCAAGGTCAAGATGAAGCTGCGGATCGACGACATCGGGTTCGGCGCGAGCAACCTGAATCTGGCGTTTGGGCTGCTGATCCGCGAGACCGACACGACGATGCCTCTCGGTTTCAACGGCGGCATTGCCGGCTCGCTGG
>CP070691.1:1604407-1637222 GCA_020353195.1 Phycisphaerales bacterium | reverse complement strand
GTCTCCCGGTGAAACGTCGGATGAAATCAGTTGACCACAAGCTGAGCATGCGAATTGAGAGGACATATCCGGCTCCGTGCGAAACCTCGTCGGACGGTTATGACGACACGATCGATTCGGCTCCCGCCGCGGTCCTTCCGCGTGTACGTGCGCCGATCCTGACCGCACACTACCACTGTTCCCAGTGTACCAGTTTCTCGAGCGGCAGGCGCGACAGCGGCTTCGGTCCGGCGGCGGGGTAGCCTACCGTCAGCATCTCAACCACCGTGATGGCCTCGGGAATGCCGAGGATTGCCTTTACCTGATCTTCGTAGAACGAGCCGATCCAGCACGTGCCCAATCCCTCGGCGACCGCTTGCAGCGTCATGTGGTCGATGGCGATGGCCACATCGATCGGATGCGCCAACTGCCCGCATCGCAGGACGTACCCGTCGTGCTCGGCGCAGGCGGCGATGACGACCGGGGCCTGCGCGACGAACGCCTGCCTGTTGGCCGCCTGTGCCAGTTGCTTTCGACGCTCGGCGTCCGTCACGACGACGAACCGCCACTCCTGGAAGTTCTTGGCCGACGGCGCCAGGCGCGCCGCCTCCAGCAAACGCTCAATCTTGTCCTGCTCCACCGGCTTGTCGGAATATTCCCGGATGCTGCGGCGCTTACGGATGACTTCGATAACGTCCATCGCACCTACCTCGCGTGAAGGGTCGGGGAGTCACTGGACGAAGGAACGGGCCGACCGTCTCGTCTTCGTACGTGTGCGGCGCTGCGTACACGGCCCGTCCGGTTCGTTCCTTTCTTTTCAGTTCCCTGTTTTCGGTTTCTTCTCCGCTTCTGCGCGTTCAATCACCACGTCGACCCAGACCAGGCGATGATCGCTCGATGGTTCGGGTTTGTCCACCAACGATCGAAG
Organism: Phycisphaerales bacterium; assembly: GCA_020353195.1. GTDB lineage: Bacteria > Planctomycetota > Phycisphaerae > UBA1845 > UBA1845 > JAFGJQ01. Next base: position 1,636,315 of record CP070691.1, on the reverse strand, counting down.
GGGGTCGTCCGGCGCCGGCCAGAAGACACCCGAGCCGCGCACCGTGAGTTCCCGGCAGGGCAGCACGTAGTCGATCCGCCCGAAGTCGCACGTTCGACAGGCCTTGTCACCGGGGTAGGATGACGCATGCGCCGCACCGCCCTCGCTTTTCGGCGCCGGGTCCTGCACGCGGGGATGCGCGAGCAACTGGTCGATCGCCGGTCGGCCATACGCGCCTCTGTCCTTGACCGGATCGGCGTTCAGGTCGCCGAGGATCACGAACAGGGCGCCGGGCTGCAGTCCGCCGCCGCGGCCGCGATCGTCCACCAGGTAGCCGGCTGCCTCACCGCCGGTGAGGTAGTCCGCCCAGAGCCGCACCTCGTCGAACGCCCGCCGTCCGTTGCGGTCTTCGGGGCCGTCGAACACCGGTGGTGTAGGGTGCGACGCCAGCACGTGCAGCACCGTGTCCCCGATGTGGACCGGCACGTCCCAGTGACTCTTGCTTGACAGCCGGAGAATGGCGGCCTCGTCCGCCGAATACCAGGCAGGCCTATCATTCTGCCCGTCGGGCATCAGGTTGTTCGGCATGTCCTTCCACAGGAATCTCTGAAACGTCCGGGCCGCCGTTGCGTCGAGGGAGTACCGGCTGTACAGCGCCATGCCGTACTGCCCCGGGTATCGCCCGAATCCGAAGGCGTCGGCCGGTCCGGCGGACGTTCCATCATTGTCGAGGTCGTGCCCCGTGGGTACTCCGGTGTTGACCGGGGCGAAGAACACATGGGGATAGTCGATCAGGTCTTGACCGCTCTGACCGACTTTCAGGTAGCGGTCGCGAAACGCGGCCGCGTTCTCCCGCCGCCCGGCGTCGAAGTCGATCTCGTTGATCAGTAAGATGTCGGGACGGACCCGTTGGATGATCTGGGCGGCCTTGCGCAGCTGCGGATTCAAGCCGTGGCCGTTCGCATCGACCTGGCCCAGCTTCCGGGCGCTGAGCTCCCAGACGTTGAACGCAGCGATTCGCACGGTTTGCCGCGATCGGTCCCCGGACATGGCCGCCAACGCCATCCCCGCAACGACAACTGTCTGCCACATGCCCTCGCCGCTCCTGCCCACCCGCCTGCGCCGGGCTGATGAACATACCGCGCCGACCCTCGTTCCGCCAACCGGTGCCGGGACGAGCCGCTCGCTCGGGTGCTGACGGGGTTTCACGGGGACAGGTCGTCTTGATGCCGCTTGCTGACGCGCGCGGCTCGTTCTGCCCGGGGACGAGGGCGGCGAACCGGTCCTCGGCAACAGTTCAGTTCGATGTGACCGGGTCGGGAGCGGGTGTGACTGCCGGCGGAGCGGATGCTGTGCATTTGCCGGCTGTCCCGCTGAACGCCATGGCCGCCTGGACCAGACCGACGAACAGGGGGTCGGGTTTCAGCGGTCTCGAGGTGAGTTCCGCGTGGGCCTGGGTGGCGATGAAGAAGGGGTGCTGATCGGCGGGCAGCTCGAGCACCTGCATGATGGGCTGATGCGGCGCCCGGCCGCTGAACACCAGGCCGGCGTGCTCGAGCTGCTCGATGTATCGCGGCTCGACCTCGTAGCGGTGGCGGAATCTCAGGCGGGCACCCTCGGATTCGCCATAGAAGCTCATCACGCGGCTGCCGGGTGTCAGTTCGATGTCATGCCCGCCGAGACGCATGTTGCCACCGAGCCCTTCAATTTCCTTCTGCTCGGGCAGGATGTCGATGACTGGATGGGGGCACGCCGGCTCGATCTCCGTGCTGTTGGCGGCGGTCAGCCCACACACGCTGCGGGCGAACTCGATGACCGCGATCTGGAATCCGTAGCACAGGCCGAGATAAGGAATGCGGTTTTCGCGGGCATGGCGGACACAAGCGATTTTGCCCTCGACACCGCGGACGCCGAACCCGCCGGGCACGATGATGCCGTGGACGCAGCCGAGCTTATCCGCCACGTCGGCGTCGGTCAGGACGGTGCTGTCGATCCACTCGATGCTTACCCTGGCGCCGAGATGGGTGCCCGCGTGCTCCAGCGCCTGAATGATGCTGGCGTAGCTGTCGCGGAGCGACGTGTACTTGCCCGTGATGCCGATGGTGACCGGTGTGTCGGCCGCCCGGTAGCGGGTAATGTAATTGTTCCACACTTGGCGGGCTTGCCGTTCGCGGTCGCCGTCGGTCTTGTCGGACAGCCCGAGGATGTCCAGCACCGCCGAATCGATGCCGGCGTCGCGGAGCATTTCGGGCACCATGTACACGCTTTTCACGTCGTGCATGGAGAACACGCGCTCGACCGGGACGTTGGAGTACAGAGCCAGCTTCTCGCGGACCTTGGCGGTGACCGGATGTTGGGCCCGGCAAGCGATGATATGAGGCATGACGCCGCTGGCCATCAGTTGCTTGATATTGAGCTGGGCGGGCTTTGACTTCTGCTCGCCGAGGGTCGGCGGCTCGACGACGTAGGTCAGGGCCACGTAGCAGCAGCTGCCCGGTCCTTCCTCGAACCCGAGTTGGCGCACGGCTTCGATGAAGTAGGCGTTCTCGACGTCACCGGCGGTTCCGCCGATCTCGACGAACACGATGCCGGCCCGGCTCTTGGCCGCCAGCTCGCGCAGGTGATACTTCACCTCGCCGGTCACGTGGGGGATCATCTGCACGTCGTGCCCGAGGTAGCTTCCCTGGCGTTCCTTCTCCAGGACGCGGGAGAAGATCTGCCCGCTGGTGCAGAAGTTGAGGCGCGACAGGTCCATGTTGAGCATCCGCTCGTAGGTCCCCAGGTCCATGTCGCACTCCATGCCGTCGTCGAGCACAAACACCTCGCCGTGGCGATAGGGGTTCAGAGTCCCGCTGTCGCGGTTGAGATAGCCTTCGAGCTTGATCGGCGCGACGGCGAAGCCCTTGTCCTGCATCACCTTGGCCAGCGAGCTGGAGAAGATGCCCTTGCCCAGTCCGCTCATGACCGTGCCGAATACGATCACGTACTTGGCCTGGCCCGGCTCATAGCCTTCGGGCATGGGCGTGTAGAATTCCGTCTCGTCCGAAACGTTGGCGAGGTTGGAGAGAATGCGTTCCGGTGTCATGGCTATCCTCGGATGTTCATGGTCCCTGCCCGGACATGCGGCGTGTCCAGGGCTGTGTATGAACGCCTCGTTGCGAAGAGCGGCTCTCCTTGATTGTGTCTCGCCCGGTTTGTCTGCCCGCGCTGCCGCTATTTCGCTTCGTATCGCCGCACGAAAGCGGCGTAATCCTCGGGAGTGTCGATGCCCACCACTGCCTTCTCGACCGTCACCACGTCGATCGTGTATCCGTACTCCAACGCGCGAAGCTGTTCGAGCCGCTCGATGAGTTCCCCCGGCGTCGGCTTCAGCGACGCCAGCGTCATCAGGAACTCGCGCCGGTAGGCGTAGATTCCCAGGTGCAGGTAGGGAGGCCCGCCCGCGCCGTCAGCCTCGGGCGGCGAGGGCGCCGCCGGGCACGGAATCCAACTTCGCGAGAAGTACATCGCCCGCCCGCGGGTGTCGACGACGACCTTGACGGCGCTGGGGTCCGCCGGGTCGCCGGAGGCAACGGCGGCAAACGGGCAGGCCAGCGTCGCCATCGGGCATTGACGGTCTCGCGCGAGCCGCTCGACGAGACGCCCGACGTACGCGGGTTCGAGTTCCGGCTCATCGCCCTGGATGTTCACGACCACGTCGCAGTCGAGCCCGGCGGCGACTTCGGCCACTCGATCCGTGCCCGACACGTGATCGGTCCGCGTCATGACCGCCTCACCGCCGAACGAGCGGACCGCCTCGACAATGCGCTCGTCGTCGGTGGCGACGATGACACGATCGAGGGCGCCGGCCTCTGCGGCGCGCTCGTACACGTGCTGGATGAGGAACTTGCCCGTATCGCGGGCGAGGGGTTTGCCGGGGAATCTCGTCGATGCGAATCGGGCCGGAATGACCGCGCACGCGGCAACCGACACCGCGTTCGGGGAGGGGTTTTTCCGTATTTGGGGCTGCACGGGCCGATGATAGCGACCCCGCCGGTGCATGTCAAAGCCTCGTGAGTGCGGGATCGCGGCCGTCCGCTCCCCTGCGGTTGCAGTCCTCGGCTCCAGCCCGGTTGCGGCCTGCCGCTCGGTCGCTGCGCGCTTTGTGAGAAGGGGGAGGCGGCGACGCGGCTTGTTCCGCCGATGGCGCCCCCGTACCATACGGCCGCGGGCGGCGCGGCGTCCGACTACGCTTCAGTCACGACGATACGGTTCAGCCGAGGCGCGGTTCCATGCGGATCAAGCTCCACAACCTGATCTTCATCGGCATGGTCGCCGGAGTGCTGATCGGCCTCGGGCTGTGGGCGCTGGGGCGAAGCCCGGACGAGACCCATCAGGCCGTCTGCACCCATATGCTGTGGTGGCTCGATCTGTTCGGCCCGACGGTCTTCATGGGCGCGCTGAAGATGATCATCGCTCCGCTGATCCTGGCGAGCATCGTATCGGGCGTGACCAGCCTGCCGGATATGAAGGAACTCGGCGCAATCGGGTGGAAGACGCTGGCGTACTACTTCTGCACGACCTCGATCGCGGTCGTCATCGGCCTGGTGCTCGTGCTCAGCATCGGGCCGGGCAAGAAGGCCGCCTCGCTGGAGGTCCGCAACCGGCGGGTGGCCGAGCTCGAAGCGCGTCGCCAGGCGTATCAGGAGATGGCGGGGCGACCGGCATTGTCTGATGACGGTGTCCCAACCGCCGATTACCTCGCCTGGCTGGCCCAGGAGGAAGGGGAGCAGCGCCCCGGCGATGACGAGGCCGGCCGTTTCGAGAAGCTCGCCGGGGCACGGGACCGAACCGCCGGCGACATTTTCAAGGACGACATCGTCAGTCCGCTGTTGATGAATCCCTTTCAGTCGTTGTCGGCCAACCCACCAAACTCCCTGGGGATCATCTTCTTCGCCCTGCTTCTGGGGATCGCGTGCATGGTGGTGGGAAAGCGGGCCGGGCATGTGGTCTCGTTCTTCCAGGGCCTCAACGCGGTCATCATGCACGTTACGCACTGGCTCATGTCCATCTCCCCGTTTGCGATTGGGTGCATCATGGCCGGGTTGGTCGCCCGAAACGGCCCGGAGATCTTCCAGACGCTCGGCTGGTATTGCGGCACGGTAATCGGGGGGATCGTCATCCACGTAGGTGTGTTGGTGACGATCGCAGCGGTGATCGGCGGCGTCAGGCCGCTTCGCCTGTTTCAGGGCATCCGCGAGGCCTACATGATCGCCTTCACCACGCGGTCCAGCGCCGCGACGCTGCCGGTGACGATCGCCAACACCACGGAGAAACTGAACGTCTCGCCGAAGGTGGCCAACTTCTCGCTGCCGCTCGGGGCGACGGTGAACATGGACGGGACCGCCCTCTACGAGGGCGTGGCGGTGATCTTCCTGATCCAGATTTACGGCGGGCTCGATGACGTGTCGATCACGATGACGGCCATGGCCACCTTCCTGATCTTCATCACCGCCGTGCTTGCCTCCGTTGGGGCGGCCGCGGTTCCGGACGCGGGGCTGGTCACCATGGTGCTGGTGGCCAGCGCGGTCCACCTGCCGATCTACTACATCCCGCTGATCTTCGCGGTTGACGCCTTCCTGGACATGTTCCGCACCTCGACCAACGTGCTCGGCGACAGCGTGGGGGCGATCGTGGTCAACCGGTTGGAACGGTCCCGGCTCGGAAGCCCCGCCGGGGCTTAGGGCCCGGGCGACGCCGCGAGAGCCCTGGTCACCGACGGGTGGCGCCCGAGGGGAAGGGGCTCTCGATAACCGCTTTTTTTTCAAGCAGTTATGCAGGTTTCCGGCAGGCGTCGGGTGGGGCAGGCGGTTCGTACCGCCGCGGCAGCGCAGCGGTGTCTCCGGCGGACAGGCCGGGCGAATCTGCGCTCAGGCGGTAGCAGGATCGTCCGAAATGACGTAGAGTATGTGCTGCGCCGCACTGGGGATGGGCTGATGGCCAGGGGCCCTCGCCGCGAGTGAAGCGAGGGTGAACGCCGTATCGCGTTGGCAGAAGTGGAGGATCCGTGATCAAGATCAGGCCCCGGGGGAATGAATCGGTCCAGCAGATGTTGAAGCGTTTCAAGCGCCTTTGCCAGCGCGAAGGCCTGACGCGCGACATCAAGCGGACCAGCTACTACGAGAAACCTTCCGAACGACGCCGTCGTAAGGCGCGCAAGTCCCAACGTCGCCAACACATGGACTGAAAATGGCCGGGGTCTGCCGTGCACTGTGACTGCGGGAGAGTCTGCGCGCCTCGGGCCCTTGCCACGAGGACCGGGGTGATCCGCCTGCGGTCCTGTTCGGCAGACTCCCCGCCTGCGGCTACTCGCCGATCTGCACGGCCGCCAGGCCGGTCGCTACGTTGTCGGCGAACTCGAAAACCTTGTGAAGTTCCGACACCAGCATGATGCCCCACACGTGGGTGCCCACGCCGCACAGCAGCAGCTTGGATTGGTTCTTGACGGTGACCTGCTCGCGAAGGTCGATCAGGCGGGCGATGTTGGACGAGTTGAGATACGTCACGTGCGTCATGTCCAGGATGATGTTCAGCTTCGAGTTGCCCTGGACCTGCTCTGTCAGGCTGACCATGTCGTCGGTGAAAGCCGGGTCGTCCTGCAACTCGGCCACGACGATGGTCTCAGACCAGTTCTGAATAGACATTCGAAGCTCCCTCCTCGAGCGACGTGAGAAGGCTAGCAAGCCCGGGCGGGGCTGTCAACGAGGGCGGGACGCGAGCCTGATGCCGTGCGCCCCGGGGCAGACGCCATGTCGACGCATGAGGCAGACTGGCGATGGGACGGTCCTGCCGATCCGAGAGTGCACCGCCGCCTGACCGTCAAGGCTGGCAGACGTGTTCATCCGTGCGACAGGCGAGCCTACCGCGCTCGCACCAGGAGTCCCCGGTTCATACGGTCCTCGTCCATCGCGCCGGCGATGTCGGCCAGGAATCGCTGCCCGTCGCGATAGTAGCCCGCGGTGGGGCGCAGGCCCTGCACCCGCTGCTGCCAATACCGGTTCAGGCCGATCATGAACAGCTCGCGTATGTACTTGCTAACGATGCTCGCCAGTGCAACGAGCAGGTGCCGGTCCTCGCCCGAGGTGACGAACTCGACGCGGACGTGGGCCTGGCGCCGGCGAAGTGCGTAGGCGCTGCGAGCCGGGGATTCCTCGAGGATCTGCAAATCGTGGCCGTCGAACGCGGTCATCAGCTGGGAAGCGTAATGGGCCCGCCCGCCATGCCGGTCAATGCACACGTACAGCGGCTGATCACCGGCGGCGTTCATCGCCCGGTTGACGACGCGGAGCACCAACCCCAGCAGCACGACAGCCTTGTTGCGGGTGGTGTTCACGAGGCGGTTGAAATGCCCCTCCAGAAGGGGTTCGCAATACACGCGGGTCAGCTCGATGCCGTGATCGCGACAATCCCGGGTCAGCGCGTTTGCCTGGGTGGCAACCTGGGCGACGTCCTGGGCGACGGGCAGATCGACGTCGAAGTCGCGATACCACGGATAGGCTCCGAGTTGTTCGAGCAGGTGGGGGCAGAGCGATTCGAGCAGGTTGCGGAGGGACCTCGGGGTTTGGCCCCAGACCTTGAGCGCCGTGAGGGCGGAGCGCTCCAGCCTGCCGAGCCCGGCTTTTCGGTTGTAGAGTTTCTTGCTATCCACGATCGGCAGGCGCAAATCGCGACGGGACGCGGTGCGTGTGACGCTGTGCTGCAGCCGGGTCCACAGGCAACCCGTCGGTTCGTCGTCCGCGACCCGCATCGCGACGCCGGAGACCACGAGCGGCCCGAGGACGGGCCCGTATCCGGCTTCGTCGATGCCCACGATGATCGCCAACGCCTCTGCTCCCGCACGGGCCGGCTGCGGTTCGCGCGGTTCGATTCTAGGCCTGCCCGCGCGCGCCGACAAGCCGGGTGGCGGGCAGCCCGTGTCGACGCACAGGCCTTCATCCGGCAGGCGATCCGCCCGGGATGGACCCGCCGCCGGCCGGGCTCAAGTTCCGGGCGGTTGGCTCCGATAATCCTGGCGTCGAGGAGGCCGTTGCGTGGCGAATCCGACCCTCGAGAACCCGGTTGTCAGTATCGTGATCGCCACCTACGCGCGCTTCGAGCGCCTCAAGCGGTGCATTGCAGCCATCCGCGACCGCGTCGCCCTGGCCTACGAGCTGATCGTTGTCGGTACCGGGGCCGGGGACGGGACGGACGAATGGCTGGCGGCCCAACCGGACATCCGGTTCATCCGCGAGGGCACGCGCCAGGGAGCTTGCCGCGCTTACAACAGGGGCTTCCGGGCCGCACGGGGCTTGTATTGCATGTGGTTGAACGATGATGCCTGCCCGTTGCCGGGGGCGGTGGAGACGGCCGTCGAGATGATCGAGCGGCGCGACCTGCCCGACGTGGGGATGGTGGCCTTCTACCACAACTTCGACCGCCAGTGGAACCGCCTCGATTCGATCGAGCGGGACGGTCAGGTCTACAGCGTCTACAACGTCCGCGGCACGCCGTATGCGAACTTCGGTCTGCTCCGCCGGGAGCTGCTCGAACGGATCGGGTATCTGGACGAGCGTTATTACTTTTCCGCGTGGGACCCGGACCTGTCGCTGAAAGTGCAGCGGCAGGCGGGCTTGAAAGTCATCGGCTGTCGCCGGGCGCTGGTCGACCACGAGGAACTATTCGACGACCGCAAGGCCGCCGACGTCGCCGCATTTGAGCAGGACAACGCCAAGCTGTTCGCCAAGTGGAGCCTTCCCGAGAAATTCACCTATCCCGACCCCGCGCCGGCCTATCAACAGATGTTGGCGGAGCGCAGGCTGGCTTGATCCGCCCATGCGCGGATAACGAGTGCGTCGCAGCACCTTCGGGCGCGATCGTTCAGGTGCCGGCAACGCCCTGGCCGAAGAACCTGGGTGGATCCGCCAGTGTGTAGACGCGAGTTTCGGCGGCGATGGCGTCGCGGATGTGTTTGAACGTGCTCATCAGGCCCAGCAGCGCCATGCCATCGAACATGCGGAAGCCGCCTGTCGTCCTGGCCCGCAGCAGCGCGTCAACGGCGGCCGGGTCGGGGTGACGGTCGATTGACTCGTGAGTTCCGAGGGCGAACCCCCAGGGGGATGCATAGGTCGGCACGTGTGATCCGTAGGAGACCACGGTGGGAAACACGGAGTGAACCGTGTTGACGAGGCGCACGTGCAGGGCCATTTCCGGAGGCGCCAGCGGTCCGGCCTGGACCACGAGACAGCCTCCCGGCGCGAGCGCCCTGCGGCACGTGTCGAAGTACTCGCGCGTGAAGAGCTTGAACGACGGCCCCTCCTCGATCGGGTCGGACAGGTCGGAGATGATGACGTCCCACTGACTCGCCGACGCATCGAGGTAATCGAGCGCGTCGCCGATGACCACCTCGGTTCGCGGGTCGTCGAACGCACCCTGATGCATCTCGGGCAGGTGCCGCTTGCAGGCATCGACCACCACTCCGTCGATGTCCACCATGACCGCCCGTTTGACCGTGTTCCACTTCAGCACCTCTCGGAGTGTCGCCCCTTCGCCGCCGCCGAGAACCAGCACGGTGCTCGGGGCCCCGTGGTTGACGCAGGCCGGGTGGACCAGCGGCTCGTGGTACAGGAACTCGTCTTCGGTCGAGGACTGCCACTTGCCGTCGAGCACCAGCGCTTTGCCGTAGGCCCCGGTCTCGATGATGTACATATCCTGAAACGCCGTCTTTTCGTGTGCGATGACCCGGGTGACGCCGTGACTGTAGACGTCCCAGGGTGTGATGTACTCGGTGACCCAGAGGTCGGCGTTTAGTTGCGAGCCCGGCACAGGCTGACCTCCCCCGAACATTCGCGGCGGCGGGGACCGGCGCAGTCCGAGGCGGTGACGCCGCGGGGCAGGATCCGCAGCGAGTGCCTGCGGGCACCGAAGCGCTTCACGAGGTAGTCGCAGGCTTGTTGCGGCCTGGCGTCCTCGCCGCACGTGAAGATGTCGATGCCGGCGTAGCCGCATTCGGGCCAGGTATGGATGGAAAGGTGGGATTCCGCCAACAACCCGATCGCCGTTACCCCTTGTGGATGGAACTGGTGGCTGGTGAGATTCAGAAGAGTGGACAGGCTCTGTTTGGATGCTTGTTCGACCGCGTCGCGAACAAAGAGCACGTCGTTAAGGAGGTCAGGAGAACAGCCATGGAGTTCCAGAATGCAATGCGTGCCAACCGGAGTAACTCCCAATGTTTCACCTCCAATCGCGCTTGTGTTTCTGCGAAACTAAACCGGCACCAGGCGAAACAGCCAATTCACGTGTCACCTCGGTCGCGGATCCATACCCGCGAGGTTCGTTGACGGCGCCCCCGCGCACCGCGCGCGAGCTTCACCGGGCGCATCATCTTTTCAGGGCCACACGGGGCACACACGGTACTCTCGATCCCTCTTCAGGGCAAGGGGGCGGTCCGCGGGTGACCGCCGCCCGGGTCGGGGAGGAGGCGGATCCGCGGGCCCGCACTGCAGCCCGGCGGCGCGGGGACTTGAGCCCGCGCGTGGCGACGCAGGCCCCCGTTCGAATGCCGGGCGTGACGCGCGTTTGAGACCGGTTGCCGGCGGGCTCCCGGCGGGCGCGGGCCCGGCGGCCTGGCGACTGCGGGCCCGATCACGCGGCAGATTCGTCCCGGGGGGCGGTCCCGGGCCTTGGTTTGACAGCCGAATCGAAGGAGTCGTACACTGACGACGATGTATCCCGGGTTGCGGGCGGCGTCTTGCCGTCGAAGCCGCCTGACTGCAGGCCGCCCGGGCCGGCTGTCGCAAGCATCATGTCTGGAGCTTGTCCGGTGGCCGAGATGCACGACATAGGGCGTCCGTGGCAACATGGACAGCTCCCTCTTCCTCTGGCGGATTTGATCTACGAGGTTGATCGCCAGGGGCGGATTCTCGACTATCACGCATCGCATCCCGAGTTGCTACACGCGGCGCCGAAGGAGTTTCTCGGCAAGACCATCGAGCAAACGCTCCCCCCGCAAGCGGGACAGGCGCTGGGCCAAGCCGTTCGTGACGTGGTCCGCACCGGCCAGCAAACCACGATCGAGTACGCGTTGCGAACCAAGGCGGGTGACGGCTGGTTCGAGGCGACCTTGATCGCCAGGGGTGTGCCCGCGTCGTCCGAGGGACGAATCCTGATCATCCTCCGTGACGTAACCGAGCGGAAGCGGGCCGCACAACTGCTGCGGGAGTCCGAGGACCGGCACCGAATCGTGCTCGACCAGATGCAAGAGGCGGTGGTTTTTGCCGACGAGCGCGACGTGATCCGTCATATCAACGCCTTCGCCTGTCAATACCTGAACACGACGTGGGACGACGCGGTGGGGCAGGACTTGATCGCATTTCATCCGCCTGGCGTGCGCCCGAGGATCAAGAAGATCCTGGAGACGTTTCGGGCGGACCCCAACGCGCGGGTAGTGGCCCGACAGCGACCGTTGGGTGACCGCCAGCTGATCTTCCGGTTTTCACCCGTTCGCGACAGTCGCGGGAACTACCGTGGGATCATCGCCAACCTGATCGACGTGACCGAGATCCGGCAACTCGAGACCCGACTCCAGCACATTCAGCACATGGAGAGCGTGGCGAGGTTGGCAGGCGGGGTGGCCCACGACGTCAACAATCTGATGGTCACCGTCGTGGCTCTGGCGGAGTTCGCTCGCCACCATCTCGGCGACGATCATCCCCAGACCGAGAACCTCCGTGAGATCGAACGAGCGGGCGAGCGCGCCAGCGAACTCGCGAATCAGCTGGTCGCCTATTCGCGGACCGGCGCCTACCGTCCGGCGCAGGTCAACCTGAATACCGTGGTCCAGCGGGCCACGCGCTTTGCCACCGCCACCGCGCCCGACACCATCCGCGTCGAACTCGATCTCGACGACCAACTGCCCGACGTTCGCGCCGACCCGCTCCAGATGGAGCAGGCCGTTCTGAACCTGTGCCGCAACGCCATAGAGGCCATCAGCGGGAAGGGGTGTCTTCGGGTCCGCACGTACATCGATCGGCTTCACGGGGAAATCCTTGAAGTGCACCCGAACCTCGCCGACGCGGACCTGGTGTGTCTGTCGGTTCAGGACGACGGGTGCGGGATTGACGCCGAAACCGCGCGGAGGATCTTCGAACCCTATTACTCCACGAAATCCGGGGGGCGCGGGTTGGGCCTGGCCTCGGTGCACGGGATCGTCAACAGGCACGGCGGGCACGTGGAGGTCGACTCCAAACCCGGCCAGGGAGCGACGTTCAGAATCTATCTGCCCGTCTTGAAGGAGCCGTGATCCGTTGTGGATCGCGGACGGCGGATGCGGCAGCGCAGGTGGCGGGCGTTCTTGTCGGCGCTGCCGTCAGGAGAAACACGCTCAGAGCAGAATCGCGGAAGCGCGATGGAAGCTGTCGGGCGAACTGTGCTCCCACTCCTCCCGCACCAGCTCCAGACCGTGGGCGCAGGATTCGAAGTTGTCGCTCAGTTGGCGCAGCAGGGCCGGTGGCGGAACGGAATCCTCCCGAGTCAACCCCGATGCGATGGCGTACGATCGTTTGCCCTGGCGGGTGTAATCCAGAAGCCTGTCTTTCGTATGGGTGACACGCCGATGGCACAGGCTTTCCGGGTAGACGCCGGTCCAGAACAGGCTGTAGTCTCCGATGTGACGGTAGATCCTGCCCTTTCGACAGGCGGACGTTGTGGTCTCATCATCGATCTCGACGATCAGGGCCAGCATCTCGGCGATCTGGTCGAGCGGCTTGCCGTCTGCATCACGGATCATCCGAAGCCGGTCAACGTGGATGAACTCGGTCAACAGGTCAGACAGGTAGTCGCTCAGCGCTGGGCTGCACATGCCCAGGTCGTCCGTGAACACGTTCTCTACGAGCCCACGGAAGAACTGTCTCAGGGCGTGGTCTTCACGGATCGGCTTCATGGCCGCAGCCCCGCTGAACCGGCGACGATGACCTATTAACCGCGTCACCGGCGATGCCGGCAACAACCTTGGCAGTCCATACATCGTCCAGACACGTCGCGGAATTCAGCAATTGGCCGCACAAGCCGCGGTCGCCGTCCAATAAATCGCCGCCCCGCACCGCGCGTCCGCCGGGACGGCCGGCGAAACACCACGCTGCCGAACATCCGGCAATGACAACGCTCTCCCGGGTCGATGCGTGGGCCAGTCGCAAGCGTGCTTGCCCAGTGCCGCTCGCTGACGCTCGTGGCTCGTACGCGCCCGGCCGGTTCGACGTGCCGGGCCAGCGGACCACGGTCACCGCGCGTCATGCGACCGCGGCGCTTCCACCGCTTTCGTCTTGACCGGAAACTCCGGAGACCCCGGGATATCTTTCGGCTCTTGCACGACCTTGTTCATGATGTACTCGATGGCGGCCTCGAGCTGGGCGTCCCTGCCGGCGACCACGTCGCCCGGGAGGTTCTGGACTTCGATGTCCGGGACCACGCCGTGACCCTCGATCAACCACGTCCCGTCCAACCCGTAGCGGGCGAACTGGGGCGGCGTGACCCTCCCGCCGTCCACGAGAGGCTGGTGGAGTTCGATACCCACAGCTCCACCCCAGGTTCGCACGCCGAGAATGGGAGCGATTCTCTTTCGCTTGATCGCTTCGGCGAAGAGCTCGCCGGACGATCCGGTGCGCTCGTTGACGATCACGATCAGATGCCCGTGGAACGCGCGCTCCGGGGCATGGAGATATCCGCCCTCGCGCGGTTGGATCAGGGACCAGAGCTCGCGCTCCAACCGGTCGATGATCATGTCCGCAACGAACCCGCCGCCGTTGTACCGCTCGTCGATGATGATGCCCTTCCTGTAGAACTGCGGATAGTACGCCCTGGCAAGCTCGATCAACCCGGACTGCATCATGTCCGGAATGTGCACGTACCCGACCTCGCCACGCGTGGCCTGCTCCACGTGCGCGCGGTTCGCCTCCACCCACCGGCGGTAACGGATGGCCCGTTCGCTCCTGACCGTCTTCACCCGATACGTCGACGCTCCCTGCGGCGACGGCCTGTCGTGGTAGGCGACCGTGACGACGGCGTCGGCCTTGTTCTGCAGATGGCGGTACACGTTGTCATCGACCCGGACCTCGTCCCCGTCGATGGCGATCAGGTAGTCCCCAGCCCGGATCGGGCAGCCGGGGACGTCCAGGGGAGACCGCTCGGCGGGAACGCCGGGCGTCCCGGGGATGATGCGGCGGATACGATAGTAGTCGGCACCGGGTACGACTTCGAACTCGGCACCGAGCATCCCGGTGGACACCCGCTTGGCGTCGCGCTCGATGTCGCCTCCGCGGACGTACGTGTGACCGGCATTCAGTTCTCCGATCATCTCGCCGATCAGGTAGTTCAGGTCGCTTCGGTTGCCGCAGTGGCTAATGAACTTGCGGTACTTGTCGCCGACGGCTTTCCAGTCCTCGCCGTGCATCCCGGGATCGTAGAACCAGTCCCGCTGGACGCGCCAGGCCTCGTCGTAGATCTGCCGGAACTCGTCGTTGCGGTCCACCTTCACGCGCACGTCGTCCAGCTTGACCTTGCCGTCACCGACCTTGGCCTCTTTGCCCACCTCCACTACGCCGTACGTCGCGCCTGCGCGATAGATGAGCTTCTTTCCGTCGGCGGACAGGTGGTAGTTGGCGATCCCGCTCAAGAGCTGCCTGGTCTCGCGCTCGTCGAGGTCGTAATGGTGCAGCTCCAGCTTCCCGCCCGTGTGGTCGGCGACGTTCTGGTACTTGAGGAACTCGGGTTCGGGCTTGCTCAGGTACAGGAACCCGTTTTCGGTCGCCTCGAGGCGGAAGTAATTGCCGGCGGGCACGCCGTCGGCCACGACGATCCGGCGGTGGATGTTCTCGACGTCGATACGCGTCTTGTCGCCCGTCTCGGCCTGGTCGTCCTCGTCGTCGTTGTCCTTCGCGCCTTCGTCGGCGATTCCCTCCGGCCGGTCAGGCTCCGGTTCGGCCCGGTCGTCGGCGATCTCCTCGTGAGAGTCCTTGGGGGCGAACGGGGAGGGCTCTGTATCCTTCAGAATGACCGCGTAGGGCCTGCACACGTCGAGGAAGATGTGATTCTGGTCGATGGCCCCCATGATCGGCTTGAACGTCCGGTTCGACAGGAAGTAGAGATAACGCCCCTTCGGATCGAACGACGGGCTCCAATCCTGTGTCATCTCGCCCGTGACGCGGTGGACCTTCCGCGCGTCAAGCGAGTACAGGAAGACCGCCTCGTTCATGCTCCGTTCCAGCTTCGTGTAGGCGACCCATCGGCTGTCCGGCGACCAGGTGTAGTCCTGAATCCCCCACCGTTCCCACCCGTCGTCGTACTCGCCCCGGTCCACGACGGTGATGTTTCCGCTTTCCGTGTCGACCAGGTTCAACCGCAGAGACTTGTCCGAAAACAGCAGGTAGTGGCTGTCCGGCGACCAGACCAACGGCATTCGGAACCCGGCTCCGTCCCGAGTGAGCTGACGCCAGGGCAGTTCCCCTTTCTGGTCGACCAGGTACACCTCCTCCTCGCCGGTCCTGTCGGAGATGAACGCGATCCACTGTCCGTTCGGCGACCACGCGGCGTTCTTCTCCCGCGTCCCGGTGGTCCGCGTGAGGTTCACCGGCTCGCCGTCCTCGACGGGCAGGTTCAGGATGTCTCCTCGAGCCTCCAGCAGCACGCGCTTGCCCGTGGGCGACACGCGGAACGAACCGGTCGTCGGTTTCGCGTCGACGAGCTCCGGCCTCATGCGCACCAGATCGCTGCGAATCTCGACGGGCACCGCCCGGCTTGCGCCGGTTTTCACATCCAGCAGGTGCAGGGTCTCGCCGTACTGGTAGACGATCCGGTCGACGCCGATGGACGGGTACTTGACGTCATAGTCCTTGTACGACGTGATGGCGATCACCTTCAGGCTGCCCGGATCGAGCCTGTACAGGTTCAGCGTGCCGTATTCGCGGTCGGACACGAAGTAGATCGCGTCGCCGTACCACATCGGGAAACTGTCCGTACCGGGCCAATCGGTGACCTTGCGGTAGTCGAGCTTCTCGAGACTGCCCAACCAGATGTCCTGGGCCGTCCCTCCTTTGTGTCTCTTCCAGGTCCGGTGTTCGCGCCCGATGCGGTTGTAGGCGATCCGCGTTCCGTCGGGCGAGATCGCGGCCAGACCGGCGCGGTCAACGGGGAGTTTCTCCGGCATGCCCCCGTCGACCGAAACCTTGTAGATCTGCTCGGTCCGATGGGGGTATTCGCGCCGCGATCGAAACAGGACGTGGCCACCGCCGGGGAGCCAGTCGACCATCGTATCGGTCGCCGGGTGGTACGTCAGGCGCTTCGGCACGCCGCCGCGGGCGTCCATCACGTAGATATCGGTGCCCCCGTCGTACTGGGCGGTGAACGCCAGGCGTGTCCCGTCGGGCGAGAACTTCGCGTGCACTTCGGAGCCCGCGTCGTTGGTGATCCGACGGGCGTCGCCGCCGTCCGCCGACGCGAGCCACAGGTCCCCCTCGTAGGTGAAGACGATTCTGTCCTTGTGCACGTCGGCATAGCGCATCAAGTGGCTGCTCTGGGCGTTTGCCGCGCACCCGATCGCCGATACTGCCACCAACGCCACACCACACGGAACGGTTTCGCGCATCATGCCGTCCTTTCGCGTCTTGAGCCCCGCAGCCCTGCCCGCGCGACGTTGACCGCGGGCGTCACGACGCGAGCGTAACCCAAACCCGAACCGCGGGAAAGACCGGCGCCTGCAACTCGACGACATCCGACGTCCCGGCGCCGCGTGACTATGAGCGCTCGCGCGCAAGCGCGAGCACGCCACGGGCGGTGTTGCGTCTTCGGTTCCTACCAGTAGTGACAACCGCAGCGAAGCGGGCGCGGGCTGTTTCGAGGTGCGCGCGTACATCTCAGCTACGCGGCATCCGGCATTGCCGTGGGTCAGTCACCCGTTTCCGGGCGGGTTTCATCTCCAGCACGGGGAGGAACCGGGAGATGACCTTGTGCGCCAGGCCACAGGCCGGCGAGGCATCATGGCCACGCGGGCGCAGAGGATCCGCTCACCGAGCCGTCAGGCCAGGTTCATCGTCATCAGGAACTCGACGTTGGTCTTGACCTTCTGCAGACGGCTGCGGAGCATTTCGACCGACTCGACCACGTTCATGTCGGCCAGCACGCGCCGCAGGCGGTACACCAGCTCCAGTTCCTTGGGATCGAGCAGCAGCTCTTCCTTCCGTGTGCCGCTGGCGGGGATGTCGATCGCGGGATAGGTGCGGCGGTCCACCAGCCGGCGGTCGAGGTGCAGTTCGCTGTTGCCCGTGCCCTTGAACTCCTCGAAGATGACCTCGTCCATCTTGCTGCCCGTATCGACCAGGGCGGTGCCGATGATCGTCAGCGAGCCGCCCTCTTCGATGTTCCGGGCCGCCCCGAAGAAGCGCTTGGGCTTCTGCAGCGCGTTGGCGTCCACGCCACCGGAGAGGATCTTCCCGGAGTGCGGGATCTCGGTGTTGTGGGCCCGGGCCAATCGCGTGATCGAATCCAGCAGGATCACGACGTCGCGACCGTATTCCACAAGGCGCCGGGCCTTCTCGATCACCATGTCCGCCACCTGCACGTGTCGCGATGCCGGTTCGTCGAACGTGGAGCTGACCACTTCGGCCTCGGTGTTGCGCTGCATCTCGGTGACCTCTTCCGGCCGCTCGTCGATGAGCAGGATGAACACGTAGCATTCGGGGTGGTTGGCCGATATCGCATTGGCCATCTTCTGCAGCAGCACGGTCTTGCCCGTCCGCGGCGGGGCGACGATCAGCATGCGCTGCCCTCTACCGATGGGCGTGACCAGATCGACGATGCGCATGTTCAACTCTTCGGACGAGGTCTCCAGGATCAACCGCTTATCCGGGTGCAGCGGTGTGAGGTCCTCGAAATTCGTCTTCTCGGTGACCGCTTCGGGGTCTTCCAGGTTGATCGCCTCGACCCGCAGAAGGGCGAAGTACCGCTCCGACTCCTTGGGAGGGCGAATCTGCCCCGCCACGATGTGCCCCGTGCGCAAACCGAACCGGCGAATCTGCGACGGACTGACATAAATGTCGTCCGGACAGGGAAGGTAGTTGTACTCCGGGCTGCGAAGGAACCCGAACCCGTCGGGCAGGATCTCGAGCACGCCTTCCCCGTACATCAACCCGTTGCGATTGATGCGCTCCTTGAGAATCTTAAAGATCAGGTCCTGCTTCTTGAGGCCGGTGTACTCCGTCAGCCCCTCGGCCTTGGCGACTTCGTGCAGGCCCGCCACCGTCATCTTCTGCAGCGCAGTGATATGCAGGTCGCCCTTCTTGATTTCCTCATAGCGGGCGTGTGTTTCCGCGTCGATGGCATCGACGGTCGGCGCCTGTTCGTCGGCGTCGACGGCTTGCCGGTTGGCTTCGGCCTCGGCGACCGCAACGTCGTCAGCGGTACCGCGCGTCGCCCGGGGGCGCGAAGCCCCGCTGTTCCTTCTCGTAGACTTCACTCGGCTTGAGCCGGCCTTCGCCATGGAACCAACCTCCTGATATCTTGCCTGCGTTTGTGTTGTGGAAGCTCTCTTGGAAAGGGCTACGTTTCGACCTGTACGGTCGCGTCTCGCTCACCATCCAGTTTCCGACACACGTTCACCGCGTTCGATGCGCCTCGTGAAGAACCCGGGAGAACAGTCGTTCGACCTGGCGGCGGAGTTCCTTCAACTCGGAGTTGCTTACCACTATATAATCGGCCCGCTGCCGCTTCATGTCCAGTGGTTTCTGCAACTTTTCCCTCCGCGCAAACTCCTCCTCAGACCAGCCCCGGTCCGCTTTCACCCTCGCCTGGCGGACCGCCCGCGCGGCGTGGACGAACACGATCAGATCGCACATCTCATCCAGGCCCGCCTCAAACAGCAACGGGCTGTCAATCACGATCGCCCGGACGGCCGGGTCGCTCCCGTACACGGCCAGCAACTCCCGCCGCCGCCGGGCTACATGAGGATGAATCACTGCCGCCAGCCGCGATCGCTCGCTCGGATCGCGGAAGATGATCTCCGCAACCCGCCCGCGGTCGACCGTACCATCCGGATGGCAGATCGATTCACCCCACCATCGACGCAGGAGGCTCACGACCTCGGGGGAAGACAACCGCTCCCGCGCGATCTTGTCGGAATCAATGACGACCGCACCGAGATCCTCCAAAATCGTCGCGACCGTCGTCTTGCCGGCCCCGATGCCCCCGGCCACTCCGATGATTAGCTTGGACTTGTCCAGGATCACTCCCGACGCTTCAGGCCGAGACTGTTCAGCATGTCCGACCGGCCCGCCGGACCGCCATCACGCCGTCACGGGTCCTCCTCACCGCCGTGCCCCAGCGTTCTCAACCTTGCCCTGCCAACAAACCAAACGTATATGGGGCGCACTGAACGTTCCGAACGCCTCTCCCCAGCAAGACGCCGACCCCGCAAATGCCACGAGTCAGGAAACCAGCCCGAGACGCTTCAACGCCTGCCTCCCCGCACAGTTCTGATGGCCACAGCCGGGACATTCAAGCGAACGGTATCATCCGGCCGGATACGTGGGAGGGCTGCCCCGAAGGCGTCACCCCAGGGTCCGAGGTGAACCGATACGTATCATACACACTCCCGCCTTCGATGTCACCTCCCTTTTTTTCGGAATTTTCCCTCCCCGCCGGGGGGGACCGACCCCGGTCGGACCGCCGCGCGGCGGCTAAAACCACGCCGGCCACTGCTGCCGAATCGTGATTCGGTTCCCGCCCGGGTCCAGCAAGCAAAGCCGCCGATCCGTGTAACGCAGGCCTCGAATCCGCTCGACGCGAATCGCCCGCCCGCTCAACGACTCTTCCACCGTCGCCAGCGATGGCACCTCCACCGTCAAACGGCACGCCACAGGCTCCAACACCGGGTCCGACACGAGGGCGTACCGCAACTCGATGTCGCCCGACCGAAAACGGATGCGCGGTGAACCACCCGCTCTGCCCTCGCTCGGCCCCTCGTCAATCAAACCCAGGCCCACCACTTCGCTGTACAGCCACACCAGGTCCGGCGCCGCGCCGGGTGACGCCTCCAGCGCCACGTGATCGACAGCCACAATCTGACTGAACCTCATGGGGCATACCGCTTTCCGCCATCGGGAAGCCGCGCGCCTACTCACTCGCCTCCACGTGCGTGTTGACGATGTACACGTGACGCAGGCCGCTCGGGGCGACGGCCGGCTCCACGTCCAGAATATACAACAGGCCGTTGTCCGGGTCCTGACGGATCTTCCGGATGGCGCCGATGACCACCGGCACCGGAAGGACCGCTTCGTCTCCGACTGTCAACACGACGTCACCCACCCGCACGTCGCCCTCTTTGACGTACTTGTGGCCGACGTCACGGACTTCCAACCAACCGTTCCCCACGCCGACCATCCAGAAGTCCTTGCCGAGCGGCACCAACTCGCCGTCACGGTGCCGCCCGATGGTCACGACCATCTCCGTGCTCGGGTCGGTCAGCAACTGCACCCGAGACGTGTGCGTGCCGGTGTGCCACACGGCCCCCACCAGGGTCTCGCTCGACAGCACCCGCAGTCCGTCCTGAACACCCTTGTCCCGTCCCACGTCCACCGTGAAGTGATTCGACACCACGGCGGCGCCGCGCCGAACGCCGCCCAGCGATCCCGCGTCAACAAGCCGGGACTCGCGCCAACTGATCAGATCCTCGCTGATCACGCGGGCCCGAATCAGCTGCCCTCGCCCATCAAGCCCCAGGCGGCGAATCGCCGTCAACTCCCGGTTCCGCCGCTCCAGCACCTCCACCCGCTGGGCCAGCGCGTGGGCCAGATGCTCGAACGCCTCCTTCTGACGAACCACCCCCTGATGCTCCTCCACGCTCACCGCCGGTGCGGGCGGCCCCGCCAACGCCCCCTCCACCGAATCCCCGATCCGGTTGGCCACATCCTGGAACGGAACACCCACCTGTACCAGATTCATCAACCAGCCGCTGTGCTGCGAGGGCACCAGCAACCCGCAAACCGAGATGCCCAGCAGCAGCACGAACACCGCGCTGCGACGGCTCAATCGTCTGGACCTTCGGGCGCCCATGGTTAACGAAAGGCATGCCGGCCAACGGCCCCGCCTCGGTCGGCCGGTGGTGTTCGTACCCAAAAAGCCGCCGCCGACTACAGATCGTCGGCGTCCGACTCCATGGTCTCCTTCCACAACGCGAGGTTGTCCAGGTACACCGCCGTGCCCCGGGCCACGCAACTCAGCGGGTCGTCCACCAGGCGGACGTCAAGACCCGTCGACTGGCCCATCACCGCGTCCAACCCCCGCAACAACGCCCCGCCGCCCGCCAGCCAGACCCCGTTCTCCACCAGATCGGCGGCCAGCTCCGGTTCCGCCCGTTCCAGCGTCCGCGTCACGCAGTCGATCACCGCGCTAACCGGCTCGCCCAACGCTTCGCGGATCTCCTGACTGCTCACCACCGTCTTGCGGGGAAGACCACTGATCATGTCCCGTCCCCGAACCTCACGCGACAGCTCTTCGTCCAAGTCCGAAATCGAGCCGATTTCGATCTTGATCTGCTCGGCTGTCTGCTGACCCACCATCAGGTTGTAGTTGCGGCGCAGGTAATTGATGATGGCTTCGTCCATGTCGTCGCCGGCCACTCGGATCGACTCACAAACGGCAATGTCCGCCAGCGACATGATCGCTACCTCAGTCGTTCCGCCGCCCACGTCGACGATCATCGAGGCCGTCGCCTCAGCCACAGGAAGCCCCGCCCCGATCCCGGCGGCCATCGGCTCGTCGACGAGATACACGCGCCGGGCACCGGCCCGCTCCGCCGAGTTGTACACCGCCCGCTTCTCCACCGCCGTGATTCCCGAGGGAACCGCGATCACGACCCGCGGCTTGAAGAAATTGCTGCGCCCGTGCACCTTCCGGATGAAGTACCCGAGCATCGCTTCGGTAATGTCGAAATCGGCGATAACGCCGTCTTTGAGCGGTCGGATCGCGCTGATCGAGCCGGGCGTCTTGCCCAGCATCTCCTTGGCCACCAGCCCGACTGCGTTCCCGTCGTTCAACACGCGGTTTGTGCCGCGCTTCACCGCCACCACTGACGGCTCATTCAGGACAATGCCCTCACCCTTCACGCAGACCAGGGTGTTGCACGTCCCGAGGTCGATGCCCATGTCGACGCTGAACATGCCCAGTAACGAATCGAGGATCATGGACGACTCCCCTGTGAAGACTCCACCCCCGAGCCCGCATCATGCCGCATACTCAACCGATGTCGACGCATGCATTTCTGAACTTTAGGAGATATGGCGCCGTCCCTACCCGTCTCCGCTCATGCCCGCTCCGGCTGAGGGACGCTCCGTCTAGAACGGGTGCCAGCTTCCGAGCAGCATGCTGCTACGAACGGCGATGATCACCGTCCCGAGTACCACAAACGCCGTCGCCACAACGATCAGCACCGTGTAGATGTCGTTCGCCGGGCTCGACGGCGGTCCCGCTTCAGCCATTTCCCATCGCTCCGTCAGACTCCTCAGCCGCCCGCGACGCCCCGCAGGCCGCCTCCGCACCTATTCCGCCACCCCGAACAGGGCTTCGTCCGCCACCAGGTCCCCCGTCCGCGGCGCCGCCACGGTGTGCGTAATCCTCCCTGCGGCCAGGTTCGGCTCAACGTCCGTAATCTCCACGTCGCCGATGTAATCCGAGCCGCGGAAAATCACGAACACCATGCCCACCTCCACACCGTCGGCGGAGCCCACGCTGATCGACGCCCGCGGGCCGTTGACTTCCGTGATGCGCCCCCGGATCGGTGAGCCCGTCGTCTCCGTCAGCGGCAACACCCGTCCCCTGGCGACGCCCGTACCCGCCTCGCCCAGAATCGTCGGGGGCTGCTTGCCCAACCGCGCCAAGCGCTTGTTCTCCGTCTTTAGGATGTGGATCTGCTGCTCGAGCTGCCTTTTCTCCTGCTCCATCGCGATGAGCTGGTTGGCCTGCTCGCTGACCCGCGTGTCGAGGTCCTGGTTCCGTCGCTCCAGATCCAGCTTCCGCTGCTCCATCGCTTCGCGCTTCTCGCTCTCGGTCTGCCAGCCTTTCTGGGCGATCTGCAATTCCCCCGTCAGCGTCCGCGACAACGCCTCGGCGCTGCTCTTCTCCATGTTAGCGGCGGCAAGGTCCGCACTGAGCTTCGAAACCTCCCCCGCCAGCCGTTGGCTCTCCAATTCCAGCGCGGCAATCTTGTCGTTCAGCGCGGTGCTGACGTCCAGCCAGGTGGCCTTCTCCGCTGCGTGCGAGGCGCTGAGGTTCCGCATTTGCGCCTCCGCGACCTTCGCCTCGTCCTGGTAATCCTTCGCCAGCTGCATCCAGTTATTCGACCGCACCACAAAGGAGATCGCCGACATCGTGAGGGCGATGCTGAAAACGACGAGCAGAACGATGAAAAACTTGGTCAGCGTGCTCAACGACGGTCTCCTTTCTGTTCGTGCAACCGGGTGGGCGGGGCAGGCGGCGGGCAACGTGCAGATCGCAAGGCCTGCACACTTCAGGGGCAGGCGGCATCCCGTGCACACGGGCCAGGGGCCATACCGCGCGCGATGGTCTCGCCACGTCCGGCGTTTCTCCCGCGCCGAGAACTTGCCTCCGTATAGCCCACCGACGCGATTCTTGCAAGTCTCATTTTCCGCCACGCCGGCGGAACCGGGTAGGACCGACCACAAACTGACCACACCAACGACGGACGCGGCGCGGACCCCGCCGCTCGCCGAGACCAAGAACCCCGCTCGCTACACTGCAATCGGCTGCTCAAAACGCAGCCCCACGCCAATCGAGTCCCCGCCGGGGCCCAGGTCCATCCGCGTACGGACCACAGAGGCGCGGTGCCCCCCGCCCATCAACCGGGGGCTGGGCCTTGGCCCCGCCCCGTCGCCAAGCAACACCTCGAAACGCTGCCCGACAGCCAGGCCATACCCGATCGGAGCCGAAACATACAGCCCCGACGCAGACAGGTCGTGCAGGCGGCAGTGCAAGATCTCGTACCCCCGCAGGGACAGGAGACAAACGTCCCTCGCACAGGACCGTCGCGGGCTGCTCCGTCGTTCGCCCAGCGCCACGGCAGGATCATCCGGTTTCAAAGGGCACCTCCCTTCTTGCCCCAGCAAGACGGGTTGCGGGTCGTCCACGCAACCTCCGCTGACAACCGGCGCGGCCGCCTGCGCGCGGAAGCCGTCGCCGTCCCCCAACACCCCACTCAGGCGTCGCGCGAATCGGCAACGCACTGACCGCCCCAGGACCCGGCGCGAGCGAATCGCACGCCTCGCCGCCCCGACGAGACGCCCGCTCGCGATTGTTACCTACTACAAATCAAGAACTTGCATTCTACCGCCCATACCCGCGATCTGTCAAGGGCCGCTTGGCGCCTCGGTCCGGGCCCCAGCGTCAGCCGGGTTGCGCGAACCGCCCCTCCGAGCCCTCCGCAACGTACCGACAGACCCCCGCGACCAGGGTCGCAACGCAACGACCAACAAGGTGTCTTCCGATGAAGGGCGAGTTGTTACTCTTTGATATTAAAGAATTTGCGCTGAGAACCCAGGATGCGGTCGCGTCGAGCATCGTCACGTCGGCGACGGTTCCCGCAGCCAGCGTGCCCTGATCGGACAGACCGAGGATCCGGGCGGGTTGGCAGCTCATGCGGTCGATGAGCCCGGCCGGGTCCAGCCGACCGGTCTCCACCAGGACGCCCCACGACACGGGCCAGGCGGTTTCGAGGCCGACGACGCCGAACGGTGCGTCCCGCAGCCCCCGCTCCTTGGCCTCGGCGGTGTGCGGGGCGTGGTCGGTTGCGATGCAGTCGATGGTGCCGTCGCAGAGCCCCCGCCGGCAGGCTGCCACGTCAGCCTCGGTACGTAAGGGCGGCTTCATTTTGGCATTCGCCCCCTGGCGTAACACCGCGTCCTCGGTCAGGGCCAGATGGTGCACGGTGACTTCGGCCGTCACCGGCAAGCCCTCCGCCTTTCCGCGGCGGACCAGGTCGACCGCACGCTCCGTCGAGACGTGGGCCACGTGGTATCGCACCGGCGAGCCTCGAAGCAGATCGAGGTCGCGGGCGAGCATCTCGGTTTCAGCCCGGGGGTCGATGCCCGCGACGCCCAGCTGCTCCGCAATCCGGCCCTGGTTGACGCAGCCCCCGGCGGACAGGGCGGCCACCTCGCAGTGCTGGATCAGGAGGGCATCGCAGGGGCGCGCCCGGTCGAAGACTGCCCGCGCAACGCGATCGTCGTCTAGGCCGATACCGTCATCGCTGAACGCAATGGCCCCGGCTGCCTTCAGGGCAGGCATGTCGACCGGGACCTGGCCCCGTTGCCCGACGGTCATGGCGGCTACGGGGTACACGCGGCAGTGGGCGCCGGACCGGGCTTTGTCGAGCACGGCGCGGAGTGTGTCCACGTTATCGATGGGGGGCTTCGTGTTGGGCATGCAGGCCACGGCGGTGAATCCGCCGCCGGCGGCGGCCCGGGTGCCCGTTTCGATCGTTTCCTGCTCCTCGCCGCCCGGCTCGCGGAGGTGGACGTGCATGTCGATCAGCCCCGGGCAGACGATCAGCCCGCCGGCGTCGATCGTACGGTCGGGGCGTTCGGCGGCGGGGCCGACGGACTCGATCCGCCCGTCGACGATCGTCACGTCGTCCACGCGGTCGATGGATTGCGACGGGTCGATGACCCGACCGGCCCGAATAACGGTCCTTCCTTGCGATTGTCGTGGGTCCATGGTGTCGCAACACTATTCGGGACGCGTCGATCGGGCAACCGCCCGGTCGGGCCGGCGGCGTGCGACCCGCAGGTTCGTCGGACTTTTCCCGCCGCGGTTCATCTGGCACAATCCCGCCGGTGCGGGTGCGGCGGCACGGCCCGGCGAGTTGCAGGAGTCTTCGATGGTGACCGGACGACCGCGCGGAACGATCGAACTGATCTGCGGTTGCATGTTCAGCGGCAAGTCCGAGGAATTGCTGCGGCGGCTGCGGGCGCGCAAGGGTGATCGCGTCCGTGCGTTCAAGCACCCGCGCGACGACCGTTACTCCGGTACGGAGATCGTAACGCATGGCCGCGACCGCTACGACGCGATCGTGGTGGGGCAAGCGGCGCAGATTCCTGACTGTCTTGGCGGAGACGAAGCGTTGGTGGGCATTGACGAGGGGCACTTCTTCGACGCCGCATTGCCCGACGTATGCCGCCGGCTGGCCGAGGCCGGCACGGACGTGATCGTTACGGCGCTCGATCCCGACAGCTGGGGGAAGCCCTTCGGGGTGATCGAGCGGCTCAAGCAGGTGGCGGACAAGGTCGTGGTGATGACGGCAACCTGCGCGAAGTGTGGCCGACCCGCTACCCGCAACCAGCGCACGACGCCGATCGTTGACGGCAACATCGTCGGGGGTCCGGAGGCCTTCGAGCCCCGTTGCGCCGAGTGCTGGCACCCGCCGCCGGAACCGCACATCCGTTAGCCCGCGTTCGTCAGTTCGCGTCAGAACCGAAGCCTCGTTTGGCCAGGGCTTATGACGCGAACTGACAAGCAGGGGGCAGGACCGGCCGCCGAGGATGTTGCAGCTACCGGCGGGCGGGTAGGATAGGCGGCGCAAGGTTGGGCCGGGGGCGTGCCGGAATGCCGGCCGGGGCGACTGATCGGTTCGATTTGGTCGCGACAGCTATGGTGGATCTCGTCAAGTTTGCAGGCCGATTTCTCCGCGAGCCGTCTCGCGTCGGGGCCATTGCGCCCAGTTCCGGTGCGCTCGGGCGCGTGATCACGTCCTGGGCGCGGCTGGAGGAGGCGGACGCGGTGGTGGAGTACGGTCCGGGTACGGGCGCGTTCACGCCGTATATTCTCGAGCGGCTCAGGCCCGGGGCGACGTTCTTCGCACTCGAGGTGGACCGTGCTTTGTATGAGGCGTTTCGCCGGCGGTTCCCGGAGGTCCCCGTGTATCGTGATTCAGTCGCCAAAGTCGCTACGTACCTGGACGCGCACGGGATTGCGTCGGCCGACTGCATCATCTCCGGCCTGCCCTGGGCCTCGTTCAGTGCGGCCTACCAGGCCGAGCTGATGCGAAGCACGGTGGACGTTCTCGCCAGCGGCGGGCGGTTTGCGACGTTTGCGTACGTGCACGCGTTGGCCATGTCCTCGGCTCACGCATTCCGCCGCCTGCTAAACAGGCGGTTTTCCGACGTCGGCATGTCACCGGTCGTCTGGTGGAACCTGCCACCGGCCTTCGTCTACCAATGCGTCAAATAAGCGCTGCCGGGGCGGGCGGTTTGTTCTGCGGCGACGGCGCGTTCAATCGGGGCTGATCTGGTGTCTTCGTGACGCGCGCGAAAAAAGCCCCAGGCGAGGAGGGCTTTGGAAGCCCTCTCACCTGGGGGAGAGAGCGTGCGCTTTGGAGCGTACATATCGTACACCCGCCGGCGGCGGGGTTGATGCTGAGGGTCCCAGGCGAAGGCTGCCCAGGCGGGCAGCCTAAGCCTGGGAGGGAGAGAGAGAGCGTTATGGAAGATCCCGCCGACGGTTCGGATCGCCAGCGGGGGCACCGCACGGAAACGTCTTGCTGAGCCTCTCCGCCTCTTCGCCGGGTCGGGGCTCGTCTGATTCATGTCGCGAATCGAGGGGCCACGCGCGCAGTTGCGCGACAGGGACGATCAGTGGCGTGTAGATTCCTTCGATGTCCACAATCGCGAAATGGTCCTTCTCCTGCCCGCTGTCGCTCAGACAGGCGACTTGGCCGCTCACCAGGAGTTCAGGTCCGATGTGTTCGAACAGCGCAACCAAGTCCGGGCAGATCACGTCTCGAAGCGTGAAGGAAACGGTCTGTCCATTTGTCACGGGTTGGCTGTGCACGACGGACTCCTGATCGACAACGCACGTCGATGTTGCACGAGCTGTGCCAGGACACCAGGCGCAGACCCACGGAGCGGAAACGTCCTGTAACTTGCCCTTTGGAATATGGTTATGTTCTCAGGTGCGATGAGCGTGTCACGAACATCCACAGGCTGGAATGGGAATCATGCGGCACACGTTTTGGCGGATGGGCAAGTTTCTTCCCATCGCCCGCGCCGGGCTGCCGCATTGCCGGTACGTGTGTGTGGGGGATTTCACGGCGGACATCCAGTACAATCCGTCCGGTCAGGTGGGAACCGCTAACGGCGATCAGCGAAATGGGAGAACGATGCAAACCTGGTGCTGGATTCTATCGGTGGCCCTGGCTGCAGCGGGGCAGGGGCCGGATGCCAAGATGAGTGGTGGCCCGGCGGTGGCGCGCGCGATTGAGACATATCAACCGGGCTGGTCGCCACCTCGACGCGAGCTGCGCGGTACGGTCGTCGTGATTGACGCCGCAGGCGGCGGGGCCAAGGACGTCGAGAGACGCCGGACCGATGATCTGGCGCAGAGGACCGCCGGCCACCTGTATCATCTGGTCCGCCGGGCGGGCGGCGTGCCCGTGATGACCCGCGCCGATGATCGCCCCATACCGGGCATCGAGGCGGGCAGGCCGGCCGCGCTGAAGGAGATCACCACGCGGCACAAGGGACATCTGATCGTCACGATCGAGTTTGCGGGGGCTCCAGCGGTGGCGCCGCTCGCCACAGACGCGCTTTCGGGATCGCTGGCGGAGCGGCTGGCGGAATCGGTCGGGGTGCCGGTCCAGGCCGGGGGCGGACCGCGTCGTCCGTTGTCGTCCGATGCGGGTGCCCCGGGGGCAAGTTTGTCGCTGGCAGGCCCCGATGACCGGCTGTCCGCGCTCGAGCGGCAAGTGTTCCCTCGCGGCCGCGCGGAACGGATCTACAAGGGGATCGCCGCGTTCGTGAAATCCGAGCACGATGCGCTCCACGCGGCGCGGGCGAGCCGCTTTCCCGACGCCGCGTCGAGTTCGGCCCAGCCGGTTCCGCTTCATCCCGACCGTCCGCCGCCGCAGAAACTCGTTCGGGCGGCGCGGCGCATCTGGCCCGACGGGAAGCTGCCCGCCGCCAAGGCAGCCTGGTACTGCCGCATGTTTCGACGGGCGGCGCTGAGCGATCGGACGATGGTGTACCTCGAACCGGAAGTGACCGTTGACGGCGACACCGTGGTCGTCGGCGGGGCAACGAACGTCGCGTATCTGCGTGACGCGCTGGCGGTTGCGTTGCGGTCCGTCGGCGTGGAGAACGTTCGTAACGAAATGCGCTTGCTTCCGGAGGATGGTCGGGTTGGCGAGCAGCGGTTCGGCGCGTGCGTCGCCGCGATGGCGCTGACGTTCAGCGGGCCGTCCGAGGCGGCGGGCGTGCAGACTCAGCTGCTGTATGGTGAGCCGTTGCTGCTGCTCGACCGCGACGCGGGTCACTGTCTCGTGCACGGCAGCGACGGGTACTGGGGATGGGTCCGCCAGGAATGTGTGCGCGTCATGACGGCCGACGAGTTCAAGCGCTACATGGCCGCCGGGCGGGCCGTGCTGCTGCGCGACCTGCAGCTGAGCGACCGCCGGGTGGTTCGGGGCTCGACGTTGCGGATCGCGTCGGTCGAGGGCTCTGCGGTGACATTGATGCACCCGGATGGTACGACGTTTGCCGTGGCGGCCGGCGACGTTCGTGTGATTGATGACTCGAGCCTGGCGACGGAGCGGATCACGCAGGCCTTGACGTTGTTGCATCGGCCCTATGTGTTCGGCGCGGTGTCGCCGCTGGGCATGGACTGCAGCGGGATGGTCCGGAACGTGTCCGCCCAGACGGGGCTGGCCGTCGGCCGGGACGCGGCGCAGCAGTTTCTGCACGGCAAGCTTGTGGCGACGCGCTGGTATCGCGACGGCATCCGCCCGGGTGATTATCTGTACTTCATTGACACGAGCGGGAAGATTTTCCACACGGGGTTGGCCATCAGCCCGACGCACTTCGTGCACTGTTCAGCGCCGGAGGTTCAGATCAGCAGTCTGCAGAAGGGCGACCGCCTCTATTCTGACCACTGGGACCGCACGTTCCTGGCCGCCAAGAGGCCGTGATTCTGGGGTTCCAGAGCGTGCGTCCAAGCTTGCCCTTGCTGACCGCTTCCGCAACGAGCTGACGCCGGCAGCTATCCGACAGTCAGAGCTTGATCGTGGCACGATCGCGGGCGTTCGCAATGTCACTACTGGCCCATACTAGAAATTAGTAACTGTCATGAATTACGGTTAGGCCGTGTACCTAGCCACGCACAGCTTTGCTAAGTGAATCGAGAGCGTCAAGCAGGGTTTCGTTTGGAAAGGATTGGTCATGTCAAATCAAATAACATGGTTCGTGGTTTGTGTTTGGGCAACAATCACGGCGCCTTCGCCAATTCAGGAAGTTGGCGCAGATCAGAGCCAAATCGGTCTGCGCATTAGTGCAGCCAAGGATGGTACCTATTTGTTAGGCGAACCAGTTGTGGTGAATGTGACGCTGACGAATATCGGACCTGGCGTAGCCAGTGTTTCGCCGGATCTTAGTTTGCTAACGTCGTCGGCCTACTACCAGATTTCGTTGAACGGTCAGGAATTCAGCGACGTTGACATCGGCGTACATGATGAACCATCCACGCGGATCACTAAACTTCATCCTGGAGAAGAGATTCTTCATCACGAGACGCTTCTTTATGATGCAAGCGTCGACGGACTGTTGTTTCCGAAGGCGGGCGAATACCACATTCGAGTTAAATGGTACCATCCAGAACAAGGGCATGCAGTGACTTCAAACGACTTGGCGATTGTCGTCCGACATCCTTGGGACCATGAGTTCGAGGGCATGAGGGTGATGGCCAATTCAAGCGTCGCCCAAGTACTCTTAGGGCTTTCCAGCGACTCGGCGGGCTTGCAGGAACTTGAGAAAGTGGCAACAACGGAAACGCCCTACGCTCCATACGCGGCTCTTTGTTTGGCACAGCGTGAGCTGAGGCGCAACGAACTTGGAATGGGTGTACGCCAAGCTCGTGCGCATCGGCGAAAGCGCCTTGAGAAGGCAATGGTCCTATTGGATAAAGCAGACAAGCAGGAGTTTCAACTCCTCGACGAAGTCGTTTTCCTGAAAGCCCAAGCGTATTGGGATCTTGGACGACATAAGGAAGCTCGTGCGCAGTTCGAACGGGTGGCCAACGACTTTCCCACCGCCAGAGCCGGTCGTAAGGCGCGGGAATTGTTGCGGTCTATGGCAGAAGGTCGCGCGACGACCCAGGAGGCAGACTCGGTACCGGTCGCAGAACCGGTAGATTTGCAGACACGGGCTGACGTTCAAAGCGTTATTGAACAGTTCTTGAGCGCGTATGCCGCGACCGATCGGAACGCCTGTGGGAGTTTCCTCTCAGAGGACTTCGTCTACAAC
The DNA here is from genome assembly GCA_020353195.1 of Phycisphaerales bacterium. Lineage (GTDB taxonomy): Bacteria > Planctomycetota > Phycisphaerae > UBA1845 > UBA1845 > JAFGJQ01. The sequence goes on along the minus strand of CP070691.1, from coordinate 1,604,978 downwards.
CAAGTCTTGAAGAAGCGGGAGACGCTCGAAGAGTTCCAGGAAGATTGGGATAAGCTTGGAGGATCAACGTTGACCATTACGACCACCGACCTTGCTTTGCGGAAGATCGGTGAAGAGGTGGGCGTGACCGCCCATTTGGTATTCAGGGCGGGGCCCGCCTCGGCGCCGACAGGCTCGACCCACCCGTATAGCTTTATTCTTCGGAAGACCGACGACACTTGGCTTATTTGCAGTTGGAATCGCGAGCGGGAGAGGAGCAAGACGGAGCCCTGATTGTGTCTTTGGTCCTCGCTGAGCTTGGACGTTGCGGTGGATTCGATGGCGGCGGCACCTAGTACAACAACGCAAAGTTGCGTTTGCCTTCGCTTAGGGCAGGACAGCCCACAGGTAACCGTCCGGTAAACCCGTCTTCAATTTCGCGGCCGTTTCAGGTCGTGGACGAGCAGGGTGTGCCCCGCATGTAGTGTTCCACAGGAAGTGAGACAATCGGGCCATCTGGTATAGTGACGGTCCACGGGCGAGCCCTGAGGGGGGAACCATAGACCCCAAGGTTCCCCCCTCAGACTCCCCC
>CP070691.1:1578109-1604307 GCA_020353195.1 Phycisphaerales bacterium | reverse complement strand
TCGGCGGTGCAGCGCTACGCCGCTGAGCACACCTGCGAGTCTACGGTATCGACCGTCGATATCCCGTCCGACGACATGAAGGGGCGGGTCATCGGGCGCGAGGGACGGAACATCCGGGCATTTGAGAAGGCCAGCGGCGTCGACGTCATCGTCGATGACACACCAGGCGTGGTCGTGGTCAGTGCGTTCGACCCGGTCCGGCGTGAGATCGCGCGGGTCGCACTTGAGCGCCTCATTCAGGACGGGCGGATCCACCCCGGACGGATCGAGGAGATTGTCGAGGAGACCCGCAAGAACATCGAGCGGGAGATTGTCGAGATCGGAAAGAGGGCGTCGATCGAGGCCAACGTGGGCGGTCTGCACCGCAAGCAGATCGAGCTTCTCGGCCGCCTCCGCTACCGCACGAGCTACGGCCAGAACGTCCTCCGCCACAGCGTCGAGTGCGCGTACCTGTGCCAGATCATGGCCGAGGAGTTGGGGCTCGACGGACGGCTGGCGCGTCGTTGCGGCCTGTTGCACGACATCGGCAAAGCCGTCGACCATGAGGTCGAGGGCGGGCACCCCCAGATCGGTGCCGAGTTCTGCAAGCGCTTCAACGAGCGCGCCGAGGTGCTCAACGCCATCGCCGGACACCACGGCGACATCGACTCGATCAGCCCGTATACGCCGCTAGTCACGGCCGCCGACGCCATCAGCGCATCGCGCCCCGGAGGTCGCCGTGAATCGCTCGAGCGGTACGTCAAACGGCTCGAGCAGCTTGAACAGATGGCATCCGCCCACCAGGGCGTGCAGCAGGCGTATGCCATTCAAGCCGGTCGCGAGGTCCGCGTGATCGTCGACGCCAACCGCGTTGATGACGCGGTGGCGCACAAGATCGCCCGCGACATCGCCAAACAGGTCGAGCAGGAGCTGACCTATCCCGGCGAGGTGAAGGTGACCGTACTGCGAGAAGTTCGCGCCGTCGAGTTCGCGCATTAGGGCGGGGCGGGGCAGACTGCGGGCCAGATGTCGCCGGGGCCGTTTCCGGCAGGGCCGTGCAGGCTGTCTGTGGAGCGGGGAATCCTCTCTTGGACACGACCGGCGAGAAGAGGTCTTCGGCGGGACGGAAGCGACCATACGTTTCTCGAAACGGCATTCGCCGTGCCGTGAGGCAGGCTCTTAAACCTGTCGTCTGACCGGGCTCAAGGGCCGCACGCGTGTAGCGCCCGATGAACTGAGCAGGTGAAGCAGCGGGCGGCACGGACGGTTGCCCCCTGACAGTGCCCGGTTCCTGACACACGGGTGCAGGATCGGCGCAACCCGCAAACCGCTACACGCGTGCGAAAGTCGGTCCCACAGCCGCGTTGAATGCAGGTCTGGAAAGGTCGGCTCATCATGCTGATCAACATTCTATGCGTAGGCGACGTCGTCGGCAGGCCGGGCCGGAGCATCCTCGCGCGGGCCATCCCCCGGCTCACCACCCAACACGATATTCACTGCAACATCGTCAACGCCGAGAATGTGGCTTCGGGCTCCGGCCTGACCCCCTTGCTCTATCAGAAGATCGTCGACGCCGGGGCCGACCTGCTCACGATGGGTGATCACGTCTACCGCCGGGCGGCCATCATGGAGGTCATGGGATCGTCCGAGCGAATCGTACGACCCGCGAACCTGGCCCCGTCGGCTCCCGGACGCGAGTTCGTGGTCTATCAGACCGCTTCGGGGCATCGAGTGGCCTTGTTCTCATTGCTCGGCCGGATGTACATTCGGCCTCCGTGCGACTGCCCCTTCCGCGCCGCCGATCGCGTCCTGGACGCCATACCAGGTGACGTCAAGGTGGTCGTCGTCGACGTGCATGCCGAAGCCACCAGCGAGAAGATCGCCCTGGGCTGGCACCTCGACGGGCGCGTCAGCGTCGCGTTCGGCACTCACACCCACGTCCAGACGGCCGACGAGCAGATCCTGCCCGACGGCACCGCGTACATCACCGACCTCGGAATGACCGGCCCCCACGACTCGGTGCTCGGCCGCAGCAAAGAGCAGGTGCTCCGCTCGATGACGACCAACGTGCCCTCACCGTTCGACGTCGCCACCGGCGACGTGAGACTTCATGGCGCGGTGGTCACCGTGGACTCCGCCACGGGAAAAGCCCGCTCGATCAAACGCGTGTGCATGACCGAACAAGACCTCGATGTCGCATGACGGCTGACGCAAGGTGTGAAATCGCTGTCGAGTGGCGGTGGACCCGTCGCGACCTACTGCTGCAGATGGTTGACTTGTCCGGAGCACGACGCCACCGCGCCGGCGAACCCGTCAATCTCATCCCTCCCGTCCAGCACGCCGATCTCCAGCATGATTTCCGCCGCTTCGCCGGGAGCGAGCATCGGCAACACGCCTTTCTCTCGGAGGTCGGCCCGCGACATCAAATCCGTGTTGCACGGCTCCATGCCGACCACGTACGCGCCGGCGCCCATCAGCTTCCACTCGACCATGACCGGAAGGGCCGACACGGGAAACTTGACGTACAACCCAAGGCCGCCGTCGCCCAGAGCGCGATTCACCAGGGCCGCCAATGCGAAGCCCTCCTCGTTGCCGACCATTCGATGCAGAAACACTTGCTCGCCAGCGCCGGCAACGGGTTGACCGAACCGAGTAACCTCGTCGGTCCCCACCCGCGACGCCTCCCCATTCAGCGGCTCCGTCGAGGCTCGTGACAGCAACAGCTCCGATTCCGGGCCGAGCAGCGGAAACCCCGCGTTGATATGGTACAGCACGGTGAACGGCGCCGGCTCATGCCCGAAGTTGGTCACCACATCGCCGATGCGCAGGTGCCGTGCACCGATCCGCGAACGGATGCCCCGGTCCATGCGCATCCAATCGCTGAACAGCGCGCAATCTTCCACCGTTCCGCGTACCGACAGAACGTAATCATCGCCGTCCCAGTCTGACGTGTCGCACACCCGCCTCGCCGGAATCAGGTCATGCCGGCCGTGCATGCCCAACTCGACTCCCTCATCCACGCACGGTGGTCCGAAATGCGTCACCCCACAGGTCGCCAGCAGGCCGCCGAAGAACGTCCGCAGCCAACCCCGCCCCGGCGGCTCCGCAAACACCGGCGCCATCTCCCCGTTCGGCGTTCGGTACACCAGGTTCACGCCCCGATACGACGCTCCGCTGATGTCCAACCCGCGGTCCGGCAACACGGTGAACCGAAACCCCGACCCCGTGTCGAAGTCGATCGCCCGCAACCCGCTGCCCGCTCCCTCCGTCAGCTGATAGTGCCGTGTTCCCCCAAGCTGAGACACGTGGCCGATGTGGCGCAGCACGCTCTGCCGCGAGTGGTCCGTACCGCCGATTCTCATGATGGGTTTCCTCCAAATCAACCCCGCGAGCATCAAGCCGCCCGCATGCTACGCCACGTGCCTGCCGCGTCAACGCTGCGGCGGCAGTCGCTCGGCCCAATATCAGGCTTCCGAGCCGCACCGCATACGCCGGGCGCCCAGGGAAATACCGCCGGGACAGGCACCGGCAACTCCTGCTACGTCTTATGTGTGGTGCTGAAACTCACCCCACCGATGGGCGATTACGTGAACGCGTGGATCTGGCGGGTTTCCGAAGAGCCCTGCTCTCCAGGCGGCCGCGCAGGAATCGCTGAAGGAACTCCTCCTGCTCGCTGTCCGTTGAGGGAACGGCTTCCTCGGCGCCGGGGGCTTGCGGTCCGTCTGACGCACTGTCTACGCCGTCAGCCGACAGGCCCTGCTCCGTTCGCTGTTTGTTGGCTTGCGCCCACAAGTACTTGGCCACAATCCACTGCGACCCTTTCTCGAGCTGGCTCGCCCTCGCGTAATCGGCAATCGACTCGTCATAGCGCTCCAGCTTGTCGTAGCTCTCTCCGCGAAGAACGTAGGCGCGTGCGTGGCTTGGCTCAGCTTCAATGATCCGAGTGGTGTCCTCGATGGCGGCCGCGTAGTCGCGGGCCTGGTAATGGCAGGTCGCACGCCCCAGCAACGCGGGCACCAGCTCCGGGTCAGCCTCGAGCGCCCGCGAGAAATCGTCCACGGCCCGCCCGAACTCCCGCAGCTGCATCTGGCCTACCCCGACCAGTGCGTTCACCCACCCCGACGACTGGCCGAGACGTTTCGCCCAGTCCAGGTCGTCAAGGGCACGGACCGGCTCGCCGTCAAACAGACAGGCCGCTCCGCGCATCAGATAGGCCTCGGGCGCATCGCCCCACAGCTCCACCAGGACCTCGGCGTCTGAAAGCATCTCACCGAACAGCTGCTGTTGGCAGTACAGAATCGTACGCAGGTGGCGAGCGCGGAAATCGTACGGGTCCAGCTCCAGACCGCGGTTCAGCAACCCGAGTCCGGCCGTAACGTCGCCCGTCGTCAACGCGCCCACGGCAATCACGTAGTGCTCCAGAGCCGAGCCCGCCTCGACGATCGGGCTCGCTGCCTCCAGACGCCGGCGCTCCGCCTCGAGATAGTCCGCCAGACACACCGACCCGAACCGCCCTGCCAGGTCCCGCATCGGTCTGGTCTCGTCTTCATCCGGCGTCGGGCCGAGCGCCTCCTGCAGCAGTTGCCACGTCGCCGGCGTCAAGCTCTCCACGAGAGTCTTGAGCTGGTCCTCCAGCTCGATGTTCTTCTGCTCAACTTCGGCGAGTCTGGCGCTTTGCTGCTCAGCGGCCACCTGCCGCTGCTCCTGCACCGCCTCGTGCGTCTTGAACTGCCGCCAGTAGGCGGTGCCCAGCGAAACGGCAATCGCAATCGCAAGAACGGCCATCGACGCCACCCGGTTGCGCAGCACGAACTTCTTGAGCCGCCCGACCGGACCCACTCGCCGGGCCCGAATCGTCCGCCGCTCGAGATAACGCCGAAGATCATCCCGCATGTCGGCAGCCGTTGCATACCGCCGGTTCACATCCTTCTCCAGCGCCGTCAAGCAGATCGTCTCAAGATCCACCGGAATGCGATGGTCATGAACACGCGGATGTCTCACATCCGACGTGATGATCCGCGTGATCACCTGCTCACGCGTATCCCCGGGAAACGGCGGAATCAGCGTCAACCACTCGTACAGCGTCGCCCCCAGCGAGTAGATGTCCGTCCGGTGGTCCACAGCCACGTCACCGCGGACGATCTGCTCCGGCGACATGTACAGCGGCGAGCCCAGAAACTCGCCCGTCACCGTCAGCCCCGGTTGCTCCAACACCCGCGCCAGCCCGAAGTCCGACACGCGGATCTTCCCGTCCTCACCGATCATCAGGTTGTGCGGCTTGACGTCGCGGTGGATCACGCCGTTGTGATGCGCATATTCCAGCGCGTCGGCCACCTCCGCGACGTATCGGGCAATCTCATCAAACTCGATCATGCCCCGCGGAACGTCGGAGCTTGCTCTCCGGATCGACCGGGTCGACGAGGACCACTCATCGGACACTTCCGTGCTCGGCGGCGCCGCACCGAGCAAAACCGTCTCCTCCGTGCCCGCCCCCGCATCCGAAGGTGATGCACCACCGGTCCCGCGCCCGCCTCCCCCATCACCCCGCATCTCGCAGATGATGTTGTGAACCGTCTTGCCCTGCACGAACTCCATGGCATAGAAATGCAGACCGGCCTCTTCACCCTGGGCATAGATGGGAACGATGTGGGCGTGATGCAGCTTGGCCGCCGCCTGAGCCTCACGACGGAAACGCGTAATCGCCGATACTGAGAGCCCCGCCGTTCGCCCGAGGACCTTCAAGGCCACGATCCGGTCGAGCGAGAGCTGGTGGGCCTCGTAGACCGTCCCCATCCCGCCCCGGCCAATCTCCCGAAGGATCCGATACCCGCCGATCACATGCCCGATCACCGGCGATGATCGAGAGATTCCCGCCGCATCCGAATCAGATGACCCTGCGGAACTCACCATCGTGCCGTCCGGACTCCATGCTCAGGGGCTCAACGCCCGGGGACGAGGCGGAGGAAGGCCCCCGCAAGGCCCCCCTGCTCCTAGACGGGATAGGTCCGCGGCTCCCGTCACGAGAAATCCGCACCCACCCCATATACACCGAATGCCCCGATTTTGTCACGCTTTAGAATCTGCCTCAAGCGCTGCAGCCCGTCAATTCGGCGCTCCACAAGTTTTTATAACTGAGCAACTTCGCCCGCCGTACACGCCCGCCCGCCAGCGGCAGCCCGACCTCCCGCGGACAGCCGTACAGGATTATTCGGCAATCGCCGCCGGATATTCCGAGCCCGCGCGCGATGCCCTGCTCGTCAAGTGCCCGTTTACAGCGACGGGCCGGCCGCGCCAGGTCTGTCCCGCGTTCACTTCCCGCACCGGCCCGGGCGAGACGACCGCCATGCGCCCACTGAGGCCGACCCTGCGGGACACGGGCCCCCCGCGCCGGCGGGCACAGCTTCGTCCGACAGACGCCCGTTGTGGCACACGGATCGCAAATGTAGTTAAATGTACGGGCCACGACGGGGCCCGAGGCACCGTGCCGGGGTCTTTTCGTCCGAAACAGCGGCCACCGGGAAAGAGCGGCACATCGGATTCGTCCATGGACGCAACGAGACATCGGCGCCCCCGCCGACCGATCGGAAAGGAACCCGCCCATGTCCAAACCGCTGCAAGGTCAGGTCGTTGTCACCACCCGCGCCAAGCGGCAAGTCGGCTCCATGACCACGCTGCTCCACGCTCTCGGCGGCGAAGTACTCGAAGCGCCGGCCGTTGTCATCAAACCCGTCGACGACCTCACACGCGTCGATCAGGCCCTGCGAAACATCACGGAATACGATTGGCTCGTGTTCACCAGCGTCAACGGCGTTGAGGCCACCGCCGACCGCCTCCGCGAACTCGGAATCAACATCACGATCCTGCACAACCTCAAGCTGGCCGCCATCGGGCCGGCCACCGCCGATCGCCTTCGTGACTTCTCGCTCGAACCGCAGGTCACGCCGGACGAGTTCGTCGCCGAGTCATTGGCCGACGCACTGCGCCAGCACGACCTTGCGGGCCAACGCATCCTTCTGCTGCGGTCAAACCTCGCCCGCTCCGCACTGCCCGAGGCCTTGACGGCCATGGGGACCCTCTGCGACGACCTCCCCATCTACCAGACCGCCCTGCCACGCGCCCTGCCCGACGCTACGCTGACCGAACTCCGCGCCGGCAGAGTCCACTGGATCACGTTCACCAGCTCCTCAACCTTCAACAACTTCAAGACCCTTCTCGGCCATGACGCAGACGCGGTGCTCCGGTCGGTCAAGCTCGCCAGCATCGGCCCGATCACCTCGCAAGCCATCCGCGACGCCGGATTCGAACCCGCCGTCGAAGCCGCGGAGTACACGATGGAAGGCCTGGTGACCGCCATCCGCGATCACGTCACACGACAGCCTGGTAATTAATGACTCGGAACGCGCCCCCTAGACCCCTCAGTTGCTGGTTGGATCCAGCGGATCGGTGCCCGCATCGACCTCATCCCCGTCCCCGACACCGTCCCCGTCGGTGTCCTTGACCAGCGGGTCCGTGCCGATATCAACCTCGTAACCATCCGAAAGACCGTCGTTGTCGGTATCGCTGTCGTTGGGCTTGGTGCCCCGAGCCTGCTCATCGCCGTCGTCCAGGCCGTCACCGTCGGTGTCGACCTCCGTCGGATCGGACCCGATCGCCACCTCCTCGCCGTCCGGGATCCCGTCCCCGTCCGTATCCGGATTGCCGGGGTCGGCGCCCAGCGCCACCTCGTCGCCGTCGTCCAGGTCGTCATCATCCGTGTCCGCGTCCGCCGGGTCGGACCCGATGAGCACCTCCGTCGAATCGAGCAGACCGTCCGCGTCCGTATCCACCTGAGTCGGGTCACAGCCGTGGATTTTCTCGTCGCCGTCGCTGAGCCCGTCGTCGTCGGTGTCGGGATCGAGCGGATCGGTGACGAAGCCGTCTTCGCCTTCGTCGACCTCTTCGCCGTCGTCAAGCCCGTCGTCGTCGGTGTCCGCCACCAGAGGGTCGGTCTCCAGCGTCTGGTACTCCTCGAAATCGTCAAGCCCGTCGCCGTCCGTGTCGGGCACCAACGGGTCGGTGCCGATGCTCTCCTCCTGAAAATCGGTCAGGAAATCATCGTCGGTATCCGCGTCCAGCGGGTCGGTCCCACCTTCCACTTCGGCACCGTCGAGCAAACCGTCATCATCCGTGTCCTTCACCAGCGGATCGGTGAGCGTGGTTTCAACCTCCTCGCCGTCCGTCAACCCGTCACCGTCAGTGTCGGCCTGGTTCGGATCGGTACCGAGCTCGGCCTCTCGTTGATCGGACAGGCCGTCACCGTCGATATCGTCCGCGGTCGGGCTGCTTCCGGCGTCCGCCTCTTCGCCGTCGAGAATGCCGTCGCCGTCGGTATCCGCCAGAAGGGGGTTCGTGCCAGTGTCGGTCACCTCCTGCCCGTCGGTCAGACCATCGCCGTCGGTGTCGGGCTCGGTCGGGTCGGTGTGGGTGGTGTTGACTTCCTCGTCGTCGGTCAGGCCGTCCACGTCGGTGTCCGCGCTGTTCGGGTCGATACCGTTGCGCACCTCGTACAGGTCGGCGAGATTGTCCCGGTCGCTGTCGGCCCGCTGCGGATTCGTGCCCAGGAGGGTCTCCAGGCGGTCGTTGATCCGGTCCCCGTCCGTGTCCGCTGCGACCGGATCGGTCCCGAAGCCGACCTCCGATTGATCATCGAGTCCATCCCCGTCGGTATCCGGGCTGATCGGATCGGTTCCCAGGTCGCGCTCGCGCGAATCATCCAGGCCGTCGCCGTCACTGTCGGTCGACATGGGGTTCGACCCGTTGTCATACTCCTCGCCGTCATGGATGCCGTCGCCGTCGGTGTCGACGAGGGTCGGGTCGCTACCGAGCTCCTTTTCGAGGGCGTCGCTCAGCCGGTCGCCGTCGCTGTCGCCACCGTCGAGCAGGCTCGCCCCCCCACCGCTGGGCAGGCCGGCGCTGCAGGCGACCCCGCCTGTGGCAATCAGAATCAGCGCGGCCGCCGCCGCCAGCGGCACCAGCCACGACGACGGGCACCGCTTCAAGCTCACACAAGCACTGGTCATGAGCATCACATCGCGATCACGGCCCAATCCCCCCGAGGTCTATCGGCCGGTTTGTCGCCCCGTTCTCGTAGTTATCAGGTCGATCCTCTCCTCGCAGCCTGACCACCCGCCAGAATCGTGGTCGCGTTGACCCGAGCCCTCGCGCCCGGGTATACTGCGGGTCAGATGCGTCCAATCCCCGGTTCACTCCTCATCGCCGTTTGGGGCCCGCAGTGCCCCAGTTGGAAGCCTTGAGCGACATCGCCCGTACAGACTTATCGGTCCATCAGGAACGCGCGTTTCTGGTCAAAGTCATCATCCCGGGGATGAACTACGACGCCCACAATCCCCTGCGCGAACTGGCCGCTCTCGCGTCGGCAGCCGGGGCGGTCGTCACCAACGGCCTGATCCAGAAGCGAGCGAGCCCATCACCCCGCACCTACCTGGGGCGGGGCAAGTTGCAGGAGCTACGCGAGCAGGTTGCCGCCGATGAAGCCGACACCATCATCTTCGACAACGACTTGGCCCCCGCCCAGATTCGCGAGCTGGAAAAGGCCACCGAGCGCAAGATCATCGACCGCAGCGAGTTGATACTCGACATCTTCGCCACGCGCGCCCGGACACACGAAGCCAAGCTCCAGGTGGAACTGGCACAGCTGGAGTACACCGCCCCCCGCCTCCGCGGCATGTGGACCCACCTCGAGCGAATCGCCGGCGCCGCCGGGGCAACGGGCGCCGGCGTAGTGGGAGGCATCGGCACCCGAGGTCCTGGGGAACGGCAGATCGAAATCGACCGCCGAATCGTGGCCGATCGCATCGCTCACCTTAAACGCCAGATCGAGCAGATCGAGAACCGCAAGATCCGCGAGGTGCATTCGCGATCCGACCAGTTCACGGTCTCCCTCGTCGGGTACACCAACGCCGGCAAGAGCTCGCTGATGAACGCCCTGACCGACGCCGGCCAGCAGATCGAGGACAAGCTCTTCGCCACGCTCGACACCCGGACCGCCCGCTGGGTCCTCGGCAACCGACACGTGGCCTTGCTCAGCGACACCGTCGGTTTCGTCCGCGACCTGCCCCATCACCTCGTCGCGTCGTTCCGGGCCACCCTGGAAGAGACCCTCCACGCCCGTTTGCTCCTCCACGTGGTCGACGTCGCCGCGCCTGACGCGCTGTGGCAGGTCGAGTCGGTGCAAGCGGTGCTGGCGGACCTCGGCTGCGCCGACGCGCCCACCATCGCGCTGCTAAACAAGGTGGACGTGGCCCAAAACGAAGCGCTGATCACGGTTCTCGAGAACCGGTTGCCCCAGAGCATCTGTGTCTCCGCCAAGACCGGGTACGGCCTCGATCACCTCGTCGAACGCGTGGTTCACGAGATGCGCCGGCGGGCGACGCACATCACCGTGCGCACCGCCGTCGGCGACGGGCGGCTCATTGCCGAAATCGACCGATTGGCCGAGGTGGTCGACCGGCGCTACGTGGGCAACGCCACCGAGATGGTCCTCAACATCGATCACACCCACCTCGAGCAACTGCTCGGGCGCTATCCCGACCTGAAAGTCGTTTCACCCGCTGATTCGATTCCACCGGACGCCGGCCGGGACCCGCCCCGGCCCTGCCGCCCTGATCCGGACCGGTAAAACCCCGTCACGCCAGGCGGCGCGCCGGCGGCGCGGCGAGCCGACAACCGTTCCGTGAGCCCCAACCGCTTGTCAATCGGCCCCAACTCGGCTATTGGAGACAACCACAGTCATAACCACAATGCCCGGCGGACGGCTGTAAGCGATTTCGCATGGCGCCAAAAGCCAAAAAGCTGATCATCACATCACTGCGAATCACGATTGGCGTCGTCGCCTTATGGTGGGTGCTGCGGAATGTGAAGCTCGATGACCGCGTCACGCTGCCGGACGGCCGAACCGCCCGCATCCTTCACCGCGGCGACTCTCACGTGCGCTTGGAATACGACGACGACGCTAGCCGGGAAGACCTGCCGCTGGGCCGCCTCGCCCGCAACGACAACGGCGAACTCGCGATCGACTACGGATTGAAGTCCATTCTCCGCCACGCGCGCAAGGTCCACCTGCTCTGGGCAATCATCATCTTCTCCCCCGTACCGTTCCTCCAGTCGTTGCGGTTCCTCATGATGTTCCGGGCACAGGACATTCGCCTGAGCTTCTGGGAATGCACTAAGCTATGCTTCGCCGGGAACTTCCTGAACTTCGTAGCGCTCGGAACGACCGGCGGCGACCTCGTCAAAGCCTACTACGTCTGCCTCCACACCGACCGCCGGACCGAGGCCGTCACGACCATTCTGCTGGATCGTATTGTCGGGCTCACCGGGCTCGTCGCCCTGGTCGGGTTGACCATTCTTCTTTTCGCACACGACGCCCGACTTGACGCGTTCGGATCGGTCAGCGCCTTCTTTCTCGTCGCCGTTGTCGCCGGTAGCACGCTGCTCGTCTCTGAGCAGGCTCGGCGACTCGTCCACCGAATCGTGCCCCGGCCCCTGCCGAACCGGGCGCCCGACGACTCTGACGATGGCCCCCCGTCGACCTCGAGCCTGCCAAGCCGCGCGGTGGCGTCGCTCGCCAGCCACGCCCGCCGTGTCGACCAGACTACCCAGCGATTGATCAAGCACAAACCGATGGTCCTGGGGACAGTGTTGGTCACCATGGCCTTGCAGCTGATCGCCTTGACCTCATGGCAAGCCATCGTCCACGCCCTCCACATGCCCTGGAACGTCTCCAAAATCGGTGATTACTACGCCTACCTCGGCAGCGCGAACGTCGTCGCCGCTATCCCCATCACACCTCAGGGAATCGGGACCGTCGAAGCGTACTACCAGGAATTCCTCGCCGGCAACGGCGTCACCGTCTCGCAAGTCCTCTGCCTCGCAATGGCCACCCGACTCCTGCTCCTGCTGTGGTCGCTGCCCGGCGCGCTGCTCACAATGACCGGTGGTCTCCGGCCCGACGAGGCGATTCGCACGCTGGACTCCGCGGACGAGGCTCCGTAGGCACGCCGGCCCGAGAACCGAAGCCGCTTATCGGTCCTTCAACGTCGGACCACGTCAAGTTCCACCCTTTACAAACCGACCAGATATATGGCGAAGTCCGCGCGCCCCACACCGCGTCCCGTAGCGAGGCAACGCTCATGCCTGCAGAACCGCTTACCGGCGTCAAGGCCACCCGCAAGCTCCTCGAAGAAGTGTGTGAGCGGAACATCTCGGCCGAAATGCACTGCAGCCACGACGGCCAACAGGTGACCGCCCGCACAAGACTCCTGACCGTTCAGGGGCGCCGGATCGGGACTGACCGACCCCGGTTCATCGGCGTGTACCCCCGACTTCGCCGTCACCAGCACGCCGTCGTCCACTTCCTGTACGACGGCGTCCGCTACATGTTCCGGACCCGCGTTATTGCCCCTACGCTTCTCGTGCACCTCAACGCACGAACGCGCGTCATCGGCACGTCGCTCCAGATTCCCGACAAAATCCTCATCCAGCAGCGCCGCGCCTACTTCCGCATTTCCATCGCCGGACGAGACACGCCGATTCAGCTTCACCTCGCCGGCCCCGCCGACCTGACCGCCTGCCCGATCGATGCAGCTCCGTTTGCCGGGCGCGTCACCAACATCTCCGCCGGCGGGCTGTGCATGCTCGTCAAGCACGCGCATCGAGCGCGATTCGCCCTGCTCGAGCGTCTATGGACCCAGTTCACTCTCCCTGACGTGCCTGACCCTTTTCTCCTACCGATCGAGATCCGGAACTTCCGTACACCCAAGAACCGAGATGTGCACCTCGTGGGCGCACGGTTCCTCCACTGTGACTCCGTCGACACACGGTCCCAGATCACGCGGATCCACAGGTTCGTCGTGACCCAGCAACGTCACCGGCTGCAGCCCAGAAAATGACACAGACCCAAACGATGACCACCACACCCCACCGCTTCGTACGAGCATTGGACGCCCGCCAGAGCGCCCGCATCCTCGAACAGGCGGTCCGTACCCGTGCCCGCGTGACGCTCCGGCCGCACGCCCCGATCGAGGGCCCCGAGCTGACCGGCCTCATCGTCGCCCAGACGCCGCAGTCCTTCCGGGTCACCCTCGGCGACCGCATCACCGCCCCGCCCCGAACACTGACTCGCGCCCGCTGTGACGCATACCTTCAGGTCGGACGCGACCGCTACGTTTTCGCCACGAACATCGTGGCCCTGATCGACGCCGACCCACCCGTATGCCTGGACATCGCCCGCCCGAACGTCCTCCACGCCCTGGAACGGCGACGGCAGGGCCGGGCACGCGTACATAGCTCCTGCCCCGTCCATCTGTACAAGGCCGGCGACGGCACGGATAACATCGGAGCTCTGCTGAACGCCAGCGTCGACGGCATCGCCTGCCGCATCCCCACCGCCGCCGCCGACCGCACCGCCATCGGAGACACGCTCCGCGTGGCATTCCAACTGGCCGGCTCCACCCACCAGTTCGACTTGCAGGCCGCCGTCCGCAGCAAGACGCCCGCCGGAAGCGAACGCCATACCATCGTGGGATTGCAGTTTGAGTTTCGCGGCCAGGATGACCCGCAACGGCGTCAGTTGGCAAACGCCCTGACGGCTACGGGCCGTCAACCAGGAAAGGACTCGCAGTGATGACCAGCGTGCTCAGCGTCGACGACGTCCGTCTAGATCAGATCATCACCGACGCCATCCGCGCCGGTGCGAAAGCCGTATTGACCTGCCGGCGGCATGACCGCTGGACAACGCTCAAGTGCGCCTTTGTCCCCCACGAGACCCTGGGGCACCGTATCGTCGTCACGCATCCGCTCCAGGAGCCGCCGGACCAAGGCCAAGGCCTCGAAGTCGGGCAACGCGTCGGCGTCGCGTTCCGCCGCGGGCATCGCAAGTATCTGCTCAGCACCGTCGTCGAAACCCCGGACCCCGGCACCTCGCCACCTACCGGCACAGTCGTCCTGCGCTGGCCCAACTCAATTCACCAGATCCAGCGCCGTGTCTGCCACCGGGCCACCCCGCCCCCGGGCCGGACCATACACGTGCAGGTCCGGTCAGGACATATCGATAACGACAATACGCCGACCCCGCCCGGTGCTCCGATCCTCGACGGCCGCGTCGAGGACCTGTCAGTCGGCGGGATTCGCGTGCTGTCCCCACACGACCCCTCACTGCCCGCCGACGCACCCGTCATCTGTTCGTTTTGCATAGACCCCGACACGCAACCGACCACCCTGAACGCGGTGTTCAGACACCGCGAAACCAGGCACGATCGCTTCTCGCTGGGGTTTCAGTTCGTCGGATTGGAGGCCCGCCGCGACGGGCCCGAACTCCTGGCCCGCCTGGCCGCGATCGTCACCAGATTCCAGCGCGCCGCAGTCAGGCAGCGCAGCCGCGCCCGACGTCTCCGCCACTGACCCCACGCACGCAGCATCAGCCGCGAATCCCGCCGATCCATCCTCGCGATCAGCCGGAGTAGATCCGGACGCTGAAGCCCATGTACAAGACGAGGTAGCTCATCTCGGCCACCAGGCCAGCGGCCAGGATCGTCTCTCGCGTCTGCCCGCCAAGACGCCGGGCCACCGCCACTCCGAACAGATACGTGGCCCCCATCACCCCCAGCGCGATGACACACCCGTACGCCCAGCGCCCGCTGTACCCACAGTACACCGCCGTCAACGCCGCCACCGGCACGA
Source organism: Phycisphaerales bacterium (assembly GCA_020353195.1). Classification (GTDB taxonomy): domain Bacteria; phylum Planctomycetota; class Phycisphaerae; order UBA1845; family UBA1845; genus JAFGJQ01. Next base: position 1,589,589 of record CP070691.1, on the reverse strand, counting down.
ACCATATCAGCACGCCGTACGGCGATTGCCGGGACGTCAGACCCCGGATGACCGCGTCGGCCTCAGCAGAAGGCCGACCCAGCCCCGCCGCCAGCACCAACCCCCACCGCCCCCAGATCGGCGCCAGCAACAACGGACGGTAAAACGCGTGCGGGTATGCGAAGTTCAGCCCGGACCCCCATATCCCAGGCCACGTCGAAACCCCCTCCGGAATGGAGATCCACAGCATCAACTTCAGCACGCACAGCACGACAAAGGACGCCATACCCACCAGACCCAGCCGCCCCTCCACCGTCGGTTCGCCCCCGGGCCTCCGTGAACGCCCACCGAAGATCTGATCCGCGACCCTCGCAGACCCCACCAGCAGGACACTCCCACACAAGCCCACGTCCAGCAGCCACACCGCCACCGCGGGCATCAACCGGATCCCCTGCACCTCCCCGAAGAATCGCCAGGCTCCACGGTACAGGCACGCGTACCCGATGCCGACCACCAGCCCCATAGGGACGATCCAATGCGTGCGACATGCCCCCGCCACCCCCGCGCCGCGACCCGCCTCCCCCAACGGAAAGACCAGCCCGGCCGTCGCGCGGAGGCTCGACCAGAAACCCGCCCGGTGATCCCCGGCGTTCGCGTTCCTTTCCTCGGATGCAGCAGATGCTGTAGTGGGATTCGGTTCGCCCATCGAGGAACGGCTCATCACAACCGTCACTACCCAACGCCGCAGACAAGCGCGCCACTTGCCCGCCCGCACGTCCCCGCCGGCTTCGTCAACTTCTTCCCAGCTAATAGATTAGCACTGCGGTGCCGGCAATGACCACGCCCTTACCGATACCGCTCGCGGTTCGATGGAACCACCTCGAATATCGACTGCGTCTTCAGCAGCGTCAACTCCTCGGGAAATGCGTGGAAGGCGTGGACATGGAATTCCCGCTCGCGAGCCTCGAAGTCCACAAACGTGAACGGAACCAGCCCGTCGAACTCCCACTCGTCAAACGAATGGAACAGGCCGCGCTTCTGGGCATAGCGCACCAGGTCGCGATGCGACGAGGGGAACAGATTGGACGACATCCTTTCAACCTGACTGGAAAGAATAAAGCGGAGGCCGTTCGCGAAGTTCTGCGCATGGTCGCGCTCCCCACGCAGGCGAAACGACGTCGCCATCCCGTTTTTGGGCAGAAGTTCGCTTTCGTGGGCGATCAGCTCGGTCAGGCAATTCTGCCCGAACTGAACGGTTACGACGTGAGACAGGCCGATCACCCAGATCTCCGCGTGGTAGAGCCGCTGCTCGACATGCTTGACCTGGTGTATGCGGAACAGCTCAGGGTGAAGCGCACGCTGATACAGATAAAAATGAAGCTCGTCTACCCGCTGTTTGGTCTTGCCCTGCTCCACCACTTGGCCTCAGTGCTGATCACGGCTATGCGGCTCCGGCGGCCCGCACGGGATTATACCGGTCCCACTTCTGGACGGCCAACGAATAATCCGCGCAACACACGATTTTACTCGGGCCTTCCGGGATGCCGCGCTAAACTCATTCATTCAAGTAGGTTATACGTCCCTTCTCCGCCTAAGGCGTCAGCGGCGGCCGACCGGCATGCCCGCTCCACCCGGTGACGCCCACCCAACAAGTCACAGCTCTTTCAGGCATCCCCGCGTGCGGATGCACTCCTCTGGATCTCCAGTCCGGCCACCTTCGCCGGCTCCCGCCGCCGCCCCCGAGAGCCGACTCACGGGATTGCCGGGCCGACCGCCGCGACTATAATGCGGGCCGTATGTTGACGCCCCGCCACACCTCATACTGGTCTGCGGTCCTCTGCGTCTCGGTTGTCGCCGGCACCGGGCACATCCCGATCAATAAAGTGACGCTTTCAAGCCTGGCTCTGGAGGCTGACGGCCAAGCGAATGCCGGAGCCGACCGCAGCCCGCAGCCCGCATCGCCGCAACCGGAAGGACCCGACGAGAGCAACTCTTCGGCGAACACCGCGAGCGCAGTCGGCTGCGACGCATGGAACCGCGCCGAGCGCACGGACACGGCTCGGCTGACCACGCTGCTGAGCACGGTGCACCGCGCGTGGCTTCCCCTGAAGCCGGCAGCGCAGCTTTCGGAACCGCCAGCGGCGCCCGTCGGTTCGCTGCACTCGACGATGCCGCGCGCGGCGAGCCGCCCGAATCGGCCCCACGCCCCTCCGCAACGAGGCTGAATCGACCGCGGCGCCCCTCTGCGGGTCGCGTGTCGCCGGCCGTTGCACAATCCTCAGCTCCGCAGTACATACTTGGGCGTTTGCCTTGAACGGGGGCTTTTGCCGGGCTCCTTGGAGACAGAAACATGGATGACAAGCATCGACTTCTGAAATGGCTCTTAATCGTTTTCCTGGTCGCCAGCGCGCTACTGGTATTGTATCCGCCGCAGCAGCGGTTGAAGGGTGGGATCGATCTGGTCGGGGGCACGAGCCTGCTGTTTGAGATCGACACGGCCGGTATGAAGGGGGAGCAGAAGCGCGACCTGGCCACCCGCGTGATCGACATCTTGCGAAACAGGGTGGACCCGAACAACCAGATGAACCTGGTCTGGCGTCCGATTGGGAACAGCCGCATCGAGGTTCAGATGCCCAGGCCGCCGGCTGAAGCCCTCGAACGACGGCAGGCCTACGAGGAAGCGCGGCAGGCGATACGGGCGCAGAATGCGACTCGTATGGACGTGGAGTCGGCGTTGAACGCTCCGCTCGACGATCGCGAGGCGCAGCTGGAGGCATTGATACGCGGTGTGCCCGAGCGCGAGCCCCTGTTGGCCCGGGCGGTCGAGGCCTTTGACGCATACCAGCTCGTGAAGGACAGCGACGACGTCGATGCCGAGTATGAGGCCATGGCCAAGTACGAGGCCGCCGTCGAGACGGTGCTCGACACCTCGGTGAGCGATGAGCGGTTGACCGACGTGCTGGCGCTCAAGCAGACCGAACAGACTCGAGAGCTCGAAGCGCTCAAGGCCCGGCACCCGTCATATGCGGACGCGATCGACGCGGCGCAGGCGGCGTACGGGCGGTGGTCGCAGAGCAAAGGGGCGATGGAGGACCCGTCGGACCTGAAGCGGCGAATCCGAGGGGCGGGCGTGCTCGAGTTCCGCATTCTGGCCGAGAAGGACTCACAGAACCCCGGACTCATCGCGCTGTCGGGTCGTCCCGTCGAGCCGTATGTGGAGCAGTTGCGCAAACGTGGTCCGCGGGTGAAGGACCCGGGCGACCCGTTCCGGTGGTTCCCGATCAAGGACGTGGTCGGGTTCACGAACGTCAGATCGATGGAGGAGTTTGAGCAGCGCCGGGAGATCGAAGATCAGATCATCGAGGAATACCTGGGCACGTACCACGTGCTCGCGCACGACGACCCCAGGAAGTACGGGCTGACGAGAGAAAGCGGCAAGTGGGAATTGCGCAGCGCGACGCCGTCGCAGGATTACCAGACGGGGCGTCCGTCGGTGAACTTCGTTCTCGACGCCCGGGGGGGCAAGCGTTTCGGTGAGCTGACCCACAACAACATCAAGCGCCAGTTGTGCATTTTCCTCGATGGGGTGGCTCAGTCGCACGCTACGATCCAGAGCCAGATTCACGACCGCGGGCAGATCACCGGGAACTTCACGCCGCAGGAGGTGCGCGAGCTTGTCAACACCCTGGAAGCGGGCTCGCTGCCGGCGCGGGTCAAGGAGACCCCGCTGATGGAGAAGACGGTGGGCCCGAGCCTGGGCGAGGCGAACCGGCGGATGGGGATGCACGCGGCCGCCCTCGGGCTGGTCGTGGTGGCGGCGTTCATCCTGGTCTACTACCTGTTCGCGGGGTTCGTGGCCAACATCGCGCTGGCTCTGAACCTGCTCTTCGTCCTGGCCATCATGGCCACGCTGGAGGCGACGTTCACGCTGCCGGGCATTGCGGGGCTGATTCTGACGGTGGGGATGGCCGTCGACGCCAACGTGCTGATCTTCGAGCGGTTCCGCGAGGAGCGGGCGCGCGGCGTGATTCTGAGGAAGGCGCTGAAGACAGCGTACGAGAAGGCCTTCAGCACGATCGTGGACGCGAACCTCACTACCTTGATCACGTGCGTGATTCTCGGGTACGTCGGCAGCGAGGAGGTCAAGGGGTTTGCGATGACGCTCGGCTTCGGCGTGGTGACCAGCATGTTCACGTCGTTGTTCGTGACGCGGATGGTGTTTACGACGCTGATGTCGGCGCGTTGGGTCACCTCGTTGCGGATGCTGCGGCTGATCGGACACCCGAGCATTCCCTGGCTTCGACTGCGTACGGTGTTCTGGCCGGTGTCCGTTCTGTTGGTCATCGCCGGCGTGGGGATCTTCTCGTATGTCAGCGCCACCGACACCGAAGCGCTGTACGACATTGAGTTCCTGGGCGGCACGAGCGTTCAGATCGAGCTGCAACCCGACGTCGAGATGGACGACCACCAGATCCGCCGGGCGATCGCGGGCGACGAGAACAGCGCGGTCGCGTGGCTTCGCAGCGGCGCCGACGCTCTGGAGAACGCGAAGATCGAAGCCGGCCCGACGGCGGGCGAGTTCATTGTGACCGACCCGACGAACACGCTGTCGACGGATCAGATGGCGGTGCTGATCAGGACGACGCTCGAGGACCGGCTGGCCCGCGGTGGGCTGAGCGGGACGGGCAACCAACTCGTGGTGGAAACCAAGCCTGACGTGCAGACCGACGACGACGGCGAGACAACCGAAACGAGTATGACTCTGGACGAATTCAAGCAGGCGATCGTCGGGGCAGAAGGCCCGGTGAGCTACGCGCGCAGGTGCGCCGAGGACCGGCTCAGCGGCGCCCGCGTACAGACTGTTCGAGACATTGAAGCCGAGGCCTCCGCCCCCACCGCATTTGAGATCGTCACGGTGGAGACGAACCGCGATCTGGTGCAGACCGCAATCATAGCGGTGCTCGGCGACAAGCTGCAGGTCCAGCTTCCGATCGAGGCCGAACTGGTGGTCGACCCCAACAAGGCGCCGGAAGGGCTGTTCCCGATCCGGGAGGGTGATCGGTATCTGGACGACGTGGTGCCCGGGTCGGCGCATTACGACATTCAGGCGTACAGGGGCGGTCTGGTGCTCGTGTTCGACAAGATCTCACCGCCTCAAACCACGTCGGCGATCGTCGGGCGGATGCGCGAAGTCGGGCTGCAACCGGAGTTCGACCACTACAGCACCCGCAATTTCGAGGTCATCGGGCTGACCGAAGCCACAGTCGCGGACGGCACGAAGACGTACAGCAAGGTGGCCATCGTCGCGGTGGACGAGAATGTCTTCTACGAAGAATCCGACCCCTTGCCGTGGCGGGAGGCGCTGGCCGAGCCCGAACTCGAGCAGGCGCAGGCGGCCTTCGCGAGTCAGAAGACGCTGCGGAAGGTGCTGCAGTTCGACTCGCCGATCGCCAAGCGGACGCAGACGCAGGCCACCGTGGCGATGATCCTCGCGCTGGGGGCAATCGTCGCCTATGTGTGGATCCGGTTCGGGACGATGCAATACGGGCTGGCCGCCATCGTGGCTCTGGTGCACGACGTGTCGATCACGCTGGGGCTCGTCACGGTCGCGGATATCCTCGGGCTCGGGGAGTTCCGGATCGACCTGCCGATGATCGCGGCGATCCTGACGATCATCGGGTACAGCCTGAACGACACGATCGTGGTGTTCGACCGTATCCGCGAGAACCGCGGCAAGCTGACCGTACTGTCGCCGCAGATGATCGACGGCAGCATCAACCAGTGCCTGTCGCGGACGCTGCTCACGTCGATCACCACGTTCGTCGCCGTGTTCGTCATGTTCGTCTGGGGTGGCCCCGGTGTGCACGGCTTCAGTTTCGCCCTGATGATCGGCGTGATTGTGGGGACCTACAGCTCGGTCGGCGTAGCCGCGCCGCTGCTGAACAGCCCGCGCGTGTTACACGTGATCATTTACTTCCTCGTTGCGGGTGCCCTGTTCGGGCTTCTGGCGGAGATCAGCGGCAGCGCGACGATCCTGGCCGTCGGCGGTGCGATTCTCGCGATCCTGCTGGTGATCGTGATCGTGATCGACCAGCGGAACCAAGCCGGGTACGCCCCCGCGGCCGCGTAGGCGGCATGTCCATGGCCGCGCAAGCGTGGCCATGCCACCCTCCGGGGAGAGCATGTCTGCCGGGCATGCGCGCGCTCGCGTGAGCACGTCCAGCCCACTTCGCTCCCATCAGCGGGTCCGATGACTGGATCTGGAGACCTCCCTCCTTGGCCCAGGTCGTTGGACGTATCCCCCTTTGTCCGTAACTCACGCTATCGGTTCACCTGTTGGCAAAGCGCGTCTGCACAATCGCCCGCCTCGCATTCATCAGTGCCCTCACCAGGGCCCAGGCAAACACGACCAGGCCAACGGCGAGCAGAAGGCTCATGATCACATCGACCGCCAACGGGGTCGCGATGTCGTCGACTATGGTGGCCGTGGTTACTCCCGCGACCAGTAGAGTCACCGCGCCAATCGTGATCGGAACCGTCGATGACATCAGGTAGAACGTGGCAACGGCAGCAGGCTGCAAGGCGCGTCGAGCAATGGCCGAAACCGCCCCTGCGAACGCAGCCGCCAGAAGGACATGCCCCAACAGCACCACGCAGGCCACCACGACAGCGTCAGCCAGAGCGTGAACAAGAACAACCTCCGCCTGAAACGCGGTTCCTACCCTCCAAGCACCGAGAAACGCCAGGCCCCAGTTCACCACACACACCATGAGGAAGAACGCCCGCGCCCTGGAATGACCGCTATGGACCGGCAGTCGAGCAAAGAAATCCCTGGTCGTGATCACCTTCCACGCCGTCGGCCAAAAGGCACTGATCGTCCGAACAGGCGTGTCGGCGACGGCAAACGGCGGAGGGGCCCTGCGTTCCGCGAGTGACTCTGCAACCGGACGCGCGCACTCCGGGCAATTCGTCGAATATGGCAGGCCGACAATCCGGTAGCCGCACTTCTCGCATCGCGGCGTGCGCGCGCTCCATGCCGGGCCTTGGGCCTTCCCCGCGTACCGGTAGCCCGACCGGAGCAGAACGATCAGCCATAAAACGCCAAACAGCGCCAACGCGGCCGAGTCGACCGCGTGCCACTCGTCGGGCAGGTCAAGCCAGCTTCGCCACTGCGGCTCCGCCCACCAGACGAGCCCGAGCGGTATCAGCAGGGTCGTGCTCCACCAGGTCAGTCTCAGACACCGTCCGAACAGCCGGCCGGCGGGCTCCCCGGCAGCCGCAAACGGCATCATCACCACAGCCAGCAGAAGGACCGCGCCCTGAATCCCCGTCAACGCCAGAAGCGAACGCGCGAATCCGCCGGACCCCGGGCCAGCCGCGTGCACGACGACGGCTATGGCCGCAAACGGGCCCCGCACGTATTCCGAGCAGGTCATTCTCGGCGCCGGCAAGTCGATCTCAATGTCCCACCCCAAGAACTGCTGCTTCACCAGCGAATTGAACGTGGGAGGTAACTCGGCGCAGACGATCAACCCCAGTCCCACGATGACACTGAGCATGTGCGCGGCAACCGCCGCGTGCCAGCCGGAAGCTGCCAGCGATGCGCCGACCCGTTTCGGCAGAAACCACAGAAGCACGATGCCCGGAAGCGATGGAAGACCTTGCACGGTCCGAGCGGGCGAAGGCGTATCGCACCGGGCAGCGGGCAGCGTTGGTCCAACGACGCCGTCATCCCCAGACGCTGTCATTGACGGGCTGCCACTCATTGTTCCGCTGGCTCCAGCGTGGGCTCGAACCTCGGGTCCCGGCGCGAAGGGGTGTACACCCAGTCGCCATACGGTTTAGGGCGACCGATCGTCTGATCGACGCTGTACTTCTTACCGCCGTCATCGGCTCCGTTGGGGCCAACGGAGTAGAGAACGAATTCGGCGCCCTGGCGGCGGTACCGCAGGACGTCATCTGCATAAGGATCCATCGGGATGACGTCGAGATACCCGTTCAGCAACTCCTCCAACGACACCGGGTACTCGCCGTGGTCGTGCCGATACGCCGACAGCGCCAGCGCCACAATGGTTGCGCGGCGACTTGCCGATGTCGAAACGCTCCTTCGGCACATGTTCGAAATCGGGAACATCAGGCTAAGTGACAGCGGACCATCAGTGAGGTTGAACATACGCGGAGACTCCACTGCTTCCAACACCGACATAGCCTCACGATATGGGAGGTCAGCAGCCGACTCGTAGACCTCGCGCAGCAAAGCTACCTTGCCCCGCACGGTCCGCCGATCATTGAAAAACGGTGAGAGCATATTCCAAGCCCCGACCCGCGGTGACGACGTCCAGTCGGGTTGCCACGTGCTGTTCAGGTGGCTCAGTACGAGCCAGCCGTTCCCGTACCCATCGTCCGTCCAGCCGGCGTCGATTATGCGCTCCAGCTCCGCGAGTTGAATCGCCGTCGCCGTTCGCCACATTGTTGCACGGTCCAGCGTGGTGCCGCAGACGATGTTGCTCATTCTGGCAGCTTGAGTCCGCGTCAGCTCACACTCGCGGGCCAGGCACTGCAACTCATGATCGGCCAGCACCTGGCACCCCGCTGCCCCCGTGAGGCCGAGCCATGCGCCCGAGTCGAAAATGGCTGCAGCGAAACGGTATGCAGCGGCGAGATCACCCAGGGCCGCATCGACGTCTCCCCGGTGAGCATGATGGTATCTCGCCCGGGCAACCAGGAGCTTCGGCGCCTGCCCCATACCGCGCAGCGCAGTGGAGCCCGCGCCGGTTGAACCGAACGGTCGCCAGCCACCCGGCTCGATTGACGTGACGCGCGACAGGGCCGCGATCGTCTCCGGTGTTTCCAGAAACGCAATCACGCCCTGCAGATTGGGCCGCGTCTCGGGCGTCCACTCGCCGCAACACGCGTCGACCACGTAGACGGCACCGCTGACCCGCCCCGTCCACTGCATTCCCGGCGGCGCCGGCGGCAGCGTCAGCGCGGGAGCACTCGGCAGGGCGCCCAACGCAGCCAACAACTCTTCGGTGCGATCGAGGGCCGGATCGAGCGGTGGAGAATACACTAACGTGCTCTGTGTTGGGCGTATCGGGTCAGCCGGCACGCCGTTCCAGCGCGTGATCGCCAGATACACGACCCCCGCCGCGACCAGAGCATGGAACAGCACCGAGCAGGCGCGCAGCAGGTGGCGCCGGATGGGGCGTTCTGACCTGCTTCGGTGAGCTTTCACCACGCGGTCTCCTGCCGCGAGCGATTGGGTCGACAGCCCGTCCTGCGTCGGCTTACTCCCGCGCCGGCCGCGTACTGCGCCCAACCGGGAAGCCCGGATGGAAGGCCCGACACTACCTCGCGCTACAGTCGTTTCACGACGATGGCGGTCAGGTCGTCGGCCTGGCCGGTGTCGCGGCCGAAGTCGGCCACGGCCTCATGCAGGAGCGAAATCAGATCGGCCGCGCTGCGAGAGCGATGCTCGTGGATGAGGTCGAACAGGCGGTCGACGCCGAACTGCTCGTCCTCGGCGTTGGCCCACTCGAAGAACCCGTCCGTTACGAGGATGAAAACGTCACCGGACTCGAGAACGACCGGATCAGCCGGGGCGGCATCGATCTGGGGTATGATGCCCAGCGGCATGGTGGTGGCGTTGAGCTTGAGGCGCGCACCGTCCTGGTGTCGGTACAACAGCAACGGCCCGTGCCCGCCGCTGACGTAGTCGATGCGACTGGCCGATGGAGTCAGCACGCCGAAGAACATCGTGACAAACCGCCCGCCGTCCAGGTCACGGAAGAGAAGGTCGTTCGCTCGGGCGATCACGGTTTCCAGATCGTCCGTCGTGCTCGCCAGCGCTCGCAGTATCGCCCGGCACTCCGAGACGATCAGGGCCGGCCCGATCCCGTGCCCCGTCGCGTCCGCGATCAGCAGCCCGAGACGGCCATCGGGCAACTCCACGAAGTCGTAGAAGTCGCCGCCGGTCTCGTCGGCGGGTCTGTTCCAGCCGGCGATGTCGAACCCTTCGACCTGCGGCGCCTGTTTGGGCAGAAGAGACTGCTGGATATCGCAGGCGATGAAGAGGTCGCGCTGCATCCTCTGCTTTTCGGCGTACTGCTCGAGCAGCATCTGCCGCTGCAGTGCCACGCCGGTCAGCGAGCTCAGCGCCGACGCCAGGGTCTCGTCATCGGCGGTGAACGGGCCGCCCTGCTTGTTGAGCACCTGCAACACGCCGACCACCTCGCCCTCGTACCCGGTCATCGCGAACGCGAGCACGTTGCGCGTGCGAAAGCCGGTGGTCTTGTCGATGTCGGGGTTGAATCGCGCGTCGGCGTAGGCGTCGGGGACGTTGACGATCCGGCCGGTTCGGGCGGCCTCACCCGCGATGCCCCGCTTGGCGCTGAAGCGAATCTCCTGCCCCCCGGTGGCGACCTTGCTGTACAGCTCTTCGCCGGCGCGGTCGTAGAGGAACACCGTCGCCCGTTCGCAGTCCAGCACCTCCAGCGCCGCCCGCTCGATGCTCTTGAGCAGCGGCTGCAACTCGATCGTGGCGCCGATCGCCCGCGACACGTCGAGCAGCTTGGTCAGATGGCTGACTTGTTGGCGAAGATGCGACTCGCTCATCGGGCGAATCATGGCACGATCGGCCCGCCGATGCAAGGGGCCAGCTTGCCGTCCGACTGCAGAGCCTCCAATACGATCCGGAGCTTCTGGGCCGGCGACCACTTCCGGCGATGCTTCATACTGCTCTTGACGGGGCCTCCACGCGACAACGCTGAGCCCCACGCGCTGGATGGGTAGAGAGGAGCAACCTGCTGGGGGAACCTTGGGGTCGATGGTTCCCTCCTCAGGACTCACCCGCAAACCGTCACTATACCAGATGGCTCGGTTGTCTCATTCCCTGTGAAACACTGCACAGAGCTGCGACGGCGCAAGTCAAACAATGAAAGGCTACGCCACGAAGGCGTGCTTCCGCCGGGCTGGCTTCTACCGGCGTCAGTCGAATCAAGACACCACCGGCCGGCGCGAGGGTGGCCTGAATCACGTCATCTGCCTCCACTTCCTTTGCCTCATGGCAGAGGCCGTACGCGGCGGAGACGTCGTCACGATAGAGGTCCGCTCGGAACCGGCCCTCTTCAAGGAAACTCAGCGGGAGGCGGATTCTTCTCTCGTTGCAGTCCGTCATGGCCCCGACCCACCAATCCTCATCCTGTCGCCGCGCGATCACAACGAACTCTCCAACTGCGCCGTCGATAAACTTTGTCTCGTCCCACGTCGCGGGGATGTCCGCGAGGATCGGCAGCGCCGGATGCCCCCGGTAGGCCGAGGGATAATCGGCTACCATCGGCAAATGATTCTGAAAGACGACATAGGATGCCAGGGTGCGGCAGGGAGTGCCCATGATCAGCGGGGCCTGGTTCCGCGGTTTGAACTCTGCGACGGGGACGGTCCGAAACGAGCCCTGATGAAAGTCAAGCGGCCCGGCCAGCATACGCGTGAACGGCACTGTA
>CP070691.1:1438501-1578009 GCA_020353195.1 Phycisphaerales bacterium | reverse complement strand
TTAACGCACGAAGATGCCTGCCGGCTGGCACAAACGCCGAACAGGCCGTGTAATACGGAGCGCCTTCAGATCCCGGTAGGACCTACCGGCGTCGATTCGGAGGCTCCCGGTTCAGGACCAGCTGCCCCAGCCGACGCGCTCTACCCCCCACCTATGTGTGGCCAGACGCTCAGCACGCATCCGTCGTCGAGCTTGCGGCGCTTGTCCGATTCGTGCCGGCCGTCCACCAGGATCAGAGACGCCATCGCCACAGGGATGCCAAGCTTCGTCAGGACATCGGCCACAGAAGCGCGGGCCGGCACGTCGACTTGCGCACTGGTCCGGCCATCGCTCGCGGGCAGATACTCCCGCAGCGTCGCGAAAAGTCGCACCTCGATCGTCAACGCCGTTCCTCCGAGGCCCGGCCCTGCGGGCCACAGCGCAAAACACAGCGGCTGAGCCCGGCATGCTGCCGAACGGCCTTCCACGACCCGCCACGATTGTAGGGCGCGTGAGTCGGCAGGACAAACTCATTTCGCGCGGTCACCGGGAGATTCTCTCGAATGCCAGGCCGTCGATCCAGATTGAAAACGGCTTGTACCCCAGCGAGTCGAACTGGAGGCTCACGGAGTCGATGTTGTCGAGCGACATCTTCTGCGTCTTGGTTCTCGCCGCCGCGCGTTCGGCCTCGCCCGGCGGCAACGGCCTGACGATCCACAACTCGCTGTTGCCGGGGCCGAAGTTCACGCCCCCGCGCTTGACATACACTTTCCCGTCGTGAAACGCGGCCGAGGTTCCGGTCCCGGTGATGTCGGGCAGCGTCCCCGTGGTGAACGCGGCGCCGGCGACGTCGTAGATCGCGTATCGGTTGGACGGTGAACCGTAGCCCTCGTGGTTCGACGGAGAGCACCCGGCGACGATGAACAGGCCGCCCTGCGCGCCGACGTTACGGCTCCAATTCGGGGGCAACGGCACCAGCGCCGCGCCGTGTCCGATCTCGAACGGCAGCGGGCCGAGATCCTTGCACGGGGTCAGGCCGGCCGACCAGTTCTTCGAGTCCCACGGGTCGCCGTCTCGGAAAGTGGAAACCACGAAATCGTCCGGGTCGAACACGTACAGCCGATCACCGATCTTGTCCGGCTCCTGTGGCTGCGGCGTTTCCCAGTCGTTCTTCGTGCCGTAGATTTTCCCGTTCAGCAGCGCCAGTTGTCCCGCCCGGCTGAACCACGCGTCGTTCGGGCCTTTGATGCTGCCCAGGACCGTGCGTTCGTCCCCGGCGCCGGGCGAAGCCAGATTCACGCGGCAGATCGGCCCGCCGTAATTGCCCATGATCGCGTGCGCGATCCCATAGACATGGTCGCCAACGACTGTCGCGCCGTGTCCCAGGATGGTCGTCGTGGGCACCCACGACCAGGTGTCGGCCGCTATGTCATACGCGACGAGTCTGTCCACGTCCTGGCCGAACGCGTTCTTCTCCTCGGCCCGGCACCGCAGCACGAGCTGACCCTTGTCGCCACCACGAGCATAGTACGCCAGCATGCCGTTGATCCACGCGCTGCCGCGATGGCGGAGGTCGGCCGACACCTTCTTCAAGCCGGTCCACCCGCGACCATCGGCGGAGCGCAGGAAACGTTCGCCATCCATGGTCGCGCAGTACAGGTCCTTCCCATCCGACGCCAGCGAAGACGGGCCTTGCGTCTGGATCGGCGTGCTCACCGTCGTGAATTCCAGGCCGTTGTCGAGATGCGGAGGCCGAGCCCCGGCGAACGTCTCCGACCGCACCCACTCGCTCGAGCCGCCGAGCGGAACGGTCACGTGGAGCCATCCCCATCGGGCCTCGCTGTATGGCGGGTCGCCGAGCAGGTTCCTCGGCATGTTGTTCAGCGCGGGGACGTAGGTGAACGCCCTCTTGCCCGAGTGCAGCCGGACGATCGGGTTGGGCCCTTGGAAACCGTGGTTGCCGTTCTGAAACCTCATCCAGAACGAAAGCTGCTTCCCGCCGCTCAGTTGCCAGCGCGCGTCTCGGGTTTTCGGGAAGATCGCCGACACATCCGCGCCCTTATACGGATCGGGGCGCATGTGCACCGACGTCTTGCCCATGATCGCGACGGCGTCATTCGTGAACCGGACGTTGCCCTTGCCGTCCGCGTTGTCGCCCATCTCCCATCCCCAGACGGACGCCTGGCCCTCGGTGGCCACCTCCTTGACGGGCCTCGTCACATAGAAGTCCACGAACGCCAGATCCGCCAGGTAGCCGTTCGTGACCGTCAGCCCGATGCGGTGGAACCCGGGCCCGACAAAGACGCGTTCGACCTTCGGGGTCGTATAGATCGTTCCGCCGATGTACCATTGATATGAGAGCGGGCGGCCGGCGACGTCCGTGCTCTTCGAGGCGTCGAACACGACCGGGATTCCGGTCCGCGCCCGCGAGGGCCCTTCCAGCACCGCCTCCGGTGCGGGGTGCCCCTCGGGATCGGGCTCGCGGCGGGTCAGGTTGTCGACCTCCTCGAAGCACTCGTCGGATTCGTTGTCTTTGAATGTGTTGCCCGCCAGATCGAGCCAGTCGGTGAAGCGGCCGAAGATACCGCACCGGTTGTGTTCGAGCCGGTTGTTCTGCACGATCAGGTGGAACATCTTCCACTTCGCGCCGCGGGTGCCCAGGTCGCCGCGGAACACGATGCCCCCGCCGTTGTTGTGGTGGCAGTAGTTACCCTCGATGATGCTGTGGCTGCCCGGACCGTGCACGATCACGATCCCGCCGTGCGTGAAGTCTGATTCCGGCGCGTTATGGAAGCCGTCGGGTTGACCGTTGTAGGCGGCTTCGTTGCCGCGAAGGATGGTCTGGTCCGACCCGCCCAGCCAGAAGCCGTAGCTGCAATGGTTGGCCTTGTTGCCGATGTAGGTGTTCCCCGGGCTCCACGCCTCGAACCCGTTGTTGTTCGCGTAGGAGCAGTCGTTCTCAATGAACACGTTGCCGGTGGACACCCAGCCGTTCAGAACGCGAATGAACACGCCGTCGCCGCCGTGCGTGATGTCGTTGCGCTCGAACCGGTTGTCGTTCGAGCCGCTCTCCATGAGCACGCTGGTCGAGTCGCGCGCGTGGACCTCGCCCGGCCGGATGCGCAGGCCGTAGGACAGGTTGTTGTCCGTCACGACGTTGCGGCACGCGGTCCACATCTTCAGGCACACGTTGGAGCAGTGCGAAAAGTCGTTCTTCTCGATCGTGTTGTCGTCGCATTCCCAAAGGTCGAGCCCGTTCCAGACGTTGTTCGCTTTGTTGTTTCGGATCACGCTCTTGCAGATGCGGGTCAGAATGATCCCGCCGTTGCGCTTGCCGTCTCCCCAGCCGTGGTCCGGATCGTGGTAGTTGCCGGAGAAGTCGCAGTTCTCAATGACCCATCCTTCGCCGTCGGTCGCCACCAAGCCCGACTCGTACCCGTGGACCTTGATGTTTCGGATGGTGATGCTGGAGCGCCCCTCCGCCCGGATGCCGATGCCGGCGGCGCCCAGCGATTTCGTGTCGCCCGGTTTCCCCATGCCCAGCAGCGTGGCTCCGTTGCCGTCGATGGTGATGTTGTCGGCGCGGATGTCCAGACTCTCCCGCAGCACGGCGTCTTTTTCCAACGTGATGTCCTTGGTGACCGGCATGGGCTTAGGGACCTGGGCGGAAAGCGGCGCCGACAGGATCAACAGGCAAAATACGAATGTGCGCATGATTGTACTCCGCAAAGTTCGTGGCGACAGCATCCCAACGGCGTCTGCCGTTTTCGCGTTCCGGTTTGCGGCCGGGCTCGCCCGCCTACGCGGCCAAGAGACCGCCAACCGGCGATCACGAATCAAGAATCTCCGTCCTTGGTGCCGACGATGACGCCCGAACACCGCGGCAGGTCGACGTGGCGGACACGACCATCGGCCCGCAGCCTGGCCGACTTCGCCTCGCCCGGATTCAACACGATGATCCGGTCTCCGCGCTTGACGGCGTGAACGCCGGGCGTCAGCGGCAGCACCGGAATCTCGATCTGGAAAAACCGGTGCAGCGCCAGAATCGCGTCCGCGCTCGGCGGGCAACCGAGCACCGTCACCGTGCCCGCTCCGCGCTTCTCGTGATAGCCGGTCGTATAGGTTCGACCCACGCCCAGCTCGATGAACCGGCGCTCGTCTTCGTCCGCCGGTATCGGCAGTTGCCTGGCGGTGATCGGCGTACCGGGCACGCGACGGTAGGCGGACACCGCGCCGTCCGTGACAAACCCGAGCGACACCTCCAGGTTCCGCGGACCCGGATGACTCGTACCGTCCGGCCTCGGACAGCCGTCGATCAGCTTCTGAAACAGAACCAGGTTGCCGCCGTCTTCGACGTACCGCCACAGCCGCTCGGGGCACTCGACGTCACCGCCGACCAGCACCATGCGGGGCGGATCGAAGTCGCGATCGACGTCGACGAAGTCGTACTCGACGCCCATCTCGTGCAGCACGTCGAACAGCGGATCGTCCACGTCGGTCTTTCGGATCTGGGCGATCTGCTGGCATCGCCAGGACCACGTGACAGCGCACGACGTTTCCGGCGGCGGCGCGGCAGCAAGGGCACGGAAGTTCT
Source organism: Phycisphaerales bacterium (assembly GCA_020353195.1). Taxonomy (GTDB): domain Bacteria; phylum Planctomycetota; class Phycisphaerae; order UBA1845; family UBA1845; genus JAFGJQ01. The sequence continues at coordinate 1,573,436 of CP070691.1, read as the reverse complement.
CGACCGCCTCGGCGAACGTCAGGCCGATTTGCGGGCGCGTCACGCCCCGCTCGTTGATCGGCGCCCCCGTCCAGTTGTCGCGATCGACGAGCATGTACCAGTTCCAGCCCCGGACTCCGCTCGCCAGCGCCGTCAGGGTCGTCAGGCGATAGTGGTCCGGCGAATACGAGCGGTCCGGCATGCCGTGCCAGATCCCGGACGCGAACTCCGCCAGATAGGGAACGTCCGTCACCGCCCGCAGCAGCCGCAACCGCTCGCGGAAGTAGCGGAACCCGGTGCGGCACTCGTTCGGCGGATACGGGTCGATGCCGTACACGTCCGCCAGTTCGCTCAGGTCGCGCCAGTTCTGAGCGTCGACGCCGGGCCACGTGTTCAACACGATCGGCACGTGGCAGCCGTTGTTGCGGTATTCGCCGACGACCCACCGCGCGTATTTCGTGGCCAGGTCGTATCGGTATCGGCAGCCGTCGTACAGCCGTTGGTCCTCTACGAACGGCGCAAGCGTCGGCATCGCCTCGTCAAACGCGGCGTACGTCGTGCCCCAGGCCCGGTTCAGGTCGTCAATCGTGCCGTAGCGCTCGCCAAGCCAGTCGGCGAAGCCCAGGTCCTCGCCGTAGTAGTGTAGCATCGGGTCGATCTCGTTGTCCGCCTGGACCGCGATCACCAGTCGGCCGAGATAGGGCCGGATCGCGTCCATCGCCGCGGCGATCCAGCGGGCGGCTTTGCGCTGAAACTCCGGATGCAGCTTGTGATACGGCACCGCGTGGTCGGCGATGCCCCAGTTGCGGTATTCCGAGTAGATGAACGGCCCCGGCCGGGCGAAAACCTTGAACCCGCCCCGCTCGACCGCCTCGAGGAACTCTTCAAGCCGCGAGAAGTCGTACTCGTCTTCGCGCGTTTCGTGATACGCCCACGGCACGTACGTACCGATGACCTGAACACTCAGCGATCGGGCGGACTCCAGAATCCTGTCCCAGTGACGGCGCGCCACGCGCCAGTAATGAATCTCCCCGCCAATCATCGTGGCGACCGTATCCGCCATGACATCACGTTCCCGGACAACCGCTCACGTCCGCCGCGAACCGGGTCTGCAGGTCCACCCGCTTACCACCGGCGGCGTGTCCTGACCCGCGCCTCCGCTCGCTCGCATCGAGCCGGCCGGGATCATACCGTGCGCACCGCGAAACGTCGAACCACCACCGCGTGCCGTTGCCGACGAAGCGCACCCGTGCCATAATCCCGCCCAACCCCGGGCGTGGTCGAGGGGCACCGGACACCGCAAGACACGAGCTACCTATCCAATGGGCCAACTGAACATCTCCCTGGATGACATGACCGTTCGCGCCGAGCCGGGCACTTTGAGCCGCGTGAAGGTCGCCGGAACCCGCGCGGAGATCCGCACCGCCTGCGCATGGGCCGAGCTGACCGCCGTCGCCGACGGCATCGTTCACGTTGTCTGGCATCCCGGCGAACACTGGCAGAACGAGCCGACGCGTTATGTCACGCCCCCGCGCCGTGCCAACGCCCCGCCGTGGCGCTTGCGGCGAACCCGGCGCAGGCTGACCGCCGGGTCAGCCGGCGTCGTCTTCGACACCGACCCCGTCCGGCTCCAATACACCGACGACAACGGAACCTTCCTTGCGGAATCCAGCCGCGGACCGTTCGGCTATCTCCATCCCGGCGTGGCCGTTACGTGGAACATCTCGCGCACCGAGCGCATCTACGGGCTCGGCCAGAACGCCTTCGCGGACATCGACCGGACAGGCTGCGTCCGGACCATGGCCGCTGACCACCTCGGCGGCGCGGGCGGTGACATTCCGATCAGCTTCTGGGTGAGCACGCGCGGCTACGGCGTGGTTGTCGACAACCCGAACATCGCGTCGTTCGACCTGCGGCGCAAAGGCCAAATCACCTTCTCCGCCCGCGACGGCTACATCAACTACTTCGTGCTGTGGGGCCCGACGATTCCCGACGTCCTTAGACGATATGCCGACCTGACCGGTCGACCGCCGTTGCCGCCGCGCTGGCTGTTCGGCCCTTCGTTCTGCCGGACTCCCGGGGGCAACGTCCCGGGCTATCGCTCTGATCGCGAGCTTGTCGCGCTGGCCCGAAAGTTGCGGGCCCGTGACATCCCCGCCGACGGCCTCATCCTCGACTTCCAGTGGGAGCAGCGCATCGGTGGGCTGACGTGGCACCGCAAGCACTTCAGCCGGTCCCGCTGGATGCTCCGCGAACTCGACAAGCTGGGCTTCCAGACGATCGTGATACTCAAGCCCGCGGTCAACCTGGCCGCCGAAACGGCCGCCAGGGCGCGCTCCGACGGACTCGCCCTGACCCGCACCGACGGGACCGTGCACACCGGCAACTTCCATCAGGGCCGAAGCCTGTTTCTCGATTTCTTCAACCCCGCGACGCGTCGCTGGTACGTGCAGCATCTGCGGCGCCTGCTGGACGAGGGCGTAGCCGGCTGGTGGACCGACGAAGGCGACTGGATCGGCTACCTGTCGCCGTCCGTGCGCGAGCTGGCGCGCGGGCGCGACGCTATGCGCAACCTGTATAACAACACCTGGTGCGAGACCATCTATGACGGGCAGCGGCGCCACTGCGACAAACGGATAGTGAACATCACCCGCACCGGCCGCGTCGGCATCCAGCGTTACGGAACCAGCATCTGGTCGGGCGATGTGGACCCGACGTGGCAGGGGCTGGCGTCGCAGGTGCAGATGGGCCTCAATGCCGGCCTGTCGGGCATTCCGTTCTGGACCACCGACGGCGGCGGGTTCCTGGGGACGCCGACGCGGGAGCTATACGTGCGCTGGGCCCAGTTCGCCGTGTTCTGCCCGTTGACCCGGTTCCACGGGTGCAGCCCGCGCGAGCCGTGGCACTTCGGCCCGAAAGCGGAGGCGGCCGTTCGAGACGTTCTGCAATGGCGCATGCGATTGATCCCCTACGTCTACGCCGCCGCATGGCAGGCCCACACGCAAGGTCTGCCCATGATGCGCGCGATGGCCGTCGTCGAACCCGCCGACCGGCGGTTCGCGAATCTTTCGTCCCAGTACTTCTTCGGCGACTCGTTGCTGGTCAGACCGGTGACCGCACCGCTGTCGCAGATCCGAAAGCGCGGCAACACGCTGCGGACGGAGTTGACGCCGGGCCGATGGTTCGACTTCTGGACCGGCCGATCCACAGGCTCCGGCGGACGGGTCAACCACGTCACGGCCGAACCCGTGCTCCACCGGATACCCGTCTACGTTCGCGCGCCGGCCGTGGTCGTGTTGGCGGACCCCGGCGCCACCACGCGCGAGCCATCATGGGACACGCTGACCGCCCGCGTCTACATCGGCGACATGAACGGGCCGTGGCAAACCGCGTTTGAGCTCTATGAGGACGACGCGACGACATACGCGTACGAGAAGGGCGCGGTTCTGCTGACTCGCTTGACGGCGAAACGAAAGACGGAGCGCTCATTCGCCTTCACAATCGCCCCGAAGGGCAAGCGCATGAAACCGATTCCCGCCCGCCGCAAATGGCGACTCGAGCTGTTCGGCCTCACCCGCCAGCCGACCCTCCGCGCGAACGGGCGAGCATTGCCCGCCCGGCAGAAGGGAGCTTGCTGGACGGCGGAACTCCCGTTCGGGAACACCTCCGCGCGTCAACGAGTCACGATCACCTGGTAACCGCGGGTTCGTGCCAGTGACCTCCGTCCCGCACGTGTCACACATAACGAGCCGCGCGTGTCACACACAACGAGCCGCACGTGTCACACACAACGAGCCGCGCGTGTCACACATAACGAGCCGCACGTGTCACGCATAACGAGCCGCGACCGTCAGGGAGCGGACGCAAAGCGCAGCATCCACCCTCCTTCCGATTCTGCTGCTTAGGATGACGGACGGATTCAACGCAAATCGCGTTCATGCGGATTGAATTGCGGACCCCGAGAGTCCATAATACGCCTGGAGGGCAAGCCGGCTCACCGCGCGAGGGGGACCCGCGAAGTGTTCCGGTGAGCACGTCGAACCGCAACGTCCAGAACCGCAGATGATACCCGCCCACTCCAATTGGAGGACCGCGCGATGAGCTCCAGTTCCCACAAGCGAGGGCTAACTTTAATGGAAGTGGCGACGGTGGCGGCGTGCCTGATCGTCGGAGGTGCGGTGGCCGTTCCAACCCTCACCCGGGTGCGCGAAGATGCGCACGTCGTGCGATGCGCGCGGAACCTCGGCATAATCAACCAGGCGCTGCGCATGCTGCAACAGGACTTCCCGGGCTTCCACGCACCCCTCTTTGACGACGGCAATGCTGCCCTGGATCCTCAATACCGACATTTCGGCAGGATCGCCACCTGGATCGATTTGCTGCAAGAGCGGAACTACATCGCAGCCCGTGATCCCGGCTATTGCCCCGCTGACCAACTTCCCGACCCCCTCGTCGCCCAGCGTGGCGCGGCATGGGGCTTCGACTATCCGGTTGCGTTGGGAGGCCCCGACAATCCGGGGGCTGACCACAGCTATGCGATCAGCGTGCCGTACTCCACTGCGGCCGACCCGGCGCAGTTCGGCTGCTGGGACCCCGACGGCGACCCGGACAAGCGCGTCATCGCAAGCGACGGTTGGTGGACCTGGACGCATAACCTCGGCGGAGTGGCGCTTGTCAGCGGCGTATATGATGACCCGTGGTGGGGGGCCAACACGACCGGTTACCGCCATAAGTTCGCCGCTAACCTCCTGCACCGAGACGGGCATGTCGCGCTGGCCGCGTACGATATCGACCCCGCGGACTATCGACCACGGTGCAACGAGAGCGGCCTCGACACGACCGAGCACTTCATCTGGCGCTCAGGTGAGTCTCCTCACGTCGGGTTTAGCAGTTGGTACAACCGTTGTGACTATCCACCCGCTGAATGCCACGATTACCCTCTTGGGAACGCCCTCAACGTTCCCGACGAGCTTGATCCGACCTGGTATACCGTCAATGACTCCTGGACCATTCCAGACATCTACGAGTACAAAGGCTGGTTCCACCCGACCGCCCCTGGTGCGGCGGAGACGAGAGAATGAACACCAACATCAACAGGTACCTGGTTGCGACTGTGTTGATCGTGCTGTGGGGCTCGGTCGCGGCGGGAGTTGACCCGGTCCTCTTCTCCACCGGCCAACCGCAGGCAGTCGATATCGGGCAAGGCCCCCACTACTACGCCGTGCAATCCGTGCTCAGCACCAACTGGTATCCGTTCGAGGCCGGCGACACGACGGCTGTAGGCGACTGGTTCACCGTCGAGCACGCCGCGCAAATGACCGGTGTTACCTTCTGGGGCTTCTTCAAGAACTACGGCGGCGGCCCCGGTGAGTTGCACATCTACGTATATCTCCATGACACCACCACCAACGGTCTCATCGAACGCCTCCATGCGTGGGACGAGAATACGTGCGACTGGGACGCGCTCCATGTCGCCGACGAGGACCCTTCGGCGCTCGGCACGGAGAACATCAGGAGGTGGCACGTTGACCTGGCCGACGTGCCGAACGGCGGTGACTCCCTCAACATCAGCCCGTGCGAGGAGTACGTCCTGGTGGTGAGCGGTGACGACTGGGCCGATGAGTTCCAGTGGGCGGCCGTCACCACGAACGGTCTGATGGGCGGCCAATTCGACGAGCTGTACTGGTCAGACACCACGGACGTCACGTCCAGCGGATTGAACTGGAGCCGGTTTGGATTGGGATACGGGCCCGTGGTCAACAACATGGCCTTCGAGATCACGGGTACGACTCGGTCCGCGGGCGATTCCGACGCCGACGGAGACGTGGACCTCGACGATTACGTCACGTTCGAGAACTGCCTGTCCACGAGCGGACCGGCCAATCGCCCGCCGGCTCAGGACTGTGCAACCACGTTTGACGCGGATTGCGATCGGGACGTAGACCTCCACGACTTCGCCGCTTTCCAGCAGGCCTTCACCGGCTGAGGCCGCTCTCCCGGCTGCGGCAAGCGGCGATCATCCCGAACGCCGCCGATCCCGGCGCCACAGCAACCTGCCCGCAGCCACTCCCTTCGATGGCGGGCGGCGCTGTCGTAACATTCGAGCAGTCAGTCAGTTGTGATCTTCGTGCGCACGCGCGCGGCAATGCGGCCCTCGCCGGACCCACCGGCCTGTGGCCGAGGGACGCGGCGCGGCCTAACCGCCATAGGGCTTGGATTCCCTTCCCTCAGTGCTATAATGTATAAGCAATCCCCTATGGGCAGGGGAGGGGTGGTTGCGCTGGGACGGCCCTCGATCATGCCCCACCCAACGGAACGGATCGATCGGGTCAATCCACCCGGTGCCTTCGCCGTTGCGGAGGCCCTACTGACCCCCGCGTGACCGGCCTCGCCCGCGATGATCACCAAGCCTGGAAGGGGGAGAGAGCAGGCGCGTTTACAGTCACGACCGCCGGAGGTATGCGATGGCTCAGAGAGTGTTTCGCGTTGTGTTGGCCTGTTGTGCGCTGACGGCGCCGGCCCTGGCGGCGGACCCGCCCGCCCCCGACGCCTTGACCGAAAGCTCCGCGAGCCAGTGGGACTGGGGCCTGACCGTCGGCGGAAGCTCGACGATCACCGATGACGGCTCATTCCTCATGGTCGGGACCAACTCGCTGAAGTACGAGACCACGGGCGGCTTCGACACGTGGCTGTGGACCCCCGTCGCCCGCGATGGAGACTGGGACTTCACGTATGTCGCCGCCCTGCGGTTCTGGGTCTATGCGGAGAACCCCAGCCCGTACAACTTCCAGAACCAGTCGCCGTGGATCCGCCTGGGTACCGGTCCGGGGACCTCGGACTACTACCAGTACCAGGCCGGCTACGAAGTGCTCAACGACGCCGTCGGGAGCTGGCTGGAGATCACCATTCCCATCGAGGGCGACGTCACCTGGCAGCGAACGCAAGTCGGCGGACCTGATCTGGCGCACATCGACTACGTCGAAATCCACGCCGATACGTGGGACAGCGGCTTCACGCTCTGGTTCGACGGCATGACTTTCGACCCCGTTCCCGACAATCCCACGGGGCTGGCGGCGATGGCGGGAGACAGCGTCGTGTCGCTGAGCTGGGACCCGTATATTCCGCGGCCGTGGTTTGACCACTTCGCGATCTACCGCGACACGAGTCCGTTCAGCTCCGTCGTTGGGATGACCCCCCTCGACACCGTTACCGACCCCAACGCAACCCTGTACGACGACGCCACGGCGGTCAACGGCACGAGCTACTACTACGCGATTACGGCCGTCGGCAGTAGCGGCGAGGAGGACACCGACGTCGAGTGCGTGGGCCCGCGCACGCCCTGGCCGAAGACCGACGTGCAGCTCACGCCGTACTATTCCACGGCCCACGTCGCGTGGGACGAGGTGGTGAATCCCGACGTCGCCGGATACGAGGTCTATCGCCGCACGCCGGCCCAGGGCTACCCGGACGACCCGATCAAGCGCGTGCTGGTTCGCACGTCCTTCACGGACTGCAACCTGACGCCCGGGCAGACCTACTACTACAAGGTCTACGCCATCGACGGCGACGGGAACGAGGTCAACGACTTCACCAACGAGCAGGCCGTCACCCTGGGCACCGATCCGAATGAGTTCTCCATGCACAAGAACATGGAACTGCTCATGGTGTTCTACAAGCGCGGCTATACCGACACCGAGGTCAACCAGTTGACCGAAGGGCTCAAGAAGGGGCTCGAGTTCTACTGGCGCACGAGCGTCGGGCAGCTCAACATGGACGTCACCTGGATGTATCTGGACGACTTCGCGCCGGGACCGGACTGGTACAGCAGTGCCGTGCAGAACGAGCTGCGAAGTCGCGGCGTCGAGAACGACCAGTACGACCTGGCGTATCTGGTCGGCAACAATCTGGCGGGGTGTTACGGCGGATACGTCGTGTTCGGAAGCACATGCGCGTCGCTGGGCACGGTGTGCGGCGTCCCCTATCCCGGCAAGGACCCGAACGTCAACTACACGATCGCCTGGACGTTCACGCACGAGCTCCATCACGCGCTGGAAGCGATGGAGAACCGCACGGCCGGCACGCCCGAGGTGCTGTTCTGCCACTTCCCCTGGGCCTACCCGGATCCCCTGGGGCCCACCGGATGGCATATGGACTGGGGAGCCCACTACGACGGCATCGGGCTGACGAATCGCGAGTACGGCGACGACTGGCTGCTGTATCCCTGGCCGTATGACAGCTACATCGAGTGCGTCGATGACGACGGTGACGACCTGCCGGACGACGACCCACGCGTGTGGATGGATGAGGTGCGGTTCGGATCAAGCTCGGCCCTGGCGGATACCGACGGCGACGGACTTGACGATCTGGGCGAGTACACCGCGTACAACTTCCGCGGCGTCGACCCGCTCGATACGGACACGGACGACGACGGCATCGTGGACGGCGACGATCACCAGCCGCTCTACAGCGTCTCACGCTATCTGCCGTTGATGCCGACACCGGGCGTGGACGGGGTCGTCGGAGGCTGGTGGAACCTCCTGACCGAGGGCTACTACTTCACCAATTACGTCGCCGATTTCGACCTGACCACCTACGCCGGGTACAACGAGGACGGGCTGTACTTCGCCTTCGTGTCGAGCGAGAAACTTCGGTTCATGATCTCCATCGACGGCAGCGGCCAGGACGGACGGTTCGAATCCCCCGTTCGGCACACCGCCGGCCACACCGACACCAGCAATCCCGACAACAAGCACAACCACTTCGGCGACTCCTGGGGCGACGGCAATCACGTGTACACCTATCACGGGGCGTCCACCGTCGAGGTCTACGGACGTTCCGTCATTCCGGGAGCCGAGGTGGGTTCGCAGTATGCGAGCTGGATCTACGAGACCGAGATGACCATCCCCCGGACGTTGCCGGAAGGCGCCGCTTACACGTGGTATCCGTCGGACGCGCCGGTGGTCGACGGCCTGACCCTGACGCCCGGGCACGTCATCGGAATCAACATCACGTTCTCGAACTACTATGGGTCGGACGGGGGCGAGTTCAGCGGAATGTGGACGAGCCTGTTCGAGACCCATTCCTACGTCGACTTCATCCTCCAGCAGCGGGGGGATGCCGACTGCGACGGGGACGTCGACCTGGCCGACTTCACCATCTTCCAGCAGTGCTACACCGGGGACGGCGGGACGATGAACCCCACCTGCCTGGATATGGACTTCGACGGCGACGACGACGTGGACGAGAACGACTACGCCCAGTTCGATGCGGTCCTGACCGGACCGTGACCCCGGAACAAGGCCCGCCGGCCGTTCGATTGCCTGACTCGATCGTCTTGTCTGACTCGATTGTCTGACTTTGGAGAGGAAATGATCGTATGAGCAACGCCGCTGTCAATCGTTATCCCCTTTGTGTCGTCTTGCTGACGTGCGCGGTGGGCGTCGGCCCGAAGCCCGCGCCGGCGGCGGACCCGCCCGGCCCCGACGCCTTGACCGAAAACTCCGCCAGCGGTTGGGACTGGGACCTGACCGTCGGCGGCAGCTCGACGATCACCGATGACACGTCGCGCGTCAGGGTCGGGAGCTACTCGCTGAAGTATGAGACCACCGGCGGTTTCGACACGTGGCTGTGGACCCCCGTCGCCCGCAACGCACACTGGGACTTCACCGACGTCGCGCGGATCCGCTTCTGGGTCTACGCCATCAACGAGAACCTCGGGTTCCAAAGTTACTCGCCGTGGGTCCGCGTGGGCACGACCACGAGCGACTACTGGGAATACAAACCACCCTACGACGTGCTCAACGACGCCAGGAACAACTGGCTCGAGATCGACATCCCGCTGGCCGGCGACTCGTTCTGGCAGCGCAGCGAAGTGGGCTCGAACGGAGTGGCCGACATCAACTACATCGAGATCCACGCCGACACCTGGGAAGCCGGTTTCACGCTCTGGTTCGACGGTCTGACCTTCGACACGACCCCGCCGCTTCCGGACGGGCTGATGGCCGTCGCGGGTGACGGCAAGGTGGCGCTGGAATGGCTGCCCTACACGCTGACCGCGGGCTTCGACCACTTCGCCGTCTACCGCCGGACGATCCCGTTCACATCGGTGGCGGGCTTGACGCCGATCGACACGATTCCCGATCCCGGCGCGACCGCCTACGACGACACCACCGCCGTCAACGGCACGAGCTACTACTACGCCGTCACCGTCGTGAGCACCGGAGGCGGCGAGGAGACGAGTGTCGAATCAGTCGGTCCGCGCACCCCGCGGCACGAGACCGACCTGCACGTGCTCTATATCGAACGCACGCCGCGATATCCGCGCTACGCGCCGATCTACACGTATTACGAGATCACAGAGCCCAGCGGCTTCGGGCCGTATTGGTTCAGCGCCGCCACCGGCCTGGGACAGGGGCAGACGGGAGCCACCCAGCGCTTCCCCGACCTCGGTGATACCGTGACCTACACCGCCCATATCCGGAATCGCGGAACCACCACCATCACCGGGCCGATCAACGGCACGTGGCGATACGATGACGGGGTCATCGCGACGCCCACGATCCCGGGACCGCTGGCCCCCGGCGATGCGGCTTCGACGTCGGTCACCCGCACGTGGGACGCCCTGTCGCACGACATCAGCTTCACCATCGACACCGCCGACGACAAAGCCGACAACAACGCCCTGACCGACAACACCAACGCCGTTCCGTTCCTGAGTTACGTCGACCGCACCTACGAAGAGAACCACCGCGAGGAGACCCCGAGCTATCCCCAGGCGACGACCGATGATTTCATTCACTGGCTGCACCTGCACATGGCCGAGATGAACCGCATGTTCGCCGACGCCGGCAGCGACAAACGGATCCGCTTCGACAAACTGGAGGTCCTGCACGATCACGACCCGGACCCGAGCATCGACACCATTGACTTCGCCGTTTTCCCGTTCCGATACTACGCCGGAGGCGGCAGCCTCCGCTCGGGGTCCGGCTACTACCATGCGGACGTGGACATCGACTACGGCCTGCTGCACGAGAAGGGACACCAGCTGGGACTGGTCGACATCTACCGCCTCGACATGAGCGGCGCGGCCAATCAGGTGAGCGGGATCGCGTACTCGGCTGTGCCCTGCCTGATGCACGGGTGCAGCGACTTCTTCTCGGCCCATTCGGCCCTGGCGATGAACCACTGGTACGACGTCGCCCACGGGTACTACGGGCAGTACATGTACTGCACCCCCGACACCGTCCGAATGCGGTTCATCGGTATTGACGGACAGCCACTCCGGGACGCCACCGTGAAGATGTATCAGAAGGTGGCGCGGTCCGGCCTGGGCGAGGTCATCACGACCCAGATCAAGGCCCAGGGCATCACCGACGTCAACGGCGAGTGGGACCTGCCCAACGTGCCCATCGACACGAATCTCGCGCCCACAACGTATGCCGGCGATACGCTGCGGCCTAACCCCTTCGGATACATCGCCGTCGTCGCCGACAACGGCCTGCTGCACTTCCGCATCGAAAAGGACGGCGGCGTGGACTATGCCTGGCTCGACATCACCGAAGTCAACGTCGCCTACTGGCAGGGGCAGACCGGCGTGGCTGTCTTCGAGCGACAGGTTGCGGTGGGCGGCCCGCTGCAGTTCGTCCCCCCGCCCGACATGACCGAACTCAACGCCTATGACTGGATCGCCTGGGCGCAGGGCTCCGATCCGCAGAACACGTACGTTGAAGATGACACGTCGCCCGGTATGCACCCCGTCGGCGAGGGATCGATCAAGTTCGTCACCGATGGAGGGTTCGACACGTCCATCCGATATCCCGCCACCGTCACCGCCCGGTGGGACGTGTCGGGGTCGGATTACCTCAACATCCACCTGCGGACCGAGAACCCGAACCTCGGCTTCCAGAGCGGCAGCCCGTGGATCCGCCTCATGGACGCCGACAACAACTACTTCCAATACCAGTACTACTCCGGCACCGAACCCACGAATAAGCTCAACGAGACACGCGGCGTCTGGCAAAGCTATTCCATCCCGCTGAACGCTCCGTCGCCCCCCACCTACGGGTGGGGCCGAACGACCAACGGCTCACCGAGCCTCGCCGACATCCACTACATCGAGATCCACGCCGACACGTGGGACTCCGGGTTCATCATGTGGGTCGACGGCCTCAGCTTCGACCCGCAGCCCTACTGCCACGGCGACGGCAACTACGACTCCCATATTGACCTCGCCGACTTTGTGATGTTCCAGGCGTGCTACTCGGGTCAGGGGACGTGCGCACCCGCCGGATGCGAGGCGTTCGACTGGGACGGCGACTGCGACGTGGACGCCGCCGACTACGCACAGTTCGCGTCCGGGATCACAGGCCCGACCGAACCCCTGCAACAGTGTGATTGAAGAGACAATCCGCCGGCGGCAGTGAGTCCGCCCGCGATGGACAACGTGTTCGGCAGCCCCTCGGTCGACGGGCGGCCTGCTGAATCGCCGGCCAACTCGGTCCCCCGGCCACTCTCGTCACCGCGTCACGGCACGGGTTCGATCCGGACCTGAAGCTGGGACAGGCCGGTGATCTCGAAATGCTCTACGCGAAACTCGTGCGGGCCCGCCTTCAGCGGAACCACGGCGCTGTTCTCCTTCGGCGGGTGGTGCGTCCAGTCGTCGATCACCAGATTCCGGTCGACCCACACGCGGATGCCGTCGTCGGATACGGTCCAGATCTTGTATTCGCCTGCGGGCAGGTCCACCGTCGTCGTCGCTACCGTGCCGAAATGATCGCCCGGCACCTTGTCGCTCGGCGCACCGCCGCCCCATTTGAAGTCAACAGCCGGCAGCGTGCGCCGCTCGAGCGGCGCTGAGGCAATGATCGCCGCCCACTTGTCCGCGTGTTCGCGAGGATCTTCGGTCCCGGCATCCCATTTGAAGAACGCGACGTCCCACTCAGCCCACAACAGGCTGCCCATGGCGCCCGTGCGCTTCCCGCCCGCTTCGATCTGGACGGCAAACGGATGGAACCCCAGGCCCGGAGCCTTCACCTTGATGCGCCCGGGCAGATCGCCCTTCGTCGGCGACACGTCCACGCGGCCGGTGACATTCTTCACCTCGAACGTGCCCGGCGGCCCCAGCACGTAGAGGCTCGTCTGATCCCCCCCGTACGCCGTGCGCGGAAACACCATGACCTTGCTGAAGTCGTACGGGCCCCATTCCGTGATGATGATGTTATGGCGCCCGTACAGGTGCTTGCGGGCCCCGACGGGCCGGCTCTCGCCGTATACCGGATACGCCGGCGCCTTCTGCGGCCCCGGATCGTCACCCGTGGTCTTGGGCTCCGACCCCGGCGTCGCGTCGATCTCCTTGCCGACGCCGACGAGCCTGTTGCCGACGAACAGCGTGTTCTTCGATTCGCGAAGCTGCAAGGCGACCAAATCGCCGTCGAACGTGTTCGCCGCGACCGTGTTGTCCGTCGAGCCTTTATGGTTCGCCTTCGCCCACGGCCTCGCCAGCAGATCGATGTCGTCGTCCCACCACAGGTGCACGCCGCACTTGTTGTCCTTGAACGTGTTGTCGATGATCCGGTTGCCGGCCCCGTGCTCGATGTTCACGCCGCCCCGCTCCAGGCCGTAGGCGCCCTCGCCGTTGCCTTCGAACCGGTTGCCCGCGATCAGCGTCTCCTGCGAGTACCCACCCCACACCCCGCAGATCGCGTTGCCCACCAGGCGATTGGCGATGAACCGGTTGCCGAAGCTGAACGTCATCTCGATGCCGTGCGCGGGGGCGTACGAAAAATCGTTGTTGATCAGCAGGTTGTCGTTGCAGCCGCGACGCTTGTAGTCGAAGTCCTCGGTCGGAGCCGGTTCCTCACCCAGCGCCTCGCGCCCCGCGAAGCCGAAGATGCCGTCGCCGCCGTGCGTCGCCGAGTTCTCCGCGATGACGTTCTCGGTGCACTGCTCGAAGAACAGGATACCCGCCGAGTCCTGACCGCGGTTGTACACGCCGTGGCTGTACCCGCGGACGCAGAAATCGAACGCGTTACGCGTGATGACGTTGCGGCTCGACCGCCACATGGCCAGGCCCCAGCCCGACAGGAACGAACAGTCATTGTCATACACCCTCGACTCGCTGACCCGGTCCATGATGATGCCGTTCTGGCCGTTGCGCGCCCGGACCCGGCGGATCGTGACCCGGTCCGAGTCCTCGACGCACAGACCGGCCCCATAGTGGGTCATCCATTCGTTGTTGTCGTTCCTGTGCGGCCACAGCCAGTCGGCGCCATCTTCGGCCTCCGGAGTGGACCGCAGGTGCTGCTGAAAGTTGCCCGAAACGTCCACGTCCTCGATGACCAGCCCCGGACAGTTGTGGGCGTGGATCCCGACCTTGTATCCGCGGACCTTGGCGTTTCTAACCGTGACGTCCTTGCCCCGGATCACGATCCCCTTGCCGGCGTAGGAATCCGGGAGCTGGTCCGGCGAACAACCGACCAACTCGGCACCCTGGAAGTCGACCGTGATGCCGTCACCGGTGATCCGGACGGCCCCGTCGTCCTGGCCGTCGCGGATGCGGTACGCACCCGCCTGGATTCGCGCGTCTTTCGTGATGTCCATGTCGTCTCGGTCCAGAGCGATATCTTCCGCGCACGCTGAACCGGCGGCCCCTGCCACCACCGTGACCGTTGCCAAACAGGCGATGAGCTTTGTCATTGCGATCCGTCTCCTGAGAACTTACCGAAGCCAGACACCAGGAAGCCAAGCCAGCCGCCCCGGCCCTTCGCCGACGCGGTCCCACCGGGACCGGGGCGTTGGCCCGCGCCCGGCGGCCCGAGTCTACGGTGTTCGCGCCACGGCACAACCCGGCCCCGCCAAGCCGGGATAACCCCGCGGGCGCTTGCCGACCCCAGGGGTGCCCGCTGCCGGCCACGGAGAACGGCTGGAGCTCGGCGCGTTGCCGCCCGCGCAACCCTCGGCCGGGACGCCGGACCACACAATACCTGTGCTGACATGATGTTACGCGGCGTGCCGTCGACTGAGACGGGGTAAGCGACCGACAGGCTCCCTGGCAGCTGTCGCGGACCCCGGGCATGCCGATCGGGTGCCCCGGCAACGGCAACATGGCGGTAGTTTCGAGCGCATGTCTGCAAGCGGCGCGCGTGGAGGGGAGCTAGGAAGTTTGGGCGCTTCATTCGCGTTTGCCGCGCCGTACCTGTTGCATCGCAAGGGCACATATGGGTACAATTACTTATTAGGCAGTCATGACCGATGCCAGACGGTACCTCTGCCGGGGCTTCATCCAGGCAGGGGTGCGGCAAGCGGGCGTGAGGCGATGATTGTCCGCGCTCGGAGTGGGCCCGCCCGATGTCCCGTCCGCCAAGGAAGCCAAGCGCGTCGGCGTGGAAACGGAAGGGGTGGGACTTGAGTCAGAGGCCGAACTGAGGCGGACAGGCGGGGGCGGAAGGAGGCTCCACCACTGATTCCCCCGACTGTTGTTATCAAATGGATTTTGCTTCCCGCGTTGCGGGATTCGTCGCGTGTTGAATTTAATCGTCTTGTACCTCAACAGAAGGAGGAAATCGGAATGAACAGAAGGTGGTATGCAATGGTGGGCTGCTTGTCGGTGGTGATATGGTGCGCCCCGGCGGCAGTGGGAGATGAGGTGGCCGCTCCGTGGGGAACCATCCACGGCAACCTGCACGGGACGGCTTCGGTCGACAGGACCGCCTATCCGGATTGGGAGTACCTACTGGGAACGAATCCGCAGTTCTCGTTCGAACTCGACGTCCAGCCGTTGGGCTGGGACCAGCCGAATTCAGACAGCGGCATCAGCTTCGACGAGGACGGGAACCTGTACTGGAAGACCCAGTGGCCGGACCCCCGCATCGTATCGGTGGCGCCTGACGGAACCCCGCGGTGGGAAGCCAACACGGACGGCGTCCCGCTGGGAAGCGCGAACCTTCACATACTGGGAGTGCCCAACGGCGACAGCGCCACGCCGGTGGTCGGCGACGGCGGCGCCGCAGGGCGCGTCTACGGGATCGGTCAGGACACGCTGGGCAACGGGATCGCCGCCGCGTACCGCAAAAGCGACGGGATGATCCAGTGGGCGACGATTCTGCCGGGCTCGAACTTCGTCGGCCAGCCGTACAAGCTGACGCCGGTTCTGTTCGAGGGTAAGCTCTGGGTCGTCGGCTCCCCGAATGCTGCGTTTCAGGCCGAGGTCTATGAGCTGGACTCGGCCAGCGGTGCGATCATCACCCAGACGACGATCGGGACGACGAACGCCGTGTGGGACCCCACGGGCGGGCAGATGACGCTCGTGAAGGACGCATTCGGCGTCGGGCAGCACGGGTTGTACTTCAACATCGGTCATCCAACGAACGAGTGCTACGGGATCAGGATCGTCCCCGGTTCCGGTGCGTTCGATGCGTGGTCCGACTTTGCGGGCATGATTGCCGGACCCGGTTGGGGCCATGTTCGCAGCCACATGATCTACTCGGCGACGACCGGGCTGCTCTACACGCATACGTGGGACGACTTCGGCGGGACGCTGAGCGTTTTCCACCCGGTCACCGGGTGGGTCACCGACTACCTCGGACTCACGGGGCACGGCTATTACGACGTGGGGATGCTCGACTTCAACGGGACCGACGTCATCGCCGGCGGGTTCGACGGGACCATCGCCCGCTATCACGACGCCGGGGGCGGCAGCATTACCAACGGTATCTACGCCACGACGGGATGGTTCGGTGAATCGCGTGTCTTCGGCGGGCTGTTCCAGGATAATAGCAACAACAGCATCTATCTTACGGGGACCAACAGCCGGACCGATCTGGGGCCGAGTTATACGGCTCGGGTGATCGCGGTGGACGTGACTAACGGCACGTTGCTCAACAGTTGCGCAGCCCTGGATGACGCCCCGATCTATTTAGACAACTTGACCATCACGACCAACGGCACGACCGCCTTCGACGTGGGCGGGTTCGAAGCGTACTCCCTTGGGCCCATCGTCGGGCAGAGTAACCCCGCCGGTCTGGGGACCGTGGCTGCGACCTGGCAGCTCGTGCTGCGTAACGGAGCCTCTTCGTCCAACATCATCGACTCGACCACGATTCCGGTGCTGGGCACTGGCCACGGAAAGGTGCTGGCCATTGACGCGGCCGGCGGCTGCGGCTTCAGCGGATCCTTCGAGTCCATCCAAGCGGTGTTTGATCACATCCTCAACCAGGAAGGCATTGCCAACTCCAACGGTACGATCGTGCTGCAGTGGGACCAGTACCGGCCCGACCTCGGCGATGACGTCGGATACTCGGATTACGAGGCCCCCACTGGGTACTGGGATGACTCGTGGTGGGCGGCCCAGCCGGAATCGGTAGGGACCGCTACGGCCAAGAAGGACGGAGTGGAAAACGTTCCCATTGCCGCCGGCCAGTGGCAGACCCTCACGTACACGTTCGACTTGACGGCCAAGACGATCACCGTGTCCAACGGGGTGGATACGAGCGCTCCGGCAACCCTGGTTTACCACCTCCCGGACGGCACAAGCGATGCGGTCTTTGCCGGTTTCCAGATGGAGATCAGCGGGACGCCCGGTACTGAGAACCCAGCGATCAAGACCACGCCGCTATTCGAGTATGACACGGGGATCGACGCCAACAACGCGTTCACGACGGTCGCCGGTCCGACCCTCGGCCCGAAGCAGCCGGACGGCATCCAGCGGGCGTACTACTTCGAGTACCCCCTGCCGCACAAGCTCGTCGCGATCCAGAACAACTTCCCGCCGGAAATCCTGGCTTGGACGAGCACGGCCGACCACGGTGTCCCGATCGATCTGATCGACATCCCCATGGACACCCAGATCAACATCGGGCGTACGACTGCGCAGTCGCCGAGCGGCGACGCGATCTACGACCCGTATAGCGTCCCTCCCGACACGCTCGAGTTCAGGAGCGACGAGCCTGAAGGGTACCTGCGCCATTGGCTCGACGGCGGCGGTGCCGGCAGCTGGTGGTACAACTTCGTGGACTACTACCTTGCCGGACAGGCGAACGACTACATCGACGTGACCCGGCCCGGGACCACGTTCGAGTTCGAGACCCGGTTCTTCCAGGACCCGGTCACGAACCCGCACCCCTACAGCGACGCGCCGGTCTTCGTCCGCCTGTACACCTATGAGGATGACGGGACCGGAACGTACCCGAATTACGCGGGGAACCGGGACTACAGCATCGTCTACGCGACGCAGCTACCTTGGGGCGACCCGCCGTATCCGACCTGGACGAGAGTCGTCATCGACGTTGCGACGGGGACGGATACCGGCGCCTTCGATCCGACGCGCGTGAACCGGATGCGGTTCTACGGGACCGACTGGGACGCCACCGGCGACGACTTCGTCGACTTCAAGAACATGAAGATCGTCGAGCACCCGCTCCAGGGCAGGATCACGCTGTCACCCACGGCTGTGGGCCCGGCGGCCACCAGCGAGCCTCGTCTCCTGGCGGAAACCGTGCTGGAGATCGAGTTCAGCGAGGACGTCATCGCTCCGCCCGGTTCGGTTGTCATTACGGGCCCCGGCGGTCCGCACACGCCGCCGCTCTCGGTGGACGGAAGGTTCGTTACGGCGACCCTGTCGCCGGCCCTAGCCGACGGCACCTACACCGCGACGGTGACCGGCGTGACCGACGTGACCGGGCTGGGGCTCGTCGGTGACGATAACTGCGAATTCGTGATCAGGGTCGGCGACGCCGACGGCGACCACGACTGCGACCTTGCCGACTTCGCTGAGTACCAGCAGTGCGCCGGCCCGTACGACGGCGGACCGTGCACCCGCAGCGATTTCCTCCCGAGCTTCGCGATTGACGCGGGTGACATTCCGGCCTTCGTGCCGGCGCTGGAAGCCGGCGGCCCGATGTAGCAACGATCGCGTGTGATTCCGGCGTCGGCGGCGTTTTCGGCTGACGACGGCGACGCACACGCTAACGACAGTGAAGGCAGTCATTTACAGCCGGGTCGTCCCCACGGGGGCGGCCCGGCTTGCTTCTGCGATCCTCCCACGGTGCCCGGATCAGCTCGCGACGGGGCACCTGTCTGGCCGCGGCCCGCCGGCGGTCCGGTCGCAGGTGGCGGCCATCCGGGCGGCGGGGTCCACAGACGTGTCGTGATCGCGATAACTTCTGAATCGGGCCGGGGTTGAGGCGCGAGTGCGGGTTATCGGCGCGCTCGGGCTGCCAAGCGAAGCCCGGGACACAAATAAGCTTGAATCCTTATTTCGCATCGGTTACCATGCGTAAATAGGAATGGGAGCAGGGTGTCCTGGGGGTTAACCTTGGCACCTTCGCCAGGAAACAGCCGTGCGAAGAGAGAGGGTGTCGAACCCAAGCGGGTAGGGCGCGCTCTCTTTTTTCGTTTGGGATCGAGCGTCACGTCCATGTCGCCGAGGCGCAGCGGACAGTTCGCATCTTGACTGAGCCGGTGCGGAGATCGACGAAGGGTGTCGGAAGCGTTCCTCAGCAACAGGGCCGAGTTTATGGAAGGAGGAGATGGTTACAGCGGCCTGATGGGGTTCGCAAAACCGGGTATTCGTGGGCGCACGAGTGCGTCCAGGGCAAGAGTGTTCCAGGCTCTACTCGTACAGGAGGAAAGGATATGAAGGTAGCAATTGCATCGGTAGCTGTGCTGTGTATGGCTGTAGTGGCGTCCGGCCAAGTGGTTTACGAGCTCGCGATGGACCAGCAGATCACCGGCGCCGGCGGTGATACGATCCAGAACTTCAATTCGTTCGAGCCGGATCCGGACGGACTGGGCGGGTTCACCCGCAAGCTGCTCACGCAAGGGTACTATTACGGCCCTGACGTATATCCCGAGAACCACATCGGGACCGTGCTCGACCTGGGGGCGCCTTCGACGCTGTACCGGATCGAGTTCGACGTTCGTGTCTACAATGATCCGATCTTCAACACGAATCCGTACGGCGATGCCAACTGCTTCGTGTACTTCAGGGACACGAGCAACTACTACTACGGGCTGACGATGCTGTACCAGACGAACTGCGAATGGGGTCCGTGCGACCCGCAGTATCCGGCCTGGTTCCACGTTGACCACGTGATTGACTTCACGCAGCCCGGTGAGTGGCCTTACAATGTGGAGTTCGACGCGAGCCAGATTAACAGGATCAGGTTCCGTGGGACCGACTGGTATACCACGCTGCCCGAGACCGATTGGAAGGACGTCAGGAACCTGGTCATCACGGCGATCCCGGTAGGCGGCTGCTGTCTGCCGGACGGATGTGCGGTAACCAGCGAAGACGACTGCATTGCCGGAGGTGGCACCTACCTTGGTGACGGCACCGATTGTGGTGAGGCGCTTGGTGCCTGCTGCTTCTGTGAGGCCGGCGTCAGCACCTGTATTGACACCTCGGAGGCCTGCTGCGCACTGGCAGGCGGCTCGTTCCAGGGAATGGGCACGCAATGCGGTTACATCCTGTATAGCGAGGGTCCAGGGGGCGCGTTCGAAGACATCTCCGAGACAGGCACCCCGCTGGCTCTGGGCGATGATGCCGGAATCGTCGTGCCCATCGGCTTCACGTTCAACTACTATGGCAGTGACAAGACCGAGATCGGCGTCATTTCGAACGGGTACCTGACCTTTGGCGGCAATATGGGCGGCTGGCCGCTCGACGAGCCCAACTCGATTTGGGTCCTCGCATGCGACTTGGACCCCACAGCGGGTGGTATGGTCCAACACCAGACGTTGGGTGCCGAGCCGAACCGGCGGTTCATCGTTCAGTGGACCGGCGTTCCGGAGTGGGGCCCCGTGGGCGCAAACACTGCCCAGGCCGTGCTGTATGAGGCCACCGGGTGCATCGAACTGCGCTACGGGACCTTTACCGCAGTGTCGTACCTTGCCGGTGTCGCAAATGAGGACGGGTCAGTCGTGACGGACGTCACCGCCAGCGTCGCGCCGGACGCTTCGATCGAGCTCTGTGCGGGCATGGCGGCCGACCCCTGTCCGCTGTGCGCCGCGCTGGACATCAAGCCCGGCTCGTGCCCGAACTCGTTCAACCGCAAGAGCCGTGGCGTCCTGCATGCCGCGGTGTGCGGGTCGGACTCCTTCGACCCGGCGATGGTCGATATCGCGTCGCTCCGCCTCTCGCGGGCCGACGGCATCGGCGGCGAGGTGGCTCCGCATGAAGGGCCTCCGGGACCGCACACCTTCTTGTACGACGCGGCTACGCCGTACTACGGCGAGTCCTGTCACGAGCTCGAGGGGGACAGCATCATCGACCTGTTGATGTACTTCCAGAGCGAGGTGGTCACGCCCGTTCTCGAGCTGGGCACGCTGCCTCCGGGCGCGCTGGTGGAACTGGTCGTCAGCGGCACGCTGCTTGACGGGACTCCGTTCACGACGGCGGGCGATTGGATCCGCCTGGTGCCGCCGGGCACGCCGCCCGGACTGGTCGCGGTCTCCTCGACCATACCGGACGTGTGGATCGACGCGTATCCACTGGACCTCCAGCTGGACGACGGCGGGTTCGCCGACTTCCAGCGGAGCTACCCGCAGACGTCCGTGATCACGCTGACCGCGCCGCGGATGGCTGAGGGTGTTCGGTTCGCGCGTTGGGAGGTCGACGGCGAGCCCCAGGCCCGTGGCCAGACCACGATTGACTTCGAGGTCGTCGGCGAGGCGATGGAGGCCAAAGCGGTCTTCCTCAACCCGGGGGTCCAGGTGATCCAGGGCGCCCCGGCCCAGCCGATCGAGATGCAGCCGATCGGCGGGATGACGCAGCCCTAAGGCGGCTGCTCGGATGACGTAAGTGAGCTTGACAGGGTATCCCCGCTCGGGGCAGGCAGCCTCCCCGAGCGGGGTCCCGCCAAGGGGCGTCGAGCCTCTGGGAGAGAATGTGTCCGTGCCGGCGGGCAAATTGCGAGTCGGCATGTGCGCGAGCGGGGAGAGGCACCGGCGGGCGATATCAGTGAGAGTGCAAAAAGGCGCTTATGAGTGGAAATCGTCTTGGCGTCCAGGTACAGGAGGTGCAACAAGATCATACGCCGGGTTACCATGTGGAGGCCTGGTTTGTCTTGCGTTGACCGGCGGTCGCCGATAGAATCGTATATTAGCAGTTGCCTATAGGGCGGTGCCCTTATATTCTGATGCAACGCGTATCGAACATGGGCCGGTGATGCTCTCATACGTTCGTAGCGATGTGCAAACACGTGTCTGTCTAACGGAGTGGGCGGCGTGAGCAATACCACCAAAATCGGCGTGGCTGTCGTGATTCTGATCCTGGCGGTGGTGTTGTACGTCGTGCGATCGGACGAGGGCGGGCACGTAACCAGCCGGACCGACTACAACGCCATGCTGCAGTGCATGGCGTGCAATCATCAGTTCAAGGCAAACTTGGAAGTGACGGACAGGCCGCCCCATGCGTGCCCCAATTGTGGCAAGCAGGAGGCGTGGCAGCTTCGGCAGTGCCGCGAGTGCGAAGAGATTTTCCTGCCCGCGCTGGAGGGTGATCCCCCGCGGCAGCCGATGATCGCACCCTGTCCCAAGTGCAAGAGTCGGGCAACGGGTGCAGTTCGGATGGACGACTGAGACTCTGAGAGGGTGGCGCCATGAAACGTGTTCTTCACCGTGATCCCCGAAGGGCGGCGTTTACGCTGATCGAGCTGCTGGTCGTGGTCTCGATCATCGCGCTGCTGATTTCCATTCTGCTGCCTTCGCTTCGCAAAGCGCGGGAGCAGGCGAAGCTGGCGAAATGCGCGTCGGGGCTGCATCAGATCGGGCTGGGGCTGCAATACGGTTTCGAGGAGTTCACCGCGTATCCCGCGTGGGACGACGGATCGGTTTGCCACGATCCCCAGTACCGGCATTTCAGCCGGATGGCGACCTGGATCGACGTACTGTTCGCCAAGAAGTACATCGGGAATTTCGAGTTGGGGTACTGCCCATGCGACGAGAAACCGGACCCGATGAACATCGCCCGCGGTACCGCGTGGGGCTTCGACTACCCGGTTTCCTTACGGGGGCCTGACTTTCCGGGAGTCGACTACAGCTACGGGATCGCCGTCCCGCTGGCGTCGTACGGCGGGAAGACCGAGATGATGGATTACGAGCGCGACAAGTTCCCCAGCAGTCGCGTTCTGGCCTCAGACGGGTGGTGGTGCTGGATGCACGGTTTCACGGCCCAGGGTCTGCGGGCCAACAGGTATGACGATCCGTACTGGGGCTCGAATACGGTGGGTTGGCGGCATGGTACGAAGACGAAGCCGTCGGCCGGCTTTCTGTTTCGTGACGGCAGCGTGCGAACGCTCCACCTGAACATGGGCGACCAGTATACGGACGGGAGCGTGCGAGGATTGCGCACCACGCACGCGTTCTTCTGGCGGCAGCGGGAGCACACGAACATCGGGTATGACAGCCCTCACAACCGCATCACGATTGATGAGGAGGCGTTCACGGAGGGGAAGAACCAGTATCCGCTGGGTGATTATGAATGGCCGGCCGAGTTGGATCCGGTGACATACACGGTGAACGACACGTGGCCGGCGTCGCTTTACAAGCACAAGGGTTGGACGCGCCACAGGAACTAGGCAGGGAGTGGGGAGAGGAGCGTTCCCCCCATTCTCATCAGGTTGTTTGCATTTGGCATGAGCGCTTGGGCATGGATCACTTCTAACTGAAGGAGGTGGGCTGTGAGGACGGTACGGTTTGCATGGTTGATGGGCGGCCTGGCGGTCGCTTTGTGGTGTAGCTCGGTGGCCACGGGTGACGAGGTTGCCCAGCCATGGGGGACGGTTCACGCGGATCTTTCCGGCTCGTCGTCGTCCAATCATCCCTCGATGATCTTCAACACCGCCGACTGGGCGTTTGGAGCAGAGGTCGCATGGACGATCGACCTGGTGACGGCGGGCATCGGTCGGCCTTACGGCAAGACCTCGATCGTGTTCGACGAGGTAGGGAACCTTTACTGGAAGTCGAACGAGCCCCGGGTGATCTCGGTCGACCCGAGCGGCAGCATCCGCTGGGTGGGCAACGACGGGGCGGGCGGCAATCACTACCTCGGCCTCGGAGCGACGGACACGCCGGTCGTCGGCGACGGAGGTACCTCCGGGCGGGTGTACGCGTTGGGCAACACGATCGACGCGGACAGCGGGTTCGTGGTCGCCTACAACAAGTCCGACGGCGCCATTGCCTGGCAGACCAACCTGCCCGGGGCCAACTTCGAGGTGGAGACCACCGCTTACTACGGAGGGTTCCGGCTGACTCCCGTCCTTTACAACGGCAAGCTCTACATCATGGGTATGTGGAAGTACCCCGGTACCCTGTACCTTTACCAGGTCGATTCGGCCACCGGCGTGCTCGATTGGAGCGCACCGATCAACAACAACCCCCTGCCGTACCCTGAGCCTGGCGTCAAGTACGGGACGTACAGCCAGCAGATGACGCTGATTCCCGATGTGTTCGGCGCCGGCAAGCACGGGCTGTATTTCAACCGAGACAGGGAGTCTTCGGCAAACGACGGCAACTCGAACATGTACTGCATCGAGATCGACACGGGCTTGAGCACGGCGTCGCTGAAGTGGCAGGGGTTCGGCGGTTACGCCGACCGCAGCCACGTGAATTATCTGCCGGACGTCGGGCGGGTGTGCACGGCCACCTGGACCGACTGGGGCGCGTCCTTCTACTGCTGGGATCTCGACGGGGCAAACCCGGTCGAGTACCTCAACACGGTGATCCAGGCGGACCCGACGGCCTGGAACGCCGGGCAGTTAACCTCGTCCGGGCACGGTTATTACGATGTGGTTTGCGCCGATTTCGACGGGAACGACGTCCTGGCGGGCGGTTTCTCAGGACAGGTCGTCCGCTACAAGGATATCGACGTGGGCACGAACGGCCCGGCCGACGACAAGTACTACCAGCTCGAGTGGTTCTGGGGCGAGCCGCGCGCGATCGGCGGACTGTACCAGGACAGCGAGGGTAACAGCATCTTTGTGTCGGGGTCGAACAGCCGAGCTGAGTGCGACACGTACCCTCCCGGAACGCCTGGCGGGTGCGTTGGTGAAACCGGGTACGAAGCGCATGTCTTTGCCGCGGACCTGACAAACGCGCCCGAGCTGCTGGACTGCACGCTGGTTGACGACGGTGCGGCCTACATCGACAACTTCACGATCACCGGCGGTCCGACCGCAGGCAGCCAGACCACCATCCTGGACGTCGCCGGCTTCGAGTCGTATCCGCTGGGTGACATCACCACGAATGCGAACCCCGGGGGGACCGGGACGGTCCTCTGGGATCCGGACATGTCGGGCAGCGCCAACGGGCCGGTGCAGGTCGTTGACGACCCGAACGCAATTAACGGACACGTACTGAAGCTAGACGCGTATCAGGGCTGTTACGACTACCAGGGCATCTCCGCCCGGGTGAACACCACCACGGATAACGTGGTGATCGTCAGCTGGGATCAGTACCGCGAGGACCTGTGGGACAACCTCTACATGGATGAGGATCCGGCTCGAGACGGCTGGTATGCGATCCAGTGGGACATCCAGGAAGGCATCACGCCGAGCGGTTTTGACGAGCCGTTCATAGATCTGACCGCCGGCCAATGGCAGCACGTCGAGTACAAGTTCGACTTCGTCCTGTGGGAAGTGACGGTCACGATTGACGCCAGCTCAAACGGCGTCGGGTTCCTCGACCCGTACAGCGACCCTGCCAACATCAACGGCTTCGCCTGGAACCTCGAGGGCGGCGAATACACGATGAGCCCGGCGGCGCAGACGATCCCGATATTCCAGTACAACACGGGCAGTGTCTACGATCACTCGTATACGCTCCGCGGCGGGCCGTTGCTCGGGCCGACGGTCGGCGAGGCAGAGCAGCACATTTACTACTTCAAGACGCCGCGCCAGGAGCTCGGCAACCCGTACCTCGTCGCCCTCAGAGGGATCGGTCAGCTGATCGACTGCAACAGCAACGGGGTTCCCGACTCGCAGGACATCGCGGGCGGCACCAGCGACGACTGCAACGCCAACAACGTGCCTGACGAGTGCGACATCGCGGACGGGACGAGCCAGGACACCAACGTCAACGGAGTGCCAGACGAGTGTGAGGACCTCGAAGGTCCGGTGGCCGAGGTCGTAGCTTCGTACAAGGTCCACGGCACCGCACCGGGCGACTCGCTGACGATTGAGATGGACCAGCAGATCAACCTGGATCCCGGCTCAGACCCCCAGTACGACGCGATCTACGCGATAAGTGACGGAACGATCACGTTTGTGGCCGATCCCGACGGGTGGACGCGAATGAACCTGACGGGTGGAGGTTATTTCTATGGCCCGGAGGTCGATCTCGTGCTTGCCGGATACGGTCCGATCGCCGTCGCGGGGGGCGGGACGATCGAGTTCGACGCCCGGTACTACAACGACCCGACCACCAACAGCAACCCCTATGCCGATGCTCCGATCTTCGTGGAGGCGTACTCGGCCGACGGGTATCGTGATTACAGCATGGTGTACCAGACGGGCGGGACAGACATCGGGTGGTATTGCGCACCGCTTGCACAGTACCCGAGTTGGGTGCATGTCATCATTGACGTGGACGACATGCTCGGCGACCCCAACTGCGACGGCACGCCGGACGTGGTCGACGTGGGCGACTTCGACCCGACGGCGGTGACCCGGATTCGCTTCCGCGGCACCGATTGGTACGGCAGCGGCGATGACTTCCTCGATATCAAGAACCTGGTGATCAACACGGACCCCTACCCGAACAACCTGGGCATCGAGGTCTATCCATCGAGCACGGAAAGCCGGCAGGCCGGTCCGACCGAGGTCGTCGTCGAGTTCGACGAGGACGTATATGGTGTGGGCGGCGCGTCCATCGACGACGTGACGGTGAGCAGCGGTAGTGTGACCAACATCACGACGAACGGCAACGAACTGACCATCGAGTTGACCGGTACCACCGACGGCCAGATGTTGACGATCGGATTCCCGGGCATCAAGGATGAGCTGGGGAACGTCTCGACCGACTCGGTAACGTTCGGCGTCCTGCTTGGTGACGCCGAAGGCGACATGGACGTGGATCTGGCCGACTTCAGCCTCTTCCAGCAGTGCTTCACCGCCGTAATTCCGGTGGGTGCGGAGTGTGCGAGTTCCGACTTCGTCAATGACGGGGACGTGGACCTCGCCAACGACTACGAGGTGTTCGAGCCGGCCATGACCGGTCCGTCGCCCTAGCCGGCACGTTCCGGGGCGGCGGCGCGTTGCCTGGCCGTCGGCACGTGGCCACATGGTGATTGAAAAGGCAGCGAAACACGGGCCGCCCCCAGCGGGGCGGCCCGGTTCCTTGTGGTCGTCCACGCTGCCCGCGTCAGCACGCCGTGGGCGGTCCTGTTCGGGCTACGTCATTCGCAAGCAGGGCGGTGTCAGGGAGATCCCCCTTGCGCGAAATGCAGGGAAACCGTCCCGGCTGACACAGTGTTCGTCAGCTCCTTGCTCGTGTGGTACTGGCTCGTGTCTCCCTCGTAGTAGGGATCGCGTTGGGCGGTGTTGAAGCTCGGTGTTCCGTAATCGTCCAGCCAGCTGCGGTTGCCGTCGATTGCGTACCCGTACGCAAGGGCATCCGCCCCCAGGAACATCCAGGAGTTGATCTCGTCACCGGTGCACCCGCTGAACCAGGCGCGGTCGTTCTTCCGGTTGGCTGGCTTCGTGCTTTCGGTCAATTGCCGAGGTGCAACAGGGCGCCGATGTGCGGGGCGTATTTGACGATCAGGCCGGCGAAGACCACGCTCACCATGCTCATCAGCTTGATCAGGATGTTCAGGCTGGGGCCGGAGGTGTCCTTGAACGGGTCGCCGACCGTGTCGCCGACCACGCCGGCTTTATGATCTTCGGAGCCTTTGCCGTAGATGATCCTATTGGGCTGGCCGGCATCGATCGCCTGCTTGGCCCGGGCCACCAGGTCGTCACGGATCGAGGTGGGCAACTTCGAGGGCAACGACGGATCATCGAGAAGCTCCCGCGCGGTTATCTTGCCGAAGGTCTCGATGAGCTTCTTGGCGTTGTCCCACGCCCCGCCCGCGTTGGCCATGAAGATCGCGACGGCGAACCCGCTGGTCAGGCCGCCGGCCAGCAGACCCATCACCCCGGGGACGCCGAACAGCAGCCCGACGACGACGGGCACGATGATGGCCAGCAACGACGGGAAGATCATCTCCTTCTGGGCGCCCGCGGTGGAGATGGCTACGCAGTTGGCGTAATCCGGATACTTATGGTCCTCCAGCGTCACGCGCTTGGGCCAGTTGTCCGGATTCTGCACGAACGCTTCGTCCTTGCCCTGGTTGCGCAGGAACTGTCGGATCTTCTCGAACTGGCGGCGGCATTCGATCATCATGGCGTTGGCGGCCCGTCCCACCGCCTTCATGGTCAGCGAGCAGAACAGAAACGCCAGCAGCACGCCGGAGAACAGCCCGCAAAGTACTCTCGGGTTCATCAGCGTCACATCGTAGAACGCCATGAACTGGGCCATGGATGCCCGCCGCGCGGGCACGACGTTGAGCTTGATCGCATCGTTCCCGACGACCGTCGCGGTCTGGACATAGCCGTCGTCCTTGCCGGTCTCGGCGCCCAGTGTGATCTTCGTTTGCAGAGCGGTAAGGTCGCGCTTCGCCTCCTCGGTAAGGTCCACGGTCATGAAGGCGTCGAAATGCTCGTACTCCTTGCCATCACCCTGGTTCCAGGTGCCGAACTTGCCGAACCCCAGGTAGACGGCCTGGCCCGGATCGGGCTGTTCGCAGACCTGCACGACCTTATCCCGGGCCTCGTAAAGCTGTCCAAAGCGTACCTCCTCAATGTAGGCGGCGAGCAGGGCGAGCGCGGTCAGGGCCGCCGACCCGATGGCGAACCCCTTGCCGGTGGCTGCCGTCGTGTTGCCCAGCGCGTCAAGGGCGTCGGTGCGTTGGCGGACGTGCGGCTGCTGCCCGGTCATCTCCGCGTTGCCGCCGGCGTTGTCGGCGATCGGCCCGTAGGCATCGGTCGCCAGCGTGATGCCCAGGGTGGCCAACATGCCCACGGCGGCGAAGCCCACGCCGTATAGACCGAGCATGAACTCGTGCCCGCCGCCGGCGAAGGTGAACGCCAGCAGGATTGCGACGACGATGGTGCCCAGGGCAGCCCATGTGCTCTTCATGCCCTCGGCCACTCCGGCGATGATGATCGTGGCCGGGCCCGTGATGCCCTGGGCGCTGATTTCCTTGGTCGGCTTGTAATCGTAGCTGGTGTAGTATTCGGTGGAGTACCCGATGACGAGTCCACCGATGAGTCCGGCGAGGATGCTGCCCCACAGGCCGTACCAGCGTACACCTTCAATGTCGCCCAGCAGCGCCCAGCAGACCAGCCCGGCGGCAACGGCGATCATGGCGCTGCTGCCCCAGATGCCTTTGTTGAGGGCCTTCATGAGGGCGGCCATCGTCGCCTGCTCGTCGCTCTTGACGAGGTAGATCCCGAGGATGGAGAGCACGATGCCGACTCCGGCGAGCATCATGGGGGCGGCCAGGAACCGGATGGCGGCATTCGCGCCGTCGGTGGTGATCTCCGACCCGAAGAGCGCCGCCGCCGCCGCGACGCCCAGCGCTGCCGTGGCCAGGATGGACCCGCAGTAGGACTCGTACAGGTCGGCCCCCATGCCGGCTACGTCGCCGACATTGTCGCCGACGTTGTCCGCGATGGTGGCCGGGTTCCGCGGATCGTCTTCGGGGATCCCCGCCTCGACCTTGCCGACCAGGTCGGCTCCGACGTCTGCGGCCTTGGTGTAGATGCCACCGCCGACGCGGGCGAACAGGGCCTGGGTGGACGCGCCCATTCCGAAGGTCAGCATGATGACGGTGATCGTCGAGAGGTGTAACTCCGCCCAACCGATGGCAGGGAAGAGCTTGTACAGGATCAGGAACCAGCCGGTGATGTCCAGCAGTGCGAAGCCGGTAACCACCAGGCCCATGACCGCCCCGGCGCGAAACGCGACCACGAGCCCCTGGTTCAAGGTGTTGCGGGCACCGGCGGCGGTCCGATTGCTCGCCATCGTCGCGGTGCGCATGCCCAGGTATCCGCACAGACCGCTGAAGAAGCCGCCGGTCAGGAACGCGAAGGGCACGATGGGGTTCTGCACCTGCAGCACGAACGCCATGAACGCCAGGATGCAGGCCAGCACGATGAACACGATGGTCACGACCTTGTACTGGCGTTTCAGGTAGGCCATTGCCCCCTCGCGCACGTGCCCGGCGATCTCGATCATGTCCGGGTCGCCCTTGTCGGCGGCCTTGACCTCGCGATAGAACTTGCCTGCGAAGAACAGGGCGATCAGCGCCCCGACCGGCGCGATCCACCAGACGGCGGGAATATCCGGCCGGGTCAGCTCCGGTCCGGTATCAGCACCGCCGATCGCGGCGCCCTGCGCCCATGCCGTCGTGCTCGCCAGTGCCACGATCACCAACGCCAGCCCGGTCAACCATCCGGTTGATCGTAGGGAAGTTCGGGTCAATGCCGGTCTCCTTGTCAGGCCATCCGCCACCCGCACCGGGTGGGGCTCCCAGTCCGATGGTCGAGATGCAACTCTTTGTCGAGAACAGGATTACGTCCTGTGGCCGCGCCACCCACTCCATCCCCGTTGTCTGGGGGACTATAGCACAACGGCGTGTTAAGTCTACTGTTTTTCGGCAAGTTGGCCGTTGCACGATGACTGCAGCGGCTATACGCTTGCCTGGGTTGACACGGATCGGGCCGGATTCCGGCCGTTTTCAGACTGCCGCCGCGGCAGCCGCCAGTGGATTCGGCCGGTGGTTGTGCACGTGTGGCCCTTGGGCTCACGAGCATGGCGGATTCACGCCGATACAACGGGCATCAGTGAAAGGAGGCCATGCGATGAGGCTTTCGGTACGATCCATCTGCGTGACGGCCCTGGCGCTGATTCTGACTGCGGCTTCGGCTGAGGGGCAGATGGCCAAGCGGGTCGAGGTGACGGGCAAGGCCGCCGGGACCGGTGTCAAGGCGGCCGACGAGGCGAAGCTGGACGCCAAGCGAAACGCCGTCGAGCAGGCGTGCGGGTTGTACATCAACGCTCAGAGCGAGACTGAGAATTTCAAGCTGGTCAAGGACCGGATTCTCGGTCAGGCGGGCGGGTACATCCGCGAGTTCAAGGTGGTCAAGGAATGGCAGGAGGGTGACATCAGCTATTGCACGATTGAGGCAGTGGTCAGCGTGGCCGACTTCGAGCGTGACTGGGCCCTGTTCGCCCAGGTCAAGGAGGACGAAGGCAACCCCCGGTGCGTGATCGTCATCACCGAGGATAACGACGTGGACGACCTGAAGCCCTCCGAAGCCAACGGCATCTGTCAGTCGAAACTCGAGAACTTCTTCCTGAGCAAGGACGTTCAGTTGATGGACAAGGGCGTGACCGAGGACGTCCGCGGCCGGGACCTGGAGTTGGCCGCCATCAACGAGGACATCAACAAGATGGCGGCGGTCGCCGCCGCGTTCAAGGCCGACGTGCTGGTGTTCGGGCGTGCGGAGGCGAAAGGCGGCGGGAGCGTGTCCATCGGCGGCAGGGACGCCTACCGCTGGGACATCACGCTGACGGTTCGCGCCGTTCAGGCCGACTCCGCCCGCATATTGGCGTCGAACGTTTACCGTCCGCGCAAGCCGCACATGACCACGAGCGCCGCGTGCGGCGATGACGCGTTCGCCAGGCTCACGGACGAGGTGGCCCCGGAGGTGCTCAAGGACATCGGCGAAGCCTGGCGAAAGCGCGCAACCGTGAGCCGCACGTGCCGTGTCTTCTGGCAGTCCTGCAGCCGCAAGCAGTTCAAGGCGATTCAGGCGCACCTGGCTGACGTGCGCGGAGTCGAGCGTGGCAAGGAGGGGGTCAAGCTCCGTGAGCTCGTCAATGATGTGGTTGAGTCGGAGGTTTCCTGGAAGTACGATTTGAACCTGCTGGCGGACACGATTGAGGACATGGAGGTCGACGGGATGACGTTCGAGGTCGTTGAACAATCCGCCAACCGCCTGGACGTCAGAGTCGTGCAAGGGGAGTAGGCGCCGCGGGGACGCCTTTCCAATCGGTGAAACGACAGGTTGGAGGGTTTTCGCCGCAGCCGGGCATGAAGCCAACAGGGAAGGGGACTCGCCGACCCCAGCGCAGAGGCGGTCGGAGTTCGCCACATGCGTTCGCCAACCGACAAGTCCATTGCCCGTGATGCTCAGGTCAAGCTGACCAAGCTGCGCGACCTGATCATCGACGTGCCGGGTTTCCCGAGCGCGGGGATCGTGTTCAAAGACATCACGCCGCTGTTGGCCGATCCGGCCGGCCTGTCGCTGGCGGTTGAATACCTTACGCAGCCATTCCGCAGCTCGAAGGTGGATCTCGTGGTCGGGGCCGAGTCCCGGGGCTTCATCTTTGCGGCCGCGGTCGCCCGCAATCTGTCGGCGGGGTTCGTGCCCGTTCGCAAGCCGGGCAAGCTGCCCCGGGAAACCCGCAGCGAGGAATATGCGTTGGAGTACGGGGTGGACCGGATGGAGATTCACGTGGACGCGATCCAACCGGGCCACCGCGTGTTGCTGGTGGATGACCTGTTGGCCACCGGCGGGACGGCCGCCGCCTGCTGTCGTCTAGTCGAGTCGCTGGGGGGCGAGATCATCGCGTGCGCATTCCTGGTGGAGCTGGCGTTTCTGAACGGCCGCAACAGCCTGACGAAATACCCGGTCCATTCGATCCTCATCGTTGAGGAAGACTGAACACGGACGCCCGACACGGCCCGGGACGCCGTGTTGCCCCGCCTCCGTTGCCGGACTGGAGCTTGAACGGGGCGGGTGCAAGCGAAGGGAGGAGGTGTTGTGATCCATGACGGCTACGACGACGAGAGCCCGACATCCGGTCGGGGGACCCAATCGTCAGGTGCCGTGGTTTCACGCCACGACGGCGCGTGTGCACACACGCGTGCCAACGCGCACCTGCTCGGGCCGCGCCGGTGGGGGCACGATCCCCGGCGTTGCGGTCCACATTCTGGTTTCGCTGGTGCTTACGCTGGCGACAGCCTATCCGGCGTTGGGGGAGGATCGGGAGGATCCGATCAAGATCGGCGTGTGCGTCAAGCGCGGGCCCGGGCGGTGCCTGGAGAAGTGGGGGCCGACGGCTGAGTACCTGACGAGCGCGATCTCGGAGACCTCCTTCACGATCGTGCCGCTCAGATCCGGCGAAATCGAGCCCGCCGTTGAGCACGGAGACGTGGATTTCATCCTGTCGTGTCCGTCCTGCTACGTGGGGCTGGAACACTTTTACGGCGCCAGTCGGATCGCGACGTTGAAGAACCTGCATCTGAACGACGTGTACACGGTGCTCGGCGGGGTGGTCTTCCGCCGGGCCGACCGGAACGACATCAACCGTCTGACGGACCTTGAGGGCAAGACCTTCATGGCTCCGGACGAGAAGGCCCTGGCGGCGTGGTACGCGGTCTGGCGGGAGATGAAAGACCACGGGCTCGATCCGCACCGCGACCTCGCTGAGTTGCGGTTCAGTGGTGGGAGCATGGACGACGTCGTCTACGCGGTACGCGACGGTGAGGTTGACGCGGGAAGCGTGCGCACCGACCTGCTCGAGCGGATGGCGCTGGAAGGCGTTATCGAGCTGGACGACTTCCATGTGCTGCACGACCACTCGCTCCACCATGACCGGCTTGGCGATGATCACGGGCATCTGCCTTTCGCGCACTCTACGCGCGCGTACCCGGAGTGGCCGCTGGCGAAGGCCAAGCACACGTCGGACAACCTGTCAGAGCAGGTGGCGGTCGCCCTGCTGAGCATGAGCCCGGACAGTCGCGCTGCCCGGGCCGCCCGATGCGCGGGCTGGACGGTCCCGCTCAACTACCAGCCGGTCCATGATTGTCTCAGGGAGCTCCGCATGGGCCCGTACAAGGATTACGGGAAGATCACTCCGGGCGACGTGCTCAGCCGGTATTGGCCCTGGATAACCGCGGACGCGACACTCCTGGCGCTGATGGCCGCAGTGATAGTATGGGCAGTGAGGCTGAACCGGAAGCTGTCGCGGACGCAGTCGGCGATGCGCGAGGGCTGGTCCTATGTGCAGACCATCCTGGACACCGTCCAGACCGGAATCATCGTGATCGACGCCGAAACCCACACGATCGTCGATGCGAACCCCGCCGCCGTCGCGATGATCGGCGATCCGAAAGAGGAAGTTGTTGGCCGCGAGTGTCACGGGTACATCTGCACGGCTGAGGTGGGGCGCTGTCCGATCACCGATCTCGGGCAGCAGCTCGATAACTCGGAACACGTCCTGGTCAATGTGAATGGTGAGATCATCCCGGTTCTCAAGACGGTCACCGCGCTGACGCTGAGCGGTCGGAAGTGTCTGCTCGACAGTTTCGTGGACATCACTGATCGCAAGCAGGCGGAGGAGGAGCTGGCCAAGCACCGCGACCACCTCGAAGAGCTGGTGGAGCAGCGCACGAAAGAGCTGGAGAGTTCGCGCGAGCAGTTGCGGCACTCTGAGCGGCTGGCGTCTCTGGGGACGCTGACCGCCGGCATCGCCCACGAGATCAACAATCCGGTGGGGATGATCAGGTTGTCCGCCGAGAATGCCCTCGGTTTGAGGGACAAGCCCAACGGGGCGGATCTCGTGGACCGGGCGTTGAACAAGATCCTTGGTCACGCCGAGCGTTGTGGTCAGATCACCAGAAGCATGCTCCAGTTTGCGCGTCAGGAGCCGACCGAGAAGTGGCCGAGCACCCTCAACACTGCCGTCGGCCGGGCGGTCGAGCAGGTCCGCGCCGACGCGGTGGGGCGCGGGATCGAGTTTGAAGTCGTCCTGTCGAGCGACCTTCCTGACGTGCTGATGAACCCGATTCAAGTGGAGCAGGCTTTTGTCAACCTGATCCAGAATGCGGTTGAATCGAGCGGCCCCGGCACTCGGATAACGGTACTGACGGAGAGCACGCCCGATGCGGTTCGGGGGACCGTTTCGGATCACGGGCGGGGCATGACAGCCGAGGAGCAGGCACGCGTATTCGACCCGTTCTTCACGACTCGCTTCCGGGAAGGGGGCACGGGGCTGGGCCTCAGCATCGTTCATGGTATAATCGCCGAACACGGTGGTACTATCCGCGTGAACAGCGAGTCGGGCCGGGGCACAACAATTACGGTGGAACTGCCTAGCAGCAGCCGTCGCGAAGGAGGGCGTCTGCATGTCCAAGATACTGGTCGTTGACGACGAACCCGGGTATTGCGAGGAGTTGACGTTGAGCCTTGCTCATGTCGGTCACGAGGTCCAGACCGCCGTGAGCGGTCGACAGGCGATCGACCTCGGTGCCCGCTATCGCCCGGATGTGCTTGTCGCAGACTGGATGCTGAGAAACAGCATCCACGGGTTGCACGTGTCGCAAGTGCTGCGTACGATCCATCCCGAGGTGCAGACCGTCCTCATTACCGGGTTTGCGTCGCAGCACCTCAAAGCCGAGGCCGAGAGGTTCCGCGTCTTCGACTTCATTGAGAAGCCGTTCAGCCTGGACCATCTTCACGCTGCGGTCCGGGACGCGGCCCGCGCGGGGCCCCGCCCCGATGCGCCGGTTCGAATCGGGTTCGTCGAGACCGACGCCGCCGGAGCGATCACGTTTGCCAACGACACCGCCCGGGACATTCTCGGGCAGACGCCGGTTGGCCGGGATGCGACTCACCTCGATCGGGCCCTCCCGGACGTCGGGCCGGAGGACCTCAAAGACGCCGCCGAACGGTGGGTTCAGGTCGTGCCGGCGGGCGAATTGCCCGCGGCGTGGGACATTCGGATCAAGCGCTTTGATGATCCGGAGAGACGTCTCATCGCCCTGATTCCAACAGACAAGCGCTATCTGCGGGATCATCCGATTCTGAACATGCTGCTGGAAGTCGAGGAATCAGCACTGGCGCGATGGCCGCTGAAGGGGCGGGCTCTCTTCGTCGACGACGACGAACTCGTTCGGCGGGTCATCGTAGCCGAGCTGCAACGGTTGGGGTGTGTCTGCCACGCCGCCGAAACGGGTGAGGTCGGGCTCCGCCTGCTGGAACGGGACCCGGAGATCGACGTCATCATTCTCGACCATGACGTTCCGGGCACCGACACCGCCGAGTTCGCCCGCAGCGTTCAGGCCACCCGACCCGATGCCATCCTGGTGGGCACAAGCGGCCATTACCTTCGAAACGAATTCCTGGCGATGGGCGTGGATCGATTTCTGCTCAAACCGTGGCGCATCGACGATTTGGTCAGCGTGCTCACGAACCGGATTGGGAATTGCGTGGATTGCGGACTTGCGCTACCGCTCAAGCGCGTTACACCCGGCGAGCCGGCGGACAGGTGGGTGTGCTGCGGTTGTGGCGCGCGCTACCTGGCCGTGTTCGAGGAGGCCGCGCCCGAGGAAGTTCGCCGACACGTCCAGCCTGCCTGAATCGGGTCGCGCAGCTCGCGCGTCGTCTTGCGAAGCCGCCTTGGCGCGGCGCGGATAAGTCTCTTCCGTTCACACCGAGGTGCGACCCAGTGACTGACGAGTACGTCCGCCTTTTTGACGCCGGCTGACGCGCGCAAGCCGAGGGGCGGATGTCGCGGGCAGCTTGCCTGCCCCTTCCCGACACCGGCGGATCCTTGAGAGGCGCGTTGCGAACCGGTTGCGCCCGGCACGTCTGTGTGTTCCCCAACGCGGGCCGGCGCGTCAGGGCGAATCGATGTCGTAGAACGTCACGTCGTCCGTCGCCGTATCGAGTGTCGCCACGGTTCTCGGTTTCGCCCGGTGCAGAGCGCCGGGGTTGACGACGCGAACGGCGCCGACTCGCCTGTTGCAAGGCTGGTGGGTGTGGCCGTGGAGAACATAGTCAGCGGCTTGCTCGTGGATAGCCCTGCGGAATGTCGGCTCATGCCCGTGGAACACGAGAATGTGCTTGCCGTCGACGTCGATTGAGAGGCCCTGGTGATCGGGTGGGGGGATTCCGAGTGTTTCCAGATGCGCGTCGACGGCCGAGCTCGGCTCGTCCATGTTGCCCCAGACGAAGCGGCAGTTTCGGCCGGCCATCTCGTCGAGCACACCCAGGTCGCCGACGTCGCCGCAGTGGATAATCATGCCCGCACCGAGGCGGTCGAACAGTGCGACCGCTCGCCGCACAGCTTTGCAGCGTCCGTGGCTGTCCGACAGGATTCCGATGAGCACCGCCTGCACTCCCTGGTTGGCCGTGGCTGCGGGCCCTCGTGCCCGGCATCCTATTCAGCGGGCACGAGCATCGGCGGCGGTTCCGGGCTATCGCCGCACGCGGTAGATGTTGTCGGAGTCAACGAGTCCCGTGACCGCGGCTTGGGACGCGGCGTTGAGTTCCCCGGCCGGTATTTCCGTGCCTTTCGGCCACCAGTAGTCGGGGAACCGGGACCTGGGTTCCGGCAGGTACTCGGCGTGCCCGTCGAAGAAGATTGCCACGAGCCCGGGGTTGGTGCGCTTGCCGTGGCGATAGGAGTACCGGCGTTCCGGATCGTCCGGGAAATACGACGTGCGGTACGGATGCCTGAGGGTCGGACCGGGGTTGGAGAACGACCCGCCGGCGCGGCCATCCCAACTGACGTCGAAGTCCACGACCCCGTCCGTCGTCGTGTAGCGGGATCCGTCGGCGAGGAAGATCTTCTCGCTGGGGTTACCGATGCGCCCGATCTGGGGTGCCTGATGTCCCGGAAGCTTGGTGGTTCCGCCGATCTGGTCGAAGCTCGTGTAGTAGGGGAAGGGGCCCGGGGGGCCGTCTCCGCTTCGCGGCCACATCAGCAGGTTGCGGATCGTGTTGTAGCTGATCATCTTCTGGAAATCGAAGCCGCCCGTGGGTCCGGTTGCCCCGTTGAGATACGGGCTGGCGATGATCTGGTTCGACGGGCAGACGAAATGCTCCTCCGCGATGGCGCGGAGCTTGCGCGGTCGCAATCCCGTAAGGGCCATTCTCATTTCCAGGGCTGCCAGAGGTCCGGCCCAATCCCAGATCTGGACCGCTGCCGGCTTCCACGTCCCGCTGCCGGTCGGATATTCCTCTGCGGCCTCATTCAGTGCGCCGAGCTTGCCGAGCAGCTCGCTGCCGGTGGTCCCCGGAGAGCCGGGGATCCAGCTGTTGTTTTCGGTCACGTACGATGCGCATGCGCGTCCGTGCCCCGCGGTGTTCGCCGTACACACGACGGTCTTGGCCTGTTCCCGCGCCGCCTGGAGCGAGGGAAGCAGGATCGATATCAGCAGGGCGATGATCGAGACGACCACCAGCAGTTCAATGAGCGTGAATGCGCCACGTTGCTCCGCGCGCCGCTTTGTGTTCCTGCCCGCCGTCGCCGCGCCGTTCGTCTCCACTATGCTCGTCATGACGACGTACCTCCGTCCCGCGCACCTGGGCTTACGATTGCAGGTTGTGCTCATTCGCCGGACGTACGGCCTTTCCTGGCTCCTGTTCGCGTGATCAGTCCCGCGCCGGCCCTGGATTATGGAACCGGACGATATGCCCGCAGACCGGGCAGTACGTCGGCTCTTCCTTGCCCAACTGCGTGTTCAAGATCACCGGGGTCCCGCCCTTGGCGAGGCATTCCCCGTTGTAGCACCATTCGACGGGATACAACGTTCTCCTGCCGGTTTCCGGGTTGACGTGAGGGTAGTGCCCGAGTCCGGGCTTCATCTCCAGCGGGAAGAGCTCGTTCGTCTCCGAGCACTTGAGCTGCCGGGTGTTCGCGGGGATCCGCTCCCCGCCGAGATTCGCATAGAGAGAGTACGCCAGGATGATCCCGACTATGACGGTCACCCCGACCGCCAACCCCTTTTTCTGGCTTTCCGACATGCCTGCCTCTTGCGCCGGGCGTGCCCACGGTCCGCCGCCGCCGCACCGATACCAGCAACGGGGATTATATGCGATCGACCGGGGCAACGCCAACGGAGGAAATCGGCCCGGATTCAATTCCGGCGGGGCAGCGGGCGCGGACACGGCATCGGGGCGGCCCCTGTCCGCGGGCCAGCGGGGGTTGTGAAAATGAGTAAAGCCACGCCGGCGATGCCCTCACCGCCGGTGTCTCCCGGTGGCGGAGACAATTCACAGACGGGCGTCGCCTCGGCCCGGGCCTTGGCTCGCCTCCGGTCGCGGGTCGTTGACGCTGTCGTGAAGGGTTGACTAGAATCGCGCCGATGACCGAAGAATCGGACCGAGCCTCGCCGTCCGCCGGATCCGCGCGTGGCGCAAGCGACTCGTCGGATATCGATTCGACGCGGATGTCCTTTGGTGACCACCTCGAGGAGTTGCGGTCTCGTCTGATCAGGGCCTTGATCGGGGTGGCGCTTTGTGCGGGGCTGTCGCTGTATTTCGCGGGGGACCTGCTGTCGATCCTCCTGCAGCCGGCACTGGTGGTGCTGCGGGCCCACGATCAACCCGCGAACATCCAGATTCTGAGCCCGCCGGACTCGTTTCTGATCTATTTGAAGATCGGGCTGCTGTGCGGTCTGATCATCTCGATGCCCTGGGTGTTGCACCAGGTCTGGCTGTTCGTCGCGTCCGGGCTCTACGCACATGAAAGGCGGTTCGTCAGGCGGTTCGCGCCGGTGTCGATCGTTCTGTTTCTGGGCGGCGTGTTGTTCATGTATTTCATCGTTCTGCCGATCGTGCTGAACTTCTTCGTGGCATTCAGCCTGAGGATTCCCATGCCGGACGTCAGTCCGAACTGGGTGCAGGCCTGGTTCGTCCCAGATGACGCCGCGACGACCCAGCCGGCGGCAGGCCCGCTCGAGACGTCCATCCCTCTGGTTTCCGGCACGCCCGAGGACGCAGAGCCGGGAACCGTCTGGGTCGATACGGAGGTCAACCGGCTTGCCATCCAGACGCCGAAGGGGGTGCTGAGCGTACGCATGGAGGGCACGGCTGATGCGGCGCCGGTCAACAGCCAATTCGGGTTGAATTTCTACGTTTCATTCATCCTGTCCCTGGCGTTGGCGTTCGGGCTGGCGTTTGAAGTGCCAGTGCTCGTGGTGTTCCTCGTGTTGACGAACATCGTCTCGGTCAAAGCGCTGAGTAGTTCGCGACGGTACGTGATCTTCGGCACGACGATCGCGGCGGCGATCTTGACGCCTCCCGACGTAGTCAGCCAGGTCCTGCTGGCTATCCCCGTCGTCCTGTTGTTCGAAGGCGGGCTGTTCGTCGGGCGAATGATTGAACGGGGAAGGGAGCAAGAGAGGCGCTGACGCGCCGAAAGGCCACGATGCGGCAACGTCAGACGCCGGGCGCCGTTCCAGTGCGATCCGGCGGGGGCAGCGGGCCGGAGAACCGGCACCGGGGGCGGGGAGGCCGGGCCCGTCAAAGTCGCAGTTGTCCGATCAGGTCGCGCACCGACGTCAGGCCCGTTCGGGACAGGTACTCCTCCAGGCCGTCCCGGATTCGGAGGGGCGTGGTCGGGTCGACGAAGAGCGACGTGCCGACAGCGAGCGCGGTCGCACCGGCCAGGAGGAACTCCACTGCGTCGCGCCAGGTTTCTATCCCTCCCATCCCGATGATCGGCACTCCGGCGTCGCGGGCCACCTTCGAGTAGACCGCGTGCACCATATGCAGCGCCACGGGGCGAACGGCGGGCCCGGACAGCCCGCCGACAACGTTGGCCAGTACCGGGCGCCAGGTGTCGGTGTTGACGGCCATCCCCTTCAACGTGTTGATCATGGACAGCGCGTCGGCACCGCCCGCGATCGCCGCAGCCGCACAGGCCGTTATGTCGGTCACATTCGGCGAGAGCTTCACGATCAGGCACGACCGTTTCACGACATCCCGCACCCGGGCCACCAGCCCGCCCAGGCGCTCGGGGTCGGTGCCGAACTCGAGCCCGTCAGCCACATTCGGGCATGAGACGTTGAGTTCCAGCCCCGACACGCACGCAACTGGATCGAGGGCACGGCAGACTGCGAGGTAATCGTCCGCGGAGTGGCCGGCGACGTTGACGATGACGGGGATGCCGAGCCCTCGCAGGTACGGCACGTTTTCGGCCAGAAAGCGTTCCAGGCCCACGTTGGCCAGCCCGATCGCGTTGAGCATTCCGGACCGCGTTTCCCAGGTGCGCGGCGGGGGGTTGCCTTTGCGGGGCTCGAGGGTGACGGCTTTGGTAACGAACGCCCCGAGTTGCCGCAGGTCGACGTAGGGGGCAAGCTCCCGGCCGCAGCCGCTCGTCCCCGAGGCGGTCATGAGCGGGTTGGCGAGTTTCATCCCGGCCAGGTTCACCGAGAGGTCTACGGGGCGGGTGGGTTGGCGCGTGGCAGCGTTTCCCATACGTGTCAGCATCTGCGCAGTCCGGCGTCAAGTCAACATGCGGGGCTCAGGCGTGACGTGAGTGGCACTGCTTTTGCGGTTCGGCTTGACCGAGTATAGTTGGCGCGCATGGACGCCGACACACACGCGAACGAGGCTGTCTGGACGATCGGGCGCCTGCTGAGCTGGACCACCGACTATCTGGATTCGGCCGGGGTCGACGAGCCTCGCCTGTCCGCGGAGCTGCTGCTGGCGTACGCGTTGGGGTGCAAGAAGATCGAGTTGTACACCAGGTTCGACACGATACCCGGCGAGAGCGTCCGGGGCGCGTTCCGCGAGCTAATCCGGCGTGCGGCCGCCCACGAGCCGATCGCGTATCTGGTGGGGCACAAGGAGTTCTATTCGCTCGATATGGAGGTTTCGCCGCAGGTGCTCATTCCCCGTCCAGAGACGGAGCTGCTCGTCGAGCGGACGGTGGAACACTGCCGGAGGTCGGGCGAACGTCCGATCCGGCTGATCGACGTTGGGACCGGCAGCGGGTGTGTCGCCCTGGCCGTTCTCTTTCAGGTTGAGAACGTCTCGGGTGTGGCGACGGACGTGTCGGCCGACGCGTTGGCGATCGCCCGGCGTAACCGCGACCGGCACGGGCTGACGGACCGTCTGACTCTGATCCAAGCCGACGGCCTCGATCTGCCGGCGGACGTGACCGCCGAGGGGCGAATGGACGTGTTCGTCTCGAACCCCCCGTATGTTTCCGGCCGAGACTGGGACTCGCTGCCTCGCAGCATCCGCGATTATGAGCCGCGCTCGGCGCTGGCGGGCGGCGACGACGGGCTGGCGTTCTATCGCCTGTTTGCCTCTCGGGCCCATGAAATTCTCGCTTGTGGCGGTTCCATATTCTTGGAGATCGGCTACGATCAGCGCGATGCAGTGGTGGAGCTGTTCGACGACGTCGGGCGCTATTCACTGCGTGATACGTGGCGAGATCCCGGCAGCGGGTGCGACCGCGTGGTCCAGTTTGTTTTCGACAAGGGATGACTGACTGTGGACTGCTTTGAAATCAACGGCGGGCCCCGCTTGCGCGGGACGGTGAACATCAGTGGGTCGAAGAACGCGGCTTTGCCCATCCTGGCGGCGACGATCCTGTGTGAGGGTGAAACCGTCCTCCATCGCGTGCCCGATCTTGCCGACGTCCGGCAGATGACCCACTTGCTCGAGAAGTTGGGGCTGTCGGTCGAACGGACGGGCCCCGGCACGCTGCGTATCCGCGTCGAAGACGAGATGAACTGTCACGCCGAGTACAAGGAAGTGAGCAAGATGCGGGCCAGTGTCTGTGTGATGGGCCCGTTGCTGGCCAAGCGAAAGCAGGCGCAGGTGGCCATGCCGGGCGGGTGCTCGATCGGCGACCGCCCCGTCGACCTTCATATTCAGGGCATGACGGCTCTGGGCGCCGATTTCGAGTTGACCAACGGCGACATGCTCCTGAAAGCCAAGAAGCTCAAGGGGGCGGAGATCTTCCTGGGCGGCGCGTTCGGTTCCACCGTCACCGGGACGGCCAACGTCATGATGGCCGCCGTGCTGGCCGACGGGCGGACGATCATCGAGTCGGCCGCCTGCGAGCCGGAGATCGTCGATCTGTCCGAGTTTCTCAACAAGTGTGGGGCCAACATCAAAGGCTACGGCACGCCGCGGATCACGATCGAGGGCACGGGGTCGTTGACGGGTTGCGAGCACACGATCCTTCCTGACCGGATCGAGGCCGGCACGTTCGCCATTGCCGCCGCCATCACGAACGGGGACCTGTCGCTCAAGTGCGCGCGGCTGGAGCACATGCTGGCCGTCGTCGACCGCCTTCGCAAAATCGGGGTGATCATCGAACGCGCGGAAGACGGGGTGGCCGTCTCCTCTGCTCGCCGGCTGGAGCCTATCGACATCACCACGCAACCCTATCCCGGGTTCCCCACCGATCTGCAGGCGCAAGTGATGGCCCTGCTCTGTCTGGCCGACGGCAACAGCGTGCTCTGCGAGAAGGTCTTTCCCGATCGGTTTTTGCACGTGGCGGAGTTGAACCGCATGGGGGCCCGCCTCCGAAAGGAGGGGCCTACCGTCATCGTTCAGGGCGTCAAGCGCCTGGTCGGGGCGCCGGTGATGGCCTCGGACCTGCGGGCGTCGGCGGGGCTCGTGCTGGCGGGATTGGTGGCCAGGGGCAGAACGGTGGTCCGCCGGGCCTATCACATCGACCGCGGCTACGAGAGAATCGAGGAGAAGCTCAGCGCCGTGGGCGCCGATGTTCGCCGGGTCGACGAGGAGTTATAGTCGCGGACGCTAAGGGAACGGGAGACCTCTTGGGCAGCGTGTCGTCGCGTGCGGCGGCATGTCATGTCGACGAAGCGCGAGCTTGAAACGCAGCGTGGTTTAAAGAGGGCCCCGCCACCTGCGCCGGAGTGTCCCCGGGGGACCGACACCATGAGCGCGCCCGACGCGGGGTTCGAGTTTCAAGAGCATACTGCCGACGTCAAGCTTCACGTGTGGGGTGACACGTTGGCGGCGCTGTTCCAGGCGGCGGCAACGGGTTTCTACCGGCTTATCGGCGAGCTCGTTTCGACGGACGTCGGGGAGACGGTGACGATCGAATTGCAGGCCCCCGACGCCACGGACCTGCTCCACGATTGGCTGGCGGAACTGCTGTTCCGGTTCGATACGCGGCATCTGCACATCAGCGAGATCGAATTCGCGCAGATCAGTGACGCCTACCTGTCCGCCACCGGGCAGGGGCGGCGCGTGGATCTGGAACGGTCGC
This sequence comes from Phycisphaerales bacterium, assembly GCA_020353195.1. Lineage (GTDB taxonomy): Bacteria > Planctomycetota > Phycisphaerae > UBA1845 > UBA1845 > JAFGJQ01. The sequence continues at coordinate 1,529,363 of CP070691.1, read as the reverse complement.
GATTCGACAGTGAGATCAAGGCCGTCACGTATCACGGCCTTGAAGTGAAGCAACGCCGGGGGCGTTACGAAGCCACCGTGATTTTGGACTTGTAGACGGATAGAATGCACATGGAGGCTCGTGACCGATGGCCACTCCGTTCCAAGGCAAGCTCGAACGCGTGGACGCATGCCGTGTTCGCATACCCCGTGATTCGGTACCCGGCATGCGCGTCGACGGCATGATCTACGCCGATGAAACGCTGATGAAGTCCGTCAAGGGTGATCCCTGCGTGGCGCAGGTGGCCAACGTGGCCACGCTGCCCGGTATCGTCAAGCGGTCGCTGGCCATGCCTGACATCCATTTCGGCTACGGGTTCTGCATCGGCGGGGTGGCGGCCACCGACCCGGCCGGCGGCGGCGTGATCAGTCCCGGCGGCGTCGGGTACGACATCAACTGCGGGGTCCGGCTGATCCGCAGCGACCTGTGCCGATCGGACGTCGAGCCCCGCGTCCGGGAGCTGACCGACGCGTTGTTTACGACCATCCCGTGCGGAGTGGGCCGGGGCGGCAAGGTGAAGCTCAAGGGGAGGCAACTCGACGACGTGCTTGCCCGGGGTGCCGCTTCCGTCATCGATCGCGGATTCGGTGTGCCCGGCGACACTGAGATGACTGAGGACCATGGTTGTCTGGCCGGTGCCGATCCGGGTTGCGTTTCGGACCGCGCGCGGCAGCGGGGAGGGGACCAGTGCGGCACGCTTGGGTCCGGCAACCACTTCATCGAGCTGCAGGTCGTGGACGCGGTGTTCGACAAGGATGCGGCGGCCGCCCTTGGGATCGAACAGGGGCAGATCACGGTGATGATCCACTCCGGTTCGCGGGGTCTGGGGCATCAGGTGTGCGACGATGCGATCCGCGACCTGCGTGACGTTCCGAGGAAGTACGGCATCGAGTTGCCTGACCGCCAGCTCGTCTGCGCCCCGGTCCACTCCAAGGAGGGGCAGCGTTATTTCAAGGGCATGCAAGCCGCCGCCAACTTCGCCTGGGCCAACCGCCAGATCATGACGCACCTGGCCCGTCAGGCGCTGAGTGCCGTGTTGGAGCAGCCGTGGGAGAGAATCGGCCTGCACCTGGTGTACGACGTTGCCCACAACATCGCCAAGATGGAGTCGTTTCCGGTGGGCACGGTGACCAAGACGCTGTGCATCCACCGCAAAGGGGCGACCCGCGCGTATCCACCCGGCCATCCGGATGTGCCGCCCAAGTATCGCCGCATCGGTCAGCCGGTGATCATCCCCGGCGACATGGGCCGATGCAGTTACGTGCTGGTCGGCCAGCCCGGGGCGATGGAGCATACGTTCGGCAGCACGTGCCACGGTGCGGGCCGACTGATGTCGCGCCACGCCGCCATCAGGGCGGCCAAGGGCCGATCGATTCATAAGGAACTGCTATCCCGCGGCGTCTACGCGTGTGCCCGCAGTCGCAAGGGGCTCGACGAAGAGCAACCCGACGCATACAAGGACGTTCGGGAGGTCGTCTCAGTTGTCGAGAACGCCGGTATCAGCAAGATCGTCTGCCGCTTGCAGCCGATCGGGGTGATCAAGGGATGACGGCGCGAACTCCAATGCGCTGCGACTGTCGACCAACTCCAACTCGTCGAGCCAGCAGGCCTCGTCGTCGCGTTTGTAGATCATGAATCGCCCGCGCATCGCCGGGTCCTTGGCCCGGTGGTAGCGCAGGTACATGTGATCGTCGTCCACGGAGAGAATTTCGAGCTTGCCCGTTTCATGCGACATCACAAACCGCGCACGACAGGCAAGCCCGGAGCCTTGCCTCATAGCTTGCCTGACGATCTCCCAGCCGCGCACGATCGGGACCTTATACGGTTCGTTCCCTGCCGCCGGGCGACCTTGGAAGACGTAATAGGGCGGGCAGCCAATGAACGAGAGCTCCCGAAACAAGGTCGCCAGCACGTCGGCGTTGTCGTTCACCCCTTTGACCAACGGGCACTGGTTGACGCATATCACGCCGCTGCGAATGGCACAGTCGACGCAGTCAATCGCCGCGCCGGTCAGCTCGCGCGGATGGTCGAAATGCGTCATCAGGTAGATGCGTTTTCGCGGCGTGGAATACCGTCGCAACACATTCTGAAGATCCGGATCATCCAGCAGTCGCCACGGGTTGAACGCCGGCATCTTCGACCCGATGCGAATGATCTTGACGTGGGCGATATTCCGCAAAGCCCCGAGAAGTTCGGCGAGTCGGCGCGTGCTCAGCAGTAGAGGGTCGCCTCCGCTCAGGAGAACGTTGGTCACCCCGGGATTGGCGGCGACGTACGCCGGGCCCTCGGCTACGTTGTTCGCGGTCTCACGGTTGCCGCCCATGAACAGCCGCTTGCGGAAGCAGTACCGGCAGTGTGCGCCGCACATTTCCGTGCATAGCAGCAGCACTGTATGAGGGTACTTGTGTTGCACGCCACGCGTAACCGTGACGCCCCGTTCATTACTCGCATCGAGCTTACCCCAGTCGTGTAATTCCTCTTCGCGGGGTATGATGATCTGACGTATCGGGTCAGCCGGGTCGTTCCAGTCGATCAGGTTCAGGTAATAGTCGTTGGCGCGAAACGCGTACTTCCGGGCGACTTCCTTGAGCTTTGCCCGTTGGCATTCGGGAATGGCGGCGATCTTATCGATGTCGTGGATGTACTCTGACCGCCCTGTCGCCCCGACGCGCTTCTTTGATTGTGGCAGGCTGGTTCCGGCCACCTGAATGCTCCGAGCGCCAGGAAGCACCACGCGCGTGCGCCGCGGCCCGTCGACGAGTGACGCAATCAGACCCGCTACAACCTGTTAGTGGATGACGCCATTGGGACCAAAGCGGTCAGTTCATTTTGCACGACTTGCCGATGCTGCGACATGCCTTCCGCTTGGCGTCAACGTCATGAAGCGGCACGGTACCCGGCCCATCGGCGCCGGGAGACCCCGTACCCCCTTAATTGTAGGCTGCCGGAAGAGAAGTGGCAAGGTGCCCGTCGTTCCGGATCACCACCGTCGCACCGCTCTGGCGGGCAATGTGCCGGAATTCGCCGCGAAACGATCACGCGCCCGACGAGCGACTCCCGATAAAAGACGCTCCTGTGACGGTGCACCGCTTTTCCCGACGGCACCACCACCGCTGGTCGGTTGGAAACAGGGCGGCCCTGTGCTTCGTCATACCGCCCGTCGTGTCCGCCTCCAACCCGCGCGCTATTCGCCGTTTCCCGTTTCTGCTTCCTGACGGTCGCAGCTCGTAATCGGCCATTTGCCGTTCATTCTCGTCACCGCCGCAGGCTGACGAGGATTTCGAACGGGCCGATCGTGACGCGGTCGCGGTGTTTGAGAGGACAATCGACGATGACTTCGTCCTCATTGACGCGTGTGCCGTTCGTGCTGTTCAGGTCGGTGATGGTCCAGACGCCACGGGACGGCTCGATGCGGCAATGATGACGCGAGACGCGCGGATGGGCGAGTTGCCACAGGACCGTGTCATCTTCACCGATCAGGATGCGCTCCGGCGGCAGGGCGTTGCAGTGGGGCTCGGGAATGCACGGGCCGGCCTGCAAGGTCAACGATATCGGCGGCAGGTTCCCGGCGTCGGCGGCGGCGGGCGACTCGCTGATGCGAACGAATCGCAGACGATAGCCGCCGACGTCGATGGCGTCGCCGTCCGTGGGGAGGTGCCGGACCGTACGCTCATCGTTGACCAGTGACATGCGGGTGCGGTCGACCTGTTCAAACACCCAGTCGGTATCGCCGAAACGCAGGCGGCAGTGGTGCGGGCCGATCCGGCCGGACTCCAATGTGAGCACACAGTGCGGGTCGCTTCCGATGGTCACCGTCATATCGGTCAGCAGGCGAACGCGATGGCCGACCAGCGCCGGGCCGGCGGTCACGACCAGTTCGTACTCCGGCCGCGGCGTCGCCAGCTTCGACTGCATGATCGCGTCGCGGTTCACGCCCAGCTGCCGTGCCAAGTCATCGTCATAAGCATCCTTGCGCCGGGCATCGGTGAGCACGACCCGGGCGGTCGCGATTTGGTTCATGATGTCCTGGATCGCCTCGCGGGTCTCGCGGTCCGGGTTGTCCTCGTAGGGTTTGATGCGCCGGAACTGCTTGCGGACCGCGTCCTCGATCCGTTCGGGCTGACTGCAGAACAGCTCCAGTTCCAACAGCGCGTAGAAGTGGGGCGGGCGCGGACCATCGGGCAGCCCGAGGAAGCGAGTGCATGGATCGTCGGCCGGTGCGGTCATGGTTCGACCGTCCGCGCGCATCGGGTTTCCATCACACGTCGAGCTCCCGCACGGCGTCGGCCAGCGCGTCCAGGTCGGCGGGTGCAAAGCCCGAGTCTCGTTTAATGTCCGCCGACGCCTCTGTGTTGTACATCGTCTCCACCGCGCGAATGTGGACCCGACCGCTGGTATCGTAGCGAAACGTCACTTCGACGGGCGAGCCCTGAGGCAGGCCCGGGGGCAGTTCCTGGATCATGCACTCGCCGATTTGCGTGCACCCGCGCGGGTCTCGCGTCTCGCCTTCGACCACGGGAATGCGGACCACCCGTTGATTGGCAGCCTCGGTCCCGAAGATCTTCGTCCGCGTCACGGGCAGGGGCGTGTTCCGCGGGATGATCATCGAGTTGACGATCCGATCCTCGCGTGACGAGCGGACAATCACGCCGAGGCTGTGGGCGTTGACGTCGGCGAGCTTCACCTGACGGGCAGCCTCGACCACCGACGGCTCGAACTTGAACAACTCGATCGGTTCATCGTCGGCCGGACCGCCCGACGCGGCGTCGCTGTCGATTCGCCGCGCCCCATCGGGCAGCGTGGTGACGGCGGTGTCTTTCATCTGGATGATCGCGGCGTGAATGGCGGCACCGTGGGCGACGATCTGGTCGGGGGCAATGGCCATGTTCGGTTTCATGCCCGAGATGCGCTCCAGCATCTGCCGCACCGCCGGCATTTGGGCGGACCCGCCGACCAGCAGAAGGTCGTCGATCTTGCCCCAGGTCAGCAGGGCGTCCTGCAAGAGCATGTCGGTCGAGATCTGCGTGCGGGTGATCAGGTCCGCCGTCAGGTCTTCGAACTGCCGGCGGGTGATCGGCAGGTGCAGGGTTTGTCCGAGATGGTCACAGATCATGACGGTCTGTTCGCGGCTGCTCAGGGCGATCTTGGCATGCTCGCAGACGTGACGGACACGGGCCCGTGACTCCTCGTTGTCTCGGGGGTCGACGCCGAAGCGCCGTACGAACTGCTCGCAGAAGAAGTCGAGCAGGCGGGCGTCGAAATCGACGCCGCCGAGGCGGACCTCGCCGCCGGTGGCCACCACTTCAAACTCCGGTCCGGCGATGCGGATGATCGTCACGTCGAACGTCCCTCCGCCGAGGTCGAAGATCAGCGTCGTCGAAGGGGCGGTGGCGGCGATGCCGGCCGTCTCAAACCGGGTCGTCTCACCGCCGCGCTCCACGTAGCATCGAAATGCGTTGGCCAGCGCCGCCGCCGTCGGCTCGTTAATGATGTCGACCACGTTCAGCGAGGCGATGCGCCCGGCGTCCTCGGTGGCCCGTCGTCGCCGGTCGCCGAAGTAGGCCGGCACGGTGACGACAGCGCCGGCCACATCGCCGATCTCGCGAGCGGCGTCCTTGACCAGTTTCTTGAGCACCAGCGCCGACAGTGCCTCGGGCGAGAACTGGCGGCCCCCGACCAGCCGGTGGTAGAACTTCTCGCCCATGTCCCGTTTGACGTTCGTGGCGACGTTCTGCGGCTGGTCTTCCGCCGCCAGCAGGGCTTGACTGCCGACCTGGATCGTGCGGTCGGGCCGAACGAGAACCGCGGACGGCGTGACGAGCTCTCCCTCCTCGTTAGGTACGCTCACCGGCCGGCCCCGGGCGTCGATATACGCCAGCGCCGAGAACGTGGTCCCCAGGTCGATCCCCACGATCCGTCCCGCGGTATCGGCCATGTGCGGAGCACTCCTGCCTGCGTGCGGCGCGTCCCCCATACAAACTCTACGGGGTCGCCAGGTGACTTTCAATCGCCGGGTACGTGGTCATGGCCGGTGCCACTCGGAGCATGCGGCACAGAGCGGGTCGGCGTCATATCGCCCGGCGGCGTGATGGGCTCGGAGGTCGGTCATCTTCGGCCCGGTCCACACCTCGCCCAGCGAACTGTCGAGCAGCGAGCCGACGGGCCGGGCGGCGGCGAAGTCCTGGTCACAGGCGATGACGCCGCCGTCAGCGAGCACCGTACACCGGGTATTGATGCGCCGGCAGGGGCAGCGCAACGGCGGTGACATATCGATGACACAGCGATCGGGCAGAGCGCCGCCATACCGGCTGTACCCGACGATGGTGGCCCAGCCGTGCTTGCGAAGCCAGCCGTCGAAGAAGGCCTCCATCTCGTCGACGGTGGGAACCGCCTTGACCATCTCCGGCACGACCAGCGGGGCGGGCTGGTCGTGCTCCTGCCGGGCCCGGGCGAGCCGGTCCATGGCCTCGATCACCGGCTCGAGGTCACCACCGTGAAGCTCTCGATAGCGCTGCGGAGTCCAGGCATCGAGCAGGACGGTGACCACGTCCACTTCATGCTCAACCAGGGCGGCGATCGAGGCGTCAGCGAGGCGCGCGCCGCCGGTGCGGACGGCGATTCCGTAGATCCCGGCCTGGCGCAGGTAGGCCAGGATGTCCGTAAATCGCGGGTGCAGTAGCGGGTCGCCGAAGCCGCCCAGGACGACCAGCGTGTCGTCCATCACCGCGAGTTCTCGTGCCAGCCGCCGCACGAGGTCGGGGTTGATCGGCCCGCGCTGCCTGTCGGGCGGCACCACCGGCCGCAACTCGACCCCCGCTTTGCTTGCCAGCGAATCCTGCGTCGTCAGTTCGATCTCGAGTTCACGAGGCAGCGGGGGGACGTATCGGGACTGTCGGTTGATCGCCCACTGGCCGACGTGCTCGGCCGCGGCGGCCCCGTTCGAGGAGGGGGGCTCCGGGTGATCAGCCAGGTAGGCCCGGATCGTCTCCGTGGCGCGGTCGGTGTCGGCGATGAATCGTCCACACGCATGGCGAAGGGCCTGGGGGGCGTTGCAGGCGCACTTGCGCGATGCCAGGTCCGTCTCCGGGCGGTCGGGCTTGTAGCTCATGGTCCAGCCAGGGGGGATGCCCTGCCGGGCCAGCTCGGCCAGCAGCCCGGACTGGAAGATGACAGGCGACAGCCCGGGCGGCGTCTGCATGAATGTCATGAGCGTGTCATCAGAGACGGAGCCGAAATGCTCGACGAGCGTATCGATCAGCCCGGGATCGATCAGCGGGCAGGGTCCAGGAACGACGGCCACGGCATCGGCCTTCTCGGCGGCGGCCAGGCTGGCCAGCACGGCTGTATGCGTGTACTCGTCAATGACCGCGGAGCCGCCCATCCCCCCTCGCCAACTGTCCAGCGCCCATTTCCGCACCACGCGGACCAGCGGACGGTAGGGCGGCGGGCCGGCGGAATGGGAGCGCAGGGTGGCAGGCCGCCCGGACAGCAGGGATCGGCATTGCGATTCCTGATCGTCGGGGCAGAGGACGAACACGCCGTCCAGGCGTTTCGCCCGGGCCACTCGGGTCACGGTCCGCGCCAAGACGGTTTGTCCGCCGATCTGTTCGGCGAAACGCGGCGCGGTCCCCAGCGGCGTCCGGTGCAAATCAACCTCGATAGCGGCAATGACCTTCACGTTCGCGTGTCCTCCGCCAAGACCCGGTCGAATCGATCCAGGGCGCCGCGGAGCATGGCGGTGACCATGTCCACACCCTCCCGGACGCTCTTGACAAACTCCATGTCCCGTTTCAGCTGCTTGAGGGCGCGTTCGCCTTCGGTCTTGCCGGCAGCGACCCGGAGCTGGCGGTCCGCGGTGAACCGCCGCAGCTCGGCCATCTGCGAAGCGCTGGTGATGATCTGGTACGCCCGATCCGATGAGCGGAGCACGGTCCGCAACTCATCCACGCGTGTCAGCCGCCGGTTGAACTGGTCCGGACGGTCAGTCAGTCCCTGGAGCTCCTCGAGCAGCTTGGACATCTCGTCGCAGATGTCCCCCACCGCGCGCACCTCATCGAGTCGGCTGGCCAGCTCATTCCGGGCGGGTTGGTGTCGGGTCCTGTCGTACCACTGCATGTTGCGCCGATAGGCGAACCGCTCCGCCGGAATCGGGTGTTGGCCATAGCGGTCGAGCGCGGCGCGAAGGGTCATGGACTCCGTGCCCCGGATGCAGGCGCCGCCCTCGGTGGCGTTGATCAGCTTGGCCGGGCAACCCGCAAAGTCTTTCTCGAACTGCTCGAGGTATGTGAACAGCAGGTCGTCCGTATAGAGTTCGCGCCCCTGAGCGTCTTTGACCTTCCGCAGCGCTTCGCGGGCCCGCACCAGCCGCTCCCACTCCTTCATTTCCATCGTGTTGAAGCGATTGATCTCGCTGCGCCACGTGTCGTGCATCTCGACGCCGGGAACGTAGTACACGTAGCCGGTATAGGCCAGGTCCTGCCCCACGAAGATGATCGGGCTGCACCCGGCGTAGCGGGCGAGATAGAACGCCAGGTGGGCGACCGTAGCGCCGGGGGGCAAACCGTCTCGCGCCGCCAGCTCATCTCCCAGCAGCAGGCGGGCGAACGGGTTGCTCAGCAGCGACACGGGCCCGCGGAACTCGTCGATCACGTGCCACGTGGCCTTGGGTTCCGCCACCAGGTGAACGTCGCCTGACGGTTCGATCCCCTCGAAGAACTGTCTTGATTTCTCGTGGTAGTCGAGGCTGACCACGAAATCGGGGATCACGCCGCGCTGGCGCAGCACCTTGTAGGTGGTCTGGGTGGCGATGATGATGATCCGACCTTTGGTTTCGTCCAGCAGGTGAATGTTCTTGCGGAGCGACGGGCCGGCGGAGACGACAATCGCGGGGCACCCCGCAAACCGGCCCCGCAAGATGTCGATCGGCGGCGTGGCCACATAGGTGGGGAGGTTATTCGCGATGTTGCGGCAGGTGATCTGGGCGTTGCTGACCAGGGTGATCAGCGCGACCCGCGTGTAGGTGACGAACTCGGTGAAGAGTTTACGGGCCGCCGCGTGAAACTCGCCCGCGATTTGCTGTGACGGGGGATGAGCGACGAACTGCGCGCCGAGCATGATCAACGCGTTGTGGGGTTTGAGCCGCTCATGGAACGTGGCCTTGTTCGGGCGCAGCAGCACGATGAGCTTCCCCGAATCGATCACGTCCGCCAGGTCCACGCAGGACAGTGCGGTCGCCAGCGACTCCACCGACGGCTCGATGGCAACGATGATCGCGTCGCCCTTGAGCTTCTCGTACATCGCCCGGATGTGATACCCCAGCCCGAAGCCGCTCACGACGAAGCAGTAGTTGTTGTCGAAGTCGAGGTCGACGAGCAGCTTCTCCGCTTCGGCCTCGGGGTCGTAGCGGGAATGCAGATAGCAGGGCCGGCCGTGGGCCGCCGGAACCGCCGCCGTCCACGCACCCGACCGGGTCGGTTGGATGGCCAGGCGATCCTCGTCGGCCACCGCGTCCACCCGGTGGGCGAGCCAGTGGTCGGCCCGCCAGAGAGCGCGCATGTTCTTGAGGAACAGTTCGGCTGGCGGAGCAGAGAGCGTCATGTCAAATCGCCTGACCGGGTCGATCCACGAACGTGCACGATACGGCCAGCGCTCGCGAAAGTCGATCCAGATACTCGTCGCGCCGGATCTCACGGGCCCCGAAACGCCGCAGGTGCTCGGTCATGAACTGCACGTCGAGCAGGACAAAACCCCTCCGGCGCATGTGCTCGACCAGGTGGACCAGGGCCAGCTTCGATGCGTCGGACTCGCGATGAAACATCGATTCGCCGAAGAACGCCCCGCCCAGCGCCACGCCGTACAGCCCTCCCGCCAGCCGCCCCTTTCGTCGCGCCTCCACGCTGTGCGCGAACCCGAGATCGTGCAACCGGCAGTATGCCTCGATGATGTCGGGTGAAATCCACGTGCCTTCTCGGCGGTCGGCGCAGGCGGCGATCACGGCGCGGAATTCCTGGTCCACGACCAGGTCGAACGCTCCACGCTTACGCGCCTGGCGAAGCGATCGGGGCACGTGGAATGCGTCCAGGTCGATGACGACTCGGGGGTCGGGTGAATACCAGTAGATATCCCCGTTCTCGTCGGCCATCGGGAAGATCCCGCTCGCATAAGCCGACAACAGCAACTCGGGTTGGAGATCCGGATGCATGGACACCGGCAATTGTGCAGGACGCCCCGTATGCCGGTCAAGCACCGCACGGTTCGCGTGATCGCGGCGTTCGCCGGACCTGGCGGGGAACGCGGTTCAACTCCGTTGCCGGTACAGGGACGGATCCACAACATGCATCATGGCGCCGGTGTCGAGACGGCCGCCGAGGAACTCGTTCACCGCTTGCACCGGCGGGCCGGGATCACGGATCAGATCGTTGTAGCTGACGCGGACGAACCGAAAGCACGAATGCTCCCGCATCCACTTGTCCACGCTCTCGATCTGCGCCCGGAAGACCTGGATGATTCGCTCTTTCGGCAGGTCGCCGATCCCCTTGCCCAGTCGCTCGAGCATGCTGTTCTGCGAAGCGACGACCTCGTCGAAGCGCCGTTCCATGAAGACCACGCGGTAGGGGCGGTCCGTGGGAAGGTCCAGCAGCAGCAGATGCACCATCTTGACGACTTTGCCCGCCGCCGATTCCAGCCACGACGGGTCCTGCTTCGTCTTCTTGACCGGCTCGAACTCGTAGTAGCCTCTCGGATTGTCCTCGTCGGCGGCCCGGATCTCGTCGGTCAGCGCCGGGATTCCTCCGGCGTGGATCATCTGCATCATCATCGAGGTCCCCGACCGCGGCAGGCCGGATACGATCGTGATGAACTCGTCGGTAACTCCGCTCATGAGTCCGATCCGCCGGATAGCCGGTCAACATACTCGGTAGTCCTGGCCACCACGAGGGGAACCGCCTGATCGATCGGCATGTCGAGGATGGCCCCGGCGGCTTCGGCGTGGCCGCCCCCACCCAGCGACCTGGCCAGTTCGAGGACCTCCACGCCGGATTCGCCGCGGAAGTTGATCCTGGTTTTGCCCCGGACACCTTCGGTCAACAGCATCGCGATCTTCACGCCCCGCAGCGATCGCGGCACGTTGACCTGATCGTCGATGTCGGCGGCCGTGCATCCCGCTCCCGTAATCTCGTCGTGATCGGCCGTGCTGTAAGCGATTCGCCCGTCGGCGACCACGCGCGTATTGGCGTAGATCGTCTGGAGAAGTCGAAACTCGCCGGCGGTCAGGCTGCGGTACATGCGCTCCCCGATCTGGGCGACGTCCGCTCCCTGGGCCACGACCTCGCCGGCCACCCGGAGCGTGCCCGGGGCGGTCGACGACAGCGTGAATCCCACGGTGTCGGTGATCATGCCCGCGTACAGCAGCGAGCAGAGCATCGGACTGAGCGAGCGGTTCGCTCGCAGCAGCAGCCAGTAGACCATCTCCGCCGTGCTGCTGGCCTCTGCTTCGACCCAGTTGATGTCACCGAAACGCGTGTTCGACGCGTGGTGGTCGATGTTGATCACCGTCTTGCCGTCCGCCCAGTTGTCCGGAATCGACCTGTCGACGTTGCAGCGCGAGACCTTGGCCGTGTCCACGACTACGATTCCGTCGGCCTCCGCGAAGGCGCGGGGGTCGGCCAGTGCGGGATCGGCCTGGTCGAGGATGAACGCCAGGCGCTGCGAGACGCTTCCCGGCGGCAGCGACACCGTGACTTCGCACCGTCGGTCATCGGCAAGGCCCTTCGCCAGCGCAATCATGGAGCCCAGGCAGTCCGCGTCAGGGGTCACGTGCCCCACGATCACGGCCCGCCGCCACGACGTCAATCGTTCGATCAAACCGTCCGGTACGTTCATGCCTACCAGCACTCGCCAAACGGTCGATCGCGCCGACCGTCGCCGAAACCGCTTCTACCGTTTCATCGACGTGATCAGGATGTCCGCAACCTCGGGGCGGGAGAACTCCTGCGGGGGCCTCTGCCCCTCGGTCAACATCGCCCGGACCTTCTTGCCGCTCAAAAAGACCTTGTCCTCGTTGCCGTGGGGGCAGGTCTTGACGCTGACCATGCCTTCGCACTTGTTGCACCACGAAGCGTGCTCGAAGTTCAGGTTACGGATCTGCAGGTCGCCGGGATCCAGGGTTTCGAAGATCTCCTGGGCGTCATAGGTGCCGTAGTAGTCGCCGACGCCGGCGTGGTCCCGTCCCACGATGAAGTGCGAGCAGCCGAAGTTCTGACGGACGATCGCGTGGAGGATCGCCTCCCGCGGTCCTGCATACCGCATAGCCGCGGGCATGACCGACAGCATCGTCCTCTTGGGCTGGTAGTATTTCTCGATCAGGGCGTTGTAGCACGCCATCCGCACGTCGGCGGGGATATCGCCCGGTTGCGTCTGCCCGACCAGCGGGTGGATCAGCAACCCGTCACAGATTTCCAGTGCGCACTTGGTCAGATACTCGTGGGCACGGTGGATCGGGTTGCGGGTCTGGAACGCCACCACCGTCTTCCACCCGCGATCGGCGAACGCCTGCCGCGTCTGGGCCGGCGTCAGGCGGAACTGGGGGAACTCCGGTTCGTGGCAGAGCGTTACCACGTCGACCGCGCCCGCCAGGCAAACGTCGCCCTCGTCCATCAGGACCTTCACCCCGGGGTGAGCGGTGTCCTCCGTCAGGAAGACGGTTTTGGCCTGCTCGGCTTTGGGGTGCGAGTACGTCTCCGTCACGGTCAGGTAGCCCAAGGTGCGATCCCGGTCATCGGTCAGAACGACTTGCTCACCCGCACTGATCGTCTCCGCGACACTCGCATCCACCGCGCAGGTGATCGGGACCGGCCACAGCCTTCCATCGGACAAACACATCTTCTGACAGATGGAGTGATAGTCAGCCTTCCCCACGAAGCCTTCCAACGGGCTCATCGCGCCGATGGCGATCATCTCCAGATCACACTGCTGCCGCTGCGTCAGCCGGATTCGGGTGGACGGCTCGGTGCGGGGGCCGTTTTCGACAACACGATTTACGAGCTTTCCCCCATGCGGGGCGACAGTTTGACTTTGCGACATTCGCACTCCCCTGCTCGAGTCAAGTCTCCCAAGAGGGCGGCAAACAGAAAGGTCAGGATAGCGCATCCCGCCCGGCACTGCAACCGGAGCCAGAGACTCCAAACCGCCCGATACAATACTGTCAAACGACGATCCGATCGTGTCGTGCCAACAGACTGGTACCGTCAGCCGGACTGTGCTTCCGTTCGCGGGTCACCGCGCATCGCCCATACTCAGCCCGCCTGTTTCCCCCCGGCCCCGGGGATACGGTCCCCAGGATCAGTGCTTGGCGGGGCTGACGACCATCGTCATGCGCCGGCCTTCCATCTTCGGCGGGCGCTCGAGCTTCACGTCATCGCCGAAGCCGTCCACAATGGACTTGAACACTTCAAACCCGATGTTCGCATGAGCTCGCTCCCGCCCACGGAACAGCATGGTGAACTGCACCTTGTTGCCACTTTCCAGAAACTGACGAGCCCGGTGGATCTTGATCTGCCTGTCGTGGTCGTCGGTCTTGGGTCGAAGTCGGACTTCCTTCATCACCACCTGGGCACGCGCCCCCCGATCCTTCTGTTTTTTCTTCAGGTGGTACTTATACTTCCCGTAATCCATGATCCGGCAGACGGGGGGGCGCTCCATCGGCGAGACCTCGACCAGATCGAGCCCGAGGTCGCGCGCCCGCCGCTGGGCATCCGATGTCGAAACGACTCCGACCTGGGCGTTGTTCTCGTCGATCAGGCGAATCGGTGAAATCCGGATCTGTTCGTTCGTACGTAGCGTTTTCGCGATGGTTGATCACCTCCCTTCTCTAAACGATAACGGACGAACAATGAAGGATGAAGGACGAAGGATGAATCCCGCACCCTACATACTGAGTTTCTTCCCTTTCGTCGCAATCTCAATCTGGCAGCCTTCGAGGAACTTCTCGAGCGGGAAGTTCCCCAGCGTCCTGCCCTGCCGGTCGTTCACGTTCACGGTGCCCTCGGCGGCCTCCTGCTCGCCGATGACCAGGATGTACGGGACCTTCAACGCCCGATACCGGTGCTTCTTGGGCCCGATCTTGTCGCTCGAAACGTCCAGTTCCACGCGCAGGCCCCCCTCGCCGGCGGCACGATCGTACACCTGCCTGGCATACGCAGCACTCTTCTCGCTGACCGTGACCACCGCCACCTGGATCGGGGCCAGCCACAGCGGAAACGCGCCGGCGAAATGCTCGGTCAGAATGGCGACGAAGCGTTCGATACTGCCGAACGGCGCCCGGTGAATCATGATCGGGCGGTGCGGGCGGTTGTCGCGACCGATGTAAGTCAAGTCAAAGCGCTCGGGAAGGTTGTAATCCACCTGAATCGTGCCCAGCTGCCATTCGCGGTGGATGCAGTCCCGGACGACGAAGTCGATCTTCGGGCCGTAGAACGCCGCCTCCCCTTTCTCCTCCGTCGCGTCGAGCCCCGTTTCCCTGACCGCGGCGCGAATCTGCTCCTGGGCCTGGTCCCAGAGGTCGTCGGACCCCGTGTACTTCGACGCATCCGGATCGCGCAACCCGATCCGCACGCGATAGTCCGTCAGATCCACAGCCTCCAACACCTTGAGCGTCAACGCGATCGTGCTGCGCAACTCGTCCCGCAACTGCTCCGGCGTGCAGAACAGATGGGCGTCGTCCTGGGTGAACCCCCGTACGCGCACCATACCGCCCAGCTCGCCGCTCTGTTCGTAACGGTAGACCGTGCCGAACTCGAAGTAGCGGATCGGCAGGTCGCGATAGCTTCGCGGCGTGGCCTTGTAGATGTGAACGTGGTGCGGGCAGTTCATCGGTTTGAGAAGATACCCTTCCTCGCTCCGCAGCTCACGATCGAGGATGGCGATCATCTGCTCCGGGCTCTTGGCGTCGTCCAGGCCCGCAACGTCTCCCCAGAGCGCCTGGGCGGCGTCGGCCAGCGCCCGCGCGTCCGCCAGCGCTTTCTCCCGCCGGGCCCCGCCGAACTCGGCCGCCCGCTCGATGGTGTGCAGAAGGCTCAGCAGCGTCCGCCCCCGGTCCGTCTCGTACAGCGGGGGAAACTGGGAGTCCCGATAGTACGGATAGTGCCCGCTCGTGCGGTACAGGCCCAGCCGCCCGATGTTGGCGCTGTAGACCGGCTGGTAACCGCCCAGCAGCATCTCGAACTTCAGGAAGTTCTCCAGCAGCATCCGGATGACGGCCCCTTTGGGATGCCACAGCACCAGACCGCTGCCCACCTCGGGGTCGATGCTGAACAGACCCAACTCCTTGCCGATGACGCGATGGTCGCGGGCTTTGGCCTCCTCGAGTTGCCTGAGGTGTTCCTTCAGCGACTTGGCCTTGAAGAACGCCGTCCCGTACAACCGCTGGAGCGGCTTCTCGCTGATGTCGCCGCGGTAGTGCGAACCGCTGACCTGGTGGATCACGAAGGCCCCGATGCGTCCCGTGCTGGGCAGGTGGGGCCCCCGGCACAGGTCTTCGAAACCCTCTCCGGTCCGCTCACCGGTGACGTAGAAGCTGATCGTGTCGCCCTCGGCCCGCTCGGCGTTGTCAATCTTGTATCGGTTTCCCTCTCTCTCGAGCTTCTCCATGGCCTCTGCGCGGGTGAGATCATAGCGGCGGAACGGGCGATCCTGCGCAATGATCCGCTGCATCGCTTTCCCGATGGCGTCGAAGTCGTCGGGCGTAATGCTGCGGTCCAGATCGAGGTCGTAGTAGAACCCCTTGTCCACCGGCGGACCGTAGACGAGTTTCGTCTCGGGGAACAGCTCACAGACGGCCTGAGCCATCACATGGGCGGCGCTGTGCCTGAGCACATGCAGGCTGTCGGGGTTGCGGTCGTCAGCGGTCAGAACCGTCAGCTCACAATCGCCCGGAAGCGGCGCGTTCAGGTCGACGATCGAGTCGCGACCCTGGTAGGAGATTTTCCCAGCGACGGCGGACTCCGCCAGCCGGGCGCCGATCTTGCGCGCGACGTCGTACGTCGACGCGCCGTCCTCGATCGTTACGCGGGAACCGTCGGGCAGAGTGACGTTCAGAATGCACCTCCCGCTCTTGTCGGCGCGGTGTGTGCGCGCGCCGCTGATCCTCCGGACTCGGACGGGCAGGCTCGGTTCTCGTGCCGCCGCGCAAGCCCATCGCCCCGAAAGGCGATCCGCTCCCCTCGCCCGCCGCCTGCTCCGTCAGGCCGTGCCGCCCACCGCTTGCCCATGCCGGCCAACCGCAAGCCGACCCGGCCAAAAGAAAAACGACACAGAGCCCTTCCACGCGGAAGCCCGCCGCCAAGGTCAGCCCGACCTATGCGCGTATCCTGGGCTACCATGTCACGCGTGTCATCGACCCGGAGCCGTTCCTATTGATCATACCAGCGATCAACCGCCGTTATGCGCTGCGGATGCCGCACCGTCCAACCCCATGATCCCACATGATCCTGCTGACACCCGCCGGGCTCGTAGTATATCACGCAGGTTCTGCGGATCAAGCAGCCGGGGCCCGCCGGCGGTGGGGGCGATCCCGGCCGGAATCCGGGAAACCCACCCGCTCAGTGGCGAAAGCTCAGGCCTGCTCCCACGAGCACTCACCGCCCGGATCCGTTCAAGTCCCGGTGCATACGGGGGTTGGGGCCTCTGCGGCGGATTCGGGGGCAACGCACCGCTGTGCGTCACGCAGGGAATGCCCTGCAGGCGGGGTCCGACTCACGGGTGCAGCAGGGCCAGAACCTCACCGCGGGTGCGGGCGTCGCTCTTGCATCGGCCCCGCATCGCCGAGGTGATCATCACGCTGCCCGCTTTTTTCACGCCGCGGCAGGTCATGCACGTGTGAACCGCCTGCACGACGACGGCCACCCCCTTCGGGGCGAGCGCGTCCATCAGCACGTCGGCGACCTGCGACGTTAGCCGCTCCTGAAGCTGGGGGCGCCGCGCGTAGCTTTCGACCACCCGGGCGAGCTTCGAGACGCCCACGACCTTCCCGTCGGGCAGGTAGGCCACTCCCGCCTTGCCCTCGAACGGCATCAAGTGATGCTCGCACACTGAATTGAACGGGATGTCCTTGAGCACCACCATCTCGTCATAGGTCGCGGTGAATCGGGGGGACAGCTCCTCCGCCGGATCAGTCCCGAGCCCGCTGAAGAGCTCGGCATACATCTCGCCGACCCGCCGGGGTGTCCCTCGAAGACCCTCGCGATCGGGATCCTCGCCCACGGCGATCAGGATATCTCGAACCGCTTTCTCGATTCTCTCTACATCCATGGTCATTCGGCGCAACAGAGGTGTTGCGTGTTAGCTGCCGGTCAAGCCGGCGCGCCGCAGCCACGGCGGCGCCCGCACCGGCTAACCGACGTCACCCTTGTTCCAATCGACGCGGGGGGCGTCGCCCCACAGCATCTCCAGGTCGTAGTACTGGCGATAGTCCGGCGCAAAAATGTGCACCACCACATCGACGAAATCCAGCAGCATCCACGTGGCCGACTCGTACCCGGCGGAGCCGAACGGCTCCCACCCGGTCTTCTTGCCCTCGGCGGTCAGGACGTCGAACACCGCCCGCATCTGTCGGTCCGACGTGCCCGAGCAGATGACGAAGTAATCCGTCACCGGCGACAGACCCCGAAGGTCGAGAACTGCCACCTCCTGCGCCCGATGCTCACTGGCGAGGCGAGCCACCCGGATCGCAAGATCTCGGGCCTCGATCACCGGTTCCGCTGTCTGTCCTCGTTTGCGCATCACTTCCGCCAACCGGATCAGGGTATCCCCAGGGTCCGGTGGCGACAACCTCCCGGCCCGCCCTCTGTGCAGGGGGGCACTCTTGCCGCCGCCGGCCCCCCCGTCTCGCGCGTCGGGAATCGGGCTTGACGCGGGCTCAGCAGCCGCCGCGGAACCGACTCTCCAAGGGCCCCCAAGGCAGGCTGAAACGCCGGTCCTGCAATCACGCAGCGCGTGCCCCACGGTTTGGATTCCGGCCCTATGAGGAGAAGAGGGATTGCTGGTTTGGAGAGTCTATGGCCGCCCGCTCCTTCACGTCCCGGACTTCCTCGATGAACGCTTCGACGTCGTCGAACTGGCGGTAGACGGCCATGAACCGCACGTAGGCAACGTGGTTGAGCTTGCGGAGATGGGCTACCACGTATTCCCCGATCCGTTCGCTGGTTACGTCACGGTCGTGGTCGCGGAAGATGTCGCTCTCAACCTTGTCGACCAGCACTTCGAGCACGTCCGGTTCGATGGGCAGCTTGTAGCACGCGTGCCGCACACCGGCGAGAATCTTGTCCCGGCGGTAGGGGACCCGTGCCCCGTTCCTCTTGATCACCGAAAGACGGAGCTCCTCTTCAATCCGCTCTTTCGTGGTGAACCGCCGCCCGCAGGCGGTGCACGCCCTCCGTCGCCGGATGACGCCGCCGCCTTCGGTGGACCTCGAATCGATCACCTTGTCCGCGTTGTGCTTGTTGCATGCGGGGCAACGCATGGGAAGCTCGCCGAACCACTCTACCCCGCGCGGGCTGCACGGCCGTGCGCGACATCTTGACGCTCTATTACGGTACCACCACCAGATATGGGGAGTCAACAGCCGTCCTTCGGCTTGCCCCTGGACAGCCCCGCACCAGCCCCTACAGTACGAGGACCATGAGAGCCCAGTTGGCGGAGAAGCGCGTCGGGCGGACGAAACTGATCGGGCGGTCCCTGGCCGGTGAAGAGACCGTCATCGCCGCTCCGGAGCTCAACGTTTGCTTCGACATCGGGCGTGCGCCCCGCCAGGCCATCCCGATCGACAACGTCTGTCTGTCCCACGGGCATATCGACCACGCCGCCAACATCGCCTACTACTTCTCGCATCGCCAGTTCATCGGCACGTCTGCCGGGCGGTTGATCGTCCACCGCGGCCTGGCCCGGCACTTCCAGGCCCTGATGGGTGTCTGGGCTGACATCGAAGGGCGGCCCACGCCGGCTTCGATCGAGGGTGTGCTCCCGGGCGACGAGGTCCGCCTCCGCCGCGATCTGCTGGTTCGGGCTTTCGCCGTGAACCACGAAGCCCGCTCGCTGGGGTTCTCGGTGATCGAGGAACGGTTCAAGCTCAAGCCCGAATTCGCCAACCGTACGGGTCCGCAGCTGGTCGAGCTCAAACGGCAGGGTGTGGCGATTGAGAACCGGGTCGAAATCCCGGTGATCGCCTACTGCGGCGACACCGCCGATGGCGAGCACTTCGACCTCGATTCGGTGCGGAACGCCGAGGTGCTGCTGCTGGAGTGCACGTTCTACGATCCGGCGCACGTGGTTCGCGCCCGCAAGGGCCGACACCTGCACGTCCGCGACCTTCCGGGCGTTCTACGGCGCCTCCGGTGCCCGCATGTGGTCCTGACCCACGTGACGCATCGGACGCCCCTGCGCGAGGCCCGGCGCATGCTGCGCGACGTCGTGGACGACAACGACCTGCATCGCGTCACGTTCTTCATGGATCGCCCGACCCGTGCCGCCTCGATTCCCACGCCGCAGGATTCGTAATGCGGGATCGGGCGATCCGGGCGCCAAACGACACATTGACAACCGCAGGTCGCTCTAAGGACCCGTCAACTCCGACAGTAGCACAGCGCTTCGCCGGCGTGAAGCGTAACCGTACGGGTCCGTGAGGCGGGCACGGGGGACGCGTTCACCTGGCCTGGGGTCTGCTTGGCTTTCACGATATGGAGCGCATCGCCGGGGGCCGCGACGCCGACGGGCAGTGGTAACTCGAGACCGGACTGCCGGCGGTTCATAGCCAGCAGCCCGCACTGCAGGCCGACCAGAATTTCGAGCAGGGTGGCGACCCGGTCCGTTCGCCAGATGGAGTTGCACAGAAGATCGGCCGGTGAGTTCGGGGTTTCGACACGGACAAGGTCCGCTCCAGCGGCGCGGGCGGACGAATAGAAATCGTCGGCAAAGACACGGTCGTCGGATTCGATGCGGGGGACCAACGTGTCCATCTGCCACACGTAGTGTCGCTGGTCGGTCATCGGGCTTCCGTCAGCCGGCGACCAGCCGAAATAGCGCCCGGCGAAGCAGGCCCACCACAGACCAAGGAGCGCCTGTTCGATCCGCCGGCGCAGCGGCGACTTCCCCTGCATCAGCACGCGAAGCTCGTTGCGTGGTCCGTTCGTCAGGTCGATCACCATCGCCACGGGACCCGGCTCGACGCCGCCGCAAGAAGCCGGCACCGCCGGGCCCGGTCGGCGCCAGCCCGTGCCCTTCGGCCATTCGGCGCACAACGGTACCCACGCGATGCGATATCGCGACGTCAGCATCTTGACATAGGGACAGGCATACGGAACAGGGTAGACCAGGCTCTTGAGCCACGTCATGGCCCCGTACACTCCGTCGAGGTCATCGCCGGTCAGGCCTGTGCGAATCAGAATCAGTGGTCTTTCGACCTCAGGCGGCCCGAACGTATCGGCTGAAGCATCGGCTTTGCGGCCGAGCTGCACGTACGGTCGCATGTTCTGGCGGTACGGCGGTGTGACCCCGTCAACAGTCCATTCCGCAAACCGTTGGTCGAAGTCGGTGATCTGTTCCCAGAACTCGCGGTGCGAGCGCGCCGGGACCGCAAACTGGCCCAGCGAAGTCTGCTCCGCTCCGAGGGCATTGAGAAGCAGGAACACCGCCAGACTGCGCTCGTTTGCGGTGGACGCCTTGGACTCGATGGGATCGAGATCCATGACCACGACCCCGCCGCCCGGCGTCTCCTTGTACAGACAGATCGGCTTGCCCGAAGTGGCGTCCGCATCCGTCTCGCTCCGCAGGACGGTGATGAAGCCGTTCTTCCTGCAGAAGCCGGTGAACGCCCGGCCCGAGCGGAACTGCGGCTGGACGAACACCCGCGGGTCGGCACCACCGACCCCCTGCCCGGCGAACGGGAAGCAGTCGCGCAGCGCGAACCCGCGCGTGATGAAGTTGGATTCCTGCACTGTCGCGTAGAGCGGATCGTCCTTCTGTCTGATCGTGCGGACCTCGACGGCTCCGCGCGACAGCCCGGCCAGCGCCTGCGGCGAAAGGACAACAAGATGGCGCTCCGCCAGGGCCAGCAGCGCGCCGACGGAGCGGATACCCGGCGGCAGCGCGCCCGCGATGAGGATGGCGTCGCATTTGCCTCGCCGCACTGCCTTACCGGGCCCGGCCTCCAGGGTCTGGGGCCTGAGCACCCGGATCGCGTCGTTTCCGTAGCGGGCACGCAGGATGCGGACCAGGGTCCTGTCCTCGCTAACGTCACCGCATACGCCGATGCTCTGCACGTGCTTCGGCGCCGGGTAGGCGTAGGGAGGCGGCGGAACAGCCGCCGGGTGCGACGTACTGTCCGGGTCGAGAATGGGCATCACGAGCACCTCGTGGATGATCGCCCGCCCGCCATCCTGGCGAAGCCCGATGCGCAGGTCGATGGAGGTCGCCCGTGCGGGTGTTTCATAGAATGCACGGATGGTGCCCGAATCCGCCTGGAGCGCCGGCGTCTCCAGCCGATCGTCGAGGGTCTCTTCTCCCCTGCGAGGCTGCACTGACAGGACCAACCCCGTATCCGGATCGCCCTGGTCGGCCTTGGGCTCAGTCACCGAGACCGTCGCCTCCACGCGGTAGTACTGATTGCCAACGCACCGGACCTGCTGCGACCAGACGTCGCGCATCGCCGGCGCCGCCCGAGAGCGGTCGGTCTGCCGCTGGCCGGGCGCGGGGGCGGAAATCTCCATGCAGGGGCCGCCGCCGTTGAGACCCGGCAGCCACTGCCAGGTGAAGCCATCGTCGCCGGCGATCCACCTCCAGGCGCGCGGTGCCTGCCTTCCGGTCACGAAGCGAGGGTTTTTCACTAGATTCAACGAATCGGGCACGATCGAGTCCATCCTGAGCGAGTTACGGTTCAATGAAGCACTAATGTATACAGGCACCGAGGCTGCTAGGCAACCCGTGGTCGCGTTCGTCTCCGCAGCCTTCCGCTTGACCTCGCTGAAACCGGTGTCAGAATGGAGGTAGGTGCTACGGCTGGGGCGGGATGCGGGTCTACCGCACAGCGTGCATTTCGCAATCCGCGTGCAACCATCCGAGAAGCGGGGGATAATGCCATGCAGGTTGTCCTCGTATCCACCTACACCTATCCGCTCGCGTTGGGGTTGCGATATGTTTCGTCCTTCCTCAAGCGGGCGGGCCATGACGTCACCATGCTGTTCATGAGTTCCGAGCGGGACGAGGCCGCGGCGGGTTT
This sequence comes from Phycisphaerales bacterium, assembly GCA_020353195.1. Taxonomy (GTDB): domain Bacteria; phylum Planctomycetota; class Phycisphaerae; order UBA1845; family UBA1845; genus JAFGJQ01. Next base: position 1,507,060 of record CP070691.1, on the reverse strand, counting down.
TGCGCAGCCTCTGCTCGACGACTTCGTCCAGCGTTGTCAGCCCGCCGACGTGGTCGGCCTGAGCCTGATGACCAATTCCTTCTACCGGTCGTGCGTGTTGACGGAGGCGATTCGTAAGGCCGGGGTCAAGGCCCCGATCGTCTGGGGGGGTACGCACCCGACCGTCGCCCCACAGGAATCTGCTCGCGTGGCAGACTACGTTTGCATCGGGGAGGGCGAGAAGGTGATGGTCGAGTTCGTCGAGGCCCTGCAGGCCGGCCGCGACCCTTCCCGAACCCGCAACTTCGCTTACCTGCGAAACGGCGACCTCGTGCGAAACCCCACGTGCCCGCTGACCGACGACCTGGATGACTACCCCTTCCCGGACTACAACATGAAGGGGCATTGGGTGGCGCACAAGGACAAACTGGTTCCGGCCGAGCCCAAGCGCCTCCGCGGGGCGTTACGCCGGTATCGGATGTCGTCCACTCGCGGGTGCCCCTATTCGTGCTCGTTCTGCAACAACTCGACTCAGATGCGGATCTACCAGGGGCCGGGTCTGGGGAAGTGGGTCCGCAAGCGGTCGAACGCGAGCATCATTGCCGAGATCGAGGGCGCTCGCGAACGGTATCCGAGCATCGAAGCGGTGAACCTGATCGACGACTTGTTCCTGATCCGCAACGAGGAGGAGGTTGCGCAGTTCGTGGAGGTCTACGAAGAGCGGGTCAATCTGCCTCTGGACCTCGACGCCTTCCCAAACACCGTCACCGATCGGAAGATCAAACTACTGTCCAGGCTGCCCATCGACCTGATCAGCATGGGCATCCAGAGCGGATCGGAGGACACTCTTCGCAGACTCTATCACCGCCCGACGAAAACCGACACGATTGCCCGGGCGGTCCGGATCCTGTCGGACCACGGCGTACACGCCGAGTACCACTACCTCGTGGCCAATCCGTTCGAACCCGAGGACAACATGCGGGAGACGCTGCGTTTTGTGGCGGACCATCATCGCGGTCCCGCCAAGACCCGGATCTTCCCTCTGCAACTATACCCGGGCAGCGCCATGTATGAGCGAGCCCGCAAGGAAGGAGTGATCGGAGAGCACCACGAGGAAGCCTACCGGTTCACCTACGCCGGCAAGAAGCACATCATGCAGGCTTCCTACCTGGATATCTGGCTGCGGATCGTGTTGGCCCTGCGTGTCGCGGGCGTGCCATCCTGGTGGGTCCATCGGGTGATCGACTTCGCGCTGCACCGGTGGGTGCGACGGTGCCTCGACAACAGGCTCTTTGCCCCCGCCGCGTACATCGCCTACCGCACCGGGCGGATGTTCTACAAGAATCTGATCTACAAACCATTCGTCAGACCGGTGACCGCGCTGACTGCCCGGCGGCGAAGGAGGCGTCGCCGGTCCTCGCGTGAGCACGTACAGGCCGAGATGCGCAGCGCCGCCTGACAGCAAGCGTTCGCGCCCGGGCAAGGGATCGCGCCAAGGCACCGATGCGCGCAGTCGCGCGGCGAGGGACCTGTGGGGGCGCATCGCCTGTTGACGTCCTTTCACCAGCCGTCCTGTCCGGCCAGAACGCCGGAGGCGAGGCGGTGAGTGGGGGCGGGGTCGGCGTCGGCGAGACGGCGGGCCAGCACCGATAGTACGGCGGCACAGCCGTTGAGGCCACGGCGGTCCACTGCTTCGTACTTATCTTCGGCCGTGTGGTAGTGCTTCACGCCCGGACCGCAGTCGCCGCCTATCGCCAATGCGCATACGCCCGCCCTCATAAACGGCGCGTGGTCGCTGAACGCACCGGTGCTCGTGCGGACGTTCCTGCTCAGTTCGTAACCGGGCAAGGCGTCACGCACCGCCCGGAGGAACTCCACGGCTTCCGGATGCCCGTAGGTCACGAAGGTACGCGGCTCGCCGGGCATGTCGAGGTTGATGACGGCGACGATACGATCCAACTCCTCCTGATGTGCTTCGACGTAGGCCTCGCTCCCGTGCAGGCCATGCTCCTCACCCATGAACCAAACGAAACGGATCGTTCGCCGTGGTGGCGGGCCGACGGTCACCAGGGCCCGCGCGGCTTCAAGAATGGCGGCCGATCCCGACCCGTTGTCGATCGCCCCTTCTGCCAGGTGCCAACTGTCCAGGTGGGCGCAGAGGACGACGATCTCGTCGGCGTGGGAGCCGCGGCCGGGAATCTCGCCCACCACGTTTCGCGGTGACGCTTCCCAGGCGTCGGCGTCGATCTTGACGTTGACTCGGATCGTCTCCCCCACCGCCAGCCGTCGCGACAACTTCTCGCCGTCCTTCAGGCAGATGGCGACGCCGGGAGCCGGGTCCGGCGTGTCGTGGCAGGTCCCCACAACGACCTGGTCTTCGATGTGCGAGATGTGAAACAGCCCCAGCGCGCCGTGCTGCAGCGCGTACTTCATCTTCCGCGCCCGGTGGACGTCGCCGTAATGCGCCAGGGCGAACCGGCCGGCCAGCAGCTCTTTCCTGGCTTCGAACTCCTCCCGTGTCCCCTTTCCCACGTCCACCAGTTCGCCGGTGATGCCTTCCGGCGGCGTGCTCAAGCTGTTGCCGAGGGCCTGGACGACGTCCAGACGCTGTGGCGGATCTCCAAGGACCGTGATCTCCGTGCTCCGGTCCCGCCAGGTGGTCATGCGAAACGCCTCGAAATGCACGTTGGACAGACCGTACTCGAGCAGCTTGTCCAGTACGTACTGCTCGGCCTTGGCTGCGTTGGGCGATCCGCTCAGGCGTCCACCGGGCACAGCCAGTGCGCGGAGGTTGTTCGACAACTGGCTGCCGGTCATGACCTCGGCTATGAGTCGGCCGGCCAACTGGCCACCGCGGGGTGAATGACAACCGGCGGCGATCAGCGTACCGGTAAGTAGGCAGATTGTTCGTGCGTGGCTCTTCAACCTGTTCCTCCCGCCGGGGGATCGCGCGGCCTTTCCATACGTCGTTCGACGGCCAGTACTTTGCGTACCAGGCAGCCGCATAGTGCATTGTAGCGGCCCGGGCTTGAGCGCCAAAGCGCGGTCGTCCCCCCACCTGCTTCAAGGGCGACGCGGATCGCCCGAACCGGCGCGACGGCATCCGCCGTCGATCCGTCCGCCCGGCACAGGCTGCGCTTGCTCCCGTGGGTCCGGGGTGGTACGGTTTCGGGTTTCGTACCGGTCAGAGGAGGTCGATTGTGCCCCCATCGATCAAGTGGCTGGCGGCCCGCGGGCAGCGACAGCGTGTTCGCCTGACCAGACTGCTGGCCGCCATCGGCTTCAAGGACGACTACTTCCTGATCGTGTTGGCCATCCTCATCGGCGGCGCGACCGGATATGGTGCGCACCTGTTCTACTTGCTGCTGGAGAAGGGGTTCGAGTTTGCCTATCATGAGGACCACGGCATTTATGCAGGCCGGGTGATCATGCTGGTCATCCTGCCCACGGTCGGCGCGCTTGCCGTCGGGTTCATCACCTACTGGTTCGCCAGAGAAGCGAAAGGCCACGGTGTGCCCGAGGTCATGGATGCCATCCTCCGTCGTGGAGGAGTCGTCCGCCCCCGGGTGGCGGTGGCGAAATCGATCGCCAGCGCGCTGACCATCGGGTCCGGCGGGTCGGCGGGGACCGAGGGGCCGATCATTCAGATCGGGGCCGCCATCGGCAGCACGGTGGGCCAGGTGTTCAACGTCGATCGCCGACAGATGGGCGTACTGGTGGCGTGCGGGGCGGCGGGGGGCATAGCCGCCATCTTCAACGCCCCGATCGCTGGAGTGTTGTTCGCGCTGGAGATATTCCTCAAGGATTTCTCGTTTCGCACGTTCTCGCCGGTCGTGTTCTCCAGCGTGCTCAGCGCGTCGTTGACGCATGCGCTACGAGGTGAAGACCGGGCGATCTTCGAGATTCAGGCGCTTTCCGGCGACCTCTTTCGGATTACCGAACTGCCCTACTATGCAGTGCTTGGTGTGCTCTGTGCGGTGGCCTCGGTGATCTTCATCCGGATGCTCTACAGGGCGGAGGATATCGCCGACGTCATTCGGATTCCCGAGCCGCTCAAGCCGGCCCTGGGAGCAGTCCTGCTGGGTTTGTGCGGCGTGCTGTTCGTCACCTTTTCACACCGGCCGGAGATGCCCCTGTTCTTCGGCAACGGCTATCCGACGATTCAGGGGGCGCTGAACCTCAACGTGTTCGAAATGGGCCTGCTGTTTCTGGTCGGCGTTTTCGTGCTGAAGGTTATTGCGACGTGTCTCACGTTGGGCAGCGGCGGGTCGGGCGGTATCTTCGCCCCGTCTTTGATGATGGGTGTTGCCGTCGGCGGCTCGTTCGGACTGGCATTACACACGCTGGGGTTCATCGACCAGCCGGCGCACGTGGTGGCCTATGCCCTCGTGGGCATGGCGGCCATGGTGGCTGGCACCACCCACGCCCCGCTGACCGCCATCGTCATTCTGTACGAACTGACCCGCGAGCCGCGGGTCATTGTTCCGATCATGTTTGCCGCCATCGTGGCCACCGCCGGGGCTCAACTGCTCTGCCGCGACAGCATCTACACGCTGAAGCTGCGCCGCCGGGGCGTGCGCATGGGCACACTGGCCGACCTGACCATTCTCAAGCGCATCACCGCCGACCAGGTCCGGGTGACACCGACCCAGTTCGTCCATCCCGATGACAGCCTGCACAGGCTGCTGGAGTTGGCGGAGGAGTCCGAAGCGCCGGACTTCGTCGTCGTCGACGAGGAGTCCGTTTATCAGGGACTCGTGGTGGCCGATGATATCAAGACGGCACTCCTGCAGCCCGAGGCGGTTCCACTGCTCGTGGTCGGCGAACTGTTGCGGTCCGGCGTGCCCGCCGTCCGTCCGGATGAAACGCTGGACAGCATAATGGACAAGTTCGCCCGCAATGATGTGCATTCGCTGCCGCTGACCGCGCCCGGCGATAGTACCCACATCGAGGGCCTGATCACCCGCCAGGCGGTCATGACACGTTACCAGGAAGAGCTCGATCGACAGAGCGGCTGATCCGATCTCTCGATGGCCGGGGGTCGGGGTCGCACGCCCGATAGCATCACGCATTCGGTCGCCCCACCGACTCCGCCGAGACTTGCCAAAGGCTGTTCAAGTTCAAACCGAAAAAGTACGCGAGACGAATATGGTTCGATACGCGTCTGATAAGCGAAGAGAACTATGATCGGTCTGGATACGTCCCTGCTCGCCTCCGAGGTAACGTATGTTCTGATGCAGCGGAGTGCGAAAGTGCCACCGCTGCGATGGCAACTTCGCCCCAGCGAAACGGCGAAAAACACGCTCGACGAGATCGACGACGCGAAGCTGTTCGGACGCGCAAAGCTGGCAGACACGGCGATGGGCGCCGCCACGCGGGCGATGCTGTACATGTGGAATGGGTGGCTCCACGAATGTGTGGCGGCCGCCGAGCCCGCGAGGGAAAGGGAGCGGTGGTATCTCGCGGGCTTGTGTCAGCGACATCTCGGCCAACTCGCCCAGGCGAAGAGCAGTTTCCAGGCGATGGAGGGTCATCCGATCTTCGAGGAGATGGCAAAGTACGCCGTTGACGCCATCAGCACCGCCGGGGCCAGCAACAACAAGACGATCGCGCGATTCAAGCAGATCATGGAGTTTGACTGCGCATGGGAGCCGATCGCGTTCCTGGACCTTTACGAGCTGGCCCGGATCGACAAACTCGACCGGGTCGGCCAGGAGCTGGTTCGGACTCTTCAATGCCGGGAATGGGAGATTCTCTTCACCTACTGCTACCAGGCGGCGACCGGAAAGAAGCTGATCAAGGAACCCACACCCCGCTTCACCGCTCTGGATCGCCAGCGCATGCTTGAAAGAAAACGGGCGAAGAGGAGACGGCGCCAGCACGACTACCTACTGGACGACTCACAGAAAACCAGGCTGCAACGGAGGTCTTCGCGCGGTTCCGCGTCGAACTTCGTTCCGGTTCGTTGCCCGAGGTGTCACTATATCCAGCAAGTCCCTGAATCAGTGTGCGGCGACGTCACCCGGTGCCTCAAGTGCTCCGGATACTACGGCGTGCCGCATAAGCACACCGTCCCACAGGCTCCCGGCGGTAGGAAAGGGTGAACCCGGCGTCCTGCAGTGCGGGGTGGTTCGGCTAGGCCGTACGCACACCGGCGCCGCCCGACACCGTCGGGCAAGCCACGCGGAAAACGTCCTCTGTTACCGGTCCACGTCGTCCAACGTGGAACGGACGTGTCCGGAGACGGGGTGGACCGGTTACCTGTTGGCGGCCAGCAGCTTGATCAGCCCCACTCCGCCACGGATGGTCAGGCTGGCCAGCAGGAGAAACGACAGCGCCGCCACGGAAAGGCTCATGATCCGCCAGCCGCCGATGATCGTGTCGCGGATGGACGAGGCAATCATGCCGAGAATCCAGGCTCCGAGCCCGAGCAGGAGAATAGCCCCCAGCGAGCCCCGCATCGTGCCCGGAAACGGCGCCATCCGCACCGTCAGGCAGATCAGCAGGTACATGAACAGCCACGCTTGCCAACTCGTGGTGTCGGCCTCCAGGGCGGCGTTCAGCGCATGCTCGGCCAGCGTGACCTGATCACGGAGGGTATCCCACATGCCGGCCACCGTGCTCGGCAGGGCGGTGGCGACGGACTTCTGCGTCATCTGATCAACCATCGGGTCGCCGAGATAGCGGGCGACGAAGAAGATCGCCGTCGCGCAGGCCAGCAGCGGCAGCAGCCCGATGATGACCGGGCCGACGACCGGAATTCTCGGCTTGGCGTCCCGGGTGGTCTCCGGCTCGCCGGAATCGTCATCCTTGTACAGTGTGGTGTTGCTGACGGTCGCTCCGGTGACCAGCAGCCCGAGCACGTGGCCCAGCTGGGCCACCAGGGTGCCCGGCAGCAGGATGGAGTTGACGGTCCGTGGCTTGATCATCCCGCTCCACAGCTGATGGACTCCCCACGCCAGAAAGACGATTACCAGTAGCCAGAACGTCATTGCCACGTAGAGCATGGTCGGCTCCTTCCTTCCAATGCCGGGAGTTGGGATGGGTCCGCGAACCGGAACAAACCGGGCCGCCACCGCACAGGCTGCCCCCTGCGGACCTAAGCTCCCTGATCGGATTATCGGCCGCTGGGCTGAAAAAAGTTTAGGCCCGATGCGAATCCGCGGGGCAGGCCCGCCGGTCTTCTCTTCCGGGCGACAGGGAAGTCGGTCCCACGGCGGTGTGGAGGCCCCGCAGCGGTCTTTGAAGCCGTTCCCAGGCATCAAGACCGGTCGGCAGCCGGAACGACCGCGTTGCGGGTTTTGCGGAGAAGGGTCGCGTGCTCCCGCTCGATCTTGCGAAGGCGGGTGCGGAGAGCGGTATGCGTGCCCGTGTAGGGATCCCTGGTCGTCGTCAGGGCGACGAACCACTTGACCAGGTTGGCAAAATCGGCGAGGTCGACGTACTCGGCACCGATCCGACCGGTCCGCAGGTTCATGTTGTGGTAGTTGCCCAGGGCGAGGCACAGGCCGGTGGCTTCGTACCCGAACTGGCAGTAAACGGTCGACTCACACGTTCCTCCGTCCATGAGCTTCCGCTGATACGCAAATGTCCGATCGCGCTTGCCCACCGCGTCGGCGATTGCCTGACAGTAGCTCGTGGCGGCGGAGAAGTACGTTGTGGCTTTGTCGCCGACGCGAAGGATCGGGCCGTCCCCCATCCGGGCGTCACGAAGCTGCGAACTGGTCTCGACCGTGACGACAAGGCAGCGCTCGGGGACCGTGCGCTGTCGGCAGGCGGCCATGGCGCCGACGAACCCGACCTCCTCGGCCCGGGTGAACAGAAAGTAGGCCTCGGTGCGGGCTTTCCTTCGCGACAGCGTTTCGAGGCAGCAGAGCATGGCGGCCACACCGGCCAGGTCGTCGCAGCCTCGGGCGTAGACCCGACCGTTGCGTATCCTCGCGTCCGGCAGATCCCACATGCCGATGGCACCGGCCGGGACCGGACGCCGGACGTCGACGTCAGCGGTCTCGACGCGCCGGGTCGCCCCTCGACCGCCTGTGCGGACCGACCGCACGCGCCCGCGGACCCACTCGTTGCCCACGAGGAACCGGACGCGGGCGCCGCGGAAGTACACCGGTCGCACGCCGCCCCGCCAGGTCGCGCGGAGGCGCCCCGGCGCTATCATCCGTTCGGCGACGAAGCCGGGATGATCCGTATGGGCGCTCAGGCATACGGGCCGGCGGATCCGTCGCGAGTCGCCCCGATAGCGCATGAGGATGTTCCCCGCCCGGTCGTGGGCGGCCGTGACCCTGCGAAGCTTGCGGCAGAAGTCCTCAATGTAGGCATGCACCCGGCCCTCGACGAACGGGGCCGTGGGCAAGGACAGGACGTCCAGCAATGTCCGGGTATGCGCGGCTCGAAGCATCGAACGGGGCCGGTCGGCGACCGGTCCGGGTCATCGGACCGGCGGCGCTACACCGTTAACTTCCATTTCAGCATCCAGAAAGCGGCGAACGTAATGATGGCCAGCGACAATACGAAGACACCGAGGAAAAACCCCGCCCAGGATCGCTTCTGATGTTCGTTACGCCGCTGCCCGGCGCTATTGAATCCCAGGATCGCGCCCACCGCGCTGAGCAGCATGGCCACCGCAGCGGTGCCCATCACGCCCGGCTGATAGAGCGGATTCCCGAACACGATGAGACCCAGGTTGGGCTTGTACCGGAGGATCATCACAACCACCACTGCAATCAGCGGCAGGATGGATACCACCGAACACACGATCGACCACCTGGCTTGAACGTCGTATCGTCGAAGACTTCCCCGTGCCACGAGCGGCTCCTTGCTATCCAGACCACAGACGATTCGCTCGCACAAGGCCCCGGGCAGGCCACCACCATTTCCCGCTGCCCCGCACCGACCCAGCCCTCATAGTAGTACAAGGGGACACGGCACGTCCAGAGTCCCGCGGGCACCGGGGGACGGAAATCTTCTCGTTCCCCGCCCGGCGAGAACCTGTCCGGCCCGCTGCGACGCGAGCCGGCCCGTGCCCTGCATCGCCATCCTGCTCGAGTCCGTGGGCGGCCGGATCCTCGACGCCGATCACACGAACGCGTTCTGGACGCGGTTACGTAGCGTCAGGCGGAGTTCCCGCGGGGTCGGTGTCACCGCCATCCGCAGATCCGACGACCTTTACCGCGTCCCCTCCGGCGCTGTAACGGCCGGCCGACGACCGTTCCTGTCGTACGTTTGTCAGCGCGTTGGCGCCCTTCATTGCGGCGGCCGCTTTCAGCCCCTCCAGCGCTTCTTCCGGACGGGCGAAGCCGTCGACGAAGACGGCTTCGACCTGCTCGACGACCCGATAGCCGGCAATCTCGGTGGTACTCGAGGTGGCCACGATCTTCTCGGCTTCGCGCCGGCGATCGAGCGCCAACTGCTGCGAACCACCGTACTTCTGCAGCTTGGGATGCAGCATCACGGGTCTCGACAGCCGGCGTCGTCGGCGGATCCGGCGGAGCAACCGCCACAGAACAACGATGGCCACAATGGCGATGACGGCGGTAACGTAGTTTTGCCGCAGCCACTCAATCATGGTTTCCCTGCGTTCTGCATGTCCGGCATGCCGGGGGTATCCAGACGATCTCCCCGATAGGCCGTGCCCCGCCAGATCGTCCGGGTGGTTCCGCCGAGCTTCAACGCGGCATTGATCAACATGCCCAGGCACAGCACCGCCCCCACGATATACCCGAAGGACCAGGCTGGATGGCTTCGCACGAGTCTGTAGAAGCGAAACGTCACGGTCTGCTGGACGATCACGACAACGAGAGAGACCGCAGCCACCGTCCACCAGGGTCCGGCACGAGATGGGCCAGCGACCAGACCGCCGATCGCGGAGACGATCAGCGAGACCCACGGCAAGATGCTGGCCGTCACCAACAGCAGCATGCTGACGGCCAACCGTCGAAACGAGCCGAAGCAGCCGTAGAAGATCCGACTCCAGCCCCGCCATGTCTCGACAAACGACGCGTACATGCGGGTCACGTAGAGGTCGTCGTTCTGAATCACGCGGAGGCTCAGCCCCTTGGCCTTGGCGATTCGAGCCATGTGCATGTCTTCGTTGACCTCGGTCTTGACGCACTCGTGCCCGCCGATCCGGTCATAACAGCTTCTCGTCATCAGCATGAAGGCACCGTTGGCATAGGCGGTGCGGGATTTGGGGTCGTTCACCCGTTCGGGACGGAACCAGAAGACCATGACGCCGGCACAGACCGGCTGCAACAGGCGCTCCCAGAAGCTGCGGGTCTCCAAAACGGGCAACACGGAGAGGAAATCGACGCCCCGCTCGATGGCTTCGCGGACGGCCATGGACAGCGTGCGGCGAGACGTCTGACGACAGTCCGCGTCCGCAAAACAGTACCATTCGCCGGTGGCGGCGGCGACGCCTTCACGCATGGCGTTGTTCTTGCCGAACCATCCTTCGCGCAGCGTCTCGACGGTCAGGATCTTGAGTTTGCCGTTCGCCGATGATCGTCTCAGATCGTTCAGAATCGCGCCCGTCCGATCGACACTACGGTCGTTGGTGACGATCACTTCATAGTCCGGGTAATCCTGCTCCAGCAGCGACCGGACGCAATCGCCGATGTTCTCTTCCTCGTCCTTGGCCGCCACCAGGACCGACACCCGCGGTGCCCGCGCGGGCGCCCCGTCGTACGATCGAGAGGAGAGCGTGCGTTCGTGGCGCTGCGCCCGGCTGACCGAGACATGGCGCGACAGCCAGACCAACGCGATGAGGCAGCAGACTACGGTCCAGACAATGAACGCGCTAGGCATCAGCTTGTGTCACCCGTGGGGCCACTTCTCTCCCAGCCGGTCAAACGACCGCATGGTGGGAAACCGGCCCCACCGTTTCGGGACAGCTTGCACGGGGTCACCCTTCTGCAGGCGGTTGATCGTCCGCCGGAGGAGGTTTCGTCTCCGGTGGGCCCGCCGACGGTTCCGGAGGCGGTGGTTTCCATTCCGGTTCGGGTTTCGGTTCGGATGGCGGCTCGGGCGCCGGGGCGGGCGCTGGCGCCGGCGCGGGTGCCGGCGCGGGCGCGGGCGCCTCGGGCTCCTCACCCACCTCGGGCCTGGGCTCCTCGGCTTCCTCCACCTGCTCGTAATCCGTCAGGTCAACCGCGCGGCGCAGCAGGTAGTAGACCACCGTGCAGGCAGAGAAGTAGTACGAAAACAGAAACGACCACACCAACGCGATGAGCAGATAGACCCAAAACCCGATCAGCACGCTGGCGAAAGTGTCCGTGCCGCGCAGGGCCGCCACGTCCATTCCCTTATACACGGGCCCGAAGAAGTCATAGGGCCACAACGCGTCGAGTTTCGAGATGGTCTGGGCCCCATCGGTCCGTGAAGCGGCGGCGCTACCGAAACCGACAAACAGGTGAGTCACCCACAGCGTCAGGTGGGCGAACAGGTTCACGACCAGCCAACAGACGCTGCCATAGACAAGCGCCACTGCTCCGTAAAAGCCGGCCCGCCAGGGGCGGGAATACACGTAGTGAAAGCTCGTCGAGAACGCATCGAAGCTGGTCGTGCCTTCCACCGCGACGGCCGGCCACAGCAGATTGCCGCCGGCCGCCAATCCCACCAGCAGCACCGCGGCGGCCACTCCGCCCAGCACGGCCAGGAAGAAGAACAACGAGGCAACCACGTCGCCAAAGTAGGGGATCGCCAGGATCACGCCTCCAATGACCAGCAGAATCCCCACGACCACCACCAGGATCGCCGGCGCCAACGGGGCCAGGAAGAACCCACCCCAGTACTTCCGCCGGACGAACGCATAGGCCTCACCCACAGTGATCGTCTCGCCGCGGGCAAACTCGACCGCGGCGATACGGCAGATCATCCCGCCGAAGAACGACCAGATCAGCAGGAACACCGGCCAGAACAAAAGAGCGAAAAACGGATGGTGCCTGATCATCCAGCCCGTGCCGCGGCAGATCCCGCCGACGCCCTCCACAAAGCCCCGCATGACCCCGCCGAGGCCGTCGACGGGGATCACGGCCTGCATCACTTGGTACACGCGCCCGCGACAGTGGGTGGAGTACACCCGGTAAATCCCCAGCTTCTCGTCTTCCTCCACCTCCGGCTCCTCAAAGGAAGCCGACGCCCTCGCGGCCTGCGTGTAGACCGCGATGACGTTGCCGGCCACACCGTTGCCCGTCCCGACCCAGATGAGGTCAAGGAGGACTCCCCACAGGAGCGTCAGGAGCAAGGCAACCAGAGCCAGCCCGATCTTGCTCACATGCCGGGCCATTCGAAACGTGCCGAAGATCTTCGCGCAGTCGTACCACGTACCTTGACCCGCTTGCGGGGTGTCTTGGGAAGGCTCAGACATGACAACCTCCTTGTCCTGCCGACGCCCACAATGGGCGGCGCTGTGGAATCGATCGATCGGACGTTCACCCTCGAGACGCGAACCCGTGTTTGCACCGGCCGAGGGCAGCACACCGGTGCGGGGCCCGGCCCGCCGCGCCATGGCACCCATCCTTGGCCCGACCCCGGGGCGCATTATAGTTCGGCCGCCACCTTGGGCAACGACCGAATTTGCCGCGAATACCGGCGATTCGCTGGCGGAGAAACAGCATTGTTCAGTCGGAATCGGGTGGGGGGGACGGCTGAAGAGGGTCTTCGGCGTTCGGTGGAAGGTCGGTCGGCTCGCTGATTCGATACTCTTCGTTCAGCCACTTGCCCAGGTCGATCAGCTGGCACCGCCTGGAGCAGAACGGGCGGTGCGACGCATCCCGGGGCCGCTCGACCGTCACCACTTGGGCGCAGGTTGGACACCGATACGTGGGCATGTCGAGAATCGCGCGGCCAGCCCCAGCGGGCTTATGAGGCACTCGTGCCGCCGCCCCCCTTGCCGGCGCCGGCGTCGCTTGTCTTGCCGGTGTCCGGCTTCTTGGGGGTATCCGACTTACCAGCTTCGGAACTGGCGTTGCTTCGGGCCTCCTTCTCCGCCTTGGCAGCCTTCTTGTAACTTTCGCTCCGGTAGTCGGTCTCGTAGAAGCCCTCACCTTTGAACAGGATGCCGGCTCCCGCGCCGATCAGCCGGGCAACCGGCGCGTCGCAGCGGCAGTTCCTTAACTCCGCACCGACCGTGCGTCTGGGCTTCTCCGTGATCTGCTGAAACAGCTCAAACGTCCGGCCGCATTGCGTGCACTGATACTCATACGTGGGCATTGCCCGCACTCCTTGACGACCCCTGCCCCGAGTCGTCCGGCTTGTCACCCCCGGAACGGTATTCAGGACCGGTGGGCAGCGTCTCTGGACCCGTACGCGTGTGGCCGCCTCACAGCTTGACGCCTGACGGACTGGAACGCCGGCGCCGCCGGGCCCGTAACACCGGCTCTACTGAGGCGGCGAATCACCTTCCGCATCCGCGGGCGCGGCGGCGATGATCACCTGGGCCGGGCGAATCACCCGATCCCGCAGGCAGTATCCCTTCTGCAGTTCCCGGGTCACCGTCCCGGGTTCGTGCTCGTCGGACGGCTGCCGCGCCGCGGCACTGTGATAGACCGGGTCAAACGCCTTCCCCAGCGCCTCGATCGGAGTCACCTGATGGTCGCGAAAGACCTTGGCCAGCTTGTCGTAGACGAGTCGGACGCCTTCCATGACGGCTTCGGCGTTGCCGGACTCTCCGCCTGCCTGCAGCGTTCGCTCAAAATCGTCGACCACGGGAAGGAGTGCCTTGGCAAGGGCCTCATTGGCATAGCGAATCGCCTCCGACTTCTCGATGGCCGTGCGGCGGAGGAGGTTTTGCGTCTCAGCCTTAGCCCGCAGGAGCTTGTCCTTGTATTCTTCAATCTCCCGCCGCAGCGATTCCACGTCATCCGAGGGCGCGGCGTCTTGGGCCGGTGGCGAAGGAGGCGAGGCCTCCTCGGGCGACGGGCCCCCATCCGGCGCGTTCTCGCTTCCGTCCGACCTCGGGGCTGCCCCCGCGAACCTCTCGACCTCCTCGCTGGTCGGTAGCTGAATTCTGTGCTTCTTCTTGCTCATGAAAGGTCACGCTCTTGCACGTTGCCAGTGGTCTCAAAGGGCCGTCGGACCGACTTGCCAGTCGGTCGGGCGACACGCCGGTGCCGACACACGGGCGATGAAGCAGCGGCGCCGCCCGTTCGGGGGCCGGCGATCAGTCTTTCTTTCCCTCGACACCCGCTATGTACTCGACCAGCCGATCCAGGAACCCCTTGCTCTTGGGCAAGACACTCTTGTCCTCAGTTTCCGCGAACGATCGCAGCAACTGTTCCTGGTCCTTGTTCAGCCGGGTCGGAATCTCGACCGCGACTTCGACGTACTGATCGCCTTTGCGTCCGGTGCGGAGATCCGGCAGTCCCTCGCCGGCCAGTCGGAAAATCTGGCCCGTCTGGGTGCCGCCCGGCACGGTCAGGATCGCCCGCCCGCGAAGCGTGGGAACCTCGAGCTTGGCCCCGAGCGCCGCCTGCGTGAACGCGATGGGCATGGTCAACAACAGATCGTTGTTGCGGCGCTGGAAGAACTCATGTGGCCGAACCCGCACGTAACAATGCAGGTCGCCGCGCGGCGCCCCGTTCTCGCCCGGCTCACCCTCGCCCCGCACGCGAATGGCCTGGCCGTCCTGGATTCCGGCGGGGACCTTGACGTTCACCACTCGCCGCTTGGGAGCCAGCCCCGCACCGCGGCACGCGGAGCAAGGTTGGGTGAAGACCTTCCCCTTTCCGCGGCACGACGGGCAAGTGGTGATCACCCGCCCCATCAGCAGTCCGAATCCGCTGGATTGTTCGACCTGCCCGTATCCGCCGCAGGTGTGGCAGTTCTGCTGTCGCGACCCCGGTCCAGCCCCCGTCCCGCCGCAGGCGTCGCAGTAGTCTCGCCGCGTGAACTCGAGCGTCCGCTCGACCCCGGCGGCGACGTCTTCCAGCGTCAACTCCAGTTCAGTCTGCAAATCGGCGCCGCGCGACCGGCGGCGCCCCATGCCGCCGACGCCTCCGATCTGTCCGAACAGATCGCCGAACCCGAACATGGAGAGAATGTCCTCGAACCCCATACCGCTGAAGTCGTGCATCCCGACACCGGACAGCCCGGCGTGCCCAAATTGGTCGTAGCGCTGCCGCTTCTCGGGATCGTTCAGGACTTCGTAGGCTTCGGCCGCTTCCTTGAACTTCTGCTCCGCCTCGGGATTGTCGGGGTTCTTGTCGGGGTGATGCTTGATCAACAGCCTGCGATACGCCTTCTTGATCTCCGCCGGCGCAGCATTGCGGTCGACGCCGAGGACCTCGTAGTAATCGCGCTGAGTTCGTGCCATCACCGTTGTTTTCCCAGCACTTTCTCCGGGGCCGAATCTGCACTGAACGACGGGTCTCGGCGCGCAAAGGGCGGACCCGCCAGCCCGCCCTTCAGCCAACCCGTCGCCCTACGTTCTTATCGGACCGAGTGGGCGATGTCTTTCTTCTCATCCTTCAAATCGGTCACCAACACCTCGGTTGTCAGCATCAGGCCCGCCACGCTCGCGGCGCTTTGCAGCGCGGTTCGGGCCACCTTGGCGGGATCGACGATTCCGGCCTGGAACATGTCCCCGAACTTGTCCGCCTGGGCGTCGTACCCGTAGCTTCCGGTCTTTTCGAGAATCTGCTCGACGGCGACCTCGCCCTCGCCCCCGCGGTTCTCGACGATCTGGCGGGTCGGGCATCGCAGGGCCCGGGCCACGATGTCTGCGCCGATTTTCTCGTCACCGCGAACGTTCGAGCGGGCCTTGACCACTGTGTCGATCGCCCGCAGGAAGACCACGCCCCCGCCGGGTACGATGCCCTCCTCCGCTGCCGCCTTCGTGGCGTGGAGGGCATCCTCGACCAGATCCTTGCGCTCTTTCACCTCGATCTCCGTCGCTCCACCGACGCGGATGACGGCCACCCCGCCGGTGAGCTTGGCCAATCGCTCCTGCAGCTTCTCACGATCGTAGTCGCTGGTGGTCTTCTCGATCTGGCTGCGAATCTGGTCGATGCGCGCTTTGATGTCCGCCTTCTTGCCCGCACCCTGGATGACGGTCGTGTTGTCCTTCGTGATGACGACTTTCTCGGCGCGCCCCAGATCGCTGAGGGAGACGTTCTCCAGCTTGATGCCCAGGTCCTCGCTGATCAGGCGCCCGCCGGTGAGCACCTCCAGGTCGCCCATGATCGCTTTTCGGCGGTCGCCGAAGCCCGGCGCCTTGACGGCAGCGCACTTCAGGGTGCCTCGCAGCTTGTTGACCACCATGGCTGCCAGCGCCTCGCCCTCCACGTCCTCGGCGATCACCAGCAACGACACGCCGGAGCTGGCGATCGTCTCCAGCAGTGGGACGAAGTCGCGGAGGCTGGAGACTTTCTTCTCGAACAACAGAATGTGGGGCTTTTCCAGCACGCACTCGAGTGCCCCGGGGTCGGTCATGAAGTAGGGCGAGATGAAGCCCTTGTCGAACTGCATCCCGTCGACCACTTCCTTTTCCAACCCCATGCTCTTGCCTTCCTCGATTTCAACGACGCCGTCCTTGCCCACATCCGCCAGCGCCGAGGCCAGCAGCTTGCCGACTTCGCCGTCCCCGTTCGCGGCGATGGTGGCGACGTTGGCCAGGTCGTCGTTGCTCCTGACCTTGCGAGACTGGGATTCGATGCTCTTGACAGCCGCCGCCACCGCCGCGTCGATCCCGCGCTTCAAGGCCATCGGATTCGCGCCGGCGGTCACGTTCTTGAGGCCCTCCCGGTAAATCGCGTCAGCCAGCACGGTGGCCGTGGTCGTGCCGTCCCCGACCTTGTCACTGGTCCGGTTGGCCACCTCGTTGATCATCTTGGCGCCCATGTTCTGAAACGGCTCGGGCAATTCGATCTCCTTGGCGACGCTCACGCCGTCCTTGGTGATCCGGGGCGGGCCGAACGACTTCTGCAGGATCACGTTGCGGCCCACGGGCCCCAAGGTGACCTTCACCGCCCCTGACAGCTTCCCCAGCCCATCCAGGATCTGCTGCCTGGCGTCGTTACTGAACATCATCTGCTTGGCCATGGCTTACTCCTGTCGGTTCGATCCGCGACGGTGCGGACCGTTTCGCTTGCCCGCCCGCCTTACTTCTGGAATACGCCGAGGATGTCGCTCTCGCGCAGGATGACGTAGGTCTCACCGGAGACCTCCACCTCGGTGCCCGAGTACTTTCCGTACACGACCTCGTCGCCTTCCTTGACGTCCATCTCGCCGCGCTTACCGGTGTCCAACAGCTTGCCCGGTCCCCGGGCCACCACCTTCCCACGTTGGGGTTTCTCGCGGGCGGAGTCGGGCAGGACGATCCCTCCGGCGGTCACCTCTTCGGCTTCTGTGGGCTGCACCACGACGCGGTCATCGAGCGGGCTGAGCTTCAGCCTCTTTGCGGTTACGGTAGCCATCTTGGCGTGTCCTCCGTATCGTATGTGATGTCGGGTTTCCTGTTAACGTTTCTTCCTGACGTTATTGCCTGATGTTCTTTGCTGTCGCTTCCCGGCGATCCGGCGGTTTCACATCTGCAAGACGAACTTCTCCGGCCGATCGAGACGACAAGTCGGACGACCCGTCTCACAGGCCCGGATTTCGCTCTATTCGAAATCCATATCGTCCATGCCGGGTCCGCCGGGGCCGGCATCATCCTCTTCTTCGGGTTTCTCGGTGACGATGCAGTCGGTGCTGAGCAGCGTCCGTGCCACGCTGCTGGCGTTCTCGACGGCGATTCGCACGACCTTCGTGGGGTCGATGACACCGTCCTTCATCAGATCACCGTACAAGAGGGTTTCCGCGTTGAACCCGAACGAAGGGGACTTGCTGTCAGCGATCTTCCGGAACGCCACACCGGGCTCGATGCCGGCGTTCACGGCGATCTGCTTCAGCGGGGCCGACAGCGACCGGCGAACAATGTCGACGCCGGTTTTCTCGTCACCCGCGGCGGACACGTTGTCGAGCGCCTCGATGCACCGCACCAAGGCAACGCCACCACCGACCACGATGCCCTCTTCGATGGCGGCACGGGTCGCATGGAGGGCGTCCTCAATGCGGGCCTTCTTCTCCTTGAGTTCAGTCTCGCTGGCAGCGCCAACGTTAATCTGAGCGATGCCACCGGAGAGCTTGGCCAGGCGCTCCTGCAGTTTCTCGCGATCGTAGTCGCTGGTGGTGGCGTCAATCTCGTTGCGGATCTGCTTGATGCGGGCCTGGATATCACTGCCCCGGCCCGCGCCCTCCAGGATCGTGGTCTCGTCGGCGCTGATCCGCACGCGCTTGGCCTGGCCCAACTGGCTGACCGATACGCTCTCCAGGTCGACGCCCAGGTCCTTCATCAGGGCTTGGCCGCCGGTCAGCACCGCGATGTCCTGCAGCATCGCCTTGCGGCGGTCCCCGTAGCCGGGCGCCTTGACCGCACAGGCCTTCAGCGTACCCCGCATGTGATTGACCACCAGCGTGGCCAGGGCCTCGCCTTCGACGTCCTCGGCGATGATCAACAGCGGGCGCTTCGCTTTGGCAACCGCCTCGAGCAGCGGCACCAGTTTCTGAGCGTTGCTGATCTTGTCCTCATTGAGCAGGACGTAGGGCTTCTCGAGAACGCATTCCTGCCCTTCCTGATCCGTGACGAAATGCGGGGACAGAAATCCACGGTCGAACTGCATGCCCTCCACGAGCTTGATCGCCGTTTCCGCGCCCTTGCCCTCCTCCACGGTGATGACCCCGTCCTTGCCGACCTTCTCGAAGCTGTCGGCCAGGATGTTCCCGATTGCGGCGTCATTGTTGGCGGAGATGGAGGCTACGTTGACGATGTCGTCCCGGTTGGCGACCTTAATCGGGCGGGACATTCCCTTCAGAGCGTCCACCACGCGGCTGGCCGCCTTTCGAATCCCGCGGTTCAGCGCGTTCGCATCGGCGCCGGCAGCGACGTTGCGCAGCCCGTTGGCGTAGATCGCCTCCGCAAGCACGGTCGCCGTGGTCGTGCCGTCCCCGGCCGTCTTGCTGGTCTTGCTGGCCGCCTCCTTGACCAGCTGGCATCCCAAGTTCTCGTATTTGTCCCGAAGATCGATCTCCTCCGCGACGGTGACACCGTCCTTCGTGACGTTGGGGGCGCCCCACCCCTTATCGATGACGGCGTTTCGTCCCCGGGGCCCCAGGGTCACCTTGACGGCGTCGGCCAACTTCGTCACGCCCGCCATCAGGGCACGACGCGCCTCCTGTTGGTAGGCCAACTGCTTGACGGCCATAATTCGTGATCTCCTTTGGTATCCCGTTGTCAGATCGCGATCTGGATCGGCCTAGATCGGTTCCGCCGTCGGAAGTTGCAAGGGCGATGCCAATGCGCGGCGCTGGCACGTTTTGACGTAACCTATTCATTGAAAATGCCTTACAACCACAGGCTGGCAGTCCTTCGGGGCGGGCCGCACTGCCAGCTTGGCAGCCGCGACAGCCGGCCGGGGGTTGCCGTGCCAATTTGACAGGGTGACGCCGCGGCGCTGTTTGCCGCCTGGGCGGTCGAGGATCTCGGCGTTTCTACGCCTCGACGCGCTCCTGGAACAGGCGGGCGTAGCTCTGGTAGCGGGTCGGGTGAATGGCGCCGTCCTCGACGGCTTGCTTGACGGCGCAGCTACCCTCGTGGGTGTGGGTGCAGTCGGGGAACTTACAGTCGGCCACGAAGGGGACAAACTCCACGAAATGCTGCTCCAACTCGCCGGCGGGGACCGCCGACACGTCAAATGAGCGGATGCCCGGGGTATCGACCACCCAGGCTCCGAAGTCAAGGCGGAGCAACTCGGCCGCGCTCGTGATGTGCCGACCCTTGGCGGTCTCATCCGACACTCGGCCCACACGCAGTCTCAGGCCCGGCTGAAGCGAATTGAGCAACGAACTCTTGCCGACGCCGCTCTGGCCTGCCAGCACCGTGGACCGGTCCCGCAACACCTCGCGGAGGCCGTCAGTACCTTCACCCGTCAGAGCGCACGTGCAGACCGTCCGGTAGCCGAGAGCCTGGTACGGGCTGAGGGCCTCTCGAAATCGGCCTTGGGCATCGAGATCGATCTTGTTCATGCAGACCACGGGCGTCATGCGTCCGGCCAGGGCGGCGACGATGTAGCGGTCGATCAGGTGGGGTTTGGGCGGAGGCTGGTTGGCCGAACTGACGATCAGGATCTGGTCCACGTTGGCGGCGATTACCTGCTCGCGGCGACTGCTGACCCGCTTGAGTTCGCTTCGCCGGGGTTCGACCGTCTCGATGACGCCTTCCGCCTGCACACCCGGGATCTCGGCGACGATCCGGAAGCCGACTCGATCGCCCACAGTCACGGGGAAGCGCTCGCGAATCGACCGGGTCCTCAGCAAACGACGGACGGTGCACGGCCAAACGCGGTCACCGTCATCCACGTCGGCAAACTGACCCCGCAGGGCGATCACGGTGCCCTGGGCCAGTTGCCCGTCCGTTTCTTCGCTGTCGGAGACGGTGACCGTGCGCTTGCGCGACAGATCGCCTTTGGCGACCACGTTTTCGGTGAGGCGAGGCTCGATTTCTTCGCCCTGGCGCAGCTGCCGCGTCCAGTCCTTGACCCGCGACGGTCGGCTACGGTTGGCCCGAAACTCCACGCGGACTTTGCGGGCGGAGTTCTTGCCTCCTTTTTTGCCCGATCTACCCATACAAGCCGTATTGTCCCAAGATGGGGCACGCCAAGTCAAGGAACAAGTGACGGTGGGATGGCGCAGGTAGCGCGATGAGGATCAGAATGAAGGCTGGAAGTGGCGTTGGCGTGCCGGGAAGAGCGGCTCAGGACGCTCCGGCAAGCCGCTGGAAGGTATGTGCGAGCGTACGTGGAGAGCGGAATCGACCGCTGCGCGGGGTCCCGGGGTGAGTCGGAGCGTTGGGGTGTTACGATCCGCCTGCCGGAGCGGGTGGTCCGATCCCGGCAATGAAGTGGACCGATCGGCGAACCGTGCCTTCGTCAGCCCGCGGATGAAGCGGCAGATTGACGACTTCGCGGCTCGCTTTGTCCGCTTCCGGACACATGCCGGTGTGGTACCCGTACGCGTCCATCGGGGTCTCGATCGGATGAAGCGGGCATTCAAACCAGCTGCCCAGCTCGACGAAGCGCTTTGCCGCGGTGGCCAGGGCGCGCTGCTTATCCACCACCCGGACGGGGTAGCGAACCAGGGCAGGGTCTGCCTTCGACGACAGCCGCGGGACGGGCCACCCGAGTTCGCGCAGTCGATCGTCGTACAGGCGGGCCAGTCGCCGTCGATGGGCGATGTTCCGGCTCAGAGCTTGCAGTTGGCGCCGTCCGGAGCGCGCCTGCAACTCACTCATACGCTTGAAGAAACCGTCCGGCATGACCGGCACGAATTCTCCGCTGCTGGACGAGCCAACAACCAAGCCTGCTTTACCCAGGGAGCGGAAGATGTTTTGCGCCAGGGCGGTCGTGCGTGGATACACCAGGGTCCGGTAGACCGCCAACTGCGCGGCGAGCATCATCACTTCCTTGGTGCCGGGGATGATCGACTCCCGCTGGAGCGCTTCGATCCGCGACCCCAGTTCCGGGTTGCCGGTCACGGCCATTCCGCCGAGGCCGCTGGTGTAGGGTTTGTTCCACTGGAAGGAGAAATACGCCGCCGCGCCGAATGTACCCACCAGGCGACGGTTGTACTCCGAACCCAACGCCAAGCAGCAGTCCTCGACCACGGGCAACCCTTTGCCGTCAGCGATATCCATGATGGCGTCCATGTCGGCCGGGTATCCGTAAGTGTGTTGGGCCATTATGCATTTGGTCCTGGGCGTGATGCTCCTGGCAAGGAGGGCTACGTCGATGTTGTATGTGACCGGTTCGATGTCCACGAAGACGGGTTTGGCTCCGAGGTATACGATCGGGTTGACGGCCATCACGCAGGTGTATCCCGGGACCACAACCTCGTCACCCTCGCCAACACCGAGGGCTTTGAGAATTGCATATGCGGCCACCCGTCCCTTCCAGAACGCAAATGCTCCCTTGACGCCGAGTCGGGCGGCGAACGCGCGTTCGTATCGTTCAAGGACTCGAGACTTCATCCGAGCCAGCCTCAGAAATCATAGATGTAGCGGAGCATCTTGCGTTTCTCGGGTGTGGTGAAGCGGCTCTCCACCTTCCACCCCTGGCGCCGGTAGAACGCGTTCACCGCGTCGTTGTTCTCGGCATCCGTGGTCAGATATGCCCCGGGAAGCCCCGCCTCCCTGACCTTGGCTAGGAAAGCCGTGGTCAACAACTTGCCCACGCCCATGCCCTGCGCCGCCGGGCTGACGGCGATCGAGGCGAGCAGCGCCCTGTCTGTCTCGCCGCCCGGCGCGTCTCCCCGGTAGCGTACGGCCCGAAGAAGCCGAGGAACAACGGACGGTCTGCGAAGCACAGCCCCCAGTGCCGCCAGCGCGAATCGCCACCATCGCCTGACCAGGATCCGCTTGTAGAAGCTGGTTGCCTGAAGGGGGCCGATTACGGCGCCGAGGATTTCGTCATCCGTTTTCCGGGAGGCGACCAGCGCGATTGTCGCGGGGTCATCCCGGTGGCACAGATACATCTGCCGCAGGAACGAACGCCCGAGAAACGTCAAGAAGAAATCCGGGAACGCCTGCATGTGCAGATCGACGACAGCATTCGTGTGCTCGGCGCGGAGAGCCGTGATCGCCACATCTTCGGACTGCTGCTTGTCTGCGCCGCAGCGCTGACGGCTGGACGACATAGGCTGGTCGCTCACGGGCAAGGCTCCGGCTCCTGGATGGTCGGGATGTGCATCCTGACCTTGCAGCCGACTCACATCCTGGTTTCCGGTTCACACAGCCGCAACTTACACAAATCGCGCGCCACCGATATCTCATTGTCGCCCGCCGACAGGGGACCGCCTCACGACGGCTCGCCGCGGGGCCCGGACCCTATCGTCTGCTCAATAACGTCACGCAAGGGAGCGAACCGGAAGCTCTCCAGAAGGCGGAGCAGTTTCGACTCGACAGTGTGGCGATTCCGCTGCTGAAGGGCGAGGTAGCGCTTCGTCGGACCGCCGGCGGCGGCGAGCGCCTCCTGGAGCCAGCCCGGGGGCGGCACGGTATCGATATCGTACGGGTGCAGATAGACGATGACCGGGCGAGTGCGCTGGATACGCCGCATCGCCCAATCCGTGTACCGGTACGGAAAGTGGCGCAGATACCCGCCGCCGCAGGCAGGCAGACGTTTCCCCAGGATGGTCACCACCGACAAGGGCGCTTCGATGATGCGCCGGTCTCCGTTCAGGTGCATCTCGTGAATATCGAGCGGCAGTCCGGGCCAGCCGTACCGCCGACTTCGTATGGGGAAGATGCTGGAATCATAGGCGAAGCCCGCCTCGGCCAGTACATCGAGGGCCCAACGCGTATCCGGGGTGATGGAGAACGTCGGAGCGCGATGCCCCCGGACGCGAGTTCCGGAGGTATCCTCGATCAGGGTTTTGGCGTCGATGACCTCTCTGCGGAAAGCCCGAACATCGAGCTTGTGCACTTCCTGATGATGGTACCCGTGGACACCGAGTTCATGGCCGTCTTCGGAGATGGCTCGAATGAGTCCGGGGAACGTCGCCGCCACCTCCCCCAGCGCGAAGAATGTGGCGCGTACGCCGCGCTTTCGAAGGTGTTCCAACAGCCGGGTGGTGTTCTCGACAACCGCTTGGGTGGGCGGGCCGTCGCGCCCCAGCAGGTTTCGGGCAACGATGCGGTGATTGTCCTCAACATCGATTGTCAGCGCATGGATCATACGTTATCCGAGTCGCCGAGAGTCAGGTGCCAGTCTCCCAGTTCGCCTGGTCGGGCACGAAGCCCGGGGACCCCCGTCGTGCGGTACACGAAATGAAACCGTTTGGGCAACCAGGCCGGCTTTGGGCACAAGAAGCCGGCGTCCCGCAGGGCACGGCGCAGGATGGAACTGGTAGCCTGGCAAGCGACCAGGCCGACGCCGCGCGAAACGAGTGTCCTTTCCGCTTCTCGCAAGAGGCACCGCAGGCTCAGGACTCCGCCCCGGGCCACCAGGTCGAGCACGATTCCGACGTCCAATCCCATGCGCCTCTGCACCGACGTTACCGCCGCGCCCACCATGCGCCCCCCGCGTCGCGCGACCAGCATGCGGTAGGGCGCGCCGGGGCGGGCCGCATAGCGCCAGTTCCAATATGCGGCTGTCCGACGGATCATCAGCGCCTCGGCGTCGCGGGCGAACGCGTCGAACGCGTCGTCCAAGTCGTCCGGCGCGCAAGGGACCTGCTCGCAATCCAGAAGGGGACTGCGTCCCGCGTCGCGCCGGCCCCGGAACGGCAATTGTGGCAACCCTCCCGTCAGCGCTGCGGCCACTCGGCCCATTCTGGACCTGAGCATCGCCGGGCCATCCGCGACCTTCAGATACAACGGGATGAGCCCCGGGGACTCCCATTCGCCGAAGCGGATGAATCCCGGCAGCGACTCGTCATTCGGCATCGTCATGCTGAACTGCGCGCCACGTTTAGCGGCATGTTCATTGGCGCCGGTGACAACAGAGCGAAAGACGCCGTGCCGGCGGTGGGCCGGATGCGTAAGCGCACCGGTGTACATGGCTCCTTTGAGCCGGTCTTTCCCTTGCTGGAAGTCGAAAATCGCGACGGGCTGGATCCCGATGGGGCGCCCCTGGTGCTCGGCCACGACAGTGTCGGCGCGGAACTCCGTCGCGCTGTGGTAGCGCCATTCCCAGTAGTCTCGAGTCAGGCTCGACCGGTCGGCGTAAACCGTCTTTACCAGATCCAGAATGGCCAACGTGTCCTCCGGGCGCGCCAATCGATTTGTCCAGTACTGCCTGGCCATGGGCATTTTGTTCAAGACTGTCTCGGGCGTGGAGATGGAGATTCGGTTAGCCAGCGGTCATGGTTGCAGGCACTGTTGGAATACGTCGGACAGTCTCTGGGCAATGATCGTGCGATCGTACTTACTCATTGCCGTCCGGCGTGCGTGGCGCCCAACGGAGGCGCGCTGCTCGGGATGATCGGCCCAGTAGATGATCTTGGCCGCAAGATCCTCCGCCGAATGCGGTTCGGCGGCCAGTCCCACATCTTCCTGTTCAACGAGCTCGGCCGTGGTGCCTGCGTAGTTCACAACACTGGGGATCCCGGTGAACATGTAGTCGAAGATCTTGTTCGGCGTGACCCACCGAGGCCGGCGAATCGGCTTGAGGATCATCAGCCCGATGTGACATGCGGCCATGACATGGACGAGATCTTTCTTCGGGAGAGGATCCAAGAAGTACACGTTCGTCAGCCCCTTCTCCGTGGCCTTGGCCTCAAGCCCGGCGCGCGACCGGCCGTCACCGATCAGCACGATGGCGATGTCGGGGCGATCCCGCAGGTACTCGGCGGCGTCGATCACCTGGTAAAGTCCGTTGGCATCGCTGATCGATCCCGCGTACACCGCGATGGTTTTGCCATCCAGTCCGTGTTCCCTGATGTAGTCGTGATTGGGTTTCAAATCGGCAAACAGCGCGCCATCCGCGCCCAGCACGATGGTCTCGAGCATTTGGGGCGGGAAACCACGTTCCAGCAGCCGATCGTGAAAACCTCGGGAGACCAAGAGGATTTTCCGCGCGGTCTTGTAGCTGAAGCTCTCCAGCCATTCCCAGACCTTGTACTCGAATCCCGGCTTGATTCGATCTGCGGCCAGAAGATCCTCGGGCCACAGGTCCCGCACCTCAAAGACATAAGGCACCCGCTTGAGTGTTGCGGACACTCGACCGGGGACGCCGACGGTAGTCGGTGTGCTCGTAGCGAATACGAGATCCACCTTGCGCTGCCACAAACTCGCTACGGTCGCCAAGATCATGAATTTCAGGAAAGCCCACATTCTCGCGGGGACGCGCATCTTGTTGTGGTAAGGGACGTTGCAGACGACGACCTTGATGCCATCAATCCACTGGACGCGGAACAGGCGCCACCACGGCATCTTCTCGAGGCCACTTTGCCAGTAGATGCCGCAGATCATGATCACCTCGTGGCCCATTCTCACCAGGTATCTGCTCACGTCGTAGCTGCGATTGGGGCCGAAGCCGTCACCGGTGACGAAATGCTGATGGATGTAGACCAATCTCATGGAACGGTAGCCTCGTGGAGAGAGATACGAGTCACGAATCGCGCCGGCAGTGTGCAAAGTCCGGCCACCTCCACCGTCGGCCTCGGCGTGTACGCGCCATAATACGCGGACTCCCAGCCGCCGACGTTGCCCCCATCGCGCCGGCCACGGTGTATCGCCATCGAGAACCCGTCCGGCGTCTCGACCGTCAGGCTAACGCGTCCGCCCGGTACATCCATGTCGATGCGGCGGCGGCCCGGATCCGGGCGAACGGCCTCATCGGCCAGATGCCAGCGGATCTTCACGTCATGTCGCCCTGCGCCCAGAAGATCGTCGGTCACGAGCCAGTTGTGTTCATCAGCCGACCGTACGTGACGCCGATGCACTACGTTCCACGGCCGTCTCGCATAGGCGTAGTGTTCACCCTGCCAGCGGTCGTCGTCATGTGCCAGGCAGCTGGCCTTCGGCCACGGGGACCACACCCACCTGGCGAACAGCTCCAAAGGGCCGCGGTTGTCAATCTCGATCGTGTTATGAGCCGCGATATCCTTGAAATACCGTTCGATCGGTGGATCATCAGGAGCGAAATAGCGGTACGTTCCGCTATCGCCCAGGACGTTCACACCCTTGTACCACAGGTCCAGATGCAGCATATCTACGTGGGCGGGGCGGTCGACATAAGTGTAGCAGCGGACCATGCACCAGCTGTCCCGCGCGCGCAGGGTATAATAGCCGCCGACGTCGAATCGCCGCGAGGTCGGCGCGATCGTCGACTGCTTCCTGGAAAGTGCATCGGTTCCGAACAGCCACAGCAGCATCTCGTCCCACGGCCCGGCAGGCAGAACGCGCTCGCCTGCATCCAGATATCTCGCCGCCTGGACCGTCGCGCGATAATCCCGGTAGTCACACGGGCTGAGTGGAAGCACCAACGCGCCGTCGTTGTACCCGTAGTTCGGCACTCGACCACTTGGGGGATCTAGCATCTCATACAGAAACTCGGCGGCACAGGCTACGCGCCTCACCAGGTCCGCCGAGAAAGATCGCCCGTTCAACTCCGCCAGGCGGATCGCCCAGATGCAGTCGTGGAGCATGACCCGGTGATAGTTCATGGACTGCTGCACGTAACCGCCGTCCGTGTACACCTGTCGGCGCACCTCCCTCTCGAGCACGCGGCGCCCAGTGGCTGCCCAACGTGTCGCCCCTTTCAGTTCGGGGAACAACAAGGCGGTTGTGAGCAACCCAGCCGCCTCGCTGAAAGCATGGTTGTTCTTCTGTGAGACGGCGTAGCCAATGTTGTCGGCGATGCGGCTCGCCTGAAGAGCAAGCACCTTGACCATGGTGATGATCCGGTCCGCGGTGGTGGCGGATGCGTTCCAGAAGGCGTACAGGGCGAAACACCACGCCATGGACCGCAGAGCGGTCTCCTGTCCGCATTTCCAGTTGGGGCCCATGTTGTGCGGGTTCTGCGCACACCACGACTCAAACAGCGCCCAGAAAGCTTCCGGGTACTTCTCATCGCCCGTTAACGCATACGCGCGCGCCAGCCAGAACGCGCAGGCGAACCGCGACGGCTCCCAGACGTCCTTGATGTCGCCGGCTTCGGCCGCGAACGTGGGGTAATCACACCAGTGCGTTCGAGTACCGTGCACGGCGCCGTTGAACGGATTCAGCAGCCAATTGACCGGCTGCCCCAGATCGTGCGCGTGATTGCTGTAGAAAAGAAAACGCCCACAGCAGTAATCGTCCGCGACGGCAAGTGTGCGTTTGGCTCCGCACGGCGAAACCAACTTCTTCAACACATCGGCAGGGGGCAATCGCCCCGGCTCGAAGAAGAATCGCCCTGGACCGGCCTCGTGGAAGACGCGGTAGTCGTCGGCCATCGTCGGCGTGCCGTCATGCACGAGATCGGCCAGTCGCACGTCACCGAATGCGACCGTCGGGAATCTGCGTTTCATCAGGCCGCTCTTCTTACGCAGCGCGTACCCGATGCGCCACAACATCCACTTTGGACCGAACGACCGCACCAACCCCAGGCCGTGTCTGACGGACATCAGGTTTCTTTGCTTCCCTCGCCGCGGTGACGGTGGTGCTGCGCCGGGTCCAGCACGTCACCCTGTCCCGCCAGCTCGGCAACGATGAGCTTGCCGTCGACGTCGCGTACCGCCTGGCCGCTGAACGCGATCACCTCGCGATCGCTCCCGTCGCACGGCAGCACCAACGAACTGAACTGAAAATACTTCCCGCTCCAGCGGTCCATGGGCGCTTCAAAGGCCGCCAGCCATCGATCGCCGTCACGGGACAGCCACAGCGTCGCGTTCCGGGACAGGTTGACTGTCGACGGTTCCACGGTCGTCGTCAGCGCATACCAGCCGCCGAAACGGCAAGCGTAGATGCAGCTTCCGTTCGTCTCGAAGATCCGCTCGACCCGACCGGTCTTCTTGTCGAGGCTCATCACGGCGTTGGGTTCCATCTCGGTGTCCGTCCCATACACCAGACGATCGCCGAAATCCAGGACGCATACCGCCCGAAAGATCTGCTTGCCCTTGACGACCCATTCGAAATGCTCAAGGTCTGCTGAGAGCCGGCCGATGCCCGGCTCCTCATCGTGGTCACCCACGAGCACCCAGTATTGATCCAGCCCCCGGTCGTAGTAGAGGTTATGGACGTGCCGGATGCTACCCGCCGCGAACCGATGGAACTCGTTGTACGTGCATCCTGCGTCGTCCGAGACGTACATCCGGATCTCCCGGCGTATCCGATCGCTGCCGGTGTATTCGCCCCAGAGAACCCGGTCGCCGGGCCCGACGGTGATGGACATCGGCGGCGCGACCGGTTGGGTGCCTTGTTCAATCCGGCTCTGCGTCATCGTCGGTTCGCCGGGGCGGGCGTGGAACACCGACTCCCGGTTAGCGGCGACGTATCGTCCGGTCGACAGCACCCGAAATGCGCGGATCTCGTGGCGAAGAAGGCGGCACGCCATCCGCGAGTGCTCCGCCATCCACCGCGTGAAGCCGCGCGGTACCGCGGTGATCTTCGTCCAGGCGTTCCCGTCATCGTGGCTGCGGTAGACGGCGTATTTCCGGCTACCGTATAGCGTGCCGTCCGGCTGAACGCATATTGCCCGGCCCGGAACCGTATGCAGGATCCTCAACATCCGATTGCAGGGGGCCATCACGTGGGGCTCACTCGACGTCAACAGGCTCGCCCGACGCGGCCGACTCGACGGCGGCGAAGGTCGCCCGCGTGACGTTCTCGATTTCCTCAAACGGGATCAGGGGCGGCCCGCCGCTCTCGACGGCCTGGACGAACTGGACGTACTCCTCGCGGTGTCCCTTGTCCATGCGACGCAGCCTCATGCTCTTGAACGCAGGCCACCCATAACCGCGCAGCATCCTGAAGTTGTCCAGACGCAGCACCTTGCCGTCGCAGAAGACTTCGACTGTTTCTTTCGGATACGACTTGTGCCCGCTTCCGAAATAGTGAAGCGTCCCGATCGATCCGTCACCGAGGCACAGCGTGATGCTCGTCTTGTCCTCACGGACGGCGACGCCGCCTGCCGTGCCGATCTTCGTCGCGAATACACGGATGACCGGTGCGCCCGCGAGGAACGACATCAGATCAATCCAATGGCAGCCCTCGCCGAGGATTCGTCCGCCGCCCACCTTCGGATCGTGGACCCACACGTCCGGCGGCACGACGCCGGCGTTGACCATCATGCTCATGCAAAGCGGTTCCGTTCGGGTCGCGAGAAGCGATTTCATCTTCAACGCGTGCGGCGAGAACCGGCGATTGAATCCGACCGCCAGCTGGCAGTCCTGCGCTGAGAGGAACGCTTCGCGGATGCGGTCCAGTTGCCCAGGTTCCAGACAGAGGGGCTTCTCCACCATAACATGCTTGCCCGCCTGGAGCGCTTCCAAGACGATCGGCGCGTGCGCATCATGCCGTGTCAGGACCATCGCCGTATTGATCTGCGGATCGTCCAAGACGTGCCGATAATCGCTTGTTGTCCGTTCAAAACCGAACTTCCTGCCCGCGTGCGCTGCCGCCACGCCGTTCACGTCGGCGACACAAGCCAGACGAGCCCCAGTCCTGATCAAATTCGGAAAAGCGAACAGCTTGGCGAAGTCGCCGGCACCGATCACGCCGACGACCGCCGGACCGATCTTGCTCGGCGTGCGGTCGGTGCGTATGACCGGCGCAGCGCTCGTAGAGGCCGCCCTGCCGTGAGGGTACGTCAGGAGGATGCCGAGCGCGTCGCGCTGCTCCGTCAGCGACTGATAGGCCTCGACCGCCCGGCTGTGTTCGATCCGCTTGCTGATCAACGGTTCGACGTCCAGTCGTCCGGAGGCGAGGAGCTCGAGAACCGCCTCGAAGTTCCGCTGTTCGGTCCAGCGTACGAAGCCGATCGGATAATCCAGGCCGCGATCTTCGTAGGCGGGGTCGTAGCGGCCGGGCCCGTACGAGCACGACACCTGGAACGTCAGCTCCTTCTCGTAGAAATCGGATCGCGTCAGCTTCAGCCCCACGACGCCGACCAGGACAATCCGACCGCGCTTGCGACTCATCTGCGCGGACTGGTGCATGATCTCGTCGGTGCTGGCCGCGGCCGTAATGACCACTCCGTCGACGCCGCGCCCCTGGGAGAAAGCCATCGCTGAGGCGACGGGATCGGCGCCGGCGGACAGATCGACGGTTTCGGCCCCCATCTGCCGGGCCAGCTCGCACCGCGCCGGGTCCGGGTCGATCCCCAGCACGCGGCACCCGTTGGCCCGCAGCATCTGTACCGTCATCAACCCGATCAGCCCCAGGCCAGTAACGGCAATCGTCTCACCGAGGGTCGGTCCGATCAGGCGAATCCCCTGGAGTCCGATCGCTCCAAGGACGGTGAAGGCCGCCTCTTCGTCGCTCACGCCGTCGGGGATTCTTGCGCAAAGGTTGCTGGGGACGCAGACCATTTCGGCATGCGAACCGTTGCTGACAACGCGATCACCGATTTCGAAGCCGTGGGCGCCTTCGCCCACCTCGACCACGACGCCGGCGCTGCAATAACCCAGCGGGAACGGCTCGTCCAAACGCGCGAAGACGGTTTCCAGCGTCGGAAGCAAACCGTCGGTCTTGATCTTGTCGAGTACCTGCCGGACCTTGTCCGGCTTGGACCGGGCTTTGGCTAGCAGGCTCGCCTTTCCGAACTCGACGAAGCTGCGCTCGGTCCCTGCCGATATCAGGCTCGCGCGCGTTTGGATCAGCACGTGTCCCGGGCGCACCAGCGGACACGGAACGTCCGCCACGTCGATCTGTCCGGTCTTCAAACTCTGGAGGACCTGTTTCATTGTTGTTTCCAAACCGTCTCGCGGACGGACATCTGCCCGCCTGCCTCCCCGTCGGTGTCACGATGTAGCGGCATCACGCTCGGGCCTTATTCTCTGATGGTAGCGCCAAGAGGTCCACAGCATTTGACGGATCCTGAACGGCTGCTGCCAACTGCTCGGTCAACGCCTCGTAGCTGAACCGCTTCGCGTTTGTTCTTGCGCGCCGAAGCCGGGCCTCCGGCAAGCTCCACGCAGCGCCGTCAACAAATTCCTTCACGGCATCCACGATGAGCTGCTCCAGCCGGCGGTAGTCTCCCGCCGGGAAGTAGCGCCCGGTCTGCGGATCGAGCACCAGATGGGAGACGGTTCGGGCGTCCGTCAACAGCATGTAGATACCGGTACCCATCGCCTCCTGGATCGTCACGGATGGCTGCATGTACCATACACCGAGGTCGGCGGCGTTGTAGAGCCGTGGCAATTGTTCTCGCGAGGCAAACGGCAGACAGATGAATCGATTCTTGAGGCCTGTCGCTTCAATCCACGACAGGACCCGCGTGCTCTCTACATCGCCATCGCGGAGGCCGATCAGCATAGCCCGCAACGCTGGGACGCGCCGCATCGCCCCGGCCATGACCGAGACCCAGAGGTCCAGCCGTTTGATCGGCGTGATCTTGCAGGCGTAGAGTGCGACGACGTCGGTGCTCCGAATGCCCAGCCGTTCTCGCTCGGCCGCACGCGCCTCCGGATCGACGTGGAAGACCAATGCTTCGAAGCCGAGTGCCGAGAGGGTACACTTGCGGCGCAATCGTTCGAGCCGTCGCCCCCGCGCAATGCGAGGCAACAGGAAGTCAAACGTGTCCGGCGTTTGCAGAATAGCCACGTCGCTCGTTTCGATGAACTGCCGATAGTCGCGCCGTTTTAGCGCGAGAAAGGCGATGTCCAGCAGGGCCCTACGGAACGGCGCTGTGCCGAGGCGCTGGGCCCGGTTCTCGGCGAACGTGCTGAACAGAAGGCCGGGCAGGGCCTCCCGATGGCGGAACAGATCGCGAGCGAAAAGCGTTCCCGGATAGGCAGCCAGGGTCATGTCCGGTGCGAAGTCCAGCACTTCCTTGAGAAGGCACGGGCATCGGACCATATCTCGCGGCAATTGACGCGCGGGAAGCCGCAGCAGTTGCCCGCCATCCACCTGGGTGAGCCCTTCAGGAAACGGTTTCTCGTACATGTGGCGCACGATGTTGCTCACGTAACACGAGCTGAAGGCGCGCACACGGTGCCCTCTGGATACCAGCGCACGGAGCCAACCGGTCGTCTGGTAGCCCATGCCGGTGAGAAAGTACGCATCGACTAGTGCCACACGCATTGTCAATCGGAGGTTCGCCTGAAGGAATGAGACCGCACGCCTGGCTAAGGCCATCCGGTGCCATCACGCGGCGCCGGGTCTCTATCGGCGGGGCTCCTGGTCGCAAACCTGCAGCCACAGATTCTGACAGGGGCCCTCAGGACGGCAACTGCGCCTCCAGATCCAGAAGGAGGCGACAGGACATCTCAATACTCCTCAGACTGTCGCCCGTCTTGCCGGCGACCATCCTCCGGCAGATCGTGCGGTACATTGTCTCGTGTGAGACCAGCCGCCGGCTCCGCTTCCGCCGCAGGAATCGGTCTGGCCCTTCCGCCGAGTATCGAGACGAGTTGTCGACGCGAACCGTCACATCGTTCGCTCGAAGCTCGACGTGCTCCTGAATGCCGATCCGCGGACTGCCGTGCTGGGTGATCAGCATGTTCATCGCCGCCCCGTTTGCCAACTCCACGGTGACGCTCAGGTCCTCATTCCGGAATCTCCACACGCGGGCGTCGGTCACGTCGGCGAAGTCGTTCATGAACAGGAAGTGATCGAGCCAGTGCGTCCCGTTGCTGACGAGTCGGCTGCGGCTGTTCGGCCAGTTGTACCAGTGATGACGAGGAACCGGAGACTCGAACACGATGCACTGGTAATTCACCGGATCTCCCGGACGGAGGCGCATATCGCTGCGGGCGTACGACCACAGAGGTCCATACCGCATCTGAAAACACGCGAAGAGCCGTCCGGGGTGCTCGCGAACGGCCGCCAGGAGAACCGCCAACTCCCGCTCTGTAGTTACTAGTGGCTTCTCGCACACGACCCAGGCCCCCTTGCGCAGGGCTTCGGCCGCCAGGTCTGCGTGCGTGTGGTGATAGCCGGCGATGAAGTATACGTCATAATCTTCATCATCCCGTATTACCGGGCTCGTATCGGCCGACCAACGCAGGCGATCCGTCTTCCCCAATTGCGTTGGCTCGATCTCGTGAGCGCAGACGATGCGGACGTGTTGTCTTACGCATGGGATCAACGTGGCCTTGGCGAGATTCCCGAGACCAAAGACGACACCGGTCAGGCGTTCGTCAGCTCGTTGCGCTTTGGCCAGCCGCTCTTCAATCGGAGTGGCAGCTGGCAACGGGAGGACCCTGCCCCGCGCTGGCATCACGCTGCGCCAGAACTCAAGGCTCTGCGGGAACACGCGATCCAGCGCCTCTTTCGGAACCGGCCTGCCGGAGAATGCATCCCACGCGACCAACTCGTCGTCCCACAGATGATCCTGTCCACCTTCCGTCCATCGGATGCCTTCCGACGAGGCCGTACGCTCCACGAGTCCGTCATCGACTCTCCTGACGAACTCCACCGGCAGCACCAGGCGCTCCACGCATGGCGGGGCGATCGGCGCCACAAAGGCAACCGGAGTCCCGGTCGGCCAACTGGACTCGGGATCGCTCTCGCACACCGTCCCCAGCCCGACGGCGAAGACGCGCCGGTCTCGCAATGATTCCCTCATGCGGGAGAGGATCTTCTGGGCGACCACACGGATGCCGTGCGCGCGGATGTAGTTCCACACGGTTCGGAAGGTCCGGGGTTGTCTGTAGTAGACGTCCGTTACCGGTCCTACTGACAGCCACGCCGATACTGTGACACGCACCTGCTTATCATCGCGGTGGTAATCCAGAAAACCGTCCGACCAATCTTTGCCGAGCACGTACACGTCCTGTCATCCCCTTGTCCGCGACCCGGGTGCTGCGCTCGCTGCCGCGCCCCTTTGCGTATGCGGCTCGATGCTGCGGCGACACACGGCGTTCCGCGCGCCGCCATGACGCCTCGTCAGGCCTGAGCCGCCTGGCTGGCTCCGTCTCCGGATAGGTCGCGTAACCCAGACACTCGAACGACCGGCGTTGGAAGGCCGCTTGATCTCAGTCCGTCCTGAAATTTCAACCCAGTCGCGCAAGTTTTGTAAGCTCGCCCGATAGATCCACGGCGATCTCATTCCACGACTTGAACATTGTCTGCAAGCGTGCGGTACCCCGGTTTGTCAACTCCCGGCCCAGATCCGGGTTTGCCCTGAGTCGCGAGATCGCGTCCTTCATGGACCGCACGTTCCACGGATCGAAGTAAAGGGCGGCGTCTCCGCAGACGCAGTGCGCGAAGTCCAGATCGCTCGTGAGAATCGGCAGCCCCCAGCGCATGGCTTCCACATAGGTCCCGCTGAAGGTTTCCAGAAAAGTCGGCAGCAACAGTGCGTGACAATGGCGGTAGTAGGACGCCAGTTGCGCGTCCGGGATGAAGCCAACGTTGACGATGCGATCCTGCAATCCAAAGCGTTCAATCGACCGGACGAACCGCCGCGCAAGCGGGCTCTGATCTGCGTCAATCGTCGTCACGACGACAACGCCCGCAAGCTCCTGCGAGAATTGTGCAAAGAGTGCGAAGAGGGACTCCAGGTTCTTGTGCGCATAGTACCAGCTCAGGCAGAACAGCTTCATTCGATCGCGGTAGGGTGCCAGGGCCTGCGGTACGCTCGGATCGGCCTCGCCACCGAACGGCAAGTCCGATACGGCGTTCGGGCAAACCGCAGTTTGTCCTTTGTAGCCATATGCACGGACGAGGCGGCGCTGAGCAACCGGTGTTTGGCACAAGAGGAGTTTCGTGTGCCGCAGAACCCGGCCAAGATACCAACCGTTGTACGCAAAGACGAGTCGGTTTCGAAAAGACTCCGCGCCGTAGTGCTTGCGCGGATAAGAGTAGTGCGCGTCCGCAATCAGAACGGCTTGCGGGCAAGGCGGACTCAGCAGGCCACGATTGCCCAATGCGAGCACCACGTCCGGCCGCAACGGGAGGATCCTGTTGCGCAGTTGCACGGTCTCGAAGTACCAGGTCTTCAGCAGCCCGTCCCCGGGATGGCAGACGACTGTCTCGCAGTTGGGAAACTGCCGGCAGATCTCCTCGTATCCACACCCGGTGGGAATCGTGACGAAGTAGGAGTGACGTGGGGCCGCCTTCGCCAGGGCGGCCAGGAGGTTTCGGCCGACCGAAAGGCCTCCGGCCGCGCGCAGATTATGTGCCAGAACCGCGATTCGCAGCGGCCGATTCGATGTCGAGATCACAGCCATATTGGCGACGGGCAGACGAGGCAATGGCCGGCGTTGTCAGCCGCCGTCCGAGCGTTGCCGCAGGTTTTCACGAAACAGGGCGAGTCCCCTCGGCTTGCTGTGTCTGGCCGGGCTTTCAGTCACGAAGCGCCTCGCGGACACTCTGCGCCAGGTCGATTTCCGGTTCCCAGCCGCTGTGCGCCCGGAGCTTCCCGTAATCACCGTAGATGCATTGAATCTCGCTGGCACCGCGCAGGCGTGCAGGATCCACCTCAACCGTGATCTGCGCGTTACACGACTCAACCATCATCTGTAGCAAATCGCCTGTCTTCGTCGGCTTGCCTGTGCAGAGGTTGAAACTCTCTCCGGCCGCCGGGGTCTCGCACAGCATCCATACCGCTCTCATGGCGTCGCGGACGTCAAGATAGTCTCGATACGTCTCCAGATTCCCCACCCGGATCACCGGTGACCCTTGCCGCATCGCCAGCCTCAATTGCTCAACGAAGGCGCCCGGCGCCAACTGCGCGGAGACGCCCTTACCGATCAGCTGAAAGGGCCTGACAATCATGGTGCACAGTCCGTGCACCCTGTGATAGTACCACGCGATCTGCGTTGCGAGCAGCTTGCTCAGTCCATAGGGCGTCACGGGACGGCAAGGAGCGGCCTCGGTAATGGGAAGTTGATCGAGGCGGACCCGACCCCATTCCGCGGCGGAGCCGGCGGCGACGATCACTGCGTTCGGAACGTGCCGTCGAGCCCCCTCGAGCAGCGCGGCCATGGACAGAACGTTGGCCCGGTAGACTTCCTGAGGATCACGGGATCCGAATCTCCCCGCCAGATGAATGATGTAGTCCGGCACCATCTCCTGGAGAACATCCGCGACATCGGTCGCGCAAGACAGATCGATCTGATGGAATGACTCGCACTCAGCCGCCGCCGGACTTGCCACATCCGCGCCGATAATCTGAGGGGGCGCTTCCAAACCGGCAAGATACTCGCACAGATGCCGGCCGGCAAAACCGCACACGCCAGTCACAAGAACCCGCTTGCTCATTCAGGCACGTCTCGCAGATACTTCGACGGAGACTCCTCGAATGCCGACAGCGCACGCTCATAGTCGTCCGGCCGGCCGATGTCCAACCACTCACATTCTGACCAGTAGCTGGACACGGATTTCCCATGATTCTTGAGAGTCATCATGAGGGTCGGAATGTCCAGGTACTGCCCCCGAGGCACGAAATCCAAAACGGATTTGTGGAAGACATTCACGCCCATACTGACCATATACTCGAAGTGAGGTTTCTCCTTGTAAGTCAGCAGCTCACCATCTAGACCGAGCTCCAAGACACCGAAGTCGATCGTGACGTCACGAGGAAACGCACCGATCGTAGCCGTCGCCCCGGAACGCACGTGGTGCCGCACAAGAGCGGCGTAGTCTAAAGTGGTCAGCAGATCTCCGTTCATCACCAGGAAATGGTCGGTCAGGTCCTGAACCAGGGAGATGGACCCCGCCGTTCCCAGCGGCTTGTCCTCGATGCAGTAGCTGATACTGAGGCCCAGCTTTGAGCCGTCTCCGAAGAAGGTCATCAGCAACTCGGCGAGATGACTCACCGCCAACGTGACCTTCTCGAAACCGAAGTGTTTGAGTTGCCTGAGGACGATTTCCAGGATCGGCCAGTCGCCGATCGGCAGGAGCGGCTTTGGAAAGACAGCCGTGTAGGGCTTCAGGCGCGTTCCTTTGCCGCCGGCGAGTATGACCACTCGTATGTCTTTCATCGTGCCCGTTGTCATTCGGATCCTGTGGGTCGATTCACAGCGCGTAAACGTGTGGTCGATAGAGGGCGATGTTCTTCTTCATCCACTCGAGCGTTTCCTCCAGACCCTGCTCCAGTGTATGCCTCGGTTGCCAGCCAGTGAGTTCCCTGGCCTTGCGGTTGTCGCTGACGAGACGCATCACCTCGCTCTTGGCGGGGCGAACCCGTGTGGCATCCTGTCGGATCGACACGTTCTCTTTCCCGAGAAGTCGCAGAATCGTCCTGACGACTGCGCCAACAGGTTGGCCGCTTCCGGTCCCGAGGTTGACGACCTGTCCGATGGCTTGATCACACAGCCCTACCGCAATGAAACCCTCTGCGGCGTCTCTGACAAACATGAGGTCGCGGACCGGATCGAGCGATCCCATCGTGATCTCGTTCGACGTCAGTGCCTGCGTGATCGCCGTTGGTATGAACGCCCGGGCCGATTGCCGCGGCCCGAACGTGTTGAACGGACGGACGGTGACCACGGGCAGTTCAAAGCTCCTGTAGTAGGCTTCGGCCATCTTGTCGGCCGCGATCTTGCTTGCGGAGTAGGGCGACTGGCCCTGCAACGGGTGCTTTTCATCGATGGGCACGTACTGCGCGGTTCCGTACGTTTCGCTGGTCGACGTGTGGACGACCCGCGGCGTGCGTTCGTAACGGCAGGCCTGCAGGACGTTGAGTGTGCCCTCCGTGTTCACCCTGACGTAGTGGCTCGGCGCCGTGTAACTGTACGGGATTCCGATGAGGGCGGCCAGATGGAAGACGCAGTCACAACCCGCCACCGCTTCCTGGACGAAGAACGGGTCACAGATATCGCCGGATACGATCTCCAGACTTGCCAGAGCATCGGCGGGCAGATCGGAGAGCATCCCCAGGTCCCCCCGGCCGTTGTACTTCACAAAGGCTCGAACCTTACTCCCTTCGTCGAGGAGCGCTTGCACAAGATGGGACCCGATGAAGCCTCCGGCGCCCGTGACCAGCACACGCTTGTTACGCAGCATGATGTTTCTCTCAAGAGAACACGAATTCAACCGGGGCGTTCCCGACACAGTTCGCGAGCGTAATCATCGCGGAACTGCAGGTGGTCCACGGCGTTGGGGGGGTCTTTTGCCGCCGTTATGATGCGCTCGGCAAGAACATCGTACCCGAATCGGCGAGCGTTAATCTCAGCGCGTTGCCTGCGGGCCTCCACGTGGCTTACAACTTCATTGTCCGCGAAGGCTCTAGCCGTTTCCACAACACGCTCTTCCAGATCCCGGGTATCGTCGTGCACGAAGTAGCGACCGGTTTCCGGTTCGAGAAGGAGGTGCGAGACAGTGGAATCGTTCGTGAGTATCATATACAGTCCCGTCCCCATAGCCTCTTGAATGGTGATCGACGGTTGCCGGTGCCACACGCCGAAGTCGGCCGCGTTGTAGAGGCGCGGCAACTCCGTGCGCGAGGCGAAGGGTAGGCACGTAAAGCGATCTTGGAGCCCCGAGCCGCCAACAAGCGAGACGATACGTCTGGACTCCGGGTCGCCCTCGCGAATGCCCACGAGGACCGCCCGCAGCGCAGGCGCGCGTCGCATCGCCGCGGCCATCACCGAGACCCACACGTCCAGGCGCTTGATGGGGGTGACCTTGCAGGAGTAGAGTCCGGCAACCTCGTGATCGGCAATCCCAAGGCGGCGACGCGTGTCCTGCCTGGCGTCG
This sequence comes from Phycisphaerales bacterium, assembly GCA_020353195.1. Taxonomy (GTDB): domain Bacteria; phylum Planctomycetota; class Phycisphaerae; order UBA1845; family UBA1845; genus JAFGJQ01. The sequence continues at coordinate 1,467,753 of CP070691.1, read as the reverse complement.
GTGTCGACGCGAAAGAGCGAAGGGTCAAACCCAAGCGGGAAGAGAGCACACTTGGACCGCAATCTCTCGCGCTGGCGGGCGGTCGCGACGCGGGGCAGGAGGTAGTCGAACGTGTCAGGCGTGTTCAGCAGTGTTGCGTCGGTCGTCTCGATGGCTCTCCGGACCAGGCGCCGTTTGAGCGCAAGGAAGGCCGCATCGAGGGCGAGGCCTCGCAGCACTTCAAGCGTTGCGGGCAGGGCGGTGCGACGCTGTGCATGGTTCTCACCGAAGCTGCAAAACACGACGCCGGAAAGTGAACCGCGATTCTTGAGCAGGGAGGAGCCGAACGTGTTGGTGACGCCGACCAACAGGGTCAGATCGGGGCGGAACTCCTGAACGGCCGGTGCGAGCAGCGGACAGACCAGAAGGTCACGTGGCAAACGGCGCGCGGGCAGGCGATGCACTTCGCCACCGTCCTGCGTGATAAGCCCTTCAGGGAGGGGTCTATCGTACAAATGCCGCACAGAGGTGTTCACGTGCGTTGTAGAGAACACGCGGACATGGTGTCCCATGTCCAGGAACTTCCTGTACCACACCGTGGATTCGTAACCGAGTTCCGGCGTGAAAGACGCATGAACAAGTGCGATTCTCACCGCGCGGTCTCCGCTGGGCTACGTCCCGTCGCCACCCGCACCGGGCATCCGTTGTCCGCGACCATTCCGCGATGCACCAGGCTGACGGACAGCCTCGGGCACGGTGACTTGCCCCGATCGCGTCCGCCAGGACCCCCACCATCTCGCCACGGCCGCCTCGCAGGTGGGCAGCTCGGTCAGCATGAGTTCCCGGGTTTCTTCGCTGCTCGCGCGATGGCCTGGCGCGCGAACACCACCAGCTCCGCAGAGTTCTTCTCGGTGTCGTATCGCTCGAGGGCGATTTGGCGGCCCACCTTGCCCATCTGCGCTGCTTTGTCGGGGTCGCCAAGAAGCTCGGCAAGCCCAGCTTCCAGGGCAACGGGGTCACGTGCGGGGATCAGGATCCCGCTCGCACCGGCCTGCACGACCTCGGGGATCCCACCGACGGTAGTGGCAACGACCGGTAGTCCCGCCGCCATGGCCTCGATCACGCTCTTGGGAAGTCCCTCGGCGAAGCTCGGCAGGCAGAAGACATCGCACGCGGAAAGGACGTCCGGAATCTCGTTGAACGGGCGACGGCCAATCGCGTGCAGTCTGTGGCCCCAGGGCAGTGAGGCCACCTGTCTCGCAAGCCAAGCGCTCAGAGGACCACTTCCCACAAACACAAGGTCTACGTCAGGGAACCGATTCTCAAGGCGACCGAATGCATCGACAAGCACCTGGACGCCCTTGTTCTTGCCCAGCAGACTGACGAGTACGATGAGGCGCCGCCCCAGCGGCAAGCCCAGGCGGCGTCGCGCAGTCTCGCGACCCGGCGGCCGGCGGAACGGAACCAGATCAATGCCACGGTTGAATACCCGGATGGGTAACTGCTCCGGTACAAGCGCGCGGACCGCATCAACGGCACCTGCGCTCTCGACCAGTATAAGGTTCGCTTCGCGGACGACCCGCTGCGTTCGACGCATGAATGCACGTGACATGTACGGGTACGTATGCGCGTCGCTGCCAATGCTGGAGACCATCAACGGAAGATTCAGATCACGGGCCAGGGACGCTGCTGCTACGCCATCGGGCGTCAGTTCGCAGCCGTAGATGATGTCGAAAGGCCGACGCCGGTGCATCGGAACTGCGACGCGGGCAATGGCCTTGTAGCGCTGTCGGCCTTCGTAGGGGCACCACCACTGCCCCGGTGGGCGCCAGAATCTGGGGCACGTCACGGGAACACCTTCGAGATTATAGAACGACTGCACTGTCTGCCGACCGAGTCGATGCCACTGTCTGGACAGCAAGAACGGAAAGCGAGATTGGCACCGGAACACGTTCACATCATGGCCCTGCCGGCACAAAGCGCGGAAGCAGAGATGATTGAAATGCCCGGCAAAGTCCTCCACCGAAAGCGGGTACAGATTGGCGATGGCCAGTATTCGCATCGTCGTCCCCTGTCCTGTCTTTCGCGAACAAACTCAGCCGCCGCGTGTTACCTCCGTTCCGGCCATCGGCTCAGGCCCGGTTGCGCCGCCGCCCAGCTTGTCCCCGAGAGTCCGCCTGGCCCCGACGCTTGGCCCACGGCGTACGGCTGTGCGCCCTCCTCCTGCCGTGATCGATAGGCGATGGCTGCCGCTGCAATGGTGGAGAACCAAAACACCTTTCTGAAGAATATTACGTGTATACATGCAGCCGCCATGAGGAAGACCACCATTGTCTGCAGGAACCATTTCTCAGCCGGAGACTTTGTCTTGAGCGACCCCGCACCGAGCTTCCAGAAAAACCACACATAGAGAACCATTGCGGGAATACCCAACTCGGTGCCGAGGAACAGGATCTCCATGTGGACAACAGTCGTTTCGACACCAACGAGAGTGTAGTTGCCAAGGCCAACACCGAGCGGGTTTCTCAGCACATGGTCTACTCCGGTTTTTGCCAGGTAGAGACGGAAACTGGCCGCACGTTCCTTCTCCCCCGAACTCGTCAGCCGTTCCATGGACTTCTCACTGATAAACCCACCGTGCATGCTCCAGTACGCGCCTCCGGCCGCGAGGACCAGCATTGCAGCTACACCAATGAGCATCGCCTTCGATTTCCGAAATCCCGAGGCGGCCGTAAACAGGGATATGAAGATGGCCGCACCAAGCGCGAGCAGGGGACCACGGGAACCGGTCTGGATCATGATCGCGGGAAAGATGAGCGCCCCCAGCGCCCACACAGGTCGTAACCACTTCGTCGGATCTCGCAGGATGAGATACACGGTCACGAAGAACGCGACCCCGAGGAGCACGGCGAAATCGGCGGGGTTGATCGCTGCCGTGACCTCGACGGTGACACGCTCCGCAGAGCGGGCCATGCGATAGATGGATCCGGTCCAGAACATATGCCCAGCGATGACGAGCGTGCCGCCTGCATAGCATCGCAAAGGCCAGATAGCATGCCGTCCGTAGGCGAGCGCGTTCCAAACAGCAAGCCCCCAGATGGCGAGTTGCACCAGGGTGAACGCGCCCGCGACCGCTACCATGGGATAGGCCGCCCACAACACCGCGAGAAGCGACCAGACAACGATGAGAAACAACGGTATGAGCGGCGAGCCCCCGATCCGTATCCCCTTGCCCGTAGCCAAGTGATTCGCCAGAATCCCCAGAGCCGCCACCGCGCCAACAACCCGGTCGCTGCTGATGGTACCTTCGTATACCAAGGATCCGCCCAGCGGCAGCATCAGCGCGATGCAGCAGAGAGCGAAAGTAGGGCTGAGCACCACGCCGACCAGCGTCAGTGGCGTCGCGATCATGAGGCCAAGAACGGCCTGCTCGTACCAGGCCGCTGCGGCGACACCGACCAAGCAGGAGGTTGCCCATGCCACGATGAACGTACCCCAGAGCGCTCGGCTCTGAGGCTGAGGCTGGGCCTTCAAAGGACCGGGGGCCGGCCAGACATCAAACTGGTGTGATCCTCTTGTCATCCTGTGATCGCCGAAGGTCATCGAAGGTCGGGAGGCTCACAACCGCTCCCGTCTTCTCCTCATCCTTGCCCCGGCTTGAGGCTCAACCTCCCACCGGGACCCTTCTTACGAAGCCGCCCACCCCCCCGTGCACTTCGGCACGATGGCGCGATCCGAATAGGTCTCCTCGCACCACCGGATTCTACTCCTTTTCCACGAAACCGGCTCCCCATCGCAGTACTGAACTCGGCCTGCCCTGCCCCCCTTCCTGCCTCACTCGCTATCATTCTCCAGCCCCGCATCCATGTATTCCTCCAGGCTGCTGGCGTCACCGGTACAGTCCTCGATCACCGAGGTGATGGTGAAAAGAATATCCATCTGGATTCTGCCGCACCTGTTGCCGTTCATCATGTACCTGTCCAGGGCGCGCACGGAGAAGTAGTCGCCAATTGAGGGGCACCCTGCCAGCTGCTTCCGAATGCATTGTACCACGGTTGACGAGGCGCCGTAGCGCGCTCCGCCTCGACGTGCCCCTCTGATTCGCGATGTAAGCCACGGGTAACGGTAGAGGACGTCGGCTAGACGCGTCTTGATGGTTTGCCTCATGCCTGACCTGACGTCGGCCAAGTGAGCGCTGGTATCCGCCTCCTCGATCGGGCACGCCTCTGGCGGCAGGCTCCGTACAAGCGCGCGGCGCAGTCGGTGATTCACCTTCTGGACGTCGGGTATGTTCACGGCCTCGAGCACGACAGGCGTTGCTTCGAGAGGTGCGCACAGCCAGAAGAAGATCCGGTTTCGGTCCATTCCCTCGTAGTGCCAGCTCGCTCCTCGTCCGGACAGGACGAAGTGCTCGTACTTGCTGGTCCATTGAGCTTCGGGATAACTCGCCACACGCGCTGCCACCTCGTCAACGATGTCCCGCTTTCTTAGATTCAGAAGTCTGGCAGTGTCGCCGAGTGAACACCGGGCGTGCTTCGCAAAAACATAGCGCAGTGCGTCATCCAGATTTCGGAGCTTGAGAGAGACATCAGGACCGCGCAAGCCCAATCCGGTATCACCGGTGAACAGGTCAATGCCGGGTCCGTACGCCGTACGAAGCTGGGCAAGAAACGGCAGAAGGAAGCTCATGGCAAGGTAGTTCATTCCGCCTTTCGATCTCAACAACATCAAGGCATGTCGACCTTTCGGAGGAGCAAGCTCGAACAGCTGCCATTGAATGTCGAGGCGTTCGGCAAGGCGTCTCGCCAAGTCGGCGTCGCGGGACGCGCGCTTACAGGAGTCGAGGAACGTCGCGCCAGTGAAGGGGATCTTTGCTCGCTGCAACGAGCCGGCGACGATTCTCGAATCGAGCCCTCCGCTCAGACTGATGACATTCTGGCAGGCTTCTCCGTCTCGACTCCGGTTGCTGCAGGCCTGACCGTGTGTGGACAACAACCGCCGAACGTTGTCCTGCAGCTGCGCGTTTTCGTGTTCCTTGTGCCCGAAATCGAGGGTGGCAAGCGTTTCGATCGTTATCGTCTCGCTGCGGGGACCCGCCCTCACCAGGGAAAGCGGTCTCAGTCGAAAGACATTCCTCCACAGAGTTCTTTCTTCCAGAGGGTAGCCGAAGACAAGATACTGGGCGAGTGACATTCTCTCGAGATCGGGGCGACCGAGCAGATTCGTGACGAAACGTATCTCTCTCGACAGAAGAAGCCGGGTATTGAAGGTCGAGTAGTATACGGGGAGGTGCGCCAACGCATCGTTCAGTACACAGATCTCCTCGCTGCTCTTATCAAGGACGAAAAGAACGAACTCTCCATCACACTGATGTTGCCACTCGACAATCGGTTCCTTTTCGAAGTGTCGGGAGAACAACAACTCCGCAACATTGAAGAGTTGTTTCTCTGTTTCAGCTTCACTGATACCATAAATGCGCCCTTCGAGGAATACGTATCGGTCGTCGCTTTCGAAAGAGCGTGTCGGATAGTGTTCGTACTTGGTGCAGCCGAGGAGAAACGATCGAGCCCGACGCAGCGTCTCATGCCGGTAGTCGTCGGTGTGAAGGAGAGAGGCGAAGCAGGTGGTCACCTGGGAGTCCTGGCGTTGCACTTCGTTCTTGACGTCACAGATGAGACTCAGCCCTGGCATTGCCGTTTTCCGATCAGTGGATCGTGTGAGCATGAACCTGTCTGCTCACACCGACGCGAAGGCAAAGGTAGACTCGGAGGCCAGTCAGTGCCCTAACACACAAAAACAATCAATGGTTAGGCGTTCCGTGCGGGCAACCTTCTGCTGCCTTCTGGTATTTCCTGGCGTCGGGGCCCCAGGTCGAACGAAGCCGACAGAGACGGACAGACGGTCGCGGCAACGGTCTCACGACTGCTGCGAGAGCCTGCTTCTTGCGGAGTGCCAAATGCCACGAATGAGGTCATACTCGTCGGAGGAGAGAAAGAGCGCGGCGAACACGAGACCGAAAAGCAAAACCGCGCCCACTCCAGCGAGACCCATCGTAGCCAAACCGTACAGATCCAGTTCTCGTCCCGCGAGCCAGCCCGCGGCCAGTATGGGTGCCAGAACAATCGCGGGCTGGGCGTAAGAACGCCATACGAAGCGACACACCGGCGCTCTGATTGCCGCGATGCACATCCAATTGTGCAGGAGCGCCGAGATGACACATCGGGTTGCGATGCCCAAGCTTATCGCCCAGGACGTTGCCCCGTACCATTTGATTGCCACTGCCGTGATCGCAAGGCCAATGACGGACGATGCAATTCCACGCCACAGGATTGGCCCCGCTTTCCCCAGGCCTTTAAGAATATTGTGAGCGCAAAGCTCCGACGCACTGAGTCCAGCGCATATGACAACAAGTGTCATCGGTTGTGCCAGGATTTCAAAATCAGGGCCCATCCACAGCCGCAGCAAAGGGCCCATGATGGGCACAAACATAACGACCAGTGCTGCCGATATCAGGAAGCTGTAGCGCGTGCCACGTATCAGCAGATCGGCCAGGGCGCTGCGATCACCCAGGGCCTGATACTTGCTTGCAGCGGGCATGACGGTCATGGTCACGTCGTGTATGAGGAGGACGAGGAACGCAACGGGCGTGATCATGACGGTGACATGGGTCACGAAATCCACTGAAATCATGGCTGCGGCGATCCATAACGTAGCGTGGTAGGTCATGAGCGTGGTCAGTTGTATCAGGATCATCATCGTGCTGAAGCCCAACAGCAATCTGAAGGTCACCCAACGAAACTGGCGGGGCGAGCCGCGCAGCCACGGCCATTTGCGGTGTGCAATCGCGAGCCAGACAGAATGAAGCCCTGCGCCAAATATGAGCGTGATGATCGCTAGGGCCGTAACGGATGGATAACATAACAGGAACCACGCGACCATCAGGCCAGCTCGAAGCGCCCGAACGATCGTCTGGCTGATGCGCATCAAGTCGTATCGTTGGAAACCGAGCAACAAGCCCAGGTAGGGCATCATAGGGAAGCTGACGGCAATCAAGACGCCCATGAGCTTCACCGCCAGCTCGAACTCGGCGCGCTCAGCGACGGCGACATTGAATGCGTCCGCCAGAACCCCGCTTAACCCTATGACACTTGCCCCGCCGATCGAGCCAACAGCTATGCCAAAGGCGCAAGTCGTCCCGATGACCCTGTTAATGTCGTCGTGCCGTCCCTGTGCGTCATAGTTGGATACATACTTGGTGAGCGCTGCCGCAACGCCGACACGCACGAAGTCGAGCGCAGCCGAGACCGAGAGCGCCAGCGCGAAGACTCCGTACCCGGCCGTGCCCAGCCGGTGCACAAGAAAAGGCAGAAGCAGGAAGGAGATGCCGGATTCGACAAGGCGAGATACCCAGCCGACGATCGCGTTGTAGATCAGCCGATAGGATTGACGCATACACGGTTCGCAGCGGCAATGCTTACATGAAACTCCGGATGCAATCAGCCACGTAAGTCTGTGCTTCGTCCGTCAACTCGGGGTAGACAGGAAGGGCCAGAACGCGCTTCGCGGCCTCCTCCGAGACCGGGAGGGTCCCGGTCGTGTACCCGAGATCACTGAAGCATTCCTGTAGATGCAGTGGCAGCGGGTAGTAGATCTCGGTGCCGATCTCCTTCTCCTTGAGATGAGCCTGAAGCGCATCACGACGGGCATGGGAGATGACGTACTGATTGTAGATCATCTCGTTGTAATCCCGGACCGTCGGTAGCGTGACGGGCGCGTCGGCCAACAGCTTGTTGTATCGGTCAGCGTTGCGACGGCGCTGCTCGCTCCACCCGGGCAAATGCTTGAGCTTGACCCGCAGGATCGCCGCCTGAATCGCATCGAGCCTGAAGTTCGCGCCGACGAATTTGTGATAGTATTTCGGCTTCGAGCCGTGTTGACGGAGCACCGCGCATCGCTCGGCCAATGCGGCATCGTTCGTGACGATCATGCCGCCGTCTCCGAACGCGCCCAGGTTCTTGCTCGGGAAGAAGGAAAAACACCCGAGGTGGCCAAGGCTACCGGCAGGCCGTCCCTTGTACTTCGCGCCGATGGACTGCGCGGCATCCTCGATTACCGTGATGTTCTTCCCGGCGACCAGCTCCATGAGCGGGTCCATGTCCGTACATTGGCCGAACAGGTGCACCGGGATGATCGCCCGGGTCCTCTCCGTCATGAGATCCGCAACCTTTGCGATGTCCACGTTGTACGTGTCGCGCTCGATATCTGCGAATACGGGGCGGGCCCCGAGCCGGCTGACCGAGCCGGCCGTCGAAAAGAAAGTGAACGTCGGAACGATGACCTCATCGCCAGCGCCGACGCCCGCGGCCATCAGTGCGCAGAGCAGCGCGTCCGTACCGCTACTGACACCGATCCCGTGCGCGCATGCGGAGAGCGCGGCCACTTCCTCCTCGAGGCCGCTGACTTCCGGGCCCATGATGAACCGCTGCGTTTCGAACACGCGATCGATGGCCGCACGAACCTCCGGCTCGATCGTCACAAACTGCGCCTTCAGGTCCAGAAGGGGTACTTTCATGTTGTCACCATTTCGATACGGCCGTTCCCCACGCGCCGGTAGCGCTCGCCCGACCCGGGGCAGACGGCCTCGTTTCCCGTGCCAAAATCCAGCCGCTCTCCGTGCGCGCTCATCCAACCGATCACTCGTCCGGGAACACCCACCACCAGGGCGTACGCCGGCACGTCGGCCCGAACCACGGCCCCTGCGCCGATGAAACAATACTCTCCGAGCGTGATACCGCAGACCACTGTCGCGTTGGCCCCGATCGTCGCGCCACGACGGACCAGAGTCGTCATGTATTCGTGCTTGCGGGATATATGACTTCGCGGGTTTATCACGTTCGTGAAGACCATGCTTGGCCCCAGGAACACGTCGTCCTCGCACTCGACGAGCTCGTAGATCGACACGTTGTTCTGGACCTTCACATTCCGACCGAGCCGAGTCCGCGGCGCCACAAACACATTCTGCCCCAGCGAACAGCCCTCACCGATCACCGCCCCCTTCATCACATGACAGAAATGCCAGATCTTCGTCCCCGCGCCGATGATCGCTCCGTCATCCACGACGGCCGTGGGATGAACAAATACATCCTCGCCCATGATCCGGTCTCCTCAGATGCTCACCACCTCACCACCCCGGCGAAGCGACTCCGCGCCCGCTTCCAGCGTGCGCACCACTCGCACACCGTCCGCTCCATCCGTACGGATCGGCTTGTTGTCCAACACGCAGTCGACGAAGTGCTGTGCCTCGATCCGCAGAGGCTCCGCCGAATTCACGCGCGGGATCGTGATGTCGCCCGATCGAATCGCCACGGACTGCGCGAAGCTCTCGTAGCCGGCCTTGACCTCGGCGCCTTTGTCGTAGACCCGGATCTTCTCCGATGCTTCCATATCGTCGAACGTCACCATCCGCTCGGACCCCACAACGGTCATTTTCCGGATCTTGTGCGGGTCAAGCCAGCTCACGTGAACGTGTGCGATGCGTCCATCCGCGAACCGGAGCATCGCGAACACCACATCTTCGATGCCCTTCTGCAGATAACATTGGCCTGACGCACTGACCGCAACCGGCTGACTGCCGAACAGATGACACACTACCGAGATGTCATGCGGCGCAAGCGACCACCACGCATTCTCGTCCTGTCGTACGACACCGAGGTTCACCCGCTGTGTGTACATGTAGTACACCGCACCCAGCTCTTCGCGACGGATCATCTCCGCGAGCCGTTCCACGCAAGGGTGGTACAGAAGCAGGTGCCCCACCATCAGCTTTCGTTGGCGCGCGTTCGCCAGGTCCAGCAGCTGCTCGGCATCACGGGCCGAAAGGCACAACGGCTTCTCCACGTAGACGTGCTTCCCCGCCTCCAGCGCTCGTCGTGCGAGCTCACTGTGCGTAACGGCCGCCGTGGCAATGACGACCGCATCGCAGTCGCTATCCAGCACATCCTCCACCTTCATGGTTGCCGTCGCCCGCGGAACGGTCGGTGCCTGCTTGGCAAGCATCTTCTCGTCCAGGTCGCACACCCATTCCACCGAGCAACGCTGCGACTGCGCGAAGCAGCGCAGCACGTTTCGTCCCCAGTTTCCGACGCCGATCACTCCAGCCTTGAGCAAACGCTGCATGATTCCATCTACTCCACAAAGCAATTCGGTCTTGGCACTTGTCCGGGAACCGGAACCTTCGCCCGCAGCGCGGACTTCCAGCCCGGAGCCTCACCGAGGCGACAGCAGACTGCCCGTTAGGCTGCCGGTGCAATGTCTGGTCGTTGGCACAGGCCTTCACCGCCCCACGGCGCCACGCCGAAGACCGGTCTGCTGAAACACGGCGGCTATCCGCTCGGCCGCGTGCCCATCCCACAGCTCCGGCTTCCGCGCCGGGTCGGGCCGATACGTCCTCCGATCCACATAGGCCTCGAGGATAGCGGTCGTTTCCAGCCGGGCCAGACGATTGGTGCCATGAGTAATCGTCACGGGGCGCTCCGTGCTCTCGCGCAACGTGACACACGGAACCTCCAGAATCGTGGTCTCCTCCTGAATCCCCCCCGAATCCGTCATCACCAGGGCGCACTCCGCCATGAGCTTCAGGAAGTCCAAATACCCCATCGGTTCAGGAATGTGAAGCCCGGACAGCGAGGTGACGCGCCTCCCCATGCCCATCTCGGCGATATTCCGGCGCGTGCGCGGGTGCATCGGGAAGACGATGGGCATGTCCTCAAGAATCCTCTCAAAAGCGTCCAGAATCGTACGGAACGTCTCGGGGCTGTCAACGTTGCTGGGCCGGTGAAGCGTCACCACCACATACTCTCTTGGCCGAAGCCCGAGTTCCACGAGCACGCTTGACTCGTCAGCCTTGGCACGGTTTCTCATCAGCGTGTCGATCATCACGTTGCCAACAAAGTGCACCTTCTCGTTGTCAATGCCTTCGCGTTTGAGGTTCTCCAGACCGCTCGGCTCACTGACGAACAGCAGGTCGGCAATGGAGTCGGTCAGCAGACGGTTGACCTCTTCGGGCATGGTGCGGTCAAAGCTTCGCAGGCCCGCCTCGACGTGGGCAACCTTGACGCCCAGCTTCGTCGCAACCAGCGCGCAGGCAAGCGTGCTGTTCACGTCACCCACGACAACGACCCAGTCCGGCCGGTGATCCTCAAGCACCGGTTCGAACCGCTTCATGATTTCGGCTGTTTGCGCCGCATGGCTGCCCGACCCGACGCCCAAGTTGATGTCCGGCTCGGGAATGCTCAACTGCCGGAAGAACAACTCGGACATCGTCTCGTCGTAGTGCTGACCGGTGTGGACGAGCAGCGAGTGGATCGAAGCGTACTGCCGATAAGCCCGCACGAGTGGGGCGATCTTCATGAAGTTCGGCCGAGCTCCGCAGACGTTTACGATCTTGAGCATTCCGATAGGCCCGCCCTTCGGGTTCCCGGTGGCTCGCGCGCCGTCACCGGGTTGCCAGCAGTCGTGTTCGACCTGTCGCCCAATCGAAGTGGCCCGATGCGAGATGAACAGACTCCGTCCCCGTCAGCCGTCAGGGGCACCCGGCAGAAGTGTTTATTGTTAAAGAAGTTACAGCGCCCGTGACAGCCCCGGACTCCGCCCTGTATATATCGGAGACCCACCCGTAGGTCTAGAGCCCCTGTGGCATTATCCCGCTCCGCCACGACACCCTCACTGCTACGCGAACCGCGTATCCCGGGTTCATCACCGGGGGTTGACCGCGGACAAGATTAACTCATACGCGGCGGCTCGCACTGCGCCGGCCGCACCGTGCGGTCCCATAGCCCGAGCATCAGAAGCGTCCAGACCCGGACGGCCCAGCGGGCGGGATCCAGCCCGGGCGGACGGGCCAGGAACAGCTCCAGGCGGTTGCGGTCGAACAGATCAGCCAGCAGGCCGGTGCGTGACAAGATGATGTCATCCCGCATCGATCGCAGATCCTCACGCAGCCAGCGGAGACGGGGAATCTCGAACCCGCGCTTCGGGGCAGTGCAGATCGTTTCCGGCAGATAGCGCAAAGCCAGCTTGCGCAGCAGCGGTTTCGTCTGCCAGCCGCCCAGCTTGAGCGATGCCGGATACCGGGAAACCAGGTCAATCAACTCGTGGTCCAGCAGCGGCGACCGCGCCTCCAGGCCGTGGGCCATCGTGGCAATGTCCATCTTGACCAGCAGGTCGGCCGGAAGAACCGTCCCGAAGTCGTTGGCCAACATGGCGTCGACCGCATCCGCGCCCGCATCATGGACAATCCGGCTCGCCGGCTGGATCGCTGCCAGCCAATCCGGCGATCGACTGAGCCGTCGCAGCGAATCGGTGGTGAACCCGTCGATCGCCCAGCTCAGATGGCGGTCGGCCGGTTCCATACCCAGCCCGCGCACAAAGCGATGGACGAATGCATACGCCGTCCGAAACGACTGCGGCGCGGGCAGGCAACGACAAAGCCCGCGCCACGCCGGTCGCCACGTCGGACCGTCCACCCACCGAAGTTGCCCGCTCAGGCGCGCCGCCACGTACCGGCGATACCCGGCGAAAACCTCGTCACCTCCGTCGCCGGTCAGCACCACTTTGACCAGTGGCCGGGCCGCCGCCGCCACGTAGAACGACGGGATCGCCGACGAATCAGCGAACGGCTGATCGTACGCAGCCGCGATCTTCGGCAACACCTTGACCGCGTCCGGGCGGACCGTCACCTCGTGATGGTCGGTGCCGTACCGCCCGGCCACCCGCCGGACCTCCGGTCGCTCGTCGAACGCACTATCCTCAAAGCCGACCGAAATCGTAGTCAGGGCGCCGCTCGATTCCTGGGCCGCCATCGCCGTGACGATCCCGCTGTCGATCCCGCCGGAAAGAAACACCCCCACCGGAACGTCCGACCGCAACCGCAGCCGAACCGCGCTGCGGAGCACGGTATCGACCTGATCGATCGCATCAGCCTCGGTGATGCTCGCCTTCGGTCCCAGCGCGAGGCGCCAGTAACGCCGCGACTCGTGAACCGCGCGATCACGCACGATCATCACGTGCCCGGGCTCGACCGACCGAATCCGGCGATAGATCGTGCCCGGGGCCGGGACCGCAGTCCACGCCAGGTAGTCGGCCAGCGACTGATAATCGATCTCCAAGCCCCAAGGAGCAGCCGCTGTCAGCGCTTTGATCTCCGACGCAAAGTGGAAGTCGCCGCCGGCTCGGCTGTAATACAGCGGTTTCTTGCCTGCCCGGTCTCGGACGAGCACGAGTTGTCGCCGGCGATCATCCCAGATCGCGATGGCGAACATGCCCCGAAGCCGCGCGGCAAATTCCGCCTCCGACTCTTCGTACAGGTGAACGATGACTTCGGTGTCGCTCTGCGTGACGAATCGATGCCCCTTGCTCGTCAGCTCGTCACGAAGCTCGCGGTAGTTGTAGATTTCCCCGTTGAAGACGACGACGATGGAAGCGTCTTCATTGGCGATCGGCTGACGGCCGCCTTCAAGGTCGATGATGGCAAGGCGCCGATTGACCAGGCCGATACCGGCCTCGGGCTGAATCCAGACGCCTTCGTCATCCGGCCCGCGATGGGCCAGGGCATTGCCCATCGTTTGCAGGCGGCTTCGTTCAGCCTGCCCCCAGATGCCTGCGATTCCGCACATGTCGTCAGGGCGGGCAAGACGTCAGCCGGACGGCTCCGAACGCGCCCGCACGTCGCGGACGATGTGATCCAGGATCTCATCCAGGCCCGTGCGGGGCGCGAAGCCCACCTGCTCTGCAGCCCGCTCGATGCATGGGACGCGGCGCATCATGTCGTCGAAGGGCCGGCCGTATGCCTGCTCGTACGAAATGTACGCCTTCTGGCTTGTGCTCTTGGTCTTGGCGATGACTTTATCCGCTAAATTCTCAATACTGATCTCTTCGGTCGAGCCCAGGTTGTACAGGCGCCCCGGTGCCGCCTCGCAGTCCATCAGCGCGATCACGCCGTCAACAATGTCACCGACGTAGGCAAAGCAACGGGATTGCTTCCCAGTGCCGTATACCAGCAACGGTTCGCCTTTCAGCGCCCTCTCGACGAAGCGCGGGATCACCATACCGTACTGCCCCGTCTGCCGCGGACCGACCGTGTTGAACAACCGCACCGGAACCACCGGCAGGTCGTACTGCTGGTAGTAGGCCAGACCCAGAAACTCGTCGATCGCCTTCGAGCACGCGTACGACCAGCGCGAAAACCGCGTCGATCCCAGCACCGTGTCGTCGTCTTCCCGAAAGGGAACCGCCTCACTCTTTCCGTACACTTCACTCGTTGACGCCAGCAGAACCGGCTTCCGGAACTTGTTCGCTATCGATAGCACGACCTCGGTGCCGTGGATGTTCGTCTCGATCGTGTGCACCGGCCGATCGACGATCAGTTGGACCCCGACCGCCGCCGCCAGGTGATACACGCGGTCACATTCGCGAATCAGCAGGTGCATGGTTTCCGAGTTGCGTACGGAGTCGAAGACAAACTGGAAACGATCGCGGCCCATCAATGCCGCGATGTTATCCAGGCTGCCCGTGCTCAAATCGTCAACCACCACAACGTGGTGCTCCTGGTCGAGCAGCCGTTCCGCCAGGTGAGACCCGATGAATCCGGCCCCACCGGTGATCAATGCCTTCATACTGATGACTCTCCATAATCAGGCCGCATGATTGCGCGCCGCCCGGCGCCCAGGCCCCGCCCCCGACGAATCACGGCCGTCACGCCTCATTGGAGGTGAAGACTAACAGGTCCATCGCGCAGGGGCAATCATCGCGGAACGGTGCCTAAACCTCCGGTGTTCGCCCGCGCGGCAGCGCCGGTGCGCCGTTGGTCATGAACAGGTCCGGATCCCGAGCCCTGCCCGGATCCGCCGTCGCGCATACCCCGAACATGGTGATCCTGCGCGGTTCACGCTTGTCGACAACGGCAACAACCACGTACCGCCTACCCTGCCGGGGAATCATGCGCAAACCCCCCGAACGCCGCCATACACGAGCCGGGCAACGCGTGCCCATCGCCTGCCAACACCCCGATACGGCGTTACGGGTTCTCGCGGAACCACTCGACGAACCGGGCCAATCCGGTCTCCAGCTCGGTCGCCGGATCGTACCCCAGCTCGGCCCGGGCCAGGCTGACATCGGCGTAGGTCTGGTCCACGTCGCCGGGCTGCGGAGGCCTGTGGTCAACGGTGGCCTTTTTCCCCAGGGCGACCTCGATCGCCCGGACCAGGTCGCGAACCGCGACGGGCCTGGACTCTCCCAGGTTGTACAGATGGAACCCCTGACAGCGGTCGATCGCCGCCAGCATCCCCGCCACAATGTCGTCGATGTAGGTGAAATCCCGCCGCATGCTCCCGTCGCCGAACACGGGAATCGGCTCGCCGGCCTCGATAAGTTTCACGAACTTGTGGATCGCCAGGTCGGGGCGCTGCCGCGGACCGTACACGGTGAAACAACGCAGACACGTAACGTCCATGTCGAACAGATGGTGGTACGTGTAGGCCAGTAACTCACCGGCTTTTTTGGTGGCGGCGTAAGGCGAAATCGGATGGTCGACCCGATCCGACTCGCAGAACGGCACCTTCTTGTTGTTGCCGTATACGCTCGAGCTGCTGGCGAAGATGAACTTGCCGATGCCGAACGTGCGGGCCGCCTCGAGCAGGACGGCCGTGCCTTCGACGTTCACTTTCTGGTACAATAAGGGGTCCTTGATCGAAGGGCGGACCCCCGCCCGAGCGGCCAGATGCAGCACGACCTCGACATCGTCTCCGAGGACACGGTGCGCGAAAGCCGAGTCGCAGATGTCACCCTCGGCCAGGGCAAACTGATCGTGAGCCAGACAGCGGCGGAGATTGCGCCGCTTGATCGCTGGATCATAGAAGGAGTCGAAGTTATCGAGCGCCACGACGTCCATCGCCCGCGCCAGCAGCGCCTCGCACACGTGCGACCCGATGAAGCCCGCTCCACCCGTAACAACGATCCTGGGCATACACTCTCACCTTCGCCGCCCGAACGCTGACGAACCCCGCAGGAGCGGGAACGTCACGTCGGCCGCCCGATGCAATGGTACTCAATCCCCATCTTCTTCATCTGCGCCGGCTCATACAGGTTTCGGCCGTCGAACACCAGCGGCTTGTTCAAAGTCCTGGCGATGCGTTCGAAATCCGGCGTGCGAAACTCCTGCCAGTCGGTGAAGATCACCAGGGCGTCCGCGCCCTCCAGGGCTTCGTATCCGTCCGGGACGGTCACCAGGCGCTCGCCGAGAACGGCCCGGGCGGTCTCCATCGCTTCGGGATCGAACGCGCGGACGGTGAACCCGGCATCAAGGAAACGCTCGACGCCGTACAGCGCCGGCGATTCGCGCACGTCGTCGGTCCGGGCCTTGAACGCCAGGCCCCATACCGCCAGCCGCGCGCTCGCGCAACGACCGCCGAAATAGTCGATCACCCGGTCGGCGAACATCTCACGCTGGCGCTGATTCACCTCGTTCACCGTCCTGGTGATGTGCATGGGACAGTTCAACGACTCGCCCGCCGCGACCAGCGCGCTGACGTCCTTGGGGAAGCACGACCCGCCGTATCCCACGCCGGGGAACAGGAACGCCGGCCCGAGCCGGCTGTCCGATCCCACACCTTTTCGCACCATGCTCACGTCCGCGCCGACCTTCTCGCACAGGAGGGCAATCTCGTTGATGAACGATATCTTGGTCGCCAGCAGCGCATTGGCCGCGTACTTCGTGAGCTCCGCGCTGGCGGGATCCATAGTCAAAAACCGTTCCTCCTTGCGCATGAACGGCGCGTACAGCTGTTTCATGATCTCGAAAACGGCCGGGTTCGTCGCACCCAAGACCACCCGATCCGGACGCATGAAATCCTCAATAGCCATTCCCTCCTTCAGAAACTCCGGGTTGCTGACGTAATCGAACTGGTGATCGGTGCCCCGGGCAATGGCGTCAGAGATGATCTTGTGCGTCCCCACCGGCACCGTGCTTTTCATGACGACGATACGGTAGCCGTCCATCAGACGGGCGATCTCTTCGGCAACCGACAGGGCCGCCGAGAGATCCGCCGACCCGTCCGACGCCGGGGGCGTGCCCACCGCCAGGAAGATGACCAGGGAATTGGCAACGGCTTCCGCAAGATCCGTGGTAAACGACAGTCGCCCCGCCTTGACGTTCCGCTGCACGATCTCGAGAAGCCCGGGCTCGTAAATCGGAAGCTCGTCGTTTTTGAGCTTGTCGATCTTCCGCTTGTCGCTGTCCACGCAGATCACGTGATTGCCGCCGTCGGCGAAGCAGGTTCCCGCAACCAGCCCAACGTATCCGACACCCACCACACTGACTTTCATGACACACCCTCGCTCTGTCGTCGGTTCCGGGCGATTGCCCACGCGGCCAACCGGAACACCCTTCCCGCCACCGGGACGGCAAGCCGGTGACAACGCAGCGGCGATGACCGTTCACCCGGCGGGCCACGATAGCAAAGCCCCGCCGAAGCGGCCAGGGCCCCTCCGAAACGCGGGCCGGCGGCAGCGCGTCACCGGGCCGCAACCGCATACGCCGGCGGGTCGATCAACTCGACCAGGTCCGCGTCGGTTTCCACAGTGACGGATTGCCCCAGGATGTTGATGTTCAGCGCGACCCGGACACGCGACCGCCAGCCAACCACCACACCCTCCACGCCGGCTAACGCCCCGCACACAATCCGCACCCACCGCCCGGTACGAATCTGTCGGCTGCGCGTGATGTCCGTGCCGGACCCGAGAGCCACGTGAAGATTGCGCAACTCGGCCACGAGCTGCTCCTGCCTGGGCACTGACAACGTGCTGACAATGCGATCGGTGGTCATGGCCCGGTAGCGCTCGGTCTCGGTGGCGACGAAAAACAGATATCCCGTGAACACCGGGATCATGGAACGGCTGATACGATTCGTGTTCCGGCTCCGCGTGACGCGCGGGCAAAGCGGGAGGTAATGGAAGATGCCCAGCCGATCAAGGTCGGCGGCCAGAACCTTCTCCGCCCGCGGGCGGGTGTGGGCCACCCACCACAAACCCTCCCCCCGATCAGGGATCGCCGCGATCGTTGCCTCCGACCACGGCAGAGGCCTGTCTGCCGGTGCGTTCTGCGACACGGGTCTCCTCAAATCGACGCGATGGCGGGCGGTTGCAGCGGTTCGCGCGAGAACCGCGCTGACCCGCGCCTGTCACACGCCTAGAGTCTCCCGGAAATACGCGACGGTCCTGGTCAGCCCTTCCTTCAGCCCAATCGTCGGCTCCCATCCGAGGCGCTCACGGGCACGCGTGGTGTCGGCCCGGCGGCGGACCGGATCGTCCTTGGGCAGCGGTCTGTGCACCGTGCTCGACGGACGCCCGAGAATCTCGGACAGGACCTCGACCAGCCGGAGCATCGAAAGCTCCTCCGAACCGCCGATGTTCACCGGCTCATGGGCGTCAGGCTTATCGTAGTGCATCAACGCGAGGAGCCCGCTGATCTGATCGTCGACGTAGCAGAAACTCCGGGTTTGCGTGCCGTCCCCGTACAGCGTGATCGGCTCATGATTCAAGGCCTGGACAATGAAATTCGAGACCACCCGTCCGTCCCCCACTGCCATCCGCGGACCGTACGTGTTGAAAATCCGCGCGACGCGGACGTCCACCGCATTCTGGCGATGGTAGTCGGTCATCAGGGTCTCCGCGACTCGCTTGCCCTCGTCATAACAGCTCCGGGGACCGATCGGGTTCACGTTGCCCCAGTAGGTCTCCGTCTGCGGATGCTCGCTGGGGTCCCCGTAAACTTCGCTCGTCGACGCCTGCAGAATGCGGGCTTTGACCCGCTTGGCCAGTCCCAACATGTTCAGCGTGCCCATCACCGACGTCTTGACGGTCTTGACCGGATTCACCTGGTAATGGACGGGCGATGCCGGACATGCCAGATTGAAGATCCAATCCACCTCCAGCAGAATCGGCTCCACCACGTCGTGCCGGATCAGCTCGAACGAGGGCAACCCCAGCAAATGTTCAATGTTGCGTTTCGAGCCCGTGAACAGGTTGTCCAGGCAGAGCACCTCGTGACCCTCTTGCAGCAGACGGTCGCACAGGTGGCTGCCTAAAAAACCCGCTCCCCCGGTGACCAGTGCACGCATGAGGCATTCCTTCACGCCGAGAGGCCACCCTCTCGGCGACGCCCTTCACCGTCGGCGATAGAACCCGGCGATACACTCCGCCACGTAGTCAACGTCTTCAGCTTTGAGCATGGGGTGAACCGGGAGACAGAGAATCCGATCCGCCGCCCGTTCCGCCCGACGAAAATCACCGCGCGTGTAACCCAGATCCGCAAAGCATGGCTGCAGGTGCAGCGGCATCGGATAATACACCCCGCATCCCACGCCGGCGCCCCGGAGGTGCTCCCGCAACGCATCACGCCGATCGCAGAGGATCGAGTACTGGTGGTACACGGACACGTTGTAGTCCCGCACCTGCGGCGTCCGTACCGGCACGTCAACCAGCCGCTCCGTGTAGCGGTCGGCATTGGCCTGACGCGCTGCGTTCCACGCTTCCAGGTGATCCATCTTCACCAACAGCACCACCGCCTGAAATGCGTCAAGGCGAAAATTGCCCCCGACGTACTCGTGACGGTACGCACCGCTCTGACCGTGATTCCGCAACAGAACGCAACGATCGGCAAACGCCTGATCGTTCGTGATGATCATCCCCCCCTCACCGAAGCCGCCCAGGTTCTTGGTGGGATAGAACGACAGGCAACCGGCTGCACCCAGCGAGCCGGCCCGTCGCCCCCGGTACGTCGCCCCGATCGCCTGGGCAACATCCTCGATGACGACCAGATCGTGATGGTCGGCAACCACACAGATCTCGTCCATGTCCGCACACTGCCCGAACAGGTGCACGGGGATGATGGCCCGCGTCCGCGGGGTGATCGCCGCTGGGATCTGCGAGACGTCTATGTTGAAGGTGTCCTCTTCGATATCGACGAACACCGGCCTGGCACCCAGACGGCGGATGCACCCGGCCGTGGCGAAGAACGTGAACGGCGTGGTGATCACCTCGTCGCCGGATCCGACACCGGCCGCCATCAGGGCACATAGAAGTGCGTCGGTACCGCTGCTGACGCCCACTCCTCGGCGGCATCGGGAGAACGCCGAAACCCGCCGCTCCAGTTCCTCGACCTGCGGCCCCAGGACGAACTGGCGGCTGTCAAGCACCGCATCCAAACCGGCACGGATCGGTTCGCGGACTTCGGCCAACTCGCCGGCGAGATCCAGCATGCCAATCTGCTTCATAACCGCGCCCCGTCGGGCGTCCTTACCGTCGGTCCCCGTCGTCACCCGACCGTCCGCCGCCGGTCTCGCCGCCGGCTTCGCCACCAACGGCATCCGCTCGCGCGGAAGAGGGCAACGCGGCGCCCCCGGGCCTGGCCTCCAATGCCCCTTCGGCTTGGTAATCATAGAACGTGCGGAGCTGCTCGCGGAAGTAGCCCCCGCGCTGCGCCTGGGCGGCGTTCAACACCACCCCGAACACGTGAGCGTTCACATGGTTGAGCACGGACACCGCGCGCTGGGCGACGCCCCGCGAGTTCTCCTTCGCCCGCAGAACGAGGATGGTCCCGTCCACGATGGTTGTCAGTACGGGGGCGTCACTGGCCAGCAACGCGGGCGGGGAGTCGATGATCACGTGGTCGTAGACCCCAGTAGCCTCCTCCAGAAGTCGACGCATGAGCGGGCTGCCAAGCCCCTCCGCCGGGTTCGGCGGCGCCGGACCGCTGACCAGAACGTCCAGGTTCCCCAAGTCCGTCTTCGAGATCAGATCGGTCAGGCGACCGGCACCGATCAGGATGTTGCTCAAGCCCTCCTGGTTCTCCAGAGCGAAAACGCGGTGAATCGCCGGGCGACGGAAGTTGGCGTCCACAAGCAGGACCCGGCGCCCGCTCAGCGCCAGCGAGGCGGCGAGGTTGCAGGCCACCGTGGTCTTGCCGTCATCCGGCCGGGGGCTGGTCACGACAATCGTCCGCTCGCGCTCAGCCGGCGCGCTAAACTGCAGCGCGGTTCGAACCGCACGGAATGCCTCTGCCAACATCGAATGAGGCACCTCGCGCACGGCGGCTTCGATGCGCTCGACGTCGACCTCCTCGTCGTCGGCATCCGGAACCGTTCCTAGAATCGGAACGTTGAGATAGCGCGCAACGTCACGCGCCGTCCGTACCGACGTGTCCATCAACTCGAACAGAATGGACAACCCTACCGACACCGCTAGAGCCAGGAAGATGCCCACCGCCCCGAAGTACAACTTCGGCTGGCTTCGCTCGGTCGGCGCGAGCGGCGGCTGCAGCAACTCAATCCTGATGGCGGAGCGTTCCGCCACGATCCGCCTCACTTCGCGGATGTACTCATTGGCTTTCTCCCGCGCCTCCTTGAGGAACTCCAACTCGTCTTTCAGGCGCTGATAATCCTGCAGCTTGCGTTCCACGTCCTTCTGCTTGGCCCGGGTCTCCGTCAACCGATTCTGTGCCAGATACAAGGCGTGCTGCGAGTTCAAAAACGCCGTACGAACCTGTTCCTGCTTCAGCTCGAGCGATTCCTGCAACTTCTGCTCGCGCATCTGCTGCAGCTGCTCCTCGTTCTCGGCCAGTCGCGACCGGAGGTTCCGGACCTCCCGGTGATTCTCCCCGAACTTGCGCCGCTTGGCCTTGAGTTCCTGGTCCAGAGCCAGGACCTGACTCAACAGCATCTGAACCATCGGATTGAGCTCGACCAGTTGGCGGTCCTCCGGCGTGACACCCATACTGGGGTCCTCGTAGATGGTCTTGATGCCCTCCAGCTCGAGTGTCTGTAACTGGTATTCCGTTACCTGCTGCTGGGCGGCCAGCAACTCGGCCTCGACAACCGTCATGCCCGACCGTTGCTCCTGCCCGAGCACGCCCTCGGGAAGCGTGGCCGCGAACTGACTGATCTGCGTCATTTGCCCTTGGATCTGGTCCCACAGACCGCTCGCCTCCTCCTCCAGCTTCGTCAGTTCGAGCCGAAACTGCGCTGCCGCCCGGTCCCGGGCCTCGCGCAGGTAGACGTCAACGGCCTTTCCCACGATCACGTGCGGGTCCTTCGGGTTCCGGGTGCCCATAGCCACACGAATGTAGTTGCTGTCACGAATGGGCGAGCAACTGAGCGTATCCTCCAGCTCGAGAAGCCGCTCATCCTCTTCCACAGAAGCGTACCAGTCTGTCGCCCGAACCTCCGGCGACCGCAGAACCTCCATCAAGATGGACGGCTGCTTCACGTACAGGGCCTGGCTGAGCAGGAACCGCTCGTGCTCGTCCTTCTGATACCGCTGGGCCTCCACGGAGTACTGCGCCTTCGGCGCACTGGAAATGCACTCGATGATCGCGTTCGCCGAGTACGTGGGAAACTTGACGTACCACAGCAGGAACAGCCCGACCGCCACCACGCTGAGGAACATGAACAGCACGATGATCAGGACCAGCCGACTCCGAATCATCCGCATGAAGTCGGCGGGGGCCAGCCCCGCCGACACCGCCGGCCCCGGCATCGCCGGACTCGGCGCCGGTACCCGCTCCGATACGGTCGCTGGAACCATGCTCATTTTGCCACTCCGCCGTCTTCAATACGCCGGTGCGCAACTAGCTTTCTACGTCCGCCGAACCGTCCGGTTCGGTGCCTTCTTCAATCACCAGATGGTCCAGAATGTAACCCAGCAGCGCAAACAGCCCCAGGGCAACCGGAAGCATCGCCAGCCCCAGAAGCTCATGCGCCGAGCCCTCCGCCCAGTTCCGGTGACCGAATATGTACAAAAACCCCGTCGTCGAGACGCGGATCATGTTGCAGAACACCGCAATCGGGACGCACGCCAGGACCATCACCCCCCGCTGCCACAGCGGACGGTCGCCCAGATACGCCATCGCCATCCCCAGCGTGATAAACGCCATCATCAACCGCATCCCGCTGCACGCTTCCTCCACGTTCAGATGACCCGGCGTCCCCCGGTACATGTAATCGATCACCACGCCGGACGTGTCCACGTGCAGGCCCGAAATAAACGTGGACAGCAACAACGCCGACACCGTCGACGCCAACTGCCGCAGCGGCATGGTCAGACTCACGTACAACCCGTCCGGAATCGGCATGGCAAAAAGCAGAAAAGCGATCGGAAACCACGCCACCCGGAAAACCGGCCAACCCCCCAGAAACAGCACGATCGCGCCGATCGCCAGCACGAGCGATACCGCGCGCGGATACCCCATCGGCGTGATGAACAGGAAGAAGAAATACGCCAGCAGAATACCCAGAAGCGCGACCAGCCCCAGCCAACTGGTGCGCCTGCGCGCCCGGCCCAGCTCGTCACGACGCAAGTGGAGAAAATAAAGGCTGAACAGCGGCACCAGCCAACCGTGCGACCAGTTCCCATCGTGCCGCCACTTGTGCACCACCCGGTAGAGCTCCGGCCAATAAGCCAAAGTCAGCAATACGGCAATGGCAACCACCTGCACCGCGTAGACCCACACGGGCGATCGGGGGGACATCGCCGGCTCGGTCTCAAAGGATGTTGCCCGGGGCCGTATCGTCGTCACGTGCAAGACCTACTGGAAGAGGTTCGGAAACTCCGTCTGCCGGTACGCCGGGTTCGGACGCGCCGTGTATGCATCCACGTCCGCAAAGTTCCGGTCATACACGAAACCGAAACCGTACGTCATCCGAAACGCGTTTCGGATAACCGCCAGGAACGGCGCGATCGGATGCGTACCCACCACAATGAGATCGTCTCTCTTGACGAACAGGTCCGCTTCCTTGCCCGCGAAAATCGCGTCCAAGTTCACCTGCTTCATCTCCTCTCGGTCACCGTACCGGCGATACACCGTGCAGCGGTCCGGCCAGCCCAGCGGCGCGATGTTGCCCGCCGAGGCAATCGCCTGCTTCAACGTCAACCGCCGGCCCGTTACGCTGTAGGCACCCGGACGGACCACCTGCCCCATGATGTAGTACTCGCCGAACTCGCCGGCCATCAGCCGAATCGAATCCCCAGGCCGAACCACGATATCCTGACGCGGATCGCCGTTGCGCAGCCCCTCGGCCGATACCCGGATGATCCGCTGCTCGGTTTCCCCGGCGATCTGCGACCAGTCGATCACCGGCTGCGTCTCCGCCTCACGCGGGACCCGCTCGGGCGCCGGCACCTGTTGTTCCTCGGACGGTAGCGCCTCAGGCTCCGGCTGCGTCGTCGGCGGCTGGACCTCGATCCACTTGCCGTTCAGGAAGATAAAGCGCGGCTGCGCCGGCGGCTCCATCACGACCGCTGGCTCCGCCGCCGGCGCCGAGGCCGCCGGCTGCTCCGCCGGCACCACTGGCTCCGGCCCCCTGTGGATAACGGACTCGATCAACTCGCGGTCCGCCTCGGGGCCATCCAGCACGTCGTGCAGGGGCGTCAACGCCTCCAAGCCCGTGTCGGAGGCCGGTTCCGGTTCCGCCTCCCGCTCCTCCGACCTCTGGGTAGCTGCCGGGGGGGCGTCAGAGAATCCGTCCGACATCGGCGGGCTGATCCCCGCTCGCCCGGAATCCACCAGGGCCCGCTCCGGCGACCGACCGGCACGCGCCGCCGACAGCGGCGACTCAGCTTCCTCACGGATCCGCCGCGTCACGTAAATTTCGGTCACCGTCTCCATCAGCCCGCCGGCAACACTGATCGCCTCCATCAAGCGAAGGTCGGGCCGGGTGACCGGGTAGAGGGCCGGCGCCTGCACCGACCCGAAGATCGTATAGCTCTGCCCCCGCTTCACCAGCGGGTCAATGATAACTTGCGCGTCGAACATGATATCACGCTGCCGCAGGATGTCGGCCAACTCCGCCTCCAACTCGCCGACGGTCATCCCGCTTGCTCGTACGCGCCCCAGCACGGGCAGACTGACCATCCCCTCCTCGTCGAGGGTCACCTGGACGTTTGTCTCCGTGTTCTCGGCCATCAGCTCGAAAATCCGGACGTTCAGCGCATCGCCCGCCAGAAGCCGGTAGGCTTCATGGTGGGGAACCAGATCCTCGGGAGTCGGCTCCGTGGCGCCGGGGATCCCCGTCGGCGAATCCTGAATACTCAGCGCGGTGCGGATCTCCAGCGTGCCCTCGTTGAAGTAGTGGCCCACCTGCGACGGATCCAGCCAGCTGTTCAGAAAGCTGTAGCACCCGCCGGCCGTTCCGAGCACGCCGGCAAGCAGCACCGTCATCACCGCTCGGAACCCAAGCCCGCATACCGCGCGCCGGGGCACCCGCGAAAGCGACGGCGTCAGCGCCGTAGGCCACGGCCGAACTGCAGAGTCTGTTGGTAACATGTTGTCAATAAATAAATTAGAAGCGATTCTACTGGTTTCCCAGGCCAGGGTGACACACCCCCGGCCCTGCACCGCGCAACTCCGACAGATGCCTATTGATTATCGGCATTTATGCTACTTTCGTTTGACTTCCCAAAGGCCCAGCGTCTAATCCCCCCTGTGCGGACGAGCCACATCCTACCGTATCCTCGGTTCCAACGGAAGTGCATTATCTTCGGCTCCAACGGAAATGGATTCCGACGGACTCTGGCGGCTCCGTCCGCCCCGAACAGGCTGCCCGGCGCGGTGCAGGCTCAGGACCATAAGACGCCGACCGGCGCACGAGCGGGCACCCCCGGCGCCTCCGCGTGCTCCCCGCGCCCGACCTTGTCGACACGCCCACCAAGGACCAGCAACTCCCCTAGCCGCAAGCTGCGAAACGCCTGCCCGCAGGACAGGCCTGAATTGACGCACCGGGCTTGACCCGTATACACTCTCTGCCCGTGCGTACACGTTCGCCCCGGGTGGCAGCGCGGTAGCCCCTCCAGGCGAACCGTCAAAACTCTCATCGAACAGGATTGAAGCCACTATGAAACGCGTTTTCCACACCTGCGGAGGGAGGCTGATCGCCGGCGCCTTGCTGGCCGGGATGCTGTGCGGCTGCGACGGCTCGGACGGTTCGGCAGCCCTTTTCTTTGATTTCGTCCAGACGGTGCTGCTGGCGGTGACGGCGGCCGGCTCGGTTTTCATCATCCGGGAGGTGTAGCCCCCGCCGTCGGCCGGCGCAACCCGGGCACGCCCACGTTTGCCGAATCCGGCGAAGCGATGCGCGCCCAGTCAGCGAGCCCGGAGCCGTTGACCGTGGCCGTACGACCCCTATACTGATACTGCGCTGTCAATCGGCCAGAACGCCCGCTCGATGAGGCGCGGTTTGTGCCGGGGGCGTTCCAACGTTGTGAAGCTCACCGCCCGCGCGGCAGTCTGCCTCGGCGGTTTGTACGCCGCTGAGCTGTTCCCAGCATCGTCTTCGGCTGTGGAGGACCCCATGCCGTTGCCCAGCTTTCCACTATTTGGAGTCCGTCCGGGGCGGTTGGCCTGGACGGCTGTGCTCGTTCTCTGGTTAGCCGCGGCCTGGCCGGGCATCGCCCAGGAAGACACCGAAGACGAGCCCGGTGCGCCACCCGACGCGACGAAACCCGACGGGCCGTACGACGACTTTCACGACTTCGTTCACTTCGCCCGTATCGGGCGCTTTGACGCTGCCGAAGCCGTCGCCACACGTCTGCTCAGCCATCCGGACCTTGATCCCGTGCAGCTGCTCGAGGCGGCCGAGACCGACCCGCGAAGCATCGACACGCTCCTTCTGGTCATCAACAAGACCGAGATCAGTGCCACGGCCGGTAAGGTGCTCGAGGTGATCCGGCAAGGTGAGTTCGAGCTGCGGCGCGATCCTGCCCGCATCAAGGAAAACGTGGAGAAGCTGAGCGGCCCTCCGCAGACGGAGTACAACGCCATTCAGCGTCTGCGCGAATCCGGTGAGTACGCCATCCCCTGGATGGTGGACGCGCTGTCCGACCCGGATAAGAAGACGCTCTGGCCTCGAATCGTCCGGGCATTGCCCCAGATCGGCGGGGAGGCGGTCAGCCCCCTCGTGCAAGCACTGGAAACTGACAGCGGCGACCTCCAGCTGATCATCACCAAAGCCCTTGGCGAACTCGGATACGCGCAAGCTGTCCCCTACCTGCAGAAGCTGCACGCTCGCGAGGGCGTCTCCGAGTTGACCAAGCGGGCGGTGCGAGAAGCCATCCAGCGGATCGCGGCCCGGTCCGGACGAGAATTCCCAACAGAAGCGGCGACGAGTTTCACGGCCTTGGCCGAGAGGTACTACAACGAGGACGGATCGGTCCGGGCTGACCCGCGCGTCCCGCAGGCCAACTTATGGGAGCTGCGGGACGGTTTCCTGGTCGCCATCGCGGTGCCCACTGAGATTCATGGTCCGGTGATGGCGATGCGTTGCACCCGAGACGCGCTTCTACTCGCCCCCGACCGGGCCGACGCCATCGCCCTGTGGCTGGCGGCGGACATCCGGCGCGAAGCTCGCCTGGGGATGGACGTGGAAAGCGGAGAATTGGATCCGGCCGCCGGGAACGACCCCAGCACGCCGGAAGACTTCCCGCGAAGCATCTACTTCTCGCGTGCCGCCGGTCCGGCTCACTGTCATCGCGTGCTCGAACGGGCGGTCCGTGATCGTGATTCCGCCGTGGCCTTGGGCGCGATCGCCGCGCTGCGCGCGACCGCCGGGGCCACGTCACTGGTCGGCACCGAGGATTACAAGCAGCCACTCGTCCAGGCGCTGCAGTTCCCGGATCGGGTCGTGCGCATCAAGGCCGCACTCGCCCTGGCCGAGGCGCTGCCCAAAACACCCTTCGCCGGGGCCCAGTCCGTGCCATCGGTGCTGTCCGAGGCTCTGAACCAGCAGTCAAACCCGCAGTATGTGGTGGTGGATCCGGACCAGGAGAACCTGAACCGTGTGATTGGCGCGCTTCGCGGCACCGGGGCGGTTGTCCTGGGAAGTACCGATTTCTACGACACGATTGCGCGAGCCCGCAAGGAAGTGGATCAGGTGGCATGCTTCTTCCTGGCCACCGACACCGGCGCTCCGGATCTTGCAGGCGCACTGCGGCAATTGCGCGGCGAGTTTATCTACGCGGCCACACCGATCGTGCTGCTGGTCAAGCCTGCGCACTTGTCGGCGGCGGAGGAGTGGGCCGACCGCCTGACCGGGTTGGATCAGGCGGACGCCGGGGCATCCGCCACTGAGTTGGCGGCCGCGGCGGACCGGGCGTCGGCAGAGGCGGCGCAGATCGCGCTCGAACCCGCCATGGCGCTGGAGTTGGCGTTGGAGACGGCGGACGTGTTGCGGCGGGTGGCGCTGGACGGGCGAACGCCGATCAACATCGAAGCCGCCGAGCCCGCGTTGATCTCAGCCCTCGCCGCGGACAGTGAGGAATTGCGGGTCAAAGTCGCGTCGGTGCTGGCGCTGTCACACTCCGCTCGGGCTCAACAGGCCGTCGCCCGCGTTGCACTAAGCTCGGATCAGGCCGAGCCGCTGCGCATCGCGATGTTCGAGTCGCTGGCTGAATCCGCCAAGAGAAACGGCAACCGCCTCGAGCCCCAATTGGTCAACGAACTGATCCAGATCGCCGCCGAGGAGCCGGTCCTGACGCTGCGGACGTCGGCGAGCAAAGCCCTCGGCGCCTTGAACCTCTCCGACAACCGGGCCAGCGAAATCATCCGCAAGTACCACCAGCGGTGATCTTGCCCGGCCGCAGTATCACTCCCGCTCCGGCGTCGTCGGCAAACGAAGCGCCCCCGCGCAACACGCCGTCACAAGAAGCGTGCGCGCAGAGACCTGCGTATGCCCGGAGGCAAAGCCAGACGGTCGAACATACGCACTCCGCACGCCCGGCAGCGACCGGTAACCAGCGGAAATACCTTGCTATGAGCGCCGTGGGACGGTAAAATCAGGGGTTAAGGAGGTGGCAAAAACGCGTCGCGCCCGGGGCCGACCGGGCGGACGTGTCGCTGAAGGCATGTCGCACGGGGCTTCATCGCAGTGAGTCGGGGTCGACGGGGACCCGTGGACCGTTTGCGAGCGCATGGGGAGAAGCAGGCTGACCCTGCCGGCATCGCCGGCTCCGGTCCCCGTCAGGCACTGGGAACGCCTCGTAGAGGGGATGGGAAAGGGATGGCTCACCGTCGCAACGCAACAGATTCAACGCATCTGCCAGTCCCGGTGTGGGACGCAGCAGAATCATAACATCACGGTGTCGGTCGAGCGGGGCCGGACGCGCCGGATGACGCGACCCGCCCGGCTCCAAGCCCCAAACAGGAGAAAGAGGATGACAAGGACAAGATTGCT
>CP070691.1:1414454-1438401 GCA_020353195.1 Phycisphaerales bacterium | reverse complement strand
CTGTTCTGCAACGGTGCCGACACGTGCGCCGGAGGCACCTGTTCGCAGCACGCCGGCGACCCGTGCGTCGGCGGCGGCGAATGCGCCGACGCGTGCAACGAGACGGCCGACAACTGTTACGACCCGGCCGGTACCGCCTGCACGGACGACAGCAACGTGTGCACGGACAACGAATGCGACGGGGCCGGCACCTGTATAGCCGTCACCAACACCGATCCCTGCGACGATGGCCTGTTCTGCAACGGCGCCGACACGTGCTCCGGTGGCACCTGCTCGCAGCACGCCGGTGACCCGTGCGTCGGCGGCAGCGAATGCGCCGACGCGTGCAACGAGACGGCCAACAACTGTTACGACCCGGCCGGCACGGTCTGCACGGACGACGGCAACGTCTGCACGGACAACGAATGCGACGGGTCCGGCGCCTGTATTGCCATCAACAACACGGCCCCGTGTGATGACGCCGACGCCTGCACTGTTGGTGGCGTGTGCTCGAACGGCATATGCGTTGGGGGGCCTCCGCCGGACTGCTCGACTGCCGGCGACCAGTGCAACTCGGCCTCGTGTGATCCGCTGGGGAGCGAGGGCAATTGCGATATCCTGACCCCGATCAACGAGGGTCTGCCATGCGACGACGGGGACGTCTGCCTGATCGGCGAGACGTGTCAGAGCGGCACGTGCGCCGGCGGCATCGGGCCGGACTGCTCGACTGCCGGCGACCAGTGCAACTCGGCGTCGTGTGACCCGCTGGGCGGCGAGGGCAACTGCGATACCTTGACGCCGGTCAACGAGGGCTTGCCCTGCGACGACGGGGATGTCTGCCTGATCGGCGAGACGTGTCAGGGCGGCACGTGCACCGGCGGCATCGAGCCGGACTGCTCGGCCTCCGGCGACCAGTGCAACGATGCCTCCTGTGACACAAACGGTCTCGAAGGCAACTGCGATACGCTGACGCCGATCAACGAGGGTCTGCCGTGCGACGACGGGGATGTCTGCCTGATTGGCGAGACGTGTCAGGGCGGTGCGTGCGCCGGCGGCATCGAGCCGGACTGCTTGGCTTACGACGACCAGTGCAACGATGCGTCCTGCGATCCGCTGGGCGACGAGGGTAACTGCGATACCCTGACGCCGACCAACGAAGGTCTGCCGTGTGACGACGGGGATGTCTGCCTGATCGGCGAGACGTGTCAGAGCGGCACGTGCACGGGCGGCATCGAGCCGGACTGCTCGGCTTACGGTGACCAGTGCAATGATGCTTCCTGCGATCCGCTGGGCGACGAGGGCAACTGCGATATCCTGGCACCGGCCAACGAGGGGCTGCCCTGCGACGACACGTTGTTCTGTACCGCGGGCGAGACCTGCCAGGCGGGCGATTGTACCGGCGGTACGGATCCTTGCGTGTCCGGTCAGTGGTGCAACGAGGACGCCGGCGAGTGCGTGAATTACGGGAATGGAGATTTCGAGCCCGACGGCGATGTGGATCTGTTTGACTTCGCGGCCTTCCAGGTCTGTTTCGGCCAAGACGGCTTTGGTGCGTGCGCGCCCGGTAACCTGACCGGCGGCGATGCGGCGATCGATCTGGTGGACTTCGCAGAGTTCGAGGCCCTCATGACCGGCCCGTAGTGGTTCAAGAGTGTCACTCTCAATGGGGAAGCCTAACGGCTGCCCTCTTTATGTCCCCGCCGGCACCACCGTGGGCGTAAGCGCCTTCTGGCTCCCTGCCTTGACAACCGCCGTCCACGGCGAAACAATGCGCATACGCCCGAACGCAATTCGCGGGCCGATCCGCACAGATCCGATCTGGAAGTTGCTGTTATCGGTCGGCCGGCGAGCTACGAGGCTCAGGCGGTCTTGACCGCCTGCAGGGAGAGAGAAAGGTGCAAGAATTCCCTATTCACACAGCGCTCGCTGCGCTGGTGACCATCACGTTCGCATACACGCCGGCCGACGCACTGACGCTCGACTTCGAGATCCTGGCCAGCCAGCGCTGGGAACGCTTCCTCGTGCCACCCGATATCGTCACTCAGCAGGACCTCACTTTTGAGCCGGTAACCTTCGACTTCAGCACTGTTTTTGAGCCGATCGTGATCGACGTCGTGGATTCGTGGGATCCGATACCTAGCGGCGACTACAGGAAAATCTACACGCGTTTCTCCGACCCGACCTATGTCAGCCTCACACCGTTCGACGCTGAGATGAATGCACAGAACGTGTGGGGCCTCGGACCACTCACCCTGTCCCCCTGGTACCACGGCTACGGCGCCACCGACGTGATGTTTGCCGACGGCTCCGCCGCGTCCGCTCTTAATCTGACCTATGCTCTCCATGCGATGGACGGTGACCGCCTCTACCACCACATCGTCTCATTACATGGCACCAATCCGTCCTATCCCCCACCAGCCCCTTCCATGGACGACATGGTCCCGTGGACCTCCGAGATGCTCCTGACTTTCATCAATCATGCGCAGACACAGTGGACGTTCATAGAAATCGGAAGATCGGAGGAAGCCCACGAAGTCAACGGCGACGTCGTTTACACATTTTACGACGAGGTCTTCTACGTTGGTACGGCTACCCTCATTCCGGAGCCAACGACCGTGGCGCTGCTCGGTTTCGCTGCCCTGACCCTCGTGTGCCGCCGCAACACAACTCGCTGAGTTGCATGCCCCAGGTGAGCCCCGTAGTGGATCCCCGGGGACTTCGGGATTCGAGGGCGCGATTACGTCACCGCGTCAGTTTCATTGGGGACAGTTAGCTGCTTTCGCTTCTCTCGCGTGTCCTGTTCTCGCGTCCGGGCTTGTTGCTTTCGATTCGTTTCACTCGGCCCGCCAGAAAACAGACGACTGTCCCCGATATCCCCACCCCACGCCTTCAAGCGCGCAGCATTGCCGGCTGCTACTTTCTCCGGGGCGGCTTGACGGTTCACCTTCCTAATGGCGAGAACAGGTCCTCGAAAAAAGCGGGGCGAAGTTGTCCCCACGACTCCTCCGGCATGAGTTTGCATGCGCCGTTTGGCTGCACGTACACCAGCACATGAACGAGTGGGGACAGTGAGCGCAACGGCTGGTCCAAGGCGCACTGGATCGTTCCGGGAGTGAAACCGACCAACCACCCTCCGTCCTCTGTGCGTACCTGCTCTATGCCGGTGTCCGTGGGGAGCGACCCCTGTCTCATGGCATAGGACCTGGCGACGAGGACCGCACCTGCCTCGTTCAAGAGCGTCGCCGGTATGGCGGTCTCTTCGCCGGGGCCTTCCGTAGGCGCATGCCAGACATCGTCTCTATGTGTATAGCAGCGTCCGTCGGGAGAGATGTAAACGTCCAAATTGGCATGAAACGAATGGCTGCTAATGCACCCGTGCTGGTCGACGAAAGGATCGATGTCGAAGAACACGTGCCACGTACCGGTCTTACCCAGACTGGCATGGCCCTTCAGCTTCATAGGAATCAGCCCCATTTGATACGCAAACGTCTCGGCTGCCCGAAGCGCGGCAAGGCGATCCAACCTCGAGCGGCATTCTTTGTTGCTATCGGATGCCGGTTCTGCACTGGACGCCTCGGACTCCGTCACATGCGTTCCCATGGGCAACAAACACACCAGCGACACCAAAGCGGCGAGCACGAGGCAACCGTTGATCGTCTTGAGTCGACACAGGAACATGTCAATGTCCTCCGATACTCAAGTTCTGAGGAATTCTCCTACAGGCACCCCGATATTCTCCGACTGGCCCCGATGTTCTCCCAGGCGTCAAATCGGAAAACCGCGCTCCGGACAGCGCGGTTCACTCAGCCCATGCAAAATGTAGCCGCAATTCCGACATTGTGGGAGCTGCTTGCGAATAGTGATTGGGAACGCCAATCGATGGTAGAGTAGTAAGGCAGCGGCAGTAACCCACGAGATTCGGAGGAAGCCAACGACCGCCCGATGAGTCGTTGCGAGGCGAGCGGGGACTGGCCGAAGCGTTTTCCACACTTCGACGCCACGAATCTCAAGTGTATCGATCGGGTCATCGCACAAGCCGAGCCACCACCAACACCGACACAAGGCTACATCCACGCAACTGTAACTGGACAAGTGTGCAAATGGACCCGGCCGCACCATGACGGATCGTTGCCATCCGACGACAACCAGTCCCGCAGCAAAGACAATGAAAGCCGCTATTGTGCTTCTGATTACACGACCTCTCAGGGCCCTGATCGCCGCGGCTCCTACTGGCAAGGAGACCGCCGTGCGTTGACTATCGTCTTGACTTGACAACGTCACTCCTTGCTCATAATGACCCGCTGCATGTAGGACAAACGGGTCTAGCCAACGCATGAAGTAGCGTTCCACAGTGTCGACATCGCGGCCAGAGATACCGTTTGGTCAAAAGATGATAGCAAAGCAAAGCACTGGCAAACGCCGGCACCATGAAGGTTGCGTCGATAATGAGATGATGCGCAACAGTGAGCTGGGCGGGCATCTCTTGCCTCTCGTACTCCAACAGCCAGCCAACGCCGGATTGGCTGAATCTTCTTGGAAGCGGGATCTTGTGCCAACCGATGCTGTCCCACACACTTCTCCACGCCCGGTCCACCGGAGTGAACACGCCCAAGAAGTCATAACCGTCTTGCACGAGACCATTTGCGGAATACAGCGCGCAGAGGACGACGGCCATCACCGCGAGCGATAGCAGCATGTTCCTGACGACGTGAAGCACTTGATTACAGCCCAGTGCTTGCTCGATGAATGCCCTCGATGCATTTCATTATAGACTGCATTCAAGGGAAGTCTCCTGTTTTCGGCGCTCGCGCAGGACCGGTCGCTGACCGAGAAGGCGTCGGCCAAAGTATGCGGTCAGCGACAGGACTGTGGCCCGGGCCAGCCTGCTGCCACTTCCCCTTTGATACGAACGAGCCTTTGTTTTTCGTGCAAGCGAAGCGCAACAAGTGAAACGAAAACGGAACGCGCGGGCACGCCACGAAGTCGGCGGAGGAACGCTATAATCTCTTCTGGGAAAATGAGTTATACGCCCGGTGCGGTTCCGGAGCCTCCTGCCGGCGTGCGGCGGCAGAAGCGGCTTTCGAGCCAGGGCACGTCCATGCGCCGCGGCGCTATCCGGGGTTGGCCGCGATGGTCAGGATGTCCTGGACGGCGTTGGAGTGCGTGATGCCGAGGCTGTTCAACGCCTGGCGGGCCACGCTGCCCGACTCACGCAGCAGCCCGAGCAACAGGTGTTCCGTACAGACTTCCTTGGACTTCAAGTGCCGCGCCTGTTCGATGGCAACCGCGACCACGTTCTTGAAATGCGGGGTCCCCGGTAGGCGTCCGAACACCCAGGTGTCTTCCATGCTCTTCTGGACGAGCCTGTCGACCTCGGCCCTCAGCCCGGTCTCGGTGATGCCGTGCTTGGCCAACACCTTGGCGCCGACGCCGGTCCCCTCGCGTTGAATGGCGAGAAGCACGTGTTCCGTGCCCACGTACTCCATGTCGTATTCACGCGCGATCGCGTGGGCCAGTTTGATGACTTTCTCGACGTTTGGACTGAACTTCTCGTACATGGATTCGATTGCCACCGTTTCGGCTGTTACCGCGGCCTCATCCGGCGCGGACACATGCACCGCGCTGGCCGCTGCGAAACACCTCCCGCCCGGCAATCCGCTGCCGGCCCCGGGTCAGTGGGAGCGGGCGTAATCATATACCAGGCACAGCAGGGCCACAAGAATGGAGAAAACCAGCGTGATCCTGAGGATGCGCAGGCGGTTGGCGACCTCGCGATCGCGCCATTCGGCGAGGCGCTCGTCGATCTCGTCGAGTTTGCGGTCGATCCGCACCTCGATTTCGTCCAGTTTCTCGCGCACGTAGTCGTCGGCGACGCCGCGGAGCTTCCGGGCGATGCCCCCGACCACGCCCTGGTTCTCGATCTCGTGTTGCAGGGATGGCGGATCGTCCTCGGGCAAGAACCGGTATTCCGGCGGTTCGCTCCGCCCCTTGCCCTCCACGAGCCGGGACACGAGGCGTCCCATGATCCTTCGCCGCCTGCGGCGTACGCGCCCCCACAAGCCCTGTCGGCCTCGAAGGCGACTTTCCAGCCGTTCGCGCGGCTCTCCCTCACGCAGCTCCAGGTCCCGGAGGCGGGCCAGGGCCTCGAGCCCTCGCCGTGACAGCCCGGTGAAATCCACGCGGTCACACCGGGCGATCTCCTTGGCGAGTGTCTCTTTGCCAGCGGATTCGCGAACCGGACGGCGCATCCACACCACAACGTCGAGCATCGCTTGCCGATCCAGGTCAACGAGCAGATCCTGTCGTTGCCGGACGAGGCGTAAGGCCTCGCCTTGCGGTGTGTCCTCGGTCAGGAGCAGTCCGAGTTCCCGCCCGTACTCGATCAACTGATCCCGGGGAAGGTCGGAAAGCGATGCACTTGAGGATGTCCGCTTCGTGCTCACGACTGCGTTGCCGGGTGCAGGGGCGGTGGGGGGCTGCTGCCGGTCACCGTTGCTGCGCTTTCTCTGCCGACATCCGGTGCTGAGGTACTTGGCCGCGCCTGCACGCCTACGAGATAGGCGAAAATCGTCGCCAGGACCGCGATCTGCAACAGCTCGAACCAGAAACGGCGCAAGCGTATCCGCAGCAGCGAGGTGACGAGGTAGCGGCGAAAGACCACCTCGTGCCGTCCGGCCCTACGGGAGCTGACCTGCCAGTTCCACAGCAGATGTCCCGTCTTGACGATCGCGTACGATCCGAACACGATCGCCAGCGTCTTTCGATAGACGTCGAAAAGGTCCGCGCCGGTCATCGGCTAACGCAGCCGCCGGTGCCACAATGCCATCAGCAGCAGTCCCACAAACGGC
Organism: Phycisphaerales bacterium; assembly: GCA_020353195.1. Classification (GTDB taxonomy): domain Bacteria; phylum Planctomycetota; class Phycisphaerae; order UBA1845; family UBA1845; genus JAFGJQ01. The sequence continues at coordinate 1,431,574 of CP070691.1, read as the reverse complement.
ATGACGATGCCGACGCCGCACGTCCGGCCCGATTGAGTGCTTGCAGTCGAGCCGCCGTCAGGGGTCGTGCCGTCGTCGTCCCCGTCGCCGTCCTCGGCTCCGTCCGACACGACCTGGACGGTCTCCGTGGCGGAGAGCGTCGACGTGACGTCCGGTGCGACCTGCGTGATGACTTCCACCGATACCGCAAACGAGCCGGCCTGCTCGTACACGTGAGTTGCAGAACGGGCTTCCACCGGCGGCGAACCGTCGCCGAACTCCCATCGAACACCGACGACCTCGACGCCGGGCTGGGAAAGCTCAACGCTGAAGTTCACGCGGAACGGGGCAGGGAACTCGTCGTTGGCGTCCAGGGTCGCGCCGTCAGCGTCAGTCAGGACGATCGAGATCGTCTCTCCGCCATCGTCGGGCCCGTCGTCATCCGGGTCGTCAGCCCCGGGCGACGTTACGTGAATCGTAAGACTCTTCGATCCGATGTCGCCGTCCTCATCCTCCACGGTGAACGTGGCTTCAAAGCTCTGGCTCGTGCCGTCTGGGATCGTGTAGGTGTGGGTCGCGGTGCCGCGGGTGTCCGTGGTCCCGTCACCGAAGTCCCACAACTGGGAGACAATGGCGCTGTCGGTCTGGGCGTTGCCACGGAACTCGACCGTCAGTGGGGTCTCTCCGCTCAGCGGCGACGCTGCCGCGGTCACCCGTGGGGCGATCGGTCCTGTGGGGATCACCACCGTCTTGTCGTCCGCGCCCTCGATGTTGCCGTCGGAATCAGCCGCTACGCCCCAAGAGTACTTGCCGGCCGCATTCCGGGCGTAAATCCCGAGATAACGACGCTGCGGTGTTTCGCCTTCGAACGTGTACGTCAGGTCATCGCCGATCTGGACGACGACAGTCTCGCCGTTGTCTCCCACCGGTTCTCCCACGGTATAGACCCGTCCGTCCTCCGGCGTCCACTCGAACGGAAGCCCGATGCGTTGGACGACCAGGAACTCTGCCGAGCGGTCGCCGGCTTCCGACGGACCTCGAAGGTCGTCATTCCGCTCCCACACCAGCGTGTCGTCGCCGATCAGGACGACGTTGGCGGGGCGGTCCGGCCAGGTCAGGTTCGGCGGTTCCGTCGTGAGTGACTCCTGTGCCGCCGCCACCGCAGCGCCCGCGTTGATCCGCCCGTACCCGTATCGTAAGCTTCGCCTGGTGATCCCGTGGTAGTCGGCCTCTCCCGGCAGGCTCGGGTTGTCGGGGTCGACGTGCTCGATCATATCGGTGGTGTGCTCCAGCAGCACCCGCACCTGCGTCGCCGTCAGTGCCGGGTTGACGCTGAGCACCAGCGCGGCCACGCCCGTGGCGATCGGACAGGATGCCGACGTGCCACCGAATCCGTTCGTGTAGCTGCTGTCCTCCAAGTCATCGGGGTTCCAGTCATACATGTCGTCTTCGTCGTTGTATCCGTTGACGACATACAGCCACCCATACTCCTGGGCGAGGTATCGGCCGTCGGTGACGTCCGTCGTCACCACGCTGGGAAGGTCGAACTCGTAGATGTTGGTCGGAGCCAGCACGTCGATGTCCGGTCCGTAGTTGCTGCCAAACGACACCTTGTCCTCGGCGGTGGAACCGCCAACGCCGATGACGGTGCGAAGCGTGGACGGATCGTCCCCGGTTTCCATAAGCTCCCCGTCGTTGCCCGACGAGAACAGGATAACCATGCCCAGACCGTCTCGCCCGTTCTCGAACGCCGATTGAATCGCATCCACAACCACCGGTGGCACCAGGCCGATGCCCCAGCTGTTGTTATGCACGTCGACCCCTTCCTCCTCGGCAAAAACGAACGGCAACGCAAACTGATCGAACAACACGTTCTCTTCCAGCCCTCGCGTCGCCGTGAACCGCGCCTCCGGGGCCACGCCTCGAACACCGACGTCGTTTGCCTCCGCCACGATCAGTCCCGTCACGGCGGTCCCATGGTATTCGAATATACGTGAGGGTTGTGCTGCATCGGCGGACACCGCGCCGCTGAACAGATCCTGGCTGATGCCGATGTAGTTGTCGTCCAGGTCTTCGTGCGCGAGATCGACCCCGTCGTCGAAGACGCCGACAAGGACTCCCGCGCCCAGGGTTGTCTCCCAGGCCGAGAGCACGTCGATGTCCGCTCCCGGAGTCCCACCGCCCTGAGCCACGTTCTGCAGGTGCCATTGTTCGTCGAAGAACTCGTCCGCCGGCCGCACCTGATGAAGTTTCGCCTTAACGCTGAAGTTCGGGTGGCCATAGACAGTGCGAGGATCGCGATGCATCTCGGCCGCCAGCGCAACCTCGTCGTCGGTCGCCCCGGCTGGCACTACCACGCAGACATTTGACAGGCCGCGAACTTCGCGAACGAGCCGGACCCCGTAGTCGTCAAACAACTCGTTCCGCTGCGCTTCCGACAGCCTGCGCTGCACCCTGACGATCAGTTCGCCCGTGGACAAGTACGGCTGCCCGTCGGGCTGAAGCCGGTACACCGGACGAACGGACTTGACGCCCGGCACCGCTGAGGCGGCCTGGCGCGCCTGCGGCGTCGTCTGCGCCACCTCGAGAATGCCGCGATTCGTCACTTGGCGTGTGCCTGGGATCGGCTTCAGCACGCCCGCACCGCTCGCCAACGCGCTGGCCCGAACGTCATCGGCCGTACCGACCACCTCCAGCTCAACCGCAAACTCGGTGTCGGAGCGGAGTAATGGTCTGGCCTGACCGCTGGAATAGAAGACCGGCTCCTCCGCCGGCGCCCCGGCCACCGCGGCCAGCAGCGCCGTCCAGCAGACAACCCGGGTGCTCGAGGGCGAAAGCGCCTTGTGTCGCAACAACCGTAGAATCATGATTTTTCTCGCGTATACGCGTCGGCGGATCACGGAGGTCCGCTACGGAACGTCCCACACCGTACAGGACCGACGTCCCAAGACCTACATATTCTTCGGGTGCCCAGAAGACCTGTCAAGCCGACCGGGACGATGAACCAAGCAGAGAGACGCGTGGCGGGCGTATTCGCCACCGGCGCCACGGTCCGACGGTGCGTCGCTCCCGGGGGGCTATCCCCGGGTCTGCCTCAGACGGGCGTCGTACGCCTCGAATGCACGTGGATCGAGCAGCACCCAGCGGACACGCTCTGGAATCTCGGTTCTGCCAAGGACCGCCGCCACCGCGCTGATCGACACGTCGGCGGCCTGTTCCGGCGGATAGCCGTACGCGCCGCAGCTTATAGCCGGAAACGCCACCGTCCGGCAGTCGTGTCGGGCCGCCAGCTCCAGCGACGCGCGATAGCACGAAGCCAGCAACTCAGCCTCACCCTGCGCCCCATCACGGTAGACGGGCCCTACCGTGTGAATGACGTACGCAGCCCGAAGACGATGCCCGCGCGTGATCTTGGCCGAGCCCGTCTCGCACCCGCCCAGGCCGCGGCATTCCTCCAGCAACTCAGGCCCCGCCGCCCGGTGGATCGCTCCGTCGACCCCGCCGCCGCCCAAAAGGCTGGAGTTGGCGGCGTTGACGATTGCATCGACGGCCTGGGCCGTGATGTCGCCGCGGATAATCTCGATTCTCGAGAACACATCGGATTCCGCCATCAGGCACCTCGATTCCGGGGTTCGGTCCGCTCGATAAGCACGACGCTCTCGATGACCAACCCGAAGCGCCGGCGCTCGAAGAGGGCGACGGGGCTTGCGACCGGCAGATCGCGGTTCCGAGCACGGTGGCCTTGGCGCCACACCCGGTGCACCGGCGATCCCCGCACCGCCCAGGAGGCCAACTCCCATATTCCTTTCGGCACCGACCGGATCGCCTGCAGTTCGAGGCGCCCCGCCGCCGCGTTGCACCGCTCGACATCGCCCAGGTCCGGTAGCTCGCGATGCGCCCATTCGATCCACTCGTGCAGCGACCGATCCGGCTGGGACGGGCCGGGGGCATAATCGCGCCGTCGGAATCGCAGCGGAAACGTCCCCCGCCACCCGCCGCCCAAGTCTGCGGCGCCGAAGTAGCGGTTGCGGGAATGCGGGCGCAACATCCGGCGGTCGCGCTTGGCGTACAATCGCTCCGCGTGCCGCCCGGCCGCCGCATCCACCATGTGACAGAAGCGCCGGCGGACCGAGCGGGCTTGCACGGACCGCGTCTGCGCAGCCGTCCAGCCATGACGATAGCGGAGGTACGCCCGCAAAAAACGCATGCGCTGCGTGAGGGTGGACCGGAGTCGAAACCACTGTGCCAGTTCCGCCAGGTTTGCAGCCGCATCCGCGTCGGACACAGTTCGGCCGACTCGCGTCCTCTGCAGGTCCGCCAGGATCGCGTGTTGCGGTGTCCCGTCCGCGTCGGGCGAGATCAGGATGTTGTCCGGGTGCGTATCGCGATGCAGAAACCGCTTGTCGTGCGCGTCGGCGATCGCTCGGGCGACCAGATCCGTCAATCGGCCGACGGCGGCACTTCGGGCGGCGGGATCCTTGGCCTCGCAAGCTCGCTGCCACGCGTCGGCCAGTGAAACCGCGTTCGGCACTGCCTTCGAGATCAGCACCGCCCGGACCGCGCCGCCGCTCCCGGTCGGCTCCAGCAGCCCGACGAACCGGATGCACGCGACGTCGTGCCGCTCGGCGTAGCGCCCGACCCGCCATTCCTTCCGTTCGGGCGCGCCGTGAACACACCGGCGAACCGCGTGAGTCCATCCCGCGTCCGTGAACACTTTGGCGAAGAAGATCTCGCCCCGAAGCGTCACGCGCCAGACCTGTCGCAGGGGATTCTCTTTCACGCGCTCCGCGCGGGGGTCTCGAGCCAGCTGCGACCACGGGAATTGCAGCAGGTCCCGGTGGTCTCCACGGACGAAGCGGAGTGCGGGCGGGTCCGGCCTGTCCGCGTCAACCGGACGCGGGCTTCCATTGCGATCGACGGGCGTTGCCGTACTCCGGGTACCGGTATTCACCGGGAAGGCTCCTCGGCTAGAGCTCCTCAAACCGGGCGGTGAAGTGCCGCAGCGCCGGGGGCTCATCCACGATCCGCACGCCTCGAATTCTGTCACGCTCCGCGTAGACCTCGACGATCGCCTCCAGCACGTAATCGATGTGCGATTGCGTGTACACCCGCCGGGGGATCGCCAGCCGGACAAGCTCCATGTCCGCCGGCCGGTCGCCCCGACCGAACATCACGCTGCCGATCTCCACCGTTCGAATCCCCGCGTGGCGGAACAGCGCGCAGACCAAAGCCTGTCCCGGAAACTGTCCCGGCGGAATGTGCGGGCAGAACGAAGCCGCGTCGATGTAGATGGCGTGCCCGCCCGGGGGTTCGACGATCTGGATGCCCCGCTCCAGCAGCTTCTCGCCGAGGTACTCCACGCTGCGAATGCGGTACGTCAGGTAGTCTTCGTGCAGGACCTCTTCGAAGCCCTGGGCCATCGCTTCGAGGTCCCGGCCGGCCAACCCCCCGTACGTCGGAAAACCCTCCGTCAGGATGAGCAGGTTCCGAGCCTGGCGGTTGAGCTCTTCGTCGCGGAACAGCAGCACGCCCCCGATGTTGACGATGCCGTCCTTCTTGGCACTGATCGTCGCCCCATGGGCCAGATCGAACATATCCCGCACGATCGCCGAAACGCTGCGATCACCTTGCCCTGGCTCGCGCTTCTTGATGAAGAAGGCGTTCTCGGCGAAGCGGCAGGCGTCGAGGAACATCGGTGTATCGTACCGGTCGCAGAGCGCGCGAACGTCCCGCAGATTCTGCAGGCTGACCGGCTGCCCGCCGCCGCTGTTGTTCGTCACCGTCACCATCACAACCGGGATGCGGTGCGCGCCCACATCCTTGAACAGGGCGTCCAGCTTCTTCGGGTCGAGATTACCCTTGAAGGGGTGACGGCTCTTGGGGTCCTTGCCCTCGTCGATGACCAGGTCGACGGCCTCGGCCCCGGAGTGCTCGACGTTGGCCCGGGTCGTGTCGAAGTGGTTGTTGTTGGGGACGACCTTGCCCGGCCCGCCGACGATCTCGAACAGGATCCGCTCGCTTGCCCGTCCCTGGTGGGTGGGCAGGATGTGCTCGAAGCCCGTGATATCGCGAAGGCGCTGCTGAAAACGGAAGAAGCTCCTCGCCCCCGCATAGGATTCGTCGCCCCGCATCATGCCCGCCCATTGCTCGCTGCTCATCGCGCCGGTCCCGCTGTCGGTGAGCAGATCGATGAGCACGTCCTCGGCCTTGAGGAGGAACACGTTGAAGCCGGCCTCGCGCAGCGCCTGTTCCCGCTCCTGGCGGGTGGTCATCCGGATGGGCTCAACGACTTTGATTCGAAACGGCTCGATGATGGTCTTCATGGAGCAGGCTCACGTGCGAAATGCGGTCGGGCACGAGGATCGCCCCGATACGCGACCCGCCTCGCCGAGCGCCTATTTCACGGTAAGGCCTCCGTTTCGTCAAACCGGTTGGGGGGCGCGTGTGGGGCCGGCGGCCTCGCCGACCCCTCAACCCCGGGGCGGCATCCCGGACTCGAGGTCCACGCCAAGCCCGTCGGCCACGCGGTTGATGTAGTTGAAGTAGGCGATCACCTGCACCATGTCGTGGACGGCGCGGTCATCCCAACCCTGGTGGCGGAGGGTCTCCAGGTCCGTGGGTGCCATGCTGCCCGGCGTTCGCGTGAGCTTGACGGCGAAGTCGAGAGCGGCCCGGATCGCCGGCTCGACGTCGGCCCCGCGGTAATCCGTCTTGATCTGCTCGACCAGGTCATCGCTGTCCACCTCCGACCGGAGGTCTTCCCCGTGGGCTTCGGTTCAGTAATGGCAGTCGTTGGATCGGGACACGACGACGGCGATCATCTCGCGGAGGCCCCGCGACAGCGGCGATTCCGCCAGCGTGGTCTCGCGGTACAGCTGCACGCTCGCTTGCAGGACCGGCGGGTTGAGGCTCTGGACCCTGAGGATGTTGAATACTCTGCCCGCGCGCCGACGGGCGCCGTCGTAGATCGCGGCGAGCACACCACTCGCCTCCTTCTCGTCAACAGTCTTGATCCATGCCATGACAGTCCTCACGCTGAAACAGGCGGTTGTCCCGTGCGCATCCGCCTTCAGCCCCCGCTGGGGGATCGTTCCGGCTGACGGGGCCCGTCTTCACCCTTGCCACCGGACACGATTATCTGATAATCGCGGCGATGCGACTAGTCGCCACGACAAGAACCACGAATTCCTGGGCGATCGCGACCGTATTGGAGATCATCCTCGTGGTCGGAGTGCTGGCCTTGGCGATCACGATCGTGAGCGGGCTCTACACGCACGCGCTGGATCGCGTCAAGACGCGGCAGGCGACGGTGCTGATTGCCACGCTGGACCAGGCTGTACGGGCGTACGCAGACGCGTGCGGCTCCTATCCGCGCGGCAGTCCGGACGCCAGTCTGCGGCGGGTGCTGCCGGCGCTGCTGTCGATACCCGAGTCAAAACGCCGGCTCGCCGCGCTTTCCCCTGCCCTGCTTTTTGTCGTTGACGGGCAGCCGCGATGCCATGACCCCTGGGGACAGCAGCTACGCTGCCTGACAGACCGCGTGGCGGCCCCGGCGTCGGCCCGGCGCGTGGAAAACAACGATCGGGTGCCGGTGTTCGAATCCGGCGGACCGGATCGCGACTTCGGCGACAACGATCCGGCCCGCCGGGCCGACAATATCCGCAGCGACGAACCGCTCGATCTACCATCGGATGGATATGACGACGGGATGACAACCACCCCCACGGGCCCCGGAGCGTCCCGTCCCGCGTCTTCGCCGACCCGGTCCGTCCCCGGGCGCGGCTCATCGCAGCCGGGCTCTTGACCCGCCGCACCGAAAGGCAAGGCCCGGTGCGTCATACGTCGCCCCGGGCCTTGTCAACTTGGTCTTGATTCCTCGCCGACTATGGAAGCGACCCGGTGTATGCACACTGGAACGCACTGAAGTCCGACAGGTCGAGGTCGGCATCGGTGTCGCTGTCAAACGCGCACAGGCATGTGGCTGCATCGGCCGTAACCGGGTTCGGACTGGCATTCGGACCGGCCAGGCAGTCCGCAAACGCAGTGAAGTCGTCCAGATCGACATCGCGGTCGGCGTCGTAGTCGTGGGACCCGCACCCGACGAACAGGTACGTAAGCCCGGAGTAGTCCTTCAAGTCAACGTCATCGTCCGAGTCGAAATCGAAGCTGCACTGGCACTCCAACCCGGCTGCTGGATTCGGCCCCGACATACAGCCGGGGAACGACTCGAAGTCGTCCAGATCCACGTCGCCGTCGCCGTCGAAGTCGCCGTTGCCCGTTCCGGGGAACTGATCGCACGGGTTCTGGCAGGGAGTGTTTACGCAAGAGTCATCCACAAACCACCCGTTCAGCGTCTGGAGGCAGTAGTACTCGCTGACGCCGTTGCCCCCGTCGTCCTCGCAGACGCTTCCGTCCAGGCAGCACGCGCCGATGTCTTCGGGCGCGCAAACGCCGGGATCGGTGCAGGTGGTTCCGGGTCCGCTGAACACGCCGTCGTCGGCCGCACATTCACCAACGGTCTTGACGCTGCAGAACGCTTCGAGGCGGCAGCATGCACCCGGGGCGCACACGCCGGGGGTCGCACACGTGTCACCGGGTTGCGGAACTCCGCCTGCGGATTCGCACTCCGCTCTGAGCAGGTCACTGCATCCGCCGTCAGGCAGGCAGCACGCCATTTCGCAAACCAGTCCGTCTATGCCGTTCGTCGAGCAGTAATCGCCGGCGGAGAACATTCCGTCGCCCGCCTCGCATTCGAACCGGTACAGGTTCTCGACGCAGGCGGTTCCGTCGCCGGGGCAGCACGCGCCGAGATCGCACGCGCCGGCCTCACATGTCGTGAACTCTCCCTGAAAGTTCCCGCTGACGAGAGTGCACTCGAACTCGCGCAGCACTTCACACACGCCGTTCGTCGTGCAGCAGGCACCCTCCACGCACGTATAGATTTCGCAGGATTCGCCCACATGGAACCTCCCGTCGGCGAACGTGTTGCACGTCGCCTCCGTGGTTACCCCACAGCCGCCAACCAGGCTGACGCTGCAACAGGCGCCGGTGTCGCATCCGCCGGTTGCGCACGACGTTCCCAGACCCTGGAACTCGCCGGTGTAGGACTCGCAGTCGGTCTCGATCAGATCACCACAGGAGTCGCCCAGGCAGCAAGCCCCCAGACACGGGTCGTCACCTAGTGGACACTCGGAACCCGGGTCGCCGGGCTGGCCGCCCTGGCTGACACACTCGGCATACTCCAGTTGCTGACAGTCTCCCGCGGAGAAGCAGCAGGCGCCTGTCAGGCAACTGTAGACCGAGCAATCCTCGCCGACCGCCTGGAAGTCGCCGCTGCCTGCGGTGCAGTCCCCCTCGGTCGCAAGCACACAACTGTCGTCCGGCAGGCAGCACGCGCCCAAACCGTCGGTGCACCCGCCGAGGTAGCTGCATGCCTTGAAGGCGTTCGTGCCGACGTCCGTGAAGATGCCGCCGATCTGGGCACAATCGAAGCTGTTGAGTATCGAGCAGTCGCCCAGCTTGCAGCAGGCCCCCACCTGCCCCAAATCGGAACAGGGGTCGTACTCGCAGGGTACACCCTCGTACCAGGTGACGCCCGCCGTGTCGCAGCTGTCGAGGACGGTGTTTGTGCATGCGCCGGTCGTATCGTTGCAGCAGGCCCCCAGCTGCTGGCACGCGGCGGCTCCGCACGACGTCCCTTCGTGCCAGACGCCCGCCGTATCGCCGTGCAACGTCGTCAGGCTGACTTCGCATTCGTACTCGGTTGTAATCTGGCACGTGCCGTCGTAGAAGCAGCAGGCGCCCGTGGGAGCGGGGTCCACGCACGGGTCCAGCGGGAAGTCCGGAAGCTCCTGACAATGCGTCCCATCTCCGTGATAGACGGCGCCTGTCGTGGCCAGGCAGTCCGCCTCGGTTCTCTGAAGGCATCCTTGCAGCGGGAGGCAGCAGGCACCTGTCACCTCACACTGCACGTCGGGCGAGCACATGACGAAATCGCCCATATACACGGCGTCCGGATCGTCGCACTGCGTCTCGGTGGTGTTGACGCAGGTGCCGTCGAACTGACAACACGCGCCCTGCGGATCAAAGCAGTCGTTGTATTGAGCGCATGTTTCACCCGGAAACCACCGATCGCCCCCGAGATCGTCCAGACATTCATACTGATTGCATTCAATGCACGAGTTGGGTCCGAGACAGCACCGTCCCATCGGAAGCGGGCATCCGTCCACCGCGGAGCACGGAATGCCGGGGGCCGTCCACTCGCCGCCCAACTGCGTGCACGCGAGTTCGTTTTCCACATCATCGACACAGGTCGTCCCGACACAGCACGCACCGGGCGGCGGTTTGAAGCACAGCTGCATCGAGTACACTTCGCTATTGATGTTCGGCAGGCCCGGGGGGCATCCCTCCAGATCATCCGGGATGGTGACGCCGTTCTTCGTGGTGCTGAAGAAGATCGTCCCTTTCGCATAATCGATCGGCAAAGGACGATTCTCCAGGCCGAAGATGACGGTCGTGTTGCCCCACGCCACGGCAGCCAGGTAGAACTTCGCCGGTGACAACTCCACGGAAAAAGGACCGGAAGACTCGGACGAGGAATAGAAATCACGACCGCGCCCAATAACCGTCGAGCAGATCGGCTCATTGAACACCAGACAGTAGCTCCCGCCGAGGACCTTGTCATACAGGGCGAAGCACAGATCGACCGACTGGCCCACGGCGATGTTGAGCTCAATCGCGAACGAGGTCATGATCTCCGGCTCTGCGACGTCGAACATGTTTCCTCGCAGCAGATTCGGCCCGGCATAAGCCTGACTGAACGCGCCGACGTGATCACAGTCTTCCAGTATGGCTCTCAGGGGGTCCAGGTCACCCCGCAGTTCAGTCTGGTCGCCCGCCGCTGGAATACCGAAGTCGGTGGCGGGGACGGGCGTCAGTTCGGCGTTGCCGCTTTCCGACGTGGGTTCCTGAAGCGCCGCTTTGATGAACGCTTCACGAGAACCGTCGTCTCCCATCACCACGCCGGCACTGAAAAACAGGACGGCCGCGCAGACCATCCCAAAGCCGGCGCGCACGGCCCGTTCGCAGGCTATGCTCCTCATGATCGCCTCCAATCGAATCATGGATTCGTTTCGCCGGCGGGTGCGTGCCGGCGACTCCTCCTGCCTCGTTTCCGAAAACCTGACAGAGGATGAAGCGCACCGTCCCTTCCCCGGTGGGGCCACCCCCAGCTTGCGCCATTATATCAATAGCCCACCGGCGCTTCCACCTCACAAACGACCCAACACGACAATGATTGCCGTATTCAACGCTGTTACCGGACCATTGCGATGCGGGGAACGGCGAGCTCCAGGAAGCCAGACACAATGTCTGCTGCGAGCTTCGGTTATGCGCTCGCTAGGCTGCGCAGGCTTTACGTCCGCGGGCCGGGTCCGCCGAAACCACCCGGCATCGGTGTGTCAGTCCGCCCGGGCTTCGCGGTACCTGCCCACGACGCGCTGCCCGATGCGTTGCGGCGCCGCGCCCGGATCGAAGAAGCAGGGCAGACGGTTGACCGTCTCCTCGAAGCGGATCGACTTCCTTATGGCCTCTTCCAGCGAAGGGTCATCGATGCCTGCAGTGCCCGTTGTCGCCGAGGGGCCGCGGATCGTCCCGTAGATCGTGAACACGTGCGACCGCGTGGTGACCCAGTCGCCGAGCAGCACCAGCCGGGCGATCGCCTGCACGTAATCCTCGCCCCCCTCGCTGATCGTCCGACGCGTCACGCCGCCGTCCACGCGGAAATCCGAGTACGTCACCGAGCCGAGCGTTCTCGACGCCGCATTGAGGTGCCGAACGTTGGCCAACTCGCCGACGGTCAGGAGCCCCCGGCCAGACCGCAGCCCCTCCATAGCCGGGTCCGTTGGTGGTGCCCCATCTAGGCGCGGTCGGTCCTCGTAGGTTCCCGAACATCCATCGGGCGGTGGCTCTGAGCAGCGCGCGAACCGCGCTTCGCGATAGGCTTCGATGGCGTGAGCGACCTCGTACCCGAGCGTCGGCACGGGCGGCTCGCCCGTCCCGCCCCCAAACGCATAGAGCGGATACGCGCCCTTGCGGATGTTGTCCTGGAACGGGGCCGGAATGAACACGAGGGAGCGCATCGGCAGACCGGCCATCACCTTGTAAGGCGCGACGTTGATGTTGATCCGACCGTAAACGCGAGCACCGGCCTGGTCCACCCGCGGTATAGCGCGGTTGTCGAAAGACGTGTCGTCCCACACGGCCGCATTGTCGAGCGGCAGCGCGGTGAAGTAGTCGAATACCAGCTGGCCCCACGGCAGGCCCTCCAGCCTGTTGACGTTCGCCTGGTGGTGGTACGGGGCGCTGCCCGGGGGGGTGGCGTCCAGGTCCCCGATGTCAAACACCGGCATCCGCCCGTTGTCGATCTGCCTGTACTCGAAGCCCGTCGTAGTCGGATCATCGAACAGCTTGTCGGTTGGAGCCTGGCTCGGTGCGCGCGTGCTGTACGCGTGCCGCATGAACAGGAGCAGCGAACCGGTCGTCGGATACGCGCCGGCCAGCGAGCCGCTGTTCGCGAACTCGATTTGCACGGGACGGATGTTGTCCTCGGCGCCGCCGCCGATCACCGAGTCCGGGTGCTGCTTCAGGCCGTGGGGCCCCGTCGTGACCGGCTGCCAGGCGACCGAGAACCGCCACCCGGGCGGATCGTCCGGCGGCGCAATGACCGGGTCTAAGCCGCCTGCGGTTCGCTTGTCCCGCTGCATTGAGGCATCGACGACTGCGCTTCCGCCCGACGGCGTCGTCCAGTCGTCGTCTCCCCTTGGATTGAGAGCGTCCGCCAAGACGTCGCCGGGAGTGACGCTTGCCGAACCGTCGATGTCCCTCCACAGGGTCACGACGTTGGCGCTTGCAGCCGTGTCCATTCTGAAGTCGGCCATCGTGGTCGAATCCACGTCCGCCGACACCATGATCGGGTTCATCGACGTCAGGTTGGTCGTCCCGTTCACGTACACCCTGAACCGATCGGCGGGCGCGACGGCATCGTCTCGTCCCGGAAGCAAACCGCTGAGCGGGTAGTCGCCCGAGACCGTTTGCACGACGTAGCCGTTCAGTGAAATCGCGGTCGCGTAGGGGTTGTACAACTCGATGGCATACACGCTTTGGCTGGCAAGGAGATTCCCGCTTCCGTCGTTTTCCAAGTGCATGTAGGCCTCGGTCAGGTACGGCTGGCGTTCCAGACCGTAGGCAAATTCCAACGGATCAACGGGCTCCATTTGCTGGTTCGCGTCGTTCCACCTGACGGGCGGCACCGCAGTGGGCACGTCGTTGTCATCAGCGAAATCGATCAGGTTGGCCGTCAGCGATGCCGCCAGCCGCGCCCGGAAAACAGCATCATCGTCATCGATGTCACCGTCGTGATCGAGATCAGGATGGTTCCACAACATGACCCAGAACATGTCTTGGATCATGCCGATGAACTGGTTGATGATGGCAACGTTGCCGTCGCCGCTCGATACCAGATTGAGATCCACGCCGTTGTCGACGAGAAACTGATCCAACCAGGGCAGGCTCAACTGGATCCGCCCGACGCGCGGATCGAGTTGCGCGCCGACCATCATGTTCTCCTCGTCGTCATCACTGGCGTCCGTATCGCTGGCGTCTCTCCTCTTCCCCGCCCCGGCCAACTTGTGGAGACCGTACGGATACGGGTAGTTATCGAGATAGAACTGCTGGCGGATGGCCGTCTCAGACGTCATCCACTCGACAATGTCCTTCCCCGAGCGCGAATCCGTCGAACCGAAATCCGGAAAGCGCACGCCGCGGATCAGCAGATCGTCGCAGCTGACCGTGGTGATCAGGTGCCGACGGTCGTATTGTTTCGCCAGGTCCGGGCTGTAGCTGCCGCCGTTATACCCGCTGTGGTCGGGGTTGGACCAGTCGGCTCTCATCAGCGCATGATAAGGACTTCCGTTGTTGGCATCGCTGGGATTGAAGTACCACCAGTGGTACGCGTCGACCGTTCCGGATACGCCCGGCTCGGCCCCCAGGGCCCCGAGCAGCAGCCATCCGTCCGGAAACCAACTGTTGTTCTGCAGCGTTTGCTGCAGGGACGAGCCGGTCAGGCTTCGCGACGGAAGGACGAAGCGCCGGCGCAACGCCCGTTCCTCGATCGCGGGCGCATAGGCGCCCTGCGTATTCGGGTCCACGGTGTACTCGAACGAGTTATCGAGGCCCGCCGCGCCCCACGCGGCATCGCTTGGGTCGTCTGCCAGGACGTTTCCGATCATGTATCGGTGCGCGTGGTTGACGTCCACCATGCCGCCGTGGGCAATGACGCGCACACCGACCACGAGATTCTCATCCGTGGCGTCGGACGCCCGCAAGCGACTGACCGTCGCCTCCCACTGGGCCCGCGGCACGCGCGGGCTGGACGCCCCGACATTGAAGAAATCCGGCATCAATTGGGAGTCGTAGACCCCGTCCCCGTCGGCATCGACCGGAATCAGCATGCCGCCGCCCACGTCCCCGTTGCAGAACAGGACATTGACATTCGCCGACGTCGCCATCACGGGAATCGTGTCCCGGAGCGCCAAGGCGAGGTCGGTATACGTCGCGTAGACGAGCTCCTGCGGAGTTGAACCCGTACCGGGCATGTGCGGTTCGATCGGCGACAGAATGGGATGAACGCCGGGAATCTCACCGTACGCCGGCGAGCCAAAGGGCAGTCCGGTCGAACCATCAACCACTATCCCCGCGTTGCTGTAGGCGACGCTGTCCTCGCCCAGGAACCCCCGCTTGAGCACGTCGGACACCGACTGGCCGACCTGGTCCACAACAGCCAGGTCCTGGCGAGCATCCGTATCCGCCTGGATGACGCGGGCCCGGAACGTCACGGTCTGCAGAAACGCCGCACCGGCCACGAACAGAATGCCCAGCAACGCCACCACCAGGATCATCGCCGACCCGCGAGCACGGCGAACGCCCAACGGCGAATAGCCAACGGCGAATAGCGACCTACGAGCCGCGACCGCTGAACGCGACCCTGCACACGACCAAGGCGGGAGTGTGAAGGGTAGCGTGAAGGAGCGGCAACGGCGAACGCTCGATGTCGAGCGCCCAACCGCCCATAGCGACTGCGGACCGCCGGCGCACCGGCCTCGCCGCTGAAAACGCGTCCCGAGTTGTCCCTTGTCGCTTCTCACTTCCGGTTTCTCAATTCCGAGTTCTCAATTCTCAGTTCCCTGCTCCCGCTCCCTGACGGTCGCGGCTCGTGATCCGCTATCATGTTCCCACCGGAATCACCATCACATGCCGGATCGGGCGGTCGAGTCGGCCGGCGTCGTCGTACAGGTCCACCGTGATCCGAAGCGCGTCCGGGAAAAACGGATCGGGATCGCCCGGAACGGCGTACGAGGTCGTCAGCTCATCGACCTGGGCCGTCCATTCGTGCGTGGTCGGCTGGTCATGAACCCCCGCTTGCTTGAAGAAGCGGGCTTGCCCGCCCGAGTCCGTGATGGCCGCTACGAAATCAGTGAAAGCCACCCGCTCCGGGCTGTTACCCCCATAGTTGCTCAGCGACGCCTGCTGATACGGTCCGGCCGGATCGGTCAAGAGGCGGACCCAATCCGGCTGATGCGTATCATCGTCGAACTGGTCCGGGTCGCGGTACGGATCGACCCATACCGTCGGCAGACCTGCGTATGCGCGCTCCGGGTCAGGCAGGCGTGATATCGGCACGGCCCACTCGACCTTGAACGACGCGCAGTTGGGCAGGAAACACGCCCCCAACCGATTCGCCAGCCTCGCCGGCGGCGTCAGGTCCATTTGACTCCGCGCGTACCAGCCGGAGGGCGTCGAACTCGTTTCCTGGACCACATCGCCGTAGAAGTCGAAAGCACCGGCACCCCCGGCGCCGCTGACGAGGATGTCCGCCTGGCCGGTCAGCAATAATGGATCGGTGATGGAACTGACCGCCGACGTGCCGGGATCGCGGTTGGTCACCACCACCGACCGCCGGCCCAGGTGCCACTGCTGCGCCGCCATGGGGTACGATCGCGGAGACGGGTTCATCCAGGGCGGGAGCGCTGCATTCATGTAGTACGGAGGGAACGGGTGCGGAGCCGACCGCCATTCCCATCCGGGCAGGGCGGTAATCACCTGCATCTCACCCAACTCGGCGTGACCATAGATCGCCATTTGAGTGCCGGACTGGATACCGGGTTCCAGATAACTACTCCCCGGGCGCGCGGTGAAGAACATCAGGACGTCGGCGCGGGGCATTGCACGCCGCAACCCCAGATCCGGGTCCCAGGAAATCCGCTGGGGATCGCCGCCGGCGGGCAGCGGAGCCACCCGCGGGTCATCGTCGGCGTCGAGGTCTTTCTGGACCTTCGTCCAATAGGCGTACACGGCATGGGCATCGATGACCATTCTGGAGGCCCCGCGGCGCACGTTGCCCAGGTCCTCGGCCAAGGTCTGCTCGAAGATACGGAGGCGCTGGCTCAGGTCGGTCAGTGCCGTCGCCTGGCCGGTGGACCGCAGCGTCAGGCTGAAGACGGACCCGGCCATGGTCAGCATCAGCACCAGGATGCCGATGGAGACCACGAGCTCAACGAGCGTAAACGCCGCCCGCCGCCCGCCGTCCGACGAGCTAACTATAGAAAATACAACAGATTGTGACTGTTGCTGTCTCATCACACTTCAATTGTCGCGACGAACAAGTGTTCGGTCCAGCGGGCCCGGTCAAGCCCGGTCCGCGCCATCGTCGTCAGATCTGGTCTCTTTATCAGACCTGTCCGCGCCGCGGACGTTACGGCGATACCGTCAACGGGCGAACCTCGATTCCTACGACAGGCTGCCCGCCGGCGAAGATCACGTCGGCCGACGGCTGGCCCGCGCCCCGCCCCGCCACCTCCACCGGCGGCGGAAAGACCCAGACCGTTCGCAGGTTGTCCCGGCCTGCGGTGTACGCCTGCCCAGTGCGCGTCAGCTCCTGCACGGTGATTTCCTTGTCGAGCGTCAGGATCGCGCTTTGATCGTTGTTGAACAGCCGGCGCCGGACCACACTGTAAACGTTGCCGTTCAGCTCGTCGATCATGTAGGCCCCACGGGGCAGCATGCCCGTCACGATGGGACCGGTT
>CP070691.1:1368780-1414354 GCA_020353195.1 Phycisphaerales bacterium | reverse complement strand
CTGGGCTGTAAGTGGCTAGGACAGCGGTCGATACGTCGAGCCGCCCGCAGGGGCATGCCGGGGGCAATCCGCCGACCACGTCAAGGGGATGCATTTCTTCATAAAGCAAGGCCGCGTGTCAGGGCGATACTGTAATGCGGAGTTCCCCCAAGGCCCAGGAGGGTCCATCGTAATGCACGCGGACCGGGTGAGAGCTTCCTTCATCGCGCTGTGCGCAGTTTGGACGTTGGCCGGTTGCTCGACGGGAGGCGGTGGCGCATCGGGCGATGCTGAGTCGACGGCACCCGGCGATGACGCTGGTGTGAGTACGAATGGCGTCGTCGACGGAGATTCGGGCGACAACGATGTCGCCCTCGAACTCGTTGGTGACGCGGCGGCGGGTGAGGCCCTGTATGCCGACGTAGTCCACGCCTGCTTTGTCTGCCATGGGGACGCGGGCGAGGGCACCGCTTTGGGACCGCCCGTGCTCCATGCCAACGCCCTGGAGCTGCAAAGCACACTCGTCGCCGGCAGCCAGCATACCGGCGGTACCCGGCCTGCGTTTACGGGGCAGGATTACGCCGACCTGGCGGCCTTCCTGGAAAACGCCGACCTGCCGCCCGACGTCACCACGAACGGGATCGATTCAGGGGACGCCGGGACCAACGGCGTCGCCCTGAGGCCCATCGATTCCTCGGATACCGCTCCCGAAACGCACGTCTAGCCCTGGACGAAGCCCTACGCGCCCCCAAGCCGCGGCTGGTGGGCCCGCGGCTCTCGTCGTGGCCCACAGGATCGGGCCTGCAAACCGCGCAGGCCACGTCCAGCAGGGCGGGCAAACCTCCCCTGAGCGCAGACCTGCACCAGCAAGCCCCACCCTGTGAGGCGTCGCGGGGAAACCGGCTCGATCGGCCCTCGCGCTCTTGTCGATGGCGGAAATGTCGTGTAGGATCCTGCCTATCGTTTGGATCATCCTCCGGCGGATGATCGATACCCTGTTCCAGTCGAGACACGACGATTCTGAGGTGATTCACATGGCAACACTACAAGAGGCACTGGCGAAGAAGATTCCGGTATGGCGCGAGGAGCTCGCGTCGGTGAAGAAGCAGTATGGTGATAAGGTGATTTCAGGGGTCACCGTAAACCAAGCATATGGCGGCATGCGCGGCGTAAAGGGCATGATCTGCGATACCTCGGTCGTCGAGCCCGACAAAGGCCTGATCATCCGGGGCCGCCCGCTCCTGGAGATCAAGCATCTCTGGCCGGAGGAGATCTTCTACCTGCTGCTGACGGGTGACGAACCTGACGCACACGCGAAGGCCTCCCTCCAGCAGGATTACGATAAGCGGGCCCAAGTGCCCGAGTACGTCTGGGACGTCCTCCACGCCATGCCCGCGGACAGTCACCCGATGTGCATGTTCGACACGGCGATCCTGGTCATGGAAAAGGAGAGCGTGTTCCGGCAATGGTACGACAAGGGAATGACCAAGGGTGAGTACTGGATCCCCACGCTGGAAGACAGCCTGGCGCTTCTGGCCAAGCTGCCGGGCATCGCCGCCGGCGTCTACCGCATCCGCTACAACAAGGGCGATCTGATTCCGTGGACGCCCGGTCTGGACTGGGGAGCGAACTACGCCAACATGCTGGGGCTGCCCGATCCGACCGGCAGTTTCGCCAAGCTCATGCGGCTGTACCTGAACTTCCACTCCGACCACGAGGGCGGGAACGTATCAGCCAATACGTGCCATACCGTCGGCTCGGCGCTGTCCGACGCCTACTATGCGGTATCGGCGGGGTTGAACGGTCTGGCCGGTCCGCTGCACGGACTGGCGAACCAAGAGTGCCTCTCGTGGATCCTCGAGACCATGGAGAAGTTCGGCGGCGTGCCCTCGGAAGCCCAGTTGCGCGAGTTCGCGTTTGAGACACTTCGCAGCGGCAAGGTCATACCGGGCTATGGCCACGCCGTGCTCCGCGTCACCGACCCCCGCTACGCGGGGTTCCTCGAGTTCGGCAAGGAGCATCTGGCCAGCGACCCGGTGTTCCAGACCGTCTCGGCGGTCTTCGACGTCATCCCGAAGGTGCTCCAGGAGTACTCGGAGGAGCGGGTCAAGGCCGGGAAGGCCCCGATCGCCAACTGCTGGCCCAACGTGGACGCCGGCTCCGGGGCGCTGCTGTACCACTACGGCCTGACCGAGTTCCCGTATTACACGGTGCTGTTCTCGGTATCGCGCGCCATGGGCATGCTGTCCCAGTTGATTCTGAACCGGGCGATGGGGACGGCCATCACCCGACCGAAATCGGTCTCCACCGAATGGGTGAAGGCCAACGCCCCGAAAGCGTAGAACCAAGAAGCGAGATAAGGCCGGCGGGGCTGATGCCTCGTCGGCCTTTTTTCTTTACTCTGGCAAGCTGCCAGCCGCCCAACTCATGCAGAATCGTGCATGCTGCTATGGTGCAGTGATTCATCAGACCGTAAACTCGTCCGAGCCTGATACGAGCCCCGACCGTAAGGGAGGGGTCAGAACGTCGGCAGGCCAAAGCGATTCCAGGTAGGCGCGGCTCGCGTCGAGTTGCATCGCGACAGTTGTCGCACACCCGTCCCGCGGTCCCGCATCGCTGGCGTGAGCCGAGGAGGTCGCAGAGCAATTGTACACCAGTTTGATTAACGTCGCCCTGACGCTTGCAGTCTCCGTGGTCGCCGCCGGGTGCACACAGGCCCCGTGGTTTCCGGTTCAGCCGGTACGGAGCGGCGAGCGCGAGATCGCGTTCGACATGGACGGCAACGGGCGCGACGACTACTGGCAGCGTCTCGACGAGAACGGTCAAAAAACAGAACTTCGCTTCGACACGACGGGGGATGGCCAGGTGGACGAAACGGTTCGGCCCCGCGACCTTGCGCCCGACCAATGCGTGCACGCGGTCCTGGTTCTGGACGGGGTCCCCTTTGACGTCGTTGATGAAATGTATCGGCAGGGCTGGTTCCGCCTGTTTCCGCCGCCGGCCAGGGTGATCAGCGTATTTCCGGCGATGACCGACCTGGCGCTGACCCGGGTCTTCACGGATCAGGCGTGCCCGGGATATGAAGCCTTGTACTTCGACCGCCGGAAGAACGCGCCCAGCGGTGGCACGAGCGTTTACCTGAGTGGCGCGAACGCGCCGTGGCTGACGGCGATGGACTACCGTTGCAGCCTGTGGCTGGACGCGAAGAGCTATCTCGACCCGAAAGGATTGTGGAGGCACGAGTTGAACGGCATCCGCCGCGCGATCCGCAGCTGCAACTCGCAAACGGTGCGTGCCTACTCCGTGTCGACCGCCGGGCTCGCGACTCGCGGCGGGCGAGACGCGATCGTCGAGTACCTCAAAGACGTCGACAACCTGTGCGAACAGATGACGTACGAACGGCGGGGGCAAATCCGGTTCACGCTTCTGGCAGACCACGGACACGACCTGAAACCAGCGACGCAGATCGACCTGCGCCAGCGCCTCGAATCCGGCGGATACCGCGTGTCCAGACAGCTGAACGATCACCGGGACGTGTGCGTGCCGCGGTACGGCCTGGTGTCTTGCGCCGTCCTGCACACGCGCGATCCCCAAGGCGTCGCCGAGGCACTGCTCAGTGAGCCCGCGGCTGACTTGATCATGTATCCCGTCTCTGCAGAGCCGTCCGGAGGGGTCATCATGGTTCGCAGCGGTCGACAGATCGCCCATATCCGCCGAACGCGCGACGGGTTCATCTACGAGGCGTCGGAAGGCGACCCGCTGCGACTGGCGCCGATCCTCGAACGGCTCAGAGCATCCGGGAGAATCGCCCCTGACGGGAGCGTGTCCGACCGTGACTGGCTCACGGCGACGGCCGACCATATCTACCCGGACCCGTTGTGGCGGATCTGGCTCGCGTTCAACGGATTGGTGCACAACTCCGCCGACGTGATCGTCAGCCTGCGGGAGGGCTCGTTCTGCGGCAGCGGGTTCTTCGCCGCCATGGTTGACGTCGCCAGCACCCATGGCGCGCTGACCCACCGGGGCAGCACGACGTTCGCGCTGTCGAACCACACGTCACTGCCGCCCCTGCTGCGGGTGCAGGACCTGGGGCGATACGTTCGGCACGATCTCCCCGCCAAATGAGGACCCCAACCGGAACCGAACCGCGACCGTAAGGGAGCGGCACTGATCCCAACCGTCCGCCGAGGGCAGATAAGGGAGCGGCACCTTGCACCTCAGCCAGCTGCCGACCGCTCCCTTACGGTCGCGGCTCGTCCAGCCTCGGGGCGATGAGCTTCCTTCGACCGGCACTAGTCAAACAGAACATACCGCTGCTGTGGCTTGGCGAAACCGGCGAACTCCTCGTTCACGAAATCGAACTCACCCGAGTCCCAGTCGTCGCCATAGTGGTAGAGAACGGTCTTCTTCTTGATTTCGGCGGGCAGGGCTCGCAACTCGCTCAGCAGGGCGTGGACCGGGTCAGGCTGATCGACAAGCTGCACCTCATGGAAGCACAGGTCGGCGTCGGCCATCAGGCGCCGATAGGCTGCGAAGTCAAATCGTGAGTCGCCGGTGTAGAAGACCGATCGCCCCGTCGGCGCGTCGATCATCTGCAGGCCGAAGGAAGGCCAGTCAAACCTCTCCTCAACGTGCAGATGGTCGGTGGGCACGGGCACGAAGCGGTATCGGTCGGCCAACGTGAAGGCGTCGGGCTCGGGGCCTCGTAAGTCGAGGGCTACGGGGCAGAAGTAATCCTCCAGCGCGGCGTAGCGCCCTTGAAGGACCCTCAGACCGCCCTTGAGTGACCCGTCCCAGAGTGCCTGATGCATGTCACCCACGACGATGAGCCGGGGCCTGAATGGCGGGGACGCCCCGGTGCGCGTCAGGACACATGTATTCATGAACGCCAGTTCTTCCAGCCCGCCGATGTGGTCCGCATGCTGATGCGTGATAAAGACGTGTCGAATCCTCGTGTAGTCTGCAACGCCGTCGGCGTCAAGATACGCAAAGCCGGGGCGGTCCTTCAGTTGATGCAACGCCAGAGGTCCGGTGGTGCCGAAGTCGATCAAGAGCGTGTCTTGAGGTTCCTGCTCGTGATCCGGCCCTCTCGACCACGCCTCGACCAGGGCATTCGAGTGAAAATTGCGCTTGGCGAAGGCATTACCCACGCCCAGGAAGGTAAGTGTCAGCATCGACTCAGCGCTCCATCGTTACGGTGCCGATCGCGGTTGCCCTGGCGGCGAGCCGGACGATTCGGAACTCGCGGCGTTCGGTCCGCCGGGGGAGTTGTTCACGTCGTCGGCAGGGACCAGTGTGACCCGGCCGTTCAGTCGCAGCACCCACCGGTGCGGTCGGGCCAGACCTTCGCCGACCAAATCATGCCGAACCTGTGCGGAGTAGGCGATGATCCGGTCGGGTGGATCACGGGCGGGATCCACACCCGCCACCATCGTTATCATCAGTTCTTGCGCGGCGCCGGACTGGCGGCGCGCGGTGTCTCCCATCTCCTCTGAAAGGTAGATCGGTGTCAGTACATCGACATTCTCGGGCCACGCCCGGTAGTCCAGATGATAGGCCCGCGCGGCCGAGAACAGCGCTTCCAGACACGCCCGGGCTGCAATGCTCTCTTCCATCGCGGCTTCGCTGGCCGCGTCGACCGGTCGGTACGCGCGACCGTATCCCACGCCGACGACACCGCCCGGGCGGGCGGCAAACCCCCTGGTCACGGTCGAGACCACGAGAATCAGCAGCCAGCTCCATCCGGCCAGGAACACGCACCCGAGCAGCAGACCCGCCCAGGCGGTTCGCGATCCGCCTCGCCCCGGTCGGTCGCCGGGGCGCCGCAGCAGCGCGATGATCCCCAGCGTGATGGCCAGCACCTGCGTGACGACCGGAACAAAGAAAAGCATGCCGAGAATCAGGGCGGCAACGGCCAGCCCATCCGCACTCGATGTGGTCGGCAGAGCCGTCGATACGCTGACACCGGCCGGCGACGCCCGGGGGGTGATACTCTCCGGTGGCGGAACGACGGCGCCGCAATTGCCGCATCGCAAGGGAGTTCTCGATGCCGGATCGGCAACCTCGACGACGTGACGGCAGTACGGGCAGGTCAAGTCCATGTCGTTCAGCGGGCGGGGGTTCCGTTTGCGTTTCTGTCAGACGGGCGCGGTCGCCGACCATTCATGATCGGGGCACTTCACAGGCAGGTCAAGGGTGCGTGTTCCGCGAAGGCCTGCGCGGAGGCCGGAGCCGGCGCAGGGCATCTACACCTCTGGCCTGGCCACGATGGCGGGGAACAGACCGCGAATCCCGGCCAGCATGCGGCGGGCGTCGTACACGATCATGTAGAGCGACGGGACGACGACCAGCGTCAGCACCGTGGCGAAGGCCAGTCCGAACGCAATCGAAACGCCCATCGGGATCAGAAACCGGGCCTGGAACGACTGTTCCGCCAGTAACGGCGCGAGCCCAAGGATCGTCGTGATCGATGTCAGAATGATGGCACGGATGCGGGCCCTGCCGCCGTCCACGATGGCTTCAAACACGGGCGTACCCTGCGCGACCCTCCGGTTGATGAAGTCCACCAGGATCAGCGAATCGTTGACCACAATGCCGGTAAGGGCCACCAAACCGATCAGTGAGAGAATCGTCAGCGGAAAGCCCATCACGTAATGGCCGGCCACCGCGCCGACCAGCCCGAAGGGAATCGCCGCCATGACGATCAACGGCTGCACGTAGCTCTTGAACAGCCCGGCCAGAAGCACGTAAATGAACAGGATGGCGGCAATGAAGTCCTTCCACAGCGAGCCGAACGCCTTGACGAACTCGCGCTGCTGCCCACCCAACTCGAAGATCACGCCCGGGTACGCCCCCTGCAACTCGGCGAAGTCCCCTCGGAGCTCTCCGAGAATCTGACCGGCGTTGGCGATGGCTTCATCTACGTCGGCGGTAACGGTTACGGCGCGCTTCTGGCTCCGGCGTTTGATCGTGGCGAAGCCTTTGCCCTCACTCATCCGCGCGACCTCGGTAAACGGCACCAGCGTCCCGTCAGGAATGGCGATGCGCATCGACTCCAGATCGTAAATCTGTCGTCGCGCCGATTCCGGATAGCGAACCATGATCTTGACGTCCTCGCGGGCCCGTTGAACCTTGCGCGCTTCGAGCCCGTAGAACGCGGCCCGCACCTGCATGGCCAGTGACTCGGTGGTCAAGCCCAACGCCCGGGCGGACTCCAGCAGCTCGATCTGCACCTCGCGGCGCCCAGCGTCAAAATCGTCCGAAATGTCGTACACGCCGTCGAAATCCCGGAGGCGCTTCTTCAACCGGTCACTGATGGCGACAAGGTCTTCCACACGGTCGCCGCTGATCTCGATCTGGATCGGTTCCCCGCCCGGGCCGCCCTGCATGGCTTCGAATCGGAGCGAGTTCGCGCCGCGCACAGATGCCGCTTCTGCACGCAGCTCGCGGAGAATGTCCTCGCTCGTGCGCTCACGCTCCTCGATTGGCTTGAGCTCCAGGATACACTGGGCCAGGTGACTGTTGGACACATCAGTGCCCTCCCGCATGTCGATCTGAGCACCCACCAGTGTGTACAGCGTGCTCAATTCCGGCAGGCCCATGGACGCCTCCTCGATGATCCGCATCGCATCGTCCGTCTGCTCGACAGGCGTACCCACCGGCATCTTGAGCTGCGCGGTCAGCGTCTCGGCGTCCATCTTCTGAAAAACCACGAACGGAACGTGCCCCGTCCTCACCGCAGCCAGCGCGACCATAAGGCAGAAGACTGCCGCCCCCACCGTGACGTAGCGGTAAGACACAGCCAGCCGCAGAAACCGCTCGTATCCCTCGATGAAGACATCCTTCAGCAGGTATCGTTGGGTCGCTCGCAGGCGCTCGCCTATCCGTCGAAGCGAAAATCCCGTCGACTCCGCTGCCGTCCGCTCCACACGCAGGGGGCGCAGCCACTCGGCCAGGTGGGACGGCAGGATGGTCAGGGCTTCGAACAGCGAGATCGCCAACGCGCACATCACCACTGGAGGCAAAACACCCATAAACTCCCCGATTCGCCCCTCGATGAACAACAGCGGTGCGAACGCGACAATGGTCGTGGCGATCGCAATGGTCACCGGCTTGGTGACCGCCTCGGTCCCGACGATCGCCGCCTGCGAAGGCTCCATCCCTTCCTCAACTTTCGTGAACACGTGCTCGCCGACGATGATGGCGTCGTCAACCAGCAGCCCCAGCACCACGATCAACCCGAACATGCTGATCAGGTTCAGCGTCATGCCGAAAGCCTTCATGGCCAGAAACGTCCCCAGGATGGCCAGCAGCAGACCCACCATCACCCAGAAAGCGATCCGCCAGTTGAGCAGCAGCAGCAACGACAGAAAAACCAGCGTCAGACCCCATGTACCGTTGCGCCGCAGCAGGTCCAGGCGGCTCTCGATGAACCGCGCAAGATTCGTGTGCGTCTTCACGTTCGCCTGCCCGCTGATGTCGGTGTACGGGCTCGCGTAGGCCTCGTCGTAGATTTGCTCGGCCTGCCTGCTCAGCCCGAACCCGCGCTCGAGCCCTTGTGATTCCAGGGGCAGCCTTTGCTTGCCCGCAACCATCGCCCGGACCATCTGGGAAATCTCGATAGCGTCCTGGTCGGCCGTCTTGTACACGGTGACGCTGACCGCCGGTTCCCCGTCAAGCCGCGCCAGCACGTCGGCGTCCTCGAATCCGTCGATCACGGTGGCGACGTCGCCCACGCGGATCACCTTGCCCGTCGGATCGCTGCGCACCACGATGTTGGCGATGACCTCCGCCCGGTCCGACTCGCCGAGAGTGCGGACGGCCACGTTGCCGTCGGTCGTCTTGACCTGCCCACCCGGCACGTCGAGGTTGCCTCGGCGAATGGCGTCGCCGATTTCCATGAACGAAAGTTTGTGTCGGATCAGCTGCTCGGGCCGAACCTCCACCGCAATCTCGTCGCGCCGGATCCCGCTCAACATCACATCCGTGATTTCGGGCAGGGCCAGAATGTCGTCGCGAAGTCGCTGCCCCAGTTCCTTGAGCGCCTTGTCACCCGCACTGCCGTATACCGTGGCGTTGATCACCGGAAGCTTGGGCTCGAAGCGCCGAACGATGGTCTCCTCAGCCTCCTCCGGGAAGTCATCGCGGGGGATGGCGTCGACCGCGTCCCGCGCGTCGGTGACGGCCTGGTCGAGCTCCTCGAAATCACTTCGCAGCTCGATGAGAATCGTGCTGGACCCTTCGTTGATCGTGGTACGCATCTCGTCGATGCCGTCGAGGTCTTTGACCTGCTCTTCGATCTTGATCGCGATGCCCCGTTCCACCTCAGCGGGCGTTGCCCCCGGATAGATCGTATTGATCATGACCATGTTCGGGGCGAACTCCGGAAACATCTCCCGAACAAGCGAGAACGCGCTGTACACCCCGCCCACGATGACGCCGAACATCATCAGGTTCACCAGGATCGGGTTGTTCACGCTGATGCGCGGTAAAGACGTCATCAGACGCTCCCGGAAACGACACGGCGATGAAACGTCAGAACGCCGAGAATCTCGACCCCGAATCCCCCCCCGCCGGCCCCCAAACGGTCGGCCCGCCCGGGCCACTTCCCGCCCGAACCGCCCACCATTCTACACGTCCGTCGCCCCGGCGTCATGGACCGGCCTCCAACGCCGGCAAACGCCATGTCGGGAACACGCGACGCACCGGTCACTCGCGCAACCAGAAGCGAGGGAGGAACAGCACCGCGATCGCGTAGACCTCCAAACGCCCCAACACCATCAGCAGGCTCAGGACGAGCTTGCTCGGTTTGCTGAACCACCCGTAGTGCTCGACGGCCCCGACAAGGCCCAGCCCCGGCCCGATGTTGTTCAGGGTTGCGGCTGACGCGGTGATCGCAGTCACGACGTCTATGTCCTGGCCCTGTTCGAGAACCAGCAGGGCAATACCTCCGCCCGCGAACAACAGCGCGATGATGATCACATAACACAATGTGGCCAGCCGCAGGTCCGAGTCCACCGGCGTGTCGCCGATCTTCACCACGCGGATGACGTTCGGGCGGAACACACGCTCCATCTCTCCCCACAGCACTTTGGCGGTGATGAGACAGCGAACGATCTTGATGCCGCCGCCCGTGGAACCGGCCGACGCCCCCACGAACATCAGTAGGACCAGCACGGTCCTGGCCGCCGCTGGCCACTGGTTGAAGTCCGCAGTGCAGAACCCGGTGGTCGTCTGCAGAGAAACCGTTTGGAACAACCCGTACCGCACGGCGGAACCAATCGACGGCCTGACCTGCTCGCCCACGGTGGTGTGGATCGTATGCGTGAGAAGATGCCCGGCGACGATCAGGAACCCGACAAACACGACGCCAAGATACAGGCGGAGCTCGGGGTCGCGGTACGCCGCCCGCCACCGCTTGCGTATCAGGTGGTAGTAGATGCCGAAATTCACGCCGGCCAGCAGCATGAACATGATCACCACCACGTCGGCGGCGGCGGAATGCATCGCACCAATGCTGGTGTTGTGCGTACTGAACCCGCCGGTCGCCAGTGTGGCGAACGTATGACAGACGGACTCGAACCAGCTGAATCCCAGAACCTTGAGCGCCAGCACCTCCGCCAGCGACAACCCCACGTAAATCAGCCAGAGCACGCGGGCCGTCTCCTGAATCTTCGGGCGCACGCCCTCCGGCGTCGGCCCGGGCGATTCGATGCGGAACACCCGCTTGCCGCCCACGCCCAGCGAGGGCAGGACGGCCACGAACAGAACGATGATGCCCAGACCGCCCAGCCACTGGGTCAGCGCCCGCCACAGCAGCAGGCTACCCGGCACCATCGTGACGTCGCTCAGCACGCTGGCTCCAGTCGTGGTCAGCCCGCTCATGGCTTCGAAATAACAGTCGACAAAGGAGCGAAAGGGCCGATCGGCCGGCTCGCCGAGGGCCTCCACCGACGCCCACAACCGGTACGGCAGCGCGGACAGCGCGGCGCCGACCAGCCAGCCGGCCGCCACCAGAAGCATGGCTTCGCGGCGCCCGAGCTGCCCGCCCGCTCGCCGCCCGGTCCGCCACAGCCCGAAGCCCAGCGCGATGCCGATCACCGCGGTGGCCAGCAGGGCCCGCGAAGCAGCCGCCTCGCCGGCGTTGCCCAGGACCTGGGCAACGGCCGATCCCACGCCGACGGCGGCGATCGTGCCGCTGAGCACCAGAATGAGAAGGCCCAGTTGGGCCCCGACGTAGCGGATACTCACGATTCGTCACCGCCAGGGGTTTCGAAACGGGCTCTAGCCGGCAAAAAGCCTCCGGAACTCCTTGTCGATGCCGTGGGGCCCGATGGCGATCAACGTGTCACCGGCCCGAATCGTGTCGTTCGCGCCGGGCACCTTGACCTTCTCCCCTCGCTGAATCGCTGCGATCATCGAGTGGGCAGGCATCTTGATGTCCTTGAGGGCTTCGTTGGTCGCCCGCCCGTTGGCCGTCGGACGAACCTCGTACACGTCAGCAGCCCCCTCCGCAATCGACGCCAGGCACCGCACCGGACGCGTCTCGATCAGGCTCTGGATCTCCCGGGCCGCCACCTGCCGCGGACTGAACGCCTGATCAATCCCGACGTGGCGCAGCAGGTGCATGTAGGTCGGTCTCTCCACCACGGCGATGGTCCGCGCGATGCCCAGGCTCTTCGCCTGGGCGGCGCCGAGAATATTGTGCTCGTCGTCGCGCGTCAGTGCCACAAACGCATCGGCGGCGGCGATGTTCTCCTCTTCAAACACATCCGGGTCGGCGGGGTCCGCTTGAATCACCGTGACGTGATCCAGCTTGTGGGCCAGCTCCTGTGCCCGGCCCGGATCCGTCTCGAACAAGCGAACGGAAAAACTCCTGCCCTTCAACGCACGGCAGAGCCACACCCCCATCAA
Organism: Phycisphaerales bacterium; assembly: GCA_020353195.1. Lineage (GTDB taxonomy): Bacteria > Planctomycetota > Phycisphaerae > UBA1845 > UBA1845 > JAFGJQ01. The sequence continues at coordinate 1,402,462 of CP070691.1, read as the reverse complement.
CGCCCCACCCATGACCACCACATGCTTGCGCTTCGCCTTACCGGGGTGAAACTGCTTGCGACCCTGCTCGATGACACCCGTCTCCCCGATCAGGTACACCACGTCGCCGACCGCAGGCTTGGTGTCGCCCGCAGGAATGAACGCAAACGTGTCCCGCTCGATCACCGCCAGGCGGATGCCGCCGGGCAGCTTCATGTCGGCCAGCGGGATGCCGGCGGCGGGGGCCCCGACTTCGACCATGAACTGCTGAAGCTCGATCCGCCCCCGCGCAAAATCCTCGACCGCGATCGCACCCGGATTGCGCAACATCCGGGCGATCGCCAGGGCGGTCAGGTACTCGGGGCAGATCAACTGATCAATTCCGAGGTGCCTGCCGTAGTTCAACCCCCGCTGCTCGAAGAACGCACTGTGGTGCACGCGGGCCAGACACTTCTTGGCCCCGACGCCTTTGGCGACGGCGGCGCTGAGCAGATTCAACTCGTCACCGTCGGTCGCGGCGACGAACAGGTCGCAATCCTCGGCGCCCGCCTCCTGGATCACGTCCGCATGGGCGCAGTTACCCTGCAACGTGCGCACGTCGACCGAGTCTCCCAGGGCGGCCAGCACGGAACCACGCAGATCGATGACCGTAACGTTGTGCCCGCCGGTCCCGAGGACCTCGGCCGCATAGCGGCCAACCTGACCGGCTCCGGCGATGATAATGTTCACGGGTCTGATTCCACTCGAACCGGGAAACCTTGGCGGATCATACACGACCGCCTGCAGCGGGCAAGCCGCACGCGCGGCGCCGGGGGATCGGCGCTATCCACCCGCCTCGGCGGGCCTGAACGGCAGGCGAAGCACGTAGGAGATCCAGCGACGCTCGAAATGATCATTGATCGGGCCGAATATGGCCTCGAACGTCTCAACCTCCTGCTGCGGAGAGAACGACTCGCTCGGCTGCCGTTGCGAGAGCTGTTGGATGTACCGGGCGAACTCCTTCTGGTGGCGCCGCTGAAGGTAATGCACCAGCGACCAGGCCTCGGCGTACTGGTAGACGATGTTGGGATCGGCCGCCCGGGCGAAGATCCGCGCGTCGCCGATCAGGTCCTTCAGCGGCACGAAACGCCCGCTGCGGCAGGCATGGTCCAAGTGCTCCGGTCGCGGCTTGAAGTTCCCGTCGCCCGGGGTCAGACACTCCCGGAAGTCCCGAAGTCGCATCTGGTTGATCGCGGCGAAGCTCGCGCCGGACGGATTCGGCGGGGTCTCGAACAGACAGGCCAGCCCCTCGACCAGCCATCCCGGGTTCTGCGCCCCGACCGTATGAACGCCGATGTTGTAGAATACCTGGTGTGTAACCTCGTGTTGAATCACCAGGCGGTTGGTGCGGGTGACAAAGCGGTTTCGCTGGTTTCGCATGACCTGCAGGCGCCGCCGCGCTGCCTTGCGCTCGCCGGGGCGCAGGCCCGTGACTCCGGGCGGTCTGGAAAGGCGGTTCTCCAGGTCGGTGACGATATTCGTCAGGTGAACCATCCTCCGTGTCTTGAGTGTGTTGAAGAACGCAGCCCGATTCAGGTGGATTGAGAACACCCCACTGGCGCCTTCACTGTGAAACCCGATCGAGTCCCCGTAGCGATGGAAACCCTCGGGCGTGTCGAAGAAGAGTACCGCCAACCGGCGGGCCGGGGCCCGTACCGGAATGTCCCCGGCGCGACAGAAGCGAAACACCGCGTTGTAGGTCCGCTCGGCCCGGGTGAGGAAATTGGCGACAATGTCGTCAGACGTGTTGTGGGCGATCACGAAGTGGTCGGTGCGCCGGATGGCAAACCCGTCGCCGGCGATGGCAAGCAACTCCGCCTCCGCCTGCGCATCAACGGGGATCGGAGCGTCCCCGTCAGGGGCAGCCGCCAGCGCCGCCGACGCCGACAGGACGACCGCGACAAACTCACAAACTCCAAGGGTCCAACGCATCTTCGCTGTGCCCCCGCACGTCTGATCCGGTCCCGACTCCCGCCCTCCCCAAACGCCCGCATACGCTCGTCGTCGAAGGGGCCGCCGCGGCGGAGTCGCGCTCACGCATCGACCACCCGATCGATCAGGTCCGGCGGGGCCCCGATGTCGGCCACGATCACGTCGCCCGTGTAGGACCCGGCCTCCGGTGCGGCAAAGCCCGCCTTGCTCGCGACGAAAGTTATCGTGCACGTCGCACGGACGGTCGCGTTGGCGGGACGACCGGTGTTGCAGTCCAGGCCCGACGGGACGTCGACGGCCACCACCGCGACCTGAGGCCCGCGGTTGATTCCGTCAATCAGCGTGGCCAACGGCTCACGAACGTCGCCGCGAAAACCGGTCCCCAGCAGCGCGTCGACAACGATATCGGATTCGCGGATCTGAGCCACCGCCTGGGCAATCGCGCCGGGCGTATCGGCGCACACCACCGGGACATCCATCGCCCGGAGGATGCGGTAGTTCGTACCTGCGTCCTCCGTCAGTTTCCCGTCGTCACCGGCCAACCAGACGCGCGTCTGAACACCGCGGTTGATCAGGTGACGCGTAATGACGAAGCCGTCGCCGCCGTTGTTGCCCGGCCCGCAGAACACCACGATTCGGGCGGCATCGCGCCGTCGCCGCAGCTCCAGGATGCACTCGGCGGCGTTTCGCCCGGCGTTCTCCATCAGCACCACGCCGGGGATGCCCAGCTCGTTGATGGCAACAGCGTCAACCCGCCGAACTTGTTCTCGCGTCAGGCTTCGCATCATCGCTTCATTCTAGGCCGCGAGCCCGAGTTGGGGTAGGGCGCCCGGTTTGACTCCCTGCCGACGCGTCCTACAATCACCGCATGCATATCCTGCTGACCAACGACGACGGAATCCTTGCCCCAGGATTGGCCGCCATGTATCGCCAGTTAGTCACCTTGGGCGACGTGAGCGTGGCGGCGCCGGACACGGCACAATCGGCATCGGCCCATGCCATTACCGTCAACGCGCCGCTGACGGCGTCGCAGGTCCGCGTGCAGAATGAGTTTCGCGGCTGGTCCATCGGCGGTCGGCCGGCGGACTGCGTCAAGCTGGCCGTCAGCGATCTGGTCGAGTCCCGACCCGACCTCGTCGTCGCCGGTGTCAACGACGGCGCCAACGTCAGCATCAACGTGTTGTACTCCGGAACGGTGGCAGCGGCGGCTGAGGGGGCGCTGCTGGGCATTCCCTCGGTGGCCGTGTCACTCGAACACGGCGATGAACTGGACTTCGACGGCGCCGCCCGCATCGCCCGCACTCTCATCAAGCATATGATTGATCGCTGCTTGACGCCCGGGAAGCTCATCAACGTCAACATCCCCTCACTCAAGCCCGGGCGACCCAAGGGCGTCCGGGTCGTCCCCCAGGCAGTGCAGATCATGGACGACCACTACGTCGAGCGGGACGGGCCGTTCGGGTCGAGACAGTTCTGGCTGCAGGGCAGCTTCAAGGAGTTCGGCGACGACGCCAACACCGACCTCCGCAGTATCGTGGACGGCTACGTCGTGATCACGCCGCTTCACGTCGATCTGACGGACCGCACCCGCCTGAGCGAATTGGCGGAGTGGGACTGGCCCGACGTCACCGGTGGGCGCTGAGCGCGGCCCCGCCGTCGACGTCCGAAAGCCGATCGTTCAGGAATCGTCACCGCCTCCCGTCAGCGGTCAGCTCGTGCGACGGGCGCCGCACGTTATCGGGCTTGCCAACCGCGTTAATGATCCTGCCTGCGTGAAAACCCGATAGCAGAAAGCAGAGAACCACGCTTCGAATCCTCGAACCGTGGTGGCTTCGTGACGGCTGGCGCCCGGCCGCTCACGCAGCCGGATGAGGCCGTGCGCGCCGGGCGTGACGGGATGCTCCGATGCCGCTGCTCCTGCAAGCTCATGAACTTGAAGTGGGGATGCGGTTGGCCAAGCCGGTAACAAGCGATCGGCGCGTGCTGCTGCCCGCGGGCAGAACCCTCAACTCCGCTGACATCGACAGCTTGCAGCGCGTGTATTCCCGCGCAACCATCTACATCCTGGATCCCGTCCTCGACGAGGTCGTCGCCTTTCAGGATGTCACGCGCGACCAGAAAGTGGCACGAACCACACAGCGGAAACTGCTCAAGGCCATGTCCAGCGTGCGCGAGAAGTTCGCGTCACGCATGTCGCTCCACGGCGCGGACCTCAGCGGCATCCACGAGGCCATGGCCCTGGTCACCCAGTACCTCGACGAGAACCCGCACGCCGCCGCCATGATCATGCGACCCGGCAAAGAGGACAGCTACCTCACTGAGCATCCCGCCAACGTGTTCTACCTGAGCCTCGTCGTCGGCAACGCGGTGCGGTACTTCGCTCGCCGCAGCCGATCCTCCAGACGGATCTCGCTCAACCTGGCCCCCCTGGGCCTAGCGGCCTTGTTCATGGACGTAGCGTTGTGGCCGCTGGAAGACGTCTTCGATCATCCCGGCCCGCTGTCCCAAGAGGAGCGGCAGATCGTCCTGCAGCACCCCAACGTCGGAGCCGACGCCCTGCCGCCCACAACGCCCCCCCTGGTCCCCCAGCTCGTCCGGCGACATCACGAGAACTACGACGGAACCGGGTATCCCGAGGGGCTCTACGGTGACGAGATCCCGCTGTTCGCCCGCATCCTGCGGGTCGCCGACGCATTCGACGCCGCCACCTCGCAGCGGGCCTTCAGCGAGGCCAAATCCGCCCCCCGCACACTGTGGGAAATGACCATGGGACCCTACGCGCAGCTCTACGATCCAATCATCCTCAAAGTTTTCGGCGGCGTGGTTCAGCCCTACCCCATCGGGGCCAAGCTGCGCCTGGCGTGCGGTCGCTATGCCGTGGTGGTGCGATTCGGCAAGACGTACTCCCTGCTGCCGGAGGTCATCATCGCATTCGACGAAACCAACAAACGCCTCCTGGAACACCAACTCGAAGGTCCGTTCAAGCTGGAGACGCGCCCCGAAATGCAAGTAGTGTCTTACGCCGGCGAAGATCTCAGCGACGTGTACGGAGACGGAACCTGGTACACGGACATCAGCATCCCGCACTCCGCCGACTTTGAAACCCTGTTCGAAAGCGCCTACCCCTAACCGACGATACGCCGCGGCGGACCATCGGACCCGGGGCGCTCGCTACCGCTTGGAGAACTGGAAGCTGCGACGCGCACCGCGCCGGCCGTACTTCTTGCGCTCGACCTTGCGGGAGTCGCGGGTCAGGTAGTGACGATCGCGGAGGATCGACTCGTGGGAAGAGTCCGCCGCCTTCAGCGCCCGCGCCAACCCCAGGACGATCGCGCCCGCTTGACCGGTCGTGCCTCCCCCGTAAACGTTCACGACCACGTCCATGTGGCTGCCGGTATTGGTGACCTCGAGCGGCTGGCGGACGAACTGGCGGTCCGTGTCCGATCGAAAGTAGTCGTCGATCTCCCGTCCGTTGATTCTGAACGTGCCGCTACCGGGGCAAACACGGACCCGGGCGACGGCGCGTTTCCGCCGGCCTGTTCCCCACGAGCTGGCCCGCCCCTGCACGGCAGGCGGCACCACAGGCTGAGGTTGCCCGACTGGCTGGGAAGGCGCGGAGGACGGCTCGGAAGCCGGCACCGCTTGATCCGGCGCTCCGGTCGTCGGGGCCGGTTCGGGATCTTGAGGCGTCGTTGCGTGATCGGTCACGTGCGCGTTCTCCCAATTCAGAGTCCCAAGCGGAAACCACTGCCGGACACCGGCTTCCCCGCCGCTCGGACGACAAGCTGCCGAACCTGTCCCACAGGGCATTTATATTCCTTGCTCTCAGTCCCCGAACGCCCAGGGCTCGGGCGCCTGGGCGGCGTGCGGGTGCGTACCCCCGCGATAGACCTTGAGCTTCTTGAGCATGTGCCGGGCAAGCTTGTTCTTGGGCAGCATGCGCCGCACCGCCAGCGTCAGGATTCGCTCCGGGTGCCTCTCGAACATCCGTTTGAACGGGATCACCTTGTACCCGCCGGGATAGTACGTGTAACGGGCGTACTGCACGGTATCGGCTTTCTTGCCGGTCAGACGGATCTTGTCCACGTTGGTCACCACCACGAAATCGCCGGTGTCCACGTGCGGAGTATAGGTCGGCTTGTGCTTGCCCATCAGCACGGTGGCGATCTTCGTGGCCAGCCGCCCCAGCACCTGGTCGGACGCGTCAAGGTGGTACCACCGGCGCTCGACGTCGCTCTGCTTGGCGGTATAGGTTCTTATCCTTCCTGCAGACATAGACTTACAGCCCCCACTTGGCCTCCTGGCCGCAAACGAATCCCAATACTCTACAGTCTCGCCGCCCGGCGTCAAGGGGGCCGCTCAGGGCAGCGGACGGACCGGGCCGGCATTCCCGACACCGCCCATCGGTGCTACAATCCCGCGCCCGGGCCGAAACCCCCCCGGAGGAGGTCGACATGGCAGCCGAGGCGCGGATCGGAGTTCACACGGTCCAGGATGTTACGGTCGTGACCTTTGAAGACCGCTCGCTGATCGACGCCCAGGCGATCGACGAGATCGGTGAGGAACTGTACGGCCTGGTCGGTGACCGGCGCGGGCAGAAGCTCGTTCTCGACATGGGCAAGTTGGTGCACCTCTCATCGTCGGCGCTCACGGTCCTGGCTAAGCTGCGGAAGCTGATCGACGGCGCCGACGGGGCCATGGTGCTGTGCGGGCTGAGCACCGACATCAAGAGGATGTTCAAGGTGACCGCCCTGAACAGGCTCTTCACGTTTACCGCAACGCAACGGGACGCCCTCGAGAAACTCGGCGCGCCGGCGGATTGATCCAACCGGCCCGGAAACCACAGCAGCACTCGGGCCAAACCGGCCGCCGCCATCGAATCGCCGAACTCAAATCTCGTAATCGGACGCGGAGGGGGCGCTGTCGGCGTCCGCTTTGGCCGTCAACGAACGGTCCCGGATTCGCAGTTCGGGCGGCGTGAAAGTGACGGTGGCGCCCGCGGGAACACTGCTGGTGATGAACACGCCGCCGCCGATCACTGATCCTCGGCCAATCACCGTGTCGCCGCCGAGGATAATCGCATTGGCGTATATGGTGACGTCATCCTCCACCGTAGGGTGGCGCTTGGCCCCGCGGATGAGCCGACCCCGCTCGTCCTTCGGGAACGACAGCGCGCCCAGCGTCACCCCCTGATAGATCTTGACCCTATCGCCGATGTCGGTGGTCTCGCCGATGACCACACCGGTGGCGTGGTCGATGAAGAAGCTCCGCCCGATACGGGCGCCCGGGTGAATGTCTACCCCTGTCACCGCGTGGGCCCATTCCGACATGATGCGCGGCATGACGGGAATGCCCAGCTTGTACAGCTCGTGAGCCAGCCGGTGCACCGTTACCGCCAGCAGACCCGGATAGGCCAGGATGATCTCATCCGTGTTCAGCGCGGCAGGGTCGCCGTCGTACGCCGCCTGGGCGTCATCGGACAGCCATTCGCGGATTGTGGGCAGGCGGACCAAAAACTCCATGGCCAGCTGGCGGGCCTGGTCCCGCCAGCCGCCGACGTCATCGCGTTGTTCGTTACGTTCCGCCTGGTAGCGCAGAGACTGGTGGATCTGCTCGAACGTCAGGTGGCCGATGCGCGGAAGCAGCTCGCCCACATGGTAGGCGACGTTATGCTCGGTCAGGTCCTGACGCCCGTGCAATCCCGGATACATCAGCTCCACCAGCCGCTCGACAAGCTCGACGATTCGCCCCCGGTCGGGAAGAAAGGCGCGGTCGATATGCGTGATCCGGGCCTCCCGGTGATAGCTGGCCACCACGCTCTCGACGAGCGCGGGAAGCTTGGGCCCGATGGTGAACTCGCCGCTCATGGGGACGTCTTCGGTGCTACGTGGGCAATCGCGGTCAGCACCTCGCGATGCTCGGGGAACCGGCCCGTCTGATGCCTGCTGTAAATCAGCTTCCCGTCCAGGCGAACATCGAAAATCCCACCACCACCTTCGACGCACTCCGCTTCGATGCCGAACTTGGCCTTGATCGCATCCGCCAGACTCACGGCCTGGGGTCGGTAGTTTCACTCTACACAGTACTTGATCGAGATCTTCATCAGTCACGCTCCGTTATGCGCACGCACAACACGCTCGCGCCGCCACCGTGCCCCCCGAACCACCGGATTCCAGCCGCGCCCGCCCCGCGTCACTTGCCTTCCAGCCAGTTGACACCCCAGTGTATGTCCACGGTGACGGGAACATCAAGCGGAAGGGCCCCGGTCATTTTCTCGCGAATCATATCAGCCTCGGCTTCCACGCGATCGGCCGGCGTCTCGAACACGAGTTCGTCGTGAACCTGGATCAGCATCCTCGACAGATGGCCGCCGGACTGAATCTCCCGGTGGATGTCGACCATCGCACGCTTGATCAGGTCCGCTGCTGACCCCTGAATCACCGTATTGACCGCCATCCGCTCACCCAGGGCACGCTGCTGGCTGTTCCGCGACTGCAATTGCGGCACGTACCGCCGCCGCCCCAGGATCGTCCGCACGAAACCCCGCCCGGCGGCCTCAGCGACCGTCCGGTCGATGAACATCCGGATCCCGGGATACCGCATGAAGTACATGTCGATAAAGGCCCGCGCCTGACCAACCGGAATGCCCAGCGCACGCGCCAGCCCGAACGGCGTCTGCCCGTAGACGATCCCGAAGTTGACCGCTTTGGCCGCGCTGCGCTGCTCCTTCGTCACCTCCTGCGGTGAAACGCCGTTGACCTGCGCCGCCACGAACGCGTGGATGTCCTGGCCCGCACGAAACGCCTCCATGAGCGTCGGGTCCTTGCAGAAATGAGCCAGCACCCGAAGCTCGATCTGCGAGTAGTCGGCGGTGAGCAGCACATGGTCGGGCCGACCCGCCACAAACGCCTCGCGAATCCGCCGGCCCATCTCCGTCCGCACCGGAATGTTCTGAAGGTTCGGGTCGCTCGACGACAGGCGCCCCGTGATCGTCCCCGTTTGATGGAAGCTCGCATGGATTCGCCCCGTCCGGGGGACGATCATCCCCGGAAGGGGATCGATGTACGTGCCCTTGAGCTTGGCCAGCTCACGGTACTCGAGGACCAGCCCGGGAATCGGGTTGTCGTATTGCCCGGCCAGCACTTCCAACGTGTCCGCGTCGGTGCTTCGCCCGGTCTTCGTCTTGCGAACCGGCTTGAGCCCCTGCTCGTCGAACAGGACGGCGGCCAACTGCTTCGGTGAGTCGACGTTGAACGGGTAGCCGGCCGCAGAGTGAATCGCGTCTGTCAACTCCTTCAGACGCCCGGCGAGCATCCGGTCCATGCGGGCCAAGACGGCCGCGTCCAGGGCGATCCCGTTGCACTCCATGTCGACCAGCACTCTGACCAGAGGCATCTCGGTGTCGCCGAACAGGTCGCGCAAGGGGCTGCCGGCCATCTGCGGCTCGAGGATCTCCTTGATACGCCACGTGTAGTCGGCGTCCTCACAGGCGTACTCGCACACCCGGGCCGTATCGACCTGATCAATGGAAACCTGCTTCTTCCCCGTGCCGATCAGCTCCTTGATCGGAATCATGGAGTGGCCGCATAGCTCCCGCGCCAGCGCGTCGAGGCTGTGTGAGCGCCGGGTCGGATCGAGCAGGGCGCTGGCGATCATCGTGTCGAACTCGACACCCGCGACCTCGATGCCCGCCTGGCGAAGCGCGATCAGATCGAACTTCACGTTCTGCCCGGCCTTCCGAACGGCAGGATCGGCGAAACTCGGGCCCAGCTTCTCGATCACCCTTCCCAGCGCGAGCGTATTGCCGACCGCCGCCCGCACGGGCACGTAACAGGCCTGACTCGGTTTCCAGCAGAGCGAGAGACCGACGAGGTCCGAAGCCACCGGATTCAAGCCCGTGGTTTCCGTGTCAAACGCGAATGCCGGCTGCCGGGCGAGATCAACAGCCAGGCGGTCAAGCCCTTCGACGCTGTCAACCAGGCGGTAATCGACCGCTTCGGTCACGACGTCCAGCTTGGCCGGTACCGGCGTATCGCCGACCTTCAGATCGCCCGGCAGGTTCGCCAACTGCTCGGTCAGCCGGGCGAATCCCAGCTCCTCGAAGATCGAACCCACGGCAGCCACGGGAACGCCCTCGAACCGACATGCGTCCAGGTCGAAGTCGAACTCCACATCACGGCGAAGCGTGACCAGCTGCCTCGTAATCGGCATCCGCTCGGCAAACGCAAGCACGTTCTGCCTCTGTTTGGGCGTCAGCTCGTCGGCATGGGCGACAACCGCCTCCGCCGAGCCGTACTTCGCGACCAGCTTCGCGGCGGTCTTCGGCCCGATGCCCGCCACCCCCGGGATGTTGTCCGTCGGATCGCCGGTCAGCACCTGCACGTCGATCGCCTGCTCCGGAGTGAAACCCTTGCTGTCCGCGAGCCTGGCCCGGTCGATGACGTCGTCGTTCAACGGGTCGAACAGGCAGACCCGGTCCGAGATCAACTGGTCCAGATCCTTGTCACGGCTCACCAGGTAGATGTCCAGGTCCCGCCCGGACAACCGCTCCACAATGGTGGCCATCAGGTCGTCCGCCTCGAACCCCTCTTTCCGGAACACGGGCACGCCCATCGCCCGGACGATGCTGGTAATGCGGTCAGCCTGTGGGGGCAGATCGTCGGGCGGAGGCTCGCGGTTGGCCTTGTATTGCGCGTCGATCTCACAACGGAAAACCGTCCGGTCGCTCACGTCCAGAGCCATCGCCAGGTAGTCGGGTCGACGCGTCCGTATCAGGTTGAGCAGCGACTGACAGAAGACGTGAGTCGCCTTGGTCGGTTCACCGGACGGGCTCGTCAGCGGCGGAACCCGTGCATAGTACGAACGGTAGATCTGGGCATGCCCGTCAATGATGTACAGGGCTTTGCGCATCGGTGCTCCGCCCCGTCCGCGCCACCGAGACCTGCGGGTCGAGCTTCAACCGGTCGTGCCTCGATGCGCGGCCGCCGTTGCGTCGTTGGCGTGGGCAACGACCCTCTGCATCCGGCGCTGTGGTAGGTCGACCGCCCGCCCCGGGCAGCCCTTGCCCGTGCTCGCAGGCGAGCCGGTGCTGCCACGGGCTCACTCTCGAGAGAAAAACTGCCGACAATCCCATGCCACACCGCCGGCCCGGAATCGCGCCCCCCATATAGAAGGCCGCTCCACGGGCGTCAAGCGACGCACCGATCGGAGGACAAGGGGGTTCTGGTAAGTGGGGGAAATCCGGCTCGGGCGACCGGCGGCGACCTGGCGCAATCGGGAGGGTCGGGAGGGCGCCCGGGGCGGGTGAATTCCCGATTTTAGCAGCTGACGACGACAGTGCTAAAATCATTCCTGACCTGAAGTTGGAATGGGTTTTTCTCGGCGTTTTTCCTTCCCGAACTGCGGGGATGACTCTAAAATCACAGGGTTGCCGGCCGACCGCGCCGGGCCGGCGACTGTCTATGGATGCACATTGTGAGTGCTGGCCAGACATCATCGGGGGCACTGTACCTCGACGTTGCGCGGGCGATGACGCCGGGGAAACAGTCGATCCAGAACTGCCCCAACTGCGCCGCTGCCGATGCATTCGACAGCGTGGACGCATCGACGCGGCGGTGCCGGGCGTGCAGTTTCGTTTTCCCGCAGGCATGCGACCCTCCCGACACGGCTCTTCAGAAAGACGGCGAACGGCTGGCGGAAACCGTCCTTGACGTGTGGAACACGGTACAGCCGGAGCGGTATTCGGTCATCCGCATGCTGGGCGCCGGCGCCCAGGGGAAGCTCGTCCTGGCCCGGGACACCCACCTCGACCAGTTATGCGTAGTCAAGATCCTCAAGCCGGTCGACGAGGCGTTTTCGGACATCGCCGTCGCCCGGCTGAGGAACGAGGCTCACGCGGGGGTCTGCGTGAATCACCCTAACGTCGCCCGCGTGTTCGACTGCGATTCGGTCAAGGGCACCTGGTACTTCGTAATGGAGTACGTGGACGGCAGGAACCTGCGCGAGATCATCCGATCGGTCGGCGAGTTCGGCTGGAGCCAGGCCGTCGACATCGGCCTCCAGGCCGCGTCCGGATTGGCCGCCATCCACGCCGCCGAGTTGATCCACCGCGACTTCAAGCCGAGCAATCTCATGCTCCGCAGCGACGGCGTGGTCAAGATCATGGACTTAGGACTGGTCAAGATCCAGTCGGCCGACGTCGATCCGGGCGTGACACGCGTAGGACAGCTCCTTGGCACTCCGAACTACATGGCCCCCGAGCAGTTCGACAGTAACCGCACCCCGACGCCGCAGGCGGACATCTACGCCCTGGGCGGCGTGTTGTATTGCCTCGTTGCCGGGCGCCCGCCGTTTGAGGGCACCGGCGTGCTGGACGTGGCCCAGAAGCACAAGCGGGCGCCGGTCATGTGGCCCGCGGAGGTGGCCCGCCGGGTACCCGCGTGGTACCGGCGCGTGGTCGAGACGTGCCTGGCCAAACGACCCGATCACCGGTTTGCCTCGGCGGCGGCGGTCGGTCAGGCCCTGCGGGCCGGGGAAGGACATGCCGGGGCCCTGCATCCGGTTGCGGGCCAATCGCCCGAGGGGGTCACGCTGCAGACGTTCCGGAACGTCACCGGCCACCCGGAGGACGACTGGATCGGCGAAGCCGTCGTGGATTGCCTGACGAGCCGCCTGATTCAGGTGCAAGGCCTGCACGTGGCCGACCGGATGAGCTTCGCCAAGATGCTGGGCTCCGCAGCGGGTGACGATTCCACCGGGGCCGACACCGAGCAGATTCTCGAAGCGGCTCGCAAGGTCGGGGCGGGCACGGTGGTCGGAGGCAGCTTCCAGCGTGCGGGGACCGACTTGCGGATCAGCGCCCACCTGATAGCCGCAAACCGCGAGGATGTGCAGCACGTCGCGACGGCATCGGGAAAGGCCGAAGACCTGTTCGCCCTGGAAGACCGGCTCGCAGACAAACTGATCGAGATAATCGGGCGGGCGCAGTCGCCCAAGCGCCGCTGCGCCGCCGGCGGCGGCACCGAAAGCCTCGAGGCCATGGAGAAGTTCATCCGCGGGCGGCGGGCGTTCGCCGATGCCGACTATGAGCGGGCGATTGACCTGGCCAACCAGTCATTGGCCGTCGACTCCGCCTACATCGAGCCGGTCAGTCTCATCGGCGCGTGCTATGCCCGCCTGGGCCAGTACGACCGCGCCGTCGAGCATCACCAGCGGCAGGAGCGCTTGGCGCGCGAGATGGACGACCAGCCCCGGCTGGCCGAGGCGCTGAGCAACCTGGGCGTGATGTACTACTACAAGGGCGAGTATTCGCTGGCATTCGAGTTCCTGGGACGGGCCCGCCAGATCAGCTGCGATCTGAGCCTGCACACCGAGTCAGCCAAGATCCTGGGCAACCTGGGCTTCACCCTGATGCGGCTGGACCGGCTGGACGAAGCCGAGGACGCCTTCGCCGAAGCCATCGTCATCAGCAAGGAGTGTGCCGACCTCGTGTCACTCCAGTGGCCCTACAACGGGATGGGCACCGTCCTGCTGAAGCAGGAGCGCTATACCGAAGCCGGGGAGTACTACCACCGGGCCCTGGCGCTGGCGGAGGAGATCGGTGATCGGGTCAACGTCGGCGTGTCGCAGATGAACCTGGGGCGCTGCGCCTGCCTGCTCAGCGATTTCGACGGCGCGAAAACCCGCTTCGATTCCGCCCTCGCGAGCCTGGAGGGAACGGGCTTCTGGAACGGGCTGACGCTGGTGTACGAGCACATGGCCGAGATGTACCTGCAGACCCGGCGATTGTCCGAGGCTCTGGCCAGCATCGACCAGCGGATCGACCTGGCCCGCCGCCACGACAACAACCGCATGGAGGCCCAGGCCTGGGAACAGAAAGCCCGGGCCTACGAACTGATGGGTCAATCCAACGAGGCAATGCGCGCCCTCAAGCGGTCGGTCGAAATCTCACAGCGGCCCGCGCCGCACGACAGCCTCCACGTATACCTCGAAGAGGTCTGCAAACGCCCCGCCTTCCGCTAGCCTCAATCCAACCGTATCATCGTCGAACAATACCGGGGCGGCATGGGGCCGCTTCACCGAGCTCCGCAGGGGCGGGTGCCAGGGGACGACGCGTAAGCCCGTGCCCGCGATAACCGACCCGTCCCGTCCGCAAGTTGTCATGCGCTGTCAGAATTGTTACTACCTGTTGTTCAACCTCACCCGCACCGATTGCCCGGAGTGCGGCCGTCCGTTCGCGGTCACTGACTACCAGTTCGAGCCGGGCGCCGTCGAGTTCCTCTGCCCGCACTGCGGGCAAGCGTATCAGGGAAACGACGAGAGGGGCTTGCCGTATCCACGAACATTCATCTGCGTGAGCTGCGATCGGGCGGTTGACGCGCGGCAGATGACCGTCAGGCCCGTCGCACCCGACGCCCAGGGCCGAGTCGGCTCGCCGTGGGACGAACGCCGGCACGTCGGCCTGTGGCGGGCGTGGTGGGCCACGTTCAGGATGACCCTGGTCGCGGCGCCCACCTTCTTCCGCCAGCACGTCGGCCAGAGTAACGTCGAGGCTTACTGGTTCGCCGCGATGAGCGCCTGCATCGGAGCGGTGCTGTCCACGGCGATGTCGTTGGGCATGGTTGCGATTCTGGTCATCGCGCAAAGCGGAGGCGCCCCAGGTGTACTCGAGTGGGCACTCATGGCCTGCGTGACGCTGATATGGCCGCTCATCAGCCCGCCGATCGCCGGGATCATCATGGGCGGGTGCGTTCATCTGGTGTTGGTGTTGTCCACGCCACAGCGCAGGTCGTTCGGCCACACGTATCGCGTCATCCTCTACGGCATGGGTCCCCAGGCGCTGGCCGCGATCCCCCTTTGTGGCGGTCATGTCGCGGGCATCTGGTCGACTGTCGCCATCATCCTCGGTATCCGGGAAGTGCATCAGACCCCCGGTTGGCTTGCCGCCGTGGCCGTACTCTGGCTGCCGGCGATTGTCCTGTTGCTTATGTTCGCGATCTTTGCCATCGCGCTGGCCGGCAGTGCGCTCGGCTGAACCTCGCGGGCGATGGACATTCGACTTGACTCGCTCGTGCAGGAGCCGGGCCAGGGGCGTGATGCGCCGAGGGCCCGGAACGCCCGCCCGACACAGCTCCGCTAACAAATGCTATGCCTTGAATCGCCCGTAGTACTTCTCGGCCGGGTACTTCTGCGCGTTCTTGGCCATCTTGTCGGCGACGGCGGACGCGATGTCGATCTGCATCGAGTTCGCAAACGCCAGCACGAAGGCGGCGACGTCGGCCAGCTCCTCCCGGATCGCGGCCAGTTGCTTCGGATCTTCGCGAACCTCGCCCAATTGGTCGCTGCGGACCCACTGGAAATGCTCCATCAGCTCCGCCGCTTCGATCGCGATGGAGGAGGCGAGGTTCTTCGGATCGTGGAACTGCTCCCAGTTGCGCCGGGCCACAAACTCCGCGAACATCCTGCGAAGCTCCGCGACCGTCGTGTCGTTGTCGTTCATGGACACAGCCTCACCGTCGCACCGCACAGCACGTGCTCTGCCGTTGGGGACCTTGTTTCCGGGATGATACGCGAGATCGTGGCCGGAATCGAGCAACCCGGCACGGCCCGAATCACTCAACCCGCGCAGTCAGAAGGGAAGGGCTCGGCGTCCCGCTTCGCCGACGTGTCGCTCATGCCAGTGGCTTACGCGCTCTTCGTTCAACCTCCAGCAGAGGTAGATCTCCCGGCTGTCGCACATTGCGGGAAAGTCGACGCAGCCTCGTTCGTAGTCCTTCACCTCGCATCCGATGGACGACAGCTCCGTGAGCAGATCGGACAGCCGACGGGCTGCCTCGAGGCCCCGATCTTCCACTGATTTCAGTTCGTCCAGCCGCCCCTGGCACGCCAGCTTCCGCCGACGCTTCTGAATCCTCTCCACCAGGCGATATTGCGTTACTACATCGCGGAGGATTCGCCGCACCAGCGGTAAGGTTCGGTTGGCCTGTTCGACGGAAAAGAGCTTCTGCGGAGCCTGTGTTCTCGCCGGCCGCGGAACACCGGTGTTGGACTCTCTCATCGTACCTGTTCCCCCGACTCAGGTTGCAAGTTCCATTTGCCCACTACGAACGACAAATACCAGTGCCGACCGCGCCTGTCAATGTAAGCCGTCCAAATGGGCGATAAGGAAGAAACCGTACCTTCCAGCGACCACCAGGGTCCGACGATCGGGAGGACGCTCAAGGCCCCGCCGCGCTGAGAGCGGACGATCCGATGCGAAACCGGTGCACCGCTTCAGCCGCTTTCGCGGCGGACGTGTCTTCGATCATGACTTTCAGCACGTAATCCCCCGGGCCCAGCTCCGGCGGAAACGTCACCAGTTGGGCAAGGAAGAAATCCTCCCGTCGTTGCCTCGACACGTCCTCGATGTTCGGCTCCTCGTGTGTCCACACGGATTGGCCGTCCGCCGTCAGTATCTCCAGCCGGCTGGACAACGTGACACGGAACGTGTCGTCGGGCATGCGGTCGGAGAAGAAGTTCCTGATCTCGCAATAGACGATCGCACGGTTCGCGCGATAAGGGACGAGCAGTGACGGGTCCATCTCGTCGTAGACGCCAAACGTGCTCACACGCGTGCATAACGCCACGGTCGGGAGCAGCAGCTCCGCGTCCCGCGTGAAACGCACGCGCAACGCGTTGATGGCTTCCAGCGCATGATCCGCCGCCGGGCCCGGTTCGGCCACCGCCTCGCGCACCCGACGGATCACGTCAGCCATAGTCGCGATCGTGTCGCCGGTCTCGCTGGAAACCTCGCCAACCAACTCGCTGATCTCGAAGTCTTGACCGCTCGCCATCAACAGCAGCACCAGCGGCCAGAGCGCGTCGACGTCGTTCGGATGGTCGGCCACGTGCTGCCTGAGGCTCTCGATCGTGTCCCCGACGCTGTCGCCGATGAGCTCGGTGGACGTTTCCAGCGAAGTGTTCACACCCATGTTCGGCGGCTCCTGCACGCCGGCGCCGTCGACCGACGGCGACGATCGAATCGCAACTCGCTCGATGCGCGGCTTCACCGGTGCTCGGGCAACGGCCGGCGGTGGCTCGGCATCTCCGTCATCTTCGCCTTCGGCCGCAGTCAGATCCACGCCCACGTTGACGCCCGGCTGCCCGGCAGGAACGACCGGTTCATAGGGGCCCCTGACGCTCTCCGCACCCGCCCGCGCGGACACGAAGCCCTGTTCGGACGTTTCCGCCGCGTCCGCCGTGTCGTACTCGGCGATCTTGTCCAGGAACTCCTGCATCCGTTGGTGCACTTCGACGGCGGACGCCGGCGCGACGCCGGCGCCGGAGTCGGCCGGTTCAGACGCAGGTTCGGCCTCAGCCAGAGCCTGGGGGTCGGCAGCGGCAGCCGGGGCGACCGCCGGTTTGCGCGCCTGGCGATTCCACGGCGAGCCCGGGCCGACGCACCCTGCCCCGGCGGACAGGGACAGCAAAACGGTCAGACTGAGAAATCGAACGCGTGTCATCGCGATCCTCCTGATCCGGCACGCGCCTGCGGTGACGGCGTCACCGTGTGCTTGACAATGTACCTTTCGACCGCGCCGGCCACACTGGTGCAGCCCGTTTTCGACCTCAAGTCCGCTTCGAGCAGATCGGACAGACGATCCTCCAGCTGCCCGACCGTAACCGCGTCCAAGCGCCGCTTCAGCACGGCGGGTTCGGTCCACAATCGGCGCGCAAGCTCCGACAGGGCGCCCCCCGCCGCCACCGAGTGCTTGGCATCCAGCAGGCGGCGGACACCCCACGCCAGCCCGCCGATCGCCCGGGCGGGAGCCGCCCGATCGGTCGCCAATACGCGGTCCCAGTACTGCAAAGCCGTTCCGCAATCTCCGGCCGCCATCGCATCCAGAACCGCAAAAACCGTCTCCTCGCGGTTGTTGCCCACCAGCGCCTCGATGTCAGCCATCGCAATCTGACCGCGCGATCCGACGTACAGCGCCAGCTTCGACAGCTCATTGTCCAGCGATCCCAGCGCGTCGCCCGCCAGCTCCCGAAGCCGCTCCGCGCACGCCGGAGCCATCCGCTTTCCATATGCCGTCTGCGCCCGCTGCGTGATCCACGCAATCAGCGAGTGGCCCCGGGGCGATTCACATCTGATCGCCTTCCCGATTCTCTGCACGGCCTTGTACAGTCGGGTCCGGGCGTCGAAACCGTTGCAGCAGAGGATCAGGCAACCGCCGTCCGCCGGGGCGGCGCAATACCGTTCCAGCCCGTCACGGTGCTTCGACACGAAGCCGTCCGCGTCTTCCACGATCACCAACCGCCGGTCAGCCAGAAGCGAAAACGTGCGCACCTCATCCAGAACCTCGGCGAGCGTGGCGCCGTCGCCGTCCAGGCGGGTCGCGCCGAAGTCGCTGCCTTCGGCGCCCAGCTCCTCGGCCAGAATCGTGCTGACCGCTTCGCTGCGCAAGTAAACATCGGAGCCGTAGACGACGTATATGGGGCGCGTCATGGATGATCGGGTCCCTCCCGCGTGACGAGCGGCCCTACATGCGAACGCACGAGGTCGAGGTTCTGCAGACGCAGCCTCGCCTGCGAGATTACCTCGTGGGCGTCGGGGTCGAGGGTGGCCGCCTTGCGGTAGTGGTCCCGGGCACTGAGTTCGTCACCCCGCCACATCTCCACGTCGCCAAGGCGCAACCACGCCTGAACGTCCTTGGGCTCGATGCGGAGCAGGGCATGCAGGTGCTCGGCCGCCTTGTCGTACTTCTTCGACGCCGCGAACGACTGGGCAATCCCCTCGAACGCAGACCGCAATCTTGAATCCTGAGCCAGGGCCAGCTCGTAAGCGTTGATCGAGTCCTCGTAGTCGCCCACAGAGTACAGGGCATGTCCGAGGTCGACAAGAGCGGGCGCCAGGGTCGGGTCCAACGCCAGGGCATCGCGAAGACGCGAAACAGCCAACCGATGGTCCCCGCGGGCCAGGTGCCCCCGGGCTTGCTCGTAGAGCCGCTGCCCGCGGGCCCGCGCTCGCTCGGTCGGAACCTCGGGCTTCTCCGCCGACTTTGACGCCGGGGATGTCGCCGGTCCCCCATCGTTTCGCGATGCAAAGAGCGCATCGAGATCCGAAGCGCCCAGCGCCGCCTCGCTCCGGTTGCCCCCCTTGTCCCGGACGGATATCCGCAACATGATCCGCCCGTGCAGGTCACCGTCGAGCCGCCAGTCGAAGCGGCCGCTATTCGGCAAGGCGCGCGCGACGGTCTCCCAGCGACCGTCCGGCAGTTGGCGATACGCGATTTCGATCGGGCGGCTGCCGAGATTCGCGTCGATGGCCGTCCACTTCAGATGCAGTACCCGAGAACCGGGGGCCGCCCCCGGGCGGACCGGGTGGAGCTGGACGACCGGCGGCGTGTAGTCGACAAAGGCGGATTGCTGGGGCCGCCTGCCGGACCCGGGCGGCTCGCTGGAGGCGCCCGCATCATTGGTAGCCACCAGGAAGAACCCGTACAGGCCCTCCTGCGGGGCTGTAAACAGCATCGGGGATCGTCCGTCGGGATCGAAGCCGAAGTTGTGCCAGGTTACACCCTCGTCCAGCGTGTACCACAGTTGGACACCGCGCAGCGGCAGCGCGCCCTCATTCACGTGATAGTCAATCTCGAACGTGCGGGAGCGAACCTTGGGGATTTCGGGCGTGGCGAGGGCAGGCACCGCGGCAGCCATTGCCCCGAGGAATGTCGAAATCAGGCATCCATGCCGAAGTGTTTCGCAAGCCATGGCACAACTGGCGGGCCAGGAACCCGCCTCGCCGGTCGAAACAGACCGTCCTCCTGACAACGCCGATATCGGACCGTCGAAAACGCGGTCTTGACTGAATCTGCCGCAGCGCGGGCCGGTCGAACGTCGCCCGGACCCCGGCATACGGTCTGCCGTGAGGCTCCCCGGCGCGGTGACGCAGCCAGGTATCCAAGCGGGGCCTCCCTGACGAGGGCTATATCTGTAACTATTTTTCCTGACTGTAATTGTGAGAATTGTCGGAGGTCCGGAGGCCTCCTCGCCGGCGTGGACCGTCCTGCCGAGCGGATCGAAAGAATGCCGTTTTTGACCGAAAAATGAGGGTCGGCAAGTGGAATTTGCTTTGCCCGCATCCCGATTGGCGGTTAGACTGCCGCCCGCGACGGTGCGGACTGGTGGCGGGTTGTTGGCCGCCATGCACCGATCGCAACCGTGCAAAACAACCCCAAG
The DNA here is from genome assembly GCA_020353195.1 of Phycisphaerales bacterium. Lineage (GTDB taxonomy): Bacteria > Planctomycetota > Phycisphaerae > UBA1845 > UBA1845 > JAFGJQ01. Next base: position 1,382,296 of record CP070691.1, on the reverse strand, counting down.
GGAGCTCCTGATGGAACAGTATGAACGGCTCAAACAGCTGGTCGAGGCGGCGGCCGAGGACGTCTCGAAGGCGACGGGCGGGAACAAGGCCGCAGGAACGCGAGTTCGCAAGGCCATGCAGGATGTCAAGGCAGCCGCCCAAGAGGTGCGGAAGCGGATCCTGGAGGTCCGAGCGGAGACGGAAGGGTAGGGCCCATATCAGGCTGCGAGTCAACGGCTTGGGCTCCGCATGATTCAGCACGTGTCCGCGGCGGCGCGCAGCCTGTCGAGGATGATTCACCCCGATGCCGCCACCGCTGTTGATCGACATCGATCAGGTCGACCTCGGCCAGGTTCTGCTCACCCGCGAGGACATCTACTCAAGACTGCCGCAGGCGTACGAATTCGCCCAACTCGACGGCATCTGCTACATGAATCAGGAGCGGGGGGAGGGAATCGCATTCCGCGACGTCAGAGCCGACGAATGGTGGTGCCGCGGTCATATCCCGGGCAATCCCATCTTTCCGGGCGTGCTGCAACTGGAATCAGCCGCGCAGGTCGCGGCGTTTCTCACGATGTACGTCGCGGGACTGGAGGGCTTCATCGGTTTCGCCGGCGTGGACAGGTGCAAGTTCCGAGAGGCGGTGATTCCGCCGGCACGGGTCTACTACCTCTGCAAGCGAGTCAGCCGCCGCCCCCGACGCATCGTCTGCGAGGCGCAGGGCGTGGTCGAGGGCACGGTGGTGTTTGAGGCCGTCATCACGGGCCTGGTGATGTCCAGCATCAAATAGGGGTATTGCGCCGCTGTCACGATGTCCATGCGCGTTGCGTTTTCCGCCGGGTGCAACGGCTTGGAAACGTCGCTGCATGTCGTATCCGCCGGGGTTGCCCCCGTTGTCAAGCAGCGGGTTGCGGTGACGTCCCGTCGCCTCCCTTGCGGTCGGGACTTCCACACCTGCCAGCGGTCTGGGACGCGGTAGTATCCGGGATCGGGGCCCTAGAGATCCGCCCAATCGCCCGGAGGCGCGGGGAGATGGAAGACTCCCCAAGCCCGGTCCACACCCTGGCCGGTGGGCTGGGGCTGGTCGTCCGTCGGCTCGGGGGGTGGTGACCAGACGTTAGCCGATCCGACGTCTCCGGTGAAGAACGGTGTGCCAGTCGGTTCTGCGGGCTTATCGGGGAGCGGTTCCCGTTCAAGGCGGCAGGCCCGGGCATCGAGTTGCCGTTCTCTGATTCGCAGCGATTCCTCAAACCGACGCAGTTCCTCGCTTCTGGCGGCAATTACGCCTTCCCGGGCGTCAAGTCGTCGCTCGCGTTCGCGGAGCATGGCCTCGCGGTGGTCCAGATCGGCGGCGTTGATGGCCAGTGGATCGTCGTGCAGTGCGCGATCGCCGTCGTGGCACAGGACCTTCATCTCAACCGGGCCGATGCACAGCTGATCGCCGCTGTTCAGGAACGCCATCGTCTGGCGTTGACCGTTGAGCCAGGTTCCGGTACGGCTGCCGAGGTCGCAGAATGCGGGTTGCCCGGCGAAGTAGAAGAAGACGGTGTGGGCCAGCGACACGTCAGGGTGATCGATGTGGATGGGGACGGCAGGGTGTCGACCGGCCAGGCACACCGACGAGTCGACGGTCCAGCGGTCGGCGCCGCCGATCTGCTCGAGGCGCACCGGCTGGGGGGCGAGAAACGGATCGCAGAAGGAGACGTCGGCCGCCGTCTTTTCGTTCCGGCCTTTGGCCTGCTGAATCGCGAGCTGGATGCGCTGTTCGCCGATCTGGATCACGTCACCGTCGTTGAGGAGGACGAGATCCACCGGTTGCCCGTTGCACAGCGTGCCGCTTTGCGGGTACAGACTCTTGAGCAGCACGGCATGAGCGGTGTTGATGATCGCGCAATGGGCCTTGGCAACCGCGGGCCCGGTCAGGACGATGGTCGAGTGGGAACCAGAGCCGATCACCGTGACCGGACGGCGCAGGGTCCAGGTTTTCTGACCAGCGGTCCCGATACCGGCGGTGGTCCGTATGCGCGGAGCGTCAGGCGGTAGTGTCGGGCCGCAGGACGGTTTGAAACCGGGCACGGCTGGCATGGTGTTCTCTCCCTTGAATCGCCTGCCGGACAGCCGGATCGGTTGCAAGGATGGACAACGCCGGATCCGGCAAGGTCTTGGCCAAGTTCGATCCGATAACATCGTCGCGCCGATCGCAGACGATTCTCGGACCATTCGCCATGGGTACCCTGGCGACGATCGCTGAGTGAAACGTACGATTCGCCCTTGACAGAGGCAAACGACAGACCGCAGCGGAAGGAACTCCGAATGCACATCCTCATCTGCAATGATGACGGCTTGGACGCGCCGGGGCTCGAGGCTTTATACCGGGCGTGCAGACCGCTGGGGCGCGTCTCGGTTGTGGCGCCGGCGGCTGAACAGTCGACGACGAGCCACACGGTCAGCCTGAGACGACCGATAACGGTCCGCCGGGTGCGGCACGACGTGTTCGGGCGGTGTTTCGCGATCGACGGCAGCCCGGCCGACTGTGTACGGCTGGCGGTCGTGGAACTGCTGGACGAGGCCGTCGGCTTCGTGGCCAGTGGCATCAACCGCGGGGCGAACCTGGGGGTGGACACGTATTACTCCGGAACCGTGGCCGGCGCGCGGGAGGCCGCCATTCTCGGGCTGCCTGCAGTGGCGGTCTCGCAGTATGTGCACCGCGGGATCCCGGTCGATTGGGAGCGCGCGATCGCCCTGGCTGCGCCATTGCTGAAGCAGTTGGCCGACGGGGGCAAAGCGCCGGACCGCGCGGCGGCGCCACGGTGGTGGAACGTGAACCTTCCCGCGCCGGTCCCGGGGCGGTCGGCGGTTACGGTGCAAACGGTCCCCCACTCGACGGACCCGATGCCGATGGAGTTCGCGCGAAAGGGCGAGCAGGACGATTCAAGCCTGCAGTACGAATACACCGGACCCTATGCGAAACGGGTCGCGCGAGAGAATACCGACGTATCCGTCGTGTTCGGCGGAGACGTTGCGATAACCCCCATAACGGTTGCAGCTACGGAAGTTGCGTACCTGGATGTCTCCTTTCGCCTGCCGTTGCCGGATTAGGCCCGGATTCGTTTCGCCGAGCGGGTCCCGTGGCGAGTTCGGGACCAGCTTGACGTGGTGGGAGAATGGCCCTTGCGCCTCGTCGCCGCCGCAGACGTGAGCGTGAAGCCCCGATGACGCGGCCGCAGAAAGCGTCTACGATCTCAGGCGTCGACGAATCGGGGCAGACCGACGCACGAGCCTTGCCGGATTGACCTGATGGCGAGAACGCAGCAGTGACCTGGGAACAACGATGGCATCCGTTGCGGGAGGAGTGGGTGATCGTAGCCGCTCATCGCCAGGATCGTCCCTGGCAGGGTGAGACGGTGGCGGATGCGAGCCCGGCCCTTCCGGCATACGATCCCGACTGCTATCTGTGCCCCGGCAACCGGCGTGTGGGCGGGGCGCGAAACCCACACTACAAACGGACGCTCGTCTTCGACAACGACCTGCCCTGCGTCGGCCTGGACGCCCCGCAGGTTCCCCCCCCGCCGGGCGAGTTCTTCCAGAACCGACCGGCGACGGGGATCGCCCGGGTCATCTGTTACAGCCCGAAGCACAACCTGACCCTGGCTGAACTCGAGACGGCGGAGATCGACCACCTCCTGCAGGTGTGGCAGCAGGAATACTCCGAACTGGGTCGGCGGCCGGAGATCGCGTCCGTGCTGATTTTCGAGAACAAAGGCGAGATCGTCGGCGTGTCCAACCCGCATCCGCACTGCCAGTTGTACGCGACCGGCTTCGTGTTCAAGACGATCGAAACCGAAGCCCGGGCAAGCCGGCGCCATCTGGCGGAGACAGGCCGGCCGCTGTTTCAGGACATTCTCCGCGCGGAGCGCCAGGACGGGCGGCGGATCGTCTGCGAGAATGACTCGGCCATCGCCTTCGTTCCCTACTTCGCTCGATACGCGTATGAGCTATTCGTCGCCCCTAAGGCGACCCACCCGAGCCTGTGCGGACTGTCCGACGCAGAGCGAAAGGACCTCGCCCGTGTTCTCAAGCAGGTTCTGGTCAAGGTCGACAATCTCTGGCGCATGCCGTTTCCGTACGTCATGCCGTTGCATCAGGCTCCGACCGACGGCGGCGATTACGATGGTTTTCACTTCCACATCGAGCTTCATCCTCCGCTGCGCAAACCGAACTTGCTGAAGTACCTGGCAGGCCCGGAAATCGGGGGCGGGAACTTCCTGAGCGACACGGCCCCGGAAGACAAGGCCCAGGAGCTGCGCCACCAGCCCGCCGTCCATTACAGGCACGAGCACCCCGGGGAAGCATGATGCGTGACGTTCTCTCGCTGCTGGATCCGATCCGTCGCGCACACGAGCGCGTTGTCGACGCGGTCGTGACCGCATGCGAGCGATCTGAGGTGCATGAAATTTCCCAGATTGATCATGAATCCCAGGGGGACACGATCTACGCGATCGACCGCGTGGGCGAGGCGGCGCTGGTCGACGGCTTGGAGCGCGAGGTGACGGCGGGGACCAAGATGATCCTGATTGCCGAGGGGCTGCCCGGCGGCCGGGTCGTGCTTCCACGGGGCGCGGCGGAGTCGGACGCGCTGTATCGCGTCATTGCGGACCCGATCGATGGCACGCGGCTGATGATGTACCAGAAGCGAAGCGCCTGGGTGCTGACCGGGGTGGCACCGAATCACGGGCCAACCACACGTCTGCCCGACATCGAGCTTGCCGTGCAGACCGAGATTCCGCTGGTCAAGCAGCATCTGGCCGACAGGCTGTGGGCCACCCGCGGTCAAGGCGTCCGCGCGGAGCGGGCGAACCGATTGACCGGTCAGCGTCGGCCGCTGGTCGTGCAGCCATCGCGGGCCGACACGATCCTCGGCGGTTTCGCGATGGTCGCGCGTTTCTTTCCCGGTGTTCGCGATGAGCTGGCGGCGATCGACGAGGAGATCGTGCGGGGCGCGCTGGGTCCGCCTCGCGCGGGACAGACCCAGTGCTTTGAAGACCAGTACGCATCGACGGGTGGGCAGTTGTACGAATTGATGGTAGGGCACGATCGCTTCGTGGCCGACCTGAGGGCCCTGGTCAGCGCCGTTCATAATCCGAGAGCGGACCCGCCGGGTCATTGCTGCCACCCCTACGACCTTTGCACCGAGTTGATCGCACGAGAGGCGGGCGTCCTCGTCACGAGCCCGGGCGGCGGCCCCGTGAACGCGCCGCTGGACCTCGTCTCGGACGTCGCCTGGGCGGGATATGCCAACCAGCAGGTGCGGGCCCGGATCGAGCCGCTGCTGCGGGCGGCGTTGGAGTCGCGCGGGCTCCTGGATCGGCGCGGATAGGTGCAGGACGCGATGTACACGATCGCTGACGGTTCGACGCACGGGCTTGCGGACGTTGAGACGCTCCTCGATGCGCTCAGCGCAATCGAACACGGCGCCATCCCGGAGGCGCGAGGGTTGTTCGACCCCGCAGCGGAACTCGTGGTGACACGAGCCCCGGGGCGGCTGGACGTGATGGGGGGCATCGCCGATTACTCGGGTTCGCTCGTCCTGGAGATGCCGATCCGGGAAGCGGCGAGGGTGGCGCTACAGCGCAGTGCGGAACGGATGCTGCACATCGTCAGCGTCGGCGGGCGCGACACCGGACGATGTTCGACGTTTGCCATGCCTCTGGCGCGGTTCGAGGCCGACGGCCGTCCCATCACTTATGGAGACGCCCGGAAGTACTTTCAGACCGACGCGGCCCGTCACTGGGCGGCGTATGCGGCCGGTGCGTTTCTCGTGCTGATGCGGGAGCGTGAAATGCGCTTCAACGAGGGCGCCCGCGTTCTCGTCGACTCGGATGTGCCCGAGGGCAAGGGCGTCAGTTCGTCGGCGGCGCTCGAGGTCGCGGTGATGCGGGCGGTGGCGGCCGCGTTTGACATTCCCCTGACACCGCGCGACCTGGCACTGCTCTGTCAGGCGGTGGAGAACCGGGTAGTCGGCGCACCGTGTGGCGTGATGGATCAGATGACCTCGGTCCTTGGGCGGGCCGATCATCTGCTCATGCTCCTGTGCCAGCCGGCCGAGGTTCAGGGACTGGCCGCGGTTCCGGACGCGCTGGCGCTGTGGGGGTTGGACTGCGGCCTGCGTCACGCGGTGTCCGGCGATGCGTACGGCGCGGTACGCGTCGGTGCGTTTATGGGGTATCGGATCATAGCCGACATCGCCGGGTTGGCCGTCGAGCCGGCGGGCGAGGACGAGCCGGTTCGGATTGTCGATCCCGTCTATCGCGGCTACCTGGCCAACGTGACGCCGCGCATGTTTGAGGAGCGATTCGCATCGCATCTTCCGGAGCGGATGTCGGGCCGCGAGTTCCTCGACCGCTACAGTGGCACGACCGATCACGCCACGCGAGTGGATCCCGAGTTGACTTACCCGGTGCGGGTGCCGACCGCCCACCCGATACACGAACATGATCGCACGCGGGCGTTCGCCGAGATACTGCACGAAGCGCGGGGGGAGGATACCCTGCGGCGGCTGGGCGAACTGATGTACCTCAGCCATGCAAGCTACTCCGCGTGCGGACTGGGCTCGACGGGTACCGATCGCCTGGTCGACCTGGTTCAGTCGGCCGGCCCGCAGCGCGGGCTGTTCGGAGCCAAGATCACCGGCGGCGGCAGCGGAGGCACGGTGGCCGTGCTCGGCCGGCGCGACGCCCGCCCCGCCATCGAGGCGGTGGCCGACACCTACCAGCGCGAGACGGGCTACCGTCCGCATCTGTTCAGCGGCTCCTCGCCGGGTGCGGAGACGTTCGGGCACATCACGCTGATTCCGCGCGCGCCTGGCTGACCGAGTGGATCGGCCCCTTCCCGACACCGACGCTGTCGCCACAGCGGCTCGTCCGGGCCGCACCGGGAATGATCGTCTTTCATTCCGACGAGACGACTCGGTCCGGCAGGGAAACTACTCCGCCGTGCTTGGCGACCACCGGTCCGACGATCTTGCCGCTGACCTTTTCGATGTTGATGGTGGCGCTGGTGGTGGCTTCGATTCGTCCCACGTCCGTCAGAAACCGGCCGACAAACATTGAGCCGCTGGACGCCCAGAGGCAGTAATCGAACGTCCCGCGAAGCTCGATGTCGTTGCAGGTGAACGTGCTGGCCTTCTGCAAGGCGATGGCCATGCTGTTCTCGCCTTCGATGATGACGTGGGCGCCTTCGCCGAGAATATGCCCGTCGTGTTCGAGCCCGATCGGCGTGTTTCGCCTTTGTCTGGCCCGCAGGGTCACCGTCGTGCCGTGCAGGTCGATCCGCCCGCCGTTATTGATGGCCAGGTTGTTTGACTGCTCGCCCCAACTGGTGATGCGGGCCGTTTTGCACCCGAGGCGGATGCAGCCGTAATAGCCGGCCGACAGGCTCCCGTTGCCGATGTCGAGCTTGGCGCCCTCCCGCTCGACGAATCGGACGAGCCCGTGGTCCGTGGCGATGATGCCGCAGAAGGTCTCTTCACCGGCGCTGTCGTGCAGGTGTTCGTTGAGATTGATGGCCCCGCGGAGCGAGACCTTTCCGCCGCGATGGGCGTAGATCCCGGCGCCGCTGTGGCTGCACGTGCGGAAGATCAGGTTCTTGAGCGTTACGTGCCCGGGCCCGGTCACCATCACGCCCCGGCGCTGGCGTCTGGAGCCGGAGCCGATTTGAATGTCCTCCAGCCACCAGTCCCCCTCGCGCACGTCGACCATCGCCTGCCCGCCTTCCCACGCCCAAATCGTCGGTTCGCGGTCTCCGCCGAGCCGACCGACGATGCGCACGACGACGCCCGGACGCATCCGGCGCATCAGTTCCAGCGTGTTCGAGGATGACTCGCCGCCACCGGTGTCACGGCAGGTGCCGCCGCCCAACCGGATGGTGATCGATCGTGTCAACGGATCCGGAAGCAGGGCGACTGCGGCGGCGACGGTTTTCAGGGGCTGCTCGCTCGTACCGCGGTTCCGGTCGTTCCCTTGCGCCGGATCGACGTGGATTTCGTCGGGGGCCCCCTCAGGCGGCGCGCCGCCGCCCGTATCGAGCGTACGCCCGGCCACCTCGGCACGAAGAGCCACCATCAGGGCCAGCAACGTCATCGCGCAGCGAGACACGGATGTGGCACACATAAGCGGCCTCCGTTCGTAGCAGGCCCGCGCAACATGGGGGAACGCGCGACGGGCTTGCCCGCCAGCCAGCCCGCCGCGATGCTCATTCGGGCTGCGTCCGGTCCGGTTGTTGCAGCAGCTTGGCGGCTCCGACCTCCTCGAACCGCGACAGATCCGTCCAGAACGTTCCGTCGCCGGCGAAGAAGAGCCGGACCTCGTCGGGCTCGAAATTCTCCGCAAACGTATACAAGTTGAACGCCCGCGCCGACCCGAACGCGTCGACCAGCATCTTGTAGCCTTTGGCCTCGGCGCCCTTCTTCATCTTCTCGACGTCGGCCCGCGCCTTGCCGAGAATCTCGATCCGCTGAGCATCGAGCTGCGCCACCTCCTGCTGGATCGCGGCGACCTCCAGCGACGCCTGGGCATCGATCTGCGCCGCGGTTTTCTCCCCTTCGGCCTCGATGTCGGCGACCATGACCCGGGTTTCCGCGACAACGGTCTCACGGGCGATTTCCACTTGCTTTTTCACCTCTTCCAGCTCGGCTTTGACGGTCGCGGCATCGCGCTGCTTCTGTTTGGTGAGTTGCTTCTCGATCGCGATGTAGCTCTGCTGAATGGTCCGCTTGAGGTCTTCGGTGACCTCACCGCCGTCGGGGCCGCCCAATGGCGTGTGGACCTCGATTTCGCGCACCAGGGCCAGAAGGATCTCGATGTTCTTCGTGCGGCAGACACGCTGCAGCTCGGCGGTCAGCGCCCGTTGGAACTGCTCGCGCTTCTCACCATGAATGAAATCACGGGCGGCATACGTCGACCCGATGTTGCGGCAGATCGAGCGAAGCTGCGGACCGATCACCTTGTCCAACACCCGGTCAATGTTGCCGTAGGTGTTGATGATCTCGGCCGCGTGCGCGGGGTCGATCCCCCACACCACGGTCACCCCCACGCGGATGTTGAAGCCCGTGTCGGACGGAAACGCGATGCGAAGGTTCTCCTCTTCAGTCAGCTTGACCTGGGAGTATTCGTTGAAGCCGATCTCCAGGATCGTCACTTTCTGAAGCTTGGGGTTGATGAAGTAGACGCCCGGCTGAAGCACGTCGCGCAGCGTGCCCCGCTGACCCGGCTCGGACAGCGGGCGCACGATGCTCACCGGTTCGGCGCCGCCGCCGGCATCGGCGGTTGCGTCATCAGACGGAGTCGGCTCCGCCTCGACGTCGCCGACGTCGAGCCCGACCGCGATCGTCGCCTCGTCCGGCTCGTCGCCAAAGAGGTTGGTCACCACGCCGACGAACCCGGCCGGAATCACGACCGCGGGATGCAGTTCCACGTCGTACACATACGGATTGACTTTGTACGTGCCCGGGGTGAGGACCTCGCGGAGAATCCCCTGCTGGCCCGACGCCCGATCCACCACGACCTGTCCCGGGGGCGCCTTGGGGCCCACCTTGCGAGTGACTACGCCGATCTTCGGGAAATCACCTTTGAAGTTGAACTGCCCGGCGCGGAGCTGATCACGCTGGCGGTCATCCAGCGAGTGGATCCACTCCCACGTGCTGGGATCACCGGCTGGGATCTCGGTCAAGTCCTTGAGTTCCCAATCCCACCAGAGCGGGTTCTTGAAATAGCGTCCCGGTCCCAGCACGTGCTCTTGAATCCCCTTCTGCCCCGGCTCTGTGGCCATAATTTGCTTTTCCGGCAGTGGCGAGCCCATCTTGCGGATCAGCACTGCGCACTGGCCCGGGGGCACCGAGATGCGGCAGGTGAACCACACGATGACGAGCACCACGATCGCCACGATGGACAACGTCGCCACCGCGGTGGGAATGATGATCATGCGGCGGTTCATTGTGCACCTCCTTCCTCCGGCGCCGGTGGGAACGATTGAAACTGCTTGAAGATCTCCGCGAAGGGCCCTTCAGTGTTTGACAATATCGACTTGATCGACGGGGCGATCTTCTCGAGGAAGAACAACTGGGCATAGGCCTGACCGTCGCCGAACGCCTCCACGGCTTCCTTGAGCGGTTCGGCCCGCGCCTGATACTCCAGGAGCACGACGTTGGCCTCGGCCGTCCCGCGGGACACCAGCGCCGCCGCCTCCTTGGCGGCGGCCTCCAGGTGCAGCTTGGCCACCTCGAGTTCGCGATTGGCCTGCGTGACCGCCACTACCTTCCGCTGCTCCGCCTGCTTCACCACGCCGACTACGTCGCGCCGCATGTCACCGATGTCCTTGTTCCGTTCCTGCAGTTCCTGCTGTTCCACCAGCAACGCCTGGGCCCGTGCTTCCTCCATTTCGTTCGTGGACCGTTCGATCTCCTGGTCGGCCTGCTCGCGCTGGCTGATGAGGTTGGCGATCTCCGCGGGCGGCTGAATGTCCCGGACCAGGGCCGCCTTGATGTCGATCCCTTGCGGCCAGCAGTCCCGCTTCAGCTCCGCCAGCAACTGCTCCTGAAACGCGGTTCGCGTCTTGCCGCTGATGAACTCGCGGGCCTGCAGCTTCGAGCCCTGGATCCGAGAGATGCTCCGCGCGTTCGGCAGGATGATCTTGTCTAGAATGTCCTCCTCGTCACCGTAGGCCACGGTCACCTCGGCCACTCGGTCCGGTCGGATGGCCCACTCGATCGTCCCCTCGATCGTGATCGTGAAGCTGTCGTTGGACGGGAAATGGATGGCGTCCTCGCCCAGCATGTCGTACTTCTGGCTGCGGACGTCCACGATCCCGATCCGCTTGAGATACGGGTTGTAGTATTCCAGGCCCGGCGGAAGGACCCTGGCCTGCACGCCCTTCTCTCCGGGCTCGACCGTGTAGGTATTCCTCTTTACCGGGTCCGCTCCGCTGAGCAGGGTCACCACACCCACGTGACCCTCCGGAATCTGAATCGCGGGGAACTTCTGGACCTCATAGGCCAGCAAGTTGATATTGTGCCGCCCGGGCCCCAGGATCTCCGCTCTCGGGCCACGCTCATCGTCTTCGGTGGCCACGGTCTTGGGAAACGGCAGCGGCCTGCCGAACCTGCGGATCAGGACGCCGACCTCGGTCTGCCCGATCAGTGTGGCCGGCATCACGATCCGCTTGTAAGAGTAGGGATTGAGGAAGTACCGCCCCTCACCCAGCACTTCATAGCGGATGCCTTTGTACCGGTTGCGCACCTGCTCTGTGCTCTCCCCCGTTCGCTCGGCGATCGCCTGGACCAGCTCAGGATAGAGCACGACCTGGTCGCCGAACTCGTCCGCCAGATCCGTGGGGATCGGGCGGCCCGTCTTGTTGACCAGCACCAGGACCTCGTTCGCGTCAACTTCCTGGCGAACGACGAACCAGAGCACGGCCAGAAACAGAACAACAACAATCAGCCCTCCTCCAGCGAGCAACGGCATGAGCCGAAATCCGTGCCACGGGATGGATGGGCGCACGGGGCGGTCGCTGCCATGAGACATGGTCAGCCTCCTTCCAGTTCTCTTGCGAGTCGTTTCGACATGGCCCTACCTGCAGAGTCGGCCTCGCGGACGATCGCACTCGTCCCGACATACGCGCGTAACCAGCCACTGTACTACACAAGGGGCGCGCCACACTGCCCACAGAACCGGGCATATGACGGGTTGCGCCTTCGGCATCGCCGGCAACTCCGTGTCCCGGCGCTCGACGCCTGCCGGTGCACGGCATACAGAAACATGACGACGCCGCCGACCAGGCAGCCAACGATCACAAGCATAACCACGGCCGTCATCTGCGTCACCATCGTCCCCTTGCCCGGCAACGAGACCCGAGCTCCTCAGCCAAGCTCCTCAGGGAGTATACCGGACCCTGGAGATGCCGGCATTTATAAAGCGTTAGCCCGTTTCGAAAACTCCGGGGTCGCCCGCTCGACGTGGCAGGAACCGGTCGCGACGCGGCGCATGGCCTTGCTTGACGCGCAGGACGTGACCAAACCTTACATTTTCATCGGGCTGGCAGATTGGGTATAATGGGAGCTTCTGCCCGGAAGCTCCGTGACGGCGGAGCGACCGCAGAGTCAAACCCAATCTGGAGGGGATGCCGCCCGGCGGCCCACTCCGAGGAGCGCTGAGAATGGACCGCCAACTTCCTGTTTTGCCGGAACCCGACCATGCCAATCGTCCTTCTTCTGTCGCCGTCACCCGCCGCCGGCGGCTGATTCGTGCGGCGAGTCTGTGCGGGGCGGCGGTCGTGTCCTATTGCACCGTGGCCGCGGCCGCACCACTCCCCGACGCCGCGGCGCGGATGGCCCAGGCGTATCCCGACGGGCTTCCGAAGTACATGACTCCGCACGAGCGGCTGCTTCCGATCGACCACCCGACCCGGGCGGACTACGACTACCGCACGCCACCCACCGGCGTGGTCTACTGCCCGGCGGAGTACGAGCTGAACGAAGGGCTGTTTATCGCCTGGGAAAGCTACACGTCGATTCTTACGGAAATGACGGTCGAGATCACGACGGGCGATCCGGACGCCGTCGTGTACGTTGTCGTGGACAACTCGTCGGAGCAGACCAGCGCATACGGCACGCTGTCCGCGGCCGGGGCCGACATGACCCAGGTCCAGTTCATCGTCTGCACGACCGACACCGTATGGATACGCGACTACGGCCCGCGCTTCATCTTCGATGACGGCATCCGGGCGATCGTGGACCACACCTATAACCGACCCCGTCCGAACGACAACCAATTCCCCGGTTTCCTCGGTGCGCTGTGGGGCGAGACGGTGTACGACATCCCGTTGGAGCACGGGGGCGGGAACTTCCACCTGTTCTCCAACGGCGACGCGTTCATGAGCGACCTGATCCTCACCGAGAACCCCGGGTTGACCGAACAACAGGTCAAAGATCTCTACGACGAGTATCAGAACGTCGACCTGACCATCTATCCGGGGTTCCCGACCACGTTCGACTCGACCCAGCACATCGACATGTGGATGCTGCCGGTCGGGGACGACAAGGTCATCATCGGACAGTACTCGGCCTCTACAGGCCAACCGTACACGATCACGGAAAACGCCGTCGCCGACCTGACCGCCAGAGGCTACACGGTCTACCGCACACCGGGATGGAACTCGGGCGGAACCCACTACACCTACACGAACGCCGTGATCCTGAACGACCAGGTGTTCATCTCGAAGTTCAACACGTCCCAGGACGCGACGGCGCTGGCGGTGTTTCAGGCGGCCATGCCCGGTTACACTATCCACCAGATCGACTCTTCGGGGATCATCGGCGCCGCCGGGGCCCTCCACTGCATCGTGATGCACATCCCCGCCTACACCACGCCGAATCCGGTGGTAAAGCTGTCCGCGCCGAACGGCGGCGAGTTCTGGGCTCCGAACCAGCCGTACGAGATCATCTGGACCGCCCGTGACGACGTCGGCGTCACCGCAGTGGACATC
>CP070691.1:1359421-1368680 GCA_020353195.1 Phycisphaerales bacterium | reverse complement strand
CGGAACGTGCACGGGCAGGCCCTGCGGCGCGGCATTTATGTCGATCAGATCTACGACATCGGCCGCATCGAGAACGTCAACAGGAATCCCTGGTGGAGCATGCAACCACAGGTGATCGAATGGCAGCGGGCTCACGGTGAGGCCTTCATCTTCGGTAGAACGGACTGGCACTACGTCCTCAACACGTTCTGCTTCGGGTATCGCATCGGCTATCACTTCATCGCGACGGGCGCAGGTGCCGCCAATGGGAACTTCCTCGGCATCGGCGCCGATGACTGCCAGGAAGCTTGCGTGCGTGTCGAACAGAGTGCCCCGTACGGACTGCTGATCACCAACGGCGAGTTCGTCAGTTTCCACGGGCCTGACCCGACCATGATCGTCGTCGGGTCGAAGCACCGCGGCACCGTGCGCTTCACCAACTGTGCGTTCTGGGGGCCGAATCAGCAGATCGCCCGCATCGCCGGTGCAGGAACGGTCGGTCTTTCCGACTGCACGTTCCTGGCATGGGACAAGGACAACCAGGGCCGCGCGGCGCTGCAGGTCGAAGGCGGTACCCTTCTGGTCCGCGGCTGCGAATTCAAGAAGGATGCCGTCCAGGTCCGGCTGGGCAAGCGAGTGCAACGCGCCGTCATTGCCGAGAATATCTTCGCCGGGCCGGCTCGGATCGAAAACGAATGCACCGGATCCGTGCAGATCGGACTGAACGCCTCCTTCCCGGAGACGGGCCAGGGACATGCCGAAGCGCCGGACCGGTCCGCCGCTTGGCCGTAAGGGTCCAGCGCCCCGATCCACCGCATGACCGGGCCGGATCCTTCGGACCCGTCGCCTCTCCGGGCTAGCGAATCGACGCGCCGTCATGGATACTGATGTTTACTGCCCGACGGGCCGAGAACGCCTGCGCGCGTGGTCGCGACGCTGCGCGGGGCCACTCGGGGCTTGACACCGTTATCGGGATAGCGACAATGATCCTATATCGAATCTCGGTGTTCATATATGGACAAGTATCAGATTCCCAATCTGGCGAAGGCGTGCCGGGCGCTGTCCTGGCTGGCGGCCGAGCGCGGCGCGTACTCGGCCAGCGAAGTGGCCCGGAAGCTGCAGATGCCGCGCACGACGGCGTTTCGCGTGTTGCGTACATTATGTGCGGAAGGGCTGGTCGAGGAGGCCGACGGCAGGTACCGCGCCGGGGCCGGCTTGCTGCGGCTGGGACTGCTGGCGTTGCAGACGGTGGAGATCCACTCGCTGGCGGAGCCCGTGCTGCAACGACTGGCGCGGGCAACGGGCGAAACGGCCCATCTCGCCGTGCGGACGGGCGACCAGATGCTCATTCTGCAGGTGGCCGACAGCCCGAATCCGATTCGCGTGGCCAGCCGCCCCGGGACGCTCGTATTGATTCACTGTGCCGCGACGGGCAAGGCGCTTCTGGCGGCGTTGCCGCCGGCGCGGGCGCGTGCGATTCTGCGTGGCCGGCCGCTTCAGCGGCGCACCGACCGGACGATCACGACCGTGGCCGCGCTCGAGACCGAGCTCGAAGCGACTCGTCGACAGGGCTATGCGGTTGATGACGAGGAGTACCACGTTGGGGTGCGGTGTCTGGCGGCCCCCGTATTCGACGCGCGCGGCGACGTGGTGGCCGCCCTCGGGATCACCGCGGCGACACTGCGCTTTGCGAAGCGAAAGATACCGGTCGTGGCGCGGGAGGTCACTCGGGCGGCCGAGTCACTTTCGGATGCATTGGGTCAGCGATTGACCGGTCGTACGGCGTGAATCGCGCCTCATGCTCCGTTTCTCGGAGGCCATCGGCGATACGCGGAAGAGCGAATGATCCATTGCCGCGACAAGATGGACAAGTAGTGAGTGAGACCGAGATGAGGATTCATCAAACGGCCGACGCGGTGCGATACGTCGGGATGGATACGAACGCACTGCGCGCCACGTTCATGATCGAGTCGCTATTCCAGTCAGGGATGATCGATCTGACGTTGACGGATCTGGACCGGGCCGTCGTCGGGTCGGCCGTGCCGGCGGCCACAGCCCTCGCGCTACCCAGCCCGGACGCGCTGCGTGCTGACCATTTCTGCCAGCGGCGCGAGTTGGGTATTCTGAACATTGGCGGGGCTGGAACCGTGAGTGTAGACGGTCGCACGTTCGATCTGGCACATCGCGATGCGCTATACGTCGGTCGCGGCAGCCGCCGAATCTCGTTCGCCAGCACGGATCAGGCTGAACAGGCGCATTTCTACCTGCTCAGCTACCCGGCGCATGCGGACTATCCCACGACGCTGATCCGGCACGCTGACGCCAATGTGGTCCGGCTCGGCTCAGACGATGAGGCCAACCGGCGCACCATCCATCAGTACATCCACGAAGAAGGTGTTCGGAGCTGCCAGCTCGTGATGGGTTTCACGGAGCTTGCCTCGGGAAGCGTGTGGAATACCATGCCGGCACACACGCACGCGAGGCGCACCGAGATCTACACGTATTTCAATATCCCATCGGGACACCGTGTGTTTCATCTTCTCGGGCGCCCGGAGGAGACGCGCCACCTGTGCGTGGCGGATCGGTGCGCGGTTCTGTCTCCGAGTTGGTCCCTTCATAGCGGCGTCGGGACGACGAACTACGCATTCATCTGGGGCATGGGTGGTGAGAACCAGGCTTTCGCGGACATGGACGGCGTGGGAATCGACGCGCTGCACTGAGATGCCGGGCTTTCGGCGGGAGTAGACCATGATGACGCGCGGATGTTGGCCGGCGACTGCAATGCTGGCTGGTCTGGCGACGAGCGTGGCTTCAGTCGGGCTACCGGGCTGCCGGAAGGAGGAATCGGGTCGGCGAGTCATGAAAATCGGCCATGTCCTGCCAGGCGATCACCCGACTGCACAGGCGATCGTGTTCTTCAAGCAGCGCGTGGAGGCGCTGTCGGGTGGGAAGGTCGAGGTGCGTTTGTTTCCCAACAGTCAGCTCGGCAGTGCGAACGAGCTTATCGCCGGCTGCCAGGATGGAAACGTCGAAGCGGCTGTCGTCTCCGCCGCGCCGCTGGCCCAGCATGTGCCTGAGCTCAACGTCCTGGTGATGCCGTTCGTGTTTCGCGACAATGAGCACCAGTACGCCGTCCTCGACGGTCCGGTCGGACAGACTCTCCGCAAACGGATCAATGGAATCGACCTCGTCGCCGCCGCGTACTTCGACGCCGGCTCGCGAAACATCATGACAAAGACGGGACCGATCCGCACGCCAGCCGACCTGGCCGGCTTGATCATCCGCGTGATGGACTCGAACGCGCTGCGCGAAGCCGTCGAACGACTCGGTGCGGCCGCCATCCCGATGAGCCAGGGGGAAGTATACGGCGCGCTGCAGACGGGCGTGATCGACGGGTGGGAGAACAACGCGTCGACGTGTCTGACGTTCTCGATGCACGAGACCGGCTGTCGGCATTTCGCCTGGACGCGGCACGTCGCGATCCCTGATGTCCTCCTCATCTCCGAGCGATGGTACGACCGTCTTCCCGATCCGGTGAAGCGCGCGGTCGATCAGGCCGCGACCGAGACGCGGGATCACCAGCGCGCCCTCTGGCAGGAGGACGAGAAACAGGCGATTACCCGACTCCAGGAGGCGGGGATGATCTTCAGCGAAGTGGACATCGAGGCTTTCACAGGCCGCTTCGAGGGCTTCTACGACGCTTTCGTGGCCAGGTACGGCGACTCCTTTGGTGAGCTGCTGGGGCAGATTCAAGCCAAGAGCGACGATGACGACACTCCATAGAGTTTACGCGCACTTGGAGGAGTTGGCGGGCGCGACGTTGCTCGCGGGGATGTGCATCGTCGCGGTGATACAGGTGACCACGCGCTATGTGCTGGCCTCTCCACCCGCGTGGACCGAAGAGACGGCGACACTGCTGTTCGCCTGGCTGGTGTTCGTGGGGGCGTCGCTGGCTTTGAAACGGAACGAGCATTTCGCGCTCGACGTGGTTGTGGTGCTGCTGCCTCGTTCCATTCGGCGAATCATGCAGGGTGGTGTGCTCATTCTCGTTCTGGCGTTCTGCGGGCTGTTGATCGGTTACGGCGTCCGCGAGGCGATCGACCAATGGACCGTGAGGACGGCCGTCCTGGAGATTCCGCGGACCTGGCTGTACGCATCGGTGCCGTTCGGTGGCATCTTGATGCTTCTCCGCACCGCGGAAGCGATCGCCCGCTGGTGGAACCCGAGCGCGATGCCGACTGTTCAGCCGGACGCGGAGGGGCAGCCGTGAGTCCAATGATCCAGGCGTTGCTGATCTGTTTCGTGATCACGCTCGTAGTCGGTGTGCCGATCTCCGTGGCGCTCGTGCTGGCCGCGGCGACCGCCATCGTCGGCTTCAGTCATTTCAGTCTGGACCTGATCCCGCGGAGCCTTGTCAGTGCGACCAGGAGTTTCCCCCTGCTGGCCGTTCCGTTCTTCGTGTTAGCCGGCAGCCTCATGAGCAAAGGCGGCATGTCGGATCGGCTGATCGGGCTGGCCCGCTCCATCGTCGGCCACATGCATGGTGGGGTCGCGATGGTCAGCGTGGTCTCGTGCATGCTTTTCGCCGCAGTATCCGGCTCAACCGCCGCCACGACGGCTGCGATCGGCATCGTGCTGATTCCAGCAATGATCCAGAGCGGCTATTCGCGCGGAGCGGCCACGAGCCTGCAGGCCACAGCCGGCTCGATCGGAATCATCATTCCGCCAAGCGTTCCGTTCGTGCTCCTCGGCGTGATCGGAGGCATCTCGATCGGTGAGTTGTTCCTCGGCGGCGTCCTGCCGGGGATCACGATCGGACTGGCGCTGATCATCGTAGCGTATGTCATTGCCCGCGTGCAGAAGCACTCGCCGTCCACCTCCGACACCAGCCTGTCGACCGTCGGTCGAGCGCTCGTCCGCGCCGTCCTGCCGCTGCTGACGGTCGTCTGGGTGCTTGGCGGAATCGTGGGTGGGCTGGTCACGCCGACGGAAGCAGCCGTTGTCGCGGTCATCTGGGCGCTGATCGTCGGTGGCGTCGTCTATCGCGAATTGACGCTCCGCGACATCGGGGCAGCCCTGATCGACTCGACAAAAGTCACGGGCATTGTCGTGCTGTGCATCGGTGCGACGGCGCCGTTCGCGTGGCTGCTGACAGCCGAAGAGGTTCCGCAGCAGATCGCGGGCGGCATGCTCGGTTTGAGTGCGAGTCCGGTGGCGTTGAAGCTGATGATGCTGGCCATTCTGCTGGTCATTGGCACGTTCCTCGATCTGACGCCGGCCATGATCCTGCTCGTGCCGATCCTGATGCCGATCGCACAGGAGACAGTGGGCATGGACCCGGTGCAGTTCGGCGTGATGCTCGTGCTGGCATTGGGCATCGGGCAGAGCACGCCGCCGGTCGGTATCGCGTTGTTTGTAGCGTGCAGCGTCGGCCAGGCCCGGATCGGGGAAGTGGCCCGCTCGCTGGCGCCGTTCTTGCTGGCGATGATCGCCGTGCTTCTCGTGACGGCCTACTGGTCGCCGTTGACTACCGCGCTGCCGGTCGCCCTGCTGCGACGCTAGCGTTGCGGCAGCAGGGCCGCAGACGATGGAGGTATTCAGTATGGGCATCCTCGACCGATTCCGCCTTGACGGCAAAGTCGCGCTGGTGACCGGATGCCGGCGGGGCATCGGCTTCGCCATTGCCGAGGGGCTCGCGGAAGCCGGCGCCGACATCGTCGGCGTGAGTCTCGACTTGGAGCCGAAGAACAGCCGAATCGGGCAGGCCGTCACGGCCCTCGGCCGGCGCTTTGCCGGTTACTCATGTGATTTCGCGAACCGCACCGATCTGTATCGCTTCCTCGAGCAGGTGCAAGCCGAGCATCCGCGGATCGACATACTGATCAACAATGCCGGCACCATTCGGCGGCGACCGGCGGTCGAACACCCGGATGAGTACTGGGACACGGTGCTGGAAGTGAATCTCACTGCGCAGTTCGTGATCAGCCGGGAGATCGGTCGATCGATGCTCGCCCGCCGTAGCGGCAAGATCATCTTCACCGCCTCTCTGTTGACGTTTCAGGGCGGAATCACCGTGCCGGGCTACGCGGCCAGCAAGGCCGGTGTCGGACAGTTGACTCTGGCTTTGGCCAACGAATGGGCCGGTCAGGGCGTGAACGTGAACGCGATTGCACCAGGCTACATCGCGACGGACAACACACAGGCCCTGCGGCACGATCCGGTGCGAAGCGAACAGATCCTGACCCGCATTCCTGCCGGGCGCTGGGGGCAGCCGGACGATTTCAAGGGTCCGGCCGTCTTCCTGGCGAGCGAAGCCGCCGCCTATTGCCACGGTGCAATCCTGCTCGTGGACGGCGGCTGGATGGGTCGTTGAGGCGCCCGGTCCCGCGTGACCGACTGCCGGGCGAGCGAGGTGGACATCATGACGTTGGCACTCTTTGACCGGCTTGAGCAACTCCGCCTGATTCCGATTGTCACGATCGACGATGCCCGGCATGCGGAGCCCCTGGCCGACGCACTCGTCCGTGGCGGCCTGCCTTGCGCCGAAGTGACGTTTCGGACCGATGCGGCGGCACGTGCGATCCGGGCGATGACTCAGAGAGGCAACCTGCTCGTCGGTGCGGGTACCGTTCTGCTCGTTGATCAGGTCAAGGTCGCGCTGGACGCCGGAGCGCAGTTCGTCGTGACGCCGGGTCTCCATCCGAAGGTCGTTAACTACTGCCTTGAGCGGAGTATCCCCATCGCGCCCGGTGTCGCCACGGCAACCGACATCGCCTGGGCCCTTGATCGGGGGCTGCGCGTCGTCAAGTTCTTCCCTGCGGAAGCCCTCGGCGGCTCTCGGGGGCTCAAGGCCCTCTGCGCGGCATACCCGATGATGCGTTTCATCCCGACCGGCGGGATCCATCTGAGCTGCGTGCGCGAATACCTGCGGATGCCTGAAGTCCTGGCGTGTGGTGGGAGCTGGCTGGCATCTGCTGACCTGTACGCGTCCGGTGATTACGACGCCGTAGCGCGAGTTGTTCGCGAGGCGGTGAGTCTCGTGAGGCATGACGGAGCATCATAGAGGGGCGATACAGGGCGTCCGGGCATCTCGCAGTCGATGGCGGGCGAACACCAGAATGTGACACAGGAGGCGATCAACGTGACAAAGCTCGAAATCAAAGCGGCTGAAACGTGCCGATACGACCTGGTCGCCCTGGGGGAGGTCATGCTTCGCTTCGATCCGGGCGAGGGACGGGTCCGCACGGCGCGGCAGTTTCGCGTATGGGAAGGTGGTGGTGAGTACAACGTGGCGCGCGGCCTGCGGCGCTGCTTTGGCATGCGCACGGCTCTCGTCAGCGCGCTGGTTGACAACGAAGTCGGTCGCTTGCTGGAAGACCTGATTCTCCAGGGCGGTGTCGACATGTCATTCGTCCGATGGATACCGTTCGACGGTGTTGGGCGCCAAGCTCGCAACGGTCTGAACTTTACTGAGCGCGGCTTCGGTGTCCGCGGAGCGCTGGGGTGCTCGGATCGCGGACACACTGCTGCTGCGCAGCTCAAGCCCGACGATATCGATTGGGCATCGTTGTTTGCCGAGCACGGTGTGCGTTGGCTCCATACCGGAGGCATCTTCGCGGCACTGTCGGAAACGACGCCGGAGGTCGTCCTTGAAGCCATCACTATCGCGCGACAGCACGGCACGCTTGTTTCGTATGACCTGAACTACCGGCCCTCGCTGTGGGAGGCTTCCGGCGGGCCGCGGCGGGCTCGCGAAATCAACCGGGACATCGCGCCGCACGTGGATGTGCTGGTCGGGAACGAGGAGGACTTCGACCTTTCGCTCGGGCTCTCCGACGCAGGCCGTGGTCCGCACTCGGGCGAACGCCCGATCGCGGAGTACCGGCGGCTGCTCCAACGCGCCGCAGACAGTTATCCGAATCTCAAGGCCGTAGCAGTGACGTTGCGTACTGTTCACACGGCAACGATCAATGACTGGAACGCACTGTGCCGGTGCAACGGCACGACCTACGAGGCAATGCCACGCGCCAATCTCGAGATCCTGGATCGGGTCGGCGGCGGCGATGCGTTCATGTCCGGTCTGATCTTCGGTTTCCTGACGACAGGCGATGCGCAGAAGGCTGTACAGTACGGCGCGGCCCACGGCGCCTTGGCCATGACCACGCCCGGCGACACGTCGATGATGTCGCTGTCTGACGTTGAACGACTTATGGCGGGCGGCGGCGCGCGCGTCGTGCGTTGACGGCGGCGGTGCGCGCCCCGCTGATTCGGAGGTTGTCATGAATACACGGTACTGCAATGACGACAGAATCCTGCCGCTGTGCGCGGTGTTCCTTCTTACGGTCGTTGCGTCCGGCGCGGCGCGGGATCCCCTGGTGCGTTCCTGTCGACCGCCGTTGCCGCCGGTGGGGGCCGCTGTGGAGTATGAGGATCTCGATGGTGACGGGGATCCGGACGTGCTGCGCACGGTGACTGTCGAAGGGGTTCCGCTCCAGTGGATCGACGACGATGACGACATGGCGGGCACGGACCTCGCCGGTGACGTCGACAGTGACTGCCTGATGATCGATCGAAACCGTGACGGGGCGTACGGTGGCCCGGAAGACATGATCGTCGACTGGAACGATGAGAACGCGGACGGTCGCGCGGACATGCAGGTGGTAGCGGAGAACGCGAAGCCAAGCGACACCGGCTGGGGCCCCGGCCACTACATGATTGTCGTCGATGCGGACGGCGATGGTGTTTTTAACTACATCGACTGGAGTGATTTCAAGCTCAAATGCTGGGAGCATTCCGGCCTGGCGCACTTCTTCGAGGACTACCTAGGCACGAGCCTGTTCCTCAAGATGCACACGGCCACCGCCAACATCCGTGACCTGCGCTACAACTGGGAGAACCCGTTTCTCTTCTACGATGAAGATGGTGACGGTGTGAGCGAGAAGGCCATTCGGCTGTGCGATTCGCCGAAGATTCATAAGCCGCCGACCGATGGTTTCGCCCTGCCCGCCGAGGGTCGCGAGGTGACGGATGAGATGCGCCGAGTCGAGTTCAACCGGATGATCGACTGGGTGTCGATCGCCCAGGACCTGGACAACGATTCAACGGCTGGGAACGAGTTCGACTTCGACATCACGCTGCATTTCCAGGGACAAGGGTTTGACTACCGGGACCAGGTCCACCCGTACAAGAGCATGCGCGGTCTGCCTGAGGCGGACCGGTTCTTCTACGATCCGCGATGGAGGCAGATCACAGAACTGATCTACCCTGACCATGAGGCCGT
>CP070691.1:1340716-1359321 GCA_020353195.1 Phycisphaerales bacterium | reverse complement strand
TTCCGGGGGACGCTGCGGTGGCCGGGATGGTGCGAGACGCTTTTGCAGGTGGCGAAGCTCGGCCTGACGGACGATTCGGCGCGCAGCTGGCCGGCTGGCATGACGATGGCCGACTACACGCGCACGTTCATCAAGAACGGCGGCAGCGGCGACGTCAAGAAGGACCTGGCCTCCTTCCTCGGGCTTGACGAGGCATCCGGTCCGATCACTTGGTTTGAGTGGTTGGGCTTGTTCGGCAGTGAGCCGGTGCCGATCCGTGACGGCAGCTCTCTGGATGTGCTGGGTGCCGTGATGCTGGCGAAGATGTCGTACAAGCCCGGCGAGCGGGACATGATCATCATGCAGCACGAGTTCATCGCCGAGTATCCCGACAAGCCGTCGGAGACGGTCTACTCGACACTGGTGGATTACGGCATCCCGGACGGGGACTCGTCGATGGCCCGGACCGTCGGGCTGCCGGCGGCCATGGCGGCGAAGCTGGTACTGGAGGGCAGGATTGACGCGGTCGGCGTCCACATCCCGGTAAACCCGGGCATTTACGAGCCGATCCTGACGGAATTGGAGACGGTCGACATCCGGTTCGCCGAGCGGACGGAACCGGCTTGAGCCGACATCTGCCGCCGTTGATTGGACGCCCGGCGGGGTTATACTTTTGTAGCGAGGCATCGTGGTTGCCGCCGGGCACGACCCCGATCTGTCATTCATTCGTGTCTTCTGATTCCGTCGTTTCCTTTCGTTCTGTGGCCCGGCCTGCCACGACGCCGGTTGCGCAAAAGGAGGCACCGCGTGTTCCTGCACTTCTTGCGTGTCGTGTTTGTTCTCGCGCTCGCCGCGGTCGGCTGGCGGTTCATCGCCGGCGACGACACGCCGGTGGGTCCCCTGAGCTTCCTGACCGCCAGCAAGGACCTGGTCCTGTTGAGTTGCCTGGGCGTGGCGTTGGTGGTCATTGCCGTCGATATTTTCATCCCTCGCAAGTCGCTCGGGGTGATTTCCGGGTTGTTCTTCGGGCTGGTGGTGGGGATGGTGATTTCAGTCGGGCTGGCGATGATCGTCGACCTGGTCGTCGAGTCAACGGGTGCGTCGTTCAGGAACCTGCGGGAGCCCGTCTTCGCGGAGACTCCGGTGGAAGAGGAGCTCCTCGTGCCGGACGAGAAGGATCCGGACAAGTACAAGCGTGAGGTCCGCAAGGTCATCCAGAAGCGGCTGATCGGGTACCGAAACCACCCCCTTCTCAGCGCGATCAAGTTTCTCATCGGGGTAATCTGTTGTTACCTGACGACCAGTTTCGTACTTCAGACCAAGGACGACGTGCGGTTCGTGATCCCGTACGTCGAGTTCGCCAAGCAGACCAAGGGCGCCCGTCCGCTGATCCTTGACACCTCGGTGCTCATCGACGGGCGGATTGCCGACGTCGCCGAGGCCCGCATCTTCGAGTCGGAGATGATCGTGCCCCGGTTCGTGCTTCGGGAGCTGCAATCGATCGCCGACAGCGGCGACAAGCTCAAGCGGACCCGGGGGCGCCGCGGGTTGGACATGCTGTTCAAGCTGCAATCCAACGACAAGATCGACGTCAAGATTCTTGACGTGGAGCTGGGGCGCCGGGAGAGCGGGAAGAGCGTCGACGAGTTGCTGGTGGAATTGGCCGACCAGCTCAACGGGCGCGTGATGACCAACGACTACAATCTCAACAAAGTCGCGCAGGTGCGCGGCGTGACGGTGATCAACCTCAACGACCTGGCCACCGCGCTGCGTCCCGTGTTCCTGCCCGGTGAGGGGCTGGACGTGCGCATCATCCGCCCGGGTGAGGAGGCGGGTCAGGGTGTCGGATACCTCGAGGACGGAACGATGGTGGTGGCGGAGGGCGGTCGGGACTTCATCGGCAAGTCCATTCACATCACCGTGACCAGCGTGCTGCAGAGTTCCGCCGGGCGGATGATCTTCGGCCGGATGGATGGGGGCACGGGCCCCGGCCGCAAACCGCGCACCTCGCGCGTCACATGAAAGCGCTTCCCATCGCCCGCCCGGGCGGCTAGACTTTGAGGCGATCGACGAATCGAGTCACAGGGAGGACACGGTCATGCGTAGAATCGCGGTGATTATTCCCGCCGCCGGTAAGGGCGAACGATTCGGCCGAAGGGAGAAGAAGATCTTCGCGAAGCTGGACGGCCGGCCGATCTTCCTGCGAACGCTGGAGCTGTTCGTCAACCGCGACGACGTGTGCCAGACCATCCTGGTCGTGTCGAGGGCCGACCTGGAGGAGGTGAAAACGCGGTACGGGGCCAACCTCGGATTCATGGGCGTGCGGATCTGTGAAGGGGGCGAGGCCCGTTACGATTCCGTTCGAGCCGCGCTGGAGATCGTGAATGACGACGCCGAGCTCGTAGCCATTCACGACGCCGTGCGCCCCTGTGCGACCGACGCGGTTATCGACGCCGTGTTTGCCGAGGCCGCCAAGACCGGGGCCGCGATTCTCGCCTCTCCGCTTCAGGGGACGATCAAACGGGTCAGCGATTCCGGCACGATCGACGCCACCGTGCCTCGCGAGAGGCTCTATGAAGCCCAGACGCCGCAGGTGTTCAAACGGCAGGTCATCGCCGAGGCCTACGCGAATCCGCCCGAGTCCATGGAGGGTGTCACGGATGACGCCTGTCTGGTCGAGCGTACGGGCCACCCCGTCTCGATCGTGGAATCCAATTTCACCAACCTGAAAATCACCACGCGCGCGGACATCACGCTGGCCAATGCGATTCTCAAGGCCCGGCCCGCCGCCAAACCGCAGAAGAAGCTCGGGGCGTTCGAGGAGGCCCAATGGTAACGACCGCCGGCGTCGGCGGACCCGGTCCACGGCGGACCGCCGCGGTTCCTCAGTCATCCCCCTCCGCCCCCTTGATTTCTACCGCGGGCGAGGCTCTAATCCGTTTCGGACGCGGGGCGAGGGGATGGAATGAGACGGATCGAAGCGAACCCCTTTTTGACCAGGGAGTGGACCATGTCTCGCTTGGTGTTGATTCCACTGACCGCCGGATGGCTGGTGACGTCCTTGGCCGGTTGTGCCACCGACGCCTTATTTGCCGACGACAAGGCGAAGATGGGGCCTGTCACGCTGGCCGGCCCCGTCGTCGACGGCAAGCCGACAGCGCTCGCGCCCACTCACCACGAGAAAGAGCTGGTTGAAAACGTCGCGCTGGATCGGGGCAGGTATCGCAACGCGCTGCTCGCGCTGCGGGCATGCTACCACCACAAAGGCAACCACATCAAAGTGCGATGGACCGAGCAGGAGATCAACGGGTTGCGGAGGATTGAACCCTTCGACGACGCCGGTCCTGAGACGGCAACGGCCCTTGGGCAGGAAACGGATCTCGTCGAGGAACTCATGCTTGCCCGACGGGCTTATCACCTGTCGCTCGCCGCCCTGCACGCCCTCTACTGCGAGCGAGGCGATCCGACCACGCAGCAGTGGGTCAAGCAGGAGCTTGCCGACGCTCGCCGCATCCAACCCTTCAGCTACCTCGACGATGCAGGGATTCCCGGTGGCTGGCTGCGCCCCGAGGAGTCAATCCCCGAGGCCGACGCGCTGTTCGAGAGGGCCTATGCGCGGATGCGGGAGGGCGGACACGGCGTACCGGTGTTCTACCGTGAAGAGATCATGCTCGACGCCCTGGACATGATGAGGCAAGTGATCTATCAGCACCCCACGAGTGACAAGATCGACGACGCGGCCTTCTACATCGGCGAGATTCACAAGGAGTACCTCAAGGACCAGAGCGAGATCGCGGTCCAGTGGTACGAGCGGGCCTGGACGTGGGACCCGCACACTCCGCACGCCGCCCGCTTCCAGGCTGCCGTCGTTTACGATTATCGCATGCATGATCGGGCCAGGGCTTTGGAGCTGTATCACGCAGTCCTCGAACACGAGACATTCAACCGAAGTAACGTGCCCTTCGCGAAGGAGCGGATCAGGCAGCTGACCGAGGAGTTGGAGGCCGGCCGACGTTCGCCGTCATCGTGACATTCGGTCACGGGGTCGGCTGCACGGGTTCGAGGATGACGTCAATGAAACGCTCCGCAATCGCAATTACGTCGCTTGTTCCTGTGCTGTTACTGTCCGGATGCGGAGACGGGCTGGAGCTCTCGCTCGGCGGCGATGCCGGCGTTTCCTTGCTCCCGCCGGGTTCGTTCGTGGTCCGCGGACAGATGCAGGAGCCGGAAGGGGTCTTCGAGTCGTGTCGCGTCTTCCTGGCCGACACGGGAATCAGGTATCACCTGTTCCAGGACCCCGACCTCGACAACGACCTGTTCGACGCCGTCACCACGCCCGGCGCGATCTCGCGCCTGGAGGTCCAAGCCCGGCCCGATCTCGAGCTCACCTGCCACATCGGCACGATCGTGGAGGTCCGGGATGTCCTCGAGCTGATCCCCGCACCGGAATGAGCAGCGCCGTCGCACCGTCCGGCCGAACGAGCCGCGCGCGTAAGCGAGCGGCTGGAGACGGTCGGGGGCTCGTGCTTACCACCGTCCGACCCATGGTTTCGCCGTGCGCTGCCTGACGATGTGCACGAGAAGCCGCGAGTGGCGCGCAGCGCGCCGGAGTCGGCCGGTCTCGGTGGGGTTCAGGAAGCGCCGAATGCGGTCTGGAATTGGGCAAAGTCGGCCAGGTCCACATCCATGTCGGCGTCCGCGTCGCCATCCAAACACATATGACCGGGCAAGTACGTGACGCCCGGGCCCTGGAGGCAGAAGAGGAAGTACAGCAGATCGTCGTGATCCACGTCGCCGTCGTGGTCCATGTCGCCCCAGGGCGGCAGCGCGACCTTGGCCTCAAGCCGGTGGAAATCGAAGCTCGTCCACTGCGCGTTGCCTCCCACCTGGCGGACGGTCAGGACGTTCGCACCTTCAATCGCACCGACGGTGGCCCCGTCAAAGACCGGCGAAGTGTACGGGGTGCTTTCGGTGAGCGAAGCGACATCGACCGACACATCGTTGAAGAGCACTTCGATCTGCACGGACAAGGCGCCTTGGCCGTCCTGCTGGAACACGGTCAACGAGTAACGGAACTGCGTCGATGCCCGCGCTTCGGCCGCCGACAGGTTGAAATGGAACCGGAGCGTGTCGTCGTTCGGCGGGTCGAAATGGATGACGGCCCGCTCCAGATTGCCCAGCGGCTCGTCGTCCGCCACCACGCCGATCGGGTCCGGATAGAGGCCCGCGAAGTAGTAGTCATCATCCAGCGTATCGGGGCTCCCCGGCGGCGGGTTCGACGTTCCGTCTTCGGCCGAGAAGTCCGCCACCGAGTTGTCCGGAAGCCCTGCGAACCAGACCGGTGTGAACAGGGGCTGCGGCACGCCGTCCGAAGGCGCCGCGAAGACGCCGACGTTGTTGCCGTTGGAGCGCTGCGTGCCGCCGCCGAGCATGTTCAGTCGCTGGATCGACCCCGACGGCGTGCGCCACACCATCGTCGTGGAACCGCCGCCGTCGAGGTTCACACCGGTATGCGCGCCGAAACGGAACAGCCATTCCGCCGACTGCCGCCGCGTCGCCCCGTCGCTCACACCGGCAAGCCCGGCGTCAATCGTGACGAAGTACAACAGCGCGTTGTCCCCGGGAATGTCCCGGTCGCCGACCCCGACGAGGGTGCGGGCCGGGTGGATCGTGTCCGGCCCGGTCGGGATGTCCCGATCCGTGCCGAGAACGAAGTTCGACCCGGCGAAGGCGAAGAGGACACCGTCAAGCGAGTACGGATCGGTCACCGTGTTCACGAAGGAGACCTGGTTCAAGGCGTCGATCAGCGCCGCGGCCCGGGCGTCCGGTTGCGCCGGCGAGACGAGCTCTCCGTCCGAAACCGCCAAGCCGATCAAGTCCTTGTTCTCCGGTTGCGTTGAGCAGCAGGGAGCATAGAAGCTCGTGTTGACGCCCGCGTGCGCTCCCGTCGCCGCCAGAAACTGGGTCCCCGTAGCCGAGAGGGTCTCGAGCGGATCAGGACCGTTGGACGGCGTGGTGACGAACTGAATGTCCGAGTCCGCAAGGTCGATCCGCAGGCAATTGACGAGTTGCGGCCACGCCTCGTCGGTATCCGCGTATCCAACGGCGTGGTCGACGCCCCGATACAGGGAGGTCCAGGGGTCGACGGTGATCTCCCCCAGGGTGCGCGACGCGCAGAATCCGACCGCAAGCACCAAGAT
Organism: Phycisphaerales bacterium; assembly: GCA_020353195.1. Taxonomy (GTDB): domain Bacteria; phylum Planctomycetota; class Phycisphaerae; order UBA1845; family UBA1845; genus JAFGJQ01. The sequence continues at coordinate 1,353,142 of CP070691.1, read as the reverse complement.
CGTCCGTCCGAATCGAAGGCGAAACAAACGCTCCATCGCACCCTCCAGGGTCGAGTACAGAACCGTCCACCCGCCCGCTGATTATAGCACGTCGGGTGTCATCCAAGAACGGGAACCCTACGAAGACCTGGAAACCACGTGGTTGCGTCTCGCGACATCTGTCGTCGAGCCTCTGCTGAGGCAGAGCAGCGCTTTGCCCTGACGATGGTCGCCCGCTTCACAAGGCCAGCCATCGCGGACTGATGCTGATACGAGAGCGGCCGATGCCCCAGGGGCGGGCGCAGGTTCACGGTCTCATGGCATGGTGCAGTTGGCCTGGCAGGCGGCGAGCCGGCTGACGGCGGATCTCAGCGACGCGCCCAGCCGCTCGACCGGCGCCGCGAGAGTCTGACGAAAGTGGGAGTGGCCAGCATCAATGGAAGCAGCGGGACGATGCCCACGCCGCAGGCTGCTGACCCGCCGGCTGAGCCTCCCGCCGTCGTTCCGTCGGCGGGGCCGGTGTCGATCGGCTCCGTTTCGTCGCCCTCGTCGATGTCGAGGAACTCTTGTGAGTCGTCGCCCTCGCAATCCGCAATGCCGTCGCCGTCGGAGTCCGCGTCCGGAACACCGCACCCGCAGGCGCCCGCGAGGGTCTTGTCCGGGTCGTCCGGGCACTGATCCTGGCAGTCGGGTGTCTCGTCACTGTCACTGTCGGTATCGGCTGCGCCGCATCCGCAGAAGCCCGGTTCGGTTTTGTCGGGATCGTTCGGGCAGGTTTCATCGCAGTCGAGCGAGCCGTCCTCGTCGGTGTCGACGTCGGCGAGTCCGCAGCCGCACAGCCCCTCATCGTCCCACTTGTTCGGATCGTCCGGACAGGTGTCACAGACGTCACCGACACCGTCGCCGTCCGCGTCGGCGCGATCCTGGTTCGGCGTGTTCGGGCAGTTGTCGGCGCAGTCGGGGACCGTGTCCTCGTCGGAGTCGAGCGTCCAGTCGGCGGAGGCGTCGAGGCAGGGTTCCTGCACGGGCATGCCCGCATCCGTCAGGATGGCAAGCTCCACTTCGGTGACGCTCAGCCGCGATCCGAAGTCGGTATACGGGTACATCAAACGTCCGGGGCCGGTGGCGACGTCCGTGTGCACGTAGACCCCGGGGGAGGTTGCGTCGGAGAGGGGCACGGGGCCGTCGAAGACTTCGACCGTCATCGGCCCGCCGTAGCCGTACCCGGTCGCGGTTTCCACGACGTGGGTATCGTAGGTGGTCATCCAAGTTGCGGTTCCCGCGTAGTAATCATCCGAGCAAGCGAACCCCAGAATATGCCCGAGTTCGTGCAGGATGGTCTCGTAGGCATCGTATCTGTGGGGGTGCGGGTCCTGGGGATAGCCCCAGAACATCAGGCCCAGTGCTGAGGGGGCGATCAGGATTTCTCCATCGGCCTCCTGCCCGTTCGGATCGGCGTGCCCGCGAAGCTCCCAGATGGGCCCGGCCTGATAGACGTCGATACCATCGAACGCCTCGCCGGTATCCACGGCGACCATGGGCCGCGATGCCATGAGGTAGTCGCCGTCGACGAACGCGATTCGCAACTCGACTACCGCCTGCCCGCCCAGATACTGCCCCCACTCCGCCGACGCCGCCAGAGCCAGGCGCTCGACGTCCTCGTGGTAGCCGGCATACTGCAACGCCGGATCATCGATGGTGACCGAGAAGGCGACCGTCCCGCTGAAGTCAGCGGGGAGAACCTGCTCATCGCCCTGCAGAAGGTCGCTCTGTCGCAACAGGGTTGGCTTCAGCGGTGGACTGGCGTGGGTGACGCCGACCAGCCCGGTCTGGACCAGCAGCGCGACGATCGTGACCGAGATTGCACGCATGGGAAGCTCCGGTTGTTTCAGTCGCCCGGCGTATGGGTCCTTGTCGCGGAATCCGTTGTTTGACGATTCGCGCGCCGGCGGATCCGCGTCGGCCCGCCGGTTACGACCGTACCTCGGCGGCAGCACGCCCGGTCGCGGCGAGCGTTCGATCAAGGGTCCGGCGGTTTGCCCTCACGGGCCCGATCGGCATGGGTGGCGGCAGCCCGGGCCTCACTTTGCGCCTGATCGGAAGCGTTCGCGGCTTCGGAGGCGAGGGCCCTGATCCGCTCCAGGGTCTTCTGCATGTCGTCGCGCAGATTGCGGGCCTCTTGACGGTCGATCCGCGCCTGCTCGCGAATCTCGACCATCTCAGCTCGGGTGGCCTGGATGTCGACGAACATTCGACGGGCATCGTCACAAATCTGTTTCAGCTCGTCGCGGAAGAGATGGGCGTCGGACAACGCCTGCCTGGCACCGACCCAAAGCTGCTCGACTTCGCCGGTAAGCAGCTGAGCGAAGTGGCGGATGCCCGTCTCGATCTCGTCCACGCCGGTCGGCGGCGAGGCCGGGTTCAAGGCATCGACAGCGGTCCCGCTATCGGGAGGCATCGCGGCGTCGGCCGGAGCCTCGCTCGCCTGCTGCGCTTCTGCGTCGCCTCCGATTTCGCCGGTCAGGGAGGCGACACCGGCTTCCACGTTGGCCATGATCGCTTCGGTCGCCTCGATCTCGTCGACGGGCGGTGAAGCCGTCGGCATGCCGACGGGTAGGGTGATCGTCGGTCTCACCGCAGCCGGCTGCGAATCCGTCGCCAGCGCGTCGGCCAGCCGCTCGACACTGGCCTGCACGTCGGCGAGCACGCTCTCGACAGCTTGGCTCGTATCCACCGAGCCGATTGTCTCCGGTTGGTCGATGGCGGCGTCGCTTGCGCCTTCGGCTGAATCCTCCTGCGGCGGTGGAGTCGGAGTCGCGTCACTTCCGGTCGTTTCGGTGTCGTCGGTGGCAGCGATCTCCTCCGCGTCGGCCAACGCGTCCCGGATGAAGCCTTCGATGTCGGTGTTCGAATCGGCGATCTCGGCCTGATCCGCCTCCTGAACAACGCCCTGCAGTTCGCCCGGGGACCGAAGATCCGCGTCGGCCTGGCCGTTGTGAACTGCGGGCTCGGCGCCCGCGGTAGGCGACGCGAACGCCGATCGAGGCCCCTCGGGCTCATCCTGCATCGGCTCCGGGTCGGTGACCGCTTCGTCGAAGACCCGGTCGGCTTGGGCGTTGCTGTCGGCAACGTCGGCTTCATCCGCCTCTTGAACGGCGTGCAGGATCGCTTCGGCGTCCTCGGTCGCCGCCTTGGCGGAGGCGCCGACAGCGCCGTCGATCTGCCCGGCCAGGGCGTCGAAGTCGGCGGGGTTGTTGTCGTTGGATTGTTCGGTCATGATGAAGTTTTCCTGTTCGGGCGTCGACTCGTTCTTGTTCGGGTCAACGTGCATGCGCTGAACGGGGCTCGCGCCGACCGTGTCCACGAGCCTGGATCGGGCGAGGACCCTGACATGCTTCTCGTAACGGGCCGCCAGCTCCTCCGCATTTCTCAGTCCGGAGTTGCGAATATGGTGGGCCACGTCCTGATGGAATCGCTCGGACGCCTCACGGATCACTGCGCAGGGAAGCTGCTCCCGCATCTCGGGTGACTCACAATCGAGTTGGGCGATGGAGGCCCCGATGACCGGATGAGCGGCGTCGTTCAGAACGGAAGACAGGTCCTCGATGTCGCTGTCCTTGCGCCGCGCCCGGAGCCAGTTGAGCACACCGCGGACCCGTTCGTCGGCCCCGAGGCCGCACCGCCAGATCAGCTCCAACTCGACGCGCAGTTGGAGAAGCTCCTGCGCGTCGTGAACCTGCGCAGTCTCCAGGATCCCGTTTCGGACGATCTGGAAGGTACGCGGAAACGTCGACACCATCCGCTCCTGCCGTACGGTCGCAGCCCGGACGCAGGCTATCCTCCGCCGCCCGGCGCACTGCGGTTGAACCGCGCTCAAGTCGAACGCACGGATTTTCTATCTATTCGTCGGTTCGGCGGGGTGCCGTCTTCACGTAGCATCGGCAACTGCACGCGCAGACAGGCCCTGCTCCGATCGCTGCGGCGGTCGACCCGGTTCGGCCGGCACCGAGAAACCACGCGGAATGCAGGAGAACCACAAACGTCCGGGAAAGCTCCCCGCGCTGGTCTTTCCCGGCGGGTCCGGTATGCTACGATAGCGATGTGGCCCGGCGTCGGGCGCCGGTGCCGCAGACTGCGCGATCGTCGGGTGATTCCGTCGCCCGGCCATGATGTCCGGTAATGGTTGTCCCGATAATCCCGAGCTTCGATGAATCCTCTTCGCTCGATCGTCTTTGCCCTTGCGTCGTTGCGTTTCGCGGCCGTCCTGTTGATGATGACGGTCGTGGCGATGGCGTACGCCACGTTCTACGAGATGTCCCACGGATCTGCACTGACCCGCTACGCCATTTACGACGCCTGGTGGTTCCGCATCATCCTGGGGCTGATCGCTGCCAACATGACGCTGGCAGTCGCCGTTCGATTCCCGTTCACGAAACGGCAAATCGGATTCGTCATCACGCACGGGTCGATCCTGATCATCCTTGGTGGCGCCGTGCTTACGGGAGCGGTCGGCATTCGCGGGCACGTCACGCTCCGGGAAGGCCGGTCGGCTGACCGGTTCACCACGGAGAACGAGACCCTCATACTCCGCGACAGCGCCGCGAAACAGCAGCGTTCGGTGAGGCTCGACCTGGGCGGGATCGAGCCGGTCGACAATCCCCGGGTGCCGGCGCTGGCGCTGGACGAGGCGGCGGTCAGGGTGTTGCGCTACTTTCCGGATTGCCAACCCGAGCACGAGGTGGTCAACGACGGCCCGGACCCCAGCGTGGCACTGGAGGTCGCAGTCGTCCGGATGAAGCACGAACACGTCGAGTGGCTGTTCCCCGACCGGCGCGCACAGGTCGGGCCTCTGACGGTCGAGGCCCGCTCGATTGCGGGCGGGGACGAGTTGAGCCGGTTGCTGGCTGCCGCCCGCACCGCGGATCCGGACGAAGGTGGTACGCTCGAAGTCACGATCGGCGAGAAGGTCCATAAGGTCGCCTTGATGGAGAACCTCGGAAAGACCGTACCGGTCGGGGACGGTCAGGTGCAACTCGAGATCGCGCACTACTTCCCCCACGCGAAGGTCGGCCCGGACGGGCTCGGCACCGTTTCCAACCGCCCGGTCAATCCTGCAGCCGTGGTGTACGTGATCCGGGGCGAGCACCGGGAACGGCGATTCTGCTTCGCCCTGCATCCCGAGTTCACGCACGGCGTGGGCCCGGCGCTGGCTGACGTGAAGGTCCGGCTCACGGGCATCACGACGACGGAGGACGCGCCACCGGACGTGCAGCTTCTCATGCTACCCGACGGGAACATGCACGCGTTGTTCTCTCCTTCCGAGGCCGCGGTGACCGACACGCCGGTCGCCATCGGTTCGGCGGTCGAGACTCCGTGGCCGTCGACGACGCTCACCGTCCGGCGACGGTTCGACCGCGCACGATTGGAGCATTCGCTGGCGCCGGTCATCCCGGCCCGTGAAACGCCCTGGCCCGGTCTCGAACTCGAAGTTGTCCGGGGCGACGCCCGCGAGCTTCTCAGCCTGCGGAAGGGCGAGCCGGCCACCGTGATGCTGGGGGACAAGACGTATCAACTGCGATTCGAAAACGAGAAGCGCGATCTGGGCTTCTCGCTGACCCTCGAGAAGTTCACGATCGGGACGTACCCCGGCACGCAAAGGGCCCGCTCGTTCGAGAGCCGGGTCACGATCACCGACGGAAAGTCCGGCCAGACCCTCGCCGGCGTGATCAGCATGAACGCTCCGCTGGAGTACGGCGGGTACGCGCTTTTCCAATCAGGTTACGACCAGGAGGGGGGAACGTTCAGCACGCTTTCCGTCGCGCGGGACCCGGGGATGTGGGTCGTGTTTGTCGGGTATGTGTTGGCTGTCGTGGGCATGATCGTCGTCTTGATCACCAGGATTTCGGTCCACCGCCGGGTGCGGGCCTTGATGAACGAATGACTCTCATCAGGTGAAACGTCTGATGGTAACGTTCATCCACATTGTGCTGACAGTTGTGGCGGGTGCTACGCCCTTGGCGCCGGCCGGGGAGTTGCCCGCGCTGCCCGCCTCGCTCGACCTTTCCGCGATTCGTCACATGGCGGTGCAGCATGACGGGCGGTGGCCTCCGCTGGATACGGTCGCCCGCGACGTCGTCCAGCAGGTTACCGGCGACATCGAGTTCCACGGTCACGATCCCGTGCTGATCCTGCTGGCGTGGACGCTGGACCCCCTCTCGTGGCGGGACGCCCCCGTGATCAGCATCGGCAACACCGAGCTTCGCAGGGAGCTTCAACTCGATCTTGACCGCGCTTCCTTCTCGTACCGCGAGCTGATCAACCATGATCCCCTGCGGCAGGTGATCAATGACCTTCGCGGCAAGAGCACCAGCCAGATGGACCCGCTGGAGAAGGAGGTGTCCGACATCACCGGTCGGCTTGGATTGCTGCATGAGGCGCTGTCCGGGCAGACGATTCGGCCGGTCCCCGATCCGCAAGACGGCGGCGGAGCGTGGCGTGCGCCGACGGACCGTCGCGGTGAAGGTTCCAGCGCCGTCGCCCAGACGTGGGCCGCCCTGAAGGTTGCGTTCCTTGCCGACGATGCGGCCGCGTTCGACACCAGCACACGGACCCTGATCGAGCAGTTGGCTGAACTGCCCGCCGCGTACCGACCCAGCCCGGACGACCTGAAGCTGGAGGTGCGCGTCAATCAGCTCCAGCCGTTCCTGATCGCGTTTTACCTGATGGCGGCGGCGACGATCGCCGCGGCCGTCAACATGTTTGCCGCACGAAGGGTCGCGCGCGTGGCACTGAGTGTATTGACGTTCGCCGGTATCGTGGCGGGCTTCGTTCTGATCAGTTACGGCATCGGCGTGCGATGGCACCTGGCCGGCCGGATTCCCGCGGCCAACATGTACGAATCGATGCTGTTCCTGGCGTGGGGCGTCGGGGCGTTCGACATCATCGCCATCGTGCTTCTGCGCCATCCGATCATATCCTTCAAGTCAGGGCTGATGGCCACCGGTGCGCTCGCCCTGGTGAACTTCGTTGGGCTGGATTGGCCGATCCGTCCGGTCGCGCCGGTGTTGCTCGATACGGTATGGATGGCCATCCACGTACCGACGATCATGGTGTCGTATTCGGTGCTGTTCGACGCTTTCGTTATCGCGCACATCCAGTTGTTCGCGCTGGCCGCCGTGCCCGGCAAGCGCCACGTGATCCAGGCGATCGACCAGCTGCACTACTGGTTCCTGCACGTCGGATCAATCCTGCTTTTCGCCGGGATCGTGACGGGAAGCATGTGGGCCGCCTATTCCTGGGGACGGTACTGGGGATGGGACCCGAAGGAGGTCTGGTCGCTGATCGCGTATCTGGCCTACCTGGCCGTCATGCACATCCGTCTGGATCGCCAGGTGCTGCCCGGCTGGATGAAGGGAGCTTGCCTGGTGCTCGTGGTCGCGATGTTCGCCATCCTGTTCAGACTGTTCGCGCCCGCTGATCCGGTGTTCGTGGCGAGCCTGATCATCGCCGGGCTGATGATCCTGGTGTTTGTCGCGGGGCGCGGCGGCGCGCTGAGCACGGCCATCAAGAGCATCCTGGCGGCCTGGATGGTCGGCATGACGTATGTCGGCGTGAACTACGTGCTGGGCATCGGGTTGCACTCGTACGGGTTCGGCGCCGGACGAGTCGTCTATTATGCGGTATGGAGCGGCGCGATCGACTTATCGATCATCAGCGCGTGCCTCCTGGTCTATCTCGGCCGTGGTGGGTGGGCCGGTCTGATTCGGCGCCCCGTCGCGCGGTCGCCGGCGTAGCATGGCGTTCGGCTCGATGTGGGCGATGTCGATGGGCCGGTCATCGCGATCCGGGAGTTCGGCCCGTGCTGCTCTTGCGTACGAGCGCTTGGCCCGGATTACCGCAGACTCCGACGAAACTGCCTGGTGGGGTCACGCGGTTGACGCGATCTGACCTGCGGGCAACAATGAGACGTGCCGCGCCGGAGTGGCGGAATTGGCAGACGCGCGGGATTCAAAATCCCGTGGGGGCAACCTCGTGAGGGTTCGAGTCCCTCCTCCGGCATTTCACCGAACCTGTTCCCGTTCAAGCACTTAGGCGATACCGCCCGTCTGCGACAGGTCGGCGCGGAGCGTGGCCCGACCCCGGGAAAGTGCCAAGCGAATCGAACGCGACGGACTGACGCGAATGCGGGCTGCATTGCTGGGGCCGGTGGAGTCGTGCACGGTGGTAGCATCCAGGCGCTACGGCGCCGCGTTCTTGGGATGCCAGCGAGTCCCAATGGCGGACCAGAGGTAGCATCGACTCGTGTGGAGATTGAGTAGAGGTGGGCATCCCCCAAGGTTGTTTGGGAAGCCGATGGCCATGTCTTCGAGGCAGAACCGATCCGCTTTGTCACCATCTCCATCCAGAGCAGCGAAAGAAGGCTCAAGCCTTGATCCCCTGCACCCGCAACCCTGCAATGTTCCGCCGTCAATGCCCACTGCGGGGCACCGGACGCGTATGGCAATGCTCGAATCGCGCGGACCGAGTGGTGGCACTACGTTGAGTTCCCCCCATAGGACGCCTCAACCGTAAGGCTGCACTGCTTTTCTGCCTTTGTGGGTTGACTTCATGTCGCTGGTCCGATAACCTTTTCTTGCATAAGTCGCAAGAAACCCCGTTTCTCTGGCGGTTGCGCCGGGCACGATGGCGTGTCGAGGGGCTTGAGGCTTCCATCTCTCCAAACGTCAAGCTCGCGGCGGAGACTGCTGCCCATCACCAGGACTGCCCGGCCAGCCTTACGCAGATCGTGGGCGCCGATGGTGAGTTGCTGTCGGTGTCGGCAAAACGCGGTCGTCGTGGGAGCCCGGCTCACGGCGGCAGTGAGGCACTTCAATAACCCAAATTTTCAAGGAGAACAGAAATGGAAAGGACAAAGTTCCGGATCTCGGGGCTGTTTCTGGCGATGCTGGCGGCTCCGGTGGCAGTAAGCGGGCAGCCGTATGAGGTGGGCACGACCTTCACCTACCAGGGGCAGCTCAAGGACGCCGGCGAGCCCGTCAGCGACACGTGCGATTTTGAGTTCGAGCTCTACGACGCGGCGGCCGGCGGCAGCCAAGTTGGCGGGACGGCCAGCACGAACGGCGTCAACGTGATCAACGGACTATTCACCGTGTCTGTGGACTTCGGCGAGGACCGCTTCACCGGTGAGGCCCGCTGGCTGGAAGTATCCGTTCAGTGTCCGGGCGACGCGGGCTTCACCACGCTGAGCCCACGTCAGGCGTTGGCGCCCACGCCCTATGCCCTGGCCCTGCCCGGGTTGTGGACGCAGCAGAATGCCACCAGTCCCAACCTGATCGGCGGTCATAGCAGCAACAGTGTCACTTCCGGCGTCATGGGGGCGACTATCGGTGGCGGAGGCGCCAGCTTCCAGCCCAACCAAGTGACGGACAGCTTCGGCACTATCGGCGGCGGCTGGGGCAATCAGGCGGGCAACGATGATGGGGATGTCGACAACGCCCGCTGGGGGACCGTGTGCGGTGGACAATACCACGAGGCCAGCGGCCAGCAGTCGACGGTGGGCGGCGGGTGGTTCAACGAGTCCTCCGGGGCAATCGCCACGATCGCCGGCGGCGGCGGCAACATCGCCTCGGCCCGGGCGGCGACCGTCGGCGGCGGGTGGCTCAACGAAGTGGCGGCGGAGTACGGCACCATCGCCGGCGGCGGGGCCTCCGTTCCAGCCGACGACGCCACCCGCAACCGGGTGTTCGACGACTACGGGACCATCGGCGGCGGCGGGTACAACCAGGCCGGAGGCGACGACGCCGATCCAACCAGCGCGACCTACGCCACTGTGGCCGGCGGCCAGCAGAACAGCGCGAGCGCGGAGTGGTCAACCGTCGGCGGCGGGCGCATCAACAACGCCAGTGGGCGCTTGTCGACCATCGGCGGCGGGGACGAGAATACGGCCAGCGGACAGAAGACCACGGTGGGCGGGGGCGCTTTCAATGTCGCCAGCCTGGATGGGGCGACGGTCGGCGGCGGCCTCGGTAACGCGGCGACCAATTACAATGCCACCGTCGTCGGTGGCGGCAGCAATAACGCCACCGGCGATGGGTCGACGGTCTGCGGTGGGGCAGGGAACGAAGCCGGCGGTTTCCGGTCCATTGCGTGTGGGGGCCTGTACAACACGGCAAACGGCGATACGTCCTTCGCAGCCGGGCGCCGAGCCAAGGCCAACCACCACGGCACATTCGTCTGGGCGGACCAGACGGACACTGATTTCGCGTCGACCGGCCAGGACCAGTTCCTGATCCGCGCCGCGGGTGGCGTGGGCATCGGCACCGACAGTCCGACCGAGGCCTTGACGGTTCTGGGGAACTTAGATGTCAGCGGAGATGTCGTTGCAGGCGGTGACATTCAGGTGAGTGCGAACATAGTAAACAGTGGCATGCCGATCTCCAGCGAGCAGTCCACCTCCAGCACCAGTTTCGTCCAGCTTACCACCTTCGACATCCCCGATCAGAACACTGACCATTTGGTCACCATGAATGTGCGTTTTCATGCCAGAGGGCAATCCTCAGGCGAGACCGTGGTGTTCCTTGTCAGAGGATTCTCCTATGGCGACGGGGCAACCGCGGACCTGGCAGACCACTATGGCGGCGCTCCGATCTTGGGTGTGATCCAGGTGAGAAACTCCAGCTATGCAGACTACCATCTGAATCTAGGGCCCTACGCCCTCACCGACAACCAGCGCTGGCGATTCATCGTCTTCTACAGGACAAGAAATGGGAGCTATCCTGCGTACATCGACCAACTCGAATGGGAGGCTCGGTCTATTCGTTATGAATACTAGCATCCAACCCCGGATTCGCCCTACCCAGGAGCGACAATCAGGATGTGGATTCGCCAATCACCACAGTACAAGGAGTTGACATTCATGCTTGCTATTGGAATAAGAATCGCGATAGCCCTCACGGTGACCGTCGTCGCTGCTACCCCCACACTTGCCCAGAACTATGCCATCGCCTGGCACACCATCGACGGCGGTGGTGTCATGTCCAGCACCGGCGGCCAATATGAATCGAGCGGCACCGTCGGGCAACACGACGCCGGCGAAATGACCGGTGGGACGTACAGCCTGACCGGCGGGTTCTGGTTCGCGCAGGTCCCCGGCGACTGCGATGGCGACGGTGACGTGGACGTGGACGATTTCGTGGAACTCGAAGCCTGTCTGCTGGGCCCCGGCGGCGGGCTCGGCGCTGGCTGTGGGTGTTTCGACTTTGATGACAGCAGCGATGTGGACCTGTTCGACTTCGCCGAGTTCCAGGTGGCGTTCACAGGGTAGTAGTGACAGGCGACAGGCAAACGTAACAACTCACGGGCCGCTTGGATGCTTGGGCGGCCCGTTATTCAGCACGCGCGCCGAGACTGGGCCGACTTCGCCAACCGTGAGCACAAAGTCTCCAACTGCGCCAACTTTTTCTGCGCCTCCCGCGCCTTCCGCTCGGACTGCTCACGCCTATGCTCCCATTCCTCCCACACCCGTTTGGCCAGCAACCCGCCGTCCGACAACTCATCACGCCGACACTGGCAGTATTCGACCAACTCGCCAACGGCTTGCTACTGTCGCATGCCTGCGGGACGAGCAGCCCGACGGCCCGCTCTCCGGTGGCTACTCGAAGCTGCTTACAGCCGCTGCGGCAGGTGGACTGGTCGTCTCCGCGGCGCTGGTAGCGACCACGGCCAGCAGCCCACTCCACCCCGATCTCTATAGCGCGTGGCAACGTGGCCTGTGCCGCCAGGCGGCAGTAGCCCGAAAGGTCTAGTCTGGCGACCCGGACCACCTCGAGCAGCTCTTTGCGATGACAGTCCGCCGGTGATACCTTACGCTTGATGGTGACGGCTCCTTTCTGCCGGTCGGATACGGGTTCAGAAACGGCCATTTGGAGCCATCACCATATGTTCGTTTACGTCAACTCTGAAGCGTGACCCCTGATCATGCGTTTGCTGTAACACATGTCCGGAGGCGGTCGTCTAAGGGGTAGGAGAGCGTGCCATGAACAAAGACGCGCGATTCAAGGAGGTGATCGAGGCCAACCGAGACCGGATCTACCGCATTAGCTGCTGCTACGTTCGCGACGAGCATGAGCGTCAGGATGTGTGCCAGGAGGTCATGGTTCATATCTGGCGGAGTCTGTCCGACTTTCGGGGCCGGTCGCGTCCGAGCACCTGGATCTACCGCGTTACGGTGAACACCTGCATCGACCACCTTCGGGCAGCGCAGCGGCGGAACCGCTTGATCGAAGAAACGTCAACGGACGACGCTGATCCATGTGCCATCGCCGCGTTCGAGTCGGATCCAACGCTGGAAGATGACGTGCGCCGGCTCCGCGAATGCATCCGCCGGTTGCCGACGCCAGAGAAGGCACTCATGTCGCTCTACCTCGAAGACCTGGACGCCCGTGAAAT
>CP070691.1:1305624-1340616 GCA_020353195.1 Phycisphaerales bacterium | reverse complement strand
AAACCTCCGGGGGAAGGGTACGAACTCCCCGTGTCCATTGCAAGTGGGCCGCACGCTCGGCGGCAGCCGCTCCGCCCGAGCCTGATGCCGGCGGGCAAACCGCCGGTAGAGCCCTCGTCTGCAGCACCGCAACCGGATTGCCGCCGACCGGCCGGGCGGCTACACTGAGCCGGGGCCGGGCGCCGGGCCCCGTCGGATCGTCGAACTGCCGGCACAAGGACAACGCCCATGACAAGGCGGATCATTCGAAACGGACGGACCTGGCTGATGATCGCGGCGATCGGGTGCGAGTCGTTGGGCGGGTGCACCGAGCGCGAGGGCGAGCCGAAAGTCGTGTCGCTCAAAGGGGTCGTGGAGCGAATCGACCGGCAGAACAGGGAAGTGACCGTGCGGTTCTACAGCGAAAAGCGCGACGCCGAACTGACCCAGGTGGTGAGGGTCACCGACGAAACCGAGATTCTGATCAACGGCGCTTTGGCCACACTCACCGACGTCAAGGAAGGCGAGCGCGCGGAAGGCAGCATCCGCGTCACGAAGTCGGCTGACGCGACGGTGTACACGGCCCTGCGGGTCCAGATCATACGAGCTGATCCGCTCAAGGCCGCATCCGGCGGCGCGGACGCCCCGTGACATCTTCACAGCGCACTATAAGGCCTCATGAAGAGCCCGGTTCGCCACGGGCCGCCGACGGTTCTATGAGGGCATGGCCCGGACGACGGCGTCGCCGCCGTCAGTGGCAGTAGCAGAGGCAACGGCCGCGGCGAGGTCCTCATACTCATCGTCGCGTATGGTCCGCAGGTCGAAGCAGATTCCATCCTCGCGGACGCGGGCGATGACAGGCACCTCCGTGTGGCGGAGCGCAGTCATCATGGCGTCGATGCTGCGGTGACCGGGCCGCCATTGCACCACGACCGTGGGCAGCTCCCGCGCGGGCAGCGATCCCCCGCCGGCCAACGAGGCGTCCGAACAGACGTGGAACGTCTCACCAGGAACGGCCTTCTGAAGCTGTTCGCACAGCGCACGGGCCCGATCGGCGAGCGCGTCGGTGGTTTCGGACAGCATGGCCAGCGCGGGAACGGAGGCGCGAGCTTCGGCCACGTCTTCGTAATGCCGCAACGTGGCCTCCAGAGCGAGCAGCGTAAGCTTGTCGACGCGGCAGCAGCGGGCGAGCGGGTTGGCTCGGACACGCTCGATGAGCTCGCTCCGGCCGAGGATGATGCCGGCCTGCGGACCGCCCAGAAGCTTGTCACCCGAGAAACAGATCAAATCGGCCCCGGCCTTGAGCGAATCGGGAACGCAGGGCTCCGCGGGCAGCCCGATCCGCGTCACATCGAACAGGGCGCCGCTGCCGAGATCGTCGACGGCCAGCAGGCCCGCCCGCTGGGCCAAGCCCACGATCTCGTCAAGCCGCGCCTCTTCCGTGAAGCCGATCATGCGGAAGTTGCTGGTGTGGACGCGCATGAGGATCGCCGTGCGGTCGTTGATCGCGCGCTCGTAATCCGACAGGTACGTGCGATTCGTCGTGCCGACCTCGTGAAGGACGGCGCCGGCGGCGACCATGATCTCGGGCAGACGATAGGACCCGCCGATCTCGACGAGCTGGCCCCGGGAGACGACAACCTCGCGCCCCGCGGCGAAGGTGCTGAGGACAAGCAGCGTAGCGGCGGCGTTGTTGTTGACGACGGTGGCGGCTTCGGCGCCGGTCAAATCGCGAATCAGCTCGCCGATGGGCTTGACCCGCTGGCCTCGCCTGCCCGTTTCAAGATCGTATTCGAGAGTGCAGTATCCCGCGGCAGCGTCGGTGATGGCGTCGATGGCGGCGTCGCAGAGCGGGGCACGACCCAGCCCGGTATGCAGCACGACGCCCGTGGCGTTGATGACCCGCCGCACCAACGGCGCCATCCGCTCCCACAGCAGATCCTCGGCCATCAGCAGCAACGTGTCCGTGTCAACCGGATGGTCGCAATTGCCGGCAAGGATGCGCCGGCGAACACCGTCGACCGTGTCCTGGATGGCACGGACCACCGCCGGGCGTGACGCGGTCTCCAGCCAGCGTTGCACCCCCTGGGCCGTCAGCAGATCACCGACGGCGGGCAACGCGCGAAGTTGCTCTTTCTGCTTCGGCGTCATGTCGATTCCTTCAGAAAGCGATGGTCGCCGTCGCGGCGCGTAAAACCGACGCGGTCCAGATACTCTACAATCGGCACCATGTACTTGCGACTGGAGCCGAGGCGCTCACGGAGCTCGGAAACGGTCACCCCCCTCCCGCCCCGCGTCATGGCACGGACCACGTCGCGGAGCTCCTGCTCGCGGGAAAGATGCAGGTACAGACCACTCTGGACCTCGACCAGCTGGCCCGTCGCTTCCGCCACCTTGGCCAGCCGCTGAAGACGTTGCACGTTTGTCCGCTGGGCAATCTTCAGATTCTCGAGCCTCGGAGGTTGGAAGGCGGCCTGGGAATACTCCTCCACCATCTTCGCCAGCAGCTTCTCATCCTGAGCGGATAGCGCCGGGGCAAACTCCGGGCGGCAGACGTACTGGCCCAGCGCCTTGACCCGCCCGCTGCTCAGCAACCGATCCAGGAGCGGGCGTGCCAGACCCTTGGCGCTCTTGCGTTCGAGCCAGCCGAGGAAGGCGTCGGCCCGGCATCCGGGAGCCTCAGGGTTGTTGCCGTGAAACCGATCCAGCCAGCGAACCGCCCGGCTCAGCAGGTCGTCCACGCCGACGGCCGAACACGGGCGCCCGCTCGAATCCAGGCTGATCCGCTTTCCGGCATCGTCCAGTTCCGCGTAGATTGCGGACAAGCGATCAAGCTCCACACCTGCCTGTGCACAGACCGTCAGGTCCGACGGCGGGCTGAATCCCGCCAGCCGCAATACCTCGCTCACACGGGCGGCTTCGTCACCCGAATCGAGGATCTCAAGCGATGATCGTTCCGCGACTCGATCGGTGGTCCATCGCCGGGCGCCTCCATGGAGCACGACCCCACCGCCGACGGTCCGCGACGCCACCTCATCACGAACAATGAAGCGCTGGCCGTGCGTCGCGATGATCCCGCTTCGCGAGCGCAGCTGCACGTAGGTGGTCTGACCCGGGGCGATCGACGCGCGTTCGATCGGCACTACGCGAACAAGCGCTTCCCGGGTGCCCAGGCATAGACGGAGCCGGGTGAACGGTCGGATGGCTTTCTGACACGACAACAGGCAATGCAGCCGCGCGTCGATCAGCCTGGACAACGACAGGTAGCCCGGCGTGGCCAGGTCGCACCCGCGCGCCAGGACGCCACGGTCGACGCCGATGATGTTGAGCGCGGCCCGCTCACCCGTTCGGATACGTTCCGATTGGCGACCGTGAGTTTGCAGGTCGCGCACCTTGCAGGAGACGCCGGCCGGCCAGACCTCCAACGCGTCTCCGACCGCCACCTGCCCGCGCAGGACTGAACCGGTCACCACGGTCCCCCGCCCGGGCACGCTGAAGACGCGATCGACGGCCATCCGGAAAGGAGGGCTCGACTCGGATTCGCTGACCCGCCGGGCTGTCTCCGCCAGAACCTGTTTCAACTCCCCGATGCCGTCGCCCGTCACGGACGAGACGCGCACGATCGGAGCGTCGCGCAGAGGCGTTTCCGCTATCAGTTCGCGGACCTCCTCCTCGACAAGCTCGGCCAACTCGGCGTCAACGATATCCGTCTTCGTGATCGCCACCACCGCCGCCCGGATGTTCAGCAGCGAAAGGATCTCGAGGTGCTCGACAGTCTGAGGCATGACGGAATCGTCAGCCGCAATCACGAGCAACGCGACGTCGATCGCAGTCGCCCCGCTGACCATCGTGCGGACGAATCGCTCATGCCCCGGAACGTCGACGATTCCGAACCGGATCGGCCCGACTTCCAACTCCGCGAACCCGAGTTCGATCGTCATCCCCCGACGCTTCTCCTCCGGGAGGCGATCGGTGTCCGTACCTGTCAAGGCACGGATCAGCGCGGTTTTTCCGTGGTCGATGTGACCGGCAGTGCCCAGGATCAGAAAGCGGCTTCCCGTCTGCGCCGGTGTTTCGGATGCCTCACCCGTTGAACCCATGGCCCAGATTACCGTGCCGAACCCGGCACCTTGCCCTGCTCCAGTAGAACCGCGATTGCGACCACGTGCCACCGGCGAACATGCGCGCCAAAGCCTCCTGTGCACTACGACCATCGGGAAATGTCGCTCCGTCGGGCGGCATGATCATGCACGGGTGGCCATTCCACACGACCGCCCCCGGCATTCGGGTGCACGGGAAACATCCGACGCATCCCGCATCCCCTAGCATCTCCCTCCGCTCGTTGCCCTGCGCAGCGTCACGCTTCGAGACTGCAGCGCGCCATAGAACCACAACACCCTTATCGAGTCAACCCCGACGACCGGCCGGCCCGGTATCCTCCGCGCGGCAACCAGGCGCGCCGTCAGCATTCAATGAGTCGCGCCCTGAGCCGGCGGGCGCACAGGCTGTACGGACGGAAGGCCGCTAAGATGGCCTGAACGTGAAAGGCGGTTGGCCGCCATTTGACATACTGCAAATGGCAATCACCGACGCGCCGGCCTTGTAGACCGCGCGCGCTGGATCTGACGCTCGAACTCCTTCCGCTGTCCCTGCTCGAGCATCTCGACGATCTTCTCCTTGACGCTCGCTGCAAGGGCAGCCTGCGCCTCCTTGTCAGTCCGGCGGATCTTGTAGGCGTCCTTCAGAGCTTCGCGCGCGACGAGCCTCAAGCGATGCCGCTGTTCGCGCTCAAGCTCAACCCGTCGGGCGGCGGTAAGGATGTCGCGCACGTCAGCCGGCCGAAGGGGGCGCTCACCCGGAGCCACCGCGAACTGCCCGCGATACTCGGCCAGCAACGGCTTCTGTGTATCATTCAACAGGCCCTCGACCTGCTCCAGGAAGTCATCGCGAAACGCCTCCCGATCAGGCTGAAGTTCCTCGACTTGACGGGTCAGCTCCTCGATCCGCTCCTCGTCACCGGCTTCGCGCGCTTGACGCATCTGCTCCCATAGCGGCCGCATCTGCTGCATTCGCTCCCGAGACGCCTCACGCTGCGTTTCGAGGAGCTTGTCGTACGCCTCGCGCTGAGCGTCGTCGAGCTTCAGTTGGTCGGGGAGATCATGGACCATTCGCTCGTAGCTCTCGCGGGCCTCCCGCCGGCGTTCGCCTTCCTCGTGGCGGCGATCCATCCCGTCACGCATCTCCATGAACCGGTCGTATTGCTCCTCGTTCAGGAGCGGTTCGACCTCATCGAGCACCTGGCGGATCGAGTCCCACGGGTTCTCGCCGTCGGCCATCTGCGCCCGCAACTCGGCGGCGCGTGCCTGGTCGCCATCGCGCTCCGCCGCCCGAAGCTCCGCCCAGAGCTCCCTGTTCTTCTGCATCCGCTCCCGGTGGGCGGCCGCGAGCTCCTCGACGCGAGCCCGCTGCTCTTCGTCGAGATCGAGATCCTCCACGAATCGCGCGATCATCCGACCCGACCGATCCCCGCGACCTCCGCGGCGGCCCTCACGCCACGAGGATCGGTCATCCTCGCCTTCCTGCGCGAAAACCGGTAGGGCAAAAACAGCAAGCGAAAAGACACTTATGAAGTTGCGCCTCATAGTCCAGACTCCTTCGTTCAGAACTTTTCATCTGCCAGGTTATCGATCACGAGTCTACCCCAGAACAAGCCCTGTCGCAACGTCCCGTCAGGAGCATCACCCCTACCGGCGGCTCCCGCCGCGGAGTTTGGCCTCCAGCCGCCGGACGACATTGTCGGGGAGCAGCCGACACAGACGGGCCGAATCGTATCCCCCGATCTCCACGATCTGCTTGATGAGCGTGCTGGAAGTCAACGCGTGCTGGTCGCTCGTCATCAGCAGGACCGTCTCCACGTCGCCGACCAACAGGTTCGTGTTGGCGGATCGCAATTCACTGCGTAGATCAACGTTGTCCCGGATGCCCCGCAGAATGACCCGGGCCCCGACGCGGCGCACGTATTCGGCGGTCAGGCCGTCGTACGAGTCGACCTCCACGCGGTCGATGTCGCCGCAGCACTCGCGAAGCATCTCGACCCGTTCGGCTATCGTAAACAGCTCGGTCTTCTCCGGGTTCCTACCGACGGCCACGATCAGCCGATCGAACAGCCGACTCCCCCGGCGAATAATGTCCAGATGCCCCGACGTGATCGGGTCAAACGCCCCTGGAAAAACCGCCACGATCGTATCCGCTTTCGCCATGTCTGACCCCCGCTGGTTCCGGCATTGTAAATCCGCGCCGGGACGGTTCAAGACCCGCCGTGAATCCGGCGGGATCGCCGACAGGGCACGATGCCGGTCCCGCAGTTTCGAGAGGGTCTCTACGACGACGCCTCCGACGCAGCCGCCGAACCGGCCAACGCGGGCTCCGCTCGATCGCCCGGCGCGAGCCCGGCATCCTCCTCTTGTCCGAGGAGGTCGATGGTCATCCACTTTCGAGCGTGCCACCGCCACCACATCACCCAGCCGACCAGGATAATCAGCACCGTCGCCGCAATCCACGGCCCGAGGCTGCCCAACTCCGGAAACAGGTGGACCATGGCAAAGCCGCCCCCGATGACGATCACCCAATGCGTCACCACAAACACCACCGAAGGCCACAAGGTGTCCCCCGCACCGCGAAGGGCACTGTTGTACCCCATCCCCATGGCGTCGAAGACCTGGAAGATCGAGGCGCAGATCAGCACGCTCGCCCCGATACGAACGATCTGCGGATCGCCGTTGAACAACGCCACGAACGAATGCCGCCCTACGAAGTAGATGACCGACAAGACCGCCATGTACAACGCCATCCCCGCAATCGCGATCCGGGCCAGCCGCACCGCCCGCGCGCAATCCGATTCGCCGATCGCTCTGCCCACCAGCGCGGTAAGGGCAAACCCGATGCCCAGACACGGCATGAACGATATCCGCAGATACTGCCAGACCACGTTCGTCGCGATCAAGTGCACGGTGCCGAAGTACTTGCCCACCAGAATGTTGATGAACACCGTCCACACGATGACGTCGCTCACCAGCTGAATGCCCGACGGCGCCCCGACCCGAAGGACGCCCGCGATCTTCACCCGGTCGGGACGCCAGGTGCGCCGGCCCGCATACGGCTCGGCGTACCCGCGCCCGCACATGGTGATCGCCAGACGCAGAGTGCGGTACACGGTCCCGGCCAGCGTACCCCACGCCGCACCGGCGATCCCGAGCTTCGGACACCCCGCCAGCCCGAAGATCAGCACCAGGCTCAGCACCGCATTGACCACATTGCCTTCGATCGCGGACCACATGGTCACCCGGGGCCGGTGGATGCCGTTGAAGAAGTGCGACAGCGCCGCCGCCGCCAGCGTCGGCGCAATCGCAAACACCGCGATGTTCAGGTACGCCAGCTCGAGCTGCTGAATCTGAGGTTCGTGCCCCATCCATGCGACCACCGCCGGCAGCGAGGGGCGCAACGCCAGACCGAGCAACCCGAAGAGCAGCGAGAGGTAGACGCCCTGCCATGCATACGCGCTGCAATCAGCGTAGCGCTTCCTGCCCAGGCATTGCGACGCAAACGTGCTGACCATCGATACAATGCCGATCCCCAGCACAATGTAGCACCACAACATGACCTGGCCCGGCAGCAACGCCGCCTGCGCATCGGGGCCGAGCCACTTCATCATCGTGAAGTCGCTGACATCCATGACCACGCGCGAACACATCGTGATCACGATCGGCACCGATAAGGTGACGACGCTTCGGATCTCTTCCCGCCGCGTGTCGCCGGTCGACGCGGCAGTGTCGTCTGGGCGGTGGACACTCATCATTGGCTTCCAGACTATACGAACAGCCCCGGGAGCCTGCGAACTCCCGGGGCCCGTGAATGTCAAGAAAACGCAATTCCGGTCCTCAGGACGCTGGTCTCTCCGTGGTCGGCAGCCCGCGCGGATGGTGGATCCGGGCGAAACCGCTGACGGATACTGTCATGCGAGTCGTCTTCATACCGGATCGCCTCCCGCTTCTCCGCAACCGCGAATACGGCACTATACGCAATTCAGGTGCGCCAAGTCAACCCGACAATATGCGAATTAACGCTTCCACCGACGGCAGTCCGCCGGCGCGGACCCAAATCACGCCCGGGTGGCAACGGCGATCAGGTCATCCGAGCGGGCCCGATCGAACGGGCTGCGCTGATAATCGCCGTACCACGCGTCCACCCGCATTCCCGCGTCGGCGAGCACACGCTCAAATTCGTCGAACTCGAGCGGGTACAAACGCCCGGTGTGAGACCGCTGACGCCACTGGCCGTCGTTCCACGCGGTGATGTTGACAACTTCCGCCGGCTCGGGCTCGAAACGAAACACCCGGAACGAGATGTATTCGGTGCCGCCCACGCGGCTGACCCGGGGACCACGAACACAGGGGCTCTCCTGCCGCATGCGCGTGAAATTCACGACCTGCACCAACAGGCGCCCGCCCGGCCGCAAAACGGCCGCGAAGTTTCTCACCGCCTCGCCAATCGCATCCGCGCTGCCCGCCGCCGCCAGCGAGTTCCCAATACAGTAGACCCCGTCGAAGAAATGCGTTACCGAGTCATGTAGCGACTCGAACCGACAACCGACCCAAGGCACGTGCACGCCGGCGGCCGCCGCATGCTCCGATGCCACACGCAGCATCTCGTCACTCGCGTCCTGGCCGGTCACCCGATAACCGGCCCGGACCATGGCGACGGCTTGGCGCCCCGTCCCGCACCCGGCGTCCAGCAGCCCGAGATCACCCGGCGGGCCCATCACGTCGCACAGCACCGGAATCTCGCGCTCGAGGCGGGCGTCCCAGTTGACGCCGGCGTCATACCATTCCGCCGAATCGAACATCCCTGATGATGCCGACCGGCCCGAGTCATCCATGAGCCTGCCCCCCAAATCTCAGAACAACCGCCCGGAATCCAGCAGCACGCAGATCGGCCCGTCGTTCGTCGACTCGACCTTCATGTACTCGCGGAACGCGCCCCGCCTGACCAGCACGCCGGCTTCCTCCAGCAAGCGGCAGAAGCTCTCGTACAGTTCCTCCGCCTGCTCCGGGCCGGCGGCCGTGTCGAACGACGGACGGCGGCCCCTGCGGGCGTCGCACTGCACGGTAAAGGCGCTGACGACCAGCACCTCGCCGCCCACCTGAGCCACGTCCAGGTTCATCAACCGGTTGCTGTCCGGAAAGATCCGTAAGTGCCGGACCTTGTCAGCAAGATAACGGCAGTCCGGCTCGCCATCCTCGGGAGCGACGCCGAGGTACACCAGCAGCCCCCTCCCGATCGACGACGCCACGCCCTCCCCCACTGTCACCGATGAGCCCAACACGCGCTGCACGACCGCTCGCATACACGACCCTTTCCAGCCTGTCCTTCTCAACCCCCCTACGCGCACCATAGACCGGTTCGTCCCACCGCTCAAGGCACCGCTGCCAGAGACGCGTCCGACGACCGGCGGCGGGCGCCGACCGTCAGATCAACCACCTCGACCATGCACCAGACCCAGGCCACCGGCCCCACCAACGCCCACGGGCCGAATTCCTTCAGCACGAACAGGCTCAAATGCTGCCAGACGAAGATCCCCAGCAGGCACAACCCGCAGATCCGGTGACACTGCGCATGGGCGTATCGCCCCCGCTCGACGTACCAGATCACGCCCGGGATCAGCAGCAACAGCCCGTCGTAGAAATAGCAATACGGGTTGGCCGCCACCAGAAACAGCACCGTGACGCCGAGCAAGCGCGGCACACGCTCCGCGCGCACGCGGCGTGCCCAGACCAGAATCGCTCCGGCGGCGATCGGGACTACGCTCATCGCCCACAGAAGCTGCACCCATCGCGCCGATACATCGATCCCCGGCACCGTCCACCAGAACGCATACAACGTCTGATGCTTCCACATCGGCATCGCATTGCTGCTAACCACGTCCGCCATGAGGGCCGACGCCGCAAAGTAGTCCTCCCACATCGCGACCCCCAACGGCAGTGTGGAGGCCAGCAGCCCGGTCCACCCGATCACCAGACCGAGCACCATCCGCCGGCCGCCACGGGCCAATACGACCAGCCCTACCACCGCACCCAGATTCGGCTTGATCATAAGCAGTGACAGAATCAGCCCGGCGGTCAGCAATCTCTGCTTCCGCCACGCTCCGAACCCGGCCGCCAGCGCCAGAACGAACAGCGGAGTGATCTGCCCGACCACCATGATCCCGTTCCACGGCGCCGACGCCAGCACGACCAGTGCGGCCGTAACATAGTCCCCGCGCCGCCCGGGCATCCAAATCCGAAAAACCCCTAGACTCGCGACCACCGCCAACAACGCGACGAGGACGCAACACCCGTAGGCCCACGTCGGGGGCAGAAGACCCAGCACCGCACACGGATACAGCAGGCACGGTGGGTACAGAAACGGATAATCGGTGTCGAACGACAGAGGATAGATGTCCCGATGCCGGCCCTCCCAAAGCAGCGCGCCCGCCCGGTGGAACGCCCTCCAATCGCGATTCAGCACGCCCGCATCGGTCCCGCTTCGCCGCAACTCCTGGATCCAAAGCGCAACGAGAAGCAGAATCAGCGAGAACGCGGCGATGCGAACGGCCCCCGTGCGTGCGTTCATAGCGCGGACTCACCGGTTGGACCGGGTCCATACGCGGATCGGCCCCCGGTCATGAGGAAATACGGCATCACGGCCCGAGCGCGGCAGATGCGAGCGCTCAGTCGAGCCCCGCCCCAACCACATGAGTTGAATCAGCCGGATCAACCGGTGAACACCGGCGATGCGCATCACAGACCCTCACCGCAGACCGGCACCCTTCCACGAACAGCCCCGCGCCCGGGCCCGACTGACCAAAGACGGAATGTATACTGCCCGGCCGTCGCACGCAACGCTGACACGACGCGGGAGCACCACGTGCCTTGATGATCAGATCCGGCTATAATGCCCGGCGCAACGGCAACGGACGAAAATGACCAGCGGTCAACGTCAATACAACGGCATCGCCGACGTACGGCGCCGCGTACGAAAGACTTGACGACGGTGAGCCCGATCGCGGACCACGCATACCGAGACCCGCTCGCACCGAGCCCACGGCGGACATGGCTGAACGCCTGCCCGCTGGCAACGGTCGTCTACTTGATCACCGCCGCTTCCGCACTCGCGGATCCTCCGGTGACGATAACCGGAGGCGCGGACGTCTCCGGACACAACTACGAGTGGACCGTGACGAACCACCACTCTTCCCCGATCGTGCTGGTTCAGTTTCCACACTACATGGCTGACGTGTTCACACCACCGGACGGGTGGACGTCCGAGATGACGAATCCCCTCGGAAAAGGTGTCTGCTCCGTCGAATCGGTCACAGGGCTGCCCACCGGCCGATCAGTGACCGTCGGGCTCCGCGTCGCGCCCAGAGGCGCATTCCGCGGTCGGGGAAACGTGCTGGTTCGGTTTGCCGACGACACGGAAGTGCTCGTCCCCGCCGAAATGCCCACCAAGGAGCCGTTCATTCGACGGAACATACCCGTGATTGGATTGGGACTGGCGTTCGGGGCTTTCCTGCTGGTTCGCGCGCTGAAAAAACGCAAACCCCGCCCCCTCTCCTCCAACGGCGAACCCTGAAACTTCGCACGGGTGAGTTCAAACAACAGAAAGGAGCTTCGTGCCATGTTCGGGCGCCGCGATCGTCTCGATCGGCCGAACTGACCGAAGCTGCTGGATCGCCTGCCGGACTCCGTCCATCCGCGGGTGGATGTCCAGAGCCGCGTGGTAACAGTCCAACGCGTCGGTGCGACGCCCCAGCACGGCAAAGCAATGGCCCATGCCCGCCATGGCACCGAAATGATACGGATTCAACTGCATGACGTGTTTCCAGTCGGCGATCGAGCCGCAGAAGCTGCCCGCCAGATACCGCGCGATGCCGCGCTGGTTCCATGCCTCCGCAAAGCACGGCTCCTCGGTCACGATCTCCGTGAGCACCGCCGCAGCTTCATCCCAACGATCACCCTCGAGCAGACACACCGCCTGGCAGATCAGCGACTGAGATAGCGGCGAGCCGGACCGAAACCAGACGCTCCACAGCGCCTGCTCCGCCGCCGCCGATACCAACGGATCGGCGTGGTGCAGCAGCGGTGCCAGCGACGGCGAAAGCGCCGCATCACCGATGCACCCCAGGCAAAGCGCCGCAGCCGCTACCGCCTCGTCATCATCCGCATCCAGCCACCGCAGCAAATCCGCCACCGTCCAGCGGTCGGCCACGTGTCTCCACATCTCTTCGACGCCGCGGATCCGCATACACCAACCCGCCGCGCCGACCATCTTCCGCCTGGCGTCCAGACGGTCAGCCTCCGCAAACTGAAAAACGGTATGTGGCGGCATGGGCTTCTGCAAACGTAACCGACAATGTTGTACGGACAGGAACCACAACGAGGCCAACAGACGCTACAAGAACTCTAGGCATGCTCACCCCCACAAGTCAATCGGCGATCCGCGATCCCGGCGCATTCCGCATTGCATCCGGTTGGCACGCATCCTGCTACGAGGTTGCACCGAACCGCGCTGTCCAGCCCGCCGTCGACCGGCAGGAATCCTCCTCCCCACCGGCCTCTGTTCTCGTTCCCTGGTCGTGAGCGCGTCCAAAGAGGCATCATCGGATTTGCAGCTGCCGGGTCAGCGCGCCCGCCCGCAGCATTGTTTGTATTTCTTGCCGCTGCCGCACGGGCAGGGGTCGTTTCGCCTGACCTTCGGCTCGCTGCGG
Organism: Phycisphaerales bacterium; assembly: GCA_020353195.1. GTDB lineage: Bacteria > Planctomycetota > Phycisphaerae > UBA1845 > UBA1845 > JAFGJQ01. The sequence goes on along the minus strand of CP070691.1, from coordinate 1,327,832 downwards.
CGGATCGTCTCGACCTTCTGCTCGACACCCTGGGCTTTCATGGCCGCTGCCTGATCGGCGGCCGCGCCGGCGAAGCCCGCCCCCGTCGCGTCGGCATGGTGCATCTGCATTCGTCGCGGCTCCGCCGCCCCACCCGGAGCCGGCCCCCCGCCGGTCATCTTGACCTTGAAGATCATGTCCGTCACTTTTTCGTGGATCCGCGACCACATCTGATCGAAGTACTCGCGCCCTTCGATCGCGTACTGGCTCTGCGGGTGCGTCTGATCGCCCCCCAGCGGTCGCTGCATGATCGCGTGCTTCAGGTGGTCCATCTCCAGGAGGTGGTCCTTCCAGCCCTGGTCATAAATCCGCAGAAGCACGTAGTTCTCCAGCCGTGTCAGCTCCCACCGCAGCATCTCCCGGCCGACCGCGTGCAGCGCATTCGCGACGCTCCCGTTCATGTTCGCCCGGCACAGATCGTCGTTCCAGGCGCGCCCGAACCGCTGCTTGCCCCATTCGATCGCTTCGTCGTCGCTTTTCCCTGCGATCGCCTCGCTGATCTGACGCTGCAGCTCACCGCCGACCAGGAACCGCTCGTTGAGTTCGACCAGTTCTTCGTGGATCTGGGCCGGCGTCCTGCCCTGGATCCTGTCCGGTGTCCAGCCGAGCTGAAACTTGGCGTTCGCCCAGTTGGCGATAGATTCGCCGACTACGGCGCGGTCGCCAACGGTCTCGGCGTCCTGAAACGCCCGTTCCATGCACACCTCAACCGGGTACGATATCTCCCGCCGGACGTACGCGTCGTTCACCTTCCCGAGAACCAGCGCCGCCACCTCGTCGACGCTCTTCTCGACCAGCTCGTCGCTGGTCAACTCAATGTTGAACTTAACCCGCGCCCAGTCCACGAGCATGGTCCGCGGATAGTCGGCATCCACGTACACGCGGATCGGGTCGAGGTTGAAGGCCTCGTAATAGGCTTCGGCCGCCTCGGCCAGCGCATCCTGGATCTCGTCCGGCGTCATCTTCCGCAGCTGGTTCTGCGTCTCGTTGAACTGGAACGCCCGCTGGCCCCATTGCAGCAGACCGCCGACGTCCCATTCCCGCGGGTCGGAATCCTCGTCGATGTACTCGCCGATCGACGTGCGGATGCTGTCCTGGGCTTCGCTGACGGCCGCCCGACGGATCGTGTCCTCCACGGCCGGCAGATCGTCCAGGTCCAGCCGGCCGGCGGAGATATCGATGTTCGGATCAAGGTTCGTCCGGCACCACTCGACGATGCACGTCTGGCGATACTCGGGAGCCAGGAAGCGTTGGACCGCCTCGGACGTCGTTTGTTCGATGGTGTCGAGAATCAGCTTCCGCAGGTCCCGCCCTTCGAGAATCCGCTGCCGCTCCGCGTAGAACGCCTTGCGCTGGTAGTCCACCGGCTCGTCCCATTCCAGCAGGTTCTTACGGGCCGAGAAGTTCCGTTCCTCCACCTTACTCTGGGCTTTCTCAATCGCTTTGGTCAGCCGCTTGTCTTCCAGGCTGACACCCTGTTCCAGCCCGAGCCACCCCATCAGCTTGATCATGCTGTCGGGCATGAACAGCTTCATCAGCTCGTCCTCGACCGACAGGAAAAACCGCGACCCTCCCGGATCGCCCTGGCGCCCGGATCGCCCCTTCAACTGGTTGTCGATCCGCCGGGCTTCGTGCCGCTCCGTACCGACAATCTGCAACCCGCAGGGTACGTTCAGCGGGCAGACCTTCCGCCCCAGCGCCGGAAACCGCGGATCGAGCTTCGGCTTGAAACAGTGCGCGCAGTCGGTGGCCGGGTCGTATTCCGCACAGCGCAGGCAGCACTTCGTCGCCCCGGGCGGGTAAAGAGTGGATACACGACCAGAATCGGAGGATTCGGAATCGGTCACGACCGGGTCCGCTGGTGCGCCTTCGTCACGCTGCCCATCCGTCGCGGCTCTGGTGTCTTCTGTCCGCTCCCTTACGGTCGCGGCTCGTTTGGTTTCGTCGCTTCGGCGCTTCGGCGCGTCGTCGCCGTTTTGCGGCACCTTGCACTTGGGGTAAACGACGCCGGCTTCGAGCTTGATGTCGGTGCCCCTGCCGGCCATGTTCGTCGCGATGGTCACGTTGCCCAGCGGGGTCTTGTCCTTGCCGCGTTCGGGTACCGTACGGTGGCCGGCCTTGGCGACGATCTCGGCTTCGCGGGCGTGGTTCTTCGCGTTGAGCACCTCGTGCTCGATCCCGTAGGTGCGGGTGAGCATGGCCGATAGCTTCTCCGACTTCTCCACGCTCGTCGTGCCGACGAGCACGGGTCGGCCGGTGGCCAGCTCGCCCGCGGCGTCGTCATAGGCGTCCATCAGCGTTTGCAGCAGCTCGTCGCTGACGTCCCGCGCCGCCTTGAAGCGGTCCAGCGCCTCGTCGATCTTCGACGTATCTTTGCCGACGCTCAGGTTGATCGGACGGATCGCTTCCAGAACCTCGGCGAGGAGGAACGGGTCGGCCGGCCGACCCCGACGCCGAATCTGAAAGATCTCCTCCACGATCGCCTGGTACTTCCGGTCAATCGTCCGGTAGATCTTGTCGTTGTAATCCATGCGGTTGACCGGGCGGTTCGTCGGAATGTCCACCACGTCCAGCTTGTAGATCTTCATGAACTCGTTGGCTTCGGTCATCGCCGTGCCGGTCATGCCGGCGATGTGCTTGTACATCTTGAAGAAGTTCTGGATCGTGACGGTGGCCATGGTCTGCGTCTCTTCCTTGATCGCGACGTTTTCCTTGGCTTCGACGGCCTGATGCAGCCCGTCCGACCATTGCCGCCCGTACATCAGGCGCCCCGTCCCCTCGTCGACGATGATCACCTCGCCGTCCTTGACGACGTAATCCTTGTCGCGCTTGAAAACCACGCGCGCCCGCAGCGACTGCTCGATCAGGTGCGGGCGATCCATGTTGGCCCCCACGTAGAAGCTGCCGATCTTGGCCTCGTCCTGCGCCGCCGTAACGCCCTCGTGGGTCAGGTGCACGTCCTTGCGCTCCAGCCGCACGACGTAGTACTGGCAGTGCCCGATGGCCTCGGCCTCGTCGTCGCTGACCAGGTACGGGTCGATCTTGAAGCGGTTCACCGCGTCCTCGAACTTCTGATGCATGGCGAACTCTTGCGGCGGCGAATCGCCCCACTGCTGTAGCCGGCGCCGGGTCTCGTCGCTGGCGGTCCGCTGTTTGCGCTCCAGGAACGCGGCGAGGTTGTCGGCCCATTTGTAGCGGGTCACGTCATCGTGCGCCGGGCCGGAGATGATCAGCGGCGTGCGGGCCTCGTCGATCAGGATCGAGTCCACCTCGTCGATGATGGCAAAGTCAAGCCCCTGCTGCACCTGGTCCTCGCGGCGCAGCTTCATGTTGTCGCGCAGGTAGTCGAACCCGAACTCGCTCGCCGTCCCATACGTAAGGTCGCACGCGTAGGCGGCCTTGCGAATCCCTTCGCGACCGGACGGGTCCAGCATCGCCTGGATGTAGCCCACGGTCAGGCCCAATAGCTCGAAGATCGGCGCCGCGAACTCCGCGTCGCGCCGGACCAGGTAATCGTTCACCGTGACGATGTGGACCTTCATTCCCCGAAGGTTCATCAGGTAGGCCGACAGGTGGCAGACGATGGTCTTGCCTTCGCCCGTCTTCATCTCCGCCGCCATGCCGTCGTACAGCACCTTCCCGCCGATCAACTGGCAGGGGAAGTGACGGTGCGCCTGCGCGCGGCGCGACGCTTCCCGCAACACCGCGAACGCATCCGGCAGCACGGAGTCTTCGCTCTCCCCCGACGCCAGGCGATCACGCAGCTCGTCCGTCTTAGCCCGTAACGCCTCCGGCGATAGCACTTGAAACTGCGCTTCACGCTCGTCGGCGGCGTCGGCCACACGCCACAGCCGCTTGACCAGCCGCTCGTTTCGAGATCCGATGAACTTCCGCACGAAGCTTCCAAACGCCTGTTGAACGCCCACGACACGTCCTCCCCGGATGGATAAAGGATGAACAGGAACCGACAAACGATGAACCGCGAACAGAAATGGGGTGGGAGCGTTATGGGCCGTGCAGGCCACCACGGAGGGAAATCACCACCAGCCGGTGATGGGCAAGCACCGCCGTCGCCAGCACCATCGGGTCGCGAAGCGGCGGAGGAAACTCGACGGACGCCGAAGGGGTCGTGACGGCCGGCGCGGCCGTGACCCCCGCCTCCACCTCGGGCACCGCTACCGACTGGGCCGGCGAGCCATCGCCGCTACGAAAATGACGGTTCGCGTGGACCGGCTCCGGAGACGCCAGCAACACATAGGCCGACACCAGCGCCAGTACGCTGAGCCCGCCCAAGCCCGCTCGCTCGGCGCCAACCGGGTCCGAAGCGCCAAAACCAGATTCCCGTTCCGCGACCGGCATCATCCTTCCATTATACCCAATCGGCGCCCGCGTAAAGGCGCCGCGGCAACCCGACCTGGCAGAAAAAAACCGGGGCTGCCGCGAGCAATCGCCACAGCCCCGGAGAATGAACGGTCAATGGCCTTCTGACACCTACCGGCTGAACCCGTAGATCAGATACGCTTCACCGCCGTTGACGGTTCCGCTACCGGTGTCCGGATCCACCCGCGGGTCGGCCAGAATCGACCCGATCAGCACGTCGCCGTGCCCGTCGTCGTCGACGTCGCCGGCGCCGGCCAGGCCCAGCGACCGCCCGGCGTCCCAGGAGTCCCGCGGCGCGCAGACGTCGGGTATCATGCCCGCCAGGCAATTGCAGTCTGCGGTTCCACCCGTCGAGTCATGCAGCGACAGCTTGTGGCAGTTGTCCTGGCTGGCTCGACCGCCGCCTAGCTGGTCGTCGACGCGGCGCCCCGCGATGATGAACCCGGGCAACTCCGCCGACCCGATCTTATCGATGGAAATCTCCATCGCCTTGGTGTCATCGGCCGCCCAATCGGTCGTGTCCGCCCCGCTGAGAACCACGTAGACCACGCCGGCCCCCGCCAGTCGGTCGAACTCGTTGACGGTGCCGTCGGGAATACCGAGCGGCCCGTCGATGTCGTCGGCCACCCCGAACGGCGGCTCGCGGTCGATTCCGTTCGCGTCCAGAGCGTCGTTGCCGTCGAACGGAGTGGAGTCGAACTTCGGCGTGGCGCCCGGCGCCGCGATCAGCAGATCGTTGAGCCCGTCGCCGTCGATGTCGCCCGCGTTGGCCATGTTGAACCCGAACAGATCGCCCGCCTGACTCCCCCTGATGCGGGCCACCTTTCGATCCGCCAGCAAGTCGTCAATCGAGGCACCGCTCGTTGGCGTGATCAGGGGATCCTCGCGCGTGCCCGGGAACACGATCCACACCTCGCCCCGGTCGCTGTCCGCATACGGGCTGGCAACAACGAGTTCGGGCGCCTGGTTGCCCGGCGTCGTCGCCGTCTCGTTGCCTCCGAAGTCGACCCCGCCGACGATGACTTCTCCGAATCGATCTTCCGCGCCCTCTGGGCCCTTGATGTACACGCCGGCCAGCCGAAGCGGATCGCTCGGAGCCAGTGCGAGGTTGTCCAGGTTGTAGTTGCCCTCCAGCGACGGGGCCCGGCGATACAGCACGTACACCGCCCCGTCCTGGCTGATCGTCGGGCTCGCGAGCGTTGCGTACGGGTTCGCCTCCGGCGCGCCGATCGCGATATCCGACCGTCCGTCGGTGTTGAAGTCCGGAATGCCCCTCACGTGGCGGATGTGGTCGCCGATGCGCCCGCTGATGTACAGCCCGCCGCCGAGGGTCTCGAACCCTCTGCTGTACGTCAGGTCCGTCCGGAAAATGTCCGACCGAAGGCAGTCGTCACCGACTCGATTCACCGGGCGGCCGCTGTGGCCGCCGCCGCCGGCCAAGTACATGTGCGGCTTGGGCGGGATCAACGAAACGTCGGGCGATTCGCTGCCGTCCACCAGCCCCAGCGTCCACAGGTCCTTCAGATCCGTGATGTAGCCGGTCCCGCGTATCGCAAAGTTAAGATCATCCAAGGTGGTGGGAGGATCTTCGAATGGCCATGACGTCCCCCGCCGCGGAGCGCTCATGACCAGGAAATCGCCGCTCTGCGTCACCGAGAATCCGAACACCCCCTCGCCAGGCCAGATGCCGGCCTCCGCCCCACTCAAACTCCAAGCAGCCGTCGGCTCGCGTCCGATGATCCGGGCGCCGAACGGGGCAAGCGGCTTGTTCCAGACGACTCCGTCATCGCCGCTCTCGGCACCCGCCAGGCGATCCCGGAAGTACCCCGTGCGCAGGGCACCGGGAAACGGAGCGTACGCCCGGCCCGTCCGGGCGATCGCCATGATCAGCTCCTCCTGGCAGTCGTCGCCGGACGCGTCCAGGTAGCGGAACATGCACGAGGCAGCGAACTCGCCCGCCTGGTTGTCGAAAGCGCTCTGCTGCGGCTCCCCAGTCAAACGGTCGAACTGATCGCAGTAAAGCTCGACGGTGAGGGTTGCGAAGTCCACATCCCCACAGTCCATATGGGCGTTATCCCAGCCCTCGGCACCCAGGATCTCCGGCGCGATGGGGGGATACCCATCAGCACCGTAGGGTTCGTCAGGCAGGTCCGCGCAGGTCGGGCAGGGAGACTCCGCGGGGACCCCACACAGCCCCAGGACGTTGTAATACAACCCGGTCAGCGTGTTGCCGAACCCGAAGGTGGGCTCGATCACGCTGTCCCAGATGTCGTCACTGCCGCGGACGCATCCCACGCGGGCGGCCAGAAGATCCGGCGTCTCCGGATCCGGACATTCGGTGTCCTCAAACTCCTGCCAGAGGTCGGCGGTCCAGCAACTCTCGCCGCACCGTAGACCGTCGCCCGGCTCGGGGCCGACCGACTCCCAAATGAACTGCTGCCCGACGGCGTCAAGCGGGACACGCCCGCTGAGCGTCGTCTCTTCCGACTCACTCACCTCCGGGTCCTGGCTGCTGACGATCACCACGCCGCCGTGCGTGAAGTGCCCGTTTCGGGCGAGGTCAGACTCCCGCCTGCCGGAGTTGTAGGTCCACGGGAAGCTGAAGATCAGCTCATCGAGTTCGTCGCCGTCGACATCGCTCACGCGCGTGACCGACATGATGCCGAGCGTGTTGCTGCCCGAGGTGTCGACGCCGGTCAAGACCGTCCCGGGCAGTTGCGTGGTGCCGACGCGGTTGACGTTGTACGAACCGGCGAAGCGGCCTTGTGACGCGCGCCGACCACGGACCAGGTAAGCCTCGCCGACCCCGATACCGTTCGGGTTCAGAAACTCCGGCTTGGCGGACCGGGCGAGGATTATGAAGTCATCGACACCGTCGCCGTTGTAGTCCTCGCCCCGGCGAACGCCGGTTTCCTCCCGATCCTCGACGTTCATGAAGCCCGAGCCGCAGTTGTCCTCGAAGTTGTGCCCTGCGAACAGCGCTCCCTCGAACACCCCTGCCGGCGGGGCGTCAGGCGGAATCGGCACGTCGTCGTCCGACGCCTCGGAGTCCGGCGGACTGGCCAGATCGCCCACCCAGAAGACCGTCGGACGGGTGGTGACCTTGACCCACGCCGGCGCTTCCTCGACGAGCGGCGCACCGCCCTCGTCCAACTTGATCCGCACGAACACGACGAAGATGCCCGTTTCGTCCGCCGTGAACGAAGCGCTGGTGACTGAAAGCGGCTGCGGGTCGAGAACCTCGATCTCCGTGGCGCTCAAGTCCCCGTCCTCGTTGATCATCTGTCTGAGGAACACGTCCACCTCACCCGCATCGTCGGGCAGGTTCGTCCTCCAGTTGACGTCCACGACCGATCCGGGTCTGCGGTTCATGGCAACGTCCGGACTGGTCACTGTCAGGCTGGGGCTGCGCACCACGTCAACCATCCCCGGCGCGTAGCCGACCCCGGGCGCGTTGATCCCGTCGTAGATGACCGCGCCGACGTAGTACGTCCCCTCCGCCAGGTTCGACGTGTCGAGCGTCGCTTTCGTTTCGTCCACGCTCAATCCGCCGGCGAAGACGGTCTCGTCTCCGAGGTACGCACCATTCGTGTCAATGAACACGTCGATGCGCGGATCGACCGGGTCTCTCTCGAAAATGTTGCCTTCGAACTCAACCGAAACCGTGTCAATCCCGAACCCCACGGAAACGTCGGAGGCCGGCTCCGTAACCTCGATTGTCGGCCGGAGCGAATCCGGGGCCTCATCCAGCACGGTGATCACGTACGCATTGAACACCGTGATAATCCGCTCCTCCAGCCCCGCCCGTACCGTATCGTCGATCGCCTGCCCGGAATCCGTGATGGAGACCCCCAGCCGGTACCGCTCAGGCGCGACGCCCACCACGTTCCAGAACGTGGATATCCCGGTGCCACGCCCTTGCCCGATCGCAACGCCCAGTCGATCGGCGGGCACGTCCTCGGTCGGCTCGTCCACCTGCACGTAGAACAGGCGCCAGTCAACCGTGCTGCTCGAATCGCCGACGGTGACCCGAACCTCCAGCAGCTCGTCATACACGCTCCGGCTGCTGGCCGGACGCACAAAGACCGGCACCGGCAGCCCCGTCACCGTAATCGTGTAATCACTGCGCACCCTGACCTCGCGCCCGTTCAGCACGTAGCGAATGCCGACGAAGTAGGGCCCCAACGGCACGCCCTCGACCCCGAACCAGAACGTCTGCTTCTCGCCCGGCAGCAGCGTCGGCGGCGGTGCAATCACGACCTCGTCGCCGGTTTCCTCCGCCGTCGGGCCCGTGCCCGATGCCGGCACGCGGAATGCCCGCAGGTTCGTGGCCGATGCGGGCGTCGTGTAGGGCACGCTTATCCCCTGCGCGATCTGCTTGTTCGCATAGAGCAGGATCGCGCCGCCCAGCGGATCCCCGGTGGGTGGTTCGCCCCCATCACCGCCACCGCTTCCGCGGTCGCCGAGCCCGCAACTTATGAGTGCCGCCGGCAAGACGGCCGCCATCACACCGGCCAACACCATCGCTGTGTACTTGCGATGCCAGTTCCACGCTCGATTGCTTGTCATCGGGAAATACTCCGGGCCGTTTCGGCAGGTCGTTTGACAGTCAACATGGCCAGGCTGCACGTCGGGCTCGAACGCAGGGGCGCATCTCCCCCTCCGGCTGCCCGTACAGACTCTGGCAGCGCTTCTCCTCCAGTGATTTATATGTCCGCCCCAGAAGTCCGTCAATTCATTCTACAGCCACGGTGCTCAAGCGCGCAGCCTTTTCTGTTACCGGTCCGCCACCACCGGATTCGCCAGTTCGCCGATCCCCCCGACACGGACCGTGACAAGGTCCCCCGGCTCGAGGAACACGGGCGGCTTCCGTGCCACACCGACGCCCGCCGGTGTCCCCGTGCAGATCACGGTCCCCGGCAGCAGCGTGAACTGCTCTGATAGATAACTTACCAGCCGCTCGCTGGAAAAGATCATGTCCGACGTGTGGCCCTTTTGCATCCGCCGACCGTTTCGTATGCCGATAATATCCGCGTCTGCGGGGTCAAACTCGTCAGGCGAGACGAGGCAGGGTCCCAAAGGGCAGAACGTGTCGAAGCTCTTGCCCCGAGCCCACTGACCATCCAGCCGCTTCTGGCAATCCCGCGCCGTCACGTCGTTCGCGCAGGTGTAGCCCAGCACGTAGTCGGCGACCGAGGATGCCGGCACCGATCGGGCCGTCTTGCCGATGACGATCGCCAGTTCCGCTTCGAAATCGACCTCATGCGGAGCGGACCGGGGCAGAACGATCGGGTCCCCCGGCCCGATGACGGTGGTGGAGGCCTTGATGAAGATCAGCGGATTCTCGGGCGGGACCGCGCCGGTTTCCGCTGCGTGCTGCCGATAGTTCAACCCGATCCCGAAGACGTTGGGCGGTGGAACCGGCACTGGCGGCAGCAGCCGAGCCACCCGTACCGCCGTCACCCCGGCCCCCAGACCTCCCAGATTTCCGCAGTACTGGAAAACATCGCCCTCCAGCGGAATCGCTTGTTTGTCCCCGTCCCAGAGTCCCCATTTTCTCTCCTGGTGTTCATCTAGGAATTGGATGAGCTTGGTCATGCCGGCGATCTCCCACGGATTCGGACCGCGCGAGGAGCCCGTCCGAGTCAGGCTCGTTTCCCGGACGCTCCGGGGCGCTTTTTCATTGCTTTTTCATTGTATTGCACCGCGGTTGCGGTGGGTAGAGTCACGGCGTTGCGGTCCTCCAACACGTGTCCGGGCGGGACAAAATGTATGCGACGGCCTTGAAGTGCTCGTCTTGGGCCATTAGAATGGGCAATTGGATGGGTGTCACAGTGCCCGACAGGAGGGTGTGCTGCCGGGCGCGGGGGGATTGTGGCGTCAGAGGCGAGTGCAACAGGGCGTTAGCCTGTTATTTATCGGATTTAACAGGAAGGAAGATGCGTTGGGACAAAAGAGGCGGGTAGAAGCGGCAATTCTTTGCGCATTTACTTCCTGAGTCGGAAGGACGGTTTGGTCCCGGTCAAGGTGCGGAGCCCGGGCCGGAGTTTGGCGTTGAGGCGCACGAGGCGATGCCCGCCCGTGCACTTCATCAATTGGAACAGGAGGAACGGACCGTGAGAAAATTACGAACGAACTGTTTTTGGATGGCAACAGCGTTGGTTGCCGTCAGCCTGCTGGTGGTTCCGCTTTCCGCCGGCGCGGCCGAGGGCCCGCAAAAGGACGTAGTGGTCAAGGCCACTTCGGGCAACCTGCCGGAGCATGTGACGTACAACGGCAGGCAGTACCGCATCGTAAGGGCGGTGCAGAGGGTCAAGGCGCTGCCTCGCCAGGAGATGGACGAGCAGGAGCCTCCGGCGCTCCGGTCCGTCCCGATCCGTCACGACGAGCTGCCCGATACCGGCGGCCTGCGTGATTCTCTGGCGACCTACACTTTCTACAGGCAGGCCCAGAGTCAGTGGTATGCGGGTGACTCGTGGTGCTGGGGGAATGATTACTACCTGGACCTGCCCCCCGGGCTCACCGTCGCCGTCACCGAAGTCAACCAGATCGGTCTGGTGAACGCCAGCGGCGGACCGCCAACGGACTACGATGACGTCGCCGTGCTGGTCGAGGCGTACGATTTCTTCACTGAGAAGCCCGGCACGGGCGAGCCGGTGCACACCACCTACCTTGGCGGAGCGATGCTGTACTACGGAACACTGCTGGCCGGCGAACAGTCGGGGCCTCAATCCTGGGCAGCGGATCCGGGCGAGTATTTCTTCGAGGTGTCCAACGACGGCAATGATCAGATCTTCCTGAGCGTGTACACCGGTCAGGTCGTGGGCGGGCAGTTCGTGCCGTTCGCCTTGAACGATACGGTATCGATGACCTTCACCATCGGTGCAGCCGGCGCCCCGACGATCGGCTCGACCCCCGGGTCCTTCTACGGGGACGGGTTCGGCAGCACTCCCGGCGACAGGATCTACACTGCGGCGGACGGGAGAGTCTGGTACGGTGACGATTCGTACCTGCGGATTGAGCTGGCGGGCGAGGCCTGGAATGACTGCAACGAAGATGACTTCATCGACGACACCCAGGTGGTGTGCGGCGATTCGCTCGGTCCGGTCAATTGCGCAACCGGCTCGTGCACGTATTTCCTGAATCTGGCGACTGACGGGTTCGAGGACCCGCTGGGTGTGGGCTGGATCGTGCCCGGCGCCTGTGACTTCACGCCGGACAACGGGATTCCGGACGAGTGCGACACGGCCGACTGCAACAGCAACGGAGTCGGGGACGGGCTGGACATCGCCGGCGCCACGAGCGAGGACTGCAACGGAAACACCGTTCCGGACGAGTGCGAGATCGACGTGAACAGCACCGCTCCGGGCGGACCGTTCTTCTGCTACTCGAATTGCAATCCCGACTGCAACGACGACGGAATCCCCGACGACTGCCAGCTCACAGACAACGACTGCAACGTCAACTACATTCCCGATGAGTGTGAGCTTGCGGACGGGTCCGACACCGACTGCGACGGCAACGGTCTGCTCGACCATTGCGAGCACTACGGCGGTGACTGCAACGGGAACGGGCAGATCGACTTCTGCGACATTTACTACAACTGGTCCGTCGACGCCAACACCAATGGCGTCCCGGACGAGTGCGACAGCGGGAGCTACTGCTTCTGGCCGTGGGATTTCAACACGGATGAAGGCTACGTCCTGGGGCCGATCGACGGGCAGCCGACCGCCGAGACCGACCCTGAGATGCAGTGGGTGAAAGCGGGCGGCGACGGCACCGGCGTCTTCGACGTGGCCGAGCTCCTCGACGCCTGCAACGTCGACGGTTGGACGCTCAAGATCCAGGGGACCTCGAACGACGACCGTGTCAACTCGCCGCTCTACTCGCTTCCCGAGTACATGACGGAGGACGCCTCGCGGCAGGTGCTGTTCTTCGACTACAAGGTCACGAACGACGCGACCGCCGATGCAACGCAGGTAGCGGTCGTCGACGCGAACGAGATGGAAGTGGTCTACCTCGAGTTCGCGGTGTACGACATGAGCACGAATGCAACGCCCGACCTCCAGAACGTGATCATGGTGGGTGATGACGGCAGCGGTTTTGTCTACATCTTCACCGCGCCCACCGACCCCACGGCGTTCCGGTGGACTGTGAATGTCTGTGACGAGATCGGGATCTGGCTGTTCAAGGACGGCGGTTCGATGCAGCCTACCGAGCTGGGGTTCACCTTCGGCTCCGCGGCGACCACCATCTGGGTCACCGGCGGGCCCGGAGGGGGCGGACAGCACATGGCCCAGTTCGACAACACGCTGAACTGGACGCCCTCCTGGTCGGGCGGGACCGCGGGGCAGGTGCACGATTTCTACATGGATAACGTGCAGCTCTGCAACCTGGGTGCGGACCTGCCGTTCCCGGACTGCAACTTCAACGGGATCCACGACACGGCTGACATACGTGCGGGCGCCCCGGACTGCAACGGCAACGGCACAATGGACGAATGCGAGATCATCGAGAATCGCTGCCTGGACTGCGACCGGTCGGGCACGCTCGACTCCTGCGAGATCGACGACAACGGCGGCAGCGGCGGTGCGGGCGGAACGCTCGACACCGATGCGAACGGCATCCTTGATGTTTGCCAGGTGGACAGTTACGCCGCCGGTACGAACGGTTTCGAGTCTCCGGACTTCGTCGCCGGTGAGGACATCGGAGGCCAGCAGGGCTGGTGGCACCGCCTCCTGTGGCACAGCACGCTCGGGTATGCGGATGGCATCGTGAACGTCGATCCCGGCCCGTCCGGTTGGGGCCAGTCGCTCGTCATCGATCCCGCCACCGCGCCTGGAGCCAGAGGAATCGGTACGCCGCTTTATCCGGACGTCGAGACGGAACCGGGCATCCAGGAGTGGTCGTTCAAACTCCAGATCGATTCGACCAACTACGACCTGTTTGACCTCTTCTACATGACCCTCGCCGATTTCTGTGACGACGGAGTCCGCGTGAGCACGACCGCCACCCACGGCAGATACAGCCCGTTGGCGGGCATGATTATCTATCAGGACGACGATCCGATTGAGCCGTTCAAGCTCGAAGTGTGGAACCGCGACTCCGAGACAATGCTTCGCTGGTGGGATACCTCGCTCGGCTGGGGCCTTGATCAACCGCTCAACCTGAGGATGCGCGTCAGCACCAGCCGCGGGCAGATGGAGGTCGTGAAATCCGCGAGCGAGAGGCAGACTCTGTACCAGACGGTACCGTACAACTGGGGCAAGTCGCCGCTGGCGCCCGGTCAGGTCACGAGGAACATGATATTCCACGGGAATGACCCGACGTCACTGCGGTACATCGACAACGTCTACTACCGCGACGGCAAGGACTGCGACCGCGACGACCGATACGACCAAGAAGCCATCGATGCAGGCCTCGTCGCCGACGAGAACTCGGACAACATCCCCGACCGTTGCCAGGACTGCAACGACGATTGCGTGTTCTACAACCTTGGCCTCAAGGAAGGAATCCCGACTGACCCGAACTGCCTGGATCCGCTGGAGATCCTCGCCGGAGCGAACGACTGCGACGGCAACGGCGTTCCGGATACCTGCGACGTCAACACGAACAACATCGGCTGGTTTACGACCACCGTGGGGATTTACAACAGCTGCGACGAGGCCATGTGGAATGGGGTGGACCCGCTGCCCGCTGACTGCTTTATCAGTCGAGCCGGCTGCGACGTCTACCTCGTGGACGAAGGGACCGGCGCCCGCACCCAGCTGTGTGACTGCGGTGATGATCAAGGGAATGCTCCCGGCGACGGTATCCCGGACAACTGTCAGTACACCAGCTACTCGCTCGAGGACTGCAACGAGAACGGCATCATCGACGGGTGCGACATCGCGGCCGGAACCTCCGACGACGTCGACGCCAACGGGGTCCCCGACGAGTGCCTCGACTGCAACGGAGCTGACTTCGACGGTGACGACGACATCGACCTGAAGGACTTCCAGATCTTCCAGCGATGCTTCGTCGAAGGACCGACTGCTGCCGGCTGCGAGTGCACGGACCTCGACGGAGACGCCGTCGTGGATTACTTCGACCTCGAGGTCTTCTGGTGGGTGTTCTTCGGACCGATCTAGAGGTGTGATGAAACCTTAACTGCTACGGCGACGTAGCCTTGACGGATTCGACGGGATTGCCGGGCCACCGCGTCCGGCAATCCCGTCAGCCTTTCTGGCGCGGCTCATGTCGACTCGAACCGGAGGGACGGCCGCGCAGCGCCCCACGCCGGCGCCGATGCCGCTACGACAGTGCCGAACAGGCCCGGATGTTCACGAGGGTTGCGAGTCGGCGCCCTGTGGCGGCGAGGATCCACCGGCGCGAATGCGATCGATCTGATCCCGCACGTCAGGACGCAGATAATGCCCATCGATTTCGGGCACCTGGGCAAGGGCTTCGAGCGCGCGCTGACGCCGCGTGGCGAGGTCGGCCATCGTATCAACGAAGAGGACGGTTCGGCCCCGCAAGCGGCAGAGCCCACCTCCCTCGCCGCCGAGCGGTTCCGCCCGAACCGCGATGCCCATCTTCTCCGCGGCCGCCAGAATTTCCTCGAATTGTACGGACTCGTCCACGCAGGCTCCCTGCGCCTTCAAGTTTCCGTAGAGGGTTAGCCGATATCTAGCGAAACGGTCTGGTCTATAGTACACGCCCTTTCTCGGAGGTCCAATGCCTCAAGCCATGCTTCAGACGGGCGCCGGGGTCACCCCCGGCGAGGAAGTGGCCAACCCGCCTGTCGGCTCCCCACTACAGCAGATGGCGGCCATGCGGGACGAAGTGCGGCAGCTGCACCGACTCACCATGTTGGGCACGGCCGCAGCCACGATCGCTCATGAGTTCAACAACCTGTTGACGCCGGTCATTGGCTACGCCAAGTACTCCCTCGACTCGGGCGACGTTGAACTGATGAAGAAGGCCCTCCAGATGACGCTGAAGCAATCCGCCATCGCGACGGCGATGAGCGATCGCATCCTTGGAGTCGCGGCGAGCGAGTCGCAGACGGTGCAGGCAGTCCGCGTCCGCGAAGTGGTGGAGGAGGCCGTTGCCTGCCTCTGCCGCGACCTTGCCAAGGACGGGATCACCCTGACCATCGACGTCAGCGAGGGTCTGACCGTACACGCCGATCCGACACAGCTGCACCAGGTGCTGTTCAACCTGCTGATCAACGCCCGCCAGGCGATCGGCGAGCAATCAGGTGCGATCACGATCGCCGCCTCAGGTGTGGACGACGACTCTGTTGCGATATCGGTGCGGGACAACGGCTGTGGGATTCCCCCCGATATGGTGGACCGCATCTTCGATCCCTTCGTGACCTCCAAGAGCGGAGGCAAGTCCGGGCGGGGTCCCGGGGTCGGGCTGGGGTTGGCGGTCTGCCGGGACATCGTCCACGAGAACCGGGGCACCATTTCGGTCGACAGCGAAGTCGGTGTGGGAACGACGTTTCGAACGGTTCTGCCCGCCGCGAGCTGACGGTTCCGTCCAGACATCACTGCCGGTGGTCGGGTAGCGTACGTGCCCCGCCTGTCGTATCATGGGCTTCATGCGTGAGCGACGGGTCGGTGCATACGTGGTGGTTCTGCAGATCGCGTGCTGGCCCCCCCCTGCCCAGGCTGACGTTCCCACGACGTCGGCGCCGGTCGGGGCGGCCAGTCTGTACGCCGAAGCTCGCGAAGCGGTGGAGGCGGGCCGCCACGATCACGCCGCCTCGCTGCTGGAGTCCGCCGTACGGCTGGAGCCGGAGCACGTTCAATACCGCGCCCTGCTTGCCCGGACGTATGCGCGACTAGGGGCGAATGACCGGGCTGCGGCGGAATACGTCCGCCTGGGCGACTGGTATACGGACCGGGGTCGGCATGCCTTGGCGGCGGAAGCGTTCGAGCAGGCGGAGGGTCTTCACCGCCGCGATCCTCAGTTGCACGTCCGACTCGCCAGGGCCTACTACGAGCTGAAGCAGTTCCTGGGGACGATCTCGATCCGCCGCGTGCCCGGAGCGTCGCCGGGCCGGATCGTCGGGGAATACTACCTGCTTGGCCCGGTGCCGAACCGACCGGATACGTACTATGGCTGTCCACCTTCGTCCGCCATCTACCGCATACAGCAGGCCATCGACGGCGGGCTCGAGGACGCCGCGACCCGTCTGTTGCACGGTGACATCTGGCTTGCCGCCGGGCGGCATGCGGAAGCGCTGGCGGTTTACCGCTCAATCGAAAACCACGTACCGGCGAAAGAGCAGGCAGGCTATTACTTCCGATCCGCCCGGGCGGCCCTGGGCGTCGACGCTACCGACGAGTACTTCGCCCGGCTCCAACGTGCGATCGAGCTCGATCCCCAGCGCTACGGTCCGGCGCTGGCTGACGCCTACGACGCAATGGCCCGGCGTTGCAGCCGCCAGGGTGAGTTGGCGACGTACATTCAGTACCTGGAACGGGGCGCCGACGCAGCGCCTGCGTCGGCGGAACTGCGTTATCGTCTGGGCAATGCGTACTGGGAGGCGAGCCGCCGAACCGACGCCGCCCGCCAGTGGCAGATCGCGCTCGAGCTGCAGCCTGACCACCCGGACCGCAAGCGGATGCTCGACCTCATCGGCGCGGTTGGTTCAGTGTCGAGTGAGTCCCGGTGATCCGCCGCCCAGCGCGTCGCACCGGGACGGCGCCGCCTGTTGGCGTGGACGCCTCGTGTTTACGCTGCGTGACGGGGGCTATATACTGTTGGGGTTGTGGACCGGCCGGCTGCCCCGGCATTGAACGCTCATGCACAAGCACGTCAAACTGCCTGCTGAATTCGCCGAGTTGGGCGTGGAACCTCATATCACCAAGGCGCTGGCCAGGATGGGGTTCGAGGCTCCGACCGACATCCAGCGCCGGATGATCCCGCTCCTGATGCAGGGGCGCGACGTCGCCGGCCAGGCCCGCACGGGCACCGGCAAGACGGCCGCCTTCGGCGTCCCGACGCTGCAGCGGCTGGACCCGGCCGGTCGCCTCCAGGCAATCTGTCTGGTTCCCACCCGTGAGCTGGCCAGCCAGGTCGCCGGCGAGATCCGGCGGATCGCCGAGTTCTGCGACCTGAACTGCGTTCCCGTCTACGGCGGGCAGCGGATCAGCCATCAGCTGCATCTACTCGGCAAGAGGCCGCATTTCGTCGTGGGGACGCCCGGACGGGTCCTCGACCTGATGCGGCGCCGGAAGCTGCCGCTGGACGGCATCCGGGTCGCGATCCTCGACGAGGTCGACCGCATGCTCGATATCGGCTTCCGCGACGACATCCGCGCCATCCTCGGGCAGATCAGGCACCCCCACCAAACGGTGTTCGTTTCCGCCACCGTCGACGACGAGATCAAGCGGCTGATTCGACGCTTTACTACCGACCCCGTGGAGGTCAACGTCTCGTTCGACAAGCTGACGGTTGAGGAGACCGACCAGTTCTACTGCACCGTTGAATCCCCGGACAAGTTTCGGCTACTGATGTTGCTGCTCAAGCAGGAGGACCCCACGCTCGCCATCATCTTCTGCAACACGAAGCACATGGCCCGCAAACTCGCGAAGAAACTCTACCAGGCCGGTATCGAAGCCAGGGAGATTCACGGCGATCTGGTGCAGGCCCGACGCGAGAAGGTGATGCAGCGGTTTCGCAAGCACCATATCAAGCTGCTGGTGGCCACCGACCTCGCCGCTCGGGGCATCGACGTCAGTGCCATCTCGCACATCATCAATTACGACATCCCGCAGGACTCCGAGTCGTATGTCCACCGCATCGGGCGCACCAGCCGCATGGGGGCCCAGGGCAAGGCGTTCACCTTCGTCACCTACGAAGAGGGTAAGGAGCTGACGGAGGTCGAGAAGTTGATCAACAAGGAGATTCAGCAGTATACGGTGGACGGCTTCACGCCCACCGTCCCGCCGAGAAAGAAGCAGACCGAGCCCCCACCCGAGGAGGCGCCGCCGGTCGCATCCCGCTACAGCCAGCCTCTGCATTCTCCCGCGGCGGGAATCGAGGCTCCGGTCGCCGCGCCCACGCGCACGTTGGGAGGCAAGTTCCGCCCCGCCCGCCGCCGCCGGCGCTAGCCGGTTCGCCCACCCGCCTACCGACCAGCGTCCGTCCAGCCGCCGACTCGTTGCCGATGGATCGTGCCTTGCAGACCATGCGGGATGGCGCCCGGTGATTCAGGAGGGTTGCCCGCGCGTGCTGCTCCCACCGTCGTCGACGGGTTCCAGGTGGACGACCACATCCAGGATGTCGGGGCCCTCGTTCAGCAGCTGGCGCTTGACCCGGCGGGAGATGTCATGGCCGGCGCGCACACTCATGCCGCCGTCGACGTGGATGTGCAGGTCCACCTGCAGCCCGTGGCCAACGTAGCGGGTCCGCAGGGCGTGCACGTGCTTGACGCCGTCGGTGGCGAGGGCGATTCGTCTGATTCGTTCGCGATCCTGTTTCGGCGCGCCCGTGTCAATCAGCTGGCCGAGGGCGGGCCGGCCGATGCTCCATGCCGCCTGTAGAATGAACAACGACACCACCACCGCGCCGACGTGATCGAGAAACACCCAGTTCGGACTGAGGGCGGCCCCGCCCACGGCCAGCGCCGCCGGCACCGAGCTGAGGGCGTCTGAACGATGATGCCAGGCGTTGGCAGTCAACGCGGAGGATCGCAGCCGCTTGCCGACCGCCGCCGTCCACTGATAGAGGGCCTCCTTTGTCGCAATCGACACCGCGGCAGCCGCAAACGCGATCCAGCCGGGCGGGTCCGCATCGGGGTCGCGTAGCGTCGTCAGGGCGTTGTAGAGCAGGCCCGCGCCGACCAGCAGCAGAGCCAGAGCGATGACGGAGGTGACCACGGTTTCGATCCGGCGGTGCCCATGGGGGTGCTCCTCGTCGGGTGGCATCGACCAGTAGCGGACGCCGATGAGGATGGCCACGTCGGTGCTGCTGTCGGACAGCGTGTGGACGGCGTCGGCCACGATGGCCTGGCTCGACCCCAGGATGCCGCCGACGAATTTGAGGATCGCGAGCAGCACGTTGGCGACGAGTCCCGCCCAGGTGACCCGTTGCACGTCGCCCACGTAACCGGAATCTCGATCAGGCGCGTCGCTCAACGCATCTCTCCTGATGCCGCCCGTATCGTACTCGCATACCGAGCGGGTAGCTCGCGGTTTGCACGTGCAATCTCCGCTAACCCACTTGAATGCCCATCATTCTCCAGAAAACCGGCTCCGCGATGATTCGTACGCCATATTCGCGCGCCTTCCTAGCTTTGCCTGACATCGAGTCAGGATCTGGTGTCACCAAATAGTGGAGCTTCTTGGTGACGGTCTTCTTCACGACCATTCCGTTCTTCGCAGCAACTTCTTCTGCAAACGCTCTTGTCGCAGGCTCGTTGTCGATTCTGCAGACAAACGTCCCTGTGAAGCACACGCTCCGCCCTGTCACTGGCGCCCGAGGCATAACATGACGGCCTCGCACGTCCCCTCCAGCCGTGCCTCCTTGCTTAGCGTCGTCGAGCAACCTCGCATACTCCGCATCAGAGATACCCAAGAGAGTGCGCACTTCCTCGAAATCCGTCTGCTCGCTGTCCGTGATTACATTGTCCTCAAGTGCGACTTCCATCAGATCATGCATGTATAGTTGGTGCGCATGTTTCACTCGATGCCCAGGTATTCCTAGTTCGGCGACGACGAACTGTAGTTCGGCGACCTCATCGCGTGTTACTCTACGATCCTCCAGTACTCTATCCAGAAGCGCCAGATACGGGTCGAGGTCTGCATCGGAGTCGCCGGTCGCAGGAAGCTCGGCGACAAGACGAGCCAGGTACGGAGGTTCCAAGGCTCCCCGTTGAGCCGCGTCTCGTCGCCTGTACGATCTTCCACTTCTGCGGCGACTTGGCCAACAACTGGCTGGTATGACCGGCGCTTGCACACCTATCTCGGCCAAGGACAGGGCGTCGCGATTGCCCAATCGGGCGACGCATTCGTTGAAAAGTTCTGCTGTTGCGCAGGCATCCGCATAGGCTGAGTGCGCTCGCGCCACCGTGATGCCGAAATACCTGCACAATGCCTCCAGTTTTCGGCTGGGGATGGTGACGCCTACTCTCCTGGCAAGGCGCATCGTACACAACAAGGGGGGATCAGGGAGGTCACATCCGATCCGAGCCATTTCTGACTTGACAAAGCGCATATCGAACTCAGCATTATGCGCGACAACGACTGCACCGCCCAGGAGAGACAACACGTCGCCAGCCACTTCCTCAAACATCGGGGCATGTATTACATCTCGTGCTGTTAAGCCATGAATATGAATCGGGCCAAGATCACGCTGGGGGTTTATCAATGTAGCGTAATCGTGAAGACTCTTCCCTCGCGAATCCACACGGATGATTGCGATCTCAATTATCCGATCCCCCGCTTTCGGAAACAGACCCGTAGTCTCGACATCGACGATCGCGAACTCAGTATTCCGAAGCATCTCCCGAATGCCTCCTCTTTTACGCGTCACGCAGACCGTAACCGACAGAGCGGAGTTGGCACGGGCACTCCCGAGCACGTGTGCAATGCACGCATGCCGCCAGGGGTGTCGTCCTAGTTTACTTCCCTGCTCGCCGCAGAAACTCCGCCTCGTCGACGGTTTCCACACCGAGCGCGCGGGCTTTGGTCAGTTTCGACCCCGGAGACTCGCCGAAGACGACCAGATCCGTCTTCTTGCTGACCGAGCCCGCGGCCGTGCCGCCGAGCGACTTGATCAGATCCTGGGCCTCCTTGCGGCCCATGCCCAAAAGCGTCCCGGTCACGACAATGGTCATCCCCGCAAACGGGGCGTCGGCGGCAACCTGCTTTTTCGGCTGCTTCATGTTCACGCCCGCGTCGTCCAACCGGGCAATGAGCTTTCTAGCTTCGCGGCTGCCGAAGAACCGCCGGACGCTCCCGGCGACCTCAGGGCCCACACCGTCCACACCAAGGAGTTCCTCTTCCGACGCCCCGGCGATCTTGTCCATGGTCCCGAAGTGGTCGGCCAGCAATTCGGCTGTGGTCCCACCGACATGCCGAATATTCAGTCCCGCGAGCACACGTGCTAGAGGTTGGGATTTGCTGCGCTCGATGCCCTTCAGCAGGTTGTCAGTGTTCTTCTCTCCAAACGCATTCGGGAAGGTCAAAGCAGCCAGCCTGTCGCGGTGGGAACAAAGCTGAAAAACATCCGCCACGCTGCGAATGAACCCGGTCGCCACCAGCTTCTCAGCACGGATGCGGGCCACGCCCTTCAGATTGAACCTCTCCCGGCCCGCCAGGAACACAAGGCGATCTTTGAGTTCATCGTCTGACTCAGGATGGAAGAAGCTCCCAATCTCATCAACGAGAACCGGCGTAATACCGGACACCCGCTGCAGATCCCTAGCAGACGCTCGTGCAAGAGACGAGATAGAGCCGAAGCGCTTCTCCAGCGCTTTTGCGATATCCCTGTCGAGCCCCACAATCTGCAGTGATGTGAGGAGTTCTGGGACTGGACGCTCCTTGACACGCTCAATGCTCTGGAGCAAATCATCCGCGTTCTTCTCGCCAAACCTGCTATCGCTGAGCCGCAGTTCCTTGAGGTTTGTTCGGTACTCCCACAGTTCGTAGAGGTCAGCTACATCGCCCAAGAGCCCCCCGTCGACCAGCCTCTCGATTACTACCTGCCCCGCGCCTTCGATGTCCATCTGATTTCGCCCGCAGAAGTAGATCAGCCGCTCTTTGAGCTGGGCCATGCAGCCCGGATTGATG
>CP070691.1:1284386-1305524 GCA_020353195.1 Phycisphaerales bacterium | reverse complement strand
TCGTCCAGCGACGTCGGACGCCGACGGGCCATGTCCCGCAACGACGCGTCGCCGAACACGATATACGGCGGTACGCCGCGCTCACGGGCCAACTCCCGGCGCACGCCACGCAGATGCTCAAACAGGGCTTGATCCACACCCGCCCACGACTCTCTGTCGACCCGAGTCTTCTTGACTGGCTTCGCTTTCGGTTCCAGCAACCGTACTGAGCGCTCGCCGCGCAACACCCGCCACGACTCGTCGGTGAGCCCGAGAACGGGCCGATCGCCGTCGCTGCGGAAAAGCAACCCCTGATCGACAAGCTGGTACACGATGTTCCGCAGCGACTGACGCGGCGTGCCCTTCATCAAACCGTACGTGCTCAACCGGTCGTGCCCCCACCGCTGGACCCGTTCCGTATCCGCGCCGAGCAGAACGTCGGTCACGTGCCCGGCCCCGAATCGCTCCTGCACCCGGGCCACGCACGACAGAATCTTCTGCGCGGTCACCGTCGCGTCGGCCATGCCCTCGACCTCGTCGAGACACACGTCGCAGGCACCGCAGTCGGCCCGGTCATACACCTGTCCGAAATACTCCGACAACGCCCGGTGGCGGCACACCGCGGGCGAGCAGAAGCGGCGCATCCGTTGCAGCAACTCGACTGCCGCCTCGATGACCTCCGCCGGCGCCTCGGCCTCCTCCGCGCTGCGACGGATAAGCGCCTCCCACCGCATCACGTCGGCGGCGGAGTAGAACAGCACGCACTCCGCTTCGAGCCCATCGCGCCCCGCCCGCCCCGTCTCCTGCTGATAGTGCTCCACCGACTTGGGCATCGTCGCGTGCACGACGCAGCGAACGTCGCTCCGGTCGATCCCCATCCCGAAGGCAACCGTCGCCACCACCACGTCCAGCGACTCGTCCGCGAACGAATCCTGAATCCGTCGACGCGCGTCCGACGCCATCCCGGCATGATACGCTTCTGCCTTGACACCTAGCCTCTTCAGATGCCCGGCCATAGCCTCGGTGTCTTTCCGGCTCAGGCAGTAGACGATCACCGCTTCCCCCCCGTGACGGCGGATCACGTCCAACGTCTGAGCATGTGCGTCCGTTCGCGGGACGACGCGGTATACGAGGTTGGGGCGGTCAAACACCCCGACCAGGACAGCCGGGTCCTGCAACTGCAGTTGCTCCACGATATCCGCCCGCACGCGCGCGGTGGCCGTTGCCGTGTACGCTTGCACACCCACCTGGGGAAAGCGCTCTTTCAGGGTTGCCATCTGGCGATACTCGGGTCGAAAGTCATGCCCCCAATGGCTGATGCAGTGGGCTTCATCGACGGCGAACGCCCGGACCTTCAACCGCTCGACCGTTCGCAGGAAGCCGGGTGTCAGCAACCGCTCCGGGGCAACAAACACCAGACGGCACTGTCCGGACGCAATCTCGCGCTCCGCTTCCCGCCGCGCTTCGGACGTCATCCCGCTGTGCAAAGCGGCGGCCGGGTAGCCACAGGCCCGTAACCCATCCACCTGGTCCTTCATCAACGAGATCAGCGGCGAGACAACAATGTCCGTTCGTTTGGCCAGCACCGGAGGCACCTGATAGCACAGGGACTTGCCGCCCCCGGTCGGCAACACGACCAGCGAATCACGCTGCTGGAGTCCGGCCCAAATCGCTTCCTCCTGCAGAGGCCGAAGCGTATCGAACCCCCAATACCGCCGAATCGTCTCGATGATTCGCGGCAACGGGACCTCGCCGGATGGCCCGGAAGCCGTCATGCCTCAAGCGTAACACGAAACCGGGCGAACGCAAAAGAAGACGGGAGGTGGACAGTGTGCCGATTACGGCCGACGCTGGAATGGCACCAGGCCCTAGCGGCGCCGGTGACGATTCGCCGCGGGTAGCGGGACCACAACCCGTGGCTTCAGAGGTTCCACGCCCGGGCGAAGGCCTTGAACGTGCGGTCGTAGGTTCTCTCGGCCTCCGGCGGGAAACAGCAGCCGGGCAATTCGCGTCGTGCGAGATGATACTGAATGCAATCGCAGCAGACGCCCGTCTTGTCGCACCCTGTGTACGTGCACGTGCAGCGCCGCCGATTGTCCTTCTCCTTGCACTCCATACCTTGACCCTTCCGTACGACACGGATGACATAGGCACGATCGGCAACCGGTGGTTCCGATGCTCACGTCACTTCAAACGCTTTGGACCGGCGCCGATCACCTCGTCGGGGCATCCGGAGGAATAGCGCTTGAAGTTCTCGATGAAGCGGGCGGCCAGGGCATCGTACTTCTTCCAGTACTCGTCCTTGTTGCCCCAGGACTCAGACGGTTCGAGCACGTCGGCCGGCACGTCGGGGCAGCTCAGCGGCACGTCGAAGTCGAAGAGCTTGTCCTTGCGGTACTCCATGTTGTCGAGCTGACCGTCCAGCGCCGCGTTCAACAGGTTGCGCGTGTGGCGGATGCTGATCCGCTTGCCCACACCGAATCGGCCGCCCACCCAGCCGGTGTTCACCAGCCAGCATTGGGCGCCGTGCCGGACCATCTTCCGCTTGAGCAGGTCGGCGTATTTGAACGGATGGTGGACCATGAACGGAGCCCCGAAACAGGCGCTGAACGTGATCTGCGGTTCGATGCCCAAGCCGACCTCGGTACCGGCAATCTTGGATGTGTAGCCACTGATGAAGTGATACTGGGCCTGGGCCCCGGTCAGCCGCGCAATCGGGGGTAGTACCCCCGAGGCGTCGCAAGTCAGGAAGATGACGTTCTTGGGATGCGTGCGGGTCATCCTCTCGGGTACGACGTTGGGGATGAACTCCAGGGGGTACGAGGCCCGGGTGTTCTCGGTAAGCATGTCATCGTCCAGGTCGATCCGCCGCGACGTCGGGTCGTAGACCACGTTCTCGAGGATGGTGCCGAACCGGCGGGTGCAGGCGTAGATCTGCGGTTCCGCCTCGGGAGACAGGCGGATGACCTTGGCATAGCAGCCGCCTTCGAAGTTGAAAACGCCGTCGTCGCTCCAGCCGTGCTCGTCGTCGCCGATGAGGCGCCGGTTCGGGTCGGCCGACAGTGACGTCTTGCCCGTTCCGCTCAGCCCGAAGAACAAGGCCACGTCGCCGCCCTTGCCTACGTTGGCCGAGCAGTGCATGGCCAGCACGCCTTTCAGCGGCAACAGGAAGTTGAGAATGGTGAAGATGGTCTTCTTGATCTCCCCGCCGTAGCTCGAACCGGCCACGACGGCCAGCCGTTCCGCGAAGTTGATGATCATCGCGGTTTCGGTGCGCGTTCCGTCGATACGCGGGTCGGCCTTGAACGAGGGCGAGGCGATCACCGTGAAGTCCGGGACGTGCTTCTTGAGCTTGTCCTGGTTGTCGATGTTGATGAACATGTTGCGTGCGAACAGGTTCTGCCAGGCCGTGTCCGTCACGACCCGGATCGGCATGCTGTACTGCGGGTCGGCTCCCGTGTAGCAATCCTGCACGAACAGCTCCTCGCCCTGCAGGAAGGCCTGCAACCGCGTGAGCACGCTGTTGAACTGTTCGGGGCTGCACGGGCGGTTGTATTCACCCCACGCGATCTGGTCTTCGGTGGAGTGCTCGCAGACAATGAACTTGTCCGCCGCCGCCCGGGCGGTGTGTTTGCCGGTGTTGATGAGCAGCGGGCCCCCGTATGACATGTGGCCTTCGCCGCGGAAGATGGCTTCTTCATACAGCGCCGGCGTCGGCAGGTTCCAGAACACGCGGTCCAGGTGGACCAGACCGTGGTTCTTCAGCCTGTAGTCGCTGGCCAGATCACCCGCCTGCTTGGCGGCCGGGGTGGCAAATTCCAGATATTTCGTCATGTCCAGTCCCTCACGAGTTTGCGGTCGCCTATATATAGCTCGTTGGGAGAATTCGGGTCCAGGGCCCACTTCATGCGCTCGACACCTTCGGTAATGTCCTTAACGGACCCGCAAGTGGACAGCCGCAGGAAGCCCTCCATCCCGAACTCCACGCCCGGCACGGTGACAACACGAACCTTGTCCAGCAGGAACTCCGACATCTTCGTCGAGTCCTTTCCGTAGGCGCTGAAGTCGGCGAAGCAGTAGAAGGTCCCGTCCGGGGGCGTCGCCTTCACGCCGTCGAATGCGTTGAGTTGCTCCATCATCACGCGGCGGTTGTTCTCCAGCGTCACGCGCAGACTCTCCACACTGGATTGCACACCGTTGATGGCCGCGACCGCGGCGTGCTGAAGCAGCGCGGACGGGCCATGGGTCTGATGCCCCTGGATGTTGGCCATCACCTCGATGAGCTTCTTGTTGGCGACGGTCCAGCCGATGCGGAAACCGGTCATGGCGTATTGCTTGGAGACACCATTGATCACGATCAGCTTGGAGTTCTCGCTGTGGTCTTTGGCGTAATCGTAGCAATTGATGGGCTTCCTGCCGTCGAAGATGAGACGATGGTAAATATCGTCCATGATCAGGTAGAGGCCTCGCTTCTCGCAGAACTCTACGATCTCAGCGATGAACTGCTCGGAGTACATTGCCCCGGACGGGTTGTTCGGGCTGTTGATGATGACGGCCTTCGTGTAGGAAGAGACCTTCTCCTCGATGTCGTTCAGGCGGGGGTAGAACGACCCGTCCTCCGGCGTCGCGGCCACCGGAATGGCGCCGCACAGCTTGACCATCTCGGGATAGCTCACCCAGTACGGCGTGGGGAAGATGACCTCCTCTTGTGGGTTGAGCAGCGCCTGGAGGCAGACCATCACGGACTGCTTGGCTCCACTGGAGGCCATCACGTTCTCGGGATCGACCTTGCGATGGTAGAACTCGTCCGTGTACCGGATGATGGCCTTCTTCAGCGCGGGGATGCCGTCGGCGGGCGTGTATCGGATCTCGCCGGAATTGAGCACGGCGGCCGCGGCGACCAGGGCGTCGATCGGGGCCTTGCTCTTGGGCTCCCCGCCGCCCAGGTGGATAACCGGTTCACCTTTGGATCTCAGAATCGCCGCCGCCTCGTTGAGCTTCAAGGTGGCCGATTCACTGATCGTCTTTGCAATCAGGCTCATGCTCATCGCTGGTCCTTTGGCAATCCTGCCGGCGATCGCGCGCAGAGCGCCTGCCGGGGCGACCCCGCATACCCGATCCACCGGTCTTTATGATGGTTGTTGCCGGCCCGACAGCCGACGCTGATCCGGACGCGACACCATTACACGAACCGGCCAGTTTTGCAAGCCCGAAGTCCGCGATAGTTGCAGTTTCTTGCCCCCGGCCGCGAGTCCGCCGCATAAACCCGACCCGTCGGATGCATGGATCGCCGCCGCTCGCCCCAAAGACTCCGCTTCCCCACGGCGACGACGGGCGGGCATCGCCGCGAGGTCCGTTCGCCGGCACGAATCGCCCCGCTCCGAAACAGCGAAAGACGGCCCCGGCGAATGGGCCTACGGGTCTGGGCGTTCGCCGAACACCTGGGCCGTGAAGGTCTCGAGGGAGGCCCGGGGATCCTTGTAGGCGTCCAGGCCGAGTCCGGCCTTCCGCCCCAGTTGCGCGAGGTACTGTTCGCGGTCCCACCCCTGCTCCGTGGGTACCTGGGGCAGAAACAGCCCGCGATGCTCGCCGACGGTCAGGATGACCCCGTCCCGCCCGACCACCACCTCCCGCGGGTCCCCCGTCGGACGGGGTGGGCTCAGCACGGAAATCTCGATGTCGATGCTGTCGAGCTCGGGTGGAGTAATCGGCCGGGCCCGGAACCGCGGGTCCAGACACGCCTGAACGGCGTTGTGCACCACGGATTGATGCAGCGGTTCGTGGGCGGTGACGGACCCGATACAGCCGCGCAACGCGCCGCGATTCCGAAGCGTCACAAACGCCGCCCCGGGCGCGCGGAGAGCGGCGTCCAGACGGGGGTCGTCCTCCGCCACCGTCAGGCGTGTCCCGGACCGGATGAAGAGCTCGACCTGCGTTCGGGCCAGTTCCAACAGCGTGCGTTGCTGACCATCATTTAGCGCTTCATTCATCGGATGCTCCATCCGCCGTCAACGTTGATGATCTGCCCGGTAATGTAGTCGCCTTCCCGCGCGAGAAACCGCACGGTCCGGGCGATGTCCTGCGGACTGCCCGCGCGCCGCAACGGGATGTTGTCAATCAGCCGTCGCCGCGTAGAGGCGTCGCAGTCGTCGGGAAACGCGGCGATGCCCGGGGACACGCCGTTGACCTGCACCGCCGGGGCCAGCGCCCGGGCCAGCGCCCGCGTCAGGGACACCAGGCCCGCCTTCGACGCACAGTAGGCCAGACGGGACGGCCAAGGCCGATCGGCCGAGACGTCGCACACGTTCACGATCTTCCCCGCTCCGCTCGTCTCCAGCCAGGGCCGCGCATAGGCTACGAGCGCTGCCGGCGAGGTCAGGTTGACACGCATGGTCCGCTCCCACGCTTGCAGGTCGAACTCGTCGATCCGCATCCGATCGAACACCGACGCGTTGTTGACCAGCACGTCGAGCCGCCCGAACGCCCCCACCGCCGACTCGATCACCTTTCGCGGAGCGTCGGGGTCGGCGAAATCGGCCTGGATCAGCTCCGCTCGCCGGCCCAGCGCCGCAACATCGTCTGCTGTGGCGCGGGCATCGTCCTGCGATCGGCGGAAGTGGAGGGCGATGTCGCAGCCGGCCCCCGCCAGCTCCAACGCGATCGCCCGTCCCACTCGCCGGGCGCCGCCGGTAACCAACGCGACGGGTGCCTCAAGCTTCACATCGAACCTCGCGGAAACCTACGTCAAGACTGTGGGACCGCCCCTCCGACTTGTCAACCAACTCCCCACGCGCCGGCACGAAAACAGCAACACCGAGGTCTTGAGACAGCCTCACCCTCACTCCGGAGCACCGCCTTCAGGCAGTTCATCCTCCTCGGACTCACGGGCCTCGTCAGACCATCCTTCCGGCAGCTTGTGCCGCGCCCAGATGCTGTCGGTCGGCGTCGGCGCCTGCCGCTTTCTGAACAAGTGCCGGCGGTACCTTCGCGACAACATCACCAAGACGACCGCCGCCAGCATGAGCACGAGAAGGAGAATCGCGCTGAAGACCAACGCCATCGTGCCGACCACGGCACGCGTCTTACCGTCCACCGCCGGCCGCGCCACGCCGTCCTCGGCAATCGGCTCGGGCGACGACGTCCCTCCACGGAGCATCGCCATGCCCACGGCAACCAGCAGCAGACCCACGCCCACCAGAAGCACCACTAACCCCAACCGAAGGCGCTGCCGGGCGGTGGAAGGATCTTCAAGAGGCGTATCGGCCTGCGCGTTCATCAGCGGTCTGCTTTCCACTGGACCTGCGCCCGGGGGTCGTCGGTCAGCGCTTCGCCAAGCCGCTCCAGAAGCTGGCGCTGCTCCTGACTCAGGCTCTTGGGCGGCACAACACGGACCACGACGATCTGATCGCCGGTGTTCCCGGCGGCGTCGCGGATTCCGCGGCCCCGAAGCCGGAGCTTGGATCCGCCCGCCGTTCCCTCCGGTATCTTCAACTGTACCGTCCCGGTAAGGGTGGGGATGTCTACACTCGTGCCGAGCGCCGCTTCGGTGATGGAGATCGGAGTCTCCAGATAAACGTCGAGCCCTTCGCGACGGAAGTACGGGTGCGGGCGAATGGAGCAGTTCAGGTAGAAGTCTCCGGCGGGTCCGCCGTTGTGCCCGGCTCTGCCACCACCCTTGATGCGGATGCGTTGCCCATGCTCAACGCCTGGCGGGATCTTGACCCTCAGGGTCTGGCGGGTGCGTCCGTCCCGGGTGACGTCGACTTCAACCGTGGTTCCGTGGACGGCCTGGTCGAACGACAGGTTGGCGGTCCGCTCGACGTCCTGGCCTCGGGTTGGCTCGCGGCGGGGTCTGCGGCGGCGGCGAGCCCCCCGGCCAGTGCGGCCAAGTAGGTCGCCGAACACGCTGGCCCCGCCGCCGAACGCGCTGAACAGGTCCTGCAAATCGTCCACGGGAATCTGTGAGGTTCCGCCCCACGAGTATACGCGCTGACCGCCGGGGTCCGTCTCCCACCGGCCTACGCCGGCGTCTCCGAACTGGTCGTACTGGACCCGCTTCTGCTCATCCCCCAGGATTTCGTAAGCTTGCTGAACCTCTTTAAAGCGCTGCTCGGCCGACGCATCGTTCGGATTGCGGTCCGGATGATACTTCTTGGTCAAACGGCGATAGGCCCGTTTGATCTCATCGGCCGATGCGCTACGGTCGACGCCCAGAACTTCATAGTAATCACGTGCCATGGTTACCGTTGCGGGACCGGCTTTCCAGCCGGTTACGCCCGGGCTCCCGTTACCAGACCAGGCGGCCGACGGACATGCGCCGATTATACGCCCGCTTTGGGCCGTTGAAAAGAAACCCACCGCTTCCTACGATGGGCATTACATGGCTGACCAGGGGCGCACCATCAACGTCGGAGCCGCCCAACTGCCCGCCACCCGGCTGGGCGAGGCGCGGCGAGCGCTGGAACGCATCACGTCGGCAATGGACGAAGCCGCCGGGCGAAACGTCGAGCTGCTCGTGCTGCCCGAGAGCGCGTATCCCGCCTACTTCCTTCCGAGCGTGGAGACGTTTCGATCAGCGCGTGTGATCGGCCACCGTGAGCTCCTCAGCCTGCTTGGCGAGCGGGCAAAACGTCACCGAATGCACGTCGTCTGTGGATTCGTCGAGGATCACGGCGACCGTCTGCAGAATGCCGCCGCCCTGATAGACGACGCGGGAGCGGTCGTGGGCGTCGCCCGCAAGCTGTTCTTGTGGGGCAGCGATAACCAGGTCTTCGCCCCGGGAAGCGAACTGGGCACGTTCGCATGCAGGCTTGGGCGCGTCGGAATCGCGATTTGCGCCGACGTCCGCGCGCCGGAAACGACGGCTGCCCTGGCCTACCGCGGCGCCGAGATCGTGACCGTTCCCGTCTGCTGGGTCAACCTGGCGGAGAAACCCGGCGAGTACTACAACCCCCAGCCGGATTTCCTGATCGAGGCCCGGACCCGGGAGATCGCCGTGCCGTTCGTCTGCGCCAACAAGTTCGGCGTCGAGACCGAGACCCTGAGCTACTGCGGGCAAAGCCTGATCACGGATGCGGAGGCCAACGTGCTGTCCTTGGCGCCGCCCGATGAAGCCGCGCTGATCACCGCCGAAGTTCAACCCGCCCGTGCCTGCAAACCGGCACTTCCCGATTGGACCCGGGATCGGATCACTTCGACGCAGCTGGCGGAGGAACCCCATGTGGGACTGGACGACCCGGTCAAGGTGGCAGCCCTGCCGGCGGCGCTGCTCGCGCGGGCGACCGGGCGGAGGGACATACTGAGGACCCTGGCTGCCGATGGCGTACAAGTGGTGGTGTCGCCCCTTGGCCCCCAGGACATCGCTGACGAAATGGAGGTCTACGCCCGAGCCCTGGGCCTCGATTGGGTCGGCTCCCCCTCTGACCGCGTGATGTGTGCGCGGTTCGGATCGTACGGGGCGCTGTCAGGGAGCGACCTGCTCTCCTTCGCGCCGGCCCGCGCGCTGGCGCTGGACGGAGCCGCCATCCTGTTCGTGCCGGGCCCACCGTTGACATCCGATGCCGATGGACCACGCGCCCACAACGCGCCCCTGTCCATCCTCCGAACTCGGGCGGCCGAGAATCGCGTCTACCTGGCGGCAGCGGGCGCATCCGCGACGGTCATCGACCCGTCCGGGGCGATCGTCGCACGCTCCGACAACGGTGAGCCCCGGCCGGTGATCGCCACCATCGACCTGGCCGCCGCACAAGACAAGTGCGTGTTCCCCGGTACCCACATCTTCGAGCAGCGCAAACCCGAAGCCTACGCCGCCGCCTTCCGATAGGCTCATGCTGCGCTGTGGCGGGGTTTTCACACATCGGCCAAGGCGTTTCGGCCCCAACTGAAGATCCCTTCCCGGCCGTCAGAATAGTGAGGGGAGTCTCGGCTCAGCGACGTCGCGCGCGACTCTGCCGGAAACGGAATCGGCCATGAGCGCTTCGTGATCCGCCTTGTTGTTCCGGCAGAAGGCGGTGACCTGACCGCTACCCGCGGAGCGTTTACCCATCGTCAGCCGTGACGCGCTGATACCCGGTATAGACGTTCATGCGTCCGGCACGCAGGAACCCGACCAGCGTCATGCCGAATCGGCGGGACCACTGCACGCCCATCGCGGTGGGCGCGGAGCACGATGCGAGTATGGGCACGCCGTGGGCCACCGCCTTGGCCACGATCTCCGCGGAGAGCCGCCCCGTCGTAAGGGCGATCTTATCCGACAGGTCCAGCCGCTGCTGCAAAGCGAGTCCGCACACCTTGTCGAACGCGTTGTGCCGACCCACGTCCTCGGAGAACAGGTGAAGCTCGTCGGCCCCGGCGATGGCGCAGGCGTGCACCCCGCCGGTCTCGCGATAGAGGACCCCCCGCCGGCTGAACTCCCGGGCCCGCGCCGTCAAGTCCGCCGCTCTGATGACCAAGCCGCTGGTGATCGGGCGGCACTCGGCCAGGCGCGAGAAGTCCCGCGCGGTGCCTCCACCGCCGCATCCGGTTCCGAAGGTCCACCGTCGATGGATGCTCTCGGCCGCGTCGTCGTCGAAAGGACCGGTGCAGTGCACCTGCCCGGCCGACGCATCGAAATGCACTTCGGGAAGCTGGTCGCGGTCCTGCCAGAGTCCCTCCGAAACGAGAAATCCCAACGCCAATGCCTCGACGTCGCAGGGCAGGGCCAACATGGCCAGCACAGGAGCACCGTTGAGCACCAGTTCGATCCGCTGCTCTTTGACCACTTTGTCGTGAAGTGCGCGGTGCTGCCCTGATTGGCGAAAGCGTCGAACGGGCCAGTCGACGGTCTGCCCGCCTGCCTCGGATCGGTCCGCATCGAGGGCGTCGTCGGGCTGGTTTGTGGCTGGCGGTTGGGGCATGGTCGGCGCGCAGATCGCTGTCCATCGAGAGCCCGCGGGCTTGCGTGCATCGCTCCAAGGTTCTGTCGCAATTCAGTATACGGTGGTCGCCGTTGTCGGCCAACTGTCGGGGCCGGTACGCCCGCCCCCCGCATTGGAGCGTCGGGATAGTCGCGGGCCGCAGGGGTAATGCGGAGCTTCCGCGATGGGGCCGGCGAGGTTTCCAGCCGCCGATATGCTCAGCGAAGCATAACGGAAATCTTTGCGTGGCAGACAGTTAGGGCGTTCTGGCGGTTGACGGAGACCTCTGGTCCGCGGATACTGTTGGCAACGTGCGTGTTGCGCGGATGGCGCGGCGCCGTTGCGGAGTGTGGTCGCCCACAGCGCGGGTGGTGCGGGCCGGCGCTTCGGAAAACGTCGTGAGTGTCTGCGTGTCGCGCATCGGGCCGGGTATCCCGTTGGCTCCAATGCTGTGACGAGCGAGCCACTGTGCTTTCTAGCGATAGGAGGATACGAATGTTAGTCACACGCCGAGAATTCTTAAAGACCTCCGCGGTAACCGCCGGGGTAGCCATCACCGGGATGGGGTTCGTCCTCACTCCGGTCGAGGTTCACGCGGCAGAACTCCGCAAGAACCTCCAGGAGGCCGTCCGTACCACAACCATATGCCCATACTGCGGCGTGGGATGTGGTTTCGTGGTGGACAGCTCCGGCGGGAAAGTCATCAACATCGAGGGAGACCCGGAGCATCCGATCAACGAGGGGACGGCCTGCTCCAAGGGTTCGGCCTTGTTCCAGATGGCCGGCGGCAACAACGTGAACCGCCTCACGACGGTGCGCCATCGCGCGCCAGGGGCTGACGAGTGGACGGAGATGACCTGGGAACAGGCCATCCCGCTCATCGCCCAGCGCATCAAGGCGACCCGTGACGCCACGTTCGAGACCACCAGCGCCACCGGTGCGACGGTCAACCGGACGTTGGGCATCGGGTCGCTGGGCAGTGCCGCGATGGATAATGAGGAGTGCTGGCTGTACCAGAAGTTCCTCAGGGCGCTGGGCATGGTGTACATAGAACATCAGGCGCGGAACTGACACTCTGCCACCGTCGCCAGTTTGGCGACTTCGTTCGGCAGAGGGGCCATGACCAACCACTGGATCGACATCAAGAACAGCGATGTCATCCTGATCATGGGTTCCAACGCGGCGGAGAACCACCCGATCTCCTTCCGGTGGGTCACCGAGGCCAGGGTCGCCGGGGCGAAGCTCATCAGCGTCGACCCGCGCTTCACCCGTACCTCCAGCAAGGCGGACATCTACGCTCCGCTCCGCAGCGGGACCGACATCGCCTTCCTCGGTGGGATGCTCAAGTACATCCTGGACAACGGTCTCATCCACGAGGAATCCGTCAAGGAGTACACCAACGCCAGCTTCCTGGTTGACGAAGGCTACGAGTTCGACACTGTGACCGGGCTGTTCAGCGGGTACGACGCGACGACCAAGAAGTACGACAGGGAAAGCGCCACAACGACCTGGCGCTTCCAGACCGACGGGGACGGCGTCATTCTCCGTGACAAGACGCTCGCGAACCCGCGTTGCGTGTACCAGATTCTCAAGGCGCACTACTCACGGTACGACCTGGACACGGTCTCGGCTATCACCGGTACCCCGAAGGATAAGCTCCAGGAGGTTTACGAGACGTACGTGGGCAGCTCGTACCAGTCCGGCAAGGCGGGGACGATCATGTACGCGATGGGCTGGACGCAGCACACCGTGGGCGCCCAGAACATCCGGGCGATGGCCATGATCCAGCTTCTGCTGGGCAACATCGGCGTGGCCGGCGGGGGGGTCAACGCCCTCCGTGGCGAGTCCAACGTGCAGGGCTCCACGGACCACTGTCTGTTGTATCACATCCTGCCGGGCTACCTCCAGAGCCCGGAGGATGCGTACCCGACGCTAGACGACTATATCACCAAGTGGACGCCGACCACCAACGAGCCTCGCAGCGCCAACTGGTGGGGCAACTACAGGAAGTACATGGTCAGCTACCTCAAGAGCATGTACGGCGCGGCTGCCACCGCCGCGAACAACTTTGCGTATGAGTGGCTGCCCAAGCGCGACAAGGGCGTGCCGTATGCGTGGCAGTGCATGTTCGACGCCATGTACAGGCAGGCGGCGGGTCAAGAGCTCAAGGGCTTCTTCGCCTGGGGGCAGAACCCCGCCAACAGCAGCGCCAACGCGAACAAGGTCCGCCAGGCTCTGGCCAAGCTCGACTGGATGGTGTGCGTGAACATCTACCCGACCGAGACGGCGGAGTTCTGGCGCGGTCCGGGCATGGATCCCGCCAACGTGCAAACGGAAGTGTTCCAGTTGCCCTGTGCAGCCTCGATTGAGAAGGAAGGCAGCATCACGAATTCAGGCCGCTGGGCCCAGTGGCGGTACAAGGCGATCGATCCGCCCGGAGAGGCCAAACCCGACGCGGAGATCATGAACGAGATCTTCGCGGCCGTCAAAGCCCTCTATGAGGCTGAGGGCACCGGGGCCGTGTTCCCCGATCCGATCCTGAACGTCAAGTGGGACTACTTCGACGATCCCGACAAGATCTCCGACGCGATCGCCAAAGAGATCAACGGGTATTTCCTTGTGGATTCCGGGGATTACCAGGCGGGCGATCTGGTTCCCAACTTCGTGTCCCTCGCGGACGACGGGACAACCTCGTCGGGCAACTGGCTGTACTGCGACTCCTACACCAAGGAGGAAGGCAATCTCATGGCCCGGCGGACGCGCTCCGATGCGGCGACGGACGTGATCGGCCTCAATCCCGAGTGGGCTTGGTGCTGGCCGCTGAACCGGCGAATCGTCTACAACCGCGCCAGCGTGGATCTGTTCGGGCAGCCCTACGACAGCGAACACCCGGTGATCACCTGGGACGGGGAGGGCTGGGTTGGCGACGTGCCCGACGGCGGGTGGCCTCCCTTGAAGAACCCCGACGGGATCGACAACCCGGATTCGCGGCTGCCCTACATCATGGAGCCCAATGGTGTGGGCCGGGTCTTCGGCGTGAACAAGATGGCGGACGGCCCGATCCCCGAGCACTACGAACCGCTGGAGTCGCCTCTGGCCTCCAATCCGATGGGACATGGCCAGCGGCTGAACCCGACGGCTCTTCTGTGCGACAGTGACCTGGATCTGGTCGCGCCGCCCGCCGATGCGACCTACCCGATCGTCTGTTCGACCTATCGTATGGTTGAGCACTGGCAGACCGGCGTGATGACCCGTTGGACGCCGTGGCTCAACGAGCTTCAACCGGAGATGTTCGTCGAGATGTCCGAGGAGTTGGCGGCGGAGAAGGGCATCGCCAGCGGCGAGCGCGTCCGCGTAAGGAGCATCCGGGGCGAAGTCCAGGCGGTGGCCATCGTCACCAAGCGTTTCAAACCGTTCACGATTATGGGCGAGACGGTCCACCAGGTCGGCGTCCCCTGGTGCTTCGGCTGGTACGCGCCCAATCCGGACAACACGCGGGTGACCAATGGTAACCTGTTGACCCCGAACGTCGGCGACCCGAACACGCGGATTCCGGAAAGCAAGGCCTTTATGGTCGATGTGGTAAAGGAGGCATAGGCCATGGCAGTAAACGGAAAATCATTCCTGATCGACACGACCAAATGCTTTGCCTGCCGCTCCTGCCAGGTGGCTTGCAAGCAGTGGAACGAGCTGGCAGCGGAGGACCCCGTTCCGACAAACCGGGGGACGTATGAGAATCCGCCCGATCTGTCGCACACACAGTGGCTGCTGATCCACTTCAACGAGGCGGAAAGGGCGGACGGTACGCTGGCGTGGAACTTCGTCCGGAACTCGTGCCGCCACTGCATTGACGCTCCGTGCAAGCAGGCGGCCCAGAACACGGACTCCATCACCATCGATGCGGAAACCGGCGCGGTCCTGTTCCAGGAAGGGACGCGGAACGAGTCGTTCAAGGAGATCCTGCGCGCCTGTCCGTTCGATGTCCCGCGCCAGGGGCCGGACGGGCAGATGTTCAAGTGCGTCATGTGCGTGGACCGCGTTCACAACGACTTGCTGCCGGCCTGTGCCACCGCCTGCCCGAGCGACGCGATCGAGTTCGGCGACCGGCAGGATATGCTGGACGCCGCGGATGCACGGCTGGAAGCGATCCGGCCCGATTTCCCCGATGCGGCTGTCCTCGACCGCCACGACGTTCGGCTGCTGATCCTCTTGGGCGATCGCGAGAGCATGCACAGGTTGCGGGCTGCACCTGCCGCCGCGGATGCGGAGTAGGCGAGCCCTGGTAGGGATGCAATCGAGGTATCTGATGAGCAGTTACGCCTCGTCAAACGGCAAGGTTGCCAAAGACCTCAAAGCGCTGGAGCGGAGGGCCGAAGCGATTCTCAAGGCTCGACCCGCGTACCGGGAGATGGTGGATTTCTACCTGACCGTGTTCCGGCGCCAGATCGAATGGCGAGGCAAGCTGGTGGTCCACCCGGAAACGGTGGACAAGGACCAGCGACGGCATTGCCTGCGTGAGGGCAAACCGCTCATCGCGTGTTTCGATCCGGGGATTCAGCTGGCATCACTGCTGGACCTTTGGATGGAAATGAAGGCGGTGTTTCGCCGCGGCAACGACGTCCTCCGCGAGGCCGTCGACGAGATCGACCGTGCGGAGAAGACCGGCGATTTCAATCCAGCCAGCTGGCTCCCGGAACAGCGCCCCGACCGCCTCGAGTTGATTTCCGACGCCGCCCGACAAATCGGCGTCGACGAGTCGGTGCTGGGGACAGTGACGCGCTCGGTCACCTTTCCACACTGGGAGCAGGTGGCCCTTAGTTGGATAGCACAGGATCGTCTCGACGAATGGAAGCGGTTCCGCTGTCCGGCGTGCGGCGGCCCGCCGGCGCTGGCCGAGATTCGCACCGAGCGGAGCGGAGCCGAGGGCCTCACGGCATCCCCACGACGCGTCATGCACTGCCCGTTCTGCGGCACGGGCTGGGCGGTACCGGCGCTGAAATGTCCGGCCTGTGATTCGACCCGATCCGGGGATGCGAAGTACTACTACACCGCGAACGAGCCGGAACTGCGGATTGACTTCTGCAGAAGTTGTAAACACTATGTCAAGGTGATCGATGCCGGCAAAATTCAGGGCCGGCTTCATATCGGGCTGGAGCTGCTCACGACGGCCCACCTTGACGCGATCGCTCAGAACAAGAGCTTGACCCCTCTGGAGGTCAGCGCGTGATTCTTGCTGGAGACTCGAATGATGAATAACACAAAACGTACCGTCAGACTGCCCCTGTTGCTGTCGGTGGTGATAGGGGCGGGTCTGATCGTCAGCGGCGTTGGCTGCCCGGCGCCGCCGCCTGCCCCGGAATGCACGACGGACGCCGACTGCCCGCAAGGCCAGAGGTGTGATGGAGGCCAGTGCGTGACCATCCCCCCTGAGTGCGAAGCCGACGACGACTGCGAAGCGGACGAAGTCTGCCTCGACGAGGAATGTGCGCCCGCGGCCCCGTACGAAACCCACGAGTTTGACCACGAGGCGCACAGCGCCGCGTTCAGTTGCGACACCTGTCACCATGCGGGGATCATGGGTTGCGACGCGTCGGGATGCCACGCGGAAGAGTGGATCGCCGGCGTCCCCAGCCTAAAAGATGCAAAACACAACCCGGACGGCGGCTGTCGTAGTTGCCACAACGAAACGACTGAGGACGGGTTGTGGGATTGCACCCAGTGCCACACCGGCTTGTAGGTGACGCGGCGCACTGACGGCGCCGTCACCCCAGGCGACGCGCGCGGGCCCGGCGGCCGCTCCCGAGACCACGGGAACGGCTGCCGGGTCCGCGTCGTCATGGCCTGATCACGACGCCCGCCAGCAGGCGATCGGTGCAAGCCGGTGCCGGTGATTCCACGCGTCCCTCCAGGGAGGGGTCTCCTTATTCGGTGGCCACTAACACGTTGACCGCCTTGGCGATCACATTTGCGTGGCCTCCCTCCCGAACGCGCAGGCTGGCCAATGACTCCTGCGTCATCACCTAGCACACCGTCAACTCGGCAGGGACCTTGACCCGGCATATGACGGCCCCCCTTCGTGATCTCCACGACCTCGCCGGCCAACTGGTTCCTTGCGCCGTACCTCACGGTGAATTTCCTTGCGCAGGATCGTCTACCGAACTTCAATGTCCCCCGGTCCCTTTCGGGTGAACCGGCCGATCACCGTGGCGGATTCGACACCGTGAGCCCGCAGCGCCCGGACGGCGTCTTGCGCGTGTTCGCTGGGAACGGCGGCCAACAGGCCGCCCGATGTCTGGGCATCGCAGCACAACACCCGGTGCGTTTCAGAAACACCGTTACTCCAGCTCACGTGAGGGTCAACGAACGTCCTGTTGTTGAGCGTTCCGCCGGGTATGGCTCCGCCGGTGGCGAGATCCGCGGCGCCCTCGATGATTGGCAGCGCATGGTGGTCGACCTCCGCGTCGACGCCGCTGCCGACCGACATCTCGCGGAGATGGCCCAGAAGTCCGAAACCGGTCACGTCCGTGCAGGCGTGAATCTCGAAACCTCGCAGCACGTGCGCCGCCGTTTTGTTCAGCGTCATCATGATGTTCTGAATCCGCTCCTCGCTCGCCGGGTCCAGCAGTCCCGATTTGAGCGCGGTCGTCATGATGCCCGATCCGAGCGGCTTCGTCAGGATGAGGCAGTCGCCGGGCACCGCCCCGACGTTGGTCCACACCTTGTCCGGGTGAACGGCGCCGGTGACCACGAGTCCGAACTTGGGTTCAGGATCGTCGACGGTGTGCCCTCCGAGGATGGGTATGCCCGCCCGGCTCGCGACGTCATGCCCGCCGCGGAGGATATCTTCGAGTACCGCCAGCGGAAGGCGGTTGGATGGAAAAGCGACGACGCTAAGCGCGAAAAGCGGCTCGGCACCCATCGCATAGACGTCGCTCAGCGAGTTGGCAGCGGCGATGGCGCCGAAACTCAACGGGTCGTCAACGACCGGTGTGAAAAAGTCAACGGTCTGGACGATGGCCAGATCATCCGTGAGCTTGTAGACCGCCGCGTCATCCGCCGTGTCGGTTCCGACCAGCACCTCCGGGCGGTTGGCAACAGCAGGAACGGTGGCCAGCACCTTCTCCAGAGCCTGGGGGCGCAGCTTGCAGGCGCATCCCAGGCCGCTGGTGAATCGCGTGAGCTTCACGGGTTCGCCGATCTCGATCCCGCGCGTGCTCCGGCGACCCTCCGGGCTGAGGCGTTCGACGACTGCAGTCACGGCTTCGATGGCCCGGTCGACCTCTGCCTCGGTAAGCAGCGCACCGGTCGAGAATCGGATCGTGCCCATGGCGAACTCCGCGGGCACGTTCATGGCTTTGAGCGTGTCCGACATCACCACTCCGTCGGCGTGGCAGGCCGCGCCGGCCGACGCGGCAACCTCCGTCAGCTCCGACAATATGGCGTTCGCCTCGATGCCCGGGAAACTCAAGCTCAGAGTATTGGGAAGGCGCTTGTCGGCGTGGCCGTTCAAACGCACGTTGTGGATCCGCTCCGCGATCCCCTTGTGAAGCCTGTCGCGCAACGTGCTCATGTGCGCCGCACGCTCTTCGAGATGCTCACTCACCAGCGCACAGGCTTTTCCGAGACCAACGATATCGAGCACGTTCTCCGTGCCCGCCCGCCAGCCCCGCTCATGACCGGCACCGAAGATGAGCTTCTCCAGCTTGACGCCCGTTCGTATGTAAAGCGCACCGATTCCTTTCGGTCCGTAGAACTTGTGGCCGGCTACCGATAGAAGGTCTACGCCGAGTTCGTCAACGTTCACCGGAATCTTGCCTACCGACTGCGCGGCGTCCGTGTGCACGAGAACCCCGTGCCGATGGGCGACGTCGGCGATCTGCCGCACAGGCTGAACCGTCCCCACTTCGTTGTTGGCGTGCATGACGCTGATGAGAATGGTCGCCGGCGTGACGGCCGTGTCAACGTCGGCGGGATCCACCAGGCCGGTCTCGTCGACTGGGACGATGGTTACTCGAAAACCCTGCGATTCGAGATGTCGACAGACCTCGGCAACGGCCGGATGCTCGACGGCGGAGGTGATGATATGGTTGCCCTTGTGCCTGAGCGACTGGGCGGCACCGCGGATGGCGAGGTTGTTCGATTCCGTGCCCCCGCTGGTGAATACGATTTCGTCGAGACGGGCCCCCAGCATCTCCGCGACGTGTTTCCTTGCTGCCTCGACCGCCCTCCTCGTACGCGCGCCGTAAACGTGACTGCTGGACGGGTTGCCGAAGTGGACTTCGAGATAGGGCCGCATGGCCTCGATGACCGCAGGGTCCGGCATCGTCGTCGCATTGTAATCCAGGTAAATCGGGTCCACCGGATACCTCTCTGGCATAGGCCGTCTGCGCGTCAGCCCGTGCTTGAACGGTTCAGGACGCTGTGCGAATAAGCCAGGCCGCATGCGGCTGAACCGTACCGCGCCGCCGGCGATAGGGTCAACTCCGCGGCCGGCGCGCCGGTCTGCTCCTCGATCTGCCTGCTGCCCGGGTATGCGGCAGTCGCCTGCCGGACTTGACTTGGCCGGGCCGACCCGTTACGAGTTAGGCCGCGGGCCCGACCATTCATCGGCGCATGTTGAGCGGTCAATCGACACGTGCAGCAAGCGAGCAAGCCTCATGAGCAAGGTTCTGGCCATTGATCCTGCAAAGTGCACGAGTTGCCGGGTGTGTGAACTGGTCTGTTCGGAGAAGCACGTGGGGGCCTACCGCCCGTCGCGGGCGCACATCCGGGTGGCAGTCTATGCGGAGGACGCGATATACCTGCCTATGGTGTGTATGCAGTGCGACGATGCTCCGTGCATCCCTGTATGCCCCTCCGGGGCCCTGGTGCGAGACGCGCCAACCAATGCGGTCGTCGTCGTCGAGGAGCGTTGCGTGGGATGCCGCATGTGCGCGCTCGCCTGCCCGTTCGGAGCGATCAGCTACTGGGACGGCAAAGCGCGAAAGTGCGACTTGTGCGACGGCGACCCGGAATGCGTCCACTTCTGTGCCCCGCTGGCTCTACGCTTCGAGGCGGAAGAACGATCCACCACGCCGACCCGGGAGGCCTTCGCCAACCGGCTCCGTGACACGTTGAGGGAGGTGGCTACGCCATGAACGCGTATGCAGGAAAGATACTCAGGGTGGATCTCGGCCGTCAGCGCATCCAGGCGGAGCCGATCGACCTCGACGTGGCCCGGGCGTTCGTCGGTGGGCGGGGCCTGGCCAGCAAGATCATGTGGGACGAGGTCGATCCCAAGGTCGATCCGCTGGCCGCAGGCAACAAACTCATCCTGGCTTCCGGACCGCTCACGGGAACCTCGGCGATCAGCAGCGCGCGGTTCATGGCCGTCACCAAAGGTGCGCTGACCGGCGCCATCGCATGCTCCAATGCAGGGGGCTACTTCGGGCCGGAGTTGAAATTCGCCGGATACGACATGATCGTCGTGGAACGGGCGGCCAAGAAACCGGTCGTTCTCGTGATCGACGACGACTCGGTCGAACTCCGACCGGCCGGTAAACTGTGGGGCAAGACCGTCCATGACACCGAAGACGCTCTCCACGAACAACTCGGCGGAGATTTCAAGATCGTCAGCATCGGACCGGCCGGAGAACGGCTCGTTCGCTTCGCCTGCATCGTGAACGATAAACACCGGGCGGCCGGTCGGTCCGGGGTGGGCGCCGTGATGGGATCCAAGAACCTCAAAGCCGTCGCCGTCCGCGGCACCGGCGGGCTGACCGCGGCGAATCCGAAACGGTTTCGCGCCGTCTGCCTCGATGCGCTCAAAAAGGCGAAGGACGGGCCGGTCACCGGGACGGGGCTGCCCCAGTTCGGTAGCGCGGTGCTGGTCAATGTCATCAATGAGCACGGCCTGTTCCCGACTCACAATTTCCAGCGG
This sequence comes from Phycisphaerales bacterium, assembly GCA_020353195.1. Lineage (GTDB taxonomy): Bacteria > Planctomycetota > Phycisphaerae > UBA1845 > UBA1845 > JAFGJQ01. The sequence goes on along the minus strand of CP070691.1, from coordinate 1,284,731 downwards.
GGCCAGTTCGAATCGGCGGAGGCCATCAGCGGCGAGACGATGGCCCGACAGATCCTGGTGCGCCCCCGGGCATGTATGGGCTGTCCGATCGCTTGCGGCCGCGTAACCGCCGTGCAGGACGGCAAGTTCGCCGGGCGCGGCGAAGGACCGGAATTCGAGACGATCTGGTCACTCGGCGCCGACGTCGGCGTCGGAGACCTCGCGGCGGTGGCCAAGGCCAACTACCTCTGCAACGAGCTGGGTATGGACACGATCTCCGCCGGGGCGACCATCGCCTGCGCCATGGAGTTGTTTGAGAAGGGCGCCCTGACCAGGAAGCAGGCGGGTTGCACGCTGCGCTTCGGG
>CP070691.1:1272502-1284286 GCA_020353195.1 Phycisphaerales bacterium | reverse complement strand
GAGAGCACTGAGCAATCGATCGCCGGCGTCGTCAGGAAATACTGTGGCATGTAGTTCGGGTAGTCGCCCAGCAGGTTGTAGCCGTACACGTTCGACCCGCTGTATCCCGACGTCGGGTCCCCGCTGTGCGAACCGCCGCCGGTCGGGACGCCGAACGCCCATTGCCCCTCGGTGGCCCACCCGGGATCGGTGTCCAGCGGGAAGCTGTACACCAGCCGCGGACCGCTGGCCGTCACCGTCACCGTCGCCGTCGCGATGTTCGATCCCGCCGTTGCATCGTGGGCCGAAAACGTGAAATCGTCCGAGAGCGCCATGCCGCACGGCGGCTGGTACGTCACCACAGAGCCCCCGCCGGCCAACTCGTACGGAACCGTATCGATCGCGCCGGCCTGCGGGTCGCTCAGGAAGCCCGATGCGGGCAGGCTCTCGATGACGTACGTCAGCGGGTCGCCGTTCGGGTCCGAGGCGGCCAGCGGAACGTTCGTCGGAATGCCCAGCGCCGTCGTGGCGCTCACGTCGTACGCGACCGGGTCCCAGGCCGGACCGCCCACCGTTATCGAGATGACCGCGAGGTTCGAGTCCCCGCCCTCCGGCGGCGTGCCGCCGTCGTTGGCCTTGAACTCGAAGCTGTCCGTCGCGTGGTAGCCGGGGTCCGGCTGGTACTCCACTTGGTTGCCGTTGTTGGCCAGGCTGTAGGGCGCGCTGGTGATCGGGCCGCTGCCGGGATCCGTCAGGGAGCCGTGCCCCGGCAGGGCCGTGACGATGTAGGTCAGTTGACCGGGGACGACCGGCAGCCCGTCGTCGGTCGCGGGGAGCGTGACGATCACGGGCACGTCGACGGCCGTGCTCGTCGACGCGCTCTGTGCCCTCGGCGGCCGGGGACCACACGCCCCCATGGCCGACAGGTCCGTCTCGTAGAAGTTCGGCGGTATGCCTCCGCCCGCGGACAGGCCCGCGATCCCGTCGGAGACGGACAGGGTCAGGTAACTGATCGTGATGGACCCGTCGAAGAACATCTCGATCTGGAACGTGTTCGGGTTGCTCGTGCCGCGCTCATACACGCCCTCCCAGGTCACTGCTACGCGGTCGGCCAGCTGCTTGTAGCTGACCGTGCCGCCTGCCGACGGGTTCAGGTCGTCAAACAGCGCCGAAACGCGGGGCGTGTCGAAGTGGTCGGTGAGCGTCTCGCTGTAGTCGGAATCCCCGGCGGTGAAAGTGAGATAGCCGTTGCTGCCGGGGTAGATCGTGCCGTAGCTCGTGCCGTAGAGCGACACGGTGGCCCCGCCGGTCAGGTTGACCGCCGCGTATGAGTCGTCAGCCAGACTGAGCGTGATCCCCCCGGCCGGATCGGTCGGCAGCGCGAAGATCGGCTCGACGCAGCCGGCGTAGAAGTCGGTCGAGCCGTCGGGCTCGAAGGTCAGGCTCAGATTGGCGAGGTCATTGTTGGCGAACTGTTCGGTGAAGTAGTTCGGGACGTCCGGCGTGTTGAAACTATAGCAGGTCCCGCCGTTGTCGTCAGTCCTCAGGTTGCCGACTTGGTCGGTTGCGTCCACTGCGTAGAAGTAGATCGTGTTGTCCGGCAGTCCGGTCAGGTTCAGCGAGTGGGAGGTCTGCAAGCCGACGCCCTGCACCACTTCCGTCAGCGACGAGCACGTCTGGCCATACCGGACCGCACCCGTCGCCGGCTCGTCGGTATCGAAGGTCACCGTCGCGCTATGCGGCTGGACATTTACGCTCTGGACATTGGAGATGATGGGTGGCGTGCAGTCGAGGACGGCGGTGTCGGTGACGGTGACGTTCGTGCCACCCTGGCCGTCATCGGCGTCGACGTACGTGGCCGTTATCGTGTCCCCGTCCGCCACGAGCAGTATTCCCACGTCGTCGGTGGTGCTGATCGGGATGTCTCCCAGAAAGGCGGCGGACTCCGGCGTGGTCTCGGTGAGCAGCAAGGTCTCGCCCGCCGGCTCCGAATCAGAGGTCACCGTGACGCCAACCGTCTCGATCGTGTTATCATCCGTGTTCAGGCCGCAGTCGATCACGCGGACCGTGGCGGTGTTTTCGCAGGCATACCCGGTCTGGTCGAGCGTGATGATGCCGCGGTCGCTGCAGTCAACGACTTGTGGCGATCCGCAGACCGAGAAGACCTGAGGGCCCTGGGGAACGTTGGCCCCGTGAATGTCGACCCGCCACGACCCGGGCTCCGGGTTTGCGACGAACACCTGCTCGATGTTGTCGACGTGGTTCGCCTGGGTTCGTACCGCGTCGATCGACGGGTTGTTCGGGTCGAGGGTCCACGGATACGCTTGCATCAGCGAGGGGCTGAACACCTGCAGATCAAGGTCGTTGACCAGCGCCGGACTGACGTTCGGAATGCCCGGAGGGTCGTCCCAGGCGAGAGTAACCTTCAACTCCAGGTCCGAGGGGCTGACGGTGACGAAGATCGAATAGGTGCCCCCATGGTCGACTTGGGCTTCGAGGAAGTTGCCGCTCCGCATGAAGTCGACCGCCCGTTGGATGCGGACGGAGCCGTAACCGGTCTTGTAGTCCGGGCCGGGGTTCTCGATGTCAGCGGCGGTGTGGGCGAGCAGAATCTTGAGGGTCGAGTTCCGGAAATCGGGGTTGCCCGGGAACTGGTTGCGGTAGTCCTGAAGCAGCAGTGCGGCAAGCCCGCAGACAGTGGGACTGGACATCGATGTGCCGCACTTGGTCGTGTACCCGCCGTCGTTGGCGGTTGACGTGACCCCGCCGTCGTCATTGCCCTGGCATCCCGGTGCGGACAGGTCCGGCTTCATCCGTCCATCGTCTGCCGGTCCCCAACTCGTGAAGTACGTAACCGAGTCGTCTTCCGAGTTCAGGGCCCCGACGGTGATGTGATTCTTGGCGCAGGCAGGCGGAGCCGTCGTGAGATATGTGGTCCCGCACCGGCCGCTGCTTCGCTCGTTTCCATTTGCCCACACGATGCGGAACGGCACACCGCCGCTGATCCCGCCGCGAACAATGGAGTCGATGACCGTCGACGTAACACCGTAGTTGCCTTCCCAGTCGCATGGGAAGCCGTTGTACGCCGTGTTGGTGCCGATCGAGTTGTTCGAGATGTCGGCCCCGTAGACGTTAATGGCTTCACCATAGTCGAGTTCGATATCGCCGGGGTCGGTGTAGAGGAAGCCCTCCTGGAGCCCGCCCTCCTGCTCGAACCCGTACGACTCGATGGTGACAGCGGGGGCCATCCCCCGGTACACGCCTCCGCTGGCAGCGCCGCTGCCGCCGACCGTGCCGGCCACATGCGTGGCGTGCTCGCTCAACCCGGAGGAGTCGCGGACGGTATGCCGGCCTCCGAAATCCGGGTGCCCCGAATACCCGTACCCGCCGTCATACACCAGAACGCTGACGCCCGAGCCGTTCAGCCCGTAGGGCAGCGCCTGGACGATATCCGCACCCGTCCGGGTACGGTTGCTGTTGTTGAGCTCAACCATCGGAGGCAGTGGCGGCTCGACGTACTGAACGCCGTCTTCGTCAGCCAGCGGATGGATCCGGGAGAAGGGAAGCTCAATCACCAACCCGTTGATACTGTGGAGGTATGACCGCACCGTCGCCCCGTGGCGCACGACGGTGTCCACCGCCCGCGTTTCCAGGTCAACATCGGAGAAGAACACGACGTACGCCCCTACCATGGGGTCACCCTCCGGAAGGATGATCGCCTCGTTGTCCCTCTGTGCCTGCGGGAGTTCCGCCGCCTCCTTCAGCGCGATTGCCCAGATCGGGACCCGCCCTTCATTGAACACCGGGTGCAGTTTCCATGCCCGCTGGATCCGCTGGATGTTCTTCAGGTTACCCGCCGCAACGAGGGTCGCCGGATTCACGCGCTCGGGGCGGACCACGGCAAAGAAGCTGTGGTTGCCCAGGTACCCGCAAACCGTCAGGCCCGCCATCTCGAGGGTCCGCCGCTGCGCCGGCGTCACCGGCTCATCAAAATGGACCACGCAGTGGCGTGGCTCGGAGGTGTTCGCCAGGTCCGTGACCGCGGCTTCAAGCTGGGCGGCGGTTCTGGCCGGCGGCTTGGGGGACGCACCGCTCTTCCACTGAATCTGGGCGGTTGCGGCCGAAGCCGACAGACCCACAAGCAGAAGGACTCCAACGATACCACTGTGAAGCGACCCAGTTCGGATTTCATTCATTTGCTGTAACCTTGGCTTTTACCAGTGCCCTCTTCTTGGAACAGGGTGGATATAAGGTAACGATGATCCCCCTGAGTGATTCCCCACGCCGGCCGGCGCCGAAAACGTCTGTGCAGACCCTCGCAATCCTTCATGCCAACCGCGGACCTGCAAGATGAGTCGAGGCGATTATCCGTGCCGGGAGTTGTCACGCCATCCCTTATGCTGTCGTCTCGCTTCCTGCCTCCGTCTCCAATCCCAGCAAACACGCAGAGTCGCACCGCTGTGCGACCGTAAGTATCAGTTTAGCAGTTTGTTACAGGACGTTCAAGGCCGCTGGACCGCCGTTATCGGCCCATGCCCCCTCGATCTAACGGGTCCGGCGCACGGAGGTTGCAGCCGCCCGCCCCGCGGAGCCGCCCCAGATTCTGCCTCGCCCCCCTTCCCATAGACGCATGGACGACGTACGGCGCTGGGGGTCGCGGCATTCCTTTCGCGCGTTACGCCCGGCGTAACGGTCCGACGCGGCGTAATCGAGCCGCGTGTGCGCGCGCTGCCGTGGGACGATGACTCGATCTCGATGCGGTCGCGATTCTGCCCCGTCGTAAGCACGCCGACAATCTCGATCATCAGATACGGTGAAGCCCGTCGTCGCGCCCCGCTCTCTATTCGCCGATGACCTGGACCACAACGGCCCGGTCGCGGGAGCGCGTGTCGAAATCCAGAAGCACGATCTGCTGCCAAGTGCCCAGCGTCAGCTTGCCGTCCACCAACGGCACCGTCAGGCTCGGGCCCAGAAACGACGCCCGAACGTGGGAGTGGCCGTTGTCGTCGTGCCAGGTCTCCTCGTGCTCGTAGCGCCCGGACCTCGGGGCGATCTTCTCGAAGGCGGCCTCCAGGTCATGACGGGCCAGGCCCGGTTCGAACTCCGTCGTGGTGATCCCCGCAGTCGAACCCACCGCAAACACCGTGACCGCGCCGGATCGAATGGCACCTTCAGCGATGCAACCCGCCACCGCCCCGGAAATATCCACCACGTGGTTGTGACCACGCGTGGGGACTCGAATCTGGTGGGTTTCAACGGCCATGGGCGCAGTGCGACGCAGAATATCACGGGCCGGCCTTCGACACAAGGCGCCAAGGACTCGCGAAGCCTGTCGGTCAGACGGCTTGCGAGGGGCCGGTGTCGAGCGTCGCGAGGAATCACCGAGCCGCTGCCTGGAGCTACCGGATCGGCTTGTCGGGGATGCAGCCGCCGTGGCGGGACGACGCCGACGCGTTTAGTGCGGCTGTCCATTCCACGTAGGCGTACGGCACGGCGAACCGGCGGTGGATGTCGCGGAGCCGGTCGAGGGTCTGCTCCGTCAGCGGTCCCTGCCACGGCTGGGCGGCCGGGTCGCAGAAGAACACGCGACATCCGACCGGACGCTGGCGGCGCGTGGTACAGCGTCCGCTGGCTTGGTGGGGGCACGGTTGCTTGGCGTCGGCGGTCCGGATCGCCCCCTGAGTGTGGGCCAGGAAATAAGCCAACTCCGCCGACGTAACGAAGAGGCGATGCCCGGCGGCCTGGAAACGACAGCAGTCACCGCAGGTTACGCAAACCGGGGCATGGGCGGCAACGGCTTCGTCCAGTTCGTCGTACAGTGATTCCATCGCCGCCAGGAATTCGCGGTCGGCAGCGCACCTCCGGATCGCCGCCATGGGCACGTTAGACGCCGGCATCTTCACACGTTCGGGCCTTGCGGAGTCGTTCGATGTGCGCCAGGTCGTGGTATTTGCCGCTGTTGATGCCTGGGCAGGTGGTCCGATGGGCTTCGTTCCAGGCGTCGGGTGACCGCAGGTTCGAGGTCCAGAAAGGCCAAGTCCGGCATTGCAGGGGTCGAACCGGATGAATCGAGCAGCGGACAGTGTGATTCTCGCGGACGAGAAAAACGCAATCGCCGTCGGGGCTTTCGGTAAGGCTGTGCCGCAGTCCGACTCGCCGGGTTGTTCCTTTGTCGAGGCCGTCATCCTCGCGACCGAGGAATCGGGCGATGCGGGCGATGTCGGTCTTGGTGACCCAGACGTATCCCGGCGCCCCGCTGCAGCATCGCCCGCACCGGGTGCATTCAAACCGCAGCCCGCCGCGATACCATTTCTCCCTTGCCATGCCCGAGTCTCCGCTGGCGAAACCCCGGTGCCACCTACGTCAACCGAGCCGGCAGGGCAACCCACCGGCCGGGTTCAGTCCGGACGCTCAGCGCACGCTTGTCCAAACCATGGTATATACCTGCATCATTCCGGGCTTGCAAACGAGCGTTGCCGCGGTGCTGACCGGGAAGGCCTGGCCCGGCCCCCGGCTTCCACCTTCCACAGCCGCGAGGATGCAGGGAACAACGGCGGAAGGCGTGGAGGTGAAACGCGGGCGCAGAGGCGCTGAGACGCCGAGCCGACGGGCGACGGCGGCCGATCGCTTCAAATACGCTTCAAATATTTGACACCCACCTGCGAACGCAAAACAATGACGGCCCCGGTGTGTTGACCGATGTTGGGTGCGACGGCGAGAGCCACTGCATGTCGAAACGCAATCTGGTCTGGATGGGCGTCATCGTCGCGATCATGGCCATGTTCTATTGGCTGACGCCCAGGGTCGCCCAGCAGGATTCCCTGTTTCGCACCTATGCCCCGCTGGTCGAGGTGGATGCCATGGTCCGGCAGCACTTCGTGGGCCCGATCGACGAAAGCGACCTGGTGGACGGGGCCATCCGGGGCATGATGAGGGAGCTCGATCCTTACAGCCACTACATCGCTCCCGAGGAGATGGATGCGTTCGGCCGATCGCTGTCGGCGAACTATGACGGCATCGGGGTCACCATCGGGATGCGGCAAGGCCGGGTCACCGTCATCACCCCTATTGAAGAAAGCCCCGCAGCCAAAGCGGGGATTCTAGCCGGTGACGTCATCCTGGCTGTGGACGGGATCAGCGCCCAGGGACTGTCCGAGTTCGACGTGACTACGATGCTGGCCGGCGCCCCCGGCACGGAGGTTCTGCTCACGGTGCGCCGCGCCGGGGCGGACGAGGAGGAGACGGTACCCGTCGTCCGCGGTCCTGTGGTGATGCGGCCGGTCAAGGGCGTCCGACGCAAACGCAACAACCAGTGGGACTACTTGATCGATGCCGGGCACGGAATCGGTTGCATCCGCGTGGCTGACTTCCGTGAGAATACGGTGGTGGAGTTCGACCGGGCCCTTTCCTCGCTCGGCGGTCAGGGGGTTCGGGCGATCGTGATCGATCTGCGGTTCAACGGTGGTGGATTGGTGCCGCGCGCCGTCGAGATGATCGACCGATTCGTCGACAAGGGCGAGATCGTCTCGGTGGTTACGCGGAAAAACACGGTCCAGCGATACTGGGCCAAGCGCGAGGGCACCTTCTACCGGGTCGAACTGGCGGTTCTGATCAACGGGGCGACGGCCAGTGCCGCCGAGATCGTGGCGGGGGCGCTGCAGGATTTCGACCGGGCGGTCATTGTCGGGACCCGAAGCTTCGGCAAAGGCAGTGTCCAGCGCGTCCGGTACCTCCGTGGGGGCAAGGCCGCCGTCCGCATGACCGAAGCGCATTACGTCCTGCCCAGCCGGCGGATTATCCATCGGACGGACCGCAACACACTCGCGGACGAGTGGGGTGTCATTCCCGACGTGATAGTGCCTTTGACCGAGTTGCAGCGCCGCGAGATTCAGCGACGCCGCCGTCAACTCGATGGAGTGGCCATGCCGCCCGCGACTTCCCCGGCGGAGCCCCCCGAGCCGGCGGGGGACCCACTCACCACCGCCACGGCCGAGCCGACCCCGCCTGAGATTTGGATTGACCCTCAACTGGCGGCCGCCGTTGACATTCTCATCGAGCGGCTCGAGGCCAAGACGCAGACCCAGCCCGCCGGTCCCGCGAACCCGTCCCGGTGAGGCCTCGCCGCGCCCGTCAATGGACGCGGGCTTGTGGCCTGCGCGGGCAACCCGGGAGCGCCCCCGGCGAGGGGCGTCTTTCTCCCGGGATAACCGGAGCGGGGAATTCGTTTTTCGCACGCCGTGGTGGTAGCGTGCCGGACCCGGCGCCGGCGCGATTCGTATGGGGTAAATAGATCACGGCGAAGTTGGTGCCCAGATTCGATGCCACGACGTAACGTACGTGATCCGTTATAATCTAGCGCAACGCTCGCAGCTTGGGGGGCGATCGGCACCACGAGCCGCTAAGTTGGGAGGGTCAGAGGCCCGGGTCGGCGGGGCCGGTCGTGTTGGACGCGCCTTGCTTACTTTGCGTACTCCGGTAAGGTGCTATTTGGGCCGACAGTGAGGATTCGGGCGGGAACCGGGGCAGGCCCGGCTGGGTGCGGCCTGGGGTGAGGCCGCAGGTTCGGAGGATCAATCTTATGAGTAAGCGGAGTGTTGTGACCATCGACGGGAATCAGGCGGCGGCCCACGTGGCTCACAAGATCAACGAAGTGATCGCCATCTACCCGATCACTCCATCCTCGAACATGGGGGAGTGGGCGGACGAGTGGTCGGCCAAGAGCCAGCCGAACATCTGGGGCACGGTTCCACTGGTCACGGAGATGCAGAGCGAAGGCGGGGCCTCCGGGGCCGTCCACGGTGCTCTGCAGACGGGGGCGCTGTGCACGACGTTCACGGCGTCACAGGGTCTGCTGCTGATGATCCCCAACATGTTCAAGATCGCCGGCGAACTGACGCCGACGGTTTTCCACGTTTCCGCCCGGACGGTGGCTTCCCACGCCCTGAGCATCTTCGGCGACCACAGCGACGTGATGGCCTGCCGGAGCACGGGGTGGGGGCTCTACGCGTCGGGATCCATTCAGGAAGTGATGGACAACGCTCTGATCGCGACGGCGGCTTCGCTCGAGGCCCGCGTGCCGTTCGTCCACTTCTTCGACGGGTTCCGCAGCTCGCACGAAGTGATGAAGATTGAGGAACTCGGCGACGACGACCTGCGGATCATGATGGACGAAGAGTTGATTCGGGCCCATCGCGAGCGGGGCCTGTCGCCGGACCGGCCCGTGCTGCGGGGTTCGGCTCAGAACCCCGACGTGTTCTTCCAGGCCCGCGAGACGGTCAACCCCTTCTACGCCGCGTGCCCGGACATCGTGCAGAAGACGATGGACAAGTTCGCCAGGGTTGTGGGGCGACAGTATCACCTGTTCGACTACGTGGGCGCCCCCGACGCCGACCGGGTGATCGTGCTGATGGGCTCGGGAGCGGAAGCCGCCCACGAAGCCGTCGAGTATCTGGTGGCACGCGGCCAGAAGGTGGGCATCGTCAAGGTCCGGTTGTACCGCCCGTTTGCCGGTCGGCACTTCCTCAGGTCGTTGCCCACGACGGTCAAGGCCGTGGCCGTCCTCGATCGCACAAAGGAGCCCGGGGCCGAGGGCGAGCCGCTGTACAAGGACGTCATGACCGCGGTCGCTGAAGCGCACGGGGAAGGGGCGCTGACGCTGCCCGCGATGCCGAAGATCGTCAGCGGGCGGTACGGGTTGTCGTCGAAGGAGTTCACGCCGGCGATGGTCAAGGCCGTCTTCGACAACCTGGCCGGGGACCGGCCCCGCAACCACTTCACCGTGGGCATCAACGAGGACGTCACGAACAGCAGCCTTGATTACGACCCCCGCTTCACGACCGAGGGCGACGATATCGTGCGGTGTATGTTCTACGGGCTGGGGGCGGACGGAACGGTCGGCGCCAACAAGAACTCCATCAAGATCATCGGCGAGGGAACGGATAACTATGCGCAGGGGTACTTCGTGTACGATTCGAAGAAGGCCGGTTCCGTCACGGTCTCACACCTGCGGTTCGGGCCCAAGCCGATCCATTCCACCTACCTGATCAACGCCGCTAACTTCATCGGCTGCCACACGTGGATTTTCCTCGAGCGCTATGACATGCTCGCCAACGCGGTGGAAGGGGCGACGTTCCTCTTGAACGCGCCCTATCCCAGGGACGAGGTATGGGACCGGTTGCCCAGACAGGTGCAGCAGCAGATCATCGACAAGAAGCTGCGGTTCTACGTCATCGACGCCTACCGCGTGGCGAAGGAAACGGGCATGGGGGCGCGGATCAACACGATCATGCAGACGTGCTTCTTTGCGATCTCCGGCGTGCTGCCCAAGGACGACGCCATCGCCGCCATCAAGGACTCGATCAACAAGACGTACGGGGCCAAGGGCGAAGATGTGGTCAAGAAGAACTGGAATGCGGTGGATCAGACCCTGGCGAACCTCTACGAGATCGACGTGCCGGACCGGGCCTCCAGTTCGATCGAATTGCCGCCCCCGGTGTCGCCTCGGGCGCCGGAGTTCGTGCAGAAGGTGATCGGAGAGATCATCGCGGGGCGGGGCGACGGCATCCCCACCAGCGCCATGCCCGTTGACGGGACGTTCCCGACGGACACGGCCAAGTGGGAAAAACGGAACATCGCCCTGGAGATTCCGGTGTGGGATCCTCAGGTGTGCGTGCAGTGCGGCAGGTGCGCGATGGTCTGTCCGCACGCAGCCATCCGGCTAAAGGCTTATGACCCGATTCATCTGGAGAAGGCGCCGGCGACGTTCAAGTCGGCCCAGGCCAGGGGCAAGGAGTTCGCTGGCATGGTCATGACGGTGCAGGTTGCCCCGGAAGACTGCACCGGATGCGGCATGTGCGTCGAGGTGTGCCCGGCCAAGAACAAAGCGGAGCCCGGCCGCAAGGCCATCAACCTGGCTTTCCAGCCGCCGCTCCGCGAGAGCGAGCGCGAATGCTACGCTTTCTTCCTCAGCCTGCCCGAGGTGGACCGCAGTATCGTCAAGATCAGCTCGGTGAAGGGTTCGCAGTACTTGCAGCCGTTGTTCGAGTACTCCGGGGCTTGCGCGGGCTGCGGCGAGACACCGTACGTCAAACTGCTGACACAACTATTCGGCGATCGGGCGATTATCGGCAACGCCACCGGGTGCTCGTCGATCTACGGCGGCAACCTCCCGACCGCGCCGTGGGGCAAGACCGCGGACGGGCGCGGACCGACGTGGAACAACTCGTTGTTCGAGGACACGGCCGAGTTCGGGTTCGGGTTCCGGCTGACCCTGGACAAGCACAGGGAGTTCGCCCGGGAACTGGTGACAAGGCTGTCGGACACCCTAGGGCGGGACCTCGCCGACGGGCTGCTGAACGCGGACCAGTCGACCGAGGCCGGCATCGCGAAGCAGCGGGAGCGCGTGGCCGTGCTCAAGGCTAAGCTCCAGGGCGGCGAATCGCGCCAGGCCCGTGATCTGGTGACGCTGGCCGACGTGCTCGTGGACAAGAGCGTCTGGATCCTCGGTGGCGACGGATGGGCCTACGACATCGGGTACGGTGGGCTCGACCACGTGTTGGCCAGCGGGCGGAACGTCAACGTCCTCGTCCTGGACACCGAGGTCTACTCCAACACCGGCGGCCAGTGTTCCAAGGCCACCCCGCGCGGCGCCGTGGCCAAGTTCGCCGCCGCCGGAAAACCGACGGCCAAGAAGGACCTCGGCATGATCGCCATGGCCTACGGCAGCGTCTACGTCGCCAAGGTCGCCATGGGTGCCAACGATCATCAAACCGTCAAGGCATTCGTCGAAGCCGAGGCTTACGACGG
>CP070691.1:1259392-1272402 GCA_020353195.1 Phycisphaerales bacterium | reverse complement strand
CGACTGGTCCACCAAGTGCATCGCCCGCATCTACCGTGCGTATGAAGGCATCCTCGCCGAGCAGCGGGGCCTCGATTTCGACGACCTGCTGCTCAAGATGGCCATGCTGCTGAGATGTGATGACGAGCTCCGCCGGCAGCTCGAACAGCGGTATACGCACCTGCTCGTCGACGAGTATCAGGATACCAACCGGGCCCAGTACGAGATCGCCCGGCTCATGACCGAGGGCAACCGCAACCTCTGCGTCACCGGCGACCCGGATCAGTCGATCTACGGCTGGCGCGGCGCCGACATCCGCAATATCCTGGACTTTGAGAAGGACTATCCGGAGGCGACGACCGTCCGCCTGGAACAAAACTACCGTTCGACGCAGCGTATCCTCGCGGCCGCCGACACCCTGATCGCGTTCAACACGCAGCGTAAGGCCAAGGCCCTGTGGACCGAAAACGATGAGGGCCGGGCCGTCCGGGTCGTCCGGTGCGCCGATGGTCAGGCCGAGGCCCGCTTCATCGCCGGCGAAATCGGCGAGCTTCGCCGAAACGGGCGGGCCTTGCGCGACATCGCCATCTTCTACCGCATCAACGCCCTCAGCCGAACCGTCGAAGAGGAACTGATCAACGCCGGCATCCCCTACCAGGTCGCCCGCGGCGTCGAGTTCTACAATCGCAAGGAAGTCAAGGACGTGTTGGCCTATCTCCGGGTGATGGTCAACCACGCGGATGAAGTCTCGTTGCTTCGAATCATCAACACGCCCGCGCGCGGCATCGGATCAACCACGGTTAAGCGGTTGCAGCAGCACGCCGCCGCCTCCGGGCAACTTCTGTTCGACGTCATCCGGGACGCCTCGACCCTGCCCGACCTGGGCCGGGCCGCGGGCAAAGTGGCATTTTTTGCCGAACTGATGCAGAAACTCGAACCTCTGGCCGGAGGCCCGCCTGCCGCCACCGTCGGTGCGGTGGTCAGCGAGTCTGGAATCCGGGCCACCTTGCGCGAGGAGGCGCGCACGAACCCCGAACGGTTGGAGAACGTCGACGAGCTGATCAGTGCCGCTGCCACCTTTGAACAGCAGAACCCGGGCACGACGCTGCCCGATTTCCTCCAGCACGTCAGCCTGATCAGCGACGTCGACTCGGTCGATTCCGAGAGCGGATGTGTCACGTTGATGACCCTGCACGCCGCCAAGGGGCTGGAGTTCCCGGTGGTGTATATGATCGGTCTGGAGTCCGGCCTGCTGCCGATGGTGCGCGATGACGATTCCGACGACGAAGAGGAGGAGCGGCGCTTGTGTTTCGTCGGCATGACCCGCGCCATGAAGGTGTTGACCCTGACCAACGCCGCCTACCGCACGCTTCACGGCCGTACGGAACGGCGGATCGAGTCGATCTTCCTGAGCGAGCTTCCCGATGCCCAGATCGAATGGGTGGACGAGCAGGAAGACGTCGGGGCCGACGCCGCCGGCGAGAGACCTCGCCCCGAACTTCCCCACGACATCGAGTTATGGGAGGTAGGCACGTTGGTGCGCCATCCGAAGTACGGCCTGGCGCGGGTGCGGTGGATGCACCCCGGCGGCCAGCAGACGCGCATCGGCCTGCGGTTCCGCGACGGGGAAGACAAAACCTTCATCCTCGAATACGCCGATTTGCAGCGCGTTGACTACGACGAGATGGACTAGCCCCAGAATAAGCGAGGGCCGCTGGCCCCACCCACAAGAAGAGGCCTTCAAGCCACGGTATACTGTGGTTGCACAAACAACAGCATTCGCCTCGCAAGGAGGCCTTTCAAGTGAAACATCCTACGCGATCCAAACGCGTTCGCCAGCGGCCTGGGACTCGAAAAATCCGGCGTCATCAAGATCAGCCTTTGCTCTGGGCAGAGGGCCTGGGGCTGGTCTTCCGCAACCGGCAGGTTCGTGTCTAGGTCGAACAGCGTGGCAAGATCACGCCCTACGGCGGACTGGCCCTCGCCCATGATCTGGCGATGCGCCTGGGGCTCGACCGGGACATCAACCGGTCCATCCCTCTGCTCAAGATCAACCTCCGCTACTTCGAATCGGATCACGTTCTCACCCACGTCTACAACCAGTACTTCGGCGGCCACTGCATTGAGGACATTGCCAATCTTCAGCACAGCGACGCCATCAAGCATTTGCTCGGAGCGTGTCGGATTCCCGACCCCAGCACGGCCAGGGACTTCCTCCGCCGCTTTCACCAGCCTCATCTGGAAGCCTTCCGGACGGTGATCGACCGGGCCCGGGAGAAGGTTTGGCACCGGATGCCGCGGTCTCGCAAGAAGGTCGCCACCATTGACCCCGACTCTACCATCAAAGAAGTCTACGGCGAATGCAAACAGTGGGCCGACTTCTCCTACGACGGGGAATGGTCGTATCACGTGTTTCTGGCCACGCTGATCGAGACGAATGAGCCGCTCCGCACCATCAACCGGCCCGGCAACCGGTTCCGCGCGGTGCAGACCGCCCGCCAACCCTCGGAACCCGAAACGCGGCCAACAGGCGCGGCCAATCGCTTTGGATATCATGCTCGCTTCCTGCCAGCGAGCCCGCGGGCCCAATTACCCGGGCGCAAGTTATCACGCGCGTGCCAATCACGCCCGTCGGCGGATGGGTCGGCGCCGACCCGCCGCCCGAGCTACCTGCTCTCACTGCCCTCAGCGGCACCTTCTGGGGATGACTCTTCCCGGAGAACTGATCCGACGATCTCGCCGACCTCAACTCTCTGTCCGACTCTCACCCTAATGCTGTTCATGCGGGCATCGCTGGGGCTGCGAATCTGCGTGCGGTCAAGGCGATGTTGCCACCGCTCGACGTCAATCCTCGCCAACGCCAGGTCGCTCTCGAAATCGTGCAATTCCTTCTCCGCCATCGCTTTTTGTTTAGACCGCTCCCGCATCCGCTCCAGCTTCTCCAGCCGGATCTTCGCCGCCTGGAGCTCCAAACGAATTTCCGTATTGTCGAGCTCAACCAGAACGTCCCCCTTCTTGACGATCTGCCCCACGTCGCTCCGCACCGCACTAACGACCCCTTCGGCCCACGAACGCATGTCCAACTGTCGCCGGGCACACCGAGAGAAGAATCGGCGGTAGGCCAATTCAGTGTTCTTCCAGTCCACACTGCGCGCCTCCTCGATCTTCTTCCAGTCGATCGTGTCACCTTCCGTGCAGGACTCGTAGCACACGTATTCGCTCAAACGGCTATCGTTCCAAGAGAACCTCGCCGAGAGCAGTTTCACCGGTGCACTATCGTCGTGGTGCTTGTTCAGGGTTGCTCGAAACCGTTCGGTTACGCCATCGCTGTCCGCCCGCGAGATGACGGCTAGCCTGGTGACGTGCCATTCACCAGCGTCCCGCTCAACATCCGCCGCAAGGAAGAAGCGTCGATCTCTGTCGGACCATTTCTTCCCACTTCCGTCCTCGTGTGGCAACCTGAAGGAGGAGCCAAAAGATCGGACCAGCCCTAAGCCGAGCTCGGGGGCGACTTCCACAACGTCAACAACCCAACAAAGACCACGGCTATCGACCTGCAGTGACTCCAGATCACGCAAGAGTTGGCTCACTTGCGCCGGTGCCACGTCCTGCCCGGTCGGGCGGAACCAGTGCCGCAACTCGGCGATATCCCCGTCGTACAGCGCGTCGCGCATCGCGTGCACGGCCCGGCCCGCCGCCACCGCCGGGGCCAACATCGCCAACCGCGTACGCCGCTTGTCGAGCTTCTCGTTCAGCCGGCTGAACTCGGTTTCGATGAATGACGTAGACGGCATCGGGGGAATCCCTTCATCGCCAACCGCGCCGGCGTTCCGTGATTCAGGCTGGCCGGCAGTGCCGCCGGGCGCTTGGGCGCTCGCCTGGACATACGCCGCCCCCAGCATCGCTCCGGCGAGCGCCAGGCTCAGGGGTCCGGCCACCCAGAATCGGCTCCGTCGCGGCTCAGGCGGCAATCGCAGAGTTCGGCGGACCCTCTCGACGAGCGTCACACGGGTGCCGAACGCGCCCACCGACAGGGCCGGCCCCCGTGCTCCCACAAGGTCACACGACGCCTCCAGCAGGGCGGTTGCGTACACGGCCCGGCGGCCAGTGGCTGAGACGGCAAGGTCATCGCAGCACAACTCGCGTTCGGCACTCATCCGTCCGGAGACCCACCACACCACCGGGTGATAGAAGAACAACGTCTCCACAACGCGCTGAAGAAGGTTCACCCACAAATCGTAGCGCCGGATGTGGGCCAGCTCGTGGGCAATCAGCGCTTCAATATGCTCGATCGGGCACCGTGTGATCAGGCTTACCGGTACCAACACGGCCGGTCGCAGCAGACCCACCGCCACCGGTTGGACAGCATCTTGCGTTGCCAGGACGACGGCTCGCCCGAGCAGACCGAATCGCGTCAGCATCCGCTCGGCGGCCTGCTCCAGAGGCTGCGCCAGCTTAATGGCACGCCGCCGAAGCCGCTCTACCCGCGACCAGCCGATCAGCAACCGAAGCGTCAGCAACGTGATCCCCAGTACCCAGGTCACGGTCAGCGCGGCCAGCGCCGTGGCCAGCCAATCCAGCCGCACGCCGCCCGACCCCATTCCCGCTGATCCGTCAGTCTCGGGCGGCCTCGGCTCTCCTGCGACCCCCGGCCTGCGTAAACCGGAGTTCGCCGCCACCGCGAGCCCGGCACCATCATCGCTGCTGACCGGCGAGTGCGATGTCAGCTCGGTACGCAGATGCACGGCGATCGCATCTGGCACCTCCAGTGCCAACAAGGGCGGAGCATCAACGGCAGTCGAGCGCTCCTCAGCCCGGGGCGCAATTACAGAAACGGAAGCTGGCTCGATCGTCAGCAACGTGAGGATCGGCGCCAACAGAAGCATCGCCAGGCCGACCTGACAGCTCACGTATCGCAGTGCGGCAGAGCATCGCGGCATTATGGCCAGCGCCGACGCCAACAACAGACCCACGGTCGCGCCCTGCCACAACGTATGCACGAGCACGAGTCCCGGCCACGTGAGCCACGGGTGATGGATCAAGTCCAACGTGTTCATCGTCAGCTCCTCTTCTGTCGTCGATGCTCGTCGATCAGCTTGCGGATGTCCTCGAGTTGCCTGGGGGTCAAATCTGTTTGGCTCAGCGTGTGCGCGATGAGCTCCTCGGCCGACCCGGCGAAGGCCCGTTCGAGCAGGTCATGGACAAGCCGCCGCAGCGTCGCCTCCTGACGGACCCGTGGTGCGTACCGATATGCCCGCCCCTCGGACTTGCGACTCAGCAGACCCTTGTCGAACATGACGTTCAACAGACTCATCACTGACGTATACCCGCGAGGACGACTTGCTTTCGAAGCGTCCATCACCTCCCGCACAGTGCACGGGCCGCGCTCCCACAACACGTGCAACACCTCGAGCTCGCCGGGGGTCGGATGAAGAGTCCGCGGTCGCGCCATGGATTCACTCCCAGAGACACCTCCTCGCGCTCCTCTTACAATCTACGGCATAAACCGTAGACTGTCAACGGCAAGAGCCGTAGGAAATCGGCCCACGATCCGCCCACCGGCCGAACACGGCTATACCTGGTGCACAATTCGCCCTCGTCCCGATGCAGGACTCACCAAACCGGGCTGCCAACTCTCGAAAAACAGCCCGCGCTCGCTTATTCTGGGACTAGCCCCTCATCAGGCGTGATTGGAACGCGTCTTCACGCGTTCTTTCCGAGAAGGTGCCCGAAGTGCCGGGATCGTTGCGTATGAGGATCAGCATTGTGGCCGAACGAACTTGATGTCGGCATATGGACTCCCCGGCTCGGCGTCTGCTCGTGCGGGGAAGGGGCCGGAATCGGGCGCGTCGCGGCGGCATGGTTGTTTCCTGAACCTGCCCTGCGGTATCATGGCTGAGGGCGGCAAGGCAAGAGATAGCAGGAGGCTGAGCCGAGAGATCGGACCGGGCGGGTGCAAGTCCCTGCGGGAGCCTTACATGACAGAAACCGGGCGGCTGCTGGTGACCGGATCGATTGCCCTGATCGGGCTGGCGTCCTCGGTCTGGCTGTGGCGTCAGGCCCCGCGCGGCGGTAAGCCCTGGGGGGGCAATGAGCTGCTGCGGGGTGATCGGCCGTGGCGGCGGCTCGGGGCCGCTATGGTCGGGTTTGTCGGTGTCATGTTTTTCGTCGGGACGAACTTCCTGGAGCCCAGGTCCTCTCCGCGGGATTACGTGCTGTTCTGGTTTGTCGTGCTGTTGCTGATTCTGTGGATGTGCATCTTGGCCCTGGTCGATACATTCCATACGCTCAAGCTGCGGTCGCAACAACGCCGTCGGGGGCAACAGCACGGGGGAACCTCAGCGACTCAGGGTGGGCGCGAGTGATGGACCCGTGAGGATGCGTCATACACATATGCGATGGGTGCTGATGGTGGTCCCGTGCGTGGGCTGCTTCCCGGGCGACGGCTGCTCCACCGACGACCCCGCCGAACCGAAGAACGTCCGTCTGATGCTCGAGGACACTGCTGTTATCCGCATCAACGACCATGCGTTCAAGGTCTGGGTGGCCGACAGTGAAGCCGAGCGCCTTCGCGGTCTCATGAACGTCACGGCTGAGGAAATGGCGCCGCTGCCGGACGGCACGGAGCGCGGGATGTGGTTCATCTTTCCGGAGGACCAGCCCGCCTGGCACGGATTCTGGATGCGGGACACGATCATCGCGCTGGACATCGCCTACGTCCGTGCAGACGGGAGAATCGTCACCATCCGCACGATGGCGCCCAGGGATGAACGCCCATACAATTCCAAGGCACCGTACCGTTACGCCCTTGAGGTCAACGCCAACGTGTTCTCGCGCCTGGGGATTCGCGAGGGGCACCGGGTGGAAATCCCCAAATCGCTCCTAAAGACCTCCAGATAACGAGTCGAATCTGCCGGTAGGACGCGCGTGGTCGCGGATGCGGCGTGGTCGTTATCGGACACCGCATGTACAACCCGTCCAGGCCGGCCCCAGGCTGGTGGGATGGCTACGGTTGCGTGGCCATGAACATGCTCACGCGAACGTAAGCACCGCCCCCAGCGTGGATATGCGTGCGGATGAAAGGAAAATCGGGACGCGCTTGAACGTCCCGTCGGCAGCGGGAGGGGCATATGAACGGGGGTGGTTATGAACGTATTACTGGTTGACCCACAGCATCGTCTGCCGGGCGACCTGAGCGAGTTTCTCGGTCAAACCGGATGGAACGTCGAGACAGCCGCCGATTATGCCGCTGCGGCAGCGGTGAACGAGACCCGCCCGCCGGACGGCATCGTGATGCCCGAGCCGGCTCACGACGGCGATTCGACCGCGGGAGACGCCTTTCGCCGACTCGTCCGCACCATTGAGAACCGCGAGGTCGCGGCCCTGCTGCTTTCGTCGCAGCCGGCCACCTGTCGGGCCGACGACATGCCCTTCATCGACGTGGCTGCGGAGGGCGTCACCAAAGAGGAGATCCGAGGCCGACTGTCCTCCACCATGCGCTACCACGCCCTCGTGCGGGGCATGGATCGCGAGCTCCGCAACATGCGCAGACTGAGCGAGCGTCTCAACCAGAGCTTCAACCAGTGGGACGAGGAGTTGCGGCTGGCCGGCAGACTCCAGCGTGACTTCCTGCCGAACGTCGACGGCCTGATCGGGCCCGCGAAATTCGCTACCCTGTTCCGTCCGGCTTCGTGGGTCTCGGGCGACATCTACGACATTTACCGCGTCGACGAGGAGCATCTGGCGTTCTACGTCGCCGACGCAGTAGGCCACGGGGTCGCGGCCAGCCTGCTTACGATGTTCATCAAGAAGGCGATCGTCTCCAAGCGCGTCAGCGGCGAGAAGTATGAACTGCTGTCTCCGGCGGAGACCATGCGCGGGCTGAATGAGGCCCTCGCCTCTCAGCAGCTGCCGAACTGCCAGTTCGTCACCGCGTGCTACTGCCTGCTGAACACCCGCACGCTGGAACTGCAATGCTGCCGCGGCGGGCACCCCTATCCCTACCTCGTGGAACCGGACGGTGCCCTCCACGAAATCAAGCCGGCGGGCGGGCTGCTGGGCCTGTTCCCGGAGGAGGAGTTCGCGAACGAGCGCGTAGCGATGAAGCCGGGCCAGAAGTTCATCCTGTACAGCGACGGACTGGAAACCGCGTTCCACCCGGATGAGGAAAGGGCGACCGAGTTCACATACTATCGTAAGGTCTTTCGCGACCTGTGCGATCTGCCTCCCGACGAGATCATCAGCCGCCTGGACGCCAAGCTCAACGACGAACACGGGTCGATCGACCCCCGCGATGACGTGACCATGTTGGTGATGGAGATCGCCCCGGCCTAGCTCCCAGCTTCATACATCCGGCGATGAACTTGAACAGTGCGCAAAAACGGCGGGCGGGGGCCATCGGCCGCTGGTGCGCATGCCAGGGAACTGTCGGTGGACGCGGGCGGGCAAACCGGCTTCGGCTCGCCACATGGAGGCCTGCCCGAGGTACACACCGGCCGACGGCTGGCCCGCCCCGCGGACCCGGGCGCCGCAGGAACGGCGGAATGTACCTGATTCTCATGTATTTCGTTGCATTATCCGGGGGCCGTGGTAGATTACGCCCACGGGTGGGGTCATCGGTCGGCGCGGCCCGTTGGCCTGTCAAGCCCTGGAGAAGAAGTGCAGGATGTCGCCCCCGGCGATGTCCGGCAATGGTGCTGACGGCGGAAGGAACCGCCGGGCCGCAGTCGGCTCGTTAACCGCGGGCACAGGGAGGTGCCGGGACTTCATGTTTCTCAAACGCGTATCGCTGCTGGGGTTCAAGAGCTTCGCCGATAAGGTGGAGTTCGAGTTCGGCCCCGGTGTCACCTGCGTCGTCGGGCCCAACGGGTGCGGCAAAAGCAATATCGTCGACTCGTTCAAATGGGTGCTGGGAGAGCAGTCGGCCAAGTCCCTGCGCGGGCGCCAGATGCAGGACATGATCTTCAACGGGTCCGCAAGCCGCCGCAGCACCGGGATGGCTCAGGTCGACCTGGTCTTCGACAATGCCGACCGGATGCTGCCGTACGACAGCGACGAGGTGGTGGTCTCCCGCAAGCTGTTCCGGTCCGGGGAGAGTGAATACTCCCTCTGCCGACAGGTTGTCCGCCTGAGGGACGTCCGAGACCTGTTCCTCGACACTGGGATCGGCACCGAGGCGTATTCGGTGATCGAGCAGGGCAAGGTGGAACTTTTGCTGCAGTCCAGCCCGACCGATCGCCGGATCGTCTTCGAAGAGGCCGCGGGAATCAGCAAGTACCGGGCCCGCAAGCGCGAAGCTGAGCGGAAGCTCGACCGCACCGGGCAGAACCTGCTGCGGGCGGAGGACATCATCGGGGAGGTCGAGAAGCGACTTCGCAGCGTCAAGTATCAGGCCGGCAAGGCGCGCAGCTACCAGACGTATCAGGCCCGGCTCAAAGAGTTGCGGGCCGCGTACGTGATGGCCGAATTCCACCGGCACAGCCAGAACCTCCGCAACCTGACGGCCGACGCCGACCGGGCGAGTGACGAAGTGACGGCTCTGCGCACCGGAATCGACGCGAACGAGTCGCAAGCGTCGCAGCTTTCGATCCGCGCGGACGCCCTGGCGGAGGAGCTGCGCGTAGCCGAGAGTGAGGCTGTGAAGGTCCAGACGGAGATCACCGCCCAGCAGGAACGGATCGACGGGGCGACTCAGCGCATCGAAGAGCAGCAGGCGGACCGCGAGCGGGCCCTGCGCCAGTTGGAGTCGACCCGCTGCCGCCGCCAGGAGATCACCGCCGAGCTGGAGCGCTCAAGGCAGCAGGTCGAAGTCCTCAGCGAGAAGGCGGACGGACAGCGCAAGGAAGTTGAACGGCTGCTCACCGAAGACCGCGAGTTGGCCCAGGAATTCACGCACGTACAGGCGCTGCTGGAAGACGAGAAGGCGGGGACCATCGAGCTGTTGCGGCGCACCGCCCGGCTGCACAACGAGATCGCAACACTGCGCACTCACCGCGAGTCGTTAATCGGCCGACAAGGCGAACTGTCACAGCGCGATGCAGCCATCACCATCGAGCTGAAAGGACTTCTCGAACAGAAATCGGATCTTGAGCGGCGCCTGGTCGAGATCGACGGATTGATCGAAGCGGAGACCCGCCGGCTGGAAGAGAAACAGCTCGAAGCCCGTCGGATTGACGCCACCCGGGCCCGCCTGGCCGACGAACTGGCCGAAACGAAGGAGGCCCGGAGCGGGCTCGCGTCGCGCCGTGAGCTGCTGCAAGACCTGGAGCGGAAGATGGAAGGCGTCGGTGCGGGCGTGCGCCGGCTGCTGGAGCAGAAGGCGGCGACGAAGGACGACGAAGGCTCGAGCCGACCCCAGCTTGACGCCGTTTGGGGCATGGTGGCCGACGCCTTCGATGCCGACGTCGTCCACGCTGCGATCATCGAAGCCGCCCTCGGTGAGCTCGACCAGTTCCTGGTCGTTTCGGACAGCGAGGCGTTCCTTTCCGATGAGTCGCTGTTTGACGACCTCCCCGGGCGGCTGGCTGCGGTGTGTCTTGATCGCCTGCCCGCCCTGATGAACGTGCGTGACTTCTCCGGGCAGCTGGGTTTCGTGGCGCAAGCCGTCGACCTGGTACGCTTCGCCGAGCCGGTCGAGCCATTGGCCCGGCACCTGCTGGCCAAGACCGTCGTCGTCCAGTCGCTGCAGGACGCGATCAGCCTGTCCGCCCAAGACACTGCGGGCCACCGCTTCGTGACCCTCTCGGGGCAGGCGGTCGAGCCGGACGGCTGCATCCGTCTGGGGCCGCCGTCGTCACGATCGGGCCTGATCTCCCGTCGCAGCGAACTGCGCGCGATCGATGAGCAGATCCAGGCCGCCGACGCGCGCGTGGCCGCCCGCACAGAGCAGCTGAGCCGGACGTCCGCGGAGTGGGCCCACCTCGACGCGCTCCAGCACGAGCTGCGCACGGCGATCTACGAATCCCATACGACGAAGGTCGAGACCAACGCGATCCTGAAGAACGTGGACGAGCGGATTCGGCGGTTGACCCACGAGCAGCCGCTGATCGCCGGACAGGTCGCGTCGTTGCAGCGCGAAATCGAAGAAGCCGCCGCCCGCTCGACCCAGAACGAAGCCTCGCTCGGGCACCTCGAGACCGAGAGTCAGACCCGGCAGCGCGAACGCGAAAAATGCAAACAGCGGATCGACGAATTGGCCGATCGAAGGTCGGCACTGGCCGACGCCTTGACCAGGGGCCGCGTGGCCGAGGCCCAGCTCGCCGAAAAGCACCTCGCCGCTGTCGAGACCATCGCGGTATTGCAGCGCAACCTGCGGGAGATCGACGAGGTCGCGCAGGCCGCCGAGGCCGAGACCCGTGACTGTCAGGCCCGCATCGACGATTCGCAGGCTGCCATTGAGAACTGTAACGCCCGACTGCGCGATCTCCGGTCGCAAAGCGAAACGTTCGATCGCAAGACGCTCGAATTGAAGCGCGATCGCGAGCAGCTCCGGGCCCGGGTGGAGGAGCTGGCCGCCGCCACAAAGAAGTACCGCGCCGATCTGGAAGAGGCCGAAGAACGCCTCCACCAGGCCCAGATGCGCCTCAACGAAGCCCGCGTCCGCCGCGACGAGTTGACCGCTCGCGTCGCCGACGAGCTGGGGCTCGACCTCGTGCAGATGTACGAGTCGTACGACCACGCCGAGCAGGACTGGCAAGCCGTCGAAACCGAAATCGCCGACCTGAAAGGCAAGCTCGAGCGGCTGGGCAGCGTCAATCTCGACGCCATCGCCGAGCAGGAAGAGCTGGAACAACGCCACACTTTCCTCACCACGCAGCGCGACGACCTGACCCGGTCGCAGAGGCAACTCGAACGTTTGATCGAGCAGCTCAACGCCGAATCACGGCGCCGGTTCCGCGAGGCCTTCGAGAAGATCCGCGAAAACTTCCGCGAGCTGTTTCGCAGACTGTTCGCGGGCGGAAAGGCCGACATCATTCTCGAGGATCCGGACCACATGCTCGACTGCGGCATCGAGATCGTCGCCCGCCCGCCGGGCAAGGAGTTGCAGTCCATCTCGCTGCTGTCCGGCGGGGAGAAGGCCATGACCGCGATCGCCCTGTTGATGGCCATCTTCCGGTCCCGCCCCGCCCCGTTTGCGATTCTCGACGAGGTCGACGCCACGCTGGATGAAGCCAACAACGACCGGTTCAATAATATCGTCCGCGAGTTTCTCGACCGGTCGCAGTTCATCATCATCACGCACTCCAAGCGCACGATGGCCCTTGCGGACCGGCTCTACGGTGTCACGATGCAGGAGGCCGGCGTCTCGACGCTCGTCGGCGTCAACTTCGAACGCACCGAACAGACCGGCCAACCCGCCGTCGCCTGAATCAAATGAGCAATGCCCCGCTCCGAACTCCGCGCGCCCCAAATTGCGAGCCGCGACCATTACGAGCCGCGACCGTAAGGGAGCGGACCTTATACTGAACCACGACCGTAAGGGAGCGGCCACCTGCGAGGAGCGTCAAAAACGAATCATTCGCTTGACTCGCAAGCTCCAACTCGGTTATGCTACATGTCACCTCCAAGCTGCTGGGCGTGACAGTCCAACCTCCCGAGCAAGGGGAACCTGACATGAGCGTTTCACAGTTCTGCAGCCATTCGTGTTTTGTCACGGGCGAAATCTTTGTGACGCTGCGCCTCGAGAAGAGGTCGCAACCCTTCCGCTTGAAGAACCCAGCAGGGATTCCGCACAGGAAACGCCTGAGCCCTTCTCCACACCTGCTCCATTGCGCGCTGGTGGCGCCCGTGGTCCTTTCTTTCATGCTCGTTGAGGGTGTCGCCGCCGCAGCCGGCCCGCTCTTCCCGGGTGCGCAATACACAGCCGGCACTCGGCCCACGTGTGTCGCGGTTGCAGATCTGGACGGTGACGGGGACGCAGACTTCGCCGTAGCAAACTGGGAAAGCGAGAACGTCTCCGTCTTGCTCAACGACGGCGGCGGCACGTTCGCGGCCCACGGCACCTGCGCCGCCGGTGTTTCCCCTCGTTCCAT
>CP070691.1:1255843-1259292 GCA_020353195.1 Phycisphaerales bacterium | reverse complement strand
CGGTGGATGTCAGCCCGGCGACATGAACGGTGATGATTTCATCGACGCCGCCGATATTGCACCGTTCGTCAACGCCCTGATCGGCCCGTAACGTCGCCGGCGCACCGGCGGCTGCATCTTGTCTACCAACAACCCCGGCCTGACCAGGCCGGGGTCTCTTTTCGGATGGATTCGGGAGCGGGCCACGTCCGTTCACCCGTGGCGCTCTCCGAGTCGAGAGTCTTTCGGGAGAGCCGGATGGCATCGGACTGTCTGACGCGGCGCCGGGCGGGCCAGCCAGCGTCGGCGTGCGCTCCGGCGGCTCAAGCCTTGCTTGCCCTTGTATTCTGCGCGTATCCGGACTAAAATGTATTCATGTGCTTGGGATGGGCGTGGGGAAGATGTACGCGTTTGGCAGCTTCACCGATTATCGCCCTTCCCGCTGATTCTGATGAGTGCGTTGACGATTGCAGTACCGTGCGGGCCACGGCGGGCCCGTCCACGGCGGAGCGGTTGACGCACAACAGAGCGCGAAGCACGTCGGCGCCCGGCCGTCGGCGTGACGAACACGAACAGTCCCGTGTTGTGTGAGGCCCTGATGATGCAGTTGATACCCCGAAGACTCCTCTCGCTTGCCATGGCGTTGTCTTTGTTGTCCGTGGGGATTCGGACGGCGAATGCGCAGAGCTCCGCACCCGACCGGTTGCCGGTCCTGGAGCCCCCACAACTGGTGATTCACGAGGACGGTGATCAGTTCCGGTTAAGCATTGCGGGCGAGGTCCCGATCCGCGTCACCGATAATCCGATCCGAAACGCGCGGGCGATCCGGGTCCCACGGTCGGCCACGGTGCTCGCCCTATGGGACGAGGAGCAGGAAGGGCAGGTGCAGCCATACTACGCGGTCAGCCTTGCCGGACAGACGTTCTCTCGCCCACGGTCGACCTCATACGACATCAGGCTGCGGCACGGGGATTTCGACCCTGGGCGACACGTCCGGCCGGTCAGCCCCACGTTAGCCGCGCCGGAGCACTGCGAGCTCTGGATCGTCCAGTTCGTGACGCCGCCCCTGGAGGTGTTTCGGGAGCAGATCCGCGAGTTGGGAGGCACGGTCTACAGTTACCTCGCCGATCATGCTCACATCGTTCTCATGAGCCCGGCGGTCAGGGCGCGCGTCGAGTCGTTGCCCTACGTGCGCTGGGTGGGGCCATACCATCCGGCATACCGGCTGGAGCGGCCTCTGCGCGACGCGCTCGACGTGATCGGCGAACCGGCTGGACCATCGGATGGGATTGCCCTGTGGGATGAGCTTTCCGGCGTGTCGTTCGACCAGGTGGAAAGCCGGTCCCGCGTGTCGTCAGAGACTCCCGGGCCTCGGCGCTACCGTATCCAGGTGTTTGAGAGCGGCGCCGCTCAGAAGAACATCGTGGCGGATCGTATTATGTCCTTGGGCGGTACCATAGACGTCTTATCGCCGGGCGGCATCCTTCTTGAGGCAACGTTGACGCCGGCGCAGCTCATGGACGTGGCAACGATGAACGAGGTCCTGTTCATCGACCGCTGGTCGCCGCCGCGTTCCTGCATGAACAACGTGCGGATTGTCGGAGGGGCGGATTCCCTGGAGAGCCTTGCCGGCTATACTGGCGCCGGGGTCCGTGGCGAAGTCATGGACAACGGCTGCCAGCTGGACCATCCGGATTTTGCGGCGCGCATCGCGGTGCGGGGCAACCCGGGTATCGATGTCGAAAGCCACGGAACCGCGACCTTCGGGATTATCTTCGGCAGCGGCGCGGGCAGCTCCACCGCCCGCGGAATGCTCCCCGACGCG
Source organism: Phycisphaerales bacterium (assembly GCA_020353195.1). Classification (GTDB taxonomy): domain Bacteria; phylum Planctomycetota; class Phycisphaerae; order UBA1845; family UBA1845; genus JAFGJQ01. The sequence continues at coordinate 1,257,488 of CP070691.1, read as the reverse complement.
TTCGGGTATTTCAACGACTGGGTGTTCCAGACCAGCCGCTACGATGATGTCGCTCAGCTGGTTACCGCACCGTACAACTGCGTGTTCCAGTCGAACAGCTGGGGGGGTGCCCCCACGACGGAGTATACGACGATCACCGCGGAGCTTGACCAGGCGGTGTTCGAGTTCGACATCGTAATCCTCCACTCACAGGGCAACGAGGGCACCCAGATGAGCGTCGAGCACGCCTGGGGCAAGAACGTCGTCGGCGTGGGAGGCGTTTATCACTTCAACGACGCATCGACGAGCAACGACCACTGGTACAGCGCGGGAAGCATCGGCCCGGCTGCTGACGGACGCATCAAACCGGATCTGTGTTTCTACTACGACAGCATCCGCACCACGACCCCGATGAGCACCTACACCAACTCCTTCGGCGGCACGAGCGCAGCCTGTCCGGAGGTGGCGGGCCATTTCGGCTTGATGTTCCAGATGTGGGCCGACGGCATCTTCGGCAATCCCGTATCCGGCGGGACGGTCTTCGATGAGAAACCGCACAACTCGACCGCCCGCGCGATCCTCGTCAACACGGCCAGGTCGTATCCGTTCTCCGGCACGACTCACGACCTGACCCGGACCCACCAGGGATGGGGACTGCCAAACGTGCAGGACCTCTACGACCTGCGCAACAACATGTTCATCGTGGATGAGACCGTCCTGTTGCAGCAATTCGAGTCGGTGACCTACCAGCAACGCATCACAACGGGCCAGCCTCACAACGATGAACTGCGGGCGACTCTGGTCTACACCGACTACTGGGGAACCACGTCCTCGAGCCAGCACCGGATCAACGACCTGAGCCTGAAAGTCACGTCTCCCAGCGGGTTGATCTACTGGGGAAACGACGGGCTGCTCAGCGGCAACTGGTCCGTCTCCGGAGGAACAGCAAACACCAAGGACACCATCGAAAACGTGTTCATCGACAACCCCGAATCAGGCAACTGGCTCATCGAGGTGATCGCCGATGAGATCAACGCGGACGGCCATGCGGAATCCGGGCAGTGGGATGTCGACTTCGCCCTCGTCGTCAGCGGAGGCGTGAATATCGTGGACTGCAACGATAACGGCATTCCGGACGACCAGGACATCGCCGGCGGCACCAGCGAGGACTGCAACGGAAACGGGCTTCCGGACGAGTGTGAGATCGACGAAAACAGCACCGCACCCGGCGGGCCTTTCTTCTGCACTGACGATTGCGACCCCGATTGCAACAACAACGGAATTCCTGATGAATGCGACGTGGCCGAGGGGACCAGCGACGACTGCAACGGCGACGTCGTGCCCGATGAGTGCCAACTGGCGGGCAACGACTGCAACGGCAACCTCCTCCCCGACGACTGCGAACCCGACTGTAACGGCAACGACATTCCCGATGATTGCGATATCGCGGGCGATCCGGGCCTCGATCTCAACGTCAACGGCATCCCCGACTCCTGCGAAGCCGAACCGCGCCTCGAGTGCGGGGTCGTTGCCGTCGGCGATGCTGCGGTCACGGTGACTTTGGACAACACCTACGACAGCCCCGTCGTCGTCTGCTCCGTGCAGTACGACAACAATACGCTGCCCGTCGTCACGCGCGTCAGCAACGTCACTCCGACCAGCTTTG
>CP070691.1:1250884-1255743 GCA_020353195.1 Phycisphaerales bacterium | reverse complement strand
GGAGTCGGGGTGGGCAGGCCGCCGGCGCCACTGCTGCCCTTGCCCGGGGCCCAGCGACCGGCCGCCAGCGACCGGGTCTGCTCGGACGCCGGATGCGGCAGTTCGTCCGGCTCGACCTCATCCAGGCCGGAGACGTGTCGCAGCTCGCCGATCACGGCGCCCAGCGTCTGGCCCTCGATGTACTGCATGGCGTAGTAGTGCACGCCGCGCTCGCAGCCGACGGAGTGCACGGGGACGATGTTGCTGTGGTGAAGCTGAGCGGCCGCCTGGGCCTCGTTCTTGAACCGGTGGAGTTGGCGTTGGTCCAGGACGGCCGCGAACGGCAACACCTTCAGCGCGACTTTGCGTCCGAGCGAAATCTGCTCCGCCTCGTACACGACGCCCATCCCCCCGCGTCCGATCTCGCGGACGATCCGGTAGTCGCCGAGTACGCCCTCTTGCAGGTGCGTATCCCGCCCGACGGGTTGAGCCGGGGCGGTTTGCGCCGCGGTCGAGTCCTTCAGTTCAGCCAGCACCTCAATCGCGGGAAGCAGCTTCTGGAGCTGCTCCATCTGCTCGGGATGTTCTCGCGCATACCTCGACAGATCGGCAGACTCGCCAGCCTGAATTCTGTTCGTGATCTCATCGACCAGCTCAGCAAGAACCGGATCAATGTCCATTGAAGGGCCCAGCGTTTCACGTGCGGGCTTCATGAGTTCTGCTCCGGAGATCTGTCGTTCAAGAGGCCGCGCAGCCGCTGTAGCGCTCGCACATGCCGCGTCTTGACCGCGCCCTCCGTCATACCCATCACCGATGCAATCTCGCACGTCGACAGCTGCTCCAGATGCCGGAGCACGAGTACCTCGCGGTCACGTGAGGGCAATGCATTCAGTGCGGCTCGCATGTGGTCACGCAGCTCTGCCCGCGCGAACTTGCCGCTTGGGCTGGTGCCACTGGCGATCAGCCGGTCGGCCAATGCCATCGTTGACCGATCGGGCAGCGTGTGCTGCTGTTGTTGACGCCCAACGGCACGCTTCCGTGCCTGAACGTGCCGGCGGCGTGCATCCACCAGTCGTTCCCAGGCAATTTGTCGAAGCCAGGGATAGAACGGCAACGGTTGGTCTTGCAGGTACTCGGGCAACTTGCGGGACGCCTCCACAAGGGCCTCCTGCACGACGTCCGACGCGTCGAAGCGGCCGAGTAAGCGAGGGTCTATGCGAACAGCGACCATCTGCCGCAATCGGTCACGATACCGGGCAAGGAGTTCCTCGACGGCTGCCTCGTCGCCATCGCTGGCGCGTCGAATCAGGTCTTCGGTTTCAGCGTCGCCTGCGGCCATGCCCAACCTCCTATGTCTGACCCCGCAGAATCGCGGCAGAGGTTACATGAAAAACTCGGGCTGTCGACGAACTCGAATCCTAACTCCTTGCGGCCTGATGCGTTACGAAAAGGAGTCTTTCTGAATGCCCGCAATGGCGACACGAGCCAAGCACATCGGTGAGGGACGTGGCGGCTTTCGGCGACGTTCGACCGCCTCTTGCGTCCATTCCTGCAGTTGTCGTGCGGCGTGTCGGCTGACCCTGGTGTGCTGTGGGAGTCGCCGGCCGGACTGGCTACGCGGATGCAAAAACGAGCTGTCAATCGCCTTTGCGTCCGGCCGTCGCTCTTGCCGGGGCCATCACGGTCGCAGTGCATGCATTGTACCAGAGTGGTCCGAAGCACAGAACGGGGGGGCCGAGCCCGGGGATCTGCACCGCTTGACGCTTCCTCCGCTATCGCGGATTCCCGTAAGTCCCTCTGTGCCTTTTGGCTTACGTTCGCTTCGTCGGTCGTGAGTTCGAGTCCCCTTGGGGGTGAATGAAACGACCCTTCGTGCCGGATCGGGCGGCGGGTCTTCTCTTGCGCGGCCAGAGACCGTCTCAGGCGACACCTGACGCCCGGGCCAGCGCTTCTGGCAGACCTTGCCCCGCGTTCCGACCTCAACGGCTGTCTTGGATCGGACAGGTTAACGCAGTTTTAACACAGCCTTGTTGAAGTTCCCATCTAAGGTCCGTACCTTCTCCGTCGTAAGGGCATAGCCGATATCGCATGTCGGCTCACAGTCGCCACCCGTGTCGCGTGTACGGTCCACAAGGCTCACAGAGCGTCAAATCATGAACGGTTGGATGTATGACCGGCAGCTTCGTCAGATCACTTTGGCACGGTGGTGCTTGGCGTTCATGCTTCTCTTTCCGGGGCTTGCCGGCGCCCAGCTGAAGCAGGCCGCGGAGGCGGAAGCCCAGGCGTCAGCAGTCAAGTCCGGCGAGCCCGAGTCAAGCATTGAATCCGCCGAAGCTCCGCGGGCATTCAGTTTCTCTGATCTTCTCACGGCCGAGCGGTTGACCGGTGACTGGGGCGGCGTACGCACCGACCTCGAGGATATCGGCATCCGGTTCAAGATCGACGCCATGAACCAACTCATGGTCAACATGCACGGCGGGCAGGAAACCAAGAACGGCCACGACACCGCCGGCAGCTACGAGTTCAATCTCTACCTCGATTTCGAGAAGATGGACCTCCTGAAGGGTGCCGAGTTCTGGATTCGTGCAAAAGGCACCTGGGGCGGCGACGACAGCGACTTCGACAAGGAGAAGATCGGCGGCCTGTTCAAGACCAACCAGGATGCCGGCAGCGAGGAACCCATCTTCGTCGACAAGTGGCACTGGCGGCAGCGACTCCTTGATGACCGCCTGGAGTTCCGTATCGGCCGCATGGAGCCGGTGAAAGACCTCTTCGACACCAGCAAGATCATCGGCCACGAGGACAAGTACTTCATGAACCGGGCCTTGGTGCGCAACGCCACCATTCCCCCGAACAAAGGCCTCGGGGTCTTTGTGAACTGGAACATCACGGATGCGGTCTATTTTCGCGCCGCGGCGCTGGACGCCCACGCTCGGGACCGCCAGACAAACTTCAATACGGCCTTGCATGACGAGGACGAATTTCGCTTTTACGGCGAGATCGGCTGGCGGCCGGAGCTTGACTCCGCGAAGGGGAAACTCTGGGGGCATTATCGTATCGGCACGTGGTATGACCCGACGACGAGGAAGAGGTTCTTCGACACGCGCGACGGCCTCCGCGCCGAGCGCTACGACAGCGAGGACTGGGGATTCTTCTGCGGCTTCGACCAGATGGTGTGGAGGGAAACCGACAAGCCCAAAGATCATCAGGGGGTCGCCGTCGCGGGCCGATACGGATACGCCCACGGCGAGGTGAATAAAGTCGAGCACTTCTGGGCGGCGGCGATTCAGTATCAGGGCCTGATTCCGACGCGTAACAGAGACGTCCTGGCCGTCGGAGTCGGGCAGGGCATCCTGGCTGACGAATACCGGCGGGTCCACGCGAATGCCGACCGTGAAACCGTGTATGAACTCTACTACGCCATCTACGTCGCGCCGTGGCTGATCATCACGCCGGACCTGCAATACATCACGAACACGGGCGGCGACAAGGACGACCCGCACACGATGGTAGCCGGATTACGATTCAAGATGAGTCTCTGACCCTCGGCAGAGAGAGAGAAAGGAAAACGTGAACCATCGGGAGGCAACGCGAACGCGTACCTGTCCTTGAAATCAGCGTGTTAGCGGCAGCTTCCTCCAATCAGTGACGTTATGCAGTTCGCCGCGAAAACGACCTGCGAGCATATCGAGTTCTCATGCTGAACGCAGGGGCCCGAGCCTCCGTGCAGTGGGATCGGGCCGCCCTCCTTGGGGGATCAGGCTGGCGGTTTGCTTTTGCGTTGTCAGGCGTAGCCTGCCGCGACGGCCCACGTGCGCGCCCGCGCTGCCGGCGAAGACCGGCCTACGTTCCGGCGCCCTGGCGGCAGGCGTTGACGAACGCGGCGAAGAGCTTGCAGCTGGTCGAGCCCTCGAAATGGCGCTCCGGGTGCCACTGGACGGCGACCAGAAAGGGATGATCGGCGATCTCGCCGGCTTCGATGATACCGTCGTCCGGGCACCGGGCGGTGACGAGCAGACGGTCAGCCACGCGGTCGAGCGACTGATGGTGCGCGGAGTTCACGTTGACCCGGGTGTGCCCGAGGATCGCCGCCAGCCGGCTTGTCGAATCGATGTCGATGTCATGGGTCGCGTCGGGCTGGGTGTGGCTGTGGTGGCAGACGGCCGAGTCGGTCTGTGACGGGATGTCCTGGATCAGCGAGCCGCCGAAGTGGATGTTGATCAACTGGAGCCCGCCGCAGATCGCGAGCACCGGTTTGCGGTGCTCAAGGGCCATCGCCAGCAGCGCCGACCACGTCTCAAACTGCGATTCCGGCATGACTTTCTCTGTCGGATGCGGTTGCCGTCCGTAGCGCGCCGGGGGGATGTCGTCGCAGCCGGGAAACATGATCCCGTCGAAGCGGTGAAACAGCTCCTCGAGCCGGGCCCCGTCGTTGGAGACGGGGACCATCGCGGGGTTGCCGCCGGCGCGCAGGATCGCGTTGCTGTAGCCGATATCGAGTGCGTTCTTGTTCTTGACGGCGAACTCGGCGTGCGTCTCCAGTTCGCAGGGGATGCCAATCAGCGGGGCAGGTGACAACGTCGAAGCCCTTTCTCAGATTGATTCGAACTCCGTGGGCCCGGGTCCCGGGTCGATCGATGCTCGCTGCGCCGGCGGACGTTAGGCGCTTCTTTATCCGCCTTCGGCGGACGGTTTGGAGGAGGACCGCTCCCTTACGGTCGCGGCTCGTTACGGTCGCGGGGAGTCGCGGCCCCGGCGCGCCGGCTCGCGCGTTCGGCTGATTCCGTGTGCGGATTCTATCCTGGCGACACGGGGCCAGCCAGTCGGTCCGGAGCAGGGGGCGCCCACTGGAATGTCGTGCGCCTGTGGGGTACGATGCG
>CP070691.1:1218592-1250784 GCA_020353195.1 Phycisphaerales bacterium | reverse complement strand
CTGGTGGTCGAGTTCTACGGCGATGACGCCGCGAGCTTGTCGGCCCGCATGGGGAAGCTCGAGGCCGCCCTCAAGGCGGCACGGCAGAGTTACGCGTTCGTGCGGCTCGCCGACGGCGCGTCGCAGACAGACATGTGGGAGCTGCGTAAGGCCGGTCTGGGGCTGCTCATGTCGAGACCCGGCGACAGGCAGCCCTATGCTTTCATTGAGGACGCTTCGGTCGGCCCCGTCCGGCTGCACGATTACATCCAGCGCCTCAATGAGCTGCTGAAACGGGAGGGCGTTGAGGAGGTCGGGTACTACGCCCATGCAAGCGTCGGATGCCTGCACGTTCGTCCGGTGCTGAATCTGAAGAGAGCCGATGACGTCGAACGGATGCGGCGGATCGCCGATGGCGTCAGCAGCCTGGTGGTCGAGTTCGGCGGCACCACGACCGGCGAGCACGGGGACGGCATCCTGCGATCGTGCTGGCTGGAGAAGCTCTACGGCCCGACCATCACCCAGGCATTCAAGGAGGTGAAGGCGGCCTTTGATCCCGAAGGGTTGATGAACCCGGGTAAGATCGTCGACCCGTTGCCCATGACGGAGAACCTCCGGTACGGGGGCGGGTTCGAAACGAGGGACGTCAAGACCTATCTGGATTTCGAGGCCCACGGCGGGATGGCCGGGCTGGCCGGTATGTGCAGCGGCGTCGGGCAGTGCCGCCAGCGGCTCGTCGGGACCATGTGCCCGTCGTACCGGGCGACGGGCGACGAGAAGGACACCACACGGGCCCGAGCCAACGCACTGCGTATCGCCCTAGCCAATCGTGATCTGATTGACGGTCTGGACGATCCGGCCATCGCGGAGGTGCTCGATTTGTGTCTGGCCTGCAAAGGCTGCAAGGCAGAATGCCCAACGGGTGTGGACCTCGCCAGGCTCAAGTCCGAGTATCTGTCCCATCGCAATCAGACCGTCGGCGTGCCGAGGCGGAGCCGTATGGTCGCAGATTCCGTCCGCCTGGCCAGGTGGGGCAGCCGCTTCGCCCCGCTGAGCAACTGGGTCATGCAATCTGCGCCGGCGCGAATCCTCATGGAGAAACGGTACGGATTCGACAGGCGGATCCCACCCCCGCGGTTCGCGAGAAGGACATTCAGGCGGTGGTATCGCAAGCATCGCAAGACGGCAGTCCGCCGCGAAGCGCCGCGCGGGCGAGTCGTCTATTTCTGCGACACCTGGACCAACCACCACACGCCGGACGTGGGCGTCGCCGTGGTCAGGTTGCTCGAGGCGGCCGGCTTCGACGTGTTAGTGCCCCCCACCGAGTGCTGCGGGCGACCACTGATCAGCAAAGGACTGCTGGCCGAAGCCAGGGGAATGGCCCAGCGTAACGTTGCCCGGCTCGTCGGATACACCGACGTCGGGATCTCAATGGTAGGCAGCGAACCCAGTTGCGTGAGTACGCTGACCGACGAGTATCCCCAACTCGTGCGCACGACCGACGCCCGGCGTGTGGCCGAGCACACCCGAACGGTCGAGAGCTTCCTGGCCGCCCTGCTCCGCGACGAGCCGCAGGCCCTGCGCTTCAGCCCGACGAAGCTGAGAGTGCTTTTCCACGGTCACTGCCATGAGAAGGCGTTGTTCAGCACGGCCGACGCCGTGTCGCTGCTGAATGCGGTGCCGGGCATCGAGGCGAGTGAGATTCCAAGCGGCTGCTGCGGAATGGCCGGCTCATTCGGCCACGAGGTCGAGCACTACGACATCGCCACCGCGATCGGCGAGGACGTGCTGTTCCCCGCCGTGCGCGAACGCGGCGACGCCCGGATCGCTGTTTCCGGTTTCAGTTGCCGTCATCAGATCGAGCACCACACCGGCGCGCCTGTGCGGCACCTTCTGGAGTACGTGGCCGACGCGATCGAGGTGGAAACGTGAACGGAGCACGAGGATTCAGGTGGAGACGATCGCCGACCGGCGCTTCGCGACCGAGGAGCGAGACCTGCCGGTTCGTGAAGACCGTCTTCTCGGTCGATCATCCCTCCCTACTGTCCTCGTCGGCGGGCGGTTCTTCCACGCCGGTTCCATCCACGCCGCCGGGCTCCTCGTCGGTCAACTCACCGTCGCCTGCAAAGGACAGCCGGTACCGGGTCTCGCCGTAGTTGAAGCTGCCCACGTCACTACAGGTATCCTGGCCGGGCGTGTGACGTTCGGCCACCACAGCCAGGAACCTGCCGTCCCACACCTGGTCCTCCTCATACCAGCTCAGGGATTCGAGGCGGGCGATGGTCTGATCACAGTCTGGATTGTGCGTCCGCGTTATCACGCAGAGGCTGACGTCGTTACCAGCCCCTTGGATCCACTGCGTTATCGTCGCGTCGAAACCGCTCCGCTCGACCGTCGTGTCGACCTGGTTCGCGAACGTGACCGTTCCGGTGTGGACATCGTCGGCGTTTGGGTCGTTCGGATTGAACGTGACGCGGTCCCTCCAGAAGTACGAATCGACGATGTCCAGGGGCGTGGTCCCCTCGTTCAGCGCGAACGTCAGCGTGTCGTCATTCTCGCCATCGAGAACATCCAGGGCATCCTGCACCGCGGGCAGCGCGACAATCCGCTCGCAGGACAACCCCGTTAGGTCCGACGACGTGACGTACCGGATCGTCAACTGCTCGATGTCCGTCTGTCCGGCGCCGGCGGAACTCAAGACCAGGCAAAGCTCGAACTCGCCGGAGGAAAGCGTCGGCAGCAGTTCGTCAGGAAGGTCCACAGAATCCGGAGTGACAGACACGGCCCCGTCCGGGTCAAGCTCCAGTTGCAGAGTCGGCGCCGGGACGCCCTCCGCACAAACGTCAGGCTGACCAATTTGGCCAACGCGCACGGTCAGCGTTGCCGTGGTCTGCGCGAGGCCGCCGGTCTCCGATGTAATCGAAACGTCATCGGGATCGATCGAGAGCATCGCGCTGTGAGGCGGCAAGTGCGGCACGTCGTTGCCGATGTCAACGGGGAGGCTGTTCACGGGGTCCTGCGTGTCTGCAAAGTCGAATCGGCCGGCAGACCCGAGCGGGACAGCCACGTCGGTCTCAGCGTCGACGGCAACCGAATCCCCCGACGCAGCACCGTCGGCCGACCCGCCGGGATAGCAGCCTGACACGCTCAAGCCCACACAGAGCAAGGCCGCAGCTCCCACGCGGCTACGCCCGACTCGGATCCCGGCAATCCGCAGGTGCTCAGTCATCATCAGTTGTACTCACGCACTCATCGCCGGTTGCATCCTGCGGGGCCATCCAGACGGCGGCCGTGCACGACGTCGGCCAGCCCGCAGCGTCCGACCCCGAGGCCCTCGGGGATCCCATTCCCCGCGCCCGCATCGGGTCAGCGCCGCTGCCCGGCCCCGATTGTCGGGGAGTCCGGTCCGGCGCCGGCAACCGACGCCGAGTCGCTCCGCACCCCCGACGACAGGGAGCCTGCGGAGCCGGACCCTGTGTTCCCGCATTACCGGACGATCGATCGCCACGGCGTCGCCGGCAACCCAGGGGTGGAGAGTTTCCCGGACGCCGGCAGTGTGGGCGGCATCGGCGTGCCCGGATCGCGTGCCCAGGGAGCCGCCACTCAGCTTCGATCCCACGTGAAGATAGTTCAATTGCACCCATTGCATGCCGATATCGATCAATGGCGAGAAACAGCGTCGGAACCGGTGCGGCTGAGACGGGCTGCGGACCTCGAACGGCACCCTGACAATCCGGCGCGTGGATACCGCACGATGGGCAACTCCAAGGACGTCCTGACCACAGGCGAGGTCGCCAAGATCTGCAACGTCGCTCCGCGCACGGTCTCGAAGTGGTTCGACAGCGGGCAGCTTCGGGGCTATCGCATCCCGGGCAGCAAAGACCGGCGGATTCCGGTGGCCCAGCTGGTGCGGTTCATGAAGGCCCACGGGATTCCACTCAACTCGCTGGAGACCGGCCGGCCTCGCGTCCTCATCCTCGACGCCGACGAAGAGTTCGCCGGTTCGTTGGTCAACGCCTTGACCAAGGACGACCGTTTCGACGTGCGCACCGCCGCGTCGTCGTTTGAAGCCGGCATCATCGCCCAGGCGACCAGGCCTCACATAATGCTGGTTGATGTCGCCGTGCCCGGCTTCAGCGCCAGGCATTTCACACGGGCCCTTCGCGCCTGCGACGAACTGTCCGGCACCAAGCTGATCGCCACCGGCACGGGCCTGACGTCGGGCCAGGGGGAAACCTGCCGTCAGGACGGGTTCCAAGCCTACCTCTGCAAACCATTCGGCGTTCACGAGCTCATTCGGGCCATCGAAGGCCTGGCCGCCGTCGTCGCCTGATTCTCGCTGCGCGGCGCAGCTACAAGTTCCTCGCCAACGCGCCGATCTGTCGCCGGATGCCACGGCCTCCCGCGGCCATGACGATGCTCACGCCAGTGCGAGCATCCGCACGCGCACGCCGGCGAAACCGGCCTTACTCGATCAGACGCAGCACCTCGTCGACGAGCTTCTTGATCCCGGCATGGACCTCCGCGGGGCCCTGGCCCAGCATGTACGCTGGGGTGGACACGATCTTGTGCGCCTGGTCGACGGCCATGTCCGTTACCGCGCATTCGCTGTGCTTTGCGCCCATGGTCTGGATCGCGGCGGCTGTGTCCCGGTCGGTCCCGATCGTCAGCGATGCGCGGATGCCCTTCTTGCCCACGATCCGGGCGATGACGGCCGGAGCGATGCAGATCGCGCCGACGGGCTTCTTCATCTCCAGCATGTCGTTGACCAGGCGTTCGACGCCGGGATCGACGGCGCAGTTCGCGCCGTCGACAGCGAAGGTGGAGAGATTTTTGGCGGCCCCGAATCCGCCAGGGAGAATCAACGCGTCAATGTCTGAAGCCTCGACCGCGGCCAATGGTTGTATTTCGCACCGGGCGATGCGGGCGGACTCAGTCAGGACGTTGCGCGACTCGCCGGCTGCCGGTTTCTGCTTGATGTGGTCAACCACGTGCATCTGCGGCTTGTTCGGCGCGCAGCAGACGATCTGGGCCCCGGCTTGATCCAGCGCCAGCAACGTAAAAACCGCCTCGTGAATTTCCGACCCATCCAGGAACCCGCAACCGGACAGGCAAACAGCTACTTTGGGCATGGTGACGTCCTCCAGTTTGATCGCTTGATCGATCCGGTCTCCCTGCAAATCGGTGTGGCATTCTACCCGGGACCCACGCATCGCACCATACGGGAACGGTGCGGATCAACTTCAGCTTCAAGCCGCCGCTTCCCCCGCTCGCGGCGAGACGGTTCGCCCCCGAGCGCCCGCCAAGGCGCGGACCACTTGCCCATACCACTGCGTGCCGTAAAATGAACAACCCACGCAACCACAGGGATCATTGGAAAACGGGGGAATCGTGGCCGGAAAGACCGTATATCTCGAAACCATGGGCTGTCAGATGAACGTGCTCGACAGCGAGCTCGTGTTGGGGCAGTTGCGGACCCTGGGGTATCAACCCACGGAAGACGCAGCCAACGCCGACGTCGCGCTGATCAACACCTGCAGCGTCCGCGACCACGCCGAGCAAAAGGCGCTGTCCCATATGGGCGCACTGAAGAAGCCCAAAGCCCGACGGCCGGACATGGTCGTCGGCGTCATCGGCTGCATGGCCGAGCGCGATCCCGACGGGATCCTCCGAAACATGCCCCACGTCGACTTCCTGTGCGGCCCGGGGGAACTCAACAAGATTCCGGCCATGATCGACGAAGTGCTGGACACCAGGGCACAACTGGTCGCCCTCTCAGAGAACAAATCGCGGCGCAGCTCGCTTCTCAGCCGGGCGCTCGAGCACGACTCCGTCGAGGCCCTGGACCTATCCCGGGCGGCGGGGCTGCCCGGCCGGGTGCTGCAGGCGTATGTCCGCATCCAACGCGGATGTGACAAGTTCTGCTCCTTCTGTGTCGTTCCCTTTACGCGAGGAGCCGAACGCTGCCGTCCACCGGCACAGATCGTGGACGAGACGAAGCTGTTGGCCGATCGCGGGGCCAAGGAAGTCACGCTGCTGGGCCAGACCGTCAACAGCTACGCGTATCCGGACAACGGCCGGCGGATCGGGCTGGCCGACCTGCTCGAACGGGTCAACGCCGTGGAGGGGCTCGAGCGGATTCGATTTGTTACCAGCTATCCCGGCGACTTCCCGGACGACGTCCTGGCGGCCATGCGCGACCTGCCCAAAGTCTGCGAGTACCTGCATATTCCCGTCCAGAGCGGATCGGACGCCGTGCTGGCCCGCATGAACCGCCGGTACACCGTGGGCCAGTACGTAGAGCTGCTGGGCCGGGCCCGCGAGATCGTTCCCGGGATCACGCTGGCCAGCGATTTCATCGTCGGCTTCTGCGGCGAAACCGACGCCGAGTTCGGCGCCTCCTATGAGCTGGTGGAGCGGATGCGATTCAAACATATCTTCTGCTTCAAGTACTCACCCCGGCCGATGACGGTCGCCGACAAGCGGTCGCCGGACGACGTCCCGCAGGAGGTCAAGCGGGAACGGAACGTCACATTGTTGAAGTTGCAGGAGAGGATCTCGCGGGAACAGAATCAGAGTCTGATCGGCCAGACCGTCGAAGTCCTGGTGGAAGGCTACAGCAAGGCTGCCGTTAAGGCCCGGGCGGCGGTACACGACTGCGAGCGCCCCGTCGGCTGGCGGCGACCCGATCAGCTGGTCGGGCGCACTCGTACCGACCGGATCGTCGTGTTCAGCGGTGGCGAACGACACATCGGCACGCTTCGAAGTGTCCACGTGCAGTCCGCAACGGCACTAACCCTGTTCGGCGAGTTGATTGAAGAAGGCACCGGAAACGAAGCCCGAATCTCGCCTCCGGTGGCAGGACCATCGACAGATCGTACACGATAGATCGGGCCCCCGGCCTTGACCGGCAGGTTTGAAACGCATTCCGAAGGACCGGGACGATGACGGGAAAGACCAATTCGGCAACGGCTGTCGAGCACGAAACGCGAACCGTACCGCGTCAGGATCGGAAGCCGAAGATCCTGCCCCCGTACCACGTCGTCCTGCTGGACGACGATGATCACAGCTACGACTACGTGATCGAGATGCTGATGAAGCTTTTCGGCCACTCGCTCGAACGTGCGTTCCAGATGGCCTGCGAGGTTGACGGCACCGGCAGGGTCGTCGTCGACACCACCAGCAAGGAGCGGGCCGAGTTCAAGCAACAGCAAATCCACGCCTATGGCCCGGACTGGCGCCTCGCACGCTGCAAAGGCAGCATGTCCGCGATCATCGAGCCCGCCCCGGGCTGATCCGACTCCCCGAACGCGCAGGTGGCGGAACCACGGGGTCGACTGAATCCGCCGCGATGGCCTGGAATGAGGCAGGGGTGGCCGGTTTACCACCCGACAGGTCGCCGTCATATCGCCGCCTTGCCGTGCCCAAAAGCCCACGATTCCGCTCGGTGGCGCTGTAGGGAAGCTCCCGTCCCTTTTGTTGATAAACCCGTGCCCGCGAAAGGCCGATAAACCGGCGAGGACACACGCCGGCGGGTGGTGTCACGCCCCCGGTATGCCAACCGCCAAAGTGATTCGGTGCGGGCCGGGCGAAGGGTTCCATATGAGCAATGAAGTGAAGATCGGGATGGTGGGCGTCGGGCGCTGGGGCTCCAACGTCCTTCGGGCCATGAGCGGCGTCGACCGCGTGGACCTGCGGTGGATCTGCGACGTGGATCAGGTCGCGTTGGCCAAACAGAGCCGTCCACACCCCGCCGCAAAGACCACAACACGGATGGAGGAGGTGCTGGCGGACCCGGACGTGGACGCAGTAGCCATCGCCACGCCCGCCGAGGCGCACTGCACGTGTGTCCGGGCGGCGCTGGACGCGGGCAAGCACGTGTTCGTGGAGAAGCCGTTGACCCTGCGGTCGGACGACGCCCGGGATCTTGTCGCGCTGGCGCAACAGCGGGGCCTGAAGCTGATGGTCGGCCACGTCTTCGTTCACCACCCGGTGGTGGAGTACCTCAAGAGCGCGATTGAGGGCGGCGAGCTGGGCGACGTGTACTATGCGTACTCGCAGCGCCTGAATCTCGGCGTGATCCGCCGCCACGAAAACGCCTGGTGGTCACTGGCCCCGCATGACGTGTCCATCGTGTGTCATCTGTTCGATTCGGTCCCCCACAGCGTCGCCCTCAACGGACGCTGCTTCGTGCAGGACGGCGTCGAGGATGTCGTTTTCGGCACGCTGTACTTCGGCGATGGGCGGATGGCGAACGTGCACGCCAGTTGGCTGGATCCGTGCAAGATCCGTAAGGTGACGGTTGTGGGGTCCCGGAAGATGGCGGTCTACGACGACATGAACGCGCCGGAGCGGCTGCGCATCTACGACAAGGGCGCCGACACGCAGCGGAGCGGCCTCAGTTACGCGGATTACGTTCAGTTGCGGTCTGGAGACATCCTGATTCCGCAGATCCCCCAGACCGAACCGCTTTCGCAAGAGTGCCGCCGGTTTGTCGAGGCCGTGTGCGACGACGCGCCGATCATCACCGACGGGCGGAACGGGCTGGCGGTCGTGCAGATACTCGAAGCGGGGATGGAATCGCTGCGACGAAACGGTGTTCCGGTCCGGATCGGCGAGATCGAGCCCCGATCCGCCATCCCGCAGTTCGCCCCCGGCGAATTGGTCACGGTGTGACGATGATCCCGCGCCACTTCAGCCACCGTGGTCCCCGGCGGCGGGTGCTGATGATCTGCCACGCATTCCCGCCCACGGGCGGCCCCGGCGTCCAACGTAGCGTGAAGTTCGCCAAGTACCTTCCCCGGTTTGGCTGGCGCCCGTATATCTGGTCGGCGTCCGGCGTGCGGGGGCTTCCCTGTGATCCGACGTTGGTGTCTGACGTGCCGGAGTGCGCGATCCGCCGGTCCCTGCCGGTGTTCGAGTGGTCGTCGGCTGTGCGGGATTGGGGCGAGGCGGTGCGGCGACGTGTCGGATGGAACTCGCAAACGGGTCGCATCACCGAGGCGGCGACCTGGCGGGTCGAGCGGATGCTCCGCCGTTTGGGCAGCCAATGCGTCCCTGATGATTGTCTCACCTGGGCGTTGCGCAGCTACGGCCCGCTATGCCGGTGGGTCCGACGCGAGGGCATCCACGCCGTGTACAGCACGTTCAGCCCGGCGTCCAATCACCTGTTGGGCCTGCTGCTGAAATCCACTACCGCGCGCCTGTGGGTCGCCGATTATCGAGACTTGTGGACCGACGACCATACAGGCGCCGCAAGCCGCTGCCGGCGCGACCGAATCAACATTCGATTGGAGGACCGGATTCTCGGCGCTGCGGATGCCGTCATTTCGGTCAGCGATCGACACACACGGACGCTGCAGCGCCGACTGCACGGGGCGCACGCGGGGAAGTTCCACACCATCACCAACGGCGTCGACCTGGACGATTACGAGCGGATTGCACGCCGGACCGGGTCCTACCTCTTTGACGACCTGGCGGCGCCCTTTCGCCTCACGTTCGTCGGTCACTGCATTCGCCTGCGGTTCCCACCGGAGATCCGGCAGGGGCTCGACCGCTTCCGCCACTGTGCCCGTGCGCAGCGTTTGCCGATCCGGTTTCGTGTCGTCGGGCTCGTATCATCTGACCTGAAACCGTGGCTCGACTCGTGGGGCTGTGACGCCGAGATGACCGGGTACGTTGACCATGACCGGGCCCTCGAGGAGATGACCCGGGCAAGCACCCTGCTACTGACCATCCCGAGGCAGGCATCCGGCGAAACGACGGTACCGGACCCCTCTGCCAAGCTGTTTGAGTACCTGGGCTCGCGACGGCATATCCTGCTCGCCGGCGAACGCGACACGATGGCGGCCCGGATCATCACCGACTGCCAAGCCGGAACGGTCTGCCCGCCCGAAGCCGGGCCGCTCGCCGACGCGCTGCTGGAGCAGGCGCGCGATTGGTCCCGGGGACGACGGGGCACCGGCTGCCCGCCGGACAAGCTGGCCCCTTACACACGACAGGCCACCGCGAGCGAATTAGCCCGCGTGCTGGACGCCCTGGTCCCGCCGACATCCGTCGCATCGGACCCGCCTCATGTCGGGTGACGCACACAGGTAGACGAACGGGCAAAACGGACAGCTCTTCCCAAGTACCGCCGTTACGCGCGTGCGCAGACCCGCGGGCGTCCACGCGCGGCGCCGCCGCACGCCGCCAGCCGCCGAAGCCCGACCGCACAGTGCCGTACGTCTGAGGTGCAGAGCGGTTTGGCCGGCCGGGGCTTTTACGCCGCTGCCCGATAGTCTACAATTCGGTGTGGATTCGCCCGGCGGCTGCCGGCGGGCCGTTGCGGCGCCCCTGGCGGCTTTGTGTGTATGGATGGAGGTTCAGGATCGTGAGCGAGAGTTTGCTGAGTCGGATTGCCCGTTGCGTGGAAGTCGGTAAGTGTGATGCCGAGGCGAAGTACCCGCCGGCCATGGTCGGCGAGCCCGGCGTCGATGAGCTGGTCAGACAGGCCCTGAACGAAGGGGTGCCCGCGGAGCAGATCCTCAAGGAAGGTCTGACGGCGGGCATGTCGGTGATCGGGGTCAAGTTCCGCGACAACGAGGTGTTCGTTCCCGAGGTGCTGATGGCCGCCCGGGCGATGCACCGCGGCATGGATCACCTGCGAGATTCCTTCGTAGATGGATCGGCTCCCTCGCGGGGGACGATCGTGGTGGGAACCGTGCAGGGTGACATGCACGACATTGGCAAGAACCTCGTATGCATGATGCTCGAAGGCGCGGGGTGGAAAGTGATCGACCTTGGCGTCGACTGCCCACCGGAGAAGTTCGCCGGAGCGGTGGCCGAGAACCCGGGCTGTGCCGTCGGACTGTCAGCCCTGTTGACCACCACGATGGTGAACATGAGATCAGCGATTGAAGCGATTCGCCAGAAGCAGCCCGGAACCGTCGTGCTGGTGGGCGGAGCCCCGGTGACGGATGACTTCGCAAGGCAGATCACCGCGTCCGGCTACGCCGCCGATCCGCAGGGCGCTATTGAGCTGCTCGACGAGCTGCTGCCAGCCGCGTAGGGCGCGGGGGTCCCACCGCAGCAGCTCCTCGGGCGTTGATGCGTGTCAATCATCCAATTCGACTACCCGGCCGAATCGACTGGCCCGCCAGCCGTACGTGCTTGCAGCCTGACGGTGACGGATATCCCTGCTTCCGGGCGCGGGAAGCCGTGCCCTGAGTCCGCCGATTCCACTGCCACTGAAATGTTTTGGCCTGAACCGGAAGAAGGACTATACTGGCAGAGTACGAAGATGCTTGGAGACCGGACACAGCGCTCGTCACTGGGATGAAGCCTTCGCACGGGGTGGATAGGGCGGGGTGTGATTCGGTCCGCTGTCAGTTTCCGGGAGTCAAGCGTCGAGGGCCGGTTCCGAAGTCGTGACTTCTGCCATGTCACTCGCGTGGCACGGATTGGTCCACAGCGCGGCTGTCTGCGCTGCGCCGACGCGCATCCCAGATGCATGTCATGAACGCAATTACGCAGGAATAAGGAGATGGAACAATGAAGGGAGCTATAGCGACGACGCTGGTGCTCGCCGGCGCTCTTCTGTGGTCACCGAATGCAGCGAACGGGCAAACATCGATGGGTACGGCCTTCACTTACCAGGGACGCCTGCTGGACCTCGGTGCTCCCGCAGACGGGGACTACGACTTCGAGTTCACCCTCTACGACGACGCCACCGCCGGCAGCTCGGTGGGCAGTGCCGTTACCGAGGATGATTGGCCGGTCTCCCACGGCCTGTTCAGCGTCACGCTGGACTTCGGCAGTGACGTGTTCACGGGCGACGCCCGCTGGTTGGAGATCGGCGTCCGCCGCGGGACCAGTACGGGGGCCTATACGTATCTTTCCCCTCGGCAGGCGTTGACGCCGGCGCCGTATGCGATGGCGCTACCGGGCCTGTGGACGCGCCAGAACACCACCAGCGCCAACTTGATCGGCGGGTATAACGGCAACACGGTGACCAGCGGCGTGGTGGGTGCGACGATCGCAGGCGGGGGATCCGTTGATCCTTTCTTCGGCATCAACCGCGTAACGGACAATTACAATGCGGTGGGAGGAGGCGTGGACAACCAGGCGGGCAACGGCGATGGAGATCCCACCAACGTGTTCGTGGCTGTCGTCAGCGGCGGCAGTGGGAATGTCGCGAGCGGCGACGGCACCACGATCGGTGGCGGCGCCGACAATGAGGCCAGCGGCGCTTGGGCGACCATCGGCGGGGGCCAGTACCACGATGCAACCGCTCAACAGTCAACTGTCGGCGGCGGCTGGTACAACCAAGCCACCGCGCAAGGCGCGACGGTCGGCGGCGGCGGCGGCAACATCGCGTCCGGTTCGCAGACGACGGTCGGGGGCGGCTGGCTCAACGAGGCGGCGGCTGATTACGCGACCATTGCCGGCGGCGGCGCTTCGAACCCCGCCGACGACTCGACCCGCAACCGCGTCTTCGACGAATACGGCGCGATCGGCGGCGGTGGAAACAACCGGGCCGGCAGCGACGACGGCAACGCCACAACCGCCCCCTATGCGACTGTTGCCGGCGGAAGGCACAACCAGGCCAGCCGAACGCATGCCACCGTCAGTGGCGGACAAGACAACACCGCGAGTGCGGACTACGCCACCGTCGGCGGGGGGATTTCAAACACTGCCTCTACGGACCAGTGGACGACAGTCGGGGGCGGGGCCGCCAACACCGCCAGCGACGAGGGGGCAACCGTCGCGGGCGGGCACATGAACACCGCCAGCGGCACCAAATCCACCGTCGCCGGCGGGTATTGGAACACGGCCAGCGCGCCCGTCGCCACCGTGGGTGGCGGCACGACCAACACCGCCGACGAGGCCCATGCGACGGTCGCCGGAGGCGGCGGGAACAATGCCAGCGGGTGGGCCGCCGCCGTTGGCGGGGGGGAGTCGAACACGGCCAGCGGATCAACGGCCACGATCCCCGGCGGCTACCTGAACACTGCCGCGGGCGCCTACTCCCTGGCCGCCGGGCGCAGGGCGAAGGCCAACCATACCGGTTGCCTGGTCTGGGCCGATTCAACGGACGCCGACTTCGCCTCGACCGCCGGCAATCAATTCCTGATTCGAGCCGGTGGTGGTGTCGGCATCGGGACGGACAGCCCGACCGAGCAGTTGCAGGTGGCCGACAACGCGAAGGTCGAAGGCGATCTCTTCGTCGAAGGCAGCGTGGGCATCGGGCCGATCAGCCCGTCGGAAGCACTCACCGTCCTGGGCAACATTGATGCCAGTGGAAACGTCAAAGCCGGTGGCGACGTTCAAGTCACTGAGAGCACCGTGAACTCCGCCATGCCGGTTTCCACGGAGCAATCCACAACGAGTACCAGTTTCGTGCAACTCGCCACGATCGACATCCCGGACCAGGACGCAGACCGCCTGCTTACCTTGAACGTGCGCTTCCACGCGAAGGGCGAATCGATGGGGCAGACGGCGGTATTCATCGTCAGGGGATTCTGCTACGGTGACGGTTCGACCACCGATTTGGCGGATTTCCATAGTAGCGCTCCGCTCTTGGGGGCCATCCATATCAGAAGCTCGGTGTACAGCGATTACCGTCTCAACCTCGGCCCCTTCGCGGTCAGCGATGACCAGAGATGGCGTTTCGTGGTGTTTTACCGAACGAGAACCGCCAGCTACGCCGCGTACATAGACGAGTTGGAATGGGAAGCGCGATCGATTCGGTACGCATACTAGTGTTTCACTCCGTATCAGGGAGATCAACGATGAAGGGAATTCACCGTTGCACGGGCGGATGTCGTAGCGGCGAAATCCTATCGATCCTTGTCGGGATGGCCTTAACGCTTCCTGTTGTCACCCTCGGTTTCGAACAGACTGCCGGAGATTTTGAGATCGACTGGTGGACCGTCGACGGCGGCGGGGTGATGTCCAGCACCGGAAGCGATTTTGAGCTCAGTGGAACCGTCGGCCAGCCCGATGCGAACACCGCCGTCCTGAGCGGCGGCGACTTCGAGCTTACGGGCGGATTCTGGTTTGGCCTCGCGCCGGGCGACTGCGACGCCGACGGCGACGTGGACCTGTCTGACTTCGCCGACTTCGAGGGGTGTCTTGCCGGGCCCGGCGGCGGTCTCGGCACCGGTTGCGTTTGCTTCGACCTGGACGATAACGGCGACGTGGACCTAGGCGACTTCGCCGAGTTCCAGTTGGCTTTCACGGGCGGGTCCTGACGCCCGCCGGTAGCGAACCGGCTCGTGCCCGCTGTCAGCAAGCCCGTACGGCCCAAGCCGGGGAAGCATCACGATCATCTGCAGATGTTCGCCGGTCTGGCGTCGAGCAGGCGGAGCAGATCTTCGGTGGCCATCTCCACAAGCACTCCGCGCCGTCCGCCGTTGACGATGATACGATCCAGCGCCAGCAGTGACTCCTCGATGACGACCGGGAGCTTCCGCCGCATGGCAAAGGGCGAGATTCCGCCCACGTGGTAACCGGTGGCCCTCTCCGCTTTCGCCCCGTCGGCCAAGTCGGCCTGCTTCTCGTCGATGGCCCGGGCCATCAGGTGGGCGTCGAAGCGCTGGTCGCCGGGAATGATGGCCACGTAGTAGTTGCCCGACGCGGTGACGATCAGCGTCTTGCAGACCATCTCCAGCGGTTTGCCAACCGCCTCAGCCGCATGGTCCGCGCCGATCCCGGTGAACGTGTACTCGAGGACGCCGAAATCCACGCCATGCGTGCGAAGCCACTTGACGGCATTGGTGTCGGACACGTTCTCCGACTCCGTATCCGCTCGGTCCTTCCGATCCTTTCTGAGTCAATGCCCGAGTTCCCGGCTGCGGTTGCAGGCGGCTACCACCGCCTCTTTGATGTGCTCGAAGACGTTGCGCCTTCGCATCGAGTCCATCGCCGCCTGCGTCGTGCCGCCGGCGGAGGTCACTTTCTGCCGCAGGACCGACGGGGGATCCTTGGATTCGAGCATCATGCGGGCGGCGCCGTAGCACGCCTGGGTCGCCAGCAACATGGCCTGCTGATGCGACAGGCCGGCCGCCTCACCCGCCGCTACGATGGTCTCCGTGAAGTAGTAGAAGTAGGCGGGACCGGTGCCGGACACTGCAGTGACCGCGTCCATGAGCGCCTCGTGCTCGAGCACCGCCGTCTTGCCGGCGGCATCGAAAATCCGCTGGGCCCGCAGGAGATCCGCCTCCCGGGCGTGTCGGCCGGAAAACAGACCGGCCATCCCCGCGCCCACGTGCATCGCCAGGTTCGGCATGACTCGCACCACCCGGGCCTCGACGTGCGGAAACTGGGCCTCGATCGCGGCGGTGGGGACGCCGGCCATGATCGACACGATCATCTGGTCATGCCGAATCAAGTCGGCGAAGCCAGCCACCACGTCCTTGAAGTCCTGCGGCTTGACTGCCAGCAGCACGATGTAGCTGTTGGCAACGGCCATTCGGTTGTCGTCAGTAACGGCGACGCCGAACCGCTTGGCGAACACCTCGCGCCGTGTCTCGCTGGGGTCGGTGGCGATGATCCGGTCATCGAGCAGAACGCTCTGCCGCAGAACGCCGTGCACGATACCCTCCGCCGCGTTTCCTGAGCCGATAACTGCGATTTCATATTGCGTTGTCATGATGGTGGTGTTTTGAATCGTCGCCAGAGCGTCAAGGAATCCCGAGGGAAGCACATACAGTCGCGCACGCGGGAAGCTAAGCCATCCGGCGCGGGGTGTCAAACGCCGGCCGGTCCGTCGGCCCGGCGATTCGCCGGAGACAGCCGCGAAGCCGTCCGCTGCATACCGGAGGCACAGACACCGGCATCTCAGAACGCCGCCACCGTTCGCAGGTACTGGCGGTACTCGCGTTCGAAGGTCTCAAGGTCGTTGGTGATGTAGGCCCGGAAGACGGCCTCGCCGAAGCTGGTTTCACTGGGGTCGGGGGCGGCGATCTGGGCGGCCCGGGCTCTCACATGCGATTCGCGCGTGCCGATATCGGCGCACAGCGCGTCGAAGCCGGCGCGGTACTTGCCGTTCAAGCCGTGACGCAACATGCACACGAGGGCCCAGGCCTGGGCGTAATAAGCGCGAGTCATCGCCGATTGGCTGCGGATGATGACCTTGCCCGCGTCGGTGCCCAGCATCTCCTTCAAGGGAATCAGGGTATCACCAGCCAGCGACTGCCGTAGCGAGTTCAGCCGGAACGCGTTGTCTGTCGGTGTGAAGACAGGCACCCCCTTCTTGAACTGGAACGTCTCGCAATAACAGGCCAACCCCTCGTTGACCCACGCGGGGACGGGGACGGGAAACAGGGCCCCGAGGTACTGATGAAAGCCCTCGTGGGCGACTACGGACAACGTGTAGATGCGGCGGATGTAGTAGACCACACATTTGTTCTGCTCGGCAAAGCCACCGGCGGAAATGCGGGCATAGACGGGATAGCGGGCGGGGAAGTTCTGGCGAACGTAGCGGTCCCACTGCGCCCGGTTGCCGAAGACGTAGGTCTGCAACTTCGGGTCCGGCTCGGCGGGCGGCGGGACGAGGCTCGTGAACTGGCGGTAGGCCGACTCCAGGAAGAGGGGGAGCACGTCGCGGAGGTCGGCATCGGTCAGTGTCGTGTAGATTTCGAAGTGGTCGGTGACGAGGCGCTTGCCGGCGTGCCGCCCGTACGACCAGTCCTCTTCGGTGAGCGAAAAGGGCGGCGCCTCAGGGACCGGGCTGCAGCCGGCAAGAACGACGGCGGCGACGACCGCGGGCCCGCACACCCACGCAAGCGCGAGCGCGGCCCGAACGGAAGCTCTCGGTTTGCGATGCGCGATTCGCAGTTTGCGATTCCCCACGCCCGTCTCCGTCGGATCCAGTCTCCCGAGCAGAAGGTTATAGCCGGGCGGGCGGGCGGTCAACGCGCGGGCGAAACGTGCGTCTGCGATCGGCGATTGTGCTTGCGGGCCGCGTGCAATCGCCAAACGCCCCCCCCGCGCCTCGCAAGTTCCACGACCGCCGGGGCGCCACGGACAGCGTGCCGGCCCATGTCCGCTGGCGTCCCCTTAACGCGCATGTCAAGGACTGGTGGCACCCATCCGCACTCCCCGTGCACGATTCAACGTAACGCGAGCGCCTTCGAAGCGCGGTGCTGCGGATGCGCCTGCAGCGTTTGCCCGATTTCTCGGCAGGCGATAGCATGGCACAGTGGGTGTATATGGGTGTCTGACCTGGCTCCTACGGAAGGGCTCGGATGGCTCGTCGCCGGTTCATAACGGACGGACTGGGCTTCGTCGGACTGGCGTACGTCACGCTGGTCGGCGGCTGCGACTCGGGGGTGCCGGGAGCGGCTGTTCCCGGCGCCCCCGAGTCGCAGCCGACAGGCGCGCTGCTGGAGGGGCGCCTGGTGATCGAGACCGGACCGGGCGTTCGCACGGCCATCGAGCGGGAGCCGAACGACTGGTCCGACGGATCCCAGTTCCTGGGGCAGCCGTCCGATGGCCAGGAGTATCGGATTGTCGGCGTGATCAGTTCGCCGCCCCCGGACAACGATGTCGACACCTACCGGTTCACCACGACCACACCCCTGACGGTCACGTGGCGAATCCGGTCGGCGGATCCGCAGGCGACGTCACAGTTCGAGGCCGACGTCGGCGTGATCGACTTTCTCACGTTCACGTGTGACCTCGACGGACTTCGTTCAGACGTCTTTGCCGATTGCGTGACGGACGCCCTTTCCGGCGGCGCCGGTGCGTTCGCTGCCGACGGCACGTTCGAGATCGTGGTGGTGCCCAGTCGGGGCAAGGGATCATACGTGCTGGAAGTGGCCTTCGGCCCGCCGGGCGACGTGCCGGCCGCATCGACCAGGCACAGCGCCCCCGCGGGCAAGCGAAAGAGCCTGGTGCCCGTCCGTCGAACGTATGAGCCGCCGCGGGGCGACGTGGTGATCGGTGAGGCGCTGGCAACCTTCGATCCGGACGTCACGCCTGCGGAGATCGAAACGGTGGTGCGAGCCCGAGGCCTGCGGGTGATCGAGCGGGCCCCGTGCGGCGTCTACCGACTGGGAGACGCGATTCCCGAAGCCGGCAGCGAGGTTCAAGCCCGGATGCGAACCCACAAGACGGCGGCAGACCTGGCCGCGCTCCCCGGTGTGCGAATGGCGGAGCCCAACCGGGTATTCCGGGCGTCGGTCACGCCCAACGACCAGTTCTACTCGGTGCTGCGCTATCCCGAAGTGATCAACCTTCCCCGGGCCTGGGACGTGTCCACCGGCGACCGGGAGGTGGTCGTGGCCTTGATCGACACCGGCGTTCTTTATGAGCATCCGGATCTGGGGGGCCGGCTGCTCGGCGGGTACGATTTCGTGTCCGATGTATCGGAAGCACGTGACGGCGACGGGCGCGACGACGACCCGTCAGATCCCGGCGACGCCCTCGACGCGACGCAGGGCAGCAGCTTTCACGGAACGCATACGGCGGGCACGGTCGCGGCGATGGCCAACAACCGGCTCGGGACCGTCGGCGTGACCTGGTCATGCCGCGTGCTGCCCGTCCGGGCGCTGGGGCGCGCCAGCGCGGGCGACGCGTTCGACATCGCCGAGGCGATCCGCTATGCCGCCGGTTTGGATAACGCGTCGGGCACGAGGCCGCCGAGGCGAGCGGACGTGATCAACCTCAGCCTCGACGGCGGCGCGGGCCAGCCGTCTTCCACTGTCGTGCAGTCGGCGGTGCGCGACGCCGCCGGCGCGGGGGCCGTCCTGGTGGCGGCGGCGGGAAACCAGGGAGCGAGCGACCCGGCGTTTCCGGCGGGGTACGAGGAGGTCATCTCGGTCGCCGCCGTGGACTGGGAGCTGAACATAGCCGCGTACTCGAACCGCGGCCCCACCATCGAGCTGGTCGCCCCCGGCGGAGACGACGTTCCCGGGCCCGACGGTGAACCCTGCGGCCTGCTCAGCACGGTGGGCTCGGACATCAGCGGGCCGATCACATTCGAATACGGCTATCGCTTCGGTACGAGCATGGCCTGTCCGCAGGTATCCGGCGCGGCCGCGTTGATGGTCTCGGCGAATCCGTACCTGTCGGCGGATCAGGTGCGGCGGATTCTGGTCGAGACTGCCGTCGACCTGGGCGAACCGGGGCGCGACGAGCTCTTCGGATACGGGCTGCTGGACGTGGCGTCGGCGGTCGAGCGGGCGCGGTCCACGGTGGGGCAATCCGAACCTGCGCCGAGGCTCTCGCTGAGCGCGACGACGCTGGATTTCGGCGACGCGGAAACAGCCTTGACGATCAGCGTCACGAACGCAGGCGGCGGCCTGCTGGTCGTCGAGGACGTGTCCGCCCGCGAGTGGGTGGGCGCCGGATGGTTGTCCGCCACCTCCAGCGGCGCTACCGCCAGTTCGACCGTCACGACGATCGGGGCAACCGTGGATCGAAGCCGGCTGCGAGCCGGCGTTTACCGCGGCGCGGTCGAAGTTCGGGTAGCGGGCGTAGTGACGGCGGTCGACGTGTATGCCCGGGTGGCGGGTTCCACCGGCCCGCCGGACGTGGTTCACGTGGTCGCCGTCGACCCGATCACAGGGCAGGTTGTCGATCATACGGAGGCGGACGCCGGGGAGGGGTTCTCCTTCACTCTCGAAGGTGCCTTCGACGAGCCGGTGCTGCTGCTTGCGGGTACGGATCGTGACGGCGACGGCACGATATGTGAAGCCGGCGACGCGTGCGGCGCATGGCCCAGTCTGCTCGGCCCACTTGAAGTCGATCTGAATGACGGGGATGACGCCAGGCGAATCGAGGTGTCGGTCTTCGAACCGCCGTCGGGGGCGGATTGGCCGGTGGCACCGATCACCGCAGGCGTCGACGACTGAGGACGCGTATACTGGAGACATCCGGCAGGCAACGTGGTACATCGAATAAAGGACTGGCGCACCATGGCAGACAATCGGGAAACGGAGAAGGTGGTCGTCATCGGGTCCGGGCCGGCGGCGTGGACGGCGGCGATCTATGCCGCCCGGGCCAATCTCGATCCGCTCGTGTACGAGGGGCAGCCGACGTCGGACAACGAGATGATCCCCGGCGGGCAGTTGATGTTCACGACCGAGGTCGAGAACTATCCGGGGTTTCCCGAGGGGATCGACGGTCAGAAGATGATGGCCGACTTCCGGGCTCAGGCTCAGCGGTTCGACGCGCGGATCGCGTCGGCCAATGTGACCCGGGTCGACTTCTCGAAGCGTCCGTTCACGCTGTGGGCGGACGATGGCGGCGAGCGGCGGGCCCGCGCGGTGATCGTGGCCACCGGAGCGTCCGCCAACTGGCTGGGACTGGAAAGCGAACAGTACTTCCGCAAAGCCGGGCTGGGCGTCACCGCCTGCGCAACCTGCGACGGCGCGTTTCCCCGCTATCGCGGCAAACCGATAGCGGTGATCGGCGGAGGCGACGCCGCAATGGAAGAGGCGATCTACATGACGCGGTTCAGCAACCCGGTGTATATCGTGCACCGGCGCGACCAGCTTCGGGCCAGCAAGATCATGCAGAGTCGGGCGTTGACGAACCCCGACATTAACGTGCTGTGGGACTCGGTGGTGGACGAGGTCCTCGGTGATGACACGAACGGCGTCACCGCGCTGAAGCTCAGGAACGTCAAGACCAGTGACGTTCGGGAGTTGTCGGTGTCGGGCATGTTCCTGGCGCTCGGGCACACGCCCAACACGGCGTTTCTGGGAGGGCAGATTCATACGAACGAAAAGGGCTACATCACGCTGCCCGATCCGTCCCGCACGATGACGAGCGTCAGCGGGGTGTTCGCCGCCGGGGACGTGGCCGACGCCGTCTATCGCCAGGCCGTTGTCGCCGCAGGGCTGGGTTGCAAAGCCGCCATCGACGCGGAACGCTGGCTCACGGAGCAGCGAATCGAGTAAACCCAGGCGACCGCCGAGCGCGAGGAATTCCCAACCGGCGATTACCGCGCCGGACCGCGAACCCGTTCTTCCGCGGGGAGCCCTCCGGGGGCGGTCGGCATTATCGGACGGCGCTTGCATGAAGCGCACGCAGATCATAAAATGATATTGGAACCAAGCCCTGTGCGGCGACCGGTGCGGCGGAACGTATCGGTCATCGGAAGGAGGTCTCGCTTTCCCAGGCGTGATCAGTGCCAACCCGCAGAGAAGCGCGGCATCAGGGCTCGATTGCAGCGTCCTGATGCTGAACGCAAACTACGTGGCGTTACGAGTCATCGACGCCCGACGGGCATTCTCTTTGCTGTGCAAACAGAGCGGCCGCAACCAGCCCCGAGCTGAGATTGTCAGCCTGGAAGACGGCCGCTACGTCTCCTACGACTTCGATGACTGGCGGGAGTTGAGTGATTTCCGCAAGGAGTTCGAGCCCGCCGAGCACGACTGGGTGCGCACGGTACGGTTCGACATCGTGGTACCGCGGATCGTCCGGGTATTGACCTACTCCCGCCTGCCGAAGCAGGAGGTCAAGCTCAATCGCCGGAACATCTACGCGCGCGATGGCAGCCGATGCCAGTATTGCGGGAAGCGCTTCGCCTCGTCGGAGTTGAGCCTGGATCACGTTGTTCCCAGATCCCGGGGGGGCGAGAACACCTGGCAGAACATCGTCTGCTGCTGTGTGAAGTGCAACGTCCGCAAAGGCGGCCGCACTCCGGAGGACGCGGGACTCACGCTCATGCGGCGCCCGGTCAAGCCTCGGCGCAGTCCGGTAATCAGGGTCAAGCTCTCCGACAGCAAATACCACTCCTGGCGGCAGTTCCTCGACCACGCCTATTGGGACGTGGAGTTGAAGTAACGGGCCCACGCACCGGCTCGATCGCTACGTCCGGCCCCGGCGTGAAACGCGGTCTCCGACCCCGCTGAGCGGTTATTTTTTGACGTGAAGGCGTCAGCCGTGCTACCCGATGAAAATCACGGCAAGCGGCGAGTCCAAACGCCGTGGTGGAGAGTCTGTGCCTGTAAAGTACGACATTTGCGTGGTCGAGGACTGCCCGGACACCCGGCGTCTGATCTTCCAGACGCTCAGCCATGCAGGCTTCGCCTGCCGGGTTGTGGCCGACGGGATCGAGGCCTGGGACGAGATCACCCGTAACCCGCCGAAGGTGGTCCTTTCCGACTGGCACTTGCCGGGGCTGGACGGGATGGAGTTGTGCCATCGTCTACGGAACCACCCCGATCTCAGCGACACGTTCTTCGTGCTGATGACGGCGCACGACAAGGAGGGATCGAAGACGCTGGCCCTATGTTCCGGCGCCGACGACTATCTGACCAAGCCGGTCGACCTGGACGAGCTGGTGGCGCGGATGCGCGTGGGGCATCGCATCTGGGTCATGCAGGACAAGTTGCGGCAGGCCGCCTACCGGGACGGGCTGACCGGCCTGTTCAACCACGACCATCTGAACCGGGTCCTCGAAGCTGAGATCAACCGCTCGCGGCGGTACGGGGGGGGACTGTCGTTCATCATGATCGACCTGGACTGCTTCAAGGCCGTCAACGACACACACGGGCACCTTGCGGGGAACGAGGTGCTCGTCCAGGTCGCCCGCTGCCTGCAGAAAACGGTGCGGGAAGTGGACTCCGTCGGCCGGTTTGGCGGGGACGAGTTCGCCATCGTGGCTCCGGAGGCGTCGCTGGAAGCCGCCGCCGCGATGGCTGAGCGCATTCGCACTCAAGTAGGACTCAGCGTACGAATCCAGGGGGCTGACAACTTCACACTCACGGCGTCGATCGGCGTCAGCAGCACCGACGACCTTCGTGTCAAAAGCGCGGCCGACCTGGCGGATTTGGCCGACCAGGCAATGTACTTCGCCAAGCGGCACGGGCGTAACCGGGTGGCGACGGCGGCCCAGATTCCAGACGACCATACCTCGCCCGACAGCCTGATCGAGATCGAGGAAGTCCACTCGCTCCGCAAGCGGATCGCCGTGCTGAGCATACAGGCCAAGCAGGTCTACGTGCAAAGCATCGCGTCGCTGGTCCAGGCGCTGGATGAGAAAGACCCGTACGCAGCTCGGCATTCGCAGAACGTAGCCTTGTTTGCGGAGCGCCTGGCTCAGCAGGCCGGATGCAGTGAAGGTACGGCAGACGCCGTCAAGAACGCGGGATTGCTGCACGACATCGGCAGGGTGGGAGTCCCGGACCGCATTCTGCACAAACCGACGACGCTCAGCCAGATGGAACTCGCGCTGATGAAACAGGTGCCGCTGATCAGCGCCCGCATCGTCGATCACCTGCGGATTCTTGAATCCGAACGCCAGATCATCCGCCACCAGCGGGAGCACTATGACGGAACCGGCGTTCCGGACGGACTGAGCGGGGACACGATCCCCATCGGCGCCCGAATCGTGCTCGTCGCCGATGCCTTTGATGCCATGACGACCGGCCGCGTCTACCGCGAGCAGCGCACGATCGAAGCCGCCGTCGACGAACTCACCCGGTGCAGCGGCAGCCAGTTCGACCCCCACATCGTGGAGGTTCTCAGCCGACTGCTGCAGACTGACCGCGCCTGGTGGCAGAACCGGATCGACGCCACCAACAGCGCATTCCCCATGCTCGCCAGCGCCGAATCCGGCTGACGCCCACCCGCCGGCGTCGGCCTGGCCCCCGGGGTTGACCGCCGACCCGCATCCGGCATATGCTTACGACGAGCAATCCGAACGTGGGAACTCCTGCGTGGCGTTCCTCTTGCCGATTCTGATCACCCGGTGCCCGTGGGACGCATGGAAGCAACGCCATGACCAAGCGCGGCCTTATCCCGAACCTGGCTTCTTGTCTTGTGCTGACCGGTTGCGTGGGAATCAACTGGTCGTTTCTGGAGCCCCGCCGGGAATCGGACACTGAGTCAAACCAGCTCGAAGGCACGACGCAGGACATCACGGCTTCGCTGGCCTACCGCGATACGGTCGCCCGATTCGCCCGATTCCAGGGCATGCGGAAGATGCGCGTGCGGGGATACGGGCTGGTCGTCGGGTTGGGCGACCGCGGGTCGGCGCAATGCCCGCCGCAGCTTCGCAGGACGCTGATTCAGGACATGCACAAGCAACCCGAGTTCCAGCGCGTCGGAGCCGGACAGGCAACCCCGGAGCAACTCATCGACAGCCCCGACACCACCGTAGTGATGGTTCAAGGTGACATTCCCGCGGCAGCCGCCGAGGGCGCGCGATTCGACCTGTACGTGCAGGCCCTACCCGGATCCCAGACGATTTCGCTGGAGGGCGGTAGGCTGAGGCCCTGCCAGCTGCGTATCTATCGCGACGTCTCGGTGGACGCCAGCGTGCCCGGCAAACCGCTGGCGACCGCCGAAGGCCCCATCTTTCGAAACCCGTTCGGCGACCGCGAGGACGCCGCCACCAGCGCCAACGCGCAGCAGGGCGTGGTCATCGGCGGAGGCACCACCCTCGAGGCTCGCCGCGTCCGCCTGGTCATGAGTCGCCCCTCATACCGCCAGACCATGGCGATTGCGCGACGGATCAACAGTCGATTCAAGGGCACCAAGGTCGCCGAAGCCGAATCTCCTTCCTACATCAGGCTCCACGTGCCACAGGAATACCGGGACGATCCCGGCCATTTCCTGGCCCTGGTGCGACATCTCTACGTGCCGGATCGCACGGGCTTCGCCGAGCAGCGCGCCCGCGCATTAGCCAAGGAAGTCCTCGAGGACAACGCCTGCTACGAGGACATCGCCCTGGCGTGGGAGGGAATCGGGCGTCCGGCGCTGCCGACGATCAGCAAACTCTACGGGCACGCGAGCAAGGCCGTCAGCTTCTACGCCGCCCGCACGGGAGTCCGCTTGGACCATCACCTGGCGGTACCGGCGCTGGCCCGACACGCCTGCGACCCGGCCGGACAGATGCGCCTGCCCGCCATCGAGGCACTGGGACGAGCCCGGGGGTCGCTGGGGCTCCTGCGGCCACTCCGCCGCCTGCTCGACGACCCGGACCCGCGGATCCGAGTGGCTGCCTATGAAGCCCTGCACCGGCGAAACGACAAGACCATCACGTCGTGGCGGATCGGCGACGACAACTTCATCCTGGACAAGGTCCCGTTCGGTCACGAGAACCTGATCTATGCCAAGCGCAGCGGCGACCGGCGAATCGCCATCCTGGGAGACGGCGTCCGGTGCGAGCGCCCGATCTTCTACAACGATCCGGGCGGGCAGTTCATCCTCAACGCGGAAGAAGATGACGCCACGTTGACCGTGTTGCGCAGAACGCCCCAAGACGGGATCGTCTCTCCACCGATCCCCGTCGACTGCGAAGTCGACGCCCTGCTGGCGATGCTCGGCAACAGACCCGAACGACATGAAAACGGCGAGGTCGGCGGACTGGGCGTGGACTATTCAGCACTTGTTGAGGCGCTGCACGAACTGTGCCGACTCCAGGCCATTAACGCCAAGTTCATGCTCGAACAGGAGACCACGATCGAACTGTTCGGGCCGCTCGCCCGACCGGGTCGCCCGGAATCGGAACTGTAAGAACAGGCGACGAATCGACCCGCAACAAGGAGCACAACGCGGCGATGAAGGGGCAATGACGAGCACGGTCGAACGCGGATTCTTCGACTCTCCTTCATCCGTTTCTTCTCTTGCCTCCGCCAATCCAGGCTGATCACCGTGACATCCGACCCGGTCGTTCACACCATCCAAACCGCCCTGCCCCACTGCCTGGCGGGAGGCCTGATCATCGGGGTCGGGATCTGCGCCGGCTGGTGGGAGGCCCGCAGACCCGGGCGCTGGACCGTGCGCAGCGTAGGGTGGTGGGTGGACCATCTGGTGCGCCCCCTGCTGGGCAGCCGGTCGTGGCCTCGGCGAACATCGGTCATCGCCGCAAACAATATCTCGGTCTGCGCGCTCATGACCGCGACAGGGGCGCTGGGGCCCGCCGCCTGGGTCGGGGTGGCCGGCGTCGGCTTCTCTCTAGGGATCGGGCTTCGGCTGCTTCTGGCGTCAGCGCAGACCCCGGCAACGGACAGCCGACCGCCCAGCGGCCGGCAGCGCATGGCCAGTTGGATCGGAATCGCGCTCAACATGCTGGAACCGCCGGCGATTCTACTGGCAGCGGGGTTGGCCCTGTCCCAGGGCGCGCTGTCCCCGACCATCGCGTTGGCGGACGCCTGGGGGACGTTCGTGAAAGTGGTGCTGCCGCTTCTGGTGGTTGCCGCCGCCGGCGAGGCGCTGTGGATGGGAGCGAGACAAGCCGACGTGCGCCTTCTTCTCTGACAAGAGGCTTCGCCGGAGCCGCGAACGACTACACGCGGGCCGGGTGTATCCAGGCACCCGCAATCGGCGCCGGGCTCCGGACGTTCGTGATCTGCGGAAGCGTCACGGGCACACCATCCTGACAGAGCGCACCAAGAACCGCCATGGCAGCGGCTTCACGGTGGCTCGACGGCACACCGAGCTGATCGATCCGCTGAACCTGCGCGCGACCGTGCTCCTTGAATGCGGCATACAGCGCGGCGTTCTCTACGCCGCCACCCGAGAGCAGAACACGTTTTACCGGATCGAGATAGTGCTTCGCCACAGCCTCACTGATCGTATCGGTGATCACGATGGCCAGGGCGCAGCAGGCCGATCGCGCAATGTCCTCGACGCAGTATCCTCCACGGTGGTGTTCGATCCACTCTCCAAGTTCGTCGCCGGTGCCCAGTGACCGTCCGCTTCCGGCTTGTCCTCGGAGGAGTTCGACAAGAGTGTCGCGTAGGACGGGGCGGACCGCACCGGCCGCCGCGCGACGCCCGCGTTCGTCGAACGGTTCGCCGAGCAGATCCCGCGCAATGGCGTCAAGAAGCTGATTGCAGGCACAGACGTCCCCCCCGTGCACGCCGCGTATGACCTCGTCGTACGCGCCGCAGGCGGGCATGGGACGGCCCGGGAGAATCGTGTAGTTGGCAAACCCGCCGAGGTTGACGATGGCCCGCGTCTCCGCGTCGTCACGGAACAGCACGAAGTCGGCCAGCGGAGTGATCGGAGCGCCTTGACCCCCGGCAGCCAGATCGGCGGCCCGAAGATCGAAGACAACCGGAACCCGGAACGCCTCGGCGATCGGCGCGGGAGCAAGCAGCTGCCAACTGACCGGCGGCGCATGGAAGATCGTCTGCCCGTGGACGGCGATCAGGTCGATCGGTTCGTCACGCACGAGCTTCCCAAGAGCGGCAACGTGGCACAAAGCGAGATCACGGGCGAGCGCGGCTATGTGACGCGCCGACGCGGGCTCGAGAAACGCGAGGCGACGGAGCGGCCCGGCCAGGGGGCCGAGTGGATGGGTCGCGCAGCGCTGCACCGACGCGCGCATCCGCAGGCCGTGCCCGTCTACCGTGACCAACGCCACGTCAATGGCATCCATGCTCGTTCCGGTCATGCAACCGACGACTCTGCGCGAAGCCATGCAGGAATGGTCATCCCAAGCCGTCAGCGCGTCAAGGCGACCACCGGCTTTCCCCGGACCGACCTCTCCAGTCGTCCCGATAGAATCCACATGCACAGCTGCGGTGTCGCGCGTCGCTCTGAATGGCTTGATCGGTATGCGAAGGCCACCAGCGCCCGAGACACACTGTCGAGCCCCGAAGCTCGACGGCCCGAAGCGGGGGCAGACGGTCGCCGTGTAGCGTTGTGCCAATACCTGGCGCGCGGTAGAGTAGACCGCGCCGATGGGCGAAATGCCCGGTCGAGTCTACGGGAGCTAAAGCTCACACAGCACGACGTAGGACGTAATTGGAGGATGTTGCCATGTTCGAGCGCATCAGCAATGGCTGGGAGTTGGCCAAGTCCAGCTATCGTTGCCTGATGCTGGACAAGGAGATGCTTGTCTTTCCTCTGTTGAGCGGAGTGGCATGTCTGGCGGTGCTGGCCAGCTTCGCCGTGCCTCTTATGGGCAGCGACTATGCCCGGGCGATTCAGGAGGACAACCAAGCCCCGGACGACCCGCTCGCGTACGTCATCCTTTTCCTGTTCTACTTCTGCAACTACTTCGTGATCGTATTCTTCAACTCGGGGCTGATTGCATGCGCGATCATCCGATTCAATGGGGGCGACCCGACAGTAGCAGACGGGTTCCGCGCGGCAGCAGCACGTCTTCCCCAGATCTTCGCCTGGGCGCTGGTCTCGGCGACCGTGGGGGTCATCCTCAAGGCGATCGAATCCCGCAGCAACCGGGCGGGTCGGATCGCCGCCGGTCTGCTGGGAATGGCGTGGGGGGCAGGCACGTACTTCGTGGTGCCTGTCCTGGTCGTCGAGAAAGTCGGCCCGTTCGCCGCCATCAAGCGCTCGCTGTCCATTCTGCGTCGGACATGGGGCGAGGCGCTGGTCTCCAATTTCGGGATCGGCTTATTCGTCTTCCTCATGGTTCTCGCATGCCTCATTCCGGCGGCGCTGGGCGTTCTTACAGGTACGGCGGCCGCGGCCGTTGTGGGGATCGGCATCACTGTAGTGTTGCTGATTCTGGTGTCACTGGTGTCCAGCGCGTTGAACGGCATCGTTCTCGGCGCGCTGTACTTCTATGCCGCCGAGGAGCGGGTCCCAACGCAGTTCGACGCCGGATTCTTTCGCGACGCCTTCGTGTCAAGGTAGCCACGCATTTCGGTCCTGACAGCCGGCTCTTCCCGCAGACCGGCCCCGAGCGCGTCGCGGCGATGGCGGAGCGGCCAGGCGCGCCAAGGGCGTGAGCGCCCAACGGCAAGCCGGAGGCGTCGTCAATGGCATCAAGCGCAAACTGCGCGTGGCCGTGTAAACCATCACCGAACGCAGCCCCGACCACAGTTGGACGTCCCTCCGCCTCGTCCAGTGTTGGACGATGACCGCCATCAGTCCGTTGCAGCACGCTCAAACTGTCAAAGGAAATCAACAGGCGTGTGCCGTTGTCACGGCGCCCACCCAGTGAAGAGGACCTGGAAGTCGGCGAAGTCATCGACGTCCACGTCGCCGTCGCTATCCTGGTCAAACGCGTCGAGACAGGCGGTGATGCACTCGAGTACTGACGGGATCGGCGTTGTATCGGGTCCGGCCAGGCAGTCGGAAAATGCGCTGTAATCGACGAGGTCCACGTCGCCGTCGGCGTCGAAGTCCCCGGCGCCAATCAGGTCGCACTCGTCGGGGATCGCATTCGCGTTGCAGTCTTCGCTTACGCCGCTGCCGATGTCACATTCGTCGATCGCGCGATTCAGGTTGCAGTCGGGACTCACACCGTCGGCGATGTCGCATTCGTCGAGCACACCGTTTGCATTGCAGTCATCACCGAGAAGAAACACGTACACCGAGCCGGAGTAGTTGCCGTTGTCGTCATCCCCGTTGGCGCCCGCGACGGCCACGTTGCCGCTGACCGAAACCGAATAGCCGAACCAGTCGTCCGATGCGGCATCATCGGCGGTGAGCTTGGCCTCCTGCTGCCAGCCGGACCCGGTGTAGCGAAACACGTACGCCGAGCCGGAGCGGTCCCTGTTGTCGCCGTCACCCCACGCCCCGACGACGGCCACGTTGCCGCTGACCGACACCGAGCGGCCAAAGGAGTCGTACGCCTCACCGTCATCGGCGGTGAGCTTCGCCTCCTGCTGCCAGCCGGACCCGGTGTAGCGAAACACGTACGCCGAGCCTGAGTCGGTCCCGTGGTCGTCGTCACGGTGCGCCCCCACGACGGCCACGTTGCCGCTGACCGACACCGAGCGGCCAAAGTAGTCGTCCGCCTCACCGTCCCCGGCGAGGAGCTTGTCCTCCTGCTCCCAGGTCGATCCGTTGTACCGGAAGATGTACGCCGAGCCGGAATTGCTGCCCGCATCGCCGCCCAGAAGGGCGCCTGCGATAGCCACATTCCCGCTGACCGACACCGAGTAGCCGAAGTCGTCATACGGCGCCCCGTCATCGGCAAGGAGCTTCGCCTCCTGGCGCCAGACGGTCCCATTGTGCCGGAACACGTACGCTGAACCGGAGTTGTCCCCGTTGTCATCGTCACGCCACGCGCCTACGATGGCGACATTCCCGCTGACCGACAACGAGCGGCCGAAGTTATCGCCCGCCGCGCCATCATTGGCAGTCAGCTTCGCCTCCTGCTGCCAGACAGTCCCGTTGTGGCGGAATACGTACGCTGAGCCTGAGCCTTCCCCGTTGTCGTCGTCACGGTGCGCTCCCACGGCGGCGACGTTCCCGCTGACCGACACGGAGACGCCGAAGAGTTCGTACGCCTCGCCGTCATCAGCCACAACCTTGGCCTGCTGGTCCCAGCCGATTCCGTTGTACCGGAACAGGTATGCCGAACCGGAGTCGTCTCCATTGTCATCGTCCCAGGGCACTCCTGCGATGGCGACGTCCCGGTTGACCGACACCGACTCGCCGAAGTACTCGTTGGCCGCCCCGTCATCGGCGATGAGCTTCGCTTCCTGTGCCGCCGCATCACATTCGTCGGGAATCGCGTTGGTGTTGCAGTCGTCGCTGGTACCGGCCGCGATGTCGCACTCGTCGGGAGTCGCATTGGCGTTGCAATCGTCGCTGGTACCGGCCACGATGTCACACTCGTCGGGGACTGCATTGGCGTTGCAGTCCTCTCTGATGCCCGAAGCGATGTCGCAGTCGTCAGGGATCATGTTCGCGTCGCAGTCGTCGCTGGTCCCGCCGGCGATGTCGCAGCTGTCGGCCACTCCGTTGCTGTTGCAGTCCGGTTCACACTCGTCGGGGATCACGTTTACCGTGCAGTCTTCGCTGGTCCCATCCGCGATGTCGCACTCGTCAGGAACGGCGTTGGCATTGCAGTCTTCGCTTACGCCGCTGCCGATGTCACACCCGTCAAGCGCACGGTTGACGTTGCAGTCGGAACTGCTCCCGAGGATGATGTCACACTCGTCGAGCACCCCGTTCGAATCACAATCATCACTGATGAGGAAGACGTACGCCGAGCCGGAGTCGGTCCCGTTGTCGTCGTCACGCTGCGCCCCCACGACGGCCACGTTCCCGCTGACCGACACCGAGTCGCCGAAGGAATCCCACGACGAGCCATCGTCAGCCGCGATCTTGGCCTGCCGACTCCAGCTGAACCCGTTGTACCGGAACACGTACGCCGAACCGGACCCGCTTTCGGCTCCGTCGCCAAAGTTCGCCCCCGCGACGGCCACGTTCCCGCTGACCGACACCGAGTAGCCAAAGCCCTCGTACGCCTCGCCGTCATCAGCCGCAATCTTGGCCTGCTGGTCCCAGCTGCTTCCGTTGTACCGGAACACGTACGCCGCGCCGGAGTCGTCCCCGTTGTCATCGTCCCAGGGCGCTCCTGCGATCGTGACGTCCCCACTGACCGACACCGATTCGCCGAAGAGATCCACCCATTCTCCGTCGTCGGCAGTGAGCTTGGCCTCATGCTGCCAGAGTTCAGGCACGGCGGGATCGTACCGGAACACGTACGCCGAGCCGGAGTCGCTTCCGTTCCCATCGCTATAGCTCGCTCCCACGACGGCCACGTCCCCGTCAACCGACACCGACCTGCCGAAAGCGTCGCCCGCCGCGCCGTCATCGGCAATCAGCTTCGCCTCCGGCTGCCAGCCGGACCCCGTGTAGCGGAACACGTACGCCGAGCCGGAGTTGGTCCCGTGATCGTCGTCACTCTGCGCCCCCGCGACAACCACGTTCCCGCAGACCGATACCGACCACCCGAAGAGGTCGCCTGCCTCGCCGTCACCGGCGGTGAGCTTGGCCTCCTGTTCCCAGAGTCCCGGGACGCCGGGATCGTACCGGAACACGTACACCGAGCCGGAGTCCGTCCCGTTGTCGTCGTCCCAGCGTGCCCCGATGACGGCCAAAGTCCCACTGACCGACACCGACTGCCCGAAGCCGTCGCCCGGCGCGCCGTCATCGGCAGTCAGCTTCGCCTCCTGCTCCCACCCGACTCCATCGTACCGCAAGACGTATGCGCAGCCGGCGCTGTGCGCCCCCACGACGGCCACGGTCCCGCTGATCGAAACCGCGCATCCAAAAGCGTCGCTCGCCGTGCCGTCGTAGGCCGTCAGCTTGACCCATTGCTGTGCCGCATCGCATTCGTCGGGGATTCCGTTGCTGTTGCAGTCCGGACTTTCACCGCAGCCGTTTGTGTCGCAGACCCCGCCAGGAGGACCACACGAAATATCGCACTCGTCGAGCAGCCCGTTGGAATTGCAGTCAGCGGCGCGAGCGGAGGAAGCGGCCGCCACCACAAGCAGCATTCCAGCAACGGTGCCCGTCAGGCGTAGAGGCTCCACCGCCCTCCTCCTGTCCGCTGG
>CP070691.1:1206902-1218492 GCA_020353195.1 Phycisphaerales bacterium | reverse complement strand
CCCTATATGGGCGGCGGCGAGATGATCCGCACGGTGACCTTCGAGAAGGCGGTCTGGGCCGACCTGCCGTACAAGTTCGAGGCCGGTACGCCGGCCATCGCGCAATCGGTCGGGCTGGGCGCGGCGATCGACTACGTTACCGGGCTCGGCCTTGACGCCATCGGCGCGCACGAGGCGGATCTGCTGACCTACGCCAACCAGCGGCTGTCGTCGATCGACGGGCTGAACCTGATCGGCACGGCGCCGGGCAAGGCGAGCGTCGTGTCCTTCACCATGGACTGCGCGCATCCGCACGATATCGGCACGCTGGTGGACCGCGCCGGCATCGCCATCCGCGTCGGCCATCACTGCGCGCAACCGCTCATGGACCGTATCGGTATTGCCGCGGCGGCGCGGGCGTCGTTCGGGCTGTACAACACGCGCGCCGAGGTCGACCGGCTGACCGAAGCGCTGGAAGGCGTGCGGGAGTTTTTCGGCTGATGTTCGACGAACTGCGAGAACTTTACCAGGAAGTGATCCTGGACCATGGCAAGAGCCCGCGGAACTTCCGCTCGATCGAGGGCGCGCGCTATCACGCTCACGGCTACAATCCGATGTGCGGCGACCAACTGGAGGTGTTTGTCGAGACCGACGACGGGCGCATCACGGATGCGAGCTTCGTCGGCAAGGGCTGTGCGATTTCGGTCGCCTCGGCCTCGCTGATGACGGAGATGCTGCGCGGCAAGACGGTGGAAGAGGCGCGGCGCATGTTCGACGGGTTTCACGAGATGTGCACGACCGGGGGCGACGATCCGTTGGCCGGCTTCGCGGAGGAGGATGCGGACCGCCTGCAGGTTCTGTCCGGCGTGCGCGAATTCCCGATGCGCGTCAAATGCGCGACGCTGGCCTGGCACACGATGAACGCCGCAACGAAGGGTATAGACGAAGTTTCAACCGATGACGGGTTGGGGGCAGGATGATGTCACAACATGCTTCGACAATTCGCGATTTCATGCCGTTTTCCGCGCCGTCCGACGGCAAGGCGCGGGCCGGCGCTCCACTCGCCGAGGGCACGCTGGTTGCACGGCGCGAGGCAGTCATCGAGGCGCTGAAGACCGTGCACGATCCGGAGATCCCGGTGAACATCTACGATCTCGGCCTGATTTACGAACTGGCGCTGGAAACCGACGGCAAGGTCCGCATCGGCATGACGCTCACGGCGCCCGCCTGCCCGGTTGCGGGCGAGATGCCGCAATGGGTGGCCGACGCGGTGGCGGAGGTCGACGGCGTGGGCGAGGTCGAGGTCTCCCTGGTTTGGGACCCGCCCTGGTCGCCGGAGCGGATGTCGGACGACGCGAAGATGCTGCTCGACTGGGCGTGAGCCTCGCGAATCATTGCCCTGCGACAGGCGCGGGGCGGCGGCCATGGAAGTGAACTGATACCAAGGCAGGAATGGATTATGGAACGACCCAAGGCGATGACACTGACCGATGCGGCGGCCGCGCGCGTCAAGGAGCTGATGGCGCGGGCCGGCGGGGATGTGATGGGGGTGCGCATCGGCGTGACGATGCAGGGCTGCTCGGGCATGAGCTACAAGATGGAGTACGCCAAGGAGGAACGGCCGTTCGAGGAGGTCGTCGAGGACAAGGGCGTCAAGGTCTTGATCGATCCGGCGGCAACGATGTTTCTCCTCGGCTCGGAGATGGACTGGGTGGAGGACAAGCTCTCGTCGCGTTTCGTGTTCAACAATCCGAATGTCAAGGGAACGTGCGGCTGCGGCGAGTCTTTTCACATTTGACGGCAGGCGCTATACCGACACGGTCGCCGCGGCCGGTCCGCGGCGACTGTTTCAATTGAATGGGTGGGAAGATAGAAGCAGATGCCCAGGATGACGTTCATAGAAACCGACGGCACGCGCAGGGAGGTGGATGCGCCGCTCGGCCTGTCGATCATGGAAATCGCGCACAAGCACGATATCGATATCGAGGGCGCCTGCGGCGGTTCGCTGTCGTGTTCGACCTGCCATGTCATCGTCGAACCGGCGTGGTTCGGCAAGCTGCCGGAGCCGGACGAGGAAGAGGAGGACATGCTCGACCTCGCCTTCGGCCTCACACGTACCTCGCGGCTCTGCTGTCAGCTCATCATGACCGAAGAGCTGGACGGCATCACCGTCACGCTCCCCGAAGAGACGCACAACTTCCTGCTGGATTGAGGCCGTGGGCGCAATCCCGCCACATGCGCCGACCATAACCCGCTATTAACCTTGCTTCCGCTAGGAATGTGCATGACGTGGCAGTGCAGCCGGTAACTCATGCGCATCGTGTTCTGGGGAACATACGATACGGGCAAGCCCCGCAACCGCATCCTGCTGCGCGGGCTGCGGCAGGCCGGCGTGGACCTCGTCGAGATCCGCACGGATGTGTGGGGCGGCGTCGAGGACAAGGGGCAGATCGCCGGCGCCGGGCGGAAGCTGCGGCTTCTCGGCAGGTGGCTGGCTGCCTATCCCGGGCTTGTCTGGCGGTATTTGCGCGCGCCGCGGCACGATGCGGTGCTGGTCGGCTATATGGGGCATCTCGACGTCATCCTCCTGTGGCCGTTCGCGAAGCTGCGCGGCGCGCCGGTCGCCTGGGACGCGTTCCTGTCGCTCTACAACACCGTGGTCGAGGACCGGCGCATCCTTGGCCGCGGCAACCCCGTGGCGTGGTTTCTTTTCGCCTGGGAATGGCTGGCCTGTCGGGCGGCGCGGCTGGTCGTCCTGGATACAGGCGCGCATGCCGCCTGGTTTTCGCATCGTTACGGGATGCGGCCAGGCAGGACGGCAAGCGTGATGGTCGGGGCCGAGCAGGAGGCGTTTCCGCCCTGCCGTGCCGAGGGCGGTGACCGTCCGCTGACCGTTCTGTTCTACGGCCAGTTCACCCCGCTGCACGGCATCGGCACCATCGTCCGCGCGGCCCAGGCGGCGCATGGCGAGGCGATCCGCTGGGTGCTGATCGGCACGGGACAGGAGGCCGCCGGCATGCGCGCCCTGCTGGCGCAGGCGCCGGCGAATGTCGAATGGATCGAATGGGTGCCGTATGACTGCTTGCGCGAACACATCGCCCGCGCCGATGTCTGCCTCGGCGTCTTCGGCGATACCGGCAAGGCCGCGCGGGTGATCCCGAACAAGGTCTTCCAGATCCTCTCGGCCGGCGCGCCGCTGATCACGCGCGATTCGCCGGCGATCCGCGAGCTGCTGTCGCCGGACATGCCGGGCGTCTGGCTGGTGCCGCCGGCGGACCCGGACGCGCTGCTGGACGCCGTGCGGCGGTCCGGCGCGCAGCGGGGGGCGCCGCCCCGGCCGCTGCATCGCGACGTCGTCGGCAGGTTCGCGCCGGAGGCGGTCGGCGCCGAGTTGCGGGAGATATTGGGGCGGCTCCTCAGTCCCGGTGATTCGACCCGCGCGCGATCCGGCCCGTTGCCGGACGCCGCTGTCGAGGACGCGGAGACCGGCGAAGCGTGGCGAATCGGCAACAGGGATCGCTGAAGGGGCGGAATGAATGCTTGGCGTCCTGTATGACATCGCAAAGCTGCTCGCACTCAAGGTGCTCGTTCTGGTCGACGCCCTGCGGCGATGGGCGAGACCGATCGAAGGCAAGGTGCTCAGATTCGGCGCCGGCGAGCAGGTTCCCGGCGCCCGCAGGACGTTGTGCCTGTTCGCCCATTTCGACCGTGACGGCGTGATCGACGACTATGTCGTGCAATACCTGCGGTCTCTCCACGAACTGGATTGCGAGACGGTCGTCGTCAGCACGGCCGAAGGCCTCGATGAAGAAGATATCGGCAGGATCCTCCCGTACTGCATGAAGTTCATCGTCAAGGAGAACATCGGGTACGATTTCGCATCCTGGCGCACGGGGCTGCAGGCGGTAGGCGATATCTCCGGATACGAGCGCGTCATCGTGGCCAATGACAGCGTCTACGGGCCCCTGCAGGATCTCAAGGTGGTTTTCGATGAGATGCAGGGCCGCAACGTGGATTTCTGGGGGATCACCGACTCCCTGAAATACGGCCGGCACCTGCAAAGCTACTTCCTGGTCTTTGGGAAGGCTGTACTGAGCAGCCCCGCGTTTCTCGAATTCTGGCACGATTTGCCGGACTACCGGCACAAATACGCAGTGATCATCCAGGGGGAGGTTGGCCTGACGCGCAAGCTCGCGGCGGCCGGCTTCGCATTTGCGGCCTATTGTCCCATCGAAGCAGTGCAGGAGCGCCAGGAGAGCGAAGCCGAGACGCTGGCGTCGAAGTTCCGCGATCCGCGCATAAGTCCGACGCACAGGGCCTGGCGCGGCCTGCTGCGGGAGGGTAGTCCGTTCCTCAAGATTCAGCTTCTGAGGGACAATCCGATGCGGGTCCCCGGTCTCGATAACTGGGAGGCGGTTCTCGGCGACGTTTCCGGTTACGACCCCGGAATCATTAAGGAACATCTGGCCCGAATGAGAAGGCGTTAAGGACTTGGCTGATATCATACGGCTCGTTGCAGGGACATTGACGAAATGATTGCAGTTCCGGAACCGCAAGATGGGGGACGCTCGTTGGGAAAGTCCAGCGGGCTCATCAGGGCTGCAATCGTGAAGACCCGGCAGGACGGAGTATTCGCGTTTGCGATCTTCGCGGCTCGGAAGATCCTGGATCGGCTGCGACGTTCGCGCTGCGGCTGCGCCGAGATGTGCCGGAGCCACGTAATCGGGGGGCACGGGCTGGAGATTGGTGGACCGAGCCGGATCTTTTCGAGATCCGGCGAGATACCGCTCTACGATTTCGCTGCGAAGATCGACGGGTTGAATTTTTCGACCGAAACCGTGTGGGCCAGCGAACTGGGCGAGGATAGTCCCTTCTCTTACCGCGGGAAGGTCCTCGGACGCCAGTATGTGCGCGAAGCGTCCCGGTTCCCCGATATCGACTCCGCGGCCTTTGATTTCGTCCTGTCGTCGCACGTCGTCGAGCATCTGGCCAATCCACTGCGCGGGCTTCGGGAATGGGGACGAGTGCTTCGCGACGAAGGTGTCCTGATCCTAGCGGTCCCGCATAAGGATGCGACTTTCGATCATCTGAGGCCGTTGACGAAGATCGAGCATATCCTGGAAGATTTCAGGAACGATGTCGGCGAGGATGACCCGACTCACATCCCCGAAGTGCTCGCGCTGCATGATTTTGCGCGCGATTTCTGGGCAACGGATCGCGAGGAGTTCGCACGGCGCTGCGCGGACAACGTTCGGAACCGATGCGTTCACCACCACGTGTTCGATACCGATCTGGCGGTGCGTCTGGTCGACCAAGCCGGGTTCCGCATCCTAGCGGTCGATCATGCGCTGCCCAACAGCATCGTGATCGTGGCGAAAAAAGGCGGCGATGGACCGCTGCCGGAAAACGCGGACGTTTCAGGCGACGAGGCGGAGTGGCGGCGCACAAGCCCGTTTCCTACCGATAAGGGGCGGATGACCCGCGCAGCGATCAGTCGGTTAACACCAAGGGCCGCCGTTTCCCTTCCGGATGATGCCGAGCCGCTCAAGATCGAGCGGAACAAAGCCTGTCTTACGAAGACGTTAAATCCCGCTGCCGTGGGACTGAACGCGCTGACAACACTAATGAAGATCGCAAGGTGATGCTGGATCGTTTGCGCCTCGCTTTCGCACGCCTCTTTGCTTTGGTCGAGATCCTGACAAGACTCGGTTTCGTCCGGTCGACCGACGTTTCGATACTGCGCCGCGAGATGGATGCCATCCGCTCCCGGCAGGATGTCGAGCCCCAATTCATCGCACAGTTCGAGAGCGATCGGAAATCCCAGGCGTATCAGGCCGTCTACGAGTCGAGGACCCCGCTGGTTACAGTGTGCGTGGCCACCTATAACGGCGGCCCGATGCTGGTCGAGCGTTGCCTGCCCTCGATCATGGAGCAGGACTACGAGAATCTGGAGATCCTGGTTGTCGGAGACTGTTGTACCGACAACACCGAAGAACTCGTCCGGAACCTTGGCGACGATCGCATCAAATTCACAAACCTGCCGCAACGAGGCAGCTATCCGGATGATCCGCTCTCCCGATGGATGGTCGCCGGGACGGCGCCGATGAATTTCGCTCTCGAGCGAGCCCGCGGCAGTTTCATTACCCACCTCGATCACGACGATGCTTACACCCGAGACCGGATCTCATCGCTGTTGCGATTCATCCAGAACGAAAGAGCCGATCTCGTCTGGCATCCGTTCCTGTCGGCCAAAACCTATGGGTTATGGAAATATATCAAGGCCGAGAGCTTTGAGTTCGGGCTCG
Source organism: Phycisphaerales bacterium (assembly GCA_020353195.1). Lineage (GTDB taxonomy): Bacteria > Planctomycetota > Phycisphaerae > UBA1845 > UBA1845 > JAFGJQ01. The sequence continues at coordinate 1,212,208 of CP070691.1, read as the reverse complement.
TGACGACATCGTCGATTTTTTATCATAGATGGCTCAGACAAATACCTTGGGATATCGAATCATATAAATATCAGGAGCCAGGAGACTGGAACCGCTTGAGAAAAATGCGCTATATCGGCGCGAAATTGTCCCGACATCCAGGTTGTTTCTTGCGCCATTACTGATCTAAATCTGGATCTTAGCACCAATGCGCAATCTTCCATTCTTGAAGCCCAGCCTCGTTACTCTGGAGTCATATTCCGAGTATATCAACCTCATTGACAAGAACCAGGTCTACAGTAACTTCGGCCCGCTCAATACGCTGTTCGAACGGCGCATCCTGGACAGGCTGTTCGATGGTGGCGGAACCGTCTGTACCGTCGGAAATGCAACGCTCGGTCTGATTCTCGCCATATCGGCCGTGAAGAGGCCAAGTGGACGTTACGCGGTAATGCCAAGCTTCACATTCGCGGCAACAGCGTTGGCCGCAAAGTGGTGCGGGCTGGAGCCGTATTTTGTCGATATTCGCGCCGACGACTTTTGCATGGATACAACGATCCTGGCCGGGGTGCTGGACGAACTCGAGGATGAGGTCGGCGCGGTTGTGCCCTACGCCGCCTTCGGCGTTGGCCTCGACCTGACGCCATACAGAGAGTTGGCGGAATCCGGCGTTCCCGTCGTAATCGATGCCGCCGCCAGTGCAGGGACCCGAGTTGGCAACAGCGGGTTCGGGACGAATTTCCCCGGCCTGATTGTGTTTAGCCTGCACGCGACGAAAGCGTTTGGAATTGGCGAGGGAGGACTCGTCTATAGCGGCTCTCCACCTCTTGTGGACGCGGTGCGCAGGGCCAGCAATTTCGGCTTCTCCAGCGACAGGGAATGCGTGACGGACGGATTGAACGCCAAACTGTCAGAATACGGCGCGGCGATCGGCCTTGCGACGCTGGATGTCTTCACCGACAAGATGGAGGCTCGTTGGCGGGTTCGCGAAATGTACATCGACCAGTTCAAGGTAGCGGGAATGTTCGACGATGGCTGGGCGGTGCAGAAAGTAGACGGGGTCGTGCCATGCCAGTTCATGACCGCGTTGTGCCCGGATAGTGGAAACGGCGCCGAATACGTTTCGCGGCTTGCGCAGGCCAATATCGATGCGCGCACATATTTTTCGCCGGCCTGCCACCAGCAGGGGAATTTCATCGGGGCGCCACGGACGTCCATGGCGGTTACCGAGAACGTTTCCCGACGTGTCGTAAGCCTGCCCCTGTGGGAAGGCATGACGAGAAATGAGGTCGACCGGGTCATTGCGGGGCTCGTAGGCGAATGAGGGATCTGGTGATATGGGGCTGCGGCGGCATGGCGCGCGAGATCAACCATCTTTGCGAGCAGCTGGGGCGCAAGGTCGTTGGTTTTCTTGACGAAAGGTCCCCTTTGAAAGGCACGATTGTGGACGACGTGCCTGTTCTGGGCGACATAAGTGATATTGGACCCCTTTGTGACGAGGTAGCTATTGTCTGCGCCGGAGTCGGCGACCCCGCCCTGAAGAAGCATTTTGCGGAAAAAACGAACGCCGCCGGGTTTCAGCTGGCCGGACCGCTGGTCCACCCCGCGATCCGTCTGTCTGCCAGAAGCTCAGTGCAGGACGGGTCAGTGTTATGCGAAGGGGTTGTCATCACAGTCAATGTCCACATCGGACGGCATGTGGTGATCAACCGTAATGCGACGCTGGGGCATGACGCGGAAGTCGGGGACTACGTTACTGTATCGCCTGGTGCCAACGTAAGCGGCAACGTACGGATTGGCGAAGGCTGCTTTGTCGGCACAGGAGCCTCCATCCGAGAGAAGATCGAGATCGGCCCGTGGGCGGTTGTCGGGGGCGGCGCATTCGTCAAGGACGACGTACCGGCCGGATGTACCGTGGTCGGCGTGCCGGCATCGGTATTGGAGCAGTAGCGGTGCCTGAGACGTCGAGCCTCCCTAGAAGATTGCGGCGCGCTGCCCGCAGGACGGTAAACCTGCTGGAAGCCTTCGCAGCGCTACTCGCCTATTACCCGTACAAATGGCGCATGAGGCTTGGCCGACAGATGCCGACCCGCCTGCATGTCGGATGCGGACGAAACAGCTTCCCGGGATGGATCAATGCCGATACGACGCCAAGGGCGGAACTGATCGTGTTCCTGGAAAGACGGCTGCCGTTCGCAAACGATACTCTGGACAGGATTTACAGTGAGCACGTACTTGAACATGTGCCCTACGAAACAGGAGTATTCTTTCTCAAGGAAGCGTTTCGCACGCTGCGTCCCGGAGGTTGCGTCAGGATTGCGATGCCCGATCTTCAAGATCTCGTAGCGGGGTATTGCAACGGCGACTGGAAGCGATTCGACTGGGTCAACTGGCCTGAACATGCGTTCATAGTAACGCGTGCCGAGATGATCAATGTCGCTTTTCGCTGGTGGGGTCACCAGCACCTGTACGATCGCCAGGAACTCTCAAGAGCGTTATTGGAAGCGGGTTTCGAAGACTTCAGATTCGTCAGGAACGGTGAGAGCGAGCTCGGCGACCTCAGAGGCCTTGAAACCCGCCTCGACAGCACGCTCGTCGCGGAGGCCACAAAATCCTGAACCTGTGGTCAAAAATTTTCGAGACCAGCGCGGCGCGAGTCTACGCTGCCCTCGCCATGCTGGCGGTTACCGTCGTTACCGCCCGCATACTCGGGCCCGATGGGCGCGGCGTCCTGGTCGCAGTGATTTCCTGGATGACTCTCTTCGCTTCGGTCGCGAGCTTGAGCCTTGGTGAGGTCAGCCAGTACTGGATCCAGCTCAACCGTAAACGAAACTGGCTTCCGCCCTTGCTGGGAAGCATGCTGTTGTGCCTGGCCGGATTGAGCCTCCTCGCCGCTGCTGTCGCCATTGCCCTTTATTGGTGGAGCGACGGGGCTCTGATGCGAAATATCCCGGCTTCGTTCTTCGCAATAGGCATGCTGCTGATACCATTCATTATCTGGGAGCAATACGCACGCTATCTTCTACTCGGTGTGGGTAAGATAACGCTCTACAATATAGCTCAGGTCCTGGGCGGTACCGTCGGCATCGTCGCGGTAGTTGGGTTCCTCGCCATACTGAAACAGGGCGTATCCGGCGCGCTGTTCGCCCATATGTCCGGCGTTGCCGTTTTCGCCGTTATCGCACTTGTATCGTTGCTGCGCGTCACTTCGTTCCGGATCGAAATCGATATGGCCGGGATCCGACGACTTCTCGGCGACGCCATGAAACTGCATCTTAATACGATAGGCGTGCTCTTGATGGCCCACGCCAACATACTGATGTTGAATCATTATTCGAGCACGGAGGAGGTGGGGTGGTACCAGTTCAGCATGCAGCTGGTCATGGCCATGCTGATCGTCCCACAGGCGGGCGCCATGATCCTTTATTCAAGGGTGGCGGAGAACGGTCCCGACCGGACCTGGCCCGAACAGAAGCGTCTGATCGGTCAGATCTTCGCTGTTATGATGGTATTTTCGGTCGCCGCGTATCTTCTTGCGCCTGAACTCGTCGTACTTCTGGGGGGCGCGGAATTCGAGCCGTCGGTAGTGGTTTTCCGCCAGCTTATTCCCGTTCTGTTCGGCATGTCATTTGCGCTGCTGATGGGACCGCAATGGATCGGTCGGGGGGTATTTCTCCTCACATCGATTGTGACGGTCGTCACCGGAATCGTAAATGTCTGCCTCAACCTGTTCCTGATTCCCGCGCATGGAATGATGGGCGCGGTATGGTCCATGAATCTATCGTTCTTTCTAATTGTGGTGATCGTGCAGTCCGTCTTTGCCGGTTGGGTGGAACGGAAATCGCGCGCCGCTCGGCCGCGACGAACGATGGCCAACGGAAAAAATGACGGTGCAGCGAGGTTGACCGGAAGGTGAACCATGCCCTCGTTTCACGGCGATTTGCGGCGGATCTGTGCGGACAAGTGGTCGGTCATGCGCCTCAGTATCCCGCTGTTAAGATGACCGCCGCCGTTTCCTCTTCGATCGCGGCCAGTTCACCTTGCGAAAAATCCGGCCGGTAATAGGACGGCGGCTGAAGTTTCCCGGCAAATTCGGCGATTACGTTCTCGTCCGCATCCAGCCGGCAGTGCGCCAGCAGTCCGCGCATCGTCTCCTCGGGCCGCTCGCACAGATCCTCGTAGCGCAGCACCATCGTCGCCTCGCGCAGCGCCGCGTCGCGCTCGAGCGCCACCGCCACATGCCCGTAGATCATCGCCCAGTACCGCGCCCAGCCGCGCACGTCCTCGCCGCGCCGCCATAGCGCCTGGATATCCGCATCCATGTATTCCTCAACCTTTTCGAAGAGGGACCTGTCATCTCCCCCCGACAGATAACCAATTCGGGGAAGGTTGAGAGTCACATTCTGCAGGGCACAATATCGCATCTTCCATGGCTGTTTGGCATCCTCCAAATCGGAGGCATCCAATTTGAAGCTGAGTCGACAGCATTCGGATACCTTGGCCGTTTCACCCCGATCGAAGACGAAGTAGGTGTTTCCCTTCTCGCTGGCCACCTCGCAGATGTGATGCAAAAACTCTCGGTGTCCCCGCGTCCTGAAGAACTTCTCGGTGATGTGGACGAGGGGTTTGGGAAAGAAAAAAGGCCTTCCAGAACCATCCCCCTCCCTGTAGACTTCGAAGAGAAACCAGGCAAATCTCTGGGCCTCATGCTCATATTGGCTGTAGGTCTTTCCGGTATACTCCCCCATCGGCCCGACGGCCTGCACGTCTTCAAAGTGTCTCGGGATTTCCCAATAGAGATTCAGGTCGGTGAAGATGGCCTGGCCACCCCGAGCCACGGCCTGCTGGGAGAACTCGAAGATCATCATCTGGGCCAATTGCTTGACCTCCTCATCCCTCATCCCCACCAGATAGGGGGCGAAAAAGAGGTTGACCGCATCCCAGCCAATGGCCCCGGCAAAATTGCTCTGCAGGGCCGCGGCAAATTTGACCATGTGGGCCAACAACACCTCCGCGTGCTTGGCCGGTTTGGCCATGGCGATGGAATTGGGAAGGCTCAACCCGAACCGTTTGATATATTCCAGGGATTGTCCAGAACAGTATGGCCTATCGATGAACCCCAGGTCATGGAGGTGAATATCCCCTCGCATATGGGCATCGGCCACTTCCTCGGAGAAGACAGAAAGCAGCGCATACTCCTTCTTGATCCTTTCCGCCAATGTGAGGTTGGTGGCTTCAGGGCCATGGGGGACATTGGCATTCTCCTTGTTGGGATGGAGGATCAACTGATCCACGTCGTAAAGGGGCATACCCAACCGTGTATGCCT
>CP070691.1:1204126-1206802 GCA_020353195.1 Phycisphaerales bacterium | reverse complement strand
GACGGTTGACAGCCAAGTCGCGAAGTCGCTTGCTTCCTCCCAGAGGTCCTTCAATTCCGAGTCAGACACGACCGCCTCCGTTGCAGCCTTGGCTTTGGCGACAAGGGCGGCATCCGGAGCCGGCCTCCCGGGGAGCCAGGCCTGTACCGTCTCCGGAAGCGACGCCGATGATTTGCCGCGTAAACCCGCAACCACTTCAGCCGCCGCAAGGGCCGCACAACATTCGGGCGCTTCGATGAAATCGCTCGCCTCGTCAGTCACACTGCTCAAGGCTTGGGTGATCGCAGTGTGCCCAGATTCTTCGAGTTCTGCGACCCAGTCCATGGCGTCGTCATTCTCGAAAGTCCCATGTCCCCATGCACCCATGTCTCGTCCTCCGGAAACCTCGCCTGACGAGTCACCGCCACCAATCGGCGACCTTCCCGTTTCCTCGCGGGGTTCGACCCGCGCTTCCGAAAACACCCATTCTCGTCGACTTCCGCGCCAAGAGAAAGAGTCCCGTCACTGCTGTTCGCAGTGACCTGCCCCCTTCAATGATACCACTTCCTATGTCAGTCCGACACCTCCGGGTGAACTCCCGGCGGCGGGCGGAGCGGAGCGAAAGAACGGAGCGGAGCCTGCCGCCGTCGCGCTCGCCACCACCGCCTCCGCGGCTGGATGTGTCCGGTTCGCGACGACGCATCGAGCACATCTCCAAGCAGGGGCATTCGGTGGTCCGCTGGCTGGTCGTGGCCAGCACCTGGCGCGCCGGCGCGGCCGGAGCGGCTACTCGAGTGGATGAGCAGGTCTCGGCCGGCGGCCCCAGTATGCCCAGGCGAACAAGCCACCGAAGACAAGGCACGCTGCCAGGGCGAGCGCGGAGGACGTGTAGTCGCACACGACGAACTTTCCGGCGGCGAACATAGCGGCGTAGATGGCGGCTGCACCGAGGAGCCAACTGAAAACCGTCCGTGCGCTCGTCCGCGCGGCCGGTGTATCGGGACAACGCGCAGCTACAGGACCCCACAGCAACGTGCCGGGACGGACCTTCCGGTAAAACGCCTCGAGCACCGGCCACTCCGCGGGCGAGGTAAGGTAGGTGACAGCCACCCAGATCGGCGTACAGATGAGCACGGTTACCACGATTCGTTCGGCGGCCGCCCAATCTGTCAGGTGGGCCAATGCCGTGGTCACGATGAGGGATGCGATCATGGCGGATATCTCTGACCAAGCGTTCACCCGCCACCAGAACCAGCGCAACATCTGCACAAGCCCGATGCCTGCCTGCAAATTGAACAGGACAACCCACGCGTCCTTAATGCTGGTCATCGTGTAGGCAAGGATGATGGCCAGAGCGGCAAACGCGAGAGTGGACACGCGCGACACCCGGACACACTGCGCCTCGCTCGCATTCGGCTTCCAGAATCGCTTATACACGTCGTTGACGAAGTAGGACGCGTTCCAGTTCAGGTGGGTGTCCACGGTCGACATGAACGCCGCCAACAGCGAGGCGATCATCAGGCCGCGCAGCCCGACGGGGAGGATCTCCATCATCAGCATGGGATACCCGGCTTCGCGGTCCTTGAGCGTGGGGTAGTAGATGAGCGTGACGAGCGCGACGACGATCCAAGGCCACGGACGGATCACGAAAGAGGCGACGCTGTACCACACGGCCGTCAGAACAGAATCCCTCTCCGATCGCGTGCTGAACATCCGCTGGGCGGCGAACCCTCCACAATCACCCCACCAAAGGACGGAGAGATAGATGACAAAGGTCGTCACCGGCATCCATTTCGAGTCCAACGCCGGGAGAAAGCCGAACAGGTTCTCCGATCGCTCAACGCCGAACTGTTCGACGAGCTGGGCCTTGAGAGAGGCCATCCCCCCTACCGCGTCGACTGCATAGACGGCGAAGAGAATCGACGCGAACATCGCGATCACGAACTGGATCAGGTCCGTCACCACGATGCCCCAGAAGCCCGAGAGCACCGTGTAGAGCGTGGCGACCAGGAAGAGAGCGATGAGCACGGTCCACTTCCACAGGTCAACAGAGCCAGGGGCGAAGCCCAGGCCGGATTCAATACTCTGCTCCCACCCTGCCATCCAGGCAGGTTCCTGGATGGCGACGCTCACGATCTTCTGCATCGCGAGCATGACCCACGCCAGCGTAACCGTGCTGAAGATGACCGACGTGTACACCGCCTTGAAGCCGCGCAGGAATGCGCCCGAGCGGCCGCCGTAGCGCAACTCAATGAACTCGGCGTCCGTAAGAATCCCGGACCGGCGCCAGAGGCGCGCAAAGAACACGACAGCCAGTGACCAGGCGATCACCTGGTTCCACCAGAGCCAGTTCCCGGCGATCCCCTTGTCGGCGACGATGCCCGTGATGACGAGGGGAGTGTCGGCCGCGAACGCGGTGGCCACCAGCGAAGTGCCGGCCAACCACCAGGGCAGGTTGCGTCCGGCGACGAAGAATTCAGAAATGCTTCCGCTGGCGCGCCGGATGAAGACGAGACCGACGGCGGTAACGAAGAACATATAGGCCGCGATTATCGCCCAGTCTAGCCCGTGCATCAGCGCTTGCAGTTGTCAGGAACAGGTCCAGTGATACCGGCACCCGTGAAGCAGTCCGTGAACCACGAAAAGTCGTGGAGATCCACCTCGCCGTCCTGGTCGAGATCCGCGTCGCGTGCCAAG
>CP070691.1:1199650-1204026 GCA_020353195.1 Phycisphaerales bacterium | reverse complement strand
GGGAAGAGAATTGCTGAGATCTACCACACGGACGCTCCTCCCGTGTATGACGGCCTGATAGCGGCTGGGGGGAGCTTATATCTCTCAACCACCGATGGCACGATACACTGCTTTGGGGCAAATGCGCAGTAAACCGGACCGGCGCAAGACATGACATATCCATGAGTTCTCTTCTTCGCTGTGTCCATCGAGGCGTGGGAACAGCAGGAAAGGACCTCGTCGGAGTCGATCGACGCTTGAGGCCACGACATAACGAAATCACCTGTCATCGAGGAGATGCAATGTACATCTGCAGAACTTCTCTGTATGCCTGCGCGACAGCCATATTCAGCATTTTCTTTGCCGCTCTTTCGTTTTCGCTTGTCGGCAGCCAGGTCACTGCAGCTGAGCAGGACGCGGAGCTACCTCGGGAATCCGCCGGCCCGAGGAGCATCGTTTCCTTAGACGGAACGTGGGAGATCGTTTTTGACTCGGAGAACAGGGGCCGTGAGGCCGGCTGGCACGATGCTGCGCGATTCGCCGCAGCCAAACACCGGCGAAAGATCCCCGTGCCCAGTTGCTGGGAGGAACACGAGCAGGACTACGAAGGGGTGGCGTGGTATCGACGCGACTTCACCGTTTCGGCCGATTGGGCGGGGCGGGTTGTGCGGTTGCACTTCGACGCAGTTAACTTCCAGACCGAGGTCTGGATCAACGACCAGGCGGTCGGGTTCCACCAGGGCGGCTTCACGCCGTTCGAGTTCCGCGTGGAAAAGACGCTCAAGCCGGGCGAGATCAACACGCTGACGGTGCGCGTGGCCGGGCCGATCCTCATGACGAACAAGCGCATCGAAGGCATCGGCAAGATGGAGACGCCGCAGTGGCGCGGCGCGATCACCGGCGGCATCTGGCAGCCCGTCCGCCTCATCGCCACCGGCGAGACCTACATCGACGACGTATTCATCAAGCCGCGGATCGCCGACGACGTCGCCGCCTTCGACTTCGCCCTCGAACACAGCGGCCATGAGCGCATGGCGATCGACGCGGAGCTGACGATCTGCTCGGCGGACCGGCCGGACGAGGCGGTCGCTCGCTGGCAGGCCGCGCTCGAACTCGACCCTGGCGCATCCCAGGTGCATGCGGAGTTGGCGATCCCCGATGCCCGGTACTGGTCGCCGGACGATCCACACTTGTACCGGGCGACGCTGATGCTCAAGCAGGACGGCATCGTGCTCGACCGGTTTACCACGCGTTTCGGCATGCGCGAGTTCACCATCCGCGACAACAAGTTCTACCTCAACGGCAAGCCCCTGTTTCTCAAGGCCACGTTCTTCGAGGGCTTGTACCCGGTGAGGCTGGCCTACCCCGACAGCCGCGAGATGGCGGTGCGGGAGATCAGGCTGGCCAAGGAGGCGGGCTTCAACATGATCCGCCCGTGGCGCAAGCCCCCGCCGCCGATGTGGCTCGACCTCGCCGACGAGATGGGCGTGCTGACGGTCGGCTCGCTGGCGATCGAGTGCATGGACTTCCCCATCGAGACGCCGCGGCTGCCCGGTTGGGTCGCCAACGAGGTCCGCCGCAGCATCCTGCGGGACCGCAACCGGGCCTGCGTCGTGCAGTGGGAATTGTTCAACGAATTGAAGCGGCCCGTGCTCAAGCAGTTGCTGCACACCAGCGCGATGCTCGCCCGTGAACTCGATCCGACCCGCCTGATCCTCGACGAGTCCGGCGGCTGGGCACAGGGCGCCAACATGTACCTGCCCTACCAGACCGTCCCGACCAAGTTCAACGACATCCACTACTATCCCGGCCAGCAGATCAACGACGAGATCTACGAGAAGCTGCGCTGGACCGCCGTGAAGACGCCCGAGCAGATGCGGGCCATGGGCCTGTCGGGCAACATGCCCGGGCGGAACGTGGTCGGCGGACTGATAACGTACTTCTCCGAACTGGGGTACGGCAGCATGCCGGACCTGGTCGACAACAACCGGCGTTTCGAGCAGATCGGCAATCCGATCGTCCCGCCGACCGTGTACCACCGCCGCCTGGCCGGCCAATATGCCGAGGCTCTCAAGGCCACGGGCTTTGATCACCTCTACCCCGACCTCAAGCAGTTTTGCCTGGACCAGCAGGTGCTCCACGGCATTGCCAACAAGCGCATGATCGAGGCGGTGCGGACCAACCCGCTGGTCGTCGGCTACTGCATCCACGCGTTGACCGCGGGGGACTGGATCATCGGCGCCGGGCTGCTCGACCTGTTCCGCAACCCCAAGACGTACGCGTACGAGGGGACGAAGGCCGCCAACCAGCCGCGGATCGTCTCGATCCGCGTGCGGCCGCGCAACGTCTACGCCGAGCGCGGGGCCGTGCTGAGCGTTGCAGGCGTGAACGAACTCGACGCGGTGGACGCTCGGTTGACCGTCACGCTCACCGCGGCCGACGGCACGATCGTCTACTCCAGGGCCGTTGAGGCCGAGATGGCATCCGGCATCACCAACCTGTTCGGCGAGGAGTTGGATACGTCGAAGCTGCATGGCACGTACGCGGTCAAGGCGACGGTGACCGCTCCCGACGGGACGATCGTCACCGAGAACACGTATCCCTTCGACGTGTTTGCCAGCGATCAGTTGCGCGTGCCGAAGCACCGCATCGCCGTCCTGGACCCGAATAACTCGCTGCGGCGCTACTTGAAGCGGGCCGAGATCGAGTTCGTCGAGTTCACCCCGGAGATCGACCGGCCGCTGCCGGTGTTCGTATCGCGCACCCAGTCGAACACGCCGGAGCAGTGGAAGAAGTTCGTTGACCTGACCGCGTTCATCAAGGCCGGTGGGACGGGCGTCTACCTGGGCGGCGGCGGACCGCACATGAACTGGGCCAACCCAATACCGGTGTCCAAGCAATTCCCGATCGAGGCCCGCATTCAGCGGGCGGCAGGGCACTGGATGTGCATCCCCAGGCTCGTGCGCAAGCACCCGATATTCGACGGCCTGCCGTCCGACTGCATGATGGGCGCGATCTACGAGAACGTCTTCACGGACCGAACGCTGCGCGACCTGCCGGGTGAGCCGATCGTCGCCAGCATAGGCTTCCCCTGGTTCCCGGACATGGACCGCCTGCGCCGCCATTACTACGGCCCCGGCGACGTCTGGCACGGCGCCGACCTGGCCGTCGTCCCCTGCAGCGAGGGCCGGGTGGTCGCTTCGCATCTGCGCCTGATCGAAAATCTCGGTAAAGACCCTGTCGCCGACAAGATCCTGTTCAACCTGATCGAGTGGACTGCCGGCCCGACCAAGTGACTTGCCTTACATCAGGAGTCTGTATGAACGCTCACCGGATAGTCCTGACAACAACCCTGGCCCTGGCGGTTCTGCTGGGGGCTTGTTCCCAGATGTTCGCGAAGCCGAACGTCGTGCTGATCGTCTGCGACGATCTGAACGACTTCGTCACCGGCATGGACGGCCACCCGCAGGCCCGCACGCCGAACATCGAGAAGCTGGCCAACTCCGGCGTAAGCTTCCGAAGGGCCTACAGCAACGTGCCGATCTGCGCCCCCTCCCGCTCCAGCTTCATGACCGGCATATACGCGCATACCTCCCGCAACATGCATTTCAAGAACTGGCGCGAAAACCGAGCGCTGGCCAATTGCATGACGCTCAGCGAATACTTCCGCGCCAACGGCTACCACACCGCCGGCTCCGGCAAGGTCATGCACCACGTCCATGCGGACTTGTGGCACGAGTACAAGTACAAGCCGGACTACGGGCCGTTTGTGTACGACGGCAAGCAGCGAGTCGGCCATCCCTCGGTACCCGAGCCGTTCCGCAGCATCGGCGCGGTCGACGGCTCCTTCGCGCCGCTGTCCGACCTGCCGTACGGCCGGAAACCCGGGGATAACAAGGGCTGGATCTACGGCACATGGGGTAAGGTCGAGCCGATGCGCTACAACAGCCCTACCGATCGCGACCCGACGCCCGATGAGCGCAACGCCGCCTGGGCCGCCCAACGCATCAGCCAGTTTGCCAAGCAGCCCGACGGCAAGCCGTTCTTTCTGGCTGTGGGTTTCATCCGCCCGCACACACCGCTGCACGTGCCCGAGCGGTTCTTTGATGTGTTTCCCAAAGACACGCTCAAGCTGCCGGTCATCAAGCCCGGCGACGCCGAGGACACTCACTACGCTGACGTGTTCAATCCGGAGATCAAGGGCCTCAAGTACTTTCGGCTGCTGAAGGAGTCGTACCCGAGCCTCGACGACGGCATCAAAGCGTTCCTGCAGGCGTACTTGGCGAGCATCGCGGCGGTAGACGAGTGCATCGGGCAGGTCGTCGATGCCGTGGGCCGGGCCGGGCTGGCCGACAATACCATCATCGTGCTGACCAGCGACCACGGCTGGAATATGT
>CP070691.1:1194772-1199550 GCA_020353195.1 Phycisphaerales bacterium | reverse complement strand
GCGCCCTGCACCGCTCCGGATGCCACCATCACCGTGGAGATCCTGACCGACAACTACGGCGGCGAGACCACGTGGGAGCTGGTTGAGCAAGGTACGGGTGTTGTCGCATCAGGCGGACCGTATGCCAGCAACACGTTGTATACCGTTGACATCGACGTCTGTTCGACCCATTGCTATGACTTCACCATCTTTGACTCGTATGGTGACGGCATCTGTTGCAGTTACGGTAACGGTTACTACGAGGTCTACTACGAAGGCGTCCTCGTAGGATCCGGCGGTGACTTCGGCAGCTCGGAAACCGTAGGCGAAATCGGCGGCGGTTGCCCGTACGACCCCACGCCTGCGAACGACTGCAACGGCAACGGCGTCCCGGACGAGTGCGACCCCGACTGCAACGGCAACGGTGTGCCGGATGACTGCGACATCGCCGGAGGCACCAGTCCGGACTGCCAGCCCAACGAGGTGCCCGACGAGTGCGACATCGATCCGACCGATCCGGACGGCAACGGGCAGGTCAGCGAGGACTGCCAGCCTGACGGAATCCCGGACGAGTGTCAGCTCTGGGACGAGGACGACCGCGGCCGTGCCTACTGCGAGCCGTGTTACTCGAACATCACGGATGACTGGATCTCCGAGGTGATATTCAACACGATCAACAACTCGACGGGTCCGGAGGGTGCGCCGTGCAGCTTCGGCGACTACACCGCGCTTTCGACGTTCCTAGACGTCGGAGGCACCTATACCCTCACCGTGACGGTTCCCTCAGGAACCTGGACGCAGTACGCCAAGGCCTGGATCGACTGGAACCAGGATGAGGTGTTCGACCTGAGCGAGAGCTACGCTCTCGGCAGTGGTGCCAGCCAAACGTTCACGATGGACATCACCGTCCCCGCGAGCGCGCTAGAGGGCTGCACCAGGATGCGGATCCAGGAGAGGTGGCTCAGCGATCCCACCGATCCGTGCGAGAGCTACACCTACGGCGAAGCCGAGGACTACACGGTTTGCGTCGGTCCTCCGGCCGTCTGCGGTGATGGTGTGTGCGCGCCAGGTCAGGAGGATTGCTGCAATTGTCCGGCGGACTGCGGCGCCTGTTACTGCGGTAACGGCACCTGTGATCCGTGCATTTCGGAAGATTGCATGAACTGCCCGGCGGATTGCGGGCCGTGTATCACCATCTACCAGTGGGATGACGGCACGCATGAGAACGCCCTTGGCATCACGGCCGGGGCGACCATCGGTGCACTCAACCACTTCACGGCAATGACTGCAGCGAACACGATCGTGTCCATCCACGTGGCCTGGGGCAGCATGGCCAATGGCCTCCCGGGCACCGTGTACCTCTGGAGCGATCCGGACGGAGACGGGCAGCCGCACGATGCGCAGGTGCTCGCCTCCGCCGACGTCGTGACCGCCAATGCGGATACCGACATCTTCAACGTGATTCCCATCGCCCCAACTCCGCTTGGGGATGTGGGGACCAGCTTCTTCGTGGGCTTCCTGATCGACAGCAACGAGTTCCCGGCCTCGATGGACGAGAACGGGACGCTGGCCCAGGAAAGCTGGATCGTTGGTGATGGCAACTACAGCATCGATCCGAACAACCTTGGCAGCACGGCGTACACGGTTCCGATCGATCAACCCGAGGCCTTCGGATTCCCGTGCAACTTCATGATCCGGGCCGAAGGCATCCCGAGCGGGGCTCCGCCGAACGACTGCAACGAGAACGGCGTGCCCGATGAGTGCGACATCCCGCCGATCTGCGATCCGGCCGTTGATCCCTGCAGTCTCGACTGCAACGGCAACGGCACCCCGGACGAGTGCGAGGATGAGCTGGTCCTGTGCAACGGGATCGACCTCAAGCCGGGCTCGTGCCCGAACTCGTTCAATCGCAAGAGCCGCGGTGTTCTGCACACCGCGCTGTGGGGTGCGGAGTTCTTCGACATCTACGCGATCGATATCGCATCGATCCGGCTCAAGCGGGCCGACGGTATCGGCGGCGAGGTGGCTCCGCATGAAGGACCTCCGGGACCGCACAGCAAGTTCTACGACGAGGCTACGCCGTACTACGGCGAGTCCTGTCACGAGCTTGAGGGAGACAGCGTCGTCGATCTCTCGATGTACTTCCAGAGTGAGATCGTCACCTCCGTTCTCGAGTTGGAGGCGCTGCCTCCGGGTGCGTTGGTGGAGCTGTACTGCACGGGTACCACGCTTGGTGGGACCCCGTTCACGACGCGGAGCGATTGGATCCGCCTCGTGCCGCCAGGCGCGCCGCCCGGGTTGGTCGCAGTTTCCTCGACCGTACCGGACGTGTGGGTCGACGTGTATCCGCTGGACCTCCAGTTGGACGGCGGCGGGTGGGCCGACTTCGAGCGGACCTATCCGCAGACGTCCGTGATGTTCCTCACCGCACCGCGGATCGCGGAAGGTGTGCGGTTCGCGCGTTGGGAGATCGACGGCGAGCCGCAAGCCCGCGGCCAGACGAACATCGAGTTCGAGGTCGTCGGCGAGATGATGGAGGCCAGAGCGGTCTACATGAATCCGGGCGTCGGTGAGGTCCAAAGTGGTGGTCCGGCCGAGCAGGGCACCGGCGCGCAGCCGGTCGGCGGTATGACGCCAGTGCCGTAAGGCGACGGATCGGACTGCCGGAAGTAAATTCTGAGGTTTTTCCCGCTCGGGGCCAGCCGCCCCGAGCGGGGGAAGCCCCGAAGAAAAGGAGAAACAAACCTGTTTGCGGAAGAAAGGTCGTTGGCCCCGGTGGCGCGGGGCGGCCAGGCTGCCTCAACCACACGACCGCCGACGGCTGACATCCGGGCCTGACGACTGGCTCAGTCCCGGAAACTCAATCGACCATCTCATTCCGGGCCACGTTTGCGGCAACGTCCGCAGGCGTGGCCCGGTATCTTCCCTGGAAGGCCCTCATTGCCTACTGCTGCTCGACGCTGACCGCAGTTCTTTTTCCCCGCCAGGCATGATATAATCTGTGTCTGTCGCCGTGTTTGCGTGCATGCTTCCGTATGTCAACGGAAAGAAGGGAAAGAGAACCCATGTCACTTCCACGATGTCTTACGCTGGCCGGTTGCGTGTTGGCGCTGGGCGCCGGCTTCGTCGTCTTCAGTCCCGCGCAGGGGGCCCCTGCGTCGTCCGCCGATGACGGTCGGCCGACCGACAGTAAGCTCCACCCTGCGCTGCTGCGACTGGTGGACCAGACGCCCGACCCGGTCAAGGCGTGGGTGTTCTTTCGAGACAAAGGGATACGGTCTCAGCAGGAATACGACGCGGCCATTCAAACGGTGGCTTCCGCCTACAACCCCCGCGCAATTCAGCGTCGCCTGCTGAGGGGCAAGAACGCGCGGCAGGGCGAGCCTATCTTCGACAAGAACGACCTGCCCGTGGTGGAAGCCTATGTCGACGCGGTGGCGGCTACGGGGGCCCGCGTACGCGTGACCAGCAGTTGGGTCAACGCGGTCAGCGTGTATGCCACCCGAGAGCAACTCGTGCAAATCGCCAAGCTGTCCTGCGTCACCAAGCTGCAACCGGTCGCCCGGGCGGCAAGGTGCAAACTGCCGGTGCCTGAACAGCCGGCGACTGAGCTGTTCCCGTCACAGTCCGCAGGCCGCTCCCCAACCACCATCGACTACGGAAACGCCCAGGCACAGCTTGCCCAGATCAACCTGATCGCGCTGCACGATGCGGGGTACACCGGGCAAGGCGTCATCATCGGCATTCTGGACACCGGTTTTCGACGGAGCCACGAGGCCTTCAATCAGCTCACCCATCCGCTCAACGTCATCGCCGAATACGACTTCGTCGACAACGATGGCAACACCGATATCGACCCGGGCGATCCGTCCAGCCAGCACAATCACGGCACGATGATCCTCGGCTGTCTGGGGGCGTACAAACCGGGGTCACTCGTCGGCGGCGCCTACGACGCATCATTCATTCTCTGCAAAACAGAGGACACCACAGCCGAATACCCGGCGGAGGAGGACAACTACGTTGCCGGGTTGCAGTTCATCGAGGCCAATGGCGCCGATATGTCCACGGCGTCCCTGGGATACATCGACTGGTACACCCAGTCCGACCTCGACGGCCAGACCGCCGTCACCACCATAGCTGTGAATATCCTGACGTCCCACGGAGTGCATCACTGCAACGCGGCCGGCAACGAGTACCATGATTCCAATCCGACCACATCGCACCTGATCGCCCCCGCGGACGCGTTTCAGGTCATCACCTGCGGCGCGGTGGACAGCGGCGGTACCATCGCATCCTTCAGTTCCGACGGCCCCACGGCCGACGGGCGCGTCAAGCCCGAAGTGCTTGCTCGGGGTGTCAGCACGCACACCGTCTCCCCCAGCAGCGACACCGGCTACACGACGGCCAGCGGCACGTCTCTCTCGACGCCGTTGGTCGCTTGCGCAGTGGCGTGTCTGGTCGACGCCAAACCCTACTGGACGGTGGATCAGATGCGCGACTATATGTTCCACACGGCGACCGATTACGTGGCCAACGGAACCTACGACCCGCTCTACATACGCGGGTACGGCATCGTCGACGCCTTCGCCGCGTACGACACCTGCTCCGACGCCGGCATCGTGACACTCGACCGCACCGAATACGCCTGTCAGGGCACCGCGAACATCCTGGTGAACGACTGCGGCCTGAACCTCGACGACAACGCCGTCGAGTTCGTGACCGTCGACATCGATTCCGACTCCGAAACGGGCGTCGAACAGGTGACCCTGACGGAGACCGACCCCGCGTCGGCCGAGTTC
>CP070691.1:1176482-1194672 GCA_020353195.1 Phycisphaerales bacterium | reverse complement strand
GTGCCTGCGGCGTCGAGCATGAGATTCGCCGGCTTGATGTCGCGGTGCACGATGCCCACGCGGTGGGCGGCGCCGAGCCCGCTCGCCGCCTGACCCGCGAACCGGGCGACGGCCTCGATGCTGAATCGCTGCCTCTGCCTGCGCCCGGTCTCCAGCAGTTCACGCAGGCTGCCTCCGGTCAGCAACTCCATCGCGATGGCTGTCGTCTCGCGGTCCTTCAGGCATTCGAATACGCGCACAACGTTATCGTGCGTGACCCGCGCCATGCTCATCGCTTCCTGCTCGAACCGGGCCCGGATGTCCTTGCTGCTGTGATACTCCGGTTTGAGCACCTTGAGGGCGACCTCGCGTCGCGCCTTGGTGTCCGTTGCTCGGTAGACGCGGGCCATCCCCCCCTCCCCGAGCCGCTCCCCGACCTCGTATTGCGCCAGCCGCCGGCCCGGGACCGTATCGTCCACCAGCGCCGTTCGGCACGGATCGACCGACCGACGCTCCATGACCACGCGGAGGTCGTCAAGTAGCCTGTCGTCGACCTCCGCCGGCGGTTCAGGATTCTCGTTGCACCGTCGGCTCATCGCCGCTGCCCCTCGTCACCGCGCCCCGGCGCGTCCTGGTCACTTTCTTCCGTCCCTTCGCCGTCATCCTCAAACTGTGCCGTCCATTGTCGTATTGCCTCGAGCACGCGACTTTTGTACACGTATACGCTCGATGTTGATATTCCCAGCCGGTCCGCCACCTTGTCCACCGGCCACTGCTCAATCGCATACAGCACGAACGACTGGTAGACCTTCTCGCCCAGCGTCGGCTGCAATTGCCGCAGGGCTTCGTCGAGCATGGCGTAGCGCCATTCCTGCTGCCAAATCTCGCGCTGGGCCTGGTCGTGCCTGTCTTCCAGGCCGCTGAGCAGGTCGACCCCACTGTCGAACGGCACCGCCTGAGCACGGGTGGGGCGACGGCGGGCCCGGTGGGCCATCAGCGCTTTCTTACGGGCGATGCCATACAGCCAGGCGCGAAAGCGGCCCTTCTTCGGGTCGTAGACGCCGCGGCACAGCGAATCGTGGGCCAGCAGCAGGATTTCCTGGGCGGCGTCGTCGGCGTCAGCGTCGGTCAGACCGAGGCGCTTCGCGAAGTTCCGCACCATCGGGGCGTAGATGCGATGAAAATCACCCCAGGCTTCGCGGTTCTGGCCGTCGCGTACGGCCCAGAGCAGCATGGTTTGGGTTTGCTCCACGACCGGGCCTTGTTCGGGGCGTTCTCGGTGAGCCACGACGGTCATTGTAAACCCGGACGTGCCGCGGGGCCAACGACGATCCGGCCGGGGGCCCGGTTTGCGACGCCGGCGACCGGAATTCCGCCGGTTGGCTGTAAGAAGTCGGCTCCCGGCGACAAGAAACCCTGGCGGCGTACGAGAAACGGCGTGGCGCAGCTGGTCTGCGCGGCAGGGCCAGCCCGACACCGGAGGATTCTACAATGGCGCAACACAAGGTATTCGCGACGGCAGTCATTGCAGGCGGGCTGATTCTGGCCGCCGCCCCACGCTTGTTCGGGCAGGTAGTCGAACCACCCACCACCGTCATTGGCAACCCGCCCTCATTCGGGCAGTCGGCAGCGGAGGCGCCGGACCAGGAGGTCATCACGATTCGCGGCGAAGCGATGATGGTGTGGCCTATCGAAGACCTGCGCCGACGTGGATACGACCTGCCGGACGTCCCTCGCGAGGAGAATGCGTTCTGGACGTACCTGGAGGCGATCAACGCCTTTGAAGACCCGCCTAAGGAGGTTCGGGAGGCGTTCGACCATGCGTTCAGCAAAGGCTGGCCCACTGGATACGATGACAAGCTCAAGGCGCACCTGCTGGACCGCGCAAATCAGAAAGCGCTCTCACTGGCTCGCCAGGCGTCGGGCATGAAGGCGTTCCAGCCGTGCTATTTCGGAGATCCCAGCGGAAGCGTGATTTCCGTACTGCTGCCGAGCATGTCGCCGTACCGCCACCTGTGCAAGCTGCTCGTTGCCGACGGGCGCCGGCTCGAGGAGCAGGGCGCCTATGACAAGGCTTTGGCCAACTATGTGGCCGCCATGCGCATCGGCCACCATGTCGAATCCGGGTTCACGCTGATCGAGGGGCTGGTCGGCATCGCGTGCTGGGCCGTGGGTGACAAGGCCGTGTGCGAAATGGCATTGCGCCGCGACCTTCGCCCCGAGCAGCTGCGCGAGGTTCACGAAACCCTGACCGAGCTCTTTCCGCTGCGCCCGAGTGCGATCCGTGGTGTGGAGAACGAGCGCCTGTTCGGCCTGAGCATCGTGGACGAGGTCGTCACCAGGCCGACGAAGCTGCCTCAGAACATGGCCGCGTGCTCCACCGTGGGCGGCGGCGTTGTCAACAAGGGCGAAACCGGATGGGACAGACTCGAGGCCAGACTCGGCCGGCTCATTCTGCCGGATCGAACGATCAAGAGGTACATGGAAGGGTATTACGATCAGCTGGCCGAGTTGGCCCGCAAACCCGTGTACGACCGGTCTTGGCGGCAGTTCGACGAAGAGGCGGCGGTCATGTCGATCCCTCGCTGGACCGTTCTGCCCAGGCTCCTTCTTCCTTCGCTGTCCCGCGCCTGCACGATCGGCGAACGGTGCCGGATGCAGTCGCTGGCGACACGGTTGGCGGTGGCCCTGCGCCTGTACGCCACCGAGCACAAGGGCAAGCCGCCGGCCAGTCTAGCGGAGTTGCACGACATGATCCCGCCGGGAGATCTGATCGATCCGTTCAGCGGCAGTCAGTTCGTGTACAAGCGCGATGGCACAAACTGGATGTTCTACAGCTTCAGCGAGAACGAGGCTGACGACGGCGGCAAGATGGAGGACAACCCGTGGAAGTTCGACTACGTGGTCCGCGTCCCGCCGCCCGACGTGGAACCGCTCGAACTTGTTGACGGCGAATAGCGGAGCTGAACCCATGAAAGCACACCGAATCCTGTTCTGCATGCTGGCGATCGCGCCGGTGACCGGGGCGAAGGAGACCCGGCCGGCGCACTCACCCGTGTTGTCCCTGGCCCCGGCTGACGCGGGGGTGATCGTGTACGCCGATAAACCCGCCGGTTTGCTGGGACCCCTGACGGCCACGGTACCGGCCGAGGAGGCTGACGTGCGAGCCTCTCTGAAGTCGGCGACCGAGTTGTTCTCCGGTCCCACGTTGGTGGCGGTTGTGGGCACACCGATGGCGCTGGGCGAGTTCCGGATCGAGTTCGCCACACGGTTGTCGCGGCCCGAGATCGACTTCTTCAAGAAGCTGGACGAGCTACTGCTGACCGAGCTGGCCAAGGATGTGTTCGGTGGCAGTGCGGGCAAAGTGGAATCGTCGGGGCTGCTGCGGATCATCCGGTTACCCGGCCCGTTGCCGATCGCGTTGTTTACGGCAGCGAAGGATGGGATCGTCTACGGCAGCACCCGTCGCGCGAACGCCGAGGCCTGGCTCGAAGGCCACGATCTGGACGAGCGGTTCGTCGCATCGGATGAATACAAGCGCCTCTTCGGTGAGAAACCCACCACGCCTGACGCCCTGGTGTACTTCGACCTCCGTCCATTCATTCCGCTGCTGGAGATGGAAGCCGGACGGCAAGGCCTGAGCAGCGTGTTCTCGACACTGGAGCTCGAGCGTCTGGAGTCGGCGGGGCTAACCGCGCAATGGTCGACGCCCGAGCTGAAGATGCGGCTGGCGGTGGCAATGGCGGACGGCGAAGGCGGCCTGGCTGAGCTGCTGGCCCCGCGCAACGGCGCCCTGGAAATCCCGTCCGTCCTGCCGCCGGACTACACGTTCTTCGTTCGGGGCGCGTTCTGCACGGCCGCCGACTCGTGGAACTGGCTGAACGACCTCCTCGATGCGGTCGATCCCGATATCGTGCGCGAGTTCAATCAGGAATGCGCCGAGTTTCGCAACGATTTCGGGTTCGACCCCCACACAGATTTCCTGGGCAACTTCATCGACGAATGGATGTTCGCCGGCCGCATCGACGCGACCGGAATCCGCCAGTGGGTCACCGCTGCTCGCGTCGCAAACCCGGATCTGTTCAGGTCACACGTGGCCGCCCTGACGGCCGCCTTTGAGTTGCCGTTCGCTACCTGGACGTACGGGGACGTGTTCATCCAGGCGCCTCCGCCGGACGCCGGCCCCCGGTTCGCGATGGCGTGCATCGACGACTACATGATAGTGACCAGCGACAGCGAAGCGATGCAGGAAATCGTGGATGCCCGGTCCGAGGGCACGACCGCGATGAAGTCGCGCGGATTGGCTTCGCTGACGAGGCACCTGCCGAAGGAGACGTCCTGCTTCGTCTTCGCCGACCTCGCCCAATTGTGCAACGTGTTCGTTGACGCTGTCGGCAACGATTGCGCCCCGCCGGCGGAGATCATCGAACTGATGCGAAATGTCGCTCGATCGAAGGCGGCCGCCGGCGTCACCGTGTCGACCGCGCCCGGACTGCTGGCCTTCGATGCCGTGCTGAGCAACGCCATGGGCAGCGACGCTCGACAGGTGCTGTGGGAGTCCCTGACGGCAAGCCTCGGAGCCTCGCGCGAGCAGTCGAAGCGGCTGGTGTCGGCCGCCAACGTCAAAGGGATCGTCGTGAGTTGCCTGATCCACGCGAATGAGCACAAAGGAGCCTGGCCCGATGCGATGAGCCAGTTGGTGCGGGATGGCTCGTGCGCTCCGGAAATGTTTCGCTCTCCGTTCCAGGACAAGACAACCGCGCTGACAGTCGACAACGTGGACCGCGAGTCGTATTACCTCTATCGCCCGGGTACGGGGCTGGAGCCGCAGGAAGTCGTGGTGTGCGAGCGCGAGCTGCGCGGAGGCGGCGCGAACTTCGGCTACGCGGACGGGCACGTCGAATGGGTCGAAGGCGATCGGGCAGTACAGCTGCTGGCCAAGATGAAGCAAATGGCGAACTGACATCCGCAACCCGCTTCGAAGCTGCAGAACTTCCGCCGTTGTGTGGCGACGGGCTTTCCGGGGATGATCGGACGGTCTCTCTCCCTCCGGTCAACCGGCAATCACCGCTGGATTACCCACTGCCCTTTGTCGGGGCCGGACGTGCTGAGAACGGCGCGATCCACCCCGGCTCCCTACATCAGCCCGATCGAGTGCCGAGCATCTCACGGTTGTGCAAGCTGGGATTGGCTCCACCTCGCCATTGCGGCGAGGCGCGGGTCTTCCGATTCGCAGAGTTCCTTGAGCTTCGCTTGCGCGCGCTGGTCCCGCAGCTTGCCCAACGTCCAGATGGCACGCCACGCATAGTCGAACTCGTACCGGCCAAGGTGCTCGAGCAGCGTAGGGACGACCTCGCACTGATGAGCGATGACCACGTCGGCAAACAGCCAAGGCGCGAAATACTCCCTGCTGAATTGCCTCCGGAGAGAACGGACCTGCTCCGGGTCCTCGCGCAACCTGACGGCGGCTCGCCGCCGCCAGGCCGCGGGAGTGCTCTGCGCGCGCATTGCCGTCTCCAGCATGGGCAGCGGCAGATACAAGCAGAGTCCGCCATGCTCGGCCTCTCGCACGGCAGCCTGCCGGAGGTCGAGCTCGGCCAGGGCGCGTAAGTGGAAGGCCGCCTGTTCCGGATCGTGTGTGTGGATCCTGGCCAGCAACTTCTGTCCTAACGAGGCGTAGCTGTCGGCCATGAGTTCCGTTCTGAGCGCGCTCCAGAGGTCCTGCTGACGAATGAACTCGCTGAGCTTCAGAAACGAGTTGGCGATTCGCAGCGCCAGATCACGATCGCCCTGCGCCGCAGCAGAGAGTGCGGTGCTCTTCGCACGATAGACAATATTCCTGAGATGCCCGTAGGCGTTGGGCCATGCCACCATGCGAGTTTCGAAGGGGCGCAACCAGGGAAACCGCGTCGCCCGAACGATGCGCATGGCTGTCTGGTCAAGCTCGGCATACTCGAGCCGGATCGTCTTCTTACCGAAAGCGGCAAAGAAAATCTCGAGTTCCGTCGGGCTCAGGGGAGCGTAAAGAAACTGCTCTTCATCGACGATCGTATCATCGAAACGGATCTCCAGCAGCTTCCACGCCCCGTTGTCCGGGTCCAGTTTCTGAAGCGCCCGCAGTGCAGGCACGCGGGTGCGGTCATCACTGCGGTAGCGTTCGTCTTCACCGTACCACGCCGAGAGCAGGGCGAAGATACGAGATGGCGCGGCGGCGCCGTCGACGTCTCGTTCCTGCTCGGTGTCGGTGTGGTCGAGACGGAACAACAGGCGCGCAGCGACTGGGACCCAGGGGGACTCTACCGTAACCACGGCATCAACGATGGCCTCCGGCGAAAGGTACAACGGATCGCCGTGTTTCTCACCCAACGTCAAGAAGCGCAGCAGCAGCATATCCAAGAGCAGCGGCTCGCTGAACAAGTAGACGGCGTCGGGGTCCTTTTCCCGGAGCGCCCGCCTGACAGTGTCATACGCCAATGCGTACGCATCGCAGATCTGACCCGCCGTTGGCTTCGAGGCGTGCGCGGCAAGCCGGTCCGTGAACTCCTTCAAGAGCCTCACCACCGGGTACGCTTCATCCTCGGGGAAGGCCCGGTCCAGGGTTCCGTGGGCGGCTCGAAAGTTCCCCAGTTCGATTTCGCAGAGTGACAGGGAGAAACACGCCACGAGGTCCCGAGGCTTGGTTTCAGCATAATCACCCAGGCGATCCAGCGCCTCGCGGAACCGCCCTTCTGCCATAGGCCGCAAGGCTGCGCGCAGCGACGCATCGACCGGCAGTTGCTCCCGCGCCTGCTGCACGAGTGCCAGCATGTCCCGGGCGAAATCGATGTCCGCTGCAAAGGCCGGCTCCAAAAAGGGGTCTTCCAGCGGAATGTCACTCTTGACCGCCTCGAGCTGGTCGATCAACTGACGCAGGCTCTCTTCCGGGGGAGCATCTTGCCAGCCATAGCACGATCGGTCCGGCGCAGTCGCATCGATGACAGCGTACAACCCGACTGCCAGCACGAGGGGAAGTAGTCTGGGGAACATGCGTGTGCTTTCCCTTGCCATCCGGCGTATCCGTTCACCCGGGATTCTGCATTGGCCACTTCCGAGTGCGCCATTCTACCGGCGCGCCAAGGTTGTTTCGAGCGCGGACGCACATTCTGCCAGGGACACCTACCCTTGGACGCCGGATTCTCCCATTCCACCTCTCTTGTTGGCCGGAAGGACCCTCCACCCCTCACGTCGCGCAGCACCGAGCCGTCTTCGGGCCGGAATCATGACGCATTTTGCGTTGTCGCAGCCGTCAGACCGGTTTTGCGGCCGAGTCGAACGTCTGGTTCGTCGTGTCGCGACAGGCTTGCCTGAGATGAGTAAACGGCGTTTGCCCCTCCGGTCAAACGGTAATCACCGTCGGATCACCCACTGCCCTTTGTCGGGGCCGGACGTGCTCAGAACGGCGCGATAGCCCGTTTTCTTGTTGCACTTGGGGCATTGGACCGGGAATTTCTTGAACTTGAACTCGCGCGTGATCGCAAAATGATGCCCGCAATCAGGGTCGTCGCAGATCACATGGAACTGGGCGGTCCGCGCCGGCTTCCCGCCTCCGGCGGAATCCGGCGCCATCGCAAGCAGAAACCACCGCAGAACTAGCACGGCGATCAGGCCGCCGATGCCGATCACCGTGTACCGCACCGCCGGCGTCTGCCAGATCAGAACGGGGTTCTCCCGAACCACCATCCACCAGTCCACTGTCCGGACGCGGACCGTCGGCACCCACTCGCGCAGAGCGGCGATCCACACGGACAGCTTGCTCTCCTTCTCGACGGGCATCGTCGTCCTCGACGCACGAATTGCGACACGCTACCCCCGCCGCCGCGCCGGTCAACCGTCGACCTCCGACATTCTACGCGATGTCCCCTGCGAAGTGAAAGGGCAATCCCACGTCAGACAGCCACCGCCGACCGGACCAAGTCGCAGACGTGTTCCACCTGGCTGCGGGTCATTCCGGGGAACATCGGCAGCGACAGGATACGGCGGCACAGCTCGTGCGTGACGGGGAAATCGCCGGGTTGATGCCCCAGGAACTCATAGGCCGGCTGCTCGTGCACCGGAATGGGATAGTGGATCCCCGCCCCAATGCCCTCGTTGTTGAGGTGCTTGAGCAGGCAATCCCGGTCGTCGACCTGGATGACGAACTGGTGATACACGTGCTGGGCCTTCGGGTCGACGGCCGGAAGCACGCAGCTGTCATCGTCTTCCAGCAGTTCGCGATACCAGCCGGCGATCTGGCGGCGGGACTTGTTCCAGTCGTCCAGGTGCCGGAGCTTGGCATCCAGGACGGCAGCCTGAATCGCGTCCATCCGCGAGTTGATACCGACATCGTCGTGCTCGTACTTGGTGCGGCGCCCGTGATCGGACAGCATGTCGGCCGCCCGCGCGATCGACTCGTTGTTGGTGACAACGGCCCCGGCATCGCCCCAGGCACCGAGGTTCTTGCCCGGATAGAAGCTGAAGGTAGCCGCGTCGCTCAACTGCCCCGGGCGATACCCATCGTAGGCCGCACCGTGACACTGCGCCGCATCCTCGATAACCACCAGTTTGTGCCGCCGGGCGATCTCGTTCAGTTCGGGCATCGGAACCATCTGGCCGTACAGGTGAACCGGCACGATGGCCACGGTGTCCGGCGTGATCGCAGCCTCGACCTGTTTCAGATCCATCAGGCAAGTCTGCGGGTCAACGTCGACGAGCACCGGCTGGTACCCGGCGATGGCGATGGCTTCGGCGGTGGCCACGAACGTGTGCGAGACCGTGATGACCTGGCCTTCCCCGTCGCCGAGGCCGAGGGCAGCCCACAACGCGAGGTACAAAGCGTCGGTCCCGTTACCGCAGGGGACGCAATGGTCCACGCCGCAATAGGCCGCGAAGTTCGCGGCAAAGCGCTTATACACCGGCCCGCCCACGAACCAGTTCGATTCCGTGACTTCCGCGACGGCTTCGCGCAGTTCGTCCGCTATTCCGTCATGCATCACCTTCAGATCCAGCAATGGAATCTTCTGCACGGCAGGTTCCTTTCCTGTTTGACGGCAAAGCTCCGCAAACCGCTGTCGCGTTCCGACGTCCGATAACACGGTCCGGCGCCGCGCCTCTGTGCGTTGCCGGGCGATCGCCGGCTCCGCCGGCCGCGCTGGCTCACTCCCCGGCTCCCTGGGTTATCGGAAGATTCGCAACCCCGGTCTTAGGTGGATCGACCCCTCGGCGCTATTTCTTGCCCCCGCACAGATCGGCAGCCAGGCTAAAGACGCTCTGGTTCTCGGACGATGGAATGGACTGAGATTCCAGCCACGCAGCGTCGATCATGCCGCTTACGAAGGGAGGTCCCGTGCAGGCTGCCCAGTATCAGCAGTGGTTGCGCGACACCCGCCGGTTCTGGGACGTGCCCACCGAATCCGAAGCCAGGTTCGACCGGGTCTGTTCGTCGTTGGAGATCGGCGCCACGGACGACCCCGAAGCCCTCGAACACATCTGGCAGCGGCAGACCGAGGACGCCGTCCGTCAGATCACTGATGGCATTCCGGTCGGGGCTGACTGGCGTTGCGTGGAAATCGGATGCGGGGTCGGACGGCTGATGAAAGCGATGGCGCCGCGGGTAGCCTGCGTGATCGGCGTCGACCTGAGCCCGCGAATGCTCGACTTCGCCCGGGACTACCTGGCCGACGTACCGAATGTCGAGCTGCACCTCAACGACGGGCGATCGCTGGACATGGTCCGCGACGCGAGCATCGATTTCGTCTACTCGCACCTGGCCTTCCAGCACATTACGCTGTACGAGGTGGTCGATGCGTATCTGGCGGACATCGCCCGCGTGCTCAAGCCCGGCGGATACTGTCGCATCCAGAACTGGCGAGAGGGCCCGATTCCCGCCGTCGAGCGGGCGAAGAACATGGCCCGCTCGCTACTTGGACGGGAAATCCTCCGCAGCAACCGCTGCTGGCAGTGGCGCGAGGGGAAATGCGTGCGCTTTGGCGGCGTGACCTTCACTCCGCGCCAATGGCGGCGCCGGCTGCGGCGGTTCGGCCTTCAGGCGATCCGGACGCAGTTGGGGCTCGGCCACGAGTATTGGATGTGGACCACCAGCCGGGCGAAGGGAGCGCACCGCCGCGCTTAAACGGCCGCGCCCGACACGGGCCGGCAAGCCGCCGGGGGCACCTGTGCCCGCAAACCGCAGAACACGTGCGAGCAGGAGCGTGACACCCCGGAGCATGCACGGCCTGGGGGTTTCCGGCGAATTGGATGACGATGAGCAACCGTACCGTTTCCGTTATTCTGCCGACCTTCAATCGGGCGGCGCTGCTCCCGCGGGCCGTCGACTCGGTCGTTGCCCAGACCTACCGCGATTGGCAACTGATCGTCGTGGATGACGGCTCCACTGACGAGACCGCCGACATTGTCGCCCGCTACCAGGCTGAATGGCGTGACCGGGTCGTGTTCCTGTCGCAGGCCCGAGCCGGAGCCAGCGCCGCCCGCAACGCCGGCATCGATCGAGCATGTGGCCGATGGATCGCTTTCCTTGACTCCGACGACGAGTTCCTGCCCCAGAAACTCCAGCGGCAGGTCGCGCTCTTCGATCGCCGCCCGGACCTGGGACTGGTCTTCAGCGATATGTCGTTGAGCAAGGTGGACGGAAGCTGGCATCGCAGTGCGTTTGAAACCTACGCTCGCACCCTTCGGGACCTGCCGACGGAAGACCTGGGCGACGATCAGCGTGTTTGCGGGCCTCACTTCGTGGATCACCTGGTGCGGTGCTACTGTATCCCCACTATCACGGGCATGATCCGCAACGACGTGGCGCGTGACGGCGTCCGGTTCCCACTGGAACAGTCTTATTCTGAGGAGTGGCTGTTTTTCCTGGACGTAGCCCGGCAATATCGATGCGGGTTCATCGACGAGCCGCTGTCCGTGCAACACTGTCAGCCGGGGAGCGTTTCCCTTTCGTCGACCTCGCACAACCTCATCCAGCAATGCCGGGCACTGCGTACGATCCGCCGGCGATTTCCCGACGTCTCGAAACAGGCCCGGCGGGCGGTCTGTGACCAGTTGGTGCAGTGCTGCCGCCAGCTCGGTTTCGACGCCTACAAGCAGAACCGCTATCGTGACGCCCGCCGCCATTTCACTGAGGCCTGGAAATACCGGCCCAACATGCGAAATACCGGTTACGTAGCCCGATCGTTATGGCGACAGTTGCGACGGCCAGCACAGAAAACGCGCGCAGGCGAGGTCACCCAGGGATGACGAGTGGCAACACGGCACAAGGCGTAGCAGTGTGGGATCGGGTCTGGCAGCATCGCCCGTCCGCCCACAAAGACCGCGCTTTGATACACCGCGAAGAGAACAGCACCCGGTGGGCACTGATCCGCGACGCACTGATGAAGACCTTCGGGCGGATTGAAGGCCTGCGGACGATCGAGCTCGGCGCGGGCCGCGGCGACCTCTCGTTCCTGCTCGCATCCCGGGGTGCTTTCGTGACACTGCTCGATTCCTCGCCGACCGTGCTCAATCTGGCCCGGAAGCGCTTCAAGCGGTTCGGCGTGCCGGCCGACTACGCCCAGGCCGATCTGTTCGAGACGGCCACGCTGGAAACACGATATGACGTGTCGCTCTCATCCGGTGTCATCGAGCACTTCCGGGGCCGCGACCGGCTTCGCTCCGTGCGCGCCCATCGGGCGGTGCTCCGCCCGGGCGGATTGGCCGTCATCAGCGTGCCCAATGCCGCATGCATTCCGTACCGCCTGTGGAAGGCCTATCTCGAACTGCGCGGCTGGTGGCCTTACGGAGCGGAAATCCCTTATTCAAAACGGGAGCTGGCGCGATTGGCGCGACTCGCCGGGTTCGACCGCCGGCGCGTGTCATGCACGGCCTTTCTACGAAGCGTTGGGGACCACTTCTGCAGGACGTTCCTGCATCGGCGGCCCAGCTGGGTTGATCGTGCGTCCGTCTTTGATGGCACGATGGGATTCACCCTGACACTCTTTGCCTGGACTGCGAGTGCCCGACCGGATCAGTGCTAATGAAGATCGTGTTTTTCGTCTATCGGTATTGGCCGGACGTTGGCGGCGTCGAGAAGTACATCAACCGCCTGGCCAAAGCGCTGCAGGAGATGGGACACGAGGCGAGGGTCGTTGTGCCCGCGCACCGGGCGGGCCTGTCCAATCGCGAAGTCCACGACGGAGTCGAGGTGTTTCGGTTCCCCGGTTACCGGTCGCCCGCACGGGCATGGTTTCACCTGATGCGCCTGCAGCCCGTCTTCCGCCGGGCCGACGTTATTCACGTCAGCAACACTCACATGCTGGAGTACTTCTACCGGATGGTGGCGTGGACGTTGCCGACCAAGCCCCTGTTTCTGACCCGGCATGGAATGTCCTACACATACCCGGTCCCGGAGTCAGAAAAGGCCCGGGCCCGGCGATCGATCCGCTTCGTGGACGGGGTCGTCCACGACGGCTGTTTCATCGGAGCCCGCCTCGGCGTCAAGGCCGACTGCGTGCCCAACCAGGGGTTGTATCCCGAGGCGGACGAACTGCCCGTAATCCCCGAGCCGGCGCCGACGGCCGCCACGTTCGTCGGGCGCCTCGACCCCGACAGCGGCATCGAGATATACGTCGACGCGATCGCCGTGTTGAAAAAGGAGTTCGGCCTGTCGATCACCTTGGATGTGTACGGCGGCGGCACGCTGGAGGACAAGCTGCGGAATCGGGTGGCCCGCGACGGGCTGCCGGTCACCTTCCACGGCTGGCAAGAGGGAGCCCAAGAGCGAATCACGCAAGGTTGCTTTGCGCTGGTGGCGGGCAGGTTGGCGATGCAGGAGGCCATGGCTCGCCGGCGCCTGGTCGTCGCCGCCTACGTCGATCCGCTCAAGCACGACTACGTCTGCGGCGAGCCGTTCAGCCCGTACCTCGTGTCCGGCGGTGACGCCCGGACCATCGCCGCGAAAGTAGCACATTACGCAACCCATCACGACGAACGTCACCGAATGGTCGAGCGGGCCTACGCATATGCCCGCACGTTGAGCTGGCGCCGAACCGCCGCCGCCTATGTCGATCTCTGGATCCATCCGCCCCGCGGCCGACGACAGCCGTTGCGTTGGCTGCAGCGTGCCCGCCTGGCGGTGCAGTTGCGTCGCGAAGCGTACGGGACGGCCCGCGGCGAACCCCGTTCTCTTGCCCGCCCGCTGCCGGCATCGTAGCCGGGGCCACAGGTCGGTGGGCGCGAAATCGTCATTCCGATCGGAGCGTGATCGGCCGCCCGAGGAATCGGGTGGTAAGCGATGAAGCCGCGCCGGGACCAAGCGTGCGGACAAGGGCAGTCGCGATCTTCCCTTGCCAGCCGGTGCGGCGGCGGGCAGCGAAGCAGCCGACGAGAAACGGCGGGGTGTGCGGCGGCTTGGCGATGGCGCACACGTCCGCACGGTTTTCCAGGCAGGTATAGGCGACTCGCTCGTACTCGTCGAAGTCCTCACGCCGCCAGACGCTGCGGTGGGCTTCCGACGGGTTGCCGAGCAGCGGGCCGCGCCGTGCGGCGTTCGTGGGGTACGTCAGCAGGACACACTTGTTCGCATGATCGTAAAGCTGACCGATGAGTCGTTTCCCCTCGGCCTTGTCGAAGTGCTCCAGCACGTCACCCATGAAGATCACGTCGTAGGAATCCAGCCCGCTGATCAGGTCGAGCGCGTCACCGACGTGCACGTGATCATAGATGTAATCGTGCAACGGCGTAAGGTACGGCGCGAAAACCTCGATTCCGTCGAGGCGGGTGGCCCAGGCGTCACGGCAGATGCCGTTGACATCGTCGGCGTTCCAGATGTCCAGATACTCACGGAACAGCACGCCGTATTTCCCGAACCCGATCCCGACGTCAAGAATGGACCGTGGCTCCAATTGCCGCACGGCATGCACGATCACCGGAATGGCATAAGGCGCACTGGTGGGCATCTCGGCACCTCGCTGATTTATCGGTCGCTGACTGCGGCAACTGAAGCAAGCCCTACAGCCCCCGGCGTGCCCCGAGTTCGGACGTGCCGCAGGCCAGAACCGGGTCTGCCGATCGCCGCGGCAGCGCCCGTCGAGCCGGTCGCAGGTCTTCGTCACGCCCGGTCGAGACTCCCGCCGTCTCCACTCCGTGACTGTAACGGCCACGTAACGAGCACGGGCTTCCGCGTTGACTTGCCCGCACCCAGTTGCCAAGATCAACAGAGACGACACGGCGGCAGCGTCCTGCTGTGGTCGCCGTCCGGATGGAGGTGCTGACTCCGTGAAGGCTGCGCGCAGACTGGTTCTCGAGATTGCGGTCCTCTGCGTGATCGGTACGGCGCTGGGCATGTCCGTCAACGCGATCCGTGCCGACCACAACGACGTCACGATCAGCCGGAATTACTTTGCCAGACCCGCGGTGGCGCCGGTGCGCCCCGAGGCGATCCCCGCCGCAGTCGGCTCCCCCGACACGCCGGACGCCACCCCCGGGCCGGCGACGGATGGGACTGATAAACCCCCGCAAGCCGGGGACAACTACGATCCTGCCCAACTCGGCGTGCGTGTGGCCTCGTTCGACGAGGCGCGTGACACGTTCGAAGACCCGAGCACGGACATGGGGCTCTGCCTGTTCGTCGACGCCCGCAACCGCGACGAGTACAACAACGGGCACATCCCCGGTGCCCTGCTCGTCGACCACTACCGGCTGGAGAAATACCTGCCCGACGCGCTGCCGCTGATCAAACAGGCGGAACGACTCATGCTCTACTGTGAAGGCGGCGACTGCGAGGATAGCTTCTTCCTCGCACAGGCCTTGATCATTCGCGGCGTGGACCCCGACAAGCTGTACATCTTCAAGGGTGGATGGGAACAGTGGGAAGCCAACGACATGCCGATCGAACAGGCGGAGGGCGACTGATGGAGCGTCAACCGGGCCTGCTGCGGCGAATGGATGATACGGGCATCCCGTTGCTTCTGATCCGTCTCGTGCTGGCGGGCGCGTTCATCAGTATGGGGCTGTCGAAGATGCTCGATCCCGTCGATTTCCTCAAGCTGGTCCGCGAATACCACCTGCTGCCCGAGTCGCCGCCCCACTTCCTGAACCTGACCGCCGTGGCTCTGCCCGCGCTGGAAGTGGTCTGCGGGGTCGCCCTGCTGGCCGGGGTGGCCGTACGCGGGGCGGCAGTGACCTTCCTGGGCATGCTCGTGGTCTTTACCGGGGCGGTCCTCGTCCGGTCGCTGGCAATCTACGGGCAGGGGGACGTTGCCTACTGCGCGATTCGATTCGACTGCGGATGCGGCGGCGGCGACGTCTTCATCTGCACCAAGATATTGGAGAACGCCGGTCTGATCCTCCTGTCGCTCATGGTCGTGATGTCCCGCTCCCGCCGCTTCTGTCTGTCCGGATTGCTGTCGCGCTCCACTCAACGGGCGGCCTTCGCCTCCTGACCGATACCCCGTGCGGCACGGGCGAGCGGTCCATGCGCGCCCGGGAATTCTACTCGACGCGCGTCTGGGGTGGACTATTCGCCGGGGCGGTGCGAGGGGCTGCCCAGGTTGAACACGTATTGCGGCAGGGATCGCCAGATGTCGACCGGGTCGTACAGCATTTCGACCTCACCGCGGCAGTTGTACCAGCACTCGCGGCACGCGTTGCGCCTGGCCCGGTCCTTCAGCGCCCGGCTGATCCGGGTGGCGGAGTCGCGGTACAGATTGGCGACCGGGCGATCGCGCTCTTCGACACAGATGGCCACACCACCGGTGGAATCGATGTTGAAGAACGCCTGACCCGCACGGCAACCTCGGACGCCGCCGTTGACCGCCGCGTCAAACCGGCTCAAGAACGTCCGGTGGCTCAGGAAGTTCGGATACCGGGCCTTGAGTTCCAGCAGCCGTTCGGCCAACGGGCCTCGCTTGTGGACAAACCGCGCATTGCCCGTCTTGCGCTGCCCGTAAGGCTGGACCATGAAGTAAGCGTCATACCCCGCAGCCAGTTGCAGCAGCGGTTCCAGCTCGTCGAGGTTGTCGTGGAGGAGAACGGCCATCACGTTGATGCGCTGGAAATCGCGGCGCCGCGCCTTGGCCAGCGCTTCGAGACCCCGGACAGCCCGATCGAACGCACCGGGTCTGCCCCGGGCCCTGTCGTGCGAGGCGGCGTCGGCGTAATCAAGGCTGACCGACACACCCCACAGCCCGGCGTCGTACAAATCCTGGGCAAGCTCGTCGGTCAGGTCCCATCCGTTGGTGGTGATGAACGGTAGGTGGAATTCGGCAACAGCCCGGGCAACGTCGACAATATCTTCGCGAAGCAGCGGCTCACCACCGGCCAGCGAGACCAGCATGGAGCCCATCTGGGCGAGCTTGCGGGTCCCGGTGCGGATGTCCTCGAGCGATTGCTCGGGCAGCGACCCCATCGGGTCCCGCCAGTAGGGGCAGAAGCGGCACCGGAAGTTGCACCGGTAGGTCACCTGCCAGGTGCACCACACCGGGTGCCCGCCGGACCAGGCCCGAAACAACCGGAACTTCTTCTGTGCCGTGGAAAGCACTTTCGCCTCCGGCCACCGCGCCGACCGCAGAACCCGCGCCACCCGATGATAGTAAGGCAACCGGCGCTCAAAGTGCAAGCTCAAACCGCCCGACCCTTACCCTTACGGTCTCAGAACGACTGCCGCCGCCACAGCAGGCGCGACCGGCGACGGTACAGATAGGCAACGCAGCCGCAATCGGGAATGGACTATGCCTGTTCTTCTGCTCGCTCGGCAGCACTGTCGAACACCTCTCGATACCGCTTCAGGATCGACAGAGCCCAGACGGCAAGTGCGATGCATAAGACACCTGCCACACAGTTGCCAAATCCGCCGATTAGCGTGTACCGGTTGACCCCGGCGCTGATCAGCGCAAAAAGAGCCAAAGCGACTGCATGCGATGGAAAACCCGTCGCACGCCCAAGAAACGTGAAGACGAGGACAGCTTGAAGAGCAACCGTCATCCCGTAGCCAACTACCGTGGTTGATCGAACCAGCGACGAATCCCGAGCACACTGGGCCAACCCGGCCAAGTATCGCAGTAGCAGGAAGATCATGCCCACGCCGGCGAACTCCATCAGCCACCCGGCAAAGGCGAAAACCCTCGGAGCCCCACTCCAGACGCAGGCTGCGCTCACGATAATCCCGACGAAGCCGACCACGCCAAGTATCCGGATAGCAGCGCGCGGACAAGCCGGATGCCCTTCCGAAGAGGTCGCATCCTCTTCCTTGACGGTGATCCGGTAAACACCTAGCAGGACGAGACCATGGGCGAGAATAGGCCCGAAGAACCAAAGAACCGACGAGACAACCAACCCAAGGAGAGCATAGTTGAAAACAAACAAGAGGAACGGCACAATGAAAACAGACAAGAGGACCGACACAAGTGCCCCGACCACACCCCACCGCAAGTAAGTGACACCGGCGCGCATTGTGAGGAGGGAGTTCCGGCTTCGACCATAAAGAGCCGCACCTGACACAGAATGCGCAATTGGCACAGCGCATTCCGGACATAAGCCATCCGGATGGAGCCCGCGGAGGTTATACCGACATGCAACACAAGGGATGTCGTAGTCGATAGTCATCGCGTCGCCCACCTCCAGAGGAGGTGGGCCGGGCGTCCTGGTCGTCAGTCACGGGCGGGTTGCGGTGGCGGCGAAGCCGTGCTGCCCGGGAGTTGCCATACCAGCTGACCACCGACGATGGTATGCGTGGCCGTCGTGGCCGCGATTCGCCCGGCGTCGATGCTCAGGACGTCCTGCGACAGAATCGCGATGTCGGCCAACTTGCCGGGCTCCAGCGTCCCTGCGTCCTTCTCCCGGCCGACCAGGAGGGCGGGCGTCACGGTGTAGGCCCGCAGGGCCTGCTCTCGCGTGATCGACTGCTCCGGAAACCAGATCCGTCCGTCCAGCGTCCTGGCGTCGACCGCAGTGGCGATCCCAGCGAACGGGTTGAGACTCACGACCGGCCAATCGCTGCCGAAGCACAGCGTCGCCCCGGAGTCGAGCAACGCCTTGAACGCGTACGAGGTGGCGGATCGCTTCGGGCCCAAGGCCGATCCGGCGTAGCGACCGTGATCGGCTTTGTGAAAGGGCTGCATCGACGCGAAGACCCCCAGCCGGCCGAAGCGGGCGATATCGTCCGGCAACAGGTGCTGCGCGTGCTCGACGCGCGGGCGGATCG
>CP070691.1:1113947-1176382 GCA_020353195.1 Phycisphaerales bacterium | reverse complement strand
TCGTTACAAGAGTCCGCCGTGCAGCTCACACCGTCATCGCAACTGACAGGCGCGCCGGGCTGACATTCGTTGCTGGCGCTGCAGGTCTCAACTCCGTTGCAGTACAAGCCGTCGTCGCACTCGCTATCCTCGGTGCATTCCACGGTCATACAGGCGTCAGTGCCCTCATCGCATAGCTGGCCCGGACACGGATCGCTGCCGGATTGGCAGCCGAGTATCGGATCGCACGTTTCAGCGCCATCGCAGAACAGGCTGTTGTCGCACTGCGAATCGTTCGCTGCATGGTCGCACGAATCCGTCTGCTCGTTACACGTGTCGTCCGTGCAGACGATCTCGTCATCGCAATCCACGGGCGCGCCCGCCTGACAACCGTTTATCGAATCGCAGATCTCCGCCCCATTGCAGAACGAACCGTCATCGCAGAAGCTGTTGTCCGGCACATTGTCACACGAGTCAATCGCTTCGTTGCACGAATCAACGGTGCACTCGATGCCGTCCCCGCAATCGACCGGGCTGCCCGCCTGGCAGCCGTTTGCCGAATCGCAGACCTCCGGCCCGTTGCAGAACGAGCCGTCGTCGCAAAGGCTGTTGTCCGGCGCGTGGTCACATGAGTGCGTCGCTTCGTTGCACGAATCAACGGTACACGCGATGCCGTCCCCGCAATCGACCGGGCTGCCCGCCTGACAGCCGTTCACCGGATCGCATTCCTCCGCACCGTCGCAGTACAGGCCGTCGTCGCAAAGGTTGTTGTCTGGCGCGTGGTCACATGAATCGGTCGCTTCGTTGCACGAATCGACGGTACACGCGATGCCGTCCCCGCAATCGACTGGGCTGCCCGCCTGGCAACCGTTCACCGAATCGCAGACCTCCGCCCCGTTGCAGAACGAGCCGTCGTCGCAAAGGCTGTTGTCCGGCACGTTGTCGCACGAGTCGGTCGCCTCGTTGCAGGAGTCGACGGTGCAGGCCACGCCGTCACCACAATTGACCGGGCTGCCTGCCTGGCAGCCGTTCACCGGATCGCAGACCTCTGCCCCGTCGCAGAACAGACTGTTGGCGCACAGCGAATCGTTGGGGGCGTGGCCGCAGGAGTCCGTGTCTTCGTTGCAGGAGTCCACCGTACAACTCACGCCGTCATCGCAACTGACAGGCACGCCGGGCTGACAGTCACCGCTGGCGCTGCAGGTCTCAGCTCCGTTACAGTGCAAGCCGTCGTCGCAGTCGCTATTCCCGGTGCATTCCACGGTCGTACAGGTGTCGGTACCCTCATCACATAGCTGGCCCGGACAGGGGTAGCTTCCGGCCTGACAGTCAAGTATCGGATCGCACGTCTCAGCGCCATCGCAGAACAGGGTGTTGTCACACAGCGCATCGTTGGGAGCGTGGTCGCAGGAGTCCGAATCTTCGTTACAGGAATCCACCGTGCAGCCCACGCCGTCATCGCAACCGATGGGTGCGCCGGGCTGGCATTCGCCAATGGCGTTGCAAGTCTCGGC
The DNA here is from genome assembly GCA_020353195.1 of Phycisphaerales bacterium. GTDB lineage: Bacteria > Planctomycetota > Phycisphaerae > UBA1845 > UBA1845 > JAFGJQ01. Next base: position 1,174,889 of record CP070691.1, on the reverse strand, counting down.
TCCGTTACAGAACAAGCCATCGTTGCAGGGAGTGCCTTCCGCAACCGGCGTATTCTCGCAGGTGCCGTCTACGCACGCGTCAAGCGTGCACGGATCCTGGTCATCGCAATCCCCGTCGCCGGTGCATCCGGTGGGTGCTGGCGCGCCGCCGCCACCACTGGCATCGGAGGGCCCTACCGTAACGATGGTCTCATCCGAGGCCTCCAGGTCATCATACGTGACGGTCAACCTGAACGGCGGCAACTCGGTGGTGTAGGTAACGTCGGGTGCTACGAACGTCGCAATCGGCGCGTCGGCGTTATCGATCGGCACCGGACCGGTCCACTGATAGGTTAGCTCAGCGCCCTCGGGCCCCTGGCTTCCGCTCCCGTCCAGCGTAACCACGTCACCGGCCGTCACTTCCTGGTCCGGTCCCGCATCGGCGATCAGGACGCCTGCGGTTTCTGGCGGATCTCGAACGTCCACATATGCCGAGTCCTCGGCCGATCCGCCGCCGTCACTGACCGTAACGGCGAAGAAGAGGCGTACGTCGTCGCCCTCGACCTCGGGAGCCGTGAAGCACACGACAGCCGGATCGTTCGTGGTGACGAGCTCAACGGCGTCACCAGTGAGCTGGCGCCACGTGAAGGTGATGGGGTCGTTGTTCGGATCGTAACTCGCCGACGCGTCAAGGCAGACCTCCTCCCCCTCGTACACCACGAAGTTGCCGCCAGCGTTGGCCACCGGCGGCATGTCGGGCAGCGTGACGTCGATGTCCATCGTCAGGACGAAGACCGTTCTGTCGTTTCGGGTGGCCGTCACAGTTACCGTGTACACGCCACCGGCCATGAACGTATGGCTAACGGCCTGGCCCTCTTGCGATTCACCGTCACCGAAGTCCCAGATGAACATCAACGCCCCGCTGGTATGGAATTCCGCGGAGACAACTTCGAAGTTCCATTCGCCCGGATTGCCGGACTCGGCCGGCGCAGCCACGATCCGGTAATCGGTGTAATCTTCATCCTCGGTGATCGTGAGCAGTTGGTCCTGATCGTCAGCCTCGGCGGGCTCGACTACGTCGCCCGTATCACTGGCTGGCCCGGAGTCCGCAGGTGGAGTCTCCGTGTCGGCAGACACGGAGACCGGTCCTTGACAGCCGGTCGTCCAGGCGAACACGCAAGAGCACAGGGCGGCGACAAGCGCAAAGCGCAAGGACGCAAGAAGCAGGGCTTGCATGGGGATTCTCTCTCTTCTAGGCGTGGCTCTTTTCCCATCCCAACGCTGTCGTGCCCGCGCCTTACCCAGACCGCGGAGTTCGCCTGGGCTACTCGATAAAATACAAAGTGTAGCGGGTCGAGGCAAACAGCGAACTATAGGTAATTGAAGTTCTGCCTTATTTATCGGCGGATGGAGTGGCCAGGGCCAATAAAGGTTTGGCTGAGCGCGCGGGGGAAGCGGCATTTCAGCCTGATCTGGCCGGTAATGGTGAAGCGCCTGCAAGGTTGGCGCAGGCCCTAAACGTCCTGTCGTTCGCATGGGATTACGAGCTCCTGGTCTCGTTGGTCGTGTTGTGGAAGCGGGCGCAGCGGGTTGGGGGCGTACCTGCCTGCGTCAAATCGGCGTGCGGATTCTTCCTAGGGAGGCCGGACGTCGCAGCAGTGCGGCGTTCGGTGCTGCGTAGCAGGTGAGCGGACCTGCTGCGCAGCGCTCCACGAGGATTGCAGCGGGAGGCATGGTTTACGTCCTTGGCCGGGGGCCGCGGTTCCGAGAACTAACTTCCGTGTCCTTCTCAGTAGAAGAACCGCATTAAGGAGGATCTACGTTGGTGATATTCCCAGCTCCGATACCCTCGCGTGGCGTCCGCAAAACGCGCCAAGCGCAACGCGCACGTCGAGATATAGGATTCTGCCGGGTAGTTTGGATAGGCCAAATGGGACGTCAAGAGCTGGTCGCCAAAATAACTTCGTAAAAATGAAATCGGGCGAAGTCTGTGCGTGCTTCGGCGATGGGGCCTAACGGCCCCCCCCACGGGCTCAGACGGCTTCGTCGGAACCGGCCGTTACCATCCTGGGATTCCGCCGAGGCAACAATCAAGGAAGCAACACTGAGAGCAGTTGCCAGCCCGGGCTGCAACGCATCTGCGTCACTGATGCATATCGGGCGAATGACACGCGCCCGGCGAAAACCGGCGGCATGATACTGAAAACGGCTGCGACCACTTAGCCAGGACCGGTTTGGCTAGGCGTCCCACCTCCCTCTGGAGCAGGGCCAGCACTTGCTTTACCTGCGCCACCCGAACCCGGCGCAGCAAACGCGGCGGCAGGCACCACGCATCGGCAGTACTGAAAACGCGTTGGGCGGGCAGGGCCGCAGGTCGTGTTGGACTTTGGCCGGATCCTGCGAGTCCGCGATGCAGACAGCCAGGGCCGACTTCGGCTCGGTCCGGCGATGTGCCTCGCGGAGCAGAAGGACTCCCCGCCGTCGGAGGTCAGGCGGTTGCGGTTGAAATCGGCGACGACTCGCTGGTTTTGCAATGCGGCTGGAGGTAGTTGGGTACGGGAGTTTCATACCCGCCGCGACGACTCGGTCGGCGGAGGTATAACCCAGCGGTAACACCGGGGCGGCGGTTACGCAGGGTGATTTCGTGTTCGTATATCGGTTTTGGGGCCCATCACTGAGCAGCTACGCTATGCGGGCGTTTCAGAGCCGCAAGGTGGCGGTGTCGCGGGGCTTGGCTGAGTAGCCCCGACTCGGTACGCGGGGAAACGCGGATTCAGCTTTGACCTGGGTGAAACACCCAAGGGGATTTGACAGTCCGCGAAGTGACGTGGCCCACCGGCGAGCCTGCCCATCGATTGCCAGTCCGGCCTGCTATCTGGTATCCTGCCCGGGGCCGGGGGGCAGAATCAGATGAGCACCAGGCGGATCAGAAACATGGACAAGCCGGGGTACGTGACGGCGGCGCTGGTAGCCGCGGCCCTGCTGCTGGGCAGCGGGATAGGGTATCGGGCGGTGGCATCGCGGCTGTCGGATTTCATCGGTATCGCTCCGTTGCCGCAGGGGACGCTTGCGCAGCTGCCGTTGCGAATCGGCGAGTGGGTCGGCCAAGACGTGCCGGTCGACGAGCGGATTCTCAAGATCGCGGATGTGGACGATTACGTGAACCGGATCTACGAGCGCCGAGGTGAGAAGGCGACGGCCTCTTTGTTCCTGGCCTTTCGGCGAAGGGACGTGGCCTATGGCGTGCCGGTTCGCGCATTGATGCCCCACCACCCCAAGGTCTGTTACCCCGCGACGGGTTGGACGTTCGAGGAATCGCAGCAGATGGCGCTGGAAGAGGCGGATGGATCGATGTTACCAGTCGAGGTTCTCCGCTTTCGCCGCGGCGAGCTCGAGGTGGAGCGTGTTGCGGTCGCATGCTATTACATCGTGGAGGGACGGACTGGCCCCAGCGTTGCGGCGCTTCGGCCGAGAGGTTGGCGTCCCAAGGGCGACTTGCGGTATGTCGCCCAGATACAGATCGCCTGCAACGAGGGTCTGCTCGGCACGTCGGCGGAGGAACAGGTCCGAGCGTTCGCCGTCGACTCGGCGCCGGCTATCCGATCCCTGATAACCCGTGCGGTCAAGCGGGAAGACGCCAGCGACACCGGACGTGCTGACTGATGGGGTGGGGGGAACACCACGACTGATTGACAGGGGCCCGGGGCGGATACCGGGTCCGGAGAATGGGGATGCCTCGTGCACGTGAATCCACACTTCGGGAAACTGCTGCCAGTGGTGGCTTGCAGGCACTCGAGGTTGGATTCGTTCTGGTGCTGTTGGTGGTGGTCCTGGTCTGGTCGTATTGGCCGACCATCAACGGCCTGATATACGACTGGCAAAACGATGCGAACTACTCGGCGGGGCAGTTGGTGCCGCTGGCGGCCCTTTACCTTCTGTGGCATAAGCGCCGCGCGCTTGCGAAGTGTCGAGTGGCACCGTGTGGGTGGGGGATCGCCGTGATCCTGCTTGCCCAGGCGGGGTGGGCGTTTGGGCTGCTGTTCTACTTCAAGTCTGCCGAGCGGTACTCGCTGGCATTGACGGTTGCCGGCATCGTCCTGCTTGTTGGGGGACGGCAAGTGTTCCATGCTGTCCGGTGGATCCTGCTGTTCCTGTTTCTGATGGTCCCGCTGCCAGGGAGAATCCACAATCTGATTTCCGGTCCGCTGCAGGATCTGGCGATCAGGGGCGCGGTGTTCGTTTTGGAGTTGGCTGGCGTAGCGGCGGCCCGTGAAGGGAACGTGATCATGCTGAACGGTGCCGTTCCGGTGGCCGTTGCCGAAGCATGCAGCGGTCTGCGAATGCTGACCGCGTTTGTGATCGTCGCTGCGGTGCTGGCCTATGTCGTGAGCCGGCCCCGGTGGCAGAAGCTGGTATTGATCATCTCGAGCATTCCGGTGGCGATCCTGTGCAACATCGTCCGGGTGGTCGTGACCGCGCTGTTATTCCAGGCCGCCGGTAGCGAGATGGCGGAGCGCTTCTTTCATGATTTCGCTGGTTTGACGATGATGCCCGTAGCGGTTCTACTGCTCCTGGGCGAATTGTGGATCATGTCTCGTTTGATTGTCGAGGATCAGGAGACACGAGTCGTAGCGACCCTGTAGGACCCGGGGATTGGCCTGGCAGTGGTGCACGCTGCGTGCCGGCCGGGGAGTCGCAGGTGTCTCGGCGTGCATGAACGCCCACTTCACGATTCTGAGGAGGTACCTGACAATGCGCTCAGTTCGTCGAGTTGCCCGGATCAATGTGAAGGTGTTGGTCATTCTGGTGCTGGTGGCGGGAGTCATTGTTGTCGGTGCCGGCGTCGGCCGAACAATGCGCAAGCGCGCCATGACCGAGCGAGCCCTGGCCGCCGGCCAGGCAGCCCTGAAACAGAAGGATTGGCCACAGGCGTGCGCACAACTCAAGATCTACCTCAGCAACCGTCCCGATGACGCGGAGGTGCTGTACCAGTATGCGAAGGCGAATTTGGCCGTCAGACCGCTGGGTGGGCAGAACGTCAGCGCGGCGCGGGGGGCTTTCCGCCGGCTTCTGCAGCTGAAACCGGGAGATGACGAGATCTGCGAGCAGCTGGCCCGGATCTACTTCAGCACGCGTGATTTTGGTGAGGCCGCCCACGTCTGCCGGCAACGGCTCGTAACGGATCCGGACGACGCAGATGCGGCGCTGTGGCTGGCCAAGTCGCTCGTGGCGCAGGGAAGTGAAGAGGAGGCGGTAGAGGTTCTTGAGTCGCTCGTGGCCAAACATCCGGACCAGGTCGAGGCGTTTGCACTGCTGAGCGCGGCCGTGATGCGAGACGGTGCGCAACTGGGAGCGACCGAGGCGCTAAAATCGCTTCGTGATGCGGTAGACCAGAACCCGAAGTCGGCGGAGGCGCTAGCGTATCGGGCGAGATTCTATCGTGCCGTTCGAGACGATCCCGAGGCGGCCCGTGCCGACCTTGAAGATGCGGACCGCCTCGCGGCCGAGGAAACGTGCCATCCGGCCACGCGGCTCTTTCTGGCTGAGGAGTGGATGCAGTTGGGTGATCTGGACCGGGCTGGCGCCCAACTGGAGGAGGCCGAACGGATCGATGCTGAAGCGCTAGCCGCCGCGGGCATTGACGAGCAGGCCTACGCGTTCCAGTGGTTCGTGACGTCGGGCGCCTTGGCGAACCTGCGGGATGCGAAGGAGGAGGCCGGTGTGCTGGCGGACCGGGCGTGCCAGGAGCTGACCGGTGCCACGCGGATCGCTTTCCTGCCGATGGCGGCGGAACTCCAGCTTGCCGCCGGTCGGGTGGAGGACGCGCGAAAGGTCATCGACGAGTATCGCAAAGCAACCCGGGATGAAGTCGGTCGCGGTGACGCGTTGCTGAGGGAGAAGGTGAACCTGCTTGATGCTGCCGTGACCAGCGCCGAGGGCCGACACCGTGCCGCCATCGACCTCCTGGAGGAGCTTGTCGTCAGCAGTCCGGACAACGCCTCCGCCTGGAAACTGCTCTGGCGAACGTACGACGCGACCGACCAAAGTCGCCGCGCACTTGTTGCATTGCAGAAGTACATTGCCCGCGAACCTCACGATCCGGAGGCGACCCTGTCTCTGGCACGCGTGTTCAGACATCGCGACTGGGGCAAGGTCCGGCGGTACGCTGATCAGGCCGAACGGGCCATGCCGGACAGCCTCAACGCGAGACTGCTGCGGATTGAGGCTCAAATCCACTCCGATCCGACGCAGGACGCTGCCTCCGCCCTGCAACGGGAATTGCAGTCTCTCCGCCAGGCTCACCCGACGCGGGATGATATCCGCATCCTGCAGGCGAAGCTGGCTCTGACGGAACGGCGCAACGATGAGGCCGTTGCCGAACTCGAACAGGCGATTGAGCAGTGCGAGCCGAACCTGCGCGCGGCGCTGATGCTGGCGAGGCTGCTGCACACGCCACTGGGTGAATTGGACAAGGCGATCGAGGTGTGTAGCGCCGCGATCGAGCGTTATCCTGACCGGGCGGCGCCGCGAATCGCATTGGCCGAGTTGCAGCTGGCGGCCGGTCGGTACCCGGACGCCCGGAACACACTGACCCGGGCTGTGGAGCATCTGGAGGGCGAAGAGAGGGTCGACGCAACCTATGCCCTGACGCACCTGATACCACCCGAGGGAGAACGATCGACAAGAGTCGAGCTGCTTACTCGTCTGGCGGCCGACCGGCCGGGCGACCCGCGCCCGCGCCTGGCCCTGCTCGATCTTCCGGAGATTCAGACCAACGGCGTCAAGGCGCAGGCGCTGATCGACGAGCTTATCGAGATCGAAGGTCCCGACGGCGTATTGTGGCGGGCTGCCCAGGCGCGATTGTGGTTGCTGCGAGGCGACCACTGGAGGGACCGCAAGCAGCAGATCGAGGACATGCTGCGCCACTGCATCTCCGTTGACCCGGCATGGGATGCACCGATCCTCGCCCTGGGAGACATGTATGAGAGACTCCTGCAATACGACAAGGCCGAAGAACTCTATCGCCAGGCGATGGCAGAAGACTCCGCCCGACTGGGCGTGATTCGCCGCTTGCTCGCTGTTCTGCAGCGCCAGGGTCGCTTCGCCGAAGCGGATGCGATTCTGGACCGCCTGCCCGAGGACGCGCCTGAGTTGAGGCTGGACCGGGCGAGCGTGGCCATCGGCCTGGAAGAGTATGAGTCGGCGATTGAGGATCTCAAGGCGCAGATCGAAGCCAAGCCTGACGATGCAGCCTCACACGTCCTGCTGGCTCGCGTGATATATGAACATCGGCGCGATACGGAGAGTGTTGAGCAGGTCCTCAAGCTACTGGAGAAGGCGCGGGCATTGAACCCGCAGTTAGACGCGCCGCTGAGCGTGCAAGTCGCGATCTTGAATAAGCAAGGACGAGGTGACGAGGCCCTGGCACTTCTTGACGACGAAGTGGACAGCCGCGGGGATTTTGGGTCCTATTGGCGCCGGGCGGAGTACTACACGGCCACCGGGCAACTGGAGGCGGCGGAGGCGGACTACATCCACCTGACGACGTTCGCGGAGAAAACAGCCGACGGGTACGCGGCGCTCGCAGGGTTCTATCTCAAGAACGCTAGCCAGGACAAGGCGATTGCCGCGTGTGAGAACGGGCTGAAAGTCGACGCAGACCACGTCCCGCTGCGGCGGATATTGGCCACGGCCTGTCTCACCAGCCCGGAGCCCGAACAGCAAGAAAGGGGTGAGCAGATCCTCGATCAACTCCTGTCGGAGATGCCGGATGACAAGGAACTGCTGTTCCTCCAGGCGAGTGTGAAGCTCGCAGCCCGTACGCAGGAGGCGACCGCCGAGGCCCGGAAGATTCTCCAACGATTGGTCGAACTCGAGCCTCGGCACGTGCCGGCACATCTGCAGCTTGTCCAGCTGGCCCACGTCGAAGGGGACTCGAACCGGCAGGGAGATCTCATCACACGAGCCCTCATCGCCAATCCGGGCGATAGTCGCCTGCTTCTGGCCCGGGCCCGCCTGGAGGCGGACCGCGATGCTCTAACCGCCGCACGGCAGTTCGCCCGGGCGGCGGAGGAGACCGATGCCCAAAACACCGAAGCGCGCTACTTGCGAATCCTTCTGGCGCTGGAGGCGGATGACGTTGACGAGGCGCGGTCGCTGACCGATGAGCTGCTTGAAGCCGATACGACTAGCGAAGTCGCCCAACTCGCCCACGCCAGGGTCCTCGCCGCCCAACAGAGGGTCGAGGAGGCGATCCAGGCCCTCGAAGCCTATCGGCGAACACGCCCGGACCCGCCCGGGGTGCAAGTGCTTCTGCTACTGGCGGACCTGTACCTGTCGAACGAAGATCTGGAGGCGTCCGGGCAGTGCTTAGACGAGGCGGAGCGGCGCGATCCAACTGGCGCGGCGGTACGCCTTGCCCGCGTTCGGTGGCTGGCCGCTCGACAGGAGTACGACGGGCTGCCGCCGTTGCTCGAGGAGCATTCACTGGAGGATCCCGGTCAACTGCAGGTCGTGATCGTCGGCGCTTCGGCTCTTGCAGAGTCGGGCAGGGAGAATTTGATCCGGAAGGCAAAGGCCCTGTTCGAGCAGGTCCAGCGCCGATACCCCAGGCGTATCGAGGGGCCCGTCGGGATCGCTGTGACTGCCTACCGCCTGGGTGAACGGGATGCGACGGTGCAAGCCTATTGGCGGGTGCTGGAGTTGGACCCCGATCACCAGCGGGCGCTGAACGACCTGGCCTGGGTTCTGGGGGTCGAGGAGCGCGAGGCTGAGGAGGGGTTGGAACTCGCCAACCGCGGCGTCGACTCGTACCCGAACGATCCCCATCTTCTGGATACGCGGGGGGTGTTGCTGACGCGCCTCGGGCGCCTGCCGGAGGCCCGTGCGGACCTGGAGCGATGCCTGGAGGCTGCGGCGGGGATTCCGGTCACCGAATGCAAAGCACGGCTTCACCTCGGGCAGGTCTACGTGGAGTTGGGCGAGCAGGAGGCAGCCCTTCGGACACTCAAGGAGGCGTCGGGGATTGACGAGCAAAATGACGTGCTCGACGCCGAGGAGCGGGCGGAGCTCAAGCGGCTCATCGAAGCTGCGGAATCGCAGCCCTGAGCGGCCCCCTTTACCCTCTGCCGTCCCTCGGTGGGCTTCGAGTTGTCTGGCGCACGGCCGGCTGCCGGGGGGCGGTCCGGCCCGCTCTGGCGTGGCGGGGCGTCGGCGATGCTGGGAAGCGAGGGAAGCTGGGCGGCGGGCGGGCGCTTGCTCGGCCGGGCCAGGTCGCCGCTGCCATGGCGCCCTCGTCCAGGCAGGGGCGGTTACACTTCTGCTTTATCTCGACAAGAAGGGACGGCTTTTCTGTGGTGCTCCGTGTTGCAGGGAAAGCCCGTTTGCGGTAGTATTAGTGTGGGGTGGGTGCTATTCGCGCTGCGAGAATAGTGGCCGGACCCGCAGCGTGCGCATATCGTAGGGTCAGGAGGCGTTTTTGAGAAAAGCTCTGTCTATTCTCGTTGTTGTGACGACGGGCTTGGTGATGGCCGGCAGCGCGCGGGCCGACATCGTGCCGACGGAGTTTGTGCGCGCCTCGCTCGATCTGGCCGGCCCCTCGACCGCCGCCGATTCTGCGGAATCTCGTCAACGCTGCGAAACCTCACCGCGTTCGGACTGTTACCGCCAGACCACTGTCGATCTCGCTTCAGGGATTCGCTCCGCGCTCAATCCACCGTTGCCGCGGGTGGAAGACTCCGGCGGCAAGGCGGGCGCCGAGGCGGGCGAGCCCGTCGTGCGCGAGATGCCGCCGCTTCCGGGCAGCGTGAGGCTGGTGCTGTCGGGGTTTCTTACTCTCGGTGCCTGGCATCTGGTGCGGTCCGCTCGGCACCCGCACTGGCAGACCGTGCCTGAGTGGTATCACACGGCCGCCCCGGCACAGATTGGTCATGCCGTGTGCTTTGACGTGGCCTTGAGCACCATGCCGCTTTGCTGCTTCGAATCCGCCGCACGCGGCGGAGGCGATGAGCGGCCTTTCCTATACCGCGTCCGGCGCGAGGTCGAATCGCGCCACCGCTTGCGGTCCTTTCTTGCCGTCGAGTCTCCCCGCGGGCCTCCCGCCCTCGCCGTGTAACGACGTCGCTACTGGCGAAAGTGCCATTACGGGTCGGGGGTATTTATTTACGAACAGGGGTCTATAGCTATGAAACGGTCTTTCTGTGTGACGAAAGTTATCGCGTTTGCGGGTGTCTTCCTCGGTTTCGGCTCGATCGCTTCGGCGATACCGGCCCTTCAGCTTTACCTGGAAGGGGCGACGTACGACACGACAGGCGAAATGTGGGTACTTAACGATCTTTCCTCCCCCGCTCGCCTGTGGGTTATCGGAAACGTGGGGAACTTCGGAGCGATCCAAAACGTCAGGCTGGCAGTGGCGTATGATTCTGCAATCAACCCCACGATCACGCTGACGCCTTCGACGACGGGGGGGCTGGGTGGTTTTACCGATCCGCCCCCGCTGCCGGGCGCCCCGACATATATTCAGACGGTGACGGATGGTTCCGCGCCTATACTTGAAGGTGGCGGATCTTTGCCCTCGCACGGCATATACGGGCTGGGGACTGATTGGCAGGAGTTCATGCTCGGTGATTTCACCTTGACTGACTCGCCCATTGCGGACTTCATTGACACGTTCCCGGCCCCCCACGATTCGCAAACGGGGCAGATCAACGTCTACGAGTTCTCGGCGGTGGGCGGCATGGGGTTCCACTTTGACGTTTATAACCACGTCGCGGGCGCCACTCGCGGACTCTTCGGGCCGTTCTCGCACAGCGCCACCGTCATCCCTGCGCCCGGTGCCGTGCTGCTCGGGGTCGTCGGGCTGGGCATGGTCGTCTGGACCAGGAGGCGAGTTTCATAGTGAAGCGTACATCCGCGTTCGCCGCGGTTTTCGAAGGGATGACGAGAGAAGAAGTCGGTTAACTGGAAAGGGCAGACGTATGAACGGAGTCTATTGCACGAGGATTGCGTCGCCTGTGTGCCTGACTGTTGTTGTTCTGGCCCTCGCGCCAGCGCCCGCTCTGAGCGACATGATGATAAGCGACCCGGCTCTGGGCACGGGGTCGGCGACCCTGGCGGATGCGTTCGTCATCACTGACCCGTCCGAGATCATCGGTCCGACGAGGGTGATCGGTTTCGAGGTTGAGCGTTTCTCTGGACTCATCACCGATCCGAACATCCTGATTGGCGAGGGCATTATCTTCCCGGATGCACCGCAGGGTGAGTTCATACGGACCGAGTTGAATCTCCCGAATGATAACGCGTGGGTCGAAGTTTCAGACGGGTGGGTGCGCATCGACTTCGTCGACCCGGTTCGAGCCGCGGGCATCGAGTTCGAGGCGGGGGCCGGTCCCTTGCAAGACATGACGTTCGTCGCCAACAACGAAGCCGGTAATCTGATCGGGTACACGACGCGCACGGGCGAGGGGTTCTTCGGCATTGATGGTGGGGGCGCGCTGATCGGGTCGATCCTCATCCACGATGACGCCGGGAGCTTCAACATCGATAATCTCGTGTTGTCGGCCCAGATACCGGTGCCAGCGGCGGTCGTGCTCGGGGCGACGGGCCTGGGCTTGGTCGTCTGGGTCAAGCGTCGGCTGTCCTGAGGCCTGGATCGTCTGTAACGCCTGTTATTGTCGCCCTTCGCTGTTCTTCGCGGCGGAGGGCGACGTTTTGCGCGCCAAGCAGGTTGCCGATCAGGCTCGTAATCGTCTTGTGATGATCAGTGATTGGAGACTCAGGCGCTTTCGGATTCGCGTCCCGTTGTTTGGCCGGATCCGGGCGTGCCACACGCGCCCGGGTCGAAGAGCGTCCGGCCGTTCGAGGCGATGACCTCCCGGTACCAGGCGGCGGAGTCCTTCGGGATTCTCCTCTGTGTCGGGTAATCGACGTAGATCAGCCCGAATCGCTCCCGATAGCCCTCGGCCCATTCGAAGTTGTCCAGAATCGACCAGTGGAAGTAGCCTCGGACATCCACCCCGCTACCAATGGCCTTTCCGAGTTCCAACAGGTATCGCCATAGAAAGTCGATGCGCTGCGGGTCGTGCACGCGTCCATCCAGCGAGACCCAGTCGACGTTGGACATGCCGTTTTCCGTGATGTGAATCGGCAGGTGGTATCGTTCGTGAAGGAACGTCGGTCCCCACCGCAAGACCTGCGGCGCGACGGCCCACCGCATGGCCGTCATCCTGCCGCCGACCTCGAGCGGGACCGTTTCAGGTCCGTCGGTCCCCGCCCGGACGGTTTGGCCGCTGTACACGTTGACACCGAAGAAGTCCAACGGCTGGCAGATGGCCTCCATGTCACCATCGCGGACCTGCGGTGCACTACTGCCGTAGACAGCCAAGCCGTCCTCGGGATACCTCCCCCACAACGGAGGATCCATCCACCATGAGTTGTTGAACAGGGTCTCGTCGTTGGCCGCGAACATCGATCGGCGGGCGGCTTCGATGTCTTCACGCGTGTCGGTGGCGGGCGTTTTCACCACGGCGACCGGGGCGAAACCGATCTGACAAGGCCCGCGGGCCGCCGCGCGGACCGCCTGCACCGCTTTGCCGTGACCGAGCAGTGCGTGGTGGCCGACCTGCAACGCCTGTTTCATCGTCAACTTGTCGCCCGGTGCATGAACGCCCTCGAAGTGACCGAGCGACACGAACACCTGCGGCTCATTGAGGGTCAGCCAGTGTCCCACGCGGTCGCTGAGCCGGTCGGCCACCACCTTTGCGTATTCGGCAAACCACTCCGCGCTTTCGCGGTTCAGCCAGCCTCCCCGCTCGTAGAGCGCCAGGGGAAAGTCCCAGTGAAACAGCGTCACGTAGGGCGTCACTCCCGCCGCGAGCAGCTCGTCGACCAGGCGATCGTAGAAATCGACGCCCATCGGGTTGACAGCCCCCGCCCCGTCGGGGAGCACTCGAGGCCAGGAGATCGACAGCCGATACGCCTTCAGGCCGATCCACCGCATCAACTCCACGTCTTCCCGGTACCGGTGGTAGTGATCGCACGCCACGTCACCGGTGTGACCGCCCCAGATGGCGCCGTCACGGCGGCACAGCCGGTCCCACACGCAGGGGCCCCTGCCGTCTTCGCGCGCCGCCCCTTCGATCTGGTAGGCGGCGGCAGCGGCACCCCACACGAAATCCTCTGGGAAACTCAACGAAACCTCCTTCCTTACGGCCGCAAGTCTAGCAAGCCGCAGGCGATGTTTCCAACCCGGGTTTCCCGGACGGCCTGATTATGGTGGCATGCCCCGCGCTTGTGTGGGCTTCTCCATGGCCACACAAGTGTGGCCATGCCACCCTCGGCTTGCGTGCGCGGGACACCCAACGCACCCTGCTGGCACTGGCGCGACAGGGCGTCTATGGCCGACTGGCCGGCTCCGTGGGGAAGAGCAACGGCAGGGCAGGCGATTCTCGCTTGGATCGGGCAGCTCATTTGCGTACGATAGTAGTGTGAGGGGCGGCGAATGAGATGTTCCAGCCAAAACGCGAGGCCCTTAAGGGCGAGTGTCAGGTCGGGCAACGTGCTTCGTGGGTCAGATCGTGTCAGCGCAAGCGCGTTTGTGATGACCGCCATCGTCTGGCTGGTCACCGCGCCTTCGTTGGCCGCGACCGTCGTTGTCGACAACGCCGATGCCGGTTTTACCATTCTGTACGGATCCGCATGGAGCACTTCAATCGCCCCGGGCCAATGGGCCACGGACTACGTCGAGCAGAGTACGAACGACCCGGCGGGCGAGGTCGAATGGCGCCCCACCCTACCCGCGGCCGGTCCCTACGAAGTGGCGGTGTGGATCCCCGCTACCGGCAGCGACCGGCCTGACAATGCACACTACACCGTCTACCACGCAGGCGGGACCGACGACGTCTACGTCAACCAGGCCGCCCAGGAAGTTCAATGGGTCGTGCTGGGGACGTATGACTTCGCCGCGGGCACGACCGGCCGGGTGACGCTCCACAGCAGTGCTCAAGCAGGCACGGCCCTCGCCGCCGACGCGGTCCGGTTCAGCACCGGTCCGCAGGCAGCGCCCGAATTCCGCGCGTTCTGGGCGTCGACCGGCCACGAGGGCCTGGGCAGCCTGGACGAGATCGATGACATGGTCTCGCGCGCCATGCAGGGCAACTACAACGTCATCAATGCCCTGATCATGTTCAGGCAGGACACGGCCGGCAGTCTGCACGGAGCCCTCTGGAACTCGAGCATCCTGCCCAAGGCCACCGCCTATCCGCCTGAGATTGACCCGCTGGCGCACCTGATCCAGCGGGCACACGCGAACGGTCTCAAGGTGCACGGCCGACTGATCCCGTACCTCGTAAGCTACACCTGGCCGCCGGTCGGCAACGCGTTCTTATCGTCCCATCCGGAGTGGCTGTGCGTGCCGATTGCCGACATCGGTGCCGGGCCGGCGCCAATCAGCGGCTTCTACCACCTGGATCCCGGTTCGCCCGACGTACAGGAATACCTGATCAGCATCGTCCGTGAACTGGTGACCAACTACGAGATCGATGGCATTCACTGGGACTTCATCCGCCACCTTAGCACGGACGCGGGGTATCCGGCCGACAGCGCGTACACGAAATCGGGATTGGCCCGGTTCCGTGTCATTGCCGGTCGGTCTGACCCGCCGATGCCGAACGGCGACACTGAATGGGACGATTTTCGGCGACGCACGATCGACGAGTTGGTGCGTCGAAGCCGGGCGGAGATCGCAGCCATCAAGAGCAACCCCGTCCAACCACTGAGTCACACCGCCGCGGTGGCCGGGTGGGGAGGCGTGCCCGTGAACTTCGAGGATTCCAGTGCGTACCGCAGTGTGTTTCAGAACTGGGAACTGTGGATGCGGATGGGCTGGCTCGACGGCGCATGCCCCATGATCTACTTGAGGGAGCACGTTGACTGGGAGCGCGACAGGTATCGCGGTTGGGTCGACGCGGCGATCGGCTGGCGTCATCAAAGGCACATGTACATCGGCCAGTGTCTCTACAAGAACTCGATGGCCAACAGCATCATCCAGATGCAATATGCCTACGACCAGGGGGCCGACGGGACGATCAACTTCGCGTACGGCGCCACGGCCGACAACGATCTCGACGGCACCTGGGAGGCTGACTGGTCGTGGTATCCGTACGTGCGCGCGAACCTGTTCACCGAGCCGGCGTTGACACCTGCCATGCCGTGGCACACCACCGCCGCCAGCGAAGGAACGCTGTGGGGCCGGGTGACCGACGGCATCACAGGCGATCCGGTTGACGACGCCACTGTTACCGTCGCCGGCCTGGCGCCCGTGCAGACTGACGGCAATGGCTACTACGTCGTGACAATGATCCCGGCTACTTCGGGCGGAACCGATTACGCCGTCACGGCAGAGCACCTGGGCTACCTCGCCGAGTACGATCAGGCGACCGTCCTGGCGGGTGACGTTGCCCGGCTGGACATCACATTTGATACGCCGCTATCGCCGGTCATTGCCGAGGTCACGCCCGATCCGGCTGACGTGTGGGTCGGTCAGGAGCACTTGTGTCAGCTCAGCCTGGAGCAAGGCACCGCGCAGACCTGGACGCTCCTGGCGGGCCCACCGGGAGCCACCGTCTCGTCAAACGGTTGGGTGCACGGGTGGGTCGCCTCGGAGAGTGACGTCGGCCAGCCCGTTGACTTCACAGTGCGAGCGGAGAACTCAGCCGGCAGCGACGAGGAGAGCTGGCAAGTGCTGGTCAGCGTCCCACCCCCGTGCGAGCCCTTCACCCTCACCGACTTCGAGGGATTCGCAAACGGGACGCGCGTGCTGTTTCAGTATCCGCGCTACAGCGGCTCGACGGTGGACGATCTCGAATTGCAGCCGAACGTGGCCGAGGTGACCGATGGGGTGGCGGCGTTCAGCGGCACTGCCTGCTACAAGGTCCAGTGGCAGTTCATCGACACCGATCCGCAGCGTTGGATGCGGCTGACCACGCACAACGCCCCGTACGTTCCCAATCCGACCGTGAGGCTGGATCATCTGATTCGCGTGCGCTTGCGGGTCGACGCCGGTCGGTTCCGCCTGGCAGTCGGCATCCGTGAGACGGCGACCAACGCCGACGTCGGGGACGATGGCGGGACCGACGGCACCATCGAGTGGATCGGCGCCGCCAGCGATATCAACGGTGCCCCGCAGGGTGTGCTGGTCGAGTCGCTGCCCGGCGTCTGGCAGACCTTCGTCTTCGATCCGCTGTCCGATCCGATCCGCGGCATGACCGGCGACGGCATGCTGGCGTCCTTCACCAACAAGGGAACGCTCGAGCACCTGGCGTTCGCGGTGGTGGACACGGTCGGGCCATTCGTGGTCTACGTGGATGATGTGGAGCTTCTCTGCGATTCGCCGTGGCCGCCTGACATCATCGTCGAGAGCCGCGATGAATCCGGTGCACTGACTCCGCCGCCGACGTATTTCGAAGACGGCGCCTGGGCGAACAGCATCATCAAGAGTGCCGCACCCGGGCTGACGGGAACCGGCAGCCGCTTCATCACCTACGAGGTGCCGAATACCGGCGACGACAACGCCACGTTCGTGCCGATTATCGAGACACGTGGCCGCTACGAGGTGTTCGCCACCTGGGCGAACGGCGCGAACTGCTACGACGCGCAGTACACGATCCGCCACCATCAAGGCGACAGCGTGCTGCTGGTCGACCAGATCGCGAGCGGCGCGCCCGAGCCTCCGAACTACGACCAGTGGGTTTCGCTCGGGCGTTACTGGTTCACGGCGGGGCAGGACGTGGCTAACGCCTCGGTCAACGTCTCGGAGGAAACGGTCAGCGGTCGACCAAGCTCCAGTTGGAATTTCCGTGTCTACGCGGACGCGTTGAAGCTGGCGTTCTTGGCAGGGTGGCCCGGCGGCGACTACACCGGCGAGGGGTACGTGGATCTCGGCGATTTCGCGTACTGGTCGGACTGCATGAGCGGTCCGGCTGTCGGCTACGTTGCTCCACAGTGCCAGGCCTTCGATTTCGATCTGGACGGCGACGTGGATCTGGTCGACTTCGGCGGCTTCCAACTCGTGTTCACCGACCCGGCGCGGTAAGCGGCGAGACCCCCCTCGCCCCACCCCCGCCGGACCCACGCCGACGGGCTTTAATCGGATGCTCCGCGGACGACGACCCTACACGACTGACGGTACCTGGACGCCGGCCGGAGCCACAGCGAGACACGGCCTCGGCCAGAGCCCGGAGATCCAGGCCGTCCTCGTTTCTCCACTGCGATTTTCCCTGGAACCGGCCGGCCGGTCGGCGGTCTAATCAGGTGGAACCATACTGGACCCTCTCACAAAGGAGATTGGACAATGCTACGCGCCGCATCAATTGCAGGTGGAATCGGGCTGTTGATACTCGGACCGGCTGCCGGGGCCGCCTTCGCCCAGGCCGAGCCGCCCACCGAGGGCATGCTGCAAGCCACCGGCCCGGAGGGGCAGGCGCTCGGGCCGTGCCCGCTGGAGCACACCGACGTTCAGGTCCGCATCACCGGGTTCGTAGCCCGTGTGGAAGTTACGCAGAAGTTTCATAACCCCTTCGATTACAAGATCGAGGGGGTCTACGTCTTCCCGCTCTCCCAGAATGCCGCGGTCGACGACATGACCATGACCGTCGGCGAGCGGGTCGTCCGCGGCGTCATCAAGCCCCGCGAGGAGGCCCGTCAGATCTACGAGGAGGCCAAGGCGGCCGGCCACGTGGCCAGTCTGCTGGACCAGGAGCGCCCCAACATCTTCACGCAGTCGGTGGCCAACATCGAGCCCGGCGAGCGGGTCGAGATCCGCATCAGCTATGTCGAGAATCTCGACTGGCAAGAGGGCACGTACCACTTCGACTTCCCGATGGTCGTCGGGCCGCGGTATATCCCCGGCGGCGGGAGTGCACCGGCCCCGATGACCACCGGCCAACCCACGCCCGAGGTGCCCGATGCCGACAAGATCACCCCGCCCGTGATTCCCGAAGGGATGCGGGCCGGGCACGATGTTTCGATCTCCGTCGAGATCGCCGCCGGCTTCCCCATCCGTGACCTGAAGTCGCCCCAGCACGAGGTCGAGGTCGACTATGCCGACGGCATCCAGTCGGAGGCAAATGTCACTCTGAAGGACCGCAAGGTCATCCCCAACAAGGATTTCGTCCTGACCTACAAGACCGCCACCGACGACATCGGCGACACGCTGCTGTCACACTTCGACGACCGTGGCGGCTTCTTCACGCTGATCCTCCAGCCGCCGCAGCGCGTCGCGCCGGAGTGGATCGTGCCCAAGGAGATGATCTTCGTCATCGACAAGAGTGGGTCGATGAGCGGCTTTCCCATCGAGACGGCCAAGAAGACCATGCAGATGTGCATCGAGAACCTCAATCCCGACGACACGTTCAATCTGATGACGTTCGCCGGTGGTGTGGGCTTCTGTTTCGACAAGCCCGTGCCCAACACCGACGAGAACCGGGCCAAGGCGCTGGCCTACCTGCAGAGCCTGCAGGGCAGCGGCGGCACCGAGATGATGAAGGCCATCAACGCCTGCCTCGGCGGTGACCAGGATCCGGACCGCGTCCGCATCGTCTGCTTCATGACCGATGGATACGTCGGCAACGACCTGGCCATCATCGGCGCGGTCAAGACGAACGCCGGCACCACGCGGGTCTTCTCGTTCGGGATCGGGCGAAGCGTCAACCGCTTCCTGCTCGACGGAATGGCGCGGGCGGGCCGCGGCGAGGTGGAGTACGTGCTGTCCCAGGCTCAGGCCGACGGGGCGGCCAACCGGTTCTACGATCGCGTCAGCACGCCCGTCCTGACCGACATCGAGATCGACTGGGGCGGTCTTCCCGTTGACGAGGTTTACCCCCAGTGGATTCCCGACCTGTTCAGCGCCAAGCCGGTCGTCATCAAGGCCAGGTACACCGCGCCCGCGTCGGGCACGATCCGGTTGACCGGCCGGCGGGGCAGCGAAGTCTTCGAGCGCGACATCGTGGTGAATCTGCCGGGCACGTTCGGGCGTAACGAGGTCATCGCGTCGCTGTGGGCGCGGGCGAAGGTCGAGCACCTGATGGACCAGGATTTGCCCGGTATCCAAAGCGGGCAACCCGACGCGGTCATCAAGGACGCCATCGTCAAACTGGGCATGGAGTATCGCCTGCTCACGCAGTACACGAGCTTCGTCGCGGTCGAGGAGCTGACCATCACGCGCGGCGGTCAGCCCACCAAGGTGCTGGTCCCCGTCGAGATGCCCGAGGGCGTCAGCTACGATGGTGTGTTTGGAAAGAAGGAAGGCGGATTCGGCGGCGGCGGCGGGTTCGGCGGCGGCCGCGGCGTTATGTACCACAACGGCGGAAAGGCTGCCAACGCTTCCATGCCGCTAAGAAGGGCGCGCATAGCGCCGATGTCTCTCGGTGCTCCGATGGCGGAGTACGAGGCGAGCGGCATCGTTGTTTCGCCGAGGGACCTTCTCCAAGCGATTGACGATGACGCCAACCTCACGCCCGAGCAGAAGCGCGAGCGCAAGTTGCAGATCAAGCTGGCGGCGGAACTGCAGGGTCTGGCCGCCAAGGTCGGCGACGACGGCAACTACAGCGACGGCAAGGTGAAGGTCGTCAACAACCGGATCGAGGTCGCGGTCTACCTGGCCGACACGTCCGAGGCGACCATCAAGAAGCTCGAATCGCTCGGATTCAAGATTCTCGTGCGGACCAAGAGCGTCAAGATGGTCATCGGTACGATTGAAGTGTCGAAGCTGGAGGTGCTGGCCTTGCTGGAGGAGGTCCGCCGCATCCAACTGCCGGCGTTCACCACGAAGTAGAAACGCGGAAACGATAGAGGAAGAACGGTGAGTGAAGACTTCTTCACTCACCGTTCATTCTTCTCCCCCTACTCCCACTGCCAGGCAAACCGGTGCTTGTAGTGGCGATAATACAGTCCGATGATCCGCGCGACAGAAATGTCAAAGTAAGCGGTCAAGGCCGACCCAAGCAAACCAAGCACAACGGCGTTAGCGCCGAATGTGGTGCCCCCGGCCGCAGCCGAAATCACCCAGCGAGCCCCTTTGAACAGCATGATCGCACCGGCCAGAAAGGCAAATGTCGCCAGGTACGGCAAGAACGTCTGGGTGATTGTTCTGACAATCAGGTCGATGCGGAAGAGGTCAAGTACGCCGCCCAGCGCAACTACCAGAAGGGCGATCGGCGCCAGGTAAATTGCAGCAGCCATCAGCAAAGCATAGGGGAGTGCGATCATCCCTTCGGTGCTAAGTAGTGTAATCGGATCGCCAAGTCCGGTTGCGATGAACGACGAGCGGTCCGATGCCAGTATTGAGATGAAAACCAAGTAGGCAAGAGGCGGCACGAAAAGAACGACGAGGGTCACGAGGACTTTGAAAAGTGGGACCAGGATGTCATCCATAAACCCCTCAGTAAGAGTCAGTTTGGGTAGGTCGTCTTCTCCTGAAGCGGCCTCCACAACACACTTCAGAAGAAACGAGCAAATCCAGCCGGCGAGAATCAAACTGGCGGCTATACCGATGCAACCGGAAAACCTGACAATTGGACCAGCGATGTACAGAAGCCAGATGATCACGAAGGTGACGACATTGCCCGGTTGCGTAATGAACAGGAAGCTCCAGCCGACGTCACTCCAGAAGGTTCGGCCGGCGGGGCGGGTGTCGGAGATTCGGCCGGCGGCGACCAGGGCGTCAGCCTCTGCGACGGCATGAGACGCCGAATCGGCGGACGGGTACCCCATACCGGGCGAATCGGCCGTTGCGGCGGGACCGCCGCGCGAAGCGGCCGCGGCGGCTTCGGCAAAGAAGTCGTCCGGCTCGCCGGCGAGGCGGATCGGACCGTCATCGTCATCGAGGATCTGCGTGATCTTCCCGCACTTCTTGCAGCGGACTCTCTTGCCCGCGGCGCCCTCCGGAAGTCTGTAGTGGGTTCCGCAACCCGGACAGGTGAATTTCGCCATGCCCACACCCCCTTGCGCTCTGCGGAGCAATGGGATCATCGGGCCGCGATACGAGGAGCCGACGCACCCCGCGTTGGTCAAGTGCTCACAGCAGCCGAGCCGTCGATCCGAACCGCGCCCGTAAGGAAGTGGCTCAGAAGCGTCGACCGCGGGGGTGCCGCCGCTTCCTTACGGTCGCGGTTCGGAATAGCCGTGCGTTGCGCGCTCCGCAGGCCGAACCGCGCCCGTAAGGAAGCGGCGCGAAAGCGCCCGTCGCCGGGAAGCGTCCGCTCCCTCACGGGCGCGGTTCTGCTCACGGGCGCTCGCTCATCCGCCTTCGGCGGAGGGTCTCGCATGTTGGCCGCTCCCTTACGGTCGCGGTTCGTTTTGAATCTTGCATACTGCGGCAATATCAGGTTACGCGATGGCGGTCCGACAAGCAATTAGTCGCGCAAAGGGTTTTTATAAGCGTGCCCCGGGCACCTCCGGGGGTCACTGCGTCGATGCGCACCTTCGCGACATCGCCAGCGCATACGTCCGGCCCGGCGAAGTGCACGTCGAAATAGCGATCGGTTCGCCCGTGGCGAAGCGAGTCGTGCGGTTTGCCAGCGGTTCGGCTCGCCTCGCTTGCCGATTGTTCCACGATGACGCGCTCTTCGCACCCGACGAAGCTGCCGACGAATCGCCGCGCCGTTTGCCGCTCGACGTCGGCCAGCCGGTTCATCCGCTGCTTGACAACGCCGGAGTCCACAAACTGATCCGCCCATCCGGCGGCGGCGGTCCCAGGCCGGGGACTGAATGGAAACGCGTGGACCTTGCAGAACGCCGCATGCCGGACGATGTCCAGCGTCCGCTCGAAGTCGGCGTCCGTTTCCCCGGGGAACCCCACGACGACGTCCGTACTCAAGGCGGGGCGATCAAGCTCCGTCCGGACCCGGTCGATCATGTCGAAGAATTGGCCGACCGTGTACTGCCGGTTCATGCGGCGCAAGACGGCGTCGCTGCCCGCCTGAAGCGGAACATGCAGGTGCGGCACGCAGCAGTCGTGACGGCGCAGGGCTGACAGCAAGCGGTCATCCACGTCACCCGGTTCCAGGCTGGACAGCCGGAGCCGGGTCAATCCCTCCACCGTCGCCAGCGCGTCGATCAGGTCCGCCAGCGGTGACGCATCGTCGTTGAACGGGCGTCGAACGGCCGTCGAACGCCCGTACGCACCGAGATAGATGCCGGTCACCACGATCTCGCGGTGTCCGGCGCCGACGAGTGCCCGTGCTTCCTCGACGGCCGTCGCGATCGGTTTCCAGCCCGGTCGCGGGCGGAGACGGGGGATGATGCAGTACGTGCAGCGCGCGTCGCAGCCGTCCTGTACTTTCAGAAACGCCCGTTGATGGCCGGCGAAGGCGCGGATGGTCCGATTCAGCGGGTTGGCGTTGTTGACACGGCCGACCGGGATGCGAATACTAGAAGTGGTGGCGGGTCGGCAATCTGCGCTCCGCGTGGAAGGCGGCCCCTGCACCGGGTCGGTTGTGCTTCGAAGTACGTCATCCCCGACCGAGGCTCTGCCAGCCGCCGGATGGGGCTCGTGGGCGTCAGCGCGTCCAGGGGCGCCGAGGCGGTGACGGTGATCCGCACCAGTTTCCAGCCGACATGAGGCAACCTCGCGCAGTTCCTGGCAGATGTCGCGGTCGTGCCCGAGCACAGCCACGACACCATCCATGTGCTGCAGCGTGTCGGCGGCGGCGGCCGCGTAGCAGCCGACGACCACGATCGGGACCTTGCCTTGCTCGGAAACGCGGCGAATGAACTGACGGCTCTTGCGGGCCGCACTTACAGTGACAGCGCACGTGTTCACGACGCCCAGGTCGGGGGTCTCGCCCCGGCGGGCGGCGCGAAGCCCGAGTGATTCAAGCGTCTCGCGGATTTGCTGGGACTCGTACTGATTGACTTTACAGCCCAGCGTGGTTAGCCGATACTTGCCGGACATGATGACCGACTTTACGCGAGGCGAGACCGGAAGACAACGTCGTCATTTTGCAGAAGGAGGCGTGTCGTGGCCAGTGGACAGATGGCCTGGGGAATCGACGTCGGCAAGAGCGCCTTGAAGGCGATCAAGCTGCGGGTGTTGACTGACCGGCTCGTCGAGGTCGTCGGGCAGACCTACGTCGAGCACGATACCATTCTGACGGATGCCAGCGGCGATCGCGATCTCAAGATCACCCAGGCGCTCGAGAAGTTCCTCTCCCAGAACGACATCTCCGCCGACCAGGTCGTGGTGAGCGTGCCCGGACACCACACGCTGGCGCGGTTTTCACCCCTTCCCCCGGTCGAAGCCAAGAAGATCCCCGACTTGGTTCGTTATGAAGCCGATCAGCAGATTCCCTTCGACATGGACGAGGTGATCTGGGACTACCAGACGTTTCAGGAGGAGGGGGCCCCGGAGATCCAGGTCGGCATCTTCGCGATGAAGCGGGAACTCATCCGCGACTATCTCAGCCACTTCGAAGAGGCAGGCATCGAGCCCATCATCGTGCAGGCGGCTCCGCTGGCCCTCTACAACGCCGCTCTGTTTGACGGCATGGTGGGCAGCGGGACCACCGTCCTGATCAACATCGGCACGGAGAACACGGATCTTGTTCTCGCCGGCCCCGACACCCTGTGGACGCGCTCCATCCCCATCGGCGGGAACAACTTCACCGAAGCTCTGGTCAAAGCGTTCAAACTCTCGTTCGCCAAGGCCGAGAACCTCAAGAAGCAGGCCGCCACCAGCAAGTACGCCCGCCGGATCTTCCAGGCGATGAGGCCGGTCTTCGCCGACCTGGTTCAGGAGTTGCAGCGGTCCATCGGTCGATACACGTCCGCCCATCGCGACGCCGAACTCACGAAGGTGATCGGCGTCGGGAATGCGTTCAGCTTGCCGGTGTTGCAGAAGTACCTGCAGCAGAACCTGCAGCTGGACGTGGAACATCCCGGCGCGTTCGACAAGATGCAGTTCGCTCCGGGAGTCGATGACGACGACTTCAAGGCGCGGCTGCCGAACTTTGCCGTCGCTTACGGGCTTGCGCTACAGGGTCTGGGTGTGAGCAAGATCGAGACAAACCTGCTGCCTCCGGAAATCGCCCGCCAGGTGGAATGGCGCAAGAAGCGTCCGTTCTTTGGAGCCGCCGCAGCCGCCCTGCTGCTGGCTTCGGGAATCGTGTGGCTGCGGTATTCCTGGGACAGCGGCGCCCTGGCGGAAATCCCCGACTCGCCGCGGGCGGTGTCCTCGGTTCGCGAAGCTGAGGACATCATGAGGGGACCTCAAAGTGGGCCGCCCGGGGTCTGGGCGGGGCGGGTTCTCGGAGCCGCCGAGAAGATGAAGCAGGAGTTCGACACCATCTCAAGGGGCGGCACGGACGAAGAGGCAAAGATCGACCAGATGAGTCAGCTGCTGAAGAACAAGGCTGTTCTGCCTGGCATCCTGCAGATGATTCACGAGGCCCTTCCCGTACCGCAGCCTCCTCTGGACCAGGCGCAAACGCCCGAGGAGTACCGCCAGGCGGTGGAGAAGCTGCGAGAAGAGGAGCGGATCGGCCGGCGGGACCGCACCGAGGTCTTTATCGAAAACCTCGACATCGTCCACTACCCGGACCTCTCCATTGAGGAGCTGGATGCGGATTTCGTCGACCGGTCCGGGGCTGATGCCGACCTGGTGGCGGACCCGGTCGACGTCCAGGTCCCCGGCTTCGTGGTGTACCTCGAGTGTCGAACGCCCAATCGGAAACATTCCCAGTTCGTCAACAGCGAGTTTCAACGGAAACTGCGCGAGGCGGGGCGTCGCCCCGGCACGGGGTTCTACGTCAACCGCGTGGCGCTGACTTCGATCGAGCGCGGAGAGGAGGGTGGCCGACCGGACCGCGGAGCGCCGCCGAGGCCCAGTCGTCGATCGGGTAGTTCCCTGGGAAGGGGCTCGCAGGGGCCGTCAGGGTCCGGAACCGGGGGCCCGATCGGGCCGCCGAGAAGCCCCGAACCAGACGGGCGTCTCGGCTCGTCGGGCGGCAGCGCCCCGCCGGCAGGTTTGAGCCCCCGGGGGCGTTCCGGCTCGTCGGGGCCGGGCGGGCCCGACACGGGAAGGGGAACGGCGCCGCGCTGGCCTCGAGGCGGCTCGTCGGCACCCCGGTCGGACGGCGCCGCGACTGTTGACCCGCTCACCGACGAGTCGATGGACTTGGATTGGCTGTTCACCATCGCGCTCGACGTCGTGCTGGCGGACATGCCCCAAGACGAGACCGAAGCGGGTGAAACGCCGGCGGACAGGGAAGGCGAATAAGAGCGCTTGCGGTGGGCCCGGCTTCGTGGCGGCCGGGCGCCGCCGGGAGGAATCCGATGGACGTGTTGCGCAGGCATCTGTTCTTGATCATCTGCGGTCTGGTCGGGGTCGCCGGAATCGCGGCGGGCGCCGTCGCGATCACCGTCATGTCGAAGGTCCAGACCGGCATGGAGAAAGCCGTCAGGCTGCACGGCCGGCTCAGCAGCCATACACGCTCGCCGGTCAACAAGGAGATGATCGACGCCGAGCAGAAGCGCATCGAGGCCATCACCGGGCATCACGAGAACGTCATCGCGTTGGCCGACGGGGTCGCTCGACACGAACAGCTTGTCGACGGCTTCTTCCCCGCCCCGGACTATGATGCGAGGTTCGAGTTCCCGAAGGCGTACAGCGCGGCGCTGGACGAGCTGTATCTGAGGCTCAAGGCAGGGACGATCCCCACCGAGAGCGAGGTACGAGACGCCGAAGAGCGCATCGAGGACGAGCGGCGGGCCGCCGAGAGCGTGGACTTCGGTGTCGACGAGGACGAGGCCCGCCGCGATGGTGAGGATGAATCGCCCGGCGAGGGGGACATGGAACGGGGCAACCGTTCCGGCCTGATCACCGCGGAGCAGGCCAAGCAGGACCCGTACGTGCGGGCCAGCATTGCCAAGGCCAAGCGGATCTACTGCTACGCAACGCTGCCGCTGGATCCGGACGTATCGTCCTTCGACGTGATTGAGGCCGTCTACGACCCCGGTGGCCGCCCGCCGCGGATCGAAGATTGTTGGGACGCGCAGCTCTCGCTGTGGATCCAGCAAGACGTGGTCGAAGCGCTTGCCAGCGTGAACGAGCGGGCGGCCGAACAACTCGAAGAACAGGACCGGTGGGTGGGCAACCTGCCCGTCAAGGATCTGGTGTCCTTGCGGGTGACGCCGCGCTATGTGGGCACGCAGGAAGGCCCGCTACCCGAAGCGTTCACCGGCAACACCTCCGGTGAGGACTACGAGGTGATCTACTTCACCCTCAACGTCGTGGTGGACGCCCGGGATCTGCCGTCGGTCATCGAGGCGATCTGCAACAACAGATTCACCACGCTGTACCGGGTCAACTACAAAGCCGAGCCGGCGAACCTCGAAATGGCAGGAAGAATCTACGGAGGCGAACCGGTGGTCGACGTGATGCTGGACTTCGAGACCATTCTGTTCTCGAAGCTGTACTTGCCGATCATGCCGGACATCATCCTGGGAGAGATAGGCAAGCAGCGCCCTGAGCCCGAGGAGGCGGATTGAGCGGTGCCGGGCGGCGACAGTCGCGTGGCCGCGCCTGCCCGAGACGAGTTCCGGCCCAACAAGGAGTCGAGCGATGGCTAAGCAAGCGGTCGGCCCGATCGAGCGTCACGTGGAGAAAGGAGTGCTTGGCATCTGCGGCCTGCTGCTGCTGGCCGTGATCGCGCGGTACCTGGGGTCGTCACCGAACCGTACTCAGATCGGGGCCGAATCCGTCGGGCCCGACACCGTGCACACCGCGCTGGCCGAAGAGGCCGAACGCCTGCGCCAAGCCGTCGCCAGGGAGCAGCCTACTCCCTCATCCGAGAGGAACCCGGTCCCGAAACTGCGAGAATGGATGAACGACTTCTACGCCGCCGCCGGCTTCCTGGATCCCGAGTTGAGGCCAAGGCCGCTGCCGCCGCTGCCGGCGGTGCCGGACGTCGGGGAAAAAGCGCGGGCACCGGGCGACAAAATCGAGTTGGCCCGGTTTCTGCCTCCGGAGTCCGTCAAGGCTGAGGTGGCCGGCCGCACCGTCGCACGCGTGGAGCCCCCCGTCATACTCCTGGAGGCAAGCGGCGTCGGAGACACCTTCGGGGACGAATACGAAATGTCGTTCAACTGGGTGACGGTATCGTCAATCTACAACCGCAACGAGCAGGAGCGGCTCTTCCGCGAGGCCGGATACCATCCGGGCCGCCGCGAGCACTACGTGCTCGGGGCGGACCTGCAGCGCCGCGAACGCAACTGGGATGGCAGCTACAGCGAGTGGCAGGACATCACGACGTATGCTCCTGTAAAGCCGCCTGCTCCGCCTCAAGTCATCGTCATGCAAACCGGGCTCACGCCGACCGTCCCGATCGAAACCCGCGAAGACGTCGGTTACTACGCGGAGGCGGTTCGTGATCCGCTCAATCAGCTCGACCTGATGCGCCCGCTGTTTCCCGTTCCGGAGGCGGGCGATTCCTGGAAGCTACCGGAGTATGAGGGCATCGACATCCAGGAGCTGGACGACGAGTATTTCGAGGCTGCCGACGAGGTGGGCAGCATGCGCGGCCAGGACCGGTACGCAGACCTGATCGAGGAGACTCCGGACGCTGATTCCGAGGAAGACAAGATCGATCAAGCCATCGATGACATGCGCAGGCGCGTAAAGAGAGGTTTTGTCGCCGTGGAGGAGGCCGAACAGGCGCGGTCCGAACTCGAGTCGCTCCAGACACAGGCCAGCCCGGGCCTGAGCCGTAGCCAGTCACAGGCCCTGGAGGAGCTGCTGAACCAGATCGACGCCGCCATCGAGCGGCTCCGGCGCCCGCGGGGCGGCGGTTCAGGTGAGGCGGGGCAGCAGGCGCCGCCGAGGCCGACCGCCCCGGTGCAAGTGGTTTGGGCGCACGATCTCCTCGGTGACAGTGTCGTCAGCGGCAAGACCTACCAGTACCGCATGCGGCTCCGGCTGTACAACCGCTACTGCGCGTATCCCCCCGCGCTGAAGAACCCCGCCGACGCGGAGAAGGTCGTGGTGCTCACCGAATGGTCCGAGCCGACCCAAGACGTGACCATCGAGCAGGATACCGAGTTTTTTCTGGCCAGCCTGACTCGGGACACGGTCAAGGCGGAGATCTTCAAGTGGGTCAGGGGCGACTGGGTCAAGCAGTCGTTTCCGCTGGAGGTGGGCAAGCCGATCACGGGATCCAAGCGGATGCAACTGCCATCTGATCCTGACGGCATGAGGCAGCTCGTGGATTTCGATACCGGTGCGATGGTGCTGTATATCGACTTCGATCGATCGTATCGGCCGGTCAGGAAAGCCCCCGGCGGTGGAATGTCGTTGCAGCCCTCGAAGTCGACGGTGGCGGTGGTCTACGCGGATTCCAAAGGTCGGTTACAGGAGCGCCTCCTGGCCGTGGACAAAGACAGCGACGTACGAAAGGAGTTCCAGAAGAAGGCCCGGCGCCGCCCAAAGGTGCCGAAGGAAAGGCCACCGACGGCCCCTCCGGAAGGACCTCCGAGAAAACCTCCCCTCGGCCCTCCCGGCGGCGGACGGGGTGGTGGCGGGGGGCCCCCCCTGTAGGCGTGCCGTCGGCAGCCCCACCGGCAACCATCCTCGCAGGGCCGGCGGATCAGCCCGCGGGGTTGCAGGCGCCGGGCCTACCCCGTAGACTCTAGCCCGTTGCGGCGCCTCGGCGTATGCCGAGGTGTCTCACGCGTAATACACAACCTGCCAGAGCCCCTGCGCCCCCGGTGGTATCCCCGGGCTTCGAGGCATGCGGTCTCCTCGACCGTCACCCGGCGGAGCGTGGAGAAGGAGGATTCCAATGTCAACGTTGCGACTGCTGTCCCGCGTCATCCGTTTGGCGATGCCGGCGGTGTGGTTGTTTGTGGTGGCGTCGGTCCCGGCCGGCGAAGTAGAGGATGCTCTGAACAAAGGCATCCAGACATTTGACGAGGGCAAGTACCTCGAGGCGCAGGAAATTCTGCTCGCCGTCGATCGCGATAAGCTGTCGGAGGCGGATCAGGCGCGGCGCGACGAATACCTTGAACGGGTCCAGGCGGCGCTGGCCATGGTCGACAAGGCCACGAAAGACCTCGAAGACGGTGAGAAGGCGCTGGCGGCCGGCGATCTGGACGGCGCCGAGGCAGGACTCGAGGCGGTGCTGGCGAACGAATATGCGCCCCAGGCGCTCCGCGAGTCGGCACAGGATCTTCTCAGTGAACTCGCCACCCGGCGGGCGCACGAGGCAGAGGACGCCGACGCGTCCGCCGTAGAGGGCGCGACGCCGATGCCCGACGCACCACTGCGTACGGCCACCGAGGCGCCGGAGGTCGCCGAGACCATCTACTCGGGTTCGGATCAGCAGCGGGCTGCCGTCCTGGTTCGTGAGGGTTTCGGCGCGATGGAGGCCGGGCGGAACGAGGAAGCAGCACGCCTGTTTGGGCAGGCGCTGGAGGTCGTTCCGGGACATCCGGAGGCGATGGCGGGTCTGGAGCGGGTCCAGCGCCATCAGGAGGTCGAGCAGGGCTCGGACTCGCTGCTGACCCGGATGCGCGTCCGCGATCAGATCCGCTGGCAGCGTACGGTGTCGGCGGTCCGGCAGGCGGAGAGGCAAACTCGCCGAGCCGTGATTGACGAGCAGTTCGAGCTGGCAAAGGAGTTGCTGCTGCGGGCCCGTCAGACGGTCGAGGCCGGCCGCCAGTATGCCACCCCGTTGTCCAAGTACGAGAGCCTCAAGGGTGAGTTGGCGGCGTTGGAGGTGTTCGTTGCGGAGGAGCAGCGGCGTGTTGCCGAGACGCGGGTACGCGAGCAGCGGGACGAGATCGCGAAGGAGCGCCGGCGGCGCATCGACCGGATGCGAGCGGCCCGTGACCGGGAGATCGACGCTCTGATGATGCAGGCGTTCGAGCATCGCAAGAACGCCGAGTACGAGGCGGCGATCGCGGTGATGAAGGAGGTTGTCGCGATCGACCCGCGAAACAACTACGCCCGTTTCATGTTGGACGACTGGTGGAACCACTTCGAGTTGGATCGCCAGAGGACTGTGCACGATGAGAACCGGCGGAATACGCAAGCCGTCCTGACCGAGACCGAGGAAAGCAAGGTCCCCATCAGGGATTTCGTCAAGTACCCGGATGACTGGCTGGAGAGGATTGCCAGCCCCCATCGGGTCCCCACCGGATCCGAGCGCCTCTCGCGAGAGGACCAGGAGCTGAAGGAGAAGCTCGACAAGAAGATCCCGGTCACCTTCGAGGACCAGGCGTTCGAGGACGTGATCAGCCAACTGGCGGAAACGCAGGGCGTCAACATCACCGTCGTCTGGAATGACGTGGAGGCGCTGGGCATCCGGCGTGACGACCCGGTGACACTGCGCCTGCCCTCGGAGATCGCATTTGCAAAAGCGCTGACGTTGATTCTGGAGGAGGTCGGCGGGGGCGAAGAGGAGCTGGCGTTCGTGGCCGCCGAGGGCGTCATCAAGATTGCCACCAAGGAGTACCTGGACAAGGAAGTGTATGTAGACGTTTACGACATCAACGATTTGCTGATGGTCGTTCCGGACTATGACGGTCCGGACGTCAGCTTCCTGGGTGGCGGTGGAATGGGCGGCGGAATGGGTGGCGGCTTCGGCGGCGGGATGGGCGGCGGGATGGGCGGCGGGTTCGGCGGCGGCGGGTTCGGTGGCGGCGGGCTCGGCGGCGGCGGGTTCGGTGGCGGTGGGTTCGGCGGCGGCGGGTTCGGCGGTCGCGGCGGCGGCGGGTTCGGCGGTAGCGGCGGCGGCGGGCTGATGCCCGGACACCACGGACAATTCGGCGGCGGCGGGTTCGGCGGCGGCGGGATGGGCGGCGGCGGCTTCGGCGGCGGCGGCTTCGGCGGCGGCGGGTTCGGCGGCGGTGGAGGCACCGACGACGCAGACCGCGAAGAGCGAATCGAGGAACTGCTTGACCTGATCCGAGAGACGATCGAACCGGAAAGCTGGCGGGCAGCCGGTGGGGAGGTGGCCGCCCTGGCCGAACTCAACGGGCAGCTGGTGGTCACGCAGACGTCGTCGGCCCACGCGGAGGTCGCCGAGCTGCTGGAGAAGCTGCGGGCCCAGCGGGCGATCCAGGTGGCCATCGAAACGCGATTCCTGACCGTCACCGCGAACTACATGGAGGAGTTGGGGCTCGACCTGGACATCATTCTGAACCAGGGCAACGCCGGGTTCGATCAGGCCCTTACCGGTGACGGTGGCCCGCTCGTGGGGCCTCACGGGGAGCGCCTCCTGATGCCTCGTTCGATGTCTCGTGTGGGCTTCACGCCGGCGACCCCCCAGATCGGAAACGAGCTGACCAGCGTGGACCTTGGCCAACCGTACATTCAGCCGGGATTGGTCCCGCAGCGCGGCGGCGGTCTGATGCGGAGCTCCAGCATGTCCCCCATCCCGATCGTATCGAACATTCTGGATCTCACCGCGCCCACCGCCACGAGCGTGGACGGGTCGTTCGGCGGTGCCATCCAGCCGGCGATGCAGGTGTTCGGGTCGTTTCTTGACGGGATCCAGGTGGATTTCCTTCTTCGGGCCACGCAGGCGGACCGGCGAAACAGCGTCATGAACGCGCCGCGGCTCGTGCTGTTCAACGGACAGCAGGCGTATGTGTCGGTGATCAACCAGACCGCGTACGTTCAGGGGCTTCAGGTCATCACTGACCAGGGGGCCGTGGGCACCCAGCCGATTCCCGGGATGCTCATGACAGGCGCCGCCTTGCGGGTGCGGGCCACGGTGTCGGCGGACAAGAAGTACATCACGATGAACCTGACGCCCACCGTATCCGAACTGATTGGCGGGCTGGTGCGCCTGCCGTTCTCCGGCGGTGCCGCCGGCGGTGCCGCCAACGACTCGTTCATTCAGTTGCCGTCCATCCAGGCCCAGATCATCCGCACCACGGTCACCGTGCCGGACGGCGGCACGCTGCTGTTCGGCGGGATGAAGAAGACGGCCGAGGTGGAAGTGGAAGCGGGTGTACCCGTCCTGTCCAAGATCCCCGTGCTCAAGCGGCTCTACTCGAACCGAAGCATGGTCAAGGATGAACAGGTCCTGCTGATTCTGGTGAAGCCCTCGATCGTCATTCAGAAGGAAGCGGAGGAAGCCGCGTTCCCGACGTTCAGCGAGCGGGACGACTAACTGCCCATGGTACAACTTGTTCCCTCGTGGGACCGCCGCCTTCCGGTCGAGCTTCCGGGAGACGGGAGACCGGCTCGGCAGGCTGCGGCGCCGGGTCCACCCCTTCACGATGGAGTGCCGGGGAATCCTCCTCGTGCGAATCTCGATCCGGTCGAGTGACCGGCACATGTCGCTCCGGCGTTGCCGAGCCCGGCAAGGCTGGCGGTGGTCGGCGGCGCCTCAAGCCACGCCACCGATGACCGATTCGGGGGGTTGTCGACGGCATCGGGCTGAACCATAATGTCCGGTCATGAAACCACCGCTGCAAAGCCAGACACCATCAGAGCAGGCGACCGACGCCCGGCGGCGCATTCGGGACTTCGGCCTGGCGGTTGTGCGGAAGGAGGCGCGGGCGATCCAGGCGGCCGCCGAAGCCCTGGACGATTCGTTTGTCGATGCCGTGCAGATGCTGCTGGCCTGTTCCGGGCGCGTTGCGGTGGTGGGCATGGGCAAGGCAGGCCTGATCGGGAACAAGATCCAGGCTACGCTGGCCAGCACCGCCACCCCGTCGTACCGGTTGCATCCGGTGGAGGCCCTGCACGGGGATCTGGGGATGATCTGCCCGGACGACGTCGTGCTGGCGTTATCGCGGAGCGGAGAGACCGAGGAACTGATTCAACTGGTCCCGCGGCTCAAGCAGATCGGCTGCGAAGTCATCCTGTTGACCGCGTGCCCCCGGTCCCGCCTGGCGGCGATGGCGGACATCGTATTGGGCATCGGCAGCGAGCCCGAGGCGTGCCCGCTCGGACTGGCGCCCAGCTCGTCGACGGCGGCGATGCTGGCCGTAGGCGACGCGCTGGCCCTGACCGTGATGGAGTTGAAGAACGTTCAGCCGGAGCATTACGCGATGTTCCATCCGGCCGGAGCGCTGGGGCGGAGTCTGATGAAAGCGTCACAGATCATGCGGACCGGCGACGACTGCCCGATCGTGGAGACGGGACGGTCACTGCGGGACTACTATGACGCGGTTCTGCGGGCTCCGAGGCGGGCGGGCGCCGCGGCGGTCGTGGACGGCACCGGCCGGCTCGTGGGCTTCTTCACCCACGGCGATCTCTTCCGCCTGATTCAATCCGCCGAAGGCCCGGATCAACCGGCGGACCGTCCGATCGCGGAGGTGATGACGCGATCACCCAAGCGGGTGCGCGCATCCGACCGGGTGGCCGACGCGCTGGTCATTATGCGGAAGCACCGCATCGACGAGCTGCCCGTGGTGGACGATGAGGACCGTGTGGTCGGCCTGCTCGACGTGCAGGACCTGATTGCCCAGGGGTTCTCGGTATTCGACGAACCGTGATGAAGCTCTCCGGATCGGGCGGTTGGCAAGTCGTTTGTCTGCGCGGCCGGGCGCGACCGCCGGTCGCCGGCAGCTGAGGACTCCATGAAACTCTCTGTCGTGATTCCAGTCTACAATGAAAGGGCCACGCTGGAAGAGCTGGTGTCCCGGGTGCTGGCGGTGGACCTCCCCATGGAGCGGGAAGTCATCCTGGTCGATGACGGGAGCACGGACGGCACGCGAGAGCTGTATCCGAAGATCCGCCAGCGCTGGCCGGCCGAATCGTTCGTCATCAGACTTCAGGAGCAAAACCGCGGGAAAGGGGCTGCGCTGCGGACGGGTTTCGAGTCGGCCTGCGGTGACATCATCATCATTCAGGACGCCGACCTCGAGTACGATCCGCAGGATTATCCGAAGTTGCTGGCGCCCATCCTCGACGGGAAGGCCGACGTCGTCTATGGGTCCCGGTTCGTCGGGGCCCAGGCGACCCGAGTCCTGTTCTTCTGGCATATGGTCGGCAACCGGTTCTTGACCCTGCTTTCGAACGCCTTGACGAACCTGAATCTGACCGACATGGAGACGTGCTACAAGGTGTTCCGGTCCGAGGTGGTCCGATCACTGCGGCTGAGGAGCGAGGGGTTCACCATCGAGCCGGAAATCACGGCCAAGGTCGCCAGGGGTCGCTGGCGGATTTACGAGGTGGGCATCAGTTACGCCGGGCGTGACTACAGCGAAGGGAAGAAGATCACGTGGGTGGACGGCCTGCACGCGCTGTGGGCCATCATCAAGTTCCGCCTTATCGATTGAGGGAAGATGAAACGTCGAAAGGCCTTGATGGCGAAACGGTATGTCCGGCTCAGCCTTCCGGCGTTTCGCCGTTTCTTGCAGGGGTGACGCGCATGTACGGGATTGTTTGTGGCCTCGTGCTGTTGCTGGGCGCGGCGGTGGCGGCCCAGCCGACAACCGGACAACCGGCAAGCTCGCAACCGGCGACCGTCCCGCCGTCGGAGGCGACGAATGCGAACTTCTGCTTCGTCCAGGTCACGGACAGCCACCTTCGGCCGCACCCGGCGTCGCTGGATCAGCCGCCGGCGTTGCGCGGCGATGAGGCGATCCGCTGGTTCTGCGCCGAGGCGGGCAAGCCCCAACGTCTGGAGCCGTTCGGCATGGACGCCCCCGCGCCGTCCTTCGTGATCCACACCGGCGACCTGACCGAGTCCGGGGTCATCGACGAGACGTGGAGCGACGTCGAGCGCGCGTTTCGAGCGCTGCCTGTCCCGATGCACTACGTCCCCGGCGATCAGGACAACACGTGGGTGGCGATGGACTCGATAATGCGGGCGAAGTACAAGGCCGACCATTATTCGTTCGACGAGTTCGGGTGCCATTTCGTCGGGCTGTCGTCTGCCTTGTTGCAGGAGCCGCTGCCGGGTATTGACGCCGCCGCCCGCTGGTGGCTGGGCGCCGACCTGGCGAAAGTCGGCAAGCAGACGCCTGTGTTCATTTACCTCCACCACCCGCCGGATAGCGACGAGTTTGCCCAGCCGGCCGCGTGGGCCCGCCTGCACAACGTCATCTGCGATCACAACGTCGTCTTGCTGCTGTACGGGCACCGACGGACCGTCGAGCACAGGAACGTTGACGGGTTCGACGCGGTGTGCGGGGGCAGCACGTACGGTTCGGACGCCGGGTACAACATCATCTCGGTGAAAGACGGCATCCTGCGCGTTGCCTATCGCTTCTTCGACCAGGACAAGCCGATGCGCAAGCTGCTCGAGAAGCCCGTCAAGCCCCGGCGCGGACCTGTACTCAAGTGCAGTATGCGACAGTTGGAAGCGTTTGGCGTTCGCGGGAAGGA
Organism: Phycisphaerales bacterium; assembly: GCA_020353195.1. Classification (GTDB taxonomy): domain Bacteria; phylum Planctomycetota; class Phycisphaerae; order UBA1845; family UBA1845; genus JAFGJQ01. The sequence goes on along the minus strand of CP070691.1, from coordinate 1,139,572 downwards.
CATCTCGCTCAAACCCCGGCTCGATTCGGCGCCCGGCAAGGCGCGATACCACGTGACGATCGACGGGACCGATGCCCAGTTCAGGGAGACCGGAGGCACCATCCGGATTCCGGCGGCACAGCTGTCGAACGGCGGGCATACATTAATCCTCCGCGCCGAGAGCGCCGACGGAAAGGATTTCTATGGGATGCGGTCGGCGAGGTTCTTCGTCGACGACCGGTCGATCGACGTTCCCTGGCGTCGATACCTCCCGGCGAGCGTCAAGGCCCGACCGCTGACGTTGAATGATCCGTTGGTGGTCGTGGTGCCCGAGACGACAGGGACCCTCCGGGCAATCAACGCCACCACCACGGTGCAAATGTGGGAGTTTCAGACTGCTGGAGCGCTGCTGAGCTCGCCCGTGTTCGACGGGGGCGGCATCGTCTTCGGATCGGGAGACGGGCACGTGTACCGCGTCTCCTGTGAGGGTAGCTTGATCTGGAAATACGCGGCCGGCAGCCCGGTGTACGGATCGCCGGTTGTGGCGGACGGGGCGGCTTATATCGGGGACAACAGCGGGCGCCTGCACGCGATCGACGCGACGACCGGCGACCGGAAATGGGTCTTCGAACGGGCGGCGTCCGCGATCGAGTCGCGCCCGACGGTCATGGGCGACCGCGTGCTGTTCGGCGCGTGGGACGGGCACTTACGCTGTGTGAGTGCCAAGGATGGGACACTGGTATGGAAGTCACCGCCACCGGCCGGTGCGCGCCCGGATCGACCCGCCCCGGCGGCGGACTGCGGCCCGGTAGTCCTCGGCGATCGGATCTTCGTGTGCGATTCGGACCACCTGCTGGCGTCCTACGCGGCCGACGGGAAGCCCGGCGAGCCGATCGCGTCGGGTATATCGGCCATAGCGGCCTCCAAAGACCGAAAGTCGTTCTACGCCCGCGGGCTGGGCGAACGCGTGGTCAAGTTCAATGCCCAAGGCCAGATGATCTGGGAGGCCAAGGTCCCGGGCGGTCGGTTCCCCGTTGAGCCGACCGAACATGACGGGCGGGTGTATGTCTGCTCGGACACGGGGCTGTTGAGCGTACTGGATGCAGGGTCAGGGGCGGTTCGGTGGCAGTATCAGACGACGCCGGGGTTGTACGTGATGGCCCCGATCGCGGTGGATGCGGAAGGGTGCTGCTACGTCATCGGAATGAAGGGCGGGATCGCGCGGATACGGGGGAAAAGGGCGAAGGGCGAATAGCCAGTGGTGAACCGGAAAAGGACGAACGAACGCGGTTCTCCCCTGCTTGATCCTCCTTGCGGCGCGCCGGTATCGTTCTGCAGGCTGCTCGGTTGACACTTCCTTTCACCCTTGAGTTTTGATCGCGTTCACGGTCGCGTTGAGAGTCGCGTGTGACATAGCGGCCAGACGCCCCGACCCTCCAGCGTGGGCGATCACGGCTCTGAGCGATGCAGCACGTGCATGCGATGCCCCTGCACGGAGAAGGAGGCGCTCTGTACGTTGTCCGATTGCGGATCGCCGGACGCGGTGAAGTCGGGCGTTTCTGGAAGCTCGCGGAGTCGGGGAATGGTCAGATCGAACACATCTTCGGTTCCGTGCAGGGCGGTAATGAGTTGCCCGCAGAGGATGTTCACGAACTCCTTGGCCGCGTCGTTGGCCTTGGCGGGGGAGTCGACCGACTCGGGGTCGGTGCCCAGCAGATTCGCGGCCAATAGCGTCGTGAATTCCCGGTTGCAGTGGAACCGCAGGGTTCCCCGCGCCGGCCCCGTATAGCCGATCTCGGTTTCCAGCCAGATGTCTTTGGAACTGACCTCCGCATCATAGAAGTCAGTGAACATGAAGGCGAGGTTCTGGAGGACCTCAGAAACGACTGCTGCAAGTGAGGCTGTCTTCTGTTCCTGCATCATCGACGACTCCCAACAAGGGTTTGAGCACGTCGCGAAGCTGCTCGGGGCGGAACGGCTTGCGAAGGTATTCGAATGCCCCGAGATCCTCCATCTGAGTGATCCGTTTCCGGCTGCCCTCGGTGGAGGTGATGACAATCGGGATGTCCTTGAGGCGGGCGTTCTTCTTGATGCGGGTCAAAAGCTGAATCCCGTTCATGGTGGGCATGTTGATGTCTACGACCAGACAGGCCACCTCGTGATCATTGAGTTGGGCGAGCGCCTCAACGCCGTTCGAGGCTTCGAAAACCGCGCCGACGTCGAGACCGGCGATGTGCAGGGTCCGTTTGACCATCTGCCGAATCGTCGCCGAGTCGTCCACAATGAGCACGTTCGAGGGCATCGTCATCGCTCCTATCGGCGGGATCGGCCTTCCTGCCGGCTGCCCGTCAACTGGAGACGATCGTCGGTTCGTGAGTCGTCGACGAGCATCCCCTCTACCCGCTTCAGATCGATCAAGACCTGGGCCCCTAACTTCTCCAGGTCGGATTCATGCAGCTCGTGTCGTTCCATGACTTCTGGATGCGCTCGGTATGACAGGCCGTCCGCTCCCAACCCCAGCCCCAACATCAAACACGTGCAATTGGCCAGATAGACCACATCCACCAGCGGATTGGAAGGCTGCACCGCACCGGGATCGTGATGGTTGCGTATACACAGGACGATGATTTCCGGAAGCTTCCATTGCTCCGCGATCATGCCGCCGATCTGTTCGTGTGAGAAGCCGAGAACCTTGCGCTCCGCGTCAATGAAGCTGACTCCTTCTTCAGTAACGCGGCGCACGATCTCGCCGAACTCGTCGGCCACGTAGTCGTTCAGGACGACCTTGCCGATGTCGTGCAGCAAGCCGGCCGTGAACGCGACGCTGCCGCTGGTGGCCTTGATGTGATCGGAGAACGTGGCCGACGCCAGGGCCACTGCCACGGAGTGTTTCCACAGCACGCCGGGGTCGAGCCCGTACCCGGTCTGGGCCTTGGCCAGCAGATTGGTCGTGTGGACCGACATCACCAACTGCATGACCTTGACCGTTCCCAGACAGAGCATGGCGTCGCCGAGCGATGTGACCTTACGCGACAGGCCGAAATACGCCGAGTTGCACAGCCGCAGCACCTCGCCGGTGATGGCTTGGTCATACCGGATCGTCTCGACAATATCGTCAACCGTGCTCCGCGGATCGTCCAGGACACGGATCAGCTTCAGGACCGTGTCGGGAAGCGGAGGAAGCGTCCCGATCCTCTCCAGGATCTTGCCGGCGTCGCTCACAGTTGGCACTCTCCGTTACGGGTCCTGAGGGTCACGCGCCCGAGGTCACACGTCACGCGTATGGTGCGGCTCACCGCGCCCCCGACGTCCTCTCCGTCGATCAGAATTCCGTTCCTCCAGAAGATCTTGCGGAGCATCACGTAGTTGCGCTTCCCGATGTTAAACGCGCCGTTGTCGTCCAGTAACTGGGATCCGCCGGCCACCTTCACGATGATGCGTCTCTTGACGGCGCCCAAGGCATAGGCGGCCCGAAACAGGGCCGGGACCCCCGTATCGGCGAACATCGACGGGTTTGCCTTGGCCTTCTCCGGCGACAGCGACGACTCGGGCAGCATGTAGTGGAGCAAGCCGGCCACCCGGACCTTGGGGTCCCAGATGGCCACCCCGATGCAACTGCCCAGGGAATACGTGACCAGGGTATTCCGAGGATCGTCCGAGACGGCGAAGTCGGCTATGTCTACTACCTGGTCCACGAGTGCTCTCTTGGCGGCAACCTCTTTCGGTGCCCGATCGCGCCGGGATAATCCCGGCGATGCCCACGCAACGTCACCTGCTGCGCGAGATGCCTCGACCCGCCCACGCCCGACGTTGTGAGCTGGCCTGGCCCGGGGGCCCGACCTTGGACCGCAGATCGACGGCGCGATTCCCTCGCCGCGAGGGCTTATCAAGCCGTGCAGCAACCGGCCCGTGTGGGGAACAATGGTGACACCGCGGACTCCGATAACCTCGACGATCTTGAGAATCTCGATGCCCGACCCCTGTTTCCCCAGAAAGGCTGAAGCCGGCCGAACCTGCCCGCGTCCGCTTCCGAGTCAACACGGCTACGGGTTCATCGGTCGACGTGCCCAACCGCTTGACGATCCGGGTGCGGGCCTGGCACTTCCCTGTGAGGCGTTGCCGACGAGCGGAGGCAAGTTCGCCGCGCATGCGTTATCGGCCTCGTGGTCCTGGCGTTCGGGCTACGGACGGCGACGCCCCTGAGCGGATCACACGGCGCTCATCGGCGGCTCCGTCGCGTGGGCCGGCCACCCCGCGGGACGGCGTTTCGGAGGTACTCCTCCGGGCACCGACAGTCGCCGCGAAAACACTGCCTCAGATCCGCATTTGCCCGGTTTTTACATATGGAGCCCTGTGATGGCGAAGATGGGCTAGCTGTTTTCTCTGCGATGCGAACGCACGAGTCCGTCCAGTGCTGCAAAGTCAGTCGCGAGGCTGCTCGACGCGTTCGTACGGGAAACGCCGCATCGAGACCGAGTCGCGCCGCGCGCCCGCTCTACCAGATCCTGTTGCCGTCCTCATTGTCCTTGCATGGGGTGAGTGCCTCAGACCAAGGCGGTCCGGCGGGATGGCTGGCCCGCCACCGACTGGGCGGGAGTGCCGTAATTAATGTTCTTGCGGCCAGGGCCAGGCCGATATATATGGTGCGTTCGTTGGCTGGTGCTACTCCGCGAAGCGGTCCGCGGGGCGCACCTGAGGTTCGTATCTTCCTGAGCGGTTGTGCATCCGACCGTCAGGCTCGACAAAACAGGCAAGCGTCGACGGGGAGCAAGAGGCATGCCCACCGGGCCGTTGCGGCACGGCCTGGTGGCTAACTGAGGTTCCACACCGGTGGTGCGTGCCCGGGGAATGTCCGGGGCGGCCATTGGGCGGGTGCGGCGACGAGGCCGGGGGGGGCGCGCCATAGGCATGACGGTGCCGGGCGCGCTGCCTGGCGGCATGAGTATCCGTGTCGACGAAGCGAGCGATCAGGCCAATCGGCATCGCGGTTGCCGCCAGTGAGCACCGCGTGCCCGCGAAAAAGGAGATCTGTAATGTGTGGTATCGATGCCAAGCTTGGGCTCCCGCTGATTGCCGTGCTGGCGGTCATGATGGCGGCGGCTTCCGCGCCGGCGGAGGAGTTCGCGCTCGCTGGCGATAACCCGCAGTTCGTGGCGACGAGCGCTTCGTCGACGTCGTTCGCGCTGCACGGCAATGGGCGTGGCAGCCCGCCCAAGAAGGCCGAGGGCAACGGCGGGCCGGCAAAGCCGAAGAAACCCACGCCACCCCCTGAGCCCCCTCCTGTCGTCGAGCCCGCACCGGCGGTGAAACCGCCGCCCGTGTATGAGCCGGAGCCCATCATTGAACCGGAGCCCGTCCATGAAACCACCCAAGTCGCCACGTTTGAACAGGACGAGGGACCGGGCTGCCCGTTCAGCTTCGACATCAAGTACCACCTGCTGTCCGATTATGTCTTCCGCGGGATGAACCTGTCGGAATACCGCGGGGAGGGCCGGGAGAAGCTCAATCATCAGATGACGATGGATATGTCGTTCGACATTGCCCAGATGTTCGGCCGGCCCAAGGGCCAGTACGGTACGTTCACATTCGGTACGTTCTTCGAGTGGTACGGGGCCCAGAAGTCGCTTGATCCGATTCGCGGCGGGCAGAACTTGCAGGAGGTCGAGTACATCCTGAGCTGGGCGTACGACATCGAGCCGATCGCCACGACGTTTACGCTCGGGTGGACTTTCTACGCATTTCCGAATGCCAAGACCAAGAACACAAACGAGTGGTTCTTCAGTCTCGAGCACAACGACGCTTGGATGTGGAAGTGGCTGCTGCCCGACAATGAGAAAGGCGTGCTGAATCCGTCATTTCTGTTTGCGCAAGATGTCGACGCCACCGGAGGCGGCTGCTGGATGGAGTTGGGTGTTCACCACGATTTCCCGCTGTTCGAGAACTTCACGCTGACGCCGAGCGTGATCGCGACCATCGACCACCGGTACCTCAACCCGCTGCTGGAGACGGGGAGTGGCGGGGCGACCCGGTTCGCCTATGTTCAGTACGGGCTGACCGGGACGTACGATCTGACACCGGTGCTGCACTTGCCGGACTGGGCCGGCTGCGTGACCGTCTCCGGTTTCCTGTACTTCAACGATGCCCTCGGCAACCCAGAAGATAACGGCATCATTCAGGACGAGTTCTTCGGAGGGATGTCCGTCGGATGGTCGTGGGGCGGGTAGCCAGCGGCACCGTCGTCCCGCGCGGGCGATCCGAATGCCAACCGCAAAGCGTCGCCGCCCTGCTGGCAGGGTGGCGACGCTTGTCGCTCTCGGCAACGGAAGGAAGGTGTTCGCAGACCGGATCGTAGCGGTCGGGAAATCCTCCGGGGAATCATGACGGCGGTGTCGCCGCCGGGGGCGGGTGGCGCGCCAAGCGGCCTGGGGGCATCCTGGTATTAATTTGTTGACGTCTACGGGTTCACCACGCGACGCACGTCGGCGATCAGGTCTTTGCAGGCCTGCTCGACGCACCGGTCCCACTCGGATGCGAACCGCTCGATGTACTCCATGTTCTCGTACGCGTAGAGGACGCTACGCGAGGCGTTGATCAAAGCCCCGGTCCCGTCGTCTTTGAAACAGGGGGCGATGTCCTCGGCCGTGCGGCCCTGGGCGCCGTATCCGGGGACGAGAAGGATGCAGTTGGGCATGAGCGCCCGCAGCTTGATCGTCTCATCGCGGTCGTGTGGGGACACCACCGCCCCGATGCAGCTGTAGCCGCTCGATCCGATCAGGCCGTCGTCGCCGGCCCACTGGTTCACCAGTGTGGCGACCCGATCTGACACGGTCATCCCGCCTTCCAGCGTCAAGCCCTGGACTTCCATCGAAGATTCGTTGCTCGTCCGGACCAGGGCGAAGATCCCCTTGGCTTCTTCGCGGCAGACGTCGACGAAGGGCCTCAGCGCGTCGAAGCCGAAATAAGGGTTCACGGTCACCGCGTCGGGTGCCACCAGGTCGTCCAGGTTGGCAAAGGCAGGGTTTGCCAGATGGGCGCGGGCATAAGGCGCGCTCGAACTGCCGATGTCCGCCCGCTTGACATCGCCGATCACGAGAAGATCCAACTCGGCGGCCTCTTGCACCAGGTCATAGTACGCTTCGACCCCCTCCGAGTAGTACCGCTCGAAGAAAGCGGAGTTGATCTTCACCGCCGGCACCAGCGGACTCACGATCCGGATCACCCGTCGGCTGAACTCCAGAATGGCGTCGATGGCTGACGCAGAGTCCGTGGCGTCGTTCATGTCCTTCTGCTCGGCGATATCGGCCGGGAGGCGGTCGTAGACCGGGTCAATCCCGACACAGACGGGGGCGTTCTTCGCCTGGATCGCCTGCATTAACTGGTCGGCAAAATGCGTGGACACCATACCCCCTTCCGAAGCACAAGCGAGCAAAGGAGAAGCCCCGGCAGCCGGAGCTCGAAAGCTAGACACACTATAGGTCCGCCCGCCGCTTGTGACAAGGGCACAGCGGTGCTCCGGCAACCTGCGATTCTCAGCAGGGATGATTCGAATCAGAATAACGCCACAGGGGAAAGCCCGGCTGCGGTCGGGGCGTCCGGAGTGCCGACGATGCAGGCCGGTGGCGCGCTCGGCGCCCTCCGTCCGCGGCATCTCAAGCCTCGGCGTCGTCGGCACAGCACCACGCGCCACGTCGCTCCCTACGTCAGCGCCGGACTCTGCCGGGACCTCGGCACGGCTCCACTTTGCCGCGGCGGAGAGGTGGCTCGGAACCCCCTCCGCCGCCTGCCCCAAACGCCCGGAAAACAGGCGAATCGTGGCCACGAGAGTATCCCACCCGCGAGATTGCCGGAAAATCCGCCTGATCCGGAGGCTCGGTGTCCGACCTGCGGAATCTCCGCACTCCCGCTCCGCCGGCAGTATGATATCCCCGCGCGCCGGGATATAATGCACGGGGGGTCCGGACGAGCGGCAAAGCGTCCGGCCTGCGGGTGATTCCACGCTGGTGAGTCTGGCATGACTACGACAAGCTCAACACCGTCAAGAACCGAAGGCGGGACAGATGCCCGCGTCGGGGCCGCCTTGCCTGCGGTCTCCGCGCGCCCGCATCCACACTGGGTCGTCCGGTATCGACCGGCATTGCGCATCGGCGCCGCGGGCCTGGTGATCATCGCCGCCTATCTCGGCGTTCGAAGTTGGCGTACGCCATCGGGATCGGACGATCCCACGTTGTTCACCGTTCAGCGGCGCAGCTTCTCCGTGGACCTGTATCAGAAGGGCGAACTCAGGGCCGTCGACTCGGTGAACGTGAAATGTGAGGTCGAAGGCCGCTCTACGATTATCTACCTGATTCCGGAGGGAACCGAGGTCAAGGAGGGTGATCTGCTCGTCGAGTTGGCCAGCAATGAGATCGCCGAGCGAATCGAAACCGAAGCCGCCAGGGTAAACGAGGCTGAAGCCGATCTCAGCAACGCCGAGAAAGAGTACGAGATCCAGCTGGATCAGAACGCCAGCGACGTCCGCAAAGCCGAACTGGCCGTGCAGAACGCAAGGGACGAGTTGCTCAAGTACGAAGAGGGCGACTGGGCTCAGCAGGAGATGGACGCGAACCTGGAACTCGAGCGTGCGCAGGAAGAACTCAGCCAGGCGGAGGCGAAATTCAAGGACTCGCAGGAACTCTATGAGAAGAAGTTCATCACCAAGAGGGAATACGATCGCGACAAGTTTGCCGTCCTCGTCGCTGGAATCGCGGTGAAGAAGGCCGGGCTGGCCAAGTACATCCTCGGCAAGTACACGCACCCGAAAGACCAGCGCCAGAAGGAATCCGACTTGGCGGAGGCCGAAAAGGACCTGGAACGGGTCAAGAAAAGCGCGGCCGCCAAGGCGGACCAGAAACGTACGGATTGGGAGGCCCGGCAGGCGGAAACGGAAATCGCCCGCAAGCGGCTCGCGAAATACCGTGAGCAGGAGGCGAACACCAAGATCCGTGCCAAGGCCCCGGGGCTTGTGGTGTACTTCAGCGAGCACCATCGCTGGGGCGGCGGCGACGAGATCAAGGAGGGTGCCGAGGTCCGCGAGCGGCAGACGCTCATCACGCTACCCGACACGTCGGTCATGAAGGTGGACGTCCGGGTCCACGAAGCCGTCGCCACCAAAATCGAAGAGGGGATGACGGCGACCGTTGAAGTGGAAGGGATCCCCGATCGGGTTTTCACCGGCGAGGTCACCAACGTCGCCGTCCTGGCTGATTCGCAGAACCGCTGGCTGAATCCCGACCTGAAGGAGCACGAGACCGAGATCACGCTCGACCGGACCGACGTCGAACTCAAACCGGGCGTCACGGCCCGCGTGAAAATCCACGTTGAGGATGTCGTCGACGCGCTGGCGGTCCCCGTGCAGGCCGTCTTCGGCAAGGGGGGCAAGCATTTCGTGTTTCGCCAGTACCGGGACCAGGCCCGGCCCGTCGAGGTCAGCGTGGGGCCGTCAAACGACGAATTCGTCGAAGTCACTGACGGCATCGCCGAGGGCCATGAAATCCTGCTGGCGGTGTCCGATGACCTCAAGCGGGAGATTCCCGAACCGCCGACGACAGAGAGCCCTGAATTCCGAGTGGACGCCCCCCCTCCAGGTCCGGCCGCCGCCGATCGACGGGCGTCGTCGCCCCCACCCGCGACGGACAGGGAACGACAAGCGGGCGAGCGGCGGGGAAGACCGCCAGCCGGTGAGGCCCAGCGACGATCCGGAGGGCCACCGGATGGCAAGGTCCCTCGACGATCCGGTAGACCGGCGGGCGGCGGTGGGGACCGACCCTCGGGCAACTCCAGCAGGTGAGCACGTCTTGTGTCGGAGCCAATCGCTGCCTTGTACGAAGTGACCAAGGTGTACGGCACCGCCGAATCACCGGTGGCCGTCGAAGCCCTCCGCGGCATCACGCTGGAATTCCAGCGCGGTGAATCCGTCGCCATTCTCGGGCCGAGCGGGTCCGGCAAGAGCACAATGATGAACATCATCGGCTGTCTCGACCAGCCCACCGGCGGGCAGTACATCCTTGGCGGGGTGGACGTGTCCGATCTGGACGACGACGGCCTGTCCGACATCCGGGGGCGCCGGGTGGGTTTCGTGTTTCAGAACTTCAATCTGATCCACCAGTTGACCGTGTTGGAGAACCTGGAGGTGCCACTTTTTTACCAGTCGGTTCCGGCGGTCGAACGGCGGCGCCGGGCGACCCGGGTCATGGAGCTGGTCGACCTGGTGGATCGCGCACACCATCGCCCCATGGAGCTGTCGGGCGGGCAGCAGCAGCGTGCCGCCATCGCGCGGGCGCTGATCAACGATCCACTGATCATCCTCGCCGACGAACCGACGGGAAACCTCGACACTGCGACCGGGGAGATGATCCTGTCGGTATTCGATCAGCTGCGGGCGGAGGGGAAGACGATCATCATGGTCACGCACGAAGTGGACGTGGCCCGGCGTTACGACCGCAACCTGACGTTGCGCGACGGACGCGTGGAGCACGACGTCCGCCAGTCCGACCTCCGCGCGGTGACCACGTAAGAGAGCACTGCCACGTCCTGATCATCCGAGCGCCCGGCACGCCGGCCCTTGATCACCCGCACCTCGCCGCGGACCCCACCGCGCACGCCCCGCCCGGTCGTCCCGCGCCCGCCGTGATTCCCGACAGCTCCGTCCGCATAGCCCTCGTTGCCCCGGACAGCCGCCATGTCCCGCCTTGCGGTCCATGCGCTGCCCGCAGGGTCGCTTTGCTTGCCGGCTCGCTACGGTGTCAGCGGTGGCGCCGCCGCGGCCGGTGTACTTGATGTTGGTTCGGACGGCAGTCAGCGCGCCGTCTGTTCTGGTCCCTGCGGACGCACTCGAGATTTGTTTCCCCACACTTCGTGGGTTCGTGACTGGGGCCAGACATGCTCGGCATCGGACAACCAGACTACACCCGACCTGGGCAAGCACGAAACAGTTGCTGCGATGGGCGATTCGAGTAGTAGTGTGAGAAGGGAGAGTGCCCGCACCACCTTACGCTGAACACCGGCTTGCGTGAGCATGACGTGTTCGCATTCGGTGCGCCTATGCGAGGTGTGCGGAGGGCGGAATCGGGCTAAGGCCTCCCGGAGTCGCGGCCGAAGCCGTGGCCCGCCCCCGCTCCTTTCCCTTGGCCTTGCCCGTGCCCGCGCCCGGGCCGCAGCGCCGTGCCCCGTAATGCCCCACATCCCGAACAGTGGCCGCGCTGCCACCGTCGCCTGCACTGCCGAACTTCGTCCGCGCAGCGGTCGAACAGCTTCCTCTGTTGGGCGGGCGTCAGATAGCGTCGTACGGAAACGAGATAGTCGGCGACGCGGCGTTCCACGCGGTTGTTGGCATCAATGACCGCGTCGATCTGGGCGCGCAGTTCGTCGTCGGTGACGTCCGGTTTCGCAAACAAAGTGATCAGCGCCGCTCGGGCGTCGTCCACTTCGCCCCTCAGTTTGAGCAGATCTTCCGAGAACTGCGGGTCCACTGCCTCGATCGCCGCCGCCTCTTCTGCCCCCAGGCCAAGCCATCTTGGCAGAGGTCCCCGAGCCGGGCACGGGCGTGACGCTGCCGTTTGCGAGCGAGTCACCGCGGTTCCCACGAAACTGCCGGCAAACAACACGGCAGCCAGCATGAGCATACGTGTGCCTGGTTTTGCGGTCATGACGACTCGTCTCCTTCACTCGGTGAGTCCGCATCCAGCGCGTTCAGCAGGCCTGTGGCGGAGTCGCTCCCAAGATGCGAGAGCCCGAGAGCTTCCACGATGGCCTCGGCGCTGGCCGTCTCCTGCGATCGGTTGCCGGTCTCACCGAAACGCAATGGTAGGACGTACCCGGCCCCGATCCCCAAGCCGACGGCGATGAGGATTGACGCCGCCGCCCGCACCATCGGGGCCAACGCGTGGAACCGCCGGGCCGGCCCGGTTCGATCGGCCGATTCGCGGCTCACCTCCGCCAGCACTCGCGCCGTCAGGTCGATGCCCGCTACATCCGTCTCCCATTCGCCCAGCGCCTGCCAGACCTCGATCAGCCGGGCATGCTCACGGGCGCATACAGCGCACGTTGCCAGGTGCGCCTGCATGTCACGTCTTTCCGCTATTGCCGGCTCACCGGCCACCAGGCGGAGCAGGTTGGGGGTGTATGGACACGTCACGACACGGACCTCCAATAGTGAAACGACGTCATCGGCACCGCCCTGCGGGCGCTTCTCATGATTCGGTGAACTCCGTAAGTGCCTGCCGCAACGAGGCATATGCGCGAACCAGTAGGGATTCCACCGCCGATTCGGACCAACCGGTGGCGTCGGAGATGACCCGGATCGACAGCCCGCTGAACCGGTGCAGGACCAGGGCCACCCGCTGCCGCCGCGGCAAGCGGGCGACGGCGCGCCGAACGGCCGCGATACGATCGCTCCGTTCCAGGCCGGATGAAACCGCCGCCATCTCCGGATGGGGAACCGCCGGCCCGTCGATGGTCAGTGCTTTGGGCTTCCTGCTCGCATCGATGCACAGGTTGACGACGATCCGGTACAGCCACGTCGTGAATTGGGCCGACGGCACGTACGATCCTGCCGATCGCCACACCCGAAGAAAGGCCTCCTGTGCGATGTCCTCGGCCAGCACCCGGTCGCCGATGGTCCGATAGGCAATGTCAAGCACGCGGTGCTGATGCCGTTGGATGAGCTGTGCCAGCGCGGACTGATCGCCATCAGCCAGCCGGGCCATCAGTTCCACATCGTCGCCCGAGCGCCGCGCGTCGTTCGGCAAGTTCAGGTCATCCCTAAGAAGAAACCGGTGAGCGTCAGCTTATGCTGCGGCGGGCCGGACGGTCTCAGGCTTCGGCCAACCCCGCGCGAATCGCGTAGCGCGCCAGCTCGACACGGTCGTGGATCTTCAGCTTGCGCATCAGGTTTGTGGAGTGTTTGTCCACGGTCTTCGCGCTGATGTGCATGATACCGGCGATTTCCTTCTTGGACAGGCCGCTGGCGATGTACCGCAGGACTTCGACCTCCCGCGTGGTCAGCGTGGACGCCAGGGAGGCCGTGCCCTCTGCCAGCGACACTCCGTGGGAACCGACCGTGATCCGGGAGCGGACCTCCTCGGAAAAGTAGGCCCCCCCGGAGGCGACCTCGCGAATCGCCGCCACCACCGTCTCCGGCGGTTCACGCTTCGTCAGATAACCGCGGGCTTTGACCTGTAACGCCTGCTGAATGTACCAATCGTGCAGGAACGCGCTGAGGAAGATGACCCGCACATCCGGGCGCAGGCTTGCGATCTCGCGGGCGGCATCAAAGGAGATGAGACCCGGCATGTCGATGTCCATGAGGATGATGTTGGGGTCGCACTCGAGCACGCCTTTGATCGCTTCGTCGGCGTCGCCCGCGGTGCCCACAACGTCGATGTCGGGTTCACGCTGGACATGGTCGGCCAGTACGGCGCGCACGAGCGTGTGGTCGTCAACGATCATGATTCGGATGTTGCCGTTCATGCCGGTTTCCCCATCGGCGTGCTGGTTTTGGAGAGTACGCGTCCGGCGAGCGCGCCCAACTCCGACATCTGGAAAGGCTTGCGCAGTAGAAACGTGTTCTGCAGCGGGGGGGCTTGCGGGCTTCCCGTGGTTACAATCACGGGAGCGGCGAACCCGGTGTTCCGCATGTCCTGCAGCCAGGCCGTTCCGCCTTTCTTCGGCAGGTCCATGTCGAGCACGATCAACTGCACACGCTCGCGCTGGTCGGCCAGCGCCTCGGAAGCTTCCAGGCCGTTGCTTGCCTGGATCACCTGGTAGCCCAGCGCTCGAAGCGACGTGGTCATGATCGCCCGAACGTGAGCATCGTCTTCGACGACGAGGATGACCTGGCCACGGCCCCGCACTGTTTCCACCGCCTCCGCCTGGGAAGAAGGCGCCGGCGCGGGCTCGCAGCACGGCAGCGTAACCGCCACACGCGTCCCGCGACCCTCCTTCGATTCAACGTGAATCGCACCCCCGTGGTTGGTGATGATCCCGTGAATGATCGCCATCCCCAGGCCCGTTCCCTGCCCCCTCGGCTTCGTCGTGAAGAACGGGTCAAAGATGCGGGCCTGGGTCTCTTCGGTCATTCCGATCCCGGAGTCCTCCACCACGAGCACGGCAGTGCCGTTGCCCGGGCCGACAGGTCCCGCAGAACCGGCCGGTGGCTTCGCCGGCTCATGGTGCAGCGATATCCTTAGCCGTCCACCGTCCGGCATGGCGTCCCGCGCGTTGACCGCCAGGTTCATCAGCACCTGTTGAAGCTGCATGGCATCCGCGTTCACCCAACCGTCGAAATCCGGGGGTATGGTCTGCTCCACTTCGATCGATGCCGGCAGGACGTGACGCAGCAGACGCACAGTGTCATTGACGACCACGGTCAGATTCAACACCTGCTTGTGCCCCGGGGCTTTGCGGCTGAACGTCAGCAACGATCGTGTCACGCTGCTGGCCTGCCGGGCCGCCTGCTCCACCATGTTCAGCGATTCGACGGCGGGACTGTCGTCGGGCAGGAGGGTCTTGGCCAACTCCGTGTACCCGTAGATCGCGGTCAGCAGGTTGTTGAAATCATGGGCGATGCCGCTCGCCAATGTCCCCACCGCCTCCATCTTCTGCGCCTGACGAAGCTGGTCTTCCAGGTGCCTCCGCTGGGTGGCGTCGGTCAGTATCGCGGCGATGTACCCCCGCTTCGGGCTGAACGCCACCACGTCGTAATGCCGATCCGACTCCTGTAAATGGCTCTCGATCCGCATCGACCGCCCCGTTCGGGCCACTTCGGCGTACGCGTTAACCCATCGTGGTTCCGCCCCGGGCATGACGTCGCGGATCGACCTGCCGAGAATCGCTCCCCGCCGAAGCCCGGTCAGTTGTTCGAACCCCGGATTCACCTCCAGGAAACGGTAGTCGCAGGGCTGGTCCTCATCATTAAAGACCACTTCGTGAAGGGCAAAGCCGCCGCTCATCTCGGTGAACAGGCGACGATACCTCTCTTTGCTCTCGCGCAGCGCATGCTCCGATCGTCGTCGGGCGGCCAGCATCCGCGAGATCGAGACCCCGAATACCAGAAAGGTCGCCAGCACGATCAAGCGTATGTACAAATCGTGCCTTGGCACGTCGGTAAGCAGCAGCCCCCAAAACGTGCCGTCATAGAAAACCAGGTAATCGAGGGCGGCGTCTAAGGTCCAGGCGATCGCGCCCAAGCCGGCCGACAGCGTAATCACGCGATATTCCCGTCTCACGGCGCGCCCTCCGACGTGTGTCTCTCCGCCGACCGCGCGGCGCAGGCGAACGAACGTCCAGGTGGCTGTCCTCGGCCCGGCTGAGGCGGAAGGGGAGCCTAGCCTTGCGGTTCGCGAGTTCCACCACCGTCGCGATGCCACGGGTAGCCTGTCTGCCCGCGTCCGTTGGCTATGAATCCACCGGAAGTGCCCATCCGCGGGATTCGTGCACTGTTCAGGATCGCCCCGGTGTTCATGAAACGCGGTACCTTATAGCGATTATGCGTCGTTCGTTCCTGCCCGCACGCTACGGCCGGACACATTCTACCAGATGCGGGGGAATCCGTCACGTCTTTATATCAGTAAAGTGTCGGTGTACTTTGAATCCGACTTGTTTCGGCATTCGACGTTGGCTGGAGCGCCACGCAGGGCGGCCTCCGGGCCTGGGCAGTCGCCGGCGCACGCCGATCCCCCCTGCGAATCACACTGCCCGGCGCTCGAGACCGGCTGACCGAGGGTGAGGCGCCCGCCAAGTGGATAGGGAAGTGGCCCTTGTGAAGGTTGTTCGGGCCGGAACAAGAGGAAGGTCACAAGGGCCACAGGTTCGTACGCCATCGACCGGATGGCGACTGTGTCGTATTGCCGTCTCGCGAGCGTGCGGGAGCGCGACATCATCACCGGGCGGACCCACCCGAGTCATACCCACCATGCGGAGACGCAACCGTCGAGCGGCTTGGGGCGCCTCCGGGTTCCGTAAGGGACTAGAAGATCCCGGCCAGGGCGATACCGCAACACCCAAGTCCATTATTGGCGTTTTCTGCAGCCTATACTATGGCGTGTTCACACCAATTCTGTCGGTCTTGTGCTCGTCGCCTACCGGACGGCGGCGACCCGCCGGTCCAACTCGTCGATCGCCCATGTCGTGTCGATGAATCGTTCCGGAGTAGCGAACCCCTGCGGGGCCGCCGGTCTGCCGCGACTCCTCGCCAAGTGATACGCCACGATCGTGATGCCCCACGACGTCGTCAACTCCATCGCGGAGAATCGCGTAACCTCATCGGCGATCACATCCATGTTGTAACCGAAGGAAGCTCGAAATGCTGTAGCCGCGCGCGCGACCGGAGACGAGCCTCGGACCGACAAGATCAGGCGGTCCCTCTCGGTGTCCGGGTCGTATCTCAGCGATGCGTCTGACGCCAGCTGCGCGGCAAGCTGTGCGTCCGCCGCCGGGTCGCCGCAGAGGAACCCTCGCTCTTTCCACTGTCGGACAACGGCCCAGTGCCCCGGGTATCGCAGCGTCATGTAGTCATACTCGCGAACGCCGAGCGTTTGCAGGTACTCGACGACCTGCGGCGAGTTGTTGGATGTCGGGGCGCACTCGTACCGGCCGTCGTCGAATGGCTCGACGCACGCCAGCGCGTCGATGCTCTCCAATCGCCCGGCGCGGATCACCGGCACCTTCCCGCTGTACTCGCTAATCAACCCCTGCGGATCGAACAGGAGCTTGTACTTCAGCGGGTTTCCGGCTGCCGCTTCGGTGATCGGTATCCCTCCGCACCGGACCTGGACCCGGTCCGCGCCGTGGCCCCTGGCCAGGTGGACGGCGAGAATGTTCGACAGGCCCGGCGAAACCCCGCAGTCGGGCACGACAGGTAGGTCCGCCCGCGCGTCTACCGCGATGTGTCGCTGCCGCGCCACGGTGTCCGGGTTGCCGCCCAGGTCGCAGAATGCAACACCGGCGCGAATCGCCAACTCCGTCAGCGCCGGGTTGCACCGGTACGGCGCACAGCTCAGTGCCACGTCGGCCCCAGCAAAATCGCCCGTCGATGCGGTTTCGAGGAAGGTCACACGTCGGCTCTTGACCCCCGCCGTGCGCTCCAGCCGAGCGGCGGCCCGGGCTTGTGAGTCTGCGCTCGGTTCGACGGCCAGTATGCTGTCCGCTTCGCAGTTGAGCAGCAGATCATGGATCGCGGCTGTCCCCTGCCGACCCACGCCAAAGACAGCGTACACGTATCCCATCAATATCCCTCCAGTGTCCGGTGCCACGAACCGCAATCGTCAGGCTCACGCGCCGCAACCATACACGACCTATCGCGACTATCGCGAATCGCGGTCCGGCACCATTATCGGTCCTCGCCGTGCGTGTTTCAAAGAAACAACTGTTCCGGGCCCCGCTGGGACTCGATGAACAACGACAGCGGAACATCCCATATTCAGGCCCGAGTTATCGGGTGAGACACGGCGCCATGGTGGAGAAGGTCTCCAATTCGAGTCTGATCGCTGCCGCCTTCGGTCCCGGCGCCGCTCGGCGGTTGTACCCGGCGGTAGGGCCCGCGTATGCCAGGGAACCCGTGGCCTTGCAACCGATCGAACGGGTTGCGTATCCCCAGCCACTGGATCGGGTCGAGATATCCGCCACGTTGGGTCGGGTCGGCGTCGTACGCGAACCCGGTGCGAACGCGACCGCCTCCGTCTCGGGTGGCCGAGCCGATCTCTTGACCGGCGCTGCCGCTGACCCTGAATCCCAGCCTGTCACACGGGCAAACGTTGAGTTGACTCCTGAGCAGCAAGCGCAGGTCGAGGAGCTGCAGCGGCGCGACCGGGAAGTCCGCAGGCACGAGCAGGCTCACATCGTTGCCGGCGGCGGGTATGCTCGTGGGGCACAGTTTGAGCTTGAGACCGGCCCGGACGGTAAGCGTTACGCGGTCGGAGGTGAGGTGGCCATCGACACCTCCGCGGTGGCAGGCGATCCCGCCGCCACCATTCGGAAGATGCAAGTTGTTCGTCGTGCCGCCCTCGCTCCGGCCGAACCCTCCTCACAGGATCGCGGCGTTGCCGCCCAAGCCCAGGCCATTGAGCGTGAGGCCCGAGCCGAGCTCCGCCGGCAGCGCGCCGAAGGGCAGCAGGCTCGTGACGACAATCGGTTGCCGCTCACCGGGCCGGCATCCGTTGGGTCCGTATCGTCCGCTTCCCGCCCGGACGCGGATGAGGATGCGGCGCACGGAACGGCATCACTGTCTCCCGGCGGCATTGTTCAAGCCGCCGTGCGACCACACGAAGCCGTCCGACCCCGGGCGGATGCCGTCGGCTCGACAGGTCCGCCGGGCCTTCCCCTGACACAACGGCCCATGCCCTTACGCTCCTACGCCGCCTCGACTCGCCCGTTTACGACGTTGAATACGAGCGGGTCCCGCCTGGACCTGGTGGCCTGAGAGAACCCGTTGCTGGATCACCACACGACCCGGCGCTGGCATCGGCGGGCGGCGCGGAACGCGCTGCGACCCGGGACTGCCGGGCTCCCCCGGTGTGTCAGCGGGAGGATTTGCGAAACCCCCGGGGCGAGAACGTCCACTTGACAGGTACTACGTAGCGTAATATACTAATAGTACTATGTCCGAGCGTATTATCAGCTCGCCCCTGGAACTCGCGATCATGGGGCTTCTCTGGCAGCAGCCGCGCTGTGGATACGAGCTGCTCAAGGTCTTCTCCGAGACGGCCATGGGCGGCTTTGGCAACAGCCCCGGCGCGATCTACCCGGCCTTACGGCGACTCGAAAGAAACGGGAGCATCACCGGGGAGGTCGAGAACCGCGACACGCTGCGCCCGCGGCAGGTCTACAGCCTTACGACGGCGGGAGCCGAGACTCTCAAGCAGCACCTCCGGCAGCCGGTGACCCGTGACGACGTCATGCGGTACGCGGACGGAGTCCTGCTGCGATTCGCGTTCGCGGGTGAACTTCTGGGGCGACGCGAAGCGATACGCATCCTCGACGAGTTCGTCCGGGAAATCGACGCCTATCTGCCGGACCTCAAGGCGCAACTGGCGGATCTGCCGCAGACGGCAGGCCCGTATGGCCGGTACGCCCTCCAACACGGGATTGACATGTATCACGCCGACGCGCGTTGGGCCCGGAAGACCATTACCCAACTCAAGAAGCGACGAGCCGCGCGGCGAACGGGGCTGGCATCGGGTGCGCCTCGCCGGCGTGGGTCTCTGTAACTCGGAGGACGCAAGTCATGAAACGCATGGTGACTTTAACGGGCTTGCTCGCTCTCACCGTGGTTGCCGGGATCGGCCGTTCCGGGGCCCAGGCCGATGAGCGGGTCTCCGCGCTGGGGGAGATTCTTCGACAGGAGTTCGATCTGGGAGGGGCGCGAAGTCCGGGAACGCGGTACTTCGATATCGTGACGACGTTGGTCAACTTCGGGGCCGACGGCAAGAGGGGCGATACGGAGACGTTCCGCGCGAAGCTCAAGTGCGTCTCCCGAGGCGACGCGGCGCGCGCGGCGGAACAGTACACTTGCGGGCGCTTCGTCTACGTGAGACCGGACGGGACGCAGGTCACCATCCCGACGCTTGAAGGATGGACATACCCCTTCAAGAAAACCGAGACCGGATACGACGAGAAAGGCCAAGTGCTCGGCATCGACCATTCCAAGTTCCAGCAGCTCACCGACAGCAACGGCGACTGCCTCGGGCCAGACAAATCGTACATGATCTACAACACCTTCATCGATTTCCATGCGTTCTGTGACGCGTTTGCCGCGCCGGTCGCGGAAGGGAAGGGCATTCAACACCTGACCCGGATCGGCCAGCGGATCGTCCACGCCGCGGCGCACACGACGCCGCCGACAAACCTGGGCGGGAACATTAAGGATGGCTCCTATTTCAAGAACGGGGAAATCACCCTGAGTTTGAAAGGGCTCAGCATCATTGACGATGCGCCGTGCGCGGTCGTGGAGTTCGACTCCGGCGCGAGTTCGTTCCAGATGTTGATGGAGCCGATGCCGAACATGGAAGTGAAGACCATCGGCGCTTCACACTATTTCGGGGACATCCATGTGGACTTGGCGTCGAGATGGCCGCGGAAAGTGGATATGCGCGAGCTGATCATCTCGGAGACGAAGGTGCCGATACCGGGAAACCCGAAGCCCATGACGGTGAACTCCGTCCAGGAGCGCCAGACCGCCATACGGGCAGTGACGAAAGCCGCGTACGAGAAACTCTGATGCCCCGTGGTCGATGCACGCCCTTATACTGGTTTAGAGCCGGGAATCCAGCGCCGAGATCCGTGACGACTCGCCATATGTGGCGGGGCGTCTCGCGACGTCGTCGGATTCCTCAACGGTGCGTGGGGGGCGTGATCCAAGATGACCGCAGAGTCGTCATCGAGTACAAAACATCGGTGAATCTATAGTGGGCGGCCTGAGCTCGCTTCGGGTACACTATGTTCGTGTGGTCGGGCTCGGTTCGGAATGTGTGCGGTCATGTGCCCTCGCTGCCGAGAACCGCTTGTCGCGTTTGAACTGGACGGGATCGAGATCGACCGTTGCGTTGCCTGCGGCGGAACGTGGCTGGACGCCGGCGAGCTTGAGTGGATCGCCGAGCGAGCCGGCGTCGATCCCGGGCCGGTGTCGGCAGCGCTGCACGTCGGGCGAAGCAGTGGCCGGCGAACCAGACTGAGGTGTCCGCGCTGCCGGCGTCGGATGCAGCAAGTGGTTATCGAACAAGACCCGCCCGTCGAACTCGACCGCTGCCGGAACGAGCATGGAGTGTGGTTCGACCGCGGTGAAATGGAGAAAGTGATCGCAGCGTTTACGAGCGGCGAGGGAGGCGCAGTCGCCCGATTCTTCGCCGATCTGTACCGTCACGAGCTGCGACCAGAGAGCGAGGAAGTCTAGAATGGAAGCGCTACTCATCGCACTGATTGTCTTGATCGGTATCGGGCTGCTGCTGGCCCTCTGGCTCGTGGTGACTTACAACGGCCTGGTCAGATTTCGCAATCGTGTCCGGAACGCCTGGTCTCAGATCGACGTGCAGCTCAAGCGGCGGCACGATCTGATCCCCAATCTGGTCGAGACGGTCAAAGGCTACGCCGGGCACGAGAAGGACACACTGGAACGGGTGATCCAGGCCCGGAAGCAGGCGGTCCAGGCCACTGGCGTCGCCCAGCAGTCGGTCGCTGAGGGTGTCCTCAGCCAGGCTCTGGGACGGCTGATGGTCGTCGTGGAGCAGTACCCTGATCTCAAGGCCAACCAGAACTTCCTGTCGCTGCAAGAGGAACTGACCTCGACGGAGAACAGGATCGGGTTCTCCCGGCAATACTACAATGACGAAGTCATGCAGTACAACACCAGGATTCAGTCGGTGCCCACCAATATCGTTGCGGGCATGTTCGCCTTCGGCCAGGAGGCGTTCTTCGAGATCGAAGATCAAGCGGCACGGGAAGTCCCCGAAGTTCAGTTCTAATGCCCTGGCGCAATGCAGAGTCAAGCCACGGTGTGCGGTTATTGCGCACTGGTTCGTTTCCGGTGGGTCAGGATGTGGGAGGCAATCGAGAGCAATAAGCGCCGGTCGTGGGTTCTGATCGGCCTGATGGGTGCCCTGCTGGTCAGCCTTGGATTCTGCGCGGGCTACGCCTGGGTGCCTGGCATGGGCGGCGCCATCGGTGCGGGAGCCGCCCTGATCTTCTGGCTTGTCCTGATGCTTACCGCCTTTGGCCAGGGCGACTCGATTCTGCTGGCCAGCGCGCGGGCCGCCCGGATCAGCAAGGACGATGCTCCGCGTCTCTGGAACGTGGTCGAGGAGATGACCATCGCCAGCGGGCTGCCCCGTATGCCCGCAATTCACGTGATCGACAGCGATGATCCCAATGCCTTCGCGGTGGGGCGAAAGCCCGAGTCGGCGGCCGTAGCGGTCACCTCCGGACTGCTCAAACGTCTGAATCGCGACGAGTTGCAGGGCGTCATTGCTCACGAGATATCCCATGTTCGCAACTTCGATGTCCGCTTCATGACGCTGGCCGCGGTAATGGTCGGAGCGATCGTGCTGGTCTCGGACGTTTTCCTGCGGTCGCTGTGGTACGGAGGAGGGGGCCGACGATCCTCGTCTTCGAGAGGCGGCGGACAGGCTCAACTAGTCATCCTGGCCGTCGCTTTGGTGCTGGCGATTCTGGCGCCGATCGCCGCTCAGTTGCTGTACTTCGCCTGCTCGCGTCGCCGGGAGTATCTGGCTGACGCCAGCGCAGCCCGTTACACGCGGTATCCGGAAGGGCTGGCTTCGGCACTGGAGAAGATCGCCAGCCGAGCCCGCCGGTCGCCGAAGGTGAACCGCTGCCTGGCTCCGCTCTACATCGTGAATCCGCGTCAGCAGGGCGTGTTCGCCACCCTATCGTCGACCCACCCGCCTACCGATACTCGGGTGGCCATCCTGCGGAGCATGGCCGGAGGGGCCGGTTACCAGGCCTATGAAGCGGCGTACCGGAAAGTGGTGGGCAAGTCGAGGCGCTGTCTGGGACGGCGCACTCTCGATGCCGACCAGCAGGTCGCCATTCGCCGCCCCACGCCCGAGCCGGACACGACCGATGCGGCCATCCAGCGAGCCAGGGAGGCGGTTGACCTGATCGATCGTCTGGGCAGCTTCTTGCTGATGACGTGCGTGTGTGGCGTCCGGATCAAGGTGCCGCCGGGCCTGAAACGCGACTCGTTATCGTGCCCGCGATGCGGGACGGTTCACCAGGTTCCTCGCGCTGAGCCTGCAGCCAAGTCTGTGGATCGACCCGAGGCTCCGGCCAGTCCCATGCTGTACCGGCGAAAAGCGGCCGGGTGGGAGTCCTTCAAATGCTCGTGCGGCAAAGTCATCCAGTTGAGCCCCAGCTTCTTGGCCCCACAGGTTCGCTGCCCGGGATGCGGAAATACGATCAGAATCACGCCGCCACCGGCCGCCTGATCGCATCAGTCTTGCAGCCGTGGCATGCTCGGGTTGGCCAGGAATCGTCCTCTGGTGATCGACCGCCATGAGGGCCTATTTCGACACTGCCTTGAACCCGGATTTCCCAGATGCAGTGTTTGTGATGGCATAGTACGTGCAGTTTGTGCCCGTGATTCAAGCGTGTCCGGCCATTTTGACAGGGGCATCTCACGGGTGCCAGGCGAAAACGGGCACTTCGCGTGCAGTTTGACCGCGAGGTCAAGCTCGAATTCCGCGGGGCGGCTATCACGAGTGATGCGGGACTACTACCCGTTCGTGAACTGGATGAAGCATTCCGTTTGACGGAGAAGGGAAGCAGCGTGTTGCCCGACCCACGCCAAGGGAAAAACACGCACCACACCATGTTGGCTATGTTGCGACAAGGCGTTTATGGACGCTTGGCTGGCTACGAGGATGTCAACGATGCTGAGGGTTTGCGAATCGATCCCGCCATGCGCCGAATTGTTGGTGGCCGGGCGAATGAGAAGGAGGCCGCGTCCACCAGCGAGATGAGTCGGTTCGAGACGGAGATACTGAGTTCGAGAGATAACCTGACGGCGCTGATGGATCTGTCCGGCGCGTGGATTGACTTGGTTCAGGTGTGCATGCCGCTGGACAAGCTGATTCTGGACATGGACAGTTCCCAGAGCGAGACATACGGTGACCGGGAGGGCTCGGCTTATAACGGCTACTTCGAGTGCACCTGCTATCATCCTTTGTTCCTGTTCAATCAGTACGGCGATCTGGAACGGGCCATGCTACGGCGCGGGAATCACGCCAGCGCCAAGTTCTGGCGCCGAGTTCTGGTGCCGGTCATCGAGCGATACGGGGATCGCGACATTCCGAAGTACTTCCGCGGGGGTGCGGCATTTGCCATCCCCGCGCTGTACCGTCTGCTTGAGGAGGAGTCCTCTCTGTACGCCATCCGTATCCCGGGCAACGACGTTTTGATGTCCAACATTGACCATCTGTTGATCCGTTCCGTCGGACGCCCTTCGTACAAGCCCAAGGTGTTCTACGAGAACGTCTCGTATCAGGCACAGACTTGGGACCATCCTCGCCGCGTGGTGGCCAATGTCGAGTGGCACGAAGGCGAGCTGTTCCCGCGCGTCGGGTTCATCGTGACGAACATGACTGGCTGGTCGAGGAAGGTGGTGACGTTCTACAACGGGCGCGGCACGGCGGAACAGTGGATCAAGGAAGGTAAGTATGCCGTGAAGTGGACGCGGTTGTCGTGCCGGAGCTTCAAGGATAATCAGGCGCGGCTTCAGCTCTTCGCTCTGGCGTACAACCTCGGCAACTTCCTGCGTCGGTTGGTGCTGCCGAAGTCGGTGAAGCACTGGTCGTTGACCACGCTGCGGGAGAAGCTGATCAAGATTGGAACCAAAGTGGTTCGGCACGCGAAGTATGTGACGTTTCAGTTGGCCGAGGTGGCGGTGCCGCGCGAGTTGTTCGTGGCGATCCTCGACCGCATCCAGCGGTTCGGCGTGCCGCCGCCGTTGGTGCAGCGCGGGTGACACGGTAACGGGACGAGAGGTTGGCGATTCGTGGGGCAGAGGCTGATGCTGCGCCGAAACGCAGCAATACTGCGGTTCCGAAGGAGCGGGCGGCTGAACGTCCGTGTCCGCATGCCAGAAGGCGGCTCACCGGGCAAAAGCAGGGGCAGAACAGCCCCTCTTGGTATGAATTGGGTGGCTTGACCGCGTACGATGACGCCCTGCGGTCTGACAAACGGGAAATCCTGACTTGGAGGATGAGTCCATGTTGCTGTTAATAACCTTCGCTGCAATTGCTCTAGGGGTCTCGTTTCTGTGCTCGATGCTGGAAGCGTCTCTACTTAGTGTTCCGGCGAGCCATGTAGCGATGCTCGTGCAACGTGGCTCGCGGTCCGGGCAGCAGTTGAAGGAAATGAAATCTCAAGTGGACCGCCCGCTGTCCGCGATCCTCA
The DNA here is from genome assembly GCA_020353195.1 of Phycisphaerales bacterium. Classification (GTDB taxonomy): domain Bacteria; phylum Planctomycetota; class Phycisphaerae; order UBA1845; family UBA1845; genus JAFGJQ01. The sequence continues at coordinate 1,114,654 of CP070691.1, read as the reverse complement.
CGCTCAACACGATCGCCCATACGGTTGGCGCCGTTGGTGTGGGGGCGGAGGCTGCAGTCTTGTTCGGGCATGCCTCGGTCGGGATCACTAGTGCCGTTATGACGGTGCTGATTCTGGTTCTTAGTGAGATCATCCCAAAGACGCTCGGGGCGGTCTACGCCAAGTCATTGACTGGCTTCACCGCTATCACCACGCGGCTTATGATGCTGATCACATCTCCGATCGTTGTCGTGCTTCAATCGATCAGTCGACGGCTGGGGCCGCAGACCAAGAAGGAAACGCTCAGCCGTGGCGAGTTTATCGCTGCGACCTTTTTGGGGCATCAGGCCGGGTCGCTCGACGCAAGGGAGTACCAGACTGTCCGCAACTTAATGTCACTGAGCACGATGAAGGTGAGCGAAATCCTGACGCCGCGAACCGTGCTCATGGCGCTGCCCGAAGCCGCGACCATTAAGGAGGTCATGAAGGAGGCGCGCCCGCTTCGATACGCTCGGATTCCTGTCTATCAAACGTCAGTTGACGAGGTGACCGGCTACGTGACGCGTTTCGAACTGACCGAAGCCTATCGTGGGGGAGAGAAAAACGCGGCACTATCCTAGTTCAAGCCACCGATCCAAGCCGTGCCTGAGCAAGCTTCGGTCTCTACCACACTGGAGTTCATGCTGCGGAACCGCGAGCATATCTTGCTGGTCGTCGACGAATACGGA
>CP070691.1:1109189-1113847 GCA_020353195.1 Phycisphaerales bacterium | reverse complement strand
GCTCGGATTGGCGACCGACTGGAGAATCCGGTCAAGACCCCAGTTGATGGCCTGCACGCCGTTTGTGTCGATCAGAACGTCATCGCCCGCAACCGCCGACTCGATGATCCCGTTCGTGCCCGCGTCAATCACACTCAGATCCGTGCTCACACCCACCCATTCCAGGTCACCGCTGGTGCCCCCGTTCGCCAACTGCGCAACGTCCACGCCGGTTTCACGGATGCCGATACACAGACCGATGGCGCCACCCTCGGTGATTTCGCCCTTGTTCGTGATCTTGAACCGCACCTTGCCCCGTGTGTCCAACGCCGGGTTGGGGTAATCAATGCCGTTGTACGTCGTCAGGCGAAGCCACATGTCCGGATCGGCGGTGTCGACCCAGTTGAAGAACGCCTCGAGAGCGGCAGCCCCTTCGGTCTGCAGCCCACTCGCCCGGAACGCGGCGTTGTTGTCGTAGCCCACCACGTTCGCCAGCACGTACCCGCTGGTCGTTCCGGAGAACTGCGGTATCTGGAACATCTCCTGGCAGGTGGCGGGATCGTCGATCGGCGGGCCGTTGAAACCCACGACCTCCGAAGGATACTGGGCCCACAGCGGCACCGGCCACACCAGGGTGGCGACCACGCCCACTGCGGCCAGGTGTAGCAGTTTTGTTCTTGTCATCCTCTTTCTCCTGTTTGGGGCTTGGAGCCGGGCGGGTCGCGTCATCCGGCGCGTCCGGCCCCGCTCGACCGACACCGTGACGTTATGATCCTGCCGCGTCCCACACCGGGACCGCCAGAAACGTTGAGTCTGTTGCGTTGCGACTGTGAACCATCCCTTTCCCATCCCCTCTACGAGGCGTTGCCAGCGCTCGATGGGCACCGGGGTCGGCGATGCAGCCACGGGCGGCCTGCTGCTCCCCATGCGCTCGAAAGCGCCGTTACGGGTCCCGCCGACCCTGACGCGCTGTGATGAAGCCCCGTGCGACATGGCTTCACCGACACGTCCGCCCGGTCGGCGCCGGGCACGACGCGTCTTCGCCACCTCCTCGACCCCTGATTCTACCGTCCCACGGCGTCCATAGCAAGGTGTTCCCGCCGGCCGCTGAATGCCCACCATCGCCCCTGGCGACGCGTATCGGTCAGTAGCGGGGGTCGGTCAGCACTCCTTCGTCGCTCACGAGCACGTGGAGATCGGGATCCGCCAACACGTCCTCCAGCAGCATCGCAGTGCCGTTGACAACCATCTGTTGTCTGACCAGGCGAATCCCGTGGCTGTAGTCCACGTAGTAGTCGACGTGACCCAGGTAGAGCGGTTGAATCGGGACGCCGTTGAGCTGGTGCCATCCGTAGATGGCCACACGGTTGGGGTTGCTGGCCAGCAGGGGAGTCACGACAACGTCTTTCTTGATCCCGCCAATCAGGGCCCCAAGCGGCTGGCCCGCGCGCTGCTCCTCGATGGCTTGGTGATGCCGGTAGAAGGTCGTCGCCCGAGTGATGTCCGTTGTCGTCGGGCTGATTGGGAATGGGGCGAGTTTCACCGTGGCCTGCGAGTAGATGTCGTCCACCATCTTTCGCGTCGGCAGCAGGCATTCGAACGCATCGGCAATGGGCTGCGCGATCATCGGCGTCATGGGCATGCGCACGAAATCGGCGTCCAGGCCGATGCACAGGTAGTCCGGCATGACGTAGTAGGTTGCGTCGGTCGGGGTCCCGTTGATGACCTCGTTCACGTTGACCGGGATGAACGTCCTCAAGAAGCCGGGAATATTGCCGCCGAGCACCTCCTGCAAGACACGCACCTCGCGGTCGGTGCGTGACAGGCCGGCTACCTCCGCGATGAACTTGCTCCCCGCGATGGCACCGCGCGCGCGCGGCGGAATCAGACCGGTAGTATAGGCGTCTTGGAAATGGGCGAAATCGTCCAGCTCGATCTTCTGGTTCGCGTTGGCGTCAAATGCGGCTAGGCAGGCGCTGACGCAATGCGGATCCGTCGGATCGGGGGGGGCGTCGGGGCCATTCAGACAATCCGCGAAGGCCTCGAAGTCGTCAAGATCCAGGTCGCCATCGGCCTCGAAGTCTCCGCCGGCGATGTTCTCACACTCGTCCGGGACCTCGGTGACGTTGCAGTCGAAGCTGGTGCCGCTGATCAAATCCTGGGCATCGGAAACTCCGTTCCCGTTGCAGTCCGGAGCTTCGACTCGCACGTTGTCGAAAACGACGAAGTTGTCGTCCGCCGGCTCGGCGATCGACGGATACGTGTCCATGTACCCGAGCATGAGATTGCCCGCGGTGACGGAGCTGTCGATCCGGATCGCGATGAGCATGCCGTTGAGCCGCCATTCGATCACGCCGTCGTGCCGACTGATCTCAACCTCGACCCAGTGCTTGCCGGGAGCTCCCTGGGTCTCATAGGTCGGACTCGGAAACAGGGCCTGGTAGAAGACGTCCGTGTGGTTGCGGCTGACGGCGGCGTATCCACCGCCGCTTATCGAGAGCAATGTCCCGCCGCTGTAGGCACGGTAATCGTCGAAGTCACCGCCCTCGCCGCTGACCGCAAACCACAGCCCGTCGCTGCCGGGGTTGTCGGCCCAGTTCACCTGCGCACCGGCATGATTGACGCCGGCGGTTGCGAATTCCGTCGAGCCGACGCCGCCGCCGGGACCGTTGTTGTAGTTGAGCCAGAGGTCGAACTTCAAAACGTGATCCCCGCTGAACGTCTCCCCGATCGGATAGGCGCTGACCGCATCCTTGGCTTCCACCATGTCGTTGTTGTTGACCGTGAACTTCAGTCCGATGGTCGATCCGCCGGAGGAATTCGGCGCGGTTGGAATACCACGTGTGCTGTAGTCGAACGCGAAATCCGCCGTGTAGTCACCGCCGTGGCTAAAGAGACTCCAGTTGGCGGCGGAACCGCCGGCGTCGAAATCGTCCGAGAACAGCACGGCCTGTCCCTGCGCCATTCCCGAGGACAGGACGAATGCCACGGCGCCAACCCCCGCACGCCAGATGTTCAATCGCTGTGAATTGTGAAATGTCATTTGACGCTCATGCTGCCTGGGCAACAAATCACAAGGCACGCTCCAACAGGCGATGAATGCCTGCCTCACGGCGTCGGCATGGATGCGTCCCGTTCCGGCTCTCATGGTGGCGTGGTGGCCACGCGCAAGCCCGTCGTTTACCCGCGCAATCATAACCGTTGGCGATAAATTCGCCAAACACCGTGCCTCTTCAAGCACCTTATCGGCACCGCCCGCACATCGGCGCATGACCCCCCTGCCCGCCCGGCGGGTCCATCTCGCGTTGCCACCCCGGGACTTACGCGCCCCCGTCAGGGGGGTCGCAGTGGGCGATCGCGGCGCCTTGCAGAACCGGCATTAAGCGCCCCCAATGAGTGTCGCTCGCCGTGGCCGACTCCGGTGGTCGAGTGTCTTCATCTGTCGAGCCGCTTCGACCGCAACGTGCTCGACGTCCTCGTGCCGTGCCGCTGTCGAAGATCCCGTGCTCGTCGTCGACGGGGGGGATTCACGGTTTGGCACCTCCATCGGGTCGCGCACGCGCCGGGCATCCGGTTTGACTGCTTCCAGCGTGCCGAAGCGTACGTGCGCAACCCGCCACGCGGTTTGTTCACGGCAGCTTCGCAGCCGCACGATGCTCACGCACGAGCACTAGGTCCGGCGACCTGCCTTGGACGCGCGAGCGACCAGATCACGATGCCCGCTTCGCCGAGAGAAACGGTTGCTCAACCGCTTCTTCAATTTTTTCATTCATGGCCAATCCTGCACGCGCCCCTGTGCGATGGCCTGTTCATCCCGCTCACGAGCGCCCCGTTCGGGCCTCTGGAAACTCTATCCCGTGCGCAGTTGCATATGCGACAACTGAGACGGGGCGTCCTGCTTGCTGGAGCGGTTCCGAATCCCCTCGGCCACACGTTTCAGCGTCCGCAGCCTGGTGCGATAGCGGCGACCCCACGCCCCTTCAGAAGGAAGTGCCGCGGCTGTGTCCCTAATCCTTGGCGGTCAGTCTGGTTTTGCCGCTCGGGGAATAGGGTGAATTACTAAGAGAACGTGTGGTGAGAGCGTTAGCAGCAGGCCCGCAGGGCCCTGGATGCATGAATCGTCTGCTTGGCCGGTAGGGCGTCGTCATTATCGGTGGAGATCGTCCGGGGGCGGCCGGTTTCGCCGCGCGCGGGGACCCCAATGCGCTCACGGTGCCTGTCACAGCCTGTCACAGTCCGCAAACACGGACATGCCCGGCAATTCGGGGGTTCTGGCAGGCAAAATGCTTGGCGCGCCCGGAGCTTGACGATACAATTAATTACAAGTGGGGGTGAAAAGTGCACTTTGCGCGATAGCTGGGCCTGTGGGAGCAAACGTACGCTTCGTGGACACCTCAATGCAGGGACTAACGCCGATGCCAAGAAAATCTGTGGTCATTCTCCGCGCGTTTACGCTGATCGAGTTGCTGGTTGTCGTTTCGATCATCGCATTGCTGATCGCGATTCTCCTGCCGTCGCTGAACAACGCGCGCGAGCAGGCCAAGACGGTGCTTTGCCAGACACGTCTGCACTCGATTTCGCTCGGGGCGTATACGTATGCCACCGACTTCGGCCGGTATCCGCCCACGTTGGCGAGCGTACGCCAGATTCCCGACCTGGCCAGCCGGGGAGGTTCTGAT
>CP070691.1:1091504-1109089 GCA_020353195.1 Phycisphaerales bacterium | reverse complement strand
GGCTGATGCTCCTTCTTGTCGGCGTGCCCACCGCCTTTCTCTGGTACCGCGACCGCCGACCGCCGAAGGGGCATTGTCAGAACTGTGGGTACAATCTCAAAGGGAATGTGTCGGGGGTATGTCCGGAGTGTGGAGAGCTATGTCAAGGAAAGGGGTGAGCGTGGACAGAGCGGGAACATCCAGAGTAAGGCCCTGGGTCTGGTTGGGGGTCGTGTGCCTGGGAACCTCGCTCTGCGTCTTCGTTGCTGACACACTCGGACCTCTCCTCGGCGTATCCCCCTGCATCGTTTGGTTGTTGGTGCTGTTCCTCCCTCCGGTGTTGTTGGCCTGCGTGGGAGGGTACTACCGGAACTGGTGGGTCTCATTAGGCGGTGTGCTCGGCACCCTGCTGGCCGTAGCGATTGGCTACTCAACCTCCATGTACGCTCCCCAAGTTCCCGGAACGCCGCGACTGATACTGCCGTCGGGGCTCATGCCATTCCTGTTCGTGCTGGGAATTGTGATGCTCCCTGCCGCCATCGTCGCCCATGCCATCGTCGCCTATGCCATCACCAAGGTGCGAGTCGCCACGCGTTTCTCTCCCGGCCATTGCCAATCCTGCGGCCACAACCTAACCGGCAATACCAGCGGCATCTGCCCGGAGTGCGGCGAGCCGACGGCGAAGCGTTCCTCATCCGGCTCAGACTGAATCGTGACTACTGCCCCCCGACCCACCGCGGTGGTATCATACCGGGCGGCGGACCTGTTCAACACGTCCAGTTGGAGACGCAGACCATGCAAGCACATCGCTTCATACTGCCCGCGGCGATCGTGTTGGCCGCAGCGATCGTCGGATGCGGCGAGACCAGAACCCAGTCCCGCGTCGAGATGGTCATGCGGGCGAACGCGTTTGAGGTCGTGGACGACCAGGGGGTACCCCGCGTTGTATTGAGGATGTCGGCGGATGGATCGCCAACCATCGAACTCCGCGACAAGAGTGGGAAGGCTCGCGGGGAGTTCAAGCTGTCGCCCGACGGCTCGCCAAGCATCAACCTCCTCGATAAGAACGGGGAGGTTTGCGGGGAGTTCATGGTGGCAGTCGGCGACAAGCCGGTCATTTACTTCTACGACAAGAGCGAACAACCGATCTGGCTTACCCCCGCCACGGGCGACATTAGAATACCGACCTGGGCCGCCCCGTGACGCCCACAGCACGCCGCTGTCGCGCGCAGCGGCCCCGACCCCACCCATGACACCCCCGAATCGCCACAGGCCCTTACACGGCGTTTCCGGGGCGAGTGCCACGCCGTGACTCTCGATCGACTACGCACTTACTACGCACTTTGCCCGCGACTACCGCGAAAACGTACGAAAGAACGCGGTTACGTTTTAATATTTGCGAAACCCGTCCGAATGCGTTAGTGTGGAGGTGTCAAAGGTTTCCGTGCTTTTCGGCGTGGGCCAAGTCACGGCTCCGGAGCCAACGGTTGCGGGTCCGAGTCCCGCCCGGATCGATGACATGCCGGACCTTCCGGTGCCCTGCTTGCTCGCCCGCGGCACTGCCCCGGATCCGGAGAACGATCACCAGACTCTGACGGGAAGCAGTGACCTTACGAGGCACGTCGACCTGTTCACCTGTAAACCGTTGTCTCTGCGGGCACTGCGCCGCATCTGCCGCCTTCGCAAAGCAGTGCTTCACTGATCGAGACCGGCCAGACGGCACGTGGCAGCCCGGCGTGTCCATGCCGTCCTGGCCGGATCCCTACCCCCCAACACGTCGCAACGTGAGACTTCGCCCAGGCGATTCTCCCCACCGTGGCGACGGAGATTTCATCTGGCCGACGAAGTGTGATATGATGCATCCGCGGATCGCCCGCGTCAGGTGTGGCGCAGGCGGAGATCCGAGCAAGTCCGAGTTCTTCGGAAAGTGCCAGGGAGTTGTCGTGTGACGGCAGCCGTCGTCGTGGGACGGCTGCCTATCACCACAGGCGGCTCCCGCAGTGAGTGGAGAGACGCAAATGACTCGATTCCAGCACGCACTGCGCGCGTTCCTGTTGGTCTGTGCGGTCGGCGTGATGTGGCCGCCGGGTAGGGCGCAGGCTCAGAGCCCGGTCTTCAATTTCGATGGGCCGAGCTCGCCCGCCTTCCTTCTTGCCGACGTCTACGCGGACGATCCCGCCGTTTCGGGCGTGGTCACGGACACCCAGACGAGCGCCGGCTTCTACTCCCCTTTTCCCTTCTCGGGAGGCACGGTGGATTGGGGTAACACGCTCAACCTGGTCGCGCAGGATGGAGGGGTCTCCTCCTCCGCCAACCCGCTCGTCCGCCTGGATGGAGACGGCACGCAGAGGGTCAGCATCGCCTGGAAAGGCTTCAACATCCTCAGCGCGAGCAATGCCACTGAATACTACGGCGACGCGTACTCCGACGTGCTCGCCACCCTCTACGTCACGCTTGACAACCTCGTCCCGTTCCAGACCTACACGATATTCTACCAGTGGACCGCGGAAGGCTTCGCAGACGGCCAGCACGAGGCCGGTCTGGAGGACCCGGAGTACGCCAGCGGGTCGCTCGCGTTTGACGTCGGCGGGTTCGGCCCGGGGCTGGTGTTCGCCAGAGCGGTCAACAACGTGGGCTCCCGGCCACTGTCGGTCTTCCTGGCCAACGCCGGGACGTTTGACGTTCTGATCACCAGCGGCACGTCCCTGGACGTGCCGGTCGATCTGTACGCGATGGCCGATTCCCAGTTCGCGTTCCCCAACTTTGACGACCTGGTCCTGACGATCTTTCGGGGGACTCTCAATCTGACGGTGTTCGGGGGCCCGATCCCCGGCGTTATCATCACCGAGGTCGTCGACGGCGACCTGCCGGGCGGCACGCCGAAGTGGGTCGAGATCACAAACTGCGGGTACGTGGACTGGGTGTTCGGTCCCGACGACCGTCTGAACATCTACTTCAACGGCAGCACTGCGGCGGGCACCAGCGTCAACCTGGACGGCATCGCGCTGGCCGTCGGCGACTCGTACGTGATCGCCTCGAGCCTGAACAGCGGCATCACGCAGTACCAGGCCGCCTACGGCACCGACGCGGACCTGTATGTCAACGTCTCGTTCGGCAACGGCAACGATGTGTACAGCCTCGAAGCGGGCACTAGCGTACTCGACACCTACGGCATCATCGGTGTGGACGGCGCGGCCGAAGCCTGGTGCTACGAAGACAGCTACGCATACAGCAAGCCCTGCCGCGCGCCGAACGGCGGCATCTTCGACGCCGACAACTGGCGGTTTGGCGGGCCCGGAGCCCTGGACGCCCCGACCGATCCTGACCGGATCGCCTTGCTTCAGTCGCTCACCACGCCCGGCGCACATTCCTGCGTCGGCGCCGCCCGGATCACGGGCGACTTTGACGGCGATGGGGACGTGGATGTCGACGACTACTTCGTCTTTTCCGACTGCATGGGCGGGCCCGGCACGGTGCCGAGCCCTACGCCGCCGACTACGGCCCTCGAGTGCCTCGATGCGTTCGACTTCGAACCGGACAGCGACGTGGACCTCGCCGACTTCGCCGGGTTTCAGCACGCTTATACGGGTCCGTAGACACCGGCCGGTGCCGCTATGACGCTGCATCGAGGAGTGAGTTTATCGGTGTAACCCGGCCAACCAAGCCGCCTAGCGATCAACCGCCGGCCCCGGTGTCATCGCGATGACGTTCGCGGATCGTCGGGTGTCGGACCGGGCCCGTCCTCGTACCGGTGGTACACCGTGCGGTGCGGGAACGGTATCTCGATCCCCAGTTCGTCGAACTTGTTCTTGATGCGCCTGAGAAGCTCGCGCTTGACGGTCCACTGTTGGAGCGGGCGTGTTTTCACGATCATCTTGATGATCACTGCCGAGTCGTCCAGGCCGTCGACGCCGAGAATCTCCGGATCATCCAGAACGAGATGACGATAGTCAGGGTCGTTCCGGAAACCCATGGCCAGCTTGGTCAGCACCGCAATGACCTTGTCGACGTCCTCCTTGTAGCCCACGCCGATGTCCAACACCGTCCGCGACCAGCCGTGCGTCAGGTTGCTGACGGTGGTCGCCTGCCCGTGCGGTACGAAATGCAGCGTCCCCTCCAGATCACGGAGGATCGTCACCCGCAGCGTCACGCGCTCGACCAGGCCGGCGACGCCGCCGATCTTGACCACGTCGTTGATCCCGTACTGATTCTCCATGAGGATCATGAAACCGTAGAAGTAGTCCTTGATCAGGCTCTGGGCGCCGAAGGCGACCGCCAGCCCGACCACAGCCACACCGCCCATCAACGGGACGATATCGACCTCCATCTCGGCCAGGATCATCAGGATTCCGCCGACGATCACGACGACGGTGGCCATGTGCCGGAACACCGACACCAGTGTCCTCGCGCGGTTGGCTCGCTCCAACTTCGTGCCGTGATCGGCCCGACTGACAATCAGATCCACGATGCGGCGGCTCGCCAAACGCACGCACCACAACAGAACGAACATGCCGACGATGATGCCCGCGATCCTCGGCCCGTGCTGATAGACCCACTGCTGCAGGTTCTTCAGGGAGAAGGGGTTCTCCAGTTCCTTGACCTGCTCGGCGGCCTGCTCGGCCTCGCCCCGCTTTCGCTCGGCTTCCTGCAGCGCGAGGATCTGCTCGGATTGCAGTTGCCCGAGTTGGGCCTGCAATGCTCCCAACCGCTCGACGCGCTCGGCCACCTGCTGGCGTGCATCACTCAGTCGCTTGCGGACCTCATCGATCTGGGTCCAGAGCTCCTCCAACTCAGCCTGTGGGGCGCCCTCCCTCGATCTGGTGCGAACCTGTTCCCTGAGCTTGTCCTCCGCTTCTCGGGCGTGGTTGACTTTCTTGCGGGCCGTCTCGAGGCTCTCGCTTTCGAGTGCCACGTTCCTTTGCAGCGTCTCGATCCGCTCTGTAACCGAGCGGGCTTCCTGCTCTGCTTCCCGGGCCTCGGCCTCCTTTGCCTGCGCCTCCTCTTGGGCTTTGACCAACTCCTCGCTGGGCGGCTCCGCCGTCTCCGCCGCCTGGGTCTGCGCCGCCCCCGCAGCCCCCGTCTCAGCCGGTATAGCCGGCGTCGCCGGTGTGGTCGGCTCAGGAGATTCCCGGCTGGCTTCGGGCCCTGTGGCGTCCGCTTCGTCCGTCGCAAGCTGCGACGCGGTGGAGTCCGGCGGCGACGTGAGCCTCGTCAAGGCGTCCCGATCCTGCTGAAGTCGCTGTTCCAGCGTGGCGATGGTCTTCTCGAGTGTCTTGCGCTCCTCGATCGCCAGATCAAGATGATCTTTCGCCAGCTTCCATCTCTCTTCCAGGGCGTTGAGTTCGGCCTCGAGGGCGGCGGTTTCGGCTTCCTTTCCGGCCTCCCGCAGCACGCGCAGTTTCTCCTTGCCCGCCTGCAGTTCCTGATCGAGTTCGCTGAACTCCGTCTTGGCTTTCTGGTACTCGGCTTCAGGATCATCCAGCGTGGCCTTCAAATCGCGCAGCTGGCTCTCGCCCTCCTCGATGGCCCGTTCGAGCCGAACGATTCGCTCGGCTTCGGACGGTCGTTCTCCGTTGTCGACCGACGCGTCCGGCCGCGCGGTTGAGGATGACTCAGGTGCGGATTCGTGCGTCGGCGGCGTATCCGCCGGTTTGGGGGTTTCGGACGGATCGACGGGCGCCGTGCAGTGCAGCAGAATCAGCAGGACCGTTCGAAGCATCACTATCTCCCTTCACACCGAACCGGACCGGCTTGAGCACCGTTTGCCCTCCCGCCGAGTGCAGGTCTGCGACCCTGGCCGCGCGGACGATCGCATCTTCGCATCGTCACCCGGCGGTTCGGAGCAGGCGGCAAGCCTGTCGTGCCGTTAGTGCTTGGTTTTTCGGTAATGTTACTCGGCGCCGCCGTACCGCTCCAGCGTCGCCGTCAGTTGCGTGCGCCCCTGTTGCACCGCGTGATTCAACGCGGTGAGACCCTCTTCATCCCTGGCATCCACCTGTGCACCCCTGCTCAGAAGCACGTCCGCCACCTTGGCCAGAGCCTCGTCCACCTCCCGATCTCCGTGTCCGACGGACGCCAGCGCGATCAGCGGCGTCGCCCCGCTCTTGGCCCGGGCATTCACATCGCCGCCCCGGGCCGACAGTAGCTTGATTGCCTCCAAGCGGAATCGGCGGGCAGCGTAGTGCAACGGCGTTTCCCCCTGCTTGTCGGTGGCGTTGACTTTCATGCCGGCCTTGAGCAGGTTCTCGAGAATCGTCATGTCGGTGCCCGCCGCCGCCCAGTGCAGCGGGGTCCGCCCATGCTTGTCGATCACGTCGGGGGTCGGTTTGTCGTCCTCGGCGTCGCCGGGCGAGGCGGCAGCGAGGAGAAGGTCGACCATCGCGCGGCGCCCTCTGGCGGCGGCCACGTGGAGCGGTGTCATACCGTCCTTGTCGGCGGCCTGGACGTCCGCTTTGCCGGCCAGCAGCAGCGTCGTCAGGGCCGTTCGACGGGCGACGTCCTCCCTGTTGTTCTGCCCGCTCAGTGCCGCCAGATGCAGCGCGGTGAATCGTTGCTTGTTCGGCGCGTCGACGTTGGCCTGGTGATCGAGAAGCACGCGAGCCGCGCCGGCGTGAAACGCACGCGCCGCCGAGTGCAAGGGCGAATCGCCCTTGCCGTCAACGGCGGCAACGTCGGCCCCCCGGGTAAGCAGGAGCTCGACTACAGCCGTACCGCGAGCCCGGACCGCCGCGTGCAAGGGGGTTTCGCCTGCCTTCGTCCGGGCGTTTACCAGCTCGGGCGACCGGACCAGGAGGCGCTTGACCTCCGCCAGGTCTCCCGACTGGGCGGCCTTGTGAATGTCGGCTGCATCCGCGCCCGCGCGGGTCGCCGATCCGAGCCAGATCACGCCCACTACTGCAACCACCTTCAAACCGTTCATCACGTTTCTCACCGTTGCCGTTGCCGGTCGCGGCCCACCGCTTCCTGATCCGCGCGGGTCAGGGCCCGACCAGCAAGGCCTCAAAGCCGGGGTAATCAGCCAGGTCGATTCCGCCGTCCACGACAAACTCGAATGCTCCGCAGGGGCCGGTCGCCGGTCCCTGGAAGCACAACTGGAAACCACCGCAATCCGCCAGGTCCACGTCGCCGTCCCCGTCGTAGTCGCCGTCGGGAACGACCGGTCCCGTAACGTCGAACGTGGCGTCACTTTCGTCCCACGCGCCGTAGAGCCCGTTGCCGTAGTGGGCCCGGACGCGCACCTTGTAATCGGAACCGGGGTTCACCGGCGTCCACGGCGTGGACGCCGCGCCCGGCGGGGTCAGCGCGATGATGTCGGACCAAACCGTCGTGTCGCTCTCGATCGCCAGATCGTCGATGTAGACGGTGTCATCATAGAAGCTGACGCTTCCGTCCTTGGTGTAGCGCCACTCGAGTTCGTGGCCGCCGGGGGGCAGGACCAGAGAGTAGTAGGTCCATCCACTGTTGCCCGAATCGCTGAGCTTCTCCTCGCCGTCGACGAAGAACCGGAAGATGTCGAAGTTTGCCTCACAGCTTACACTGTACCAGAAGCTCAGATTCCCGCCGTCGACCGTGCGCTTCAGCCAACTCTGCTGCGCGTGGTCAATGCTCCCCGCGCGAGCGGAATAGGGCGCCGAATGCGACGACGACGCCGTAATCGACCAGTCCCGGTCGCCGCCGGTCGTGTACTCCGGCCCCAGCACGCCGCTGTCGAAGTCGTCGGAGGTGATCACAATGGCGCCGTAGTTCTCCGTGTATTGCACGTGGAACTCGTTCAGAGGGCTACCCGTCCAGGTGACGGTGGTGGGCACGCCGGCCGTCAGCGACTCGCCGCCGTTGGGCGAAACGACGACCGCGGGCGTCGCGCCGAACACGACGTCGAGACGCGTCGCATCACCCGCGGCAACGACGACGCCGTACTCCGTGATCGGCGCATATCCCGCGGCTTCAAACGTCAAATCATACGTACCGGGCATGAGCATCCGGTGATAATCGCCAATGTCGGGATCGGTGTAGACCTCGTGGTCCCGCCCGACGACCCTCACGGTGGCCGCCATGGGGAGCCCGTTGCTGGCGTCAAACACGAGGCCGCGGACCCCGATCAGGCACGTTTCCATGTACGCGAGCATCGAGTCCCGGTTCTCGTTCCAGTACTGGGGGATTTCCGAGGCCGGCGGCTCTTTGACAACGCCTATCTCGGCCGTGACCTCGTTGCAGCCCATGTAACGGTAATTCCAGTCATGCATGCCCCCGTAGATCGTGTACCAGTAGGCGCCGTTCGTGATGCCGTGGAAAAACGTGGAACTGTTCCACATGGGAAGATTGTATCGCGAATACTCCTCGCTCATGTAAATGAACAGATCGTCGTCGGGGCAGGCGATGTAGACACCGCTGCCGTAGCCTCCGTCGGGGCGGCCGTCGTACGGATAATTGATCACCAGCGCTCCGCCGTGGAAGTTGGCCGACGCGATGAACGACTCGCCGAAACTCCAGTTCATGATGACCGCGGTTTCGGCCTGCCGGCCGGCCGTCGTGTTGTTCGGACTCGTGATCGTATCAGGGAAATCGCGGTTCAGATCGACACCATTCACGTTGTACCGGATGCGCGGCACCCGATCGTAGCCGTCGGGATTCATGAGCGGGACGATCCAGATGTCCACCTCGTCCACCAGACGCGTCGCCTGCGGATTCGTCCCGTAGTTGGTGGTGAGATACTCGATGAGCATCATGCACATCTGCAGGCCGACGATCTCGTTGCCGTGCATCGCGGCGACGTACTTGAACTCGGGTTCGTCCTCTTCAACGCCGATGTTGTCGCTGATCTGGATCGCCCAGAGGTTGCGCCCCTGCACGCTCAAGCCCAGATCATGGCGCTGGCAGATGGCCGGATACGCGTTCTCGGTGGCGAGCAGGATGGGGCCGATCTCGCTGTAAGCGGGGTACGTTTGAGCACCCGCCTGCCTCACCCCACCGGGCACGACCGCGATACACACCAGTACGATAGAAATGCGCACAATCATTGTCCCACCCCAACGAGAGCCGGGCCCAGGAACGGGTTCAACGGACCGCGGGAAACGACGCCCGCCACGGGCCGAGAGAAACAGACTTTGCCCGGCCCCGGGGACCGCCGCCGCTGGCGTCCACACCCCGTCCAGTATAGCGGAATCCACGGGCAAACCCAAGGGCACCCCGCCCGGAGCCAGCGAAAACGGTGCCACGCAGGCCCGCCAGACGCCCGGCGGCCCCGGGCGACCACACGCGACGTCGTCCCGCGTGCGTTCAGCCCGCGATGGCCGCACACATTTTCCCGATGATCAGCAGCGCCACAGGCGTTCCGATCACGCTGCCCAGAATTGCCATCACCAGCCCCACCGAGGCCAGGCTCGGATGGAACGCCGCCGCCACCACCGGCGCCGACGCGGTCCCACCGATGTTGGCCATCGAGGCCGTCGCCCCCAGAAACAGCGGCGCTCGCAGCAGGCGCAATCCAATGAACAGAATCACGACGTGCGTCGCGATCCAGACGACGCCCATGAGAAACAGCCACGCGTGCTCCGCCTCGATCTGGCGAAGGTCGGCCTGCGCCCCGTAACTGGTCAACAGGAAATACAGCCCGATGTACCCGATCGGCGTTGCTCCCGCGTCGTCGATATTGCGCAGACGCGTGAGCGACAGGATCACGCCCACCGCGGTCAGGACCAGAATGCCCCACCCGAACCCGCTGAGCACCTGGCTGACACGGATCGTAGCCCACAAGCTGCCCACGACTTCACGCGCCCTGACCCAGACGTCGATGTGGCCTCCGACCCACAGGCAAAGCTGGCTGACGGCCAGGGCCAAGCCCATCATCGCCCCGAAGTCAAACAACGTTATCGGGCGGGCCCGCTCGGCCTGACGCTTTGACAACCGCTGCGCCAGTCCCTGCACCACGCTGTTGTCCGCCCGCACAACACCGTTCACTCTCGCCTCCACGTTTCTCAAACCCACCAGGATCGCCAGCCAGGTGTAGGCGCATATCGTGTCCACCACGATCAGCGGGCCGAGCAGCGCGTTGTCCGTGCCGACGCTCTCCTTGACCGCGGTCATGTTCGGGCTGCCGCCGATCCAGGAGCCGGCCAGCGTGGCCACTCCCTTCCAGGCACCCTCCGGCAACCGCCCATGCAGCAATGCGAAGCTGACACCCGCGCCCGCAACGATGCCCAGCGTCCCGATCAACATCATCGCAACGGCTTTGGGGCCGAGCTTGACGATCGAGCGCGTGTCGGCCGGGACGAGCAGGAGCACGAGCACCGCCGGCAGGACGATCCGACTCATAAACGGGGAGTAGACCGGCGACTCGGCCGGAATGAGCCCCAGCGACGAGCAGAACATCGGTACGAAGTAGGTCCAGATCAGCGGCGGAAAGTACTTGAAGAAACCTCGCAACGGTTTCAGCCGGGCCAGCCCGAAGATCACGGCCACCACCGTGGCCAGAAACGCGAACAACGGCGCGGGCTCGATGAACACGGGCTCTTCCAACGGCAGCGTTAACCACGCAAGCGTCACTCTGGTCCTCTTCTCATTGAGTTGCGATCTGCTCAGCCTCTTCGGCAACGCGGTTGAAAACGCCCAGGACCCGGTCGAGCTCGGACCGCCGGTTGCGCCCCATCCACAACGACTCAAACTCGCCGGACCGCTCGCGGACCTCGGCCGCAAAATCGGCGAACTCCGCCACGGGCGCAGCGCCAGAGCCCTCACCGTTCCCGTGCCGTGCCTGCGCCAGCCGGACCTTCCACCCGGTCAGCGCGACAAACCTGCACGCGACCGCCAGCTCAGCGCTGTCCTGCGGGTCGCCGCAGCCGCTGTCCCGATAGGCGTCGAAAAGCTCCGCCGCCGCTCGTCCGTCGTGCTCGGCCTGAGCCGCCGGTTCCGCGCCCATTCGTGCGTGCTCGTTCGCGTCGTCGAACGGCGCGTAGAACACGCGCCATTGGTCCAGACGGTCACCCGCGCGGGCTACGTGGCGAAGTGCTTCGGACGCCCGCCCGTCACGCCGACCGAACAGAACGAAGTCGAACGCCCGGTCAAACGCGTCCGGCGCGGGGGCGCCCTCGTTCCACCCCATCGCCGCCCCCAGCACGACCGGATGCCACGAACAGGCCAGAAAGTTCACATGCCCCTCGTCGCCCCAATCCGTGTTCAAGAAACCGTGCGAACCGTACCGAACACCGGCGGCGGAGAAACGGCGGATGTTCAAGTCGGCATTGTTAATCCCGTTGACAAACCGGTTCCACCCCGAGCAGCCCGGACAGGCGTACGTCTCCAACCCGGCTTCGGCAAACAAGGCCGTGCTCTGGTAATCCGAGTCGGCCCCGTACAGCCAGTTCAAGAGGATCGTGTCTTCGGGGAGCTCACTCACAAACTCGGGATGCTGCTTGACCACGTCGCCCCAGATCATCATCCGCTTGCCATACCGCGCACACAGCTCGCCAAGCCACTTGATGTGATCGACGTACAGCCGTCCCGTTCCGGCCCCCCCCGCAGCCCGGGCCTGGTTCCTGCCTTTGCCCAGATCGAACGTCTCGTCCGCACACGCGTTCATCAGCTTTGACGAGAACAGCGGCACATACTCAGCATACATCTTCTCCACGAGATCGCGTGATCTGGTGTTGCACGAATCGAGCGTCAGCCCGCGCACGCGGTCGGCCCATGTCATGTCGGCCCACGACTTGGCCGTCTCGATCTCGGCGAGTTCGCGATAGGCGGGCAGCGACAGCACACGACCCATGTGCCCGAACGATGCCAGCGAGGGTACGAAGTCGATCCGCCGGTCCCGGCAGTATGCGTCGACCCCCCGAATGTCGTCCGCCGTCAGCGGTGAGCACCCGCGACTGATCTCAGGGTCAAACGCAAAGGCAAACACGTGCTCCACGTAGATCTGAAACTGGTTGACCTTCAACCCGGCAAGCCGGTCGACCATTTTCTTGAGCGTGTCTACGGTCGGCACCTTCCCCCGGGAGACGTCGTAGTAGAACCCGCGCACGGCGAAGCTCGGATAGTCCACGATGGAAACACACGCCCATCGCCGCCCGCACGACCGGCCGATCTGCAGCAAGGTCCGTATGCCTTGCAGCAGCCCGGTCGCGGTGCGCCCCACAAGTTCCACCCGCTGCGGTGTGATGCGCAGGTGATAGCATTCCGGGCTTTGACCGGGCCAGTCACCGCCGGCGTCAATCCGCAGGACAATCGCCGCTTTCGGGACCGCCGCGTCAGAGGGTGCCACCCGCACTTGCCTTCCCGTCAATTGCTTCAGCAACGCTTGTAGCTCGTCAAGGGCGATCCGCTCGGGCGTCTCCAGATGCGCCGGACCGTTCAGCCCCTCGACCTCCGCGACCGCGAACTCGCCTTGCTGGAATGTCAACTGCCGGGGTTGCGGCAACAGGACCAGATCGTCGAGCGCCGCATTGTTCGCGTGACCTTCCGTTGTGCTCATTGAATCCATCCTGACCGCCGCCGAACTCGCCGCGCCCGCACACTCGGCGGCCGCCTGACCTGGCGCCCGAATCTAACAGAAAATCCGCTCATCCACCAGTTTGTCTGTTGCCACCGCCTTCGCGTCCCCTACACTTCTCCTTAGAGGCAGCGTTTCCGACGGAACACGATCGGCCCGATTAGCGGTTGCATCATGCCGAGACCGGCTCCGGCACATCGTGACCTGCCGCTGGAGGACATCCCATGAACCGGATTCACCTGCGCACCGCCGGGATCGCGATGGCCACAGCGGCGGCATGCAGCGCGCTCACGCTCGCCGTCACGGTTCGCCAGCAGGAAAAAAACGCTCAGGACAAATGGGCCAGTCATTACTACAGCCGCGTCGACCAATTCAAGCGTGAGAACGCCGCCACCCGGAACATCGTCATGGTCGGCTCGTCGCATATCGAACGGTTCGATGCGGCCAAGTACCTGCCGGGCCGCCGCGTCGTCAATCGTGGGATCGCCGCCGATCGGATTGGGATCGGCGAGCGCGGTGTCCTCCGCCGATTGGATTGCTCGGTGTTCAACTGCAACCCCGGGTTCATCATCCTTGAAAACGGAGCCAACGACCTCGGCGAGCTATGGCGGCACGGCACACCGTCGATCGACGAAGTGGAACAATGTTACCGAGCGGTGGTCCGACAGATCAGCACCCGCCTGCCGGACGTCCCACTCGTCGTCGTGGGGGTGTTCCCGACCCGCGGCCGATTCGCCGAACTCAAACCATTCATCGTGGAGTTCAACAAGCGGCTCGAACGAATCGCCGCCGACTTCGGCTGCCCGTTCATGGAGGTCTACAAGCCCTTTGCAGATGATACCGGGCTGCTTCGCGAGGAATTGACGGGCGACGGGCTGCACCTGAACGACGCCGGCTACCGGATCTGGACCGAACTGATCGAGAAGATACTGCCACCGCGTGACACTCGGCGCGGTGAGGCCGCCACGGAATGAAAGAGACACCTTGTCATGATCGAACGCGTTGAACAGCTTCCCGAGCCCGAGCCGGACATGAATCGCCTGTTGACCGCGTTGGGCCGCGGCCAGCCCGACCGCGTCCCCCTGATCGAGCTGGCGGTCGATCCGGAGATCATCGGTATGCTGCGGGACGGGTCGCCGCTGCAGTGGGACGATTCGTTCGACGAGAAGCGGGCCCGCGTCTTCGGGCGCGAGCACAACACGTTCTGGCACCGCCTCGGATACGACTACGTCCGCGTCTCGCCCCGCGTGCGGTTCGACCTAACGCGGGTGACAACGGATGACACGGCTGACCTGGGCAGAGGCCGGCGCGAATGGGCCGACTCCGCCCACGGTGCGGTCCAGTCGATGGACGACGTGGAACGCTATCCCTGGCCTACCCTGACTGACGACGACTTCAAATCCGCTCGCGCCGTGATCGACCAGCTTCCCGACGGCATGGGCGCCATCGGATTCAGCGGTGGCGTGTTTGAATTCTCCAGCCAGCTCGTGGGCATCGAGAAGTTCCTCATGGGCATCTACATGGATCCGGATTTCATCCAAACCGTAATCGATCGAGTGGGCGCCTTCATCGGCGACACGTTCAAGACGTTCTGCGGCATGGGCCCGGTCAAGGCGGTCTGGCTGGGCGACGACCTGGGCAGCAAGAACGCCACCATGGTCGACCCCGCGTTCCTCCGCCGGACGGTTTTTCCTTGGTACCGCCGCTACGCGGAACTCGCCCACGAAGCCGGGCGCCTGTTTCTGCTGCACAGTTGCGGCAACCTCACCGCAATCATGGACGACCTGGTCGAGCTCGGCGTCGACGCGAAGCACAGTTTCGAAGACGCGATCATGCCCGTCGAGCAGGTCAAGCAGCGCTGGGGCGACCGCCTCGCCATCCTCGGCGGCGTGGACGTGGACATCCTGTCCCGCGGGTCTGAACAGCAGGTCCGCGACCGCACCGAGGCCATCCTCCACAGTTGCGCGCCCGGCGGCGGATTCGCCTGCGGGTCCGGCAACTCGATCGCCAACTACGTGAAACCGGAGAACTACCTGGCCATGCTGGAGACGGTTCACCGCTTCAACGGGCGAATGTAGAGACAGACGGTGACACGAGGACGCTTCCCATGCTCGAGCGTATCTTCCACCTTCGCCAGCACGACACGACCGTCCGCCGCGAGGTTCTGGGCGGCGCGGTCACGTTCATGGCACTATCGTACATCCTGTTCGTGCAGCCCGCGGTACTCAGCAGCGGTGCGATGGCCACACCGATGGATCACGGGGCCGTGTTTGTGGCCACCTGCGTGTGCAGCGCGCTGGCGTGCATCCTGATGGGGCTGTGGTCGAACCTGCCCGTCGCCCTGGCGCCGGCGATGGGGCACAACTTCTTCTTCGCGTTTACGGTGTGCGGCCTGGCGGCCATGGGCTGGTCGTGGCAGGAGGCGCTGGCGGCGAACCTCGTTGCCGGGTGCCTGTTCATCGCATTGGCCGCCACCGGCCTGCAGGAAGCGCTGATCCGCGGCATCCCCGAGTCCCTCAAATACGCCATAGCCGTCGGCATCGGGCTGTTCATCGCATTCGTGGGGCTGATGTGGGGCGGGCTCGTCGTAGACCATCCGGCCTCCTACGTGCAGCTGGGCAGCTTGAAGAGTCCGGTCGCACTGCTGACGCTGTTCGGTGTCTTCGTCACGGGCGCGATGCTCGTCTGGGGTGTCCGTGGAGCGATTCTGTACGGCATACTGCTTACGACCATTGCCGGGCTCATTGCATCGCACTACGGCGGCGAGACGTGGGGCTACCGCCTGGTCACATGGCAGGGGAAAGTCGTCAGCGGCGTGCCCGACGCAAGCGCCACCGTGGGCGGCGTGTTCGGCGGGCTCAAAACGCTCTTTGCCGAGAACCCCTGGACCGCCTGGATCACGATCATCTTCATCTTCCTGATCCTCGACATCTTCGACACCGTGGGCACGCTGGTCGGCGTCGCCGAGCGAGCCGGGCTCGTCAGAAACGGAACCATCCCCCGCGCCAAGCAGGCCCTTCTCAGCGACGGTGCCGGTACGGTGGCAGGCACTGTCATGGGCACGAGTACGATTACCAGCTACGTCGAGTCGGCGGCCGGAATCTCCGCCGGCGCGCGGACGGGACTCGCGCCGGTGGTGACCGGCCTGTTGCTGGCGGCTTCGCTGTTCTTCTATCCGGTCGTCGAGATGGTCGGGGGGATCGTAGCGGTCAGCCCCGAATCGCTCGGCGCGATCCCGGCACCGGCCGGCGCCTCCGTCGAGTGTCACCCGGTCATCGCGCCGGTGCTGATCATCATCGGCTGCTACATGCTGCCCGTGGTGACCCGGATCAAGTGGGACGACATGACCGAAGCGCTGCCCGCATTCCTGACCATCGTGATCATGCAATTCGCCCTGAGCATCTCGCACGGCATCGCCTGGGGCTTCATCTCGTACGCCCTGCTCAAGCTGGTCCGAGGCCGGTGGCGCGAAATCCACCCGCTGGTCGCGGTGTTCGCGGTGCTGTTCGTGATCTTCCTGATCGCGTCCTGACCTGCAACTTGCCTTTTTACATGAGGTTACGCCGCGCGCCGGCCGTGACTGCGCGGCCGGCGATCCTACGCGAATCCCCCCGCGTGGTGCCGATAATCCAAGGATTGTCCGCCCCCCCCTCACACCCCAGAAATCGGTTCTCGGTGCCAGGGGGCGTCACCCGCGCGGAACTGGCGTGCGTGCGCGTAACCTCTGTGGGGTGCTGTCGCGCTGTAACGCGCGCGTAGCGCGGCGACGGCCTCCTTGCCATCACACCGGGCGGCCAACGAAGGCCGCCCGGTCGCCTTGCGCCGCAATTCGACACGGTTCGACACCCCTCCGGGGTGGCGGCGGGTTCAACAGAATTCGACACCCTAAGAAGGCGCCGGACCGCCGGCGCGCGCGGGTTCCGTCGCCCGCGTCCTCCCGCGTGGCGGCGCGCGACGCGGCGCAATCTTGATGTAACCCCCCGCGCCCCGCGCGGAGACGCGCCTCCCTGCGTGGAATCCGCGCCTCGGCCGATACCGTCGGTATTGACACGGCCCGCACAGCCTCCGCCGCCGCCCCGGCACGATATGATTCCCCGCATGCGACGACGCTCCCGGATAAAGCGAATTCACCATTGCGGTTCGCCACACAGAAGCCTGCGTTGCAGCGCGACCGCGATGCCGGCTGACACCAGCGCCACCGAAGTGCAGTAGTACTGGACACGACACTCATGAGCGGAGGAAAGTCCGATCAAGGTGCGCGCGATCAGGGGTGCGCGCGGTATAATGGCGGTCACCGCGAGACTGGGTGCGCCTCTCACGTCGAGTTCAGGAGGAATACAAACATGCCTACACAACGATGGAAAGCGGTAGTAGCGATGGCGACTGCGTTTGTGCTGGCTGGAACTGGAACGCTGCTCCTGGGCCACGGGGATTACAACGGGGACGGCACCGTCGATCTGGCGGACTATGCCGAGTTTCCAGGCTGTATGGCCGGACCGGGGGGAGGCATAAATACCGGGTGCGAAGCTTTCGATTTTGACATGGACAACGACGTGGATCTGAGAGACTTCGCCGGATTCCAGCGGGTCTTCGGGACTATCGTGATCGATACCGTCGCAGTCGGCAATCCACACAATGACGGGGAGCTGTCGGGTGAAGGTGCCGGCGGGTACGGCCCGGACCGCATCTGCGGCGGAGTGGCCTACGTGTACAACATCGGCAAGTATGAGGTGACGGCCGGTCAGTACACCGTGTTCCTCAACGCCGTGGCGGCGACCGACACCTACGGGCTGTACAACACGAGCATGTGGTCGAGCATCTGCGGCTGCAAGATCGTGCGGAGCGGCTCATCTGGCAGCTACACGTACAGCGTGGCGCCGGCTATGGCGGACCGCCCGGTGAACTGGGTTTCCTGGGGCGACGCGGCGCGTTTCGCCAACTGGCTGCACAATGGCCAGCCGACGGGAGACCAGGACCTGACCACCACCGAGGACGGGTCGTACTACCTCAACGGGGCAAAGACCGATGCCGAGCTGTTGGCGATTACGCGTGAGCCCTACGTGACGTGGGTGATCCCGTCGGAGGACGAGTGGTACAAGGCGGCGTACCACTACAACGACGG
>CP070691.1:1055757-1091404 GCA_020353195.1 Phycisphaerales bacterium | reverse complement strand
GAAGCATCGCCGGAAGTGGACGCCGGCCCAGAAGCTCCGGATCGTACTGGAGACTCTGCAGTCGGACGGCAAGGTGGCCCAGATCTGCCGCCGGGAAGGCATCAGCCCGAACCAGGTGTACAACTGGCGGAAACAGCTGCTGGGCTCGGCCGAGGCGATCTTCGCCCGCAAGAGCAACGGACAGGCCGATCCGAAAGTCGAGAAGCTCGAGACCGAGAACCGCCGGATGAAGGACGTGATCGCCGAGATCACCGCGGAGAACCTCGATCTAAAAAAAACGCTATCGGATTGAGCGACCACCCGCAGCTCCCACCGGAGTTGCAACGTGAGGTGATGGCGTTGGTCACCGAGACCCGACAACGAAGCCACTGGCCCGTGCGGCGAACGCTCGAAGCGCTGGGGATTCCGCGCGGCAGCTACTATCGCTGGCGTAAGGATGCGGCCCGGAACCGATAAATTCATGACAGTTACTAGTTTCTGCACTCGATTCGTGGCTGTCACTGATTCCTGTGCCTTCTTTGAGGGCCTTTCGCCTTCGGCCGCGGGGCTTTTTTCCTTGGACGCCCCACGGGGGCCGGGCGGAGGCGGCGGTTCAACTTGACTTCCAGCTTGCTGACGAAGGAGTCGCTGCCCAGCGGGAGACCGTTGAACGAACGAGTCCGCAACCGGCCGACGAACCCGTCGTCCTCGGGCGCCTGCAGCTGCTCCTTCCAGCGCTCGCCACCGTCCCGCCGACGCCAACCCGAAAGGTCCAGCAAGCCGAGCGGGTCCTTCACGTCCAGGTGGGCCTGAGCGCTCGACCAGGGATAGCGCCACGCCCGTCGCACCGCGCGGGCACGCACCGGGTTGCGCTCGACGTACGCGACGGTCCGCCAGTAATGCGTTTCCTCCAGCGGGCACGAGAAGAACCGGTTCTGCCACAAATGCCCGCTCCGGCCGTGGAGCCGGTTGACGTAGCGGGAGTAGACGAAGTGAGTACGCCCGATGCCCTTGGCCAGGGCCTCCTCGTTCAGTGGGACGACCACCAAATGGACATGGTTTGTCATCAGGCAGTAGGCGTGGACCTCCAGCCCATACTGCTGCGATTTCGCCTGGAGCAGCTCGAGATACCGCTCCCGGTCTTCGTCCACGAAGAACACATCCTGCCGGTTGTTGCCCCGCTGGATCACGTGGTGAGGTATCCCCACCGCCACCGCTCGCGCCGTCCGAGTCATGGCCGGCAGCCTACCGCACGCACACGGACGCCGTCAAGAAATTAGTAACTGTCATGAATTGTCACGCCTCCTTGCTCAACACATTGAAGCGCAACGACGCTACACATGCAAGACTTTTTCAACAGCCCCATTGTCATGAGTTATTTAGTTATTTAGGCAACAGCGGCAGATGTGTGTCCCGTCTGTCGAAGCGATCGACCTTCACAGCTTCACATTTTCTGCTACTTCAAGCCCACGGCACACGACCTCAAATCCGGCGCGTTCGTCGGCGACCGAGAAGCCGTTTTCTCCGGTCTCATCAAGTGTCGTAGTCGATACTCGGAGCTGGCATTCTTTCCACCTGACCGGCCCTTTGATAGTCACTGGATCAAGGCACGAGATAACCAGGTTTCCACTATCATAGTTGCGGCGAATGACCACATCGAGCGCCTTATGGGAGGTGGTCAGCTCCCACATCTCAGCGTTGGTACCATTCCAACGCGATAGAAATGTGCGGGCGGATTTGAGTGTCTTCTCTAAGTATTGACTCATCAGATTCATGGCCCCGTAAACGGCGAGGGTACGACTTTTTAATTCATTTTTAATTCATGACAGTTACTTGTTTCTGGTAGAGTGATCGCACCGCGTCCCGTAGCCACGAGAGATCGAGCACGGCGTCGACGCGCTTGAGGATGTGCTCATCGGGGATCAGGTCGCGTAAGGCACCGGCCACGAAGAGGTCTTCCTGCCAACGTTCCTGTCGTCCCAACATGCCACGCCTCCTTGCTCAACACATTGAAGCGCAACCACGCTGCACATGCAAGACTTTTTCAACAGCCCCACTGTCACGAATTATTGTTTCCGCTGCATCACTGATCGTCTTCAGACTTCGAAGTGCGTGGACCTCGGATGATAAGGACGACTGCCAAGATCAACAAAATGACGTGCAGTCCGCCGACGATCACCGTGCCAAGCAGCGGAAACAGGAAATTCAACCCGAGCCCCAGTGCAACTGACAACGTCGGACCGGCTGTGGCCAGATCCAGCCACGATCGCGACGGGTTCTCCCTGCGCAAGCCCAGGATCGCGATCGTCCAAGCCACAAGGACTGTGACTATCAGGACTGCCGTGCTGATACTCATCCGTAGGTCTCAAAAGCCGAAACCGAGATCGAAGACGTCTTCCAGGCCCACTGCACCGCCGATCACCGTCATTAATTCATGACAGTTACTCGTTTCTGCACTCGATTCGTGACTGTCACTGATTCCTGCGCCTTCTTTTTAATTCATGACAGTTACTCGTTTCTGCTGGGGTCCACTTCGGCGTCGGCGCAGGTGCGAAGGACGTCTCCGGGCCCGTTGCCCCCTTTCAATCCATGATGATAACCTTCGTAACTCTGCCCCGCTCGATCCAGACTTCTAAGTTCCAGCGGAACGGATCGATCGGTTTGTCAAGCCGGTACAAGTATATCTTATCCGGAGGAGGAGGATCCTCGACGACCAATAAGTTGTCCGGATCGCCAAGCCGTTGCTGAAGCGCATCCTCCGTCATACCGACCAACGAAGGGATCAGCTCCGGGTCATGGGCCATGCGCCACCGGAGGCGACGGTCGCCTGCCTTCCAGGCATCCTCTTCAAAAGCCTGCGACCGCCCGAGGATAGCACCGGCCAGAAACACTCCAAGTATCGCCACGAGGAGCAGGGCAGCGAGAGCCGTCGGGATGATCCAGAGGGTCTTCAGCGCCCGCCTCTTCAGGGTGACGGTGCACGTATCTCCACTTCGTGATGGCTCTGACATCACCTATACTCGCTCCTCATGGCCTTCCGGCTCGATTTCGCGTCCATTCTGAACACGTGGCCACATAGGCGCTTCTCGCTTCCTAGCCGATCGTGCACCCGGGCGCTTCGCAAAACTCAGAGCGTTCACGATACGGCATAGCGGCGAGGTCCGGTTCACGATAGGCCGGGGCGTGACGCGTCACGGCCCGACGTATTGCGCGGTGAACTCGCCCTGGCCCAGAATGTTGTCGCCCATCGCAGCGAGGACGTCGTCCAGGGTGGCGGCTTGGCCGGCGGTCAGTCCGACGTTTGCCACGCCGAGCGCGTAGACGCGAAAGACGTAGGTGTGTATCTCGCCAGGCGGCGGGCAGGGGCCGCCGTAGCCGAATTGCCCTTGATCATAGTCGTTGAGCGTCTGGCCGCCGGGGGCGGGTCCGCCTTCGGAAATGTCGAGGACCGTCGGCGCGATATCGAACACGACCCAGTGGATGAAGTCGCTGGCGTCCTGGTCGAAAACGACCACAAGGAAGCTCTCCGTTCCGTCGGGCGCGTCGCTCCAGGACAACTGGGGCGAGATATTTCCGCCGCCACACCCGGCGGACCACGCGAACCGCCTGTCGATAAAGCCGTCGTCATCGAGCAGCAACCGGCTGGTCAGCGGGAACTCGACGGGCTGCACGTCGGCGTCATCGTCGGTGTCGGCGTCATCGCCGGCGTCGCCTGTATCTGCGTCATCCTCCTGGCCGTTGTCACCGTCGGCGGGTACGTCACCGCCGTCGTCCGTATCGTCGCCGCCGTCGCCAGGCGGTGGCGGCGTGATGGCATCGATGTCGTCACCGGCGTCGGCGCCCCCTGTGTCCGCGACAACGCCGCCGCAGCCGGTTGCGACCATCAACAATGCCATACCAAAGAGCAAGGCCATCGTTCGAAGCATGACAAACCCTCCCTTGGGTCGGTGTCGGGCGCGTCGTGGCGCACACGCGCTGCGACGCGGCGTGGCGCCACGAGCCGACAGGCACCCCGCCGAAGGGTATTGTCGGCCGGTCAGGTGACCGCGGCAAGTGCTCTCGGTGCCGGGCCCGGGACCGGGTGCTCGAGCAGTTCACGCCCGGCGCTTGCGCTTTTGGGTCAGTGGGGCCCGTGCAGGTGATTGCGCGCGCGATTCAGCGGCGGGCCCATCGGACCACCAAGAGGGCCCAGGCATAGGACGATTGAGCGGCGAAGGCCTTGATGTACGTTAGCGCGGCCGGCGGGTTTTCGAGGAACCCGCCCCGGCGATCTGCGTACGCCATGGCAGCCAGTGTGGCTACGCTGGCCACCAGAACGATCGCCACGGCCGCGGTGTGCAGCCAAGCCGAATGGCGCCAGAGCAGCACGCCGATCAAGGCGGAAATCAGGAAGAGAAGCAGGATGCAGGTCCACGCGGCGATGGCGGGGATCGCGATGTAAATGACGAAATAGCTGTACGCGGCGAGCCCGATCAATGCCAGCAACAGAACGACGACCGCGATGACGGCGTGCCGCGTGGAAATCCGCGAGCTTACGACCGCGGCGAAGGCCAGAACCGTTGTAACGAAGGCAATCTCACCGGCCGTTGACGGGTTCGAGTGGATCCACAGGAGCCAGTCAGGCAGGTCGTATCGCGCCCAGTATGCCCAGAAGCGGAGATTGACGATCAGCGCGGCGGCAAGCAGAAGCCCTACCGAGCGGGTCCCCCAGTCCCGGCGCCGCATGACGGACCATCCCAAAGCGGCGCCGGCGACGCCGACGATGGCTGCGGCCACCAGAGTGATTGCCATTCGAGCGTCAAACGGGTGGGATGCCGGTGTTCGATCCAGGAGCAGCGCTGCCAAGCTCGCGACGACGAGACCGGCTGTGAAAGCGACAACGAAGAGCAAGGCGCCGGCGATCGAGGCGGATGGACTCGGGGCGCGGCCCGCCCACCGGCCACGCAGAGCAGCTCCGCCGCATGCTGCCAGCCAGCAGGCGGCGATCGTGGCGACCGCCAGCCATGCGTAACTGACCACGCTCAGTTGCTCGATGAGCTGCTGCCCATCGTTCGGGCCGACGTCCGCCTCGCGCGGTTCGGGCTCATCGCCGGCGGATGCCGCCTGCTTTTGCGGATCGGTTTCGGCGTCGGCGTCTTCGTCGAGCCGGGAATCCTGCGGCTGTGCGGGATGGGCCAGGTCCGCCGGCGGCGGGGCGAACAGGAACGACATGTCGATCTCGCCGCTCTGGTCGCTCCATTCCTGCAGGCCCAGAACCAGCAGTCCGTGCTTGATCGATCGGTTGACGGGAAACCAGGTGACGTAGACCCAGGTCATGGCGACAGCGAGGCTGATGAGTCCCAGCCACGGGGTCGGCGATCGCGGGGCCCTTGCCCGGGCGGATCGGGTCTGCCCGCGCTCGGTTGTGGAGAAGACGGTATTGACTTCAAGCTCGTGTGAATGGGTCATTGCTTGTCGTGCCGTCCCGATCCTGCACTGTACGGTGCGAAGAAGTCGCAGTCCAGGTTTCCGTCACGAACTCGCCGGCCAGTCACGCGGGCCGACGCTGATGAGATATCCGTCGCCATCGATCGGATAGCGCTCGAGGCACTCGCTGATGGTGCGCGCGCTGATGGCTTCCACCTGGGCGACGCGCTGTTCGACGGTGCGTGGCCGGCCGCGGTAATCCACATCGTCCGTGATCTGATTCAGTCGATGCGGGGGCGATTCGCCTTCGACGGCCAGGCCGGTGCGCTGCTTGTTCTTGACCCGTTGGATCTCGTGATCGGCCACGGGTTCGTGGCTGATTCGGGCGGCCTCGGCGCGCAGGGCGTCAGTGAGTTTTTCGGCATTCTGCGGCTCGGTGATGCCGAAGAGGATCAGCATTGCGCAATCTTCATATTCGAGCCGCCAGGCACCGGCCCGTGAGCTGAGGCCCGTCTGCACGACGTTCCAGAACAGCCGCGAGTTGTCGCCGCCCAGGATGATCGCGGTGGCTTCGGCGGTGTCGTGCATGGTGTCGACGGCGGGGGGGCCGGCGAAGCACAGGGCGATGACCTGCTGGTTGAACCGGTCCACCTGTTTGGCGGCGATTCCGGTCCGGATGGTGGGCGGCCTGCGTTTCCGGCGGAGACCTGACGGTTCCCACTGCCCGCAACACCGCCCGGCGGTGGTGAAAACCTGTTGCGGATCGACGTTTCCCGCGCAGAGCAGGATCATGTTGTCCGGCGCGTAGTGCTGTTGAAAGTAGTCGTTCATCTGGTCGCGGGACATCGCGGCGATCGCGTCCTCGTAGCCCAGCACCGGCCAGCGGAGTGAATGGCCGGCGAACACCTTGTCCAACACGAGGTCGAATGCAACGTATTCGAGGTGGTCGTGGGACATCGCGATTTCGTTGAGGACGGTCTGCTTTTCCGTCTCGAATTCCTCCGGCACCAGCGTTGACCGCATCATGTCCGCCAGGATGTCGATCTGCTTGTCGACGTCGGACGCCCGTGTGACCGCGTGATAGAGGGTGCGGTCCTGCGAGGTGAATGCGTTCGGGTGCCCGCCCAGGTTGTCGAAGTCGAGGTTGATCTGGCGAGCGGTCCGGTTCGGCGTGCCCTTGAAGCACATGTGCTCGAGGAAGTGGGACACACCGGCGAGCGATGGCACCTCGTCTCGGGCCCCGGTCCGGGCGAGGAACCCGGCGGCAGCCGTATTCACGCCGGGCATGTGCTCGACCACGATCTTCAGGCCGTTCGACAGGGTATGACTGGAAAAAGGCGGACTCATTCTCATTGTCGCAGCCGTCCGTTGTCAGCGGTCAACCGGCCGAGGGTTGCCCGCCGTTTTGCATTCAGCACTCAGTGCTCTGCGCCTCGATCTCCTTCGGTCCCAGGGTGACGATGCTTCGGGGGCGCCAGGGGTGCTCCGACTGGTATCGCTTGATGTCGTCCAGGGTGACGGCCCGGACCCGGGCGAGCTTCTCCTCGACCGGGACGGGCTGGCCGTAATGGAACAGGTCGTCCGCCAGTTCGCCGCACCGGGCGCCGGTCCGGTCGCCGCGGATCACCATGCTGACCTCGATCTGGGTGATCGCCCGATCCAGCTCTTCTTGCGTGATATCCTCGGTCAGCCGGTCGAGCTCACGGAAGATGGTCGCGTAGGCTCGTTCGCAGTGTTCGATCCGGCTGGAAGCGCCGACGAAGAGCATCCCCGCCCCCCGTGGAAACTCGCCCCACGCGGACACCCAGTAGACCAGTCCCTGTTTCTCCCTCACTTCGGTGAACAGCCGGGAACTCATTCCACCCGAGAGGATTGCCAGAACGACTCTCTGCACGAAGTACTCCGGATGCCCCTTGGGCAGTCCGCGCAACCCCAATGCGATCTGTACCTGTTGAGTGTCCTTTGGATAATGCGTCCGGGCGGCATTGAATTCGATCGGTCGGATGTCGCGCCCGCACGAGTCCGGCGATCCGAAGCCGTCAAAATGGCGCTGCAACGAGTCGGCGGCGGCGTCGGCTTCGATTGCCCCTGCCGTCGCCACCTGCATCCGCCCCGTCTCGAACGTGGAGCGCCAGAATGTGACCACGTCATCTCGCGTGATGCGGTCGAGCGTTTCGAATTCCCCGAGGGGGTGGCGACCGAGGATCGGTCCGTAGGCTTGCCGGCCCACCAGCTTATCCGCCAGTGCTTGCGGATCGTCGTCCAGGGCCTGGAGTTCGTGGCGGCCCAGTTCCACGGCCACGTCGACGAACTGCTGGGGAAACGTGGCGGTTCGCAGGAACTCCGCGTGCAGTTCGATCGACCGGTCCACGTATTCGGGCAGTGTTAGCGAGGTGAACCGGAGGCATTCGCGTTCGGTCCACGAACTGTGCGAGGCGCCGATCGCGTCGAACGCGTCGGACACTGCCCGTGCATCGCGTTTGGCCGTCCCCTTCGCGACGGTTTCCTCCACGACGCGGGCCAGCCCCAGTCGGTCGGCCGGGTCGTCGACCGTCCCGGCCAGCATGCGGAATTCGATTGCCACTGCCCGTCGGTGCGGCAGGGTGGCGCAGGCCAGTTCGATGCCGTTTTCCAGACGTCGGTGCGTGGTGGATTCGATCATGGCCGGTTCGCACTACCTGATGCGGAGTCGCGGGACACGACTGGTCGCCCGTCGTCCGACGGGTTGGAAGGGCAATCCCGCGCCAAAGCCGGGCCCGCAGGCGTCCTTTGACCCGTTCGCTCTTTGATCCTGCGGCCCGCAGCCGGCTTCATCACGTATAGTCGCGTCGGATGCGCCGCCGGCGGCACCCAGGGGACGCCTCCTCCTCTAATGGGCGACGGGGGTGCCCAGATACTGGCCGACCTCGGTGAGTTTCTGTTCCATCAGTTCCGGCGTGTTGGCCTCCAGATTGAGGCGGAGCAGCGGTTCGGTGTTCGATTTCCGCACGTTGAACCACCAGTTTTCGAGCTGCACCGTGATCCCGTCGAGGTAATCGATCCGTCCTTTCTTGTACACGTTTGCGAGCTTCTGGATGGCGGCGTCCTGCTCGGGGTTCTCGAAATTTCGCTCGCCGCTGGCGGCGTATCGCTTGACCGGAGCGATCAGCGTGCTGAGCGATTTGCCCTCGCGGGTCAGCAGGTTGATGACGTGCACCAGCGCCAGCAGGGCGGAGTCGCAGTAGAAGTTGTCTCTGAAGTAGAAATGCCCGCTCAGTTCACCGCCGAACGGGGCCTTCGCGTCGGCCAAGGCGCGCTTCATGAAGGCGTGCCCGACGCGTTCGCGGCGCGGTGTCCCACCGGCCTGTTTGATGTCTTCGGCGACGGCCTTGCTCGACCGCAGATCGTAGACGATGGTCGACTTGGGGTGTTTGCGGAGGAACTGTTTGGCCAGGACCGCCGTCAGCAGGTCGCACCGGACGATGTCGGCGTTTTCGTCGACGACCATCAGTCGGTCGGCGTCGCCGTCGAAGCAGACGCCGAAGTCGGCCTTGGTGCGCCGGACCTCCGCCTGCAACTGCCGCAGATTGGCGTCGACCAGCGGATTCGGGTCGTGTACGAACTCACCGTTGTGCTCCATGTTGATGCAGCAGAGCGTCAGTTCCGGAATGTCATCGAACACGACGGGGATCCATCGGCCGGCCATTCCGTTGGAGGCGTCGACGGCGATCTTCAGTCGGCGGGGCGGTTCGAGGAATCGCCGGATGAATTCCCGGTATTCGGCGTTGAGTTCCTGCGTTCGCAGTTCGCCTCGCTGCCCGGTATCGTGCTGGATCAGGTTGGTGACGATCTTGCGGATGTCGTTGAGGCCCGTTTCGCCTCCGATCGGCACGCCTTTGGCCCCGGAGATCTTGAAGCCGTTGTACTGAGCGGGGTTGTGGCTGGCGGTGACCTGGACGCCGCCGCACGACCTCAGATGGTTGATCGCGAAGTAGATCTGCGAGGTGTCAATCATGCCGATGTCGATCACCGTCGCCCCGGTCGACAGTGCGCCCTCGATGAACGCTTTCGCAATGGTCGGACTGCTCTTGCGCATGTCGCGCCCCACGACGATGGCCGATGCGTTCGGGTCGGCGCGGTCCAACCCGCGTACGGACGAGTGCAGGAAGGACGACGTTGCGTGCCCGATCCGCCAGGCGACGTTCTCGTTGACCATTTCCGGGTAGGTTCCCCGGATGTCGTAGGCCTTGAAGATCTTCTCCAACATGAATGATCTCACTTTTTCCTGTTGATGCCGGGCATACACGGTAGAGGGCAGGTCGATTCTGCTGCCGGCGCCCCGCTCGTCGTCATTGAATCGGCAGCCCTTGCAGTAGGGATAGTTGGACCGGCGGCGCCCTGCACAAACTGCGTCGGATATCAGCACCTTGGGCTGGTTCGGGCACTGCCGGTTGTATTCGGCGCTCTTCTGTATGGCCACCGGTTCCGGACCCTCCGAATCGGCTTCGAAACTACGGTGCCGGTGTGGGGTCGGCTTCCCAGCCGGCTGGATGACAAGGGGAATCCTAACCGATGCGCGGGGCACGGGCCAGTGCACGCACGAAGGCGTCCGCGGGTCCCGGGCATCGGGCGGGCTGCGGCGCGGCGGCGGGGTCGAGCATTCGCTGCCCTCGGACGATTCGGTCGTCGGGGCCTGGAAACAGGATCATCGCAGCTTTCGATTGACGCCCGGGGCGTCTAGCCGATAAGATCCCATTCCATCGGCCCTGAGGCGACGTTGTGGCGCGGTAGCTGCCTCGAGGCTGGACCGGTATGGCAACGTCCGGTTGGCAGAAGTGGGCGTCGTTTCTCGGTACGTCCCAGTATGAAAGGTTTTCGGGCAAGCCATGTCAGCTTTAGTCAAATCGATCGGCGTCCTGATAGTGATGGCGGGTACCGGTTCCTGGGCACAGCCGCGGACGGAGCCGGCTTTGAGCGCCGAGCCGGCGGCGCCGGCCGGCGAGGCGAGATCAAGCGGCCTCGTCGCCGTCGAGGACCTGCCGGTGTTGGAGACGTCCTCGCCTGCCCAGGTGGTCGGTCCGGTGAGCACCCGCCCGGCGGTGGATCTTGATCGTCTGCTGTGGCACCTTCCCGACCCTGCGGAGCTCCGCGAGACGGCGCGGCAAAAAGCGCGGGGGGCCCAGGACGCCCTCGAGAAGGGGACGGAGCCCGCCCGCGACGCCAAGGCGGAGATGGTGTATTACCAGAAGCTGGTTCACCATCTGGGTGCGATCGACCGGCCACGCAAGTTGCATCCCCCGCTGTCTGAGGTGCTGCACCGCGCCTTGGCCCACAGCTATGCGATTCGGATCGAGAGCTACAGTCCGGCCATCGAGCAGACGCGGGTCGTCGAAGCCGAAGCCGCCTTCGACGCGACGTTCTTCGCCAACATGACCAAGAACATCCAGAATGTGCCGGTGGCTTCGGTGCTGCAAGGCTCGAACATCGACGTGTTCTTGGCCGAAGGGGGCCTGCGGCAGTTGCTGCCCGTCGGCATGCAGGTCTCGACCAGCCTGCAGATGCAGCGGCTGTCGAACGATTTTCGGTTTCAGGAGATCGATCCGCAATACGACAGCGCATTCAAGGTTGAGTTTCGCCAGCCGCTGCTTCGAGGGTTCGGGCTCGACGTCAACCGGTCCCAGATCAACCTCGCCAAGAACGACAAACGGATCAGCGACCAGGCGTTTGCCCGTCAGGTCCAGGACACGCTGCGGGACGCGGAGACGGCGTACTGGCGGGTGTTTCAGGCCCGGCGGATCGTAGGCGTCCAGGCACGGTTGCTGGCTACGTTCGAGCAGATCTACGAACGGCTCGAGCAGCGTGGCAAATTCGACGTGATTCCCATCCAGATCAACGAGACCAAGGCGCGGCTCGAGTCGGCCAACGCCAGTTTCATCCGCATCTGCAACGAATTGCGCGATGCCGAGGATGCGCTGATCGTGCTGGTCAACGACCCGCAGTTCGACCTAGCCGACGATATCGAGATCATCCCCATCGATTATCCGATGCTCGAACCGATGGTGCTCGACCGGCTGGCCGAGGTGCAAACCGCGCTGGATCATCGCCAGGAGATCGCCGAGGCGAAGCTCCGCGTCAATTCCGCGAAGATTCTGGTGGGCGCCGCCAAGAACCAGGCGCTGCCGAAGCTGGATCTGCTGTTCAGCTACACGGTGGACGGCCTGGGCGTCAGTGCCGATGACGCGTTCGACGAGGTGACGAAGAACGACTTCCACGAGTACTTCATCGGTGTCGAGCTGGAATTGCCCGTGGGCAACCGGGCGCGACGGGCGCAGGAACGGGGAGCCCGTCTCCAGCACGCGCAGTCCATCGCCGTGCTCAAGCAGACCTTCGAGCAGGTCATCCTGGACGTCAACGTCCGCGTGCGCGAGGTGCTGACGCAACTCAACCTGATCGGGCCGAACCTCGACTCGTCCGAGGCCAGCGAGGCCCAGGTGGACTCGATCCGGGCCCGGGCCGAGACCCAGAATTACATCCAGCTCAGCAACGAACTTACCGCCATCCGCAGCCTGGCGGCCAGCCGCAACGAACTGCTGGCGACCCTGGTGAACTACAACATCGCGATCATCGAGCTCGAACGGGCCAAAGGCACCCTGCTCGACTACTACAACGTGGTGATTCCCGGGCAAGAATGAGGGATTGAGAATCGAGCAGCGGGAAATGAGGATGAAGGGAAGCGTTGGCGCGCCGAATGGCGCGTTCTCGTTTTCCGGCGTATCCTGCGTACGTTCCCGTCACGGCGCGGTGAGGGTCCGGTGAAGGATGGAACCATGGTGCCCTGGGTCGAGTGCCCTTCGATCGATATCGATTTGGATCGTCCCGTCGGCGAGCGCTATGCCGATGTGCCGGACGAGGTGTTCGAGAAGGGCCGGTGCCTGCTGCGGGCCATCATGCAGGCGATGCCGCCGGCCGCCCGGTATCTGGGTGACGCCGTTCGGCTACGGACCCGGAACCGGTTTCACGCCGAAGCCCGCGCGCTGGCGCAGCACGTCGGCGGTGACTGGCGTTCGGTCATGGTAGCCAACGTTTCGTACGACCTGGCGTTGTCCCTGTTCGGTTGCTCGACCGTTGCTTTGCCTACGCCGGACGGGCCGGTGCTGGCCCGCAACATGGACTGGTTTCCCGAGCGAATCCTGGCCCGGACGAGTTACCTGATTCGACTGTTCCGAGACGAACGGTTCTGCTTCGCCAACGCGGGCTGGCCGGGATCCATCGGCGCGGTGACGGGCCTGTCCGGGCGCGGGTTTGCCGTCGCTTTGAACGCGGTGATCAGCCCGGAGGGCACGAACAAGGCGGGTTACCCCGTGCTCCTGCACCTACGCCGCGTGCTGGAGGATGCGGACGGGTTCGATTCCGCGCTGCGCATGCTCTCGCAGCAGCGTCTGGTGGCCCCGGGGTTGTTTACGCTTGTCGGCTCGGAGAACGACCAGCGCGTGGTCATCGAGCGAACGCCGAGGCGGCACGCGCATCGCTGGGCGAAGGACGGCCGGCCGCTGGTCACCACCAATGACTACCGCCTGCTGTTCAAACCCCGGACCCGCAGTGCGGGCGAGATTGATGAGACGACCTGCTCGCGCTACGACGCGCTGCGGGGCCTCTTCGCCGACCATCGCGCCGATCGCCCGGCGGACGACATCACCCTGTTGCACGCCCTGTCTGATCCGGCTGTCATTCAGGACATCACCGCTCAGCATGTGATCCTCCGGCCCCGGTCCGGCCGGATTCGGCTTTATGTCCCCCGCCGCGTTGTAGAGTCGGCCTGACGGCGCCCCTGGCAGCCATGGGGCGATTGTGTGATACTACGAGGTCGCGCGTGGATTTGTGATATTGCCCGCGGGCATCCGGAGATCAAGGCAGGGACCACGATGACTGAGAGAACCTGGAAAACCGCGATTACCGAGACACGCCCGAACGAGATCCGCTTGCGGGGCTATCGCATTGACGATCTGATGGGACGGGTCGACTTCGGGCAGGCGCTATACCTGCTTCTGCGGGGTGAACTCCCGGACGAGAAGGTGGGGCGCCTGATGACGGCCATCCTTGTCTCGTCGATCGATCACGGGTCGACGCCGCCGTCGGTGCTCGGCGCCCGGAACGCCGCCTCGACCGGCGCGCCGCTGAACGCCTGCGTCGCCGCCGGCGTGCTGTCCATCAATCGCTACCATGGTGGCGCGGTTGAGGACTGTGCCCGGGCGCTTCTGGAAATCGTCAAGCGGGCCGACGACGCTTCGTGCCCGATCGCCGACGCCGCCGACCAGGTGCTGGATGAGTACAAGCAGAGGAAGACCCGGGTGGCGGGGTACGGTCATCGGCTGCACACGGCCGACCCACGGACGCCGCGGCTGTTCAAGCTGGCGGAGGAGGCGGGCGTGTCCGGCAAATACGTCGAGGCGTGCAAGGCCGTCGAGGCCGGCCTGGAGAAGCAGACCGGCAAGAAGCTGCCGATCAACGTCGACGGGGCGATCGGGGCCGTCCTTTGCGAGTTGGGCTTCGAACCCGACGTGATGAACGGGTTCTTCATTCTGGCCCGGACGGCCGGTCTGATCGCGCAGGCCCGCGAGGAGATGACCCGCGAACGGCGGATGCGGAAGATCGACCAGAGCGCCGTCGAGTACGACGGGCCCGAACCGCGGGACCTGTAGATCCGCAGGATGCGTCGTCTAGCCGGGCGGCACGAGCGACGCGAGCCTGCCCGTGTGGAGGTAACTCATGCCCGACGCACGGGCTGACGAGTTGGCCCGTGTTGTCCGGTTCCTGCGAAACGTGAGGAACGTCAGTCATGCGCGACAAGATCATGAAGCTGTTTCCGGAGTTGACGGAGATCCGCGACGAGGTTCTCCGCAACAAGGTGATCGCGGTCTGGGAGGAATCCATGACCCGCGGCGGCTGGGAGCCCGAGGAACTGGAGGTGATCCCTTTCACGCTGCTGGCGGGCAAGATCGACATGCGGTTCATCGAGCACGTGCGGTCGTGCGTGCAGATGTGCCTGGCCGTCGAGAAAACGCTCAACGCCGTCTGGGGCGACCGCGTGCCGATTGATCACGATACGCTGGTGGCCGGCGCCCTGCTGGCCGACGTGGGCAAACCGCTCGAATACGCCCGGGAGGGTGGGCAACTCGTCAAGGGTCACTATGGTGACATGCTTCGGCACCCGTTCAGCGGCGTGGGGCTCTGCTTCAAGCACGACGTCCCGGAGCAGGTCATGCACATGGTGGCCACTCATTCCAAGGAGGGCGACCACGTGCCGCGGACGATCGAGTCGATCATCTTCCACCATGCGGACTTCATCGACTTCGACATCGCCAAGGCCATTGGGAAGAAGTAGCGCGGCTGACGCACGCGCTGCGGGGTCGTCATCCACCGGTACCGGGTTCGAACTGCGGCTCGTTAGGCCGGGGCAGGCGGTCGGCGACGGGGGGCAGGGCGGGGCCGCCGCGCTTCGGTACTCTCAGGTAATAGTAGGCTGTCGAGCTGTAGTCGTTGGACAGCTTGTTCGCGTGGCCGTGCTCGATCGTGGCCCGGATGCTCCGGCGAAAGCGGATCGGATCCTCGATGTAATAACGGTAAACCGTCTGTTTGCCCTTCCAAGGCCAATCTCTGGTGCCGGTGTAGAGCAGGATGCCGTGGTACGGCGCGTTGTATTCCGTCGTGGGGCAGAACGCGCAGTTGTACCAGTCTTCGGTCCCGGTCCCGTGGATTGCAGGGGGCCAGGGCTCTCCGTCGACGAAGATCATGTCGTCGCCCTCGCCGAACCAGTCGTTCTTCTGTCGCTGGAAGACGTCGATGTCAAGGTGGGCCCCGCAGTAGATGCCGTCGCCCTCGGCCTCGAGGATGACGTAGTTGTCCTTGGCGGTGGTGTTGAGTGACCGCGGCTCACCCTGCCCGAACCAGAGCGGCCCGAAGTTGCCGTCCGGCCCGCCCGCCAGCCGGCCGTACTCGTCGCCCCATCCTTGCGTCGGGTTCTCGCGCCGCCACTGAACGTGGAAGTAGCTCATGTCGTCCTGCGCGGCGGGATAGGCTTCATAGTCGATGTAGAAGTAGACATTGAACGGCACGTCGCATTCGTTGAGCACGGTGATTCGGGCCCGCTTCTTGAACGGCATGGCCCACCAGGCGTTCATGCCCTTGCCGTCCTGCGGGCTCATCTGCAGCGGGGCGGACACGAAATCCCTCAACACGCCGTGTCCCAGGCCGAAGAAGTCGCCCACGGGACATTCGACGCTCGGTTCGTCGCAATCGTCCCAGTACATCTTGATCACGAGACGGCGGGGGTAGGCGTCGGGCGCGCCTTGCGGGCCGCCCATCGTCATCCAGATGTGCTTGATGCATCCGGGTCCGGTGATGTCGGCGATCGTGCGTTCCTGCCCGGGCTGAAGATCCCACCAGTCGCGATTGCCGCCGGTGGTGTCGTAGCTGCTCACGCGCTTGCTGTCATAGTCGCGCAGGTGGGGGAGCCGCGCCAGCACGCCCGCGCCACAGCTCATGTGGCAGGCAAAAACGCCGACGGCTCCAAACAGAACGACGGCGCCAAGCGTGATGAAACCGGGATCTGTTTCCAGCAACATGGAAGTCCTCCATCTGGGGGCTAGAGCGCAGCGGTGCCCGGCCTGTCGATCCGGTCCGGAGTGCTGTGGTTGGCATGGTAATACGTGAGCGGGCGGCTGTACATCGCGGCTCGGGCCCGTTTTGTCGGTTTGCGTGTCTTATGGTGCGCCGGGCTTGCCCGCGGCCGGTCGTGCCGATAGGCTACACGATCTTGAATCGCCCGGGCATGGTTGGCGGGGTCATCCCCGGCACGGCAAACGTGACTTCCCGCCGTGAGGACACGTCATGAATTCGTGTATCGTTCGTGCCCGCTGGAGGAGGGGCATCAGTGCCGTTCTGGCGGCTGCGCCGCTACTGGCGGCGGGGGTGCCGGGATGCGACAGCTCGCACCGGGACGCCTCGATTGAGGCCGAGTCCATAGCGACGGAGACAGCCACGACGGCAAAGGAGACAAAGAAGGTGCCCGAACGTAGCGAGATCGAGACGAAGTACCTGTGGAACACGGAGGCGATCTTCGCCAGTACGCAGCAATGGGAGGCCGAGTACGCCGCGCTCGAGGCGGATATCGCCAAGCTCGCCGAGGCCAAAGGCACGCTCTCGAACGACGCCGACACCCTGTACAGCGTGTTGGATCAGCGGGACAAGGTCGAACCCCGGATCGATCGGGTCTACGTCTACGCTTCTCTCCTGGCCGATCAGGACACCCGCGACGGTACGCAGCAGGCCATGGATACCAAGGCCAGGTTGCTCGTGGACAAGTACATCGAGGCGATGTCGTGGATGCAGCCGGAGCTGATTGCCATCCCGTTCGAGACCGTTGAGACCTGGATGGCCGAGAACGACAAGCTGGCGTTGTACCGCCAGTACTTCGACAACCTGTTTCGCCAGAAGAAGCATATTCTCTCGCCTCGCGAGGAGGAGCTCATCGCGATGGGCGGCGAGGTCTTTCGCACCCCTTACACCGCGTACAACCTCTTGACCAACGCCGACATTCAGTTTCCGGCGATCACCGATGCAGACGGCGATACCGTGGAGCTGAGTGATTCGGCTTTCTATCTGTTCATGCGATCACCGGACCGCCGGACCCGCAAGGCCGCCTACGAGGGGATCGTGGGAACGTACAAGAACTACCGCAACGCCGCCGCCGCGCTGCTGAACGGCGGCGTGCAAAGCCACATCTTCAACGTCAAGGCCCGTGGGTACGACAGCTGCCTCGCCGCCTCGCTCGACCGCGGCAACATCCCCGTTGAGGTGTACGACATGCTCGTCCGCACGGTCAATGAGAACCTGCCGCTGCTGCACCGGTACCAGCAGATCCGCAAGCGCGTGCTCAAGCTCGATGACGGCGTCCGGGCCTACGACCTGTTTGCGCCGCTGATCACCGGCCAGTCGATCGGGGTCTCGTACGAGGAGGCGATAGACGAGATCGGTGAGGCCCTTGCCCCGCTCGGCGACGAGTATCTAACGCCGATGAAACGGGGGTTCGACTCGCGATGGGTGGACGTGTTTCCCACGAGGGGCAAGCGCAGCGGCGCCTATTCCAGCGGAACTTTCCTCACTCAGCCTTACATCCTGATGAACTTCCACGGCGGATACGAAGACATGTCGACGCTGGCCCACGAGATGGGGCACTCGATGCACTCCTTCTTCTCCCGGGGAACGCAGCCCTACGTTTACAGCAACTACGACATCTTCTGCGCCGAGGTCGCGTCGACCTGCAACGAGATTCTTCTCCAGAACCGCGTGCTGGAACGGACCGAGGATCCCAAGAAGCAGCTGTACCTGATCAGCGAGTTTCTGGAGGGTGTCCGTGGGACGGTCTTTCGCCAGACGATGTTCAGCGAGTTCGAGCAGCAGGTTCACAAGATGGCCGAACAGGGCATCCCGCTCACGGCGGACAACATCAGTGAGACCTACGGCAAGATCATGAGGAAGTACTACGGACCCGCGTACACGCACGACGAACTGGTGGATAACTACTGGATTCGCATCCCCCACTTCTACTATAACTTCTACGTCTATAAATACGCGACCAGCTACTGCGCCGCGTCCGCCATCGCCCGGCGAATCATGAACGGCGAGTCCGGGGCCGTCGATGCCTACCTGACGTTCCTCAAAGCCGGATCCAGCAAGTACCCGATCGACCTGCTCAAGGCCGCCGGCGTCGACATGACGACCCCGGATCCGATCCGCGACGGCATGAAGCTGTTCGAGAAGCTCCTCGACAGGGCCGAGGTGCTGGTCGAAGAGATCAAGCAGAAGGACGCCTGAACGCTGAGACGTTGAAACGAGGAAGTGGTGAAGGGGGCATCCGATAGAAGCGCGGCGTAGCCGCACGACAAGAGGCAAGCACACTCAAAGAGGCTTCCCAGCCGGTCACGCGACGGACTGGGAAGCCTCTTGCATAGGCCCCTTTTAGCGCAAACGCTCAATCACCCACCGAACGCCTGCTGGAACACGGTGAAGTCACGCAGGTCCACATCGTCGTCGCCTTCGAGGTCGGCCATGTCGAACTGCTGCTGCGTGCATTCGACCGGCGGCGCGGTTTCGCCTGGGCCGGCGATGCAGGCGGCAAACACGGCGAAATCGCCCAGGTCCACGTCGCCATCTTGATCGAAATCCGCAGGCGGATACAGCGCAAGGGAGTAGACGCCGACCTCGCCGCCCGCCAGCGAGACTGTGAAACGCACGCGAGCGGGCGCGGTCAGGCGCTCGACGGGCATCGGCTGATCGGCCAATTCGTCGGTTCCATCGACCCGCAAGGATTCGTCGGCCATGCCGCAGGACGTCACATCCACGGTGATCTCGGCGTCCAGTGCCGCTCCGTCCGCCCCTCGAACCGTAAGGAACATGGGCCCGCGCGAGAAGTCACCGAAACGCTCGATCTCACCGGCGGGGGTCGCCGCGGCATGCGTGATCGGCTCCCAGCCCGCCGAGCTGAGCAATCGTAGTACGGGCATGTACAGCTGGAACAGCGGGCGATCGCGTTCGTACAGTTCCGGGTGAAGAAAATAGCGGTCGGGAGTTCCGCCAGTGAGCATCCCGCCGGCGGAACTGACAGCCGGGTAGAACCCCCAGAAAAGCTGCCCGCGGATGAACTGCTCCATCTCCGCATACGTGATGTAGGTGGGTGAGTCCCATCCCCATTGCAGCAGGTTGCTCACGATGCGTCGGCTGGCCAAAGTGCGGCGCAATCGGCTCAACGCGTTGCTCTCAACAAGCTGAAACACCTCGGAGCCCATGACGTCGGCGTTGTGGGCGTGGAACCGCGTGGCCTGGGGAAACAGGTTGAGCATCATCACCTGGCCCCGGTTGCGGATTTCGGCGGCGATCGGGCCGAGGAACTCGGCCTGGGCCTGAGGGGCCAGTTGGGTCGGCCCGCCGTCGCTCCAGGAAAACGTCAGCGGCGAATCAGAGACCGCCAGGTGGTCGGCGCGGTAGTTCGTCCAGCCGCCCACGCCGTCGTACGTCGTCACCGAATCGATGTAAACGCCGTCGGTCTCATCGATGCGGTGGAGAACCCAGTACTCCCGGTAAAGGTCGAAAGCGCTGGGGTCGGGAAGGTCGGGGTCGGAGTTGACGGGCCAGGCCTGGTTCCAGCTGTCGAGTGCCCATTCGTGCCAGAGGTAGGCGCTGCTGTCGATGAGGTAGCGGCCGTCCGCGTCGAGGGGTGATGAGTTGATGACCGCCTGAGCGGTCTGTTGGCGCGGGGCGCGAAGCCAGATAGGCACCGCGTTCTCCCAATCGGCGTTCTGCGCCGAGACCCAGGGGCCGCTGGCGGTCTCGAACTCCATCACCAAGTACGTAATGGGGCTGCCGGTGCTCTCTACCTGCAAGTCGTCGATATGGACGAAACGATCGCCTCCGTTCCAATACCTCAGCGAGACGCGCATTCCCGTGGCCTGAGCCGGGAGTGAGTACGTGTACACGAACGGCTCCCACGCGTCGGGCGTGGTGTTCGCGATGCCCGCAACGACATGCGCCTGGGAAACCGAAGACCAGAACCACCCGGCCGGCGCCGGCGTTGTCTCAGTGATGTCGTTCTGCGCGCTGTCGAAGAGCCGCACGCAGAGGATCTGAGTCGTCTGCGTCGAGGCGACTTGCGCCTGCCACGAGATCTCCGCGGTGTCGCCGCCATAGACCGGGAACGCGTTTGACGTGGCCATGCCGGCGCCGAGCGAACTGCCATCGCCGAGCAGCAGGTGCCCCGAGTCGCCCACGCCGCCATCGGGCAGCCAGGCTACGTACGATCCCGTGCTGGCCGCCCAGGACTCCAGAAGCGCCACTCGCTCTTCGTACGGCGGCTTGTCGGGCGTGTTGCCCCACGGCTGCCACGCCAGCCACGGTTCGGTGTAGTAGAAGATGCCGATGTCGTACTGTGCGCAGACGGCCCGCTCCGTTTCGTCGAGGGGCCACGTCTCGTGGAACGCGAAGCCGAAGTCGTCGGGATCGGGAATCTGGCTCGGATGAATCGGATACATCCACGCGCCTTCGCGCGTCGTGCGCTTGACGAAGTAGTGCGGGAACAGGGCGTGGTATCTTTCCGCCGCCGCCCGGAAACCCCAGCCGGCGTCATGGCGGAACAGCACGAGTGACGTAGCCGCCCGGCCGGCCCCCAGCTTCGCCGTCAGCGGCGAGAGCGCGATCTCCCACACCGAGCGTAATCCCGCCGCCGCGTCACACTCGAACCGCTGAACGACCGGCTCGTCCATCGGCACACCCAAAGACAAACCGAAACCCGCGCCGGTCACGGAACTGAA
Source organism: Phycisphaerales bacterium (assembly GCA_020353195.1). Classification (GTDB taxonomy): domain Bacteria; phylum Planctomycetota; class Phycisphaerae; order UBA1845; family UBA1845; genus JAFGJQ01. The sequence goes on along the minus strand of CP070691.1, from coordinate 1,070,678 downwards.
CGGGTACAGCGACACCGTGTGGCCGGCGAGGTCGAACGTGTTGCTCTCGACGGAGTCGGGTGCGATCTGGCGCCACGTGTCGACGTCGTCCCACCAGCGCCCGCCCTCGGTGACGACCGGCAACGTCCAGCGCATCAGGACCGGTCGGTCGGCCGGGGGTGTGGACTCGTCCTGGAGGACAACGCCGACGTCTATGTGCCCGTTGGAATTGGTGACGGTCGTCTCGACATGAAGATCGGCGCCGGGCACATCAAGGCTCTGCATAAAGCCGCCCGCGACGAGCGACACGGACCCGAGGACGGGAATCCACTCACTCCAGTCAATGCCTCCGATGACGTCGACCCGCAAATCGTCGATGTGCACGAGGTGATCCCCCCCGGTCCAGTGGCGGAGTGACACGCGGATCGAAGCCGCGTCGGGCGGTAGAACGTAATCCTCCTCGAACGGTTCCCATGTATCCGGCGCGCTGCAGTGGAGTCCCCAGACGCCGTGCGCCTGGGAGGTCGACGTCCAGCCCCAGCCGGGCGGGGCCGGCGACGCAGCGGTAATGTCGGTGCCTCCGGCGTCGAACAGACGCACGCACAGGATCTGAGTCGTCTCGATCGAAGCTGATCGCGCCTGCCAGGAGATACGCAGCGTGCTTCCGGCCGGAACCGGCACCGGCGACTCCATGGCCATGCCGACTCCCGTCGTAACGCCGTCGCCTAAAAGCAGGTGGCCGCTGTCGCCGACGCCGGCATCAGGGATCCACGTCACGTAGGGGCCGGCGTCCTCCCAGTCGGCGTTGTGGGCGGCGGTCCACGGGCCGCCGTTCGCATCGAAATCGAGCCACAGCGCGCCGTACGGCGGTATCTGACTGCCGAGTTGGAGCGACAGGCCGCCGGTTTCGCCGGGAAGCAGTGGGATCGAAGCCCCGTCAACCGTCACGTCGGTCACGGCGCCATCGATATCGGAGAACGTGACCACAAGACCGTCGCCCGTGTCGACGGTGATGCCCGACGTCTGCGCGGCGCCCGCAAGTGCCACGAGGCATGTCACTGCCAATGTCATCTTGCGGGTCTGCATGGTCTGCCTCGCCTGACTGACGACATCGATCCCCCATTCCGGATGACAAGCCCGCCAGCGCGGTACTCCTGACGATTACGTGCCGGAGAACTCGTCCTGAAACGTGGAGACATCACGCAGGTCCACGTCGTCGTCGCCGTCGAAATCGGCGTCGCTGAAATCGGTCGGGTCGCATCCGGGCGGCGGCGTGGCAACATCCGGACCGTTCAGGCACGCGACGAACAGCGTATAGTCGCCCAGGTCGACGTCACCGTCGGCATCAAGATCGCCCGGGACGGCGCCTTTGGCCAGTGAATCCTCCGTCACCCAGGCCACCGTGGCGTCAAACTGGCACTTCCACCAGTAGTCCCCGGTGGCCAGCACTCCTTTCAGCGAGTGGTCAACCACAATACCTGCCGTGCCGCTCTGGATCGTCGCGTGGTCGTAGTAGTTCGTGCCCGGGCCCAGCCGGCCGTCGGCCGAAACCGGCGTGCGCACGTGATGGTCCGCGGAGAAACGCGAGGACTGCACCATGGCTTGCGGGATGATCATCATCAAGCCGTTCGCCACCGAGCGTTCCGAGCCGTCCGATGGGTTGTTCTCCACCTGGCCGTTCACCCACATCGTGGATGAGCCACCGCCGTCCTGATTGATCCCCTCCGTCGCGCCCAGGTAGTTGATGCAGAAGTTGCCGAGTTCGGTCATGTTCATCCCCTCGCTGACCGGCGACCGGCCGTCGACCACGATGAAGTACACGTAATTCGCGTCATACGCGACGGCGGTCCGGGGATGGCGGGCGATCGCGCCCGGATCAGTGAAGGTCTGCACGACGCCGTTCTTCAGGAAGTGGTAGCTCCCCCCGACCGCCGCGTAGGTTTTCGTCCAATCCAGCGGCAAACTGGTGGCGCAATCGTGCTCGTAGTGCGTGATTTCCTGGGAGATCCGCACTTCAGCGCCCACACTGGCATTGCTGAGCAATGCGCTGCCCGCGGTCCCGTGGCCCCAGAACACCACGTGGTCGAATGGGATGAAGTGCCCGATCTGGTTTTCGGTAATCTCAGTGATCGTTCCCGACGCATAGGCCGGCGCCGGCAGGATCAGCGTCGGACGGCTCATCTCGACGACCACGTGAACGCCAAGCAGCGGCGGAGGGAAGATCGTGGTGGATGGACCGTATTGCGGCGTGTAGAGGATGAGCTGGTTCTCGGCTCGATCCGTATTGATCGCGTTGATGTTCATGCTGCCACCGGTGCCGGGAAACGCGACCTTCTGCTTGCTGGAAATGTGCCGAACGCACTCTCCGATGAACACGTCGCGGTCCAGTTGCCATGCGAACCCACTGCCCCCCGTAAAATCGCTGAATCGCTTGGCGTACCAGCCGGAATGGATCTGCCCGCCGGTGGGAATAGCGGTCGTGGTGTTGTAGAAGTCGCCGTTGATCGCGACTACCACGTCGTTCCGCTGACCCCAGTACTGGCCCCAGTAGTTGATCGTGTCGTCATACCGGGCGGCCATACCGCTCACCGTTTCGAACCCGGTCTTCAGCTGGCCCTGGGCGATGCTGCTGTCGATGATGCAGTTCGTGTTGCTGCGCTCGAGGCGGGCGACGAAGACGTTGTTCGGGTCGCTGAGCGTGAACTCCTGGTAGTCGATCCCCGGGGCAACATTCTGCCATTGGGCCAATGCGGGAGAGAGCAGGAGAACAGACCAGGCAAGCGCAAAGCGAGAAGTCCGGGACGCTGATTTCACCGCTGACGCTCCTTTCTGTCCGATGCCGGCGGGTCACCCCGGTCAACGGGCCCGTCTGCAGGCTGCCAGTGCGAGAGTCCGGAGTTTCTCTGGGGTTTGTCGATTCCCCCCGTGCGCTGACCCCGGCGACTACAGTATTGTAGCAGATCGTCGAGACCCGGATAAGACGCCGGGGCGATCAGCGTAACTTGCGAGTTTATCCGGCGTTACAAACCACCGCCGCTAACGGGGCGATTCGACGTCAAAGAGCAGCAGTTGTCGGCCTCGAATCGGCGGGGGATGGGGCGCCGGGGGAATCGGTCTGGTGGCGGCTCTGCGAGTCGGGGCGCCGGGCGGAGTGTCCTCGCGTGCCGCCGCGACAAAACGCTCGACGTCCTGAATATCCCAGGCCTCGCGCGGGACGGGCCGGCCCGACTCGTCGTACAGACGGCACCCGAAGCGATCGACGAGGATCCGGGTCGCGAACCGGTCGCACATCGACTCCTTCTGTCGAGGATTACGACGGGCCTTGTGGACCAACCAGTGATAGAACTCGTGCAGAAAGACGAACAACACGACGCGGTGCGGGTCGGCAAGTTCGAGCGTGTAGATCGGCTTCCACCAGGTGCGGGCGGTGGACCTAGCTCGTGCCACCGACGTGTTCATCCGATACGGATAGCGAAGATGCCTGCCCAGGTTCACGTAAATGAGGTTGTGCCTGTAGTAGCACGTGCCGGAGAAGTCGGCGCCACGGCTGTAGCGAACGCTGAGCCGCAGGCGGCGTACGGGCCAACCCTCCACGGCTTCGAGCATCATCTCGCGGAGTCTGTCCGAATCGAGTTGCGTGCGGTTGGCAAGATGCAAGCCATCCTTGGCGGAAGATCGCACGGTTGGCGCCTCGCTGCAGCACCCGCTCACTGACGCGGGTGACACTGCCGGTGCACTTGCTTGAGCCTCGACGAGTCCACCTGCGTGTAGATCTGCGTGGTGGACAGGTCGGCGTGCCCCAGCAACTCCTGGACAACGCGAAGGTCGGCTCCGCCCGCCAGCAGGTGCGTGGCGAAGCAATGCCGCATGGTGTGAGGGGAGACGTCTTTGAGCCCGACCTGCCCGGCGTACTTGTGGATCAGTCGCCAGACGTTCGTCCGGTCCAACCGGCGTCCGGAGCGCGACAGGAACACCGCATTCTGCGACGGGTCTCGCTGCAGCACCGGGCGGAGATCGTCGAGGTATTTTGCGAGGGTCCGCAGGGCCGATGACCCGATCGGAATGATGCGCTCCTTCCTGCCCTTGCCCAGGCAGCGCAGATACCCGACCTCCGTATTGACCTGATCCATCGAAAGATCGGTCAGCTCGCTGACCCGCATGCCGGTGGCGTATAACAGCTCCAGGATTGCCCGGTCACGCAGCCACAGGTCGTCGGCGGGATCGGGTGCGGTCAACAGGGCATCGACCTGATCGTAGTGAATCGTCTTCGGCAGGTTACGCCATTTCCGCGGCGATTCGATGAGTGACGCGAGATCACGCTTCAGCCTGCCTTCAGCGTACAGATGGCGCAGGAACATCTTCAGCGACGCCAGATGACGGGCGACCGATGCCACCGACAAGCCCCGCTCATGCAGCGCCATCAGGTGTGACTGCACGTGATCGATGGTGAAGTCGGGCGGCTCGACGCCGCGCCGCTGGACGTGGTCCCAGAATTCGCACAGGTCGCGCCGGTAGGCGGCCACCGTCGCCCCAGCCAATCCGCATTCGACGAACAGGTAGTCCAGGAATCGCTTGATCAGCGCCGGCGGGGGAGCGGAAATCGCCTTGACGGATGCTGTTGGCCGTACTGTCATACCTGCCACTCTCTCCTGTGATACTCAGGCGCCGCCAGGGCGCTGCAAAACTGCCGGTGTGCCCCGATGTTGCGTGGCCCGTATCGACCGGACCGGGGGCAGCTTAGTCCTCCCCCTGATTCTGCGTTCGCTTCACGATGTGCCCGATGAGGGTCTCGCCGAACGTTTCGGCCATCTCGGTTTCGCTGGTGCGAACGGCCTCGCTGGCTACGGCGATCAGCAGGTCCCCGCGTTGCTGACCGGCATCATCTGTGACGATCGCGCGCCCGATCAGCAAGCCGGACTTGCCCGCCACGGCCAGAACGCCGCCGGGCTCCTTGTAGAACGTGACGTCCACGTCGAGGACCGCGTGGTCGGATCCGGTCAGCTGCTGTGAAACTTCGCTGGCCTTGCCTACCACCGCGGTCTTGATTCTCATGAACATGCCCGGCGAACAGAGCGGCGCGATGCCGTTGGTCATGTCGCGCACTTTCACGCCGCCGAGCGACGCGTAGAACGACGCGCTGCACTCCTTCACTGGAATGATCTTTCCCGACGCCCCCTGCGCTTCCGTCAGCCCCCGCTTGGCAAGGGTGAAACACCCGCTGCATGAAAACAGCACGAAAAAACCGAGAACGACCACTCGTTTCATGGCACGACTCCACGCGCGACGCCCAGGCACCGCGGACAGCCACACGAAGCTCTCGCGTGATCCGGACGTCATTGTAAGGGATTACGGCCCGGGATCAACTTCCGGCACCGCGGGCCCGGTATCGCGCATGTTTTCGGACTGTCTTCTGGGCCGGCGAAAACGACTGTCGACTTGTCGAGCCACCTCGCTTGGGTCGTCGAGCCGCGACGCGGGCAGGAACAGGCCCGGGGCCTTGTCACCCTTCAGCAGAAAATGACTGACCAGCCAGATGCACTCACTACCATAAACGGCGTCGGGCTGCGGGGCCGATTCCAGTTGCCCGAACTCCGCGAGCCAAGCCGGCACCGCTTCACCGAGTCCTTTCAACCGCACCTGTTCACCGACGCTGATCGCACCGCGGTTGACGAAGAACGGTTTCACTCGCGAAGTCCCGCCGGCACGCTGAACGATCAGAAAACGAAACTGCTCGGGCGTCGGAGTCAGTCGGCCGTCGCTTCGCAGCAACTTGCGCGCGCGGGCCAGCGTGTCCTTGATATAGGCCGCACGCTCGTAGGCCTGGGCCGCCGCCGCCAATCTCATCTGCTGTTCGAGGCCTTGCAGGTGAAGCTCGTGGCCGCCGGTGGCGAAATCAATCGAGCGGCCGATCGCGTCGCGATAGGCATCCGGCGAGATGGACCCGTCGCACGGAGCCGGGCACTTGCCCATCTCGAAGTACACACAACGCCGGCCGTTCGGCGCCCGGACCAGAATGTCGTGTCTGCGGCACAGATCGAACAGATCTTCCAGCAACTCGACGAAGGCCGCACAGTGACTCCGATCCCTGAAAGGGCCGACGTCAACGCCGCTGGTGCTCAGCGCAACGGTATCTGTCTGCCATCGAGGGAACCGCTCGTTTGGGTCGACGCGGGCGAACCACACCGGTCCGAACGCGAGTTCCTTGCGGTATCGGTCCGGTGTCAGTCGGCGGGCAATGTTCAGGTATGCAAGGTACGTCTCGAAGACCGAGAACGTCGGCGTCCAGCGAACGCGCCGTGCGATGGCCCGCAGATCGGCGCCGCGCCGGCGCTTCGCGTCATCCGGCGGGGACAGCCGATGATGGATCGAACGACGCAGACTCTGCGTGCCGATCGTCTGCAGCACGCTGTCGTTCTCGTCCATGAACGCATAGACTCCTCCACCCGGTGGCAGCGCCGAGGTCTCCAGCGCAGCGCCCGGCACGGGCAGGTCGATCACGTTGTCGAACACGTTGTCAGAGTTGGCGGCCACAATGCCAGTCTACCCCCCGCCGCCCCGGACGGACAACCGGACGATTCACCGCGCCGGCGCCGCGTTGTCGGGTGGGCTGATGCGTCGGGTTACTGCAGGCGGGCGCACAAGCCGTCCGAGCACCGGCGTCGCCGGTGGGCCGCCTCCTACGCGTGAGCCGCTTCGCGCCGCCTTTCGCGGCTGCGCCGGAACGAGTCAGCCTGGTGGACGAAAGCCTCCAGGCGCGTGTCCAGGGTCGGGTCGGCCTGGCCGTCATAGGCGATTGAGACCGCGGGGATGCCCGCCAAGTCGTGCGTGAGCATCTTCATCAGGCCCGCCACCACCGTAGACGGCATGCAGCTGAACGGCATGACGTTGATCAGGCCGTCGCAGCCGACGTGGAAGTACTCCACCAGCTTCCCCACGCTCAGGCAGGCTTCACCCTCGAAGCTGTCGTGGATGTACGGGCGGGCAAGCTTGAGAATGTCGACGATGGCCGGCTCAATTGCGTTGGGCAGGAACGTGCGGAACCGCCGGGCGATGCGCCGTTCTATCTTCCGTTGCACACGATCGGTGAGCTTGTTGGACAGCCACAACTTGATCGACCCCTCACGCCATGCGGTGCGGCTGCGCGTGAAGTTGGTGTAGTACATCCATTCGCTGATGGTGGCCAGGTCAACTTCCGCTCCCAGTCGTTCCAGCTGCCGGACAAGGTCCCGGTTGCTGAACGTGTGGGTGCGGACGTAGATTTCGCCCACTACGCCGATCCGCGGCTTGGGCGTGGATCGGTCGACGGCGATGCTTCGGAAGCGGTCCGCCATTTCGTCGATGAAGAGGTAAGCCTGCTCCTCGGCAGGGTCCGACTCGATCAACTCGCACAGCCCGTTTCGGGCGAGCTCGTAAACGCGGTCGGCCTCACCCTCGTTCACCTCGTAGGGTCGAATCGTCAGCAGGGATTTCGTGAATGCGTCCAGGGCGCTGATCGCGATCCAGGCCAGCCGTGTCGGGTTCTTGGCGAACTGGGTGAAATCCCGATAGAACTGCTTGTCCTGATTGGGGGCGATGACCGGAATGTCGTGATAGCCGAACTCGTTCAGGAGGATCTTGTGAAAGCAGTTGTACTGCCCGAACCGGCAGGGGCCGCTGCCGCCGGGCATGAAGAACGCCGCCCGATTGCTGTCGAACCCGCTCTCGCGGCACTTGAGCAACATGTCACCCGTCGTGACGATGCAGGGGAGACACTCCTTGCCCGTGGTGTAGCGGCGGCCCAACTGCAGCGACTCGTCCGTAGCCAGCGGAAGGACCTCGGCCGGCTGACCGCACGCCCGAAACGCCGCCACCAACCCGTAGGCGGCGTCGCTCATCCACGGCACGTAGATCGTGCGGCGGTCGCAGTTGACCGGCTTCTTGTCGTACAGCGCGGGCGACTTCCCGTCCTCCGACGCGTCGGCGTTGGCCAGGCTCTCCAGAAACGCCTCCAGGCGAGTGACCACACCCGCGTCGGCGGAATGCTCGTCGATCTCGAGGACCAGGCTGGGCTTGCTGCCCATCAGCCGCTTGAAGTAGCTGATGAGGAACGAGTCGGGCCCGCAACCGAAGTTCGACAGAAACACCGCGTTAAGGCCGGGATCGCGGCGGACGATCTTGGCCGCCCGGAGAATGCGCTGGCCGTACTTCCAATACATGTTTGAGAAAACGTGATCACCGCCGACTTCCTCGCTGAGCACGTCGAGGAGATCCATGGGAATAGGAAGCACGCCCAGCTTGCGCAGCTTGTCAGGCAAATCGAGCGACACGCCCGGGTCACAGCCGTTGTAGGGGCGCGAGATGATCACCACGGCGAGTCGGTGGGGCGGTTTGTCGGCCAGTGCCTTCTTCCCGAGCGCGATACAATCCTCCTGGAAGGCGCTCTGGGCCCGGCCGGCGGCGTCAATCGCGCCTTTCAATCGCCTCTTCGACACGCCGAACTCTCTGCACAGCGGCTCCAGCGACTTATGCAGGATCCTCGCCCCGTCGCCGAAGCGGATCGGCGTCTTCAGCAGCTTGACCTGTTTCCTGTCCGGCTCCACCGCCCCTGCGATCTGGTACGGAATCGCCTGAACGAACGGGCAGAGCTGATTGCGGTCGGTCGAGGGGTCGTCGTCGAACATGCTGATCACGCTGGGCAGCCAGATGTAGTCCACATCCTTGTCCATCAGCTCCAGCACGTGCCCGTGCGCGACTTTCACCGGGAAGCACGGCGTGGACTGGACGGCTTCGACTCCCCGGCGAATCACCTTCTTCGTGCTGGCCCCGCTGAGCACGACGTTCAAGCCGAGCTCGCCGAGCAGCGTGCCCCAGAACGGCAGCAGCTGATGACTGCTCAAGGACATCGGGATGCCGATCGTCGGACGCCCCGGCCGCCGCGTGTCGGGCAGGTTGGCGTGCTTCTTGAGCAGCTTGAACCGTTCGTCGAACAGGTTCGGAATGCTCTTGCGGTCGGTGCCACCCTTCTTGACGTCATACCGGTCGCACTTGCCGCCGTAGTAGAGCGGTTCGCGTTCGGGCATGGTGACTTCGTTGATCTGGCAGGCGTTGCTGCAGTGCTCGCACTCGAACGAGCGGATGCTGTAGTTGAGGGTGGACAGCGCGAACCCGCGGAAGCCGGACTCGGTCCGACCGTTCTCCTCCTGAAACCTCTTGGCCAGCGCCGCCGCCCCGATCGACCCTGTCACCTCATGGTGAGGCGGGACGGTAATGCTCTTGCCGGTGACCGCTTCGAACGCCGCGACCACGCCCTTGTTGAACGCCGTTCCGCCCTGGAAGAAGATCCGGTTGCCGATGCGGCGCCGGCCGACCACCCGGTTGATGTAGTTGCTGACAATCGAGTAGGCCAGACCCGCAACGAGATCGTCGGTCTGGGCGCCCTGCTGTTGGCAACTGAGAAGGTCGGACTCCATGAAGACGGTGCATCGCTCGCCGAGGCGCACCGGCCCCTTGCTCCCCAGGGCGAGTTCGGAGAACTCCCCCTCGATGTCGATGTCGAGCCGCTCCGCCTGCTCTTCGATGAAGCTCCCGGTGCCGGCCGCACACGCATGGTTCATCTCGAAATCGACGACCACGCCGTTGTTGAGGCTGATGTACTTCGAATCCTGCCCGCCGATCTCGAACACCGTGTCCACCTCGGGGTCGATCAAGGCGGCGGCATGGGCCTGGGCCGTGATCTCGTTGACGACCAGGTCCGCCCCGACGAAATCACCCGTCAGATACCGACCCGATCCGGTCGTCGCGGCCCCGCGAATCCTGACCCGGTCGGGAAGCTGGCTGCCGACGATGCGCAGACACCGCTGCACTGCTTCCAGCGGGCGCCCCTCGGTCATCAAGTACGACTTCGCCAACACGCGAAGATCTTCGTCCACCACGGCGATCTTCGTGCTGATGGACCCGATGTCCAAACCGAGATACGCGTCGATCGGGTCGCCGTCCGTCTGCGTGCGCAGGACCTCGTCCAGCCAGATGCGATTGTCCGGATAGCCCTCGCCCGGACGCTTGAGGGGTCTCAGGCGATACCCGACGGTCTGTTCCTCGATGGCGTAGGACCGCAACCGGTCCGGTGCGTCGCCGGGAAGGGGCGTCGCCTCACCCGTGCGAAGCTGCATCAGAATCGCGCCGTACGCCCCGGTGACGGCGTGCTCGGGCGGGACCACGAGCTCGCCCTTCTCCAGCTCGAACACGATTTCCAGCGCGCGCACCACGGCGCGATTCGAGGCGACGCCGCCGCAGAAGGCAATCGGTTTGACGCAATCACGCCCGCGACCCAGGTTGCTCTTGAGGTTCCGGGCCAACCCGACGCACAATCCCATGAGAATGTCGTAGTCGGGGGTTGCCTTCTGCTGAAGGTGGATCATGTCGGTTTTGGCAAACACGCTGCAGCGGCCGGCCACCGTGGGCGGGTTCGTACTCTTCAGGGCCAGATCGGCGAACTCGCCCTCGATGCGAATCTGAAGGCGCGACGCCTGCTGGTCCAGAAAGCTCCCCGTCCCGGCGGCGCAGTTCGTGTTCATCGTGAAGTCGAGCAGCGGCTTGTCCGTGCCGTCACCCTCGGGCAGGAAGAGAAGCTTGCTGTCCTGCCCGCCCATCTCGACCAGCGTACGCACCTGTGGGCAAAGGCGCTTGATGCCCACCGCCTGACAGATCACCTCGTTGACCGATGGTATGCCGATCAACTCGCAAACCAGCCGGCCTACCGACCCCGTGCCGGCGGCCAGGACGAACTCGGCCCCGGGAAAACGGGCGATCATCTCGTCGAGCCTGTCCGTCGCGCATTGGATGGGCTTGCCGAGTGTCCGAGTGTATGAATGATCGAGGATGTTCCCGTCGAAATCGGTGACGACGAGCTTGCAGCCGATCGAGCCGATGTCGATCCCCAGGCAGAGCTTCCGTCCGTCAGGACGTTGCGAACGATATCGTTGGCGGTGCATCGGTTACTGCATTCCTTGAACCCGATATCCGACTGGCCCGCTGCAAGGGTCCGGCTGCCAAGCCGCGCCAAAGCCACCCCTTGCCCCACCGGTGAAGCCGCAAAACCCTCCGCACGTTCGCGCCGGGGTGGATGGGAAGCATCGAGCGTTCCCGTCACGGGCAACGCCCGACTCCTCCGTGAACCCGCGCCGTTCTCATCCGCGCCGGTGCCCCCCATGAACGAGCCGTCGCCGCGGCCTCGCCCGATTGGCCCAGTAAGTTACCGTCTTTGCCCCCCGGATGTCAATGAGATTCGCTATGACCGCGCCGGCGCATGAAGACTCGTATATCCGGACGCTGCAACGAGTTGCCGACAAACGGGGCCGAGAGTGTCAGTCTCGATACAGGCCGTGACCCGCGATGTAGTCACGCACTGCCTCGGGAACCAGGAATCGGATCGATCGCCCGGCCCGGACGCGCGATCGAATCTCGGTCGACGAGATGTCAATCCGCGGCGTGGGCAGGATGTCGGACTCCAGCTTGTCCATCCGGACGGCACCCAGCAGGGCTCGCAGCGGGTCCAGGTCGGGCTTCTCCCAGCCGGGCCGCACGGCAGTCACGATGCGGCACTGATCCGCAAGGTCTCGAACATTGTACCAGGTGTGCAGTTCCGCCAGCGAGTCGCCGCCGATGATCCAGCACAGCGCGGCCCCGAGGCCGAACTGGCGGCGGAAATGGGCCACGGTCTGCACGGTGTACGCCGGGCCGGTTCGTGTCAGGTCGTAGTCACTCACGTCGAAGCCGGGTTCGCCTTCGATCGCCAGCCGGACCATGGCTTCACGATGGGCCGGCGCCGTCAGGTCGGCGGCGTCTTTGTGCGGGGGCGTCACCGCGGGCAGCAGGATGACGCGGTCCAGCTCCAGTTGCTCCGCCACACTGCGGGCGATGATCAGATGCCCAAAGTGGACCGGGTCGAAGCTCCCGCCGAAAAGTGCCGTCATCTCACCCATGGTCACCGGGCACGGGCAGGGACGCTGCCCATAGCACGCACTCCACTGCTCACTCGCATCTTCCGGTGCCCTGGGCCCCGAGAAGATCGCACGAGTCATCAACTCTGCCAGGATGTGCCAGTGCCGCTTCCAGAAACGTCGTGTGACTTCCGTAGGTTAGGTGCCCTGCCTATGCAAGCCACGTGTGGCCATGAACCTGCCCACGCAAGCGTGGGGCACGCCACCCATCAGAAACTCGAAGGACGTCCCCTGAAACGGCACTAGCGGGTCTCCCATTCCGTGCCGCCCGGGCGGTCCACGAGGGTGACGCCGATCTCGGCCAGCTTGTCGCGGATCATGTCGGCAGCCCTGAAGTCCTTGTTCTGACGGCAATACTGGCGGACATCGATCAGCACCCGCATGACCGCGTCGAGCCTCTCGCCACCGCCGGCACCGGCGATCGCCCGGGGCTCCAGGAACAGACCCAGAAGGCGACCGAGTTCCACGAGTTCGCGGCCCGCGGCGAGAACCGCGGCTTTCGAAGCATCCCCCGGCTCGGTTTCCACCTTCTGCTCGTCAATGAACCGGTTGATTCGCCCGGCCAGCTCGAACAGCACGGCGATGGCGGCGGCGGTGTTGAAGTCGTCGTCCATCACCTCGACAAAGCGCTGCCGATACGACAGCACGTCGTCCGCGAAGCCTCTGAGCGGCTCTTCCACCGCGCCCGGGGCCTGGCTCAGCGAGGGCGAATCCCCGTATACGCCGGTCCCGGTGATCCGGAGGACGCGGTCGAACAGACGGTAGAACGTCATCAGCCCCTTACGCTTGGCTTCGACCTCTTCGTCGGAGAAGTCGATCGGACTGCGGTAGTGCGTACCGAGAATGAGGTACCGGATCAGCTCCCCGTCGCGCTCCGCGAGCAGGCGCGTCAGCACCATCTTCTCCATGAACCTGGCCATCTCCTCGTCGGACTTGGAGATCTTCTTGGTGTTGAAGCGCGTCAGACCGTTGTGCAGCCAGTACTTGGCGAAGGACTGACCGGTCGCCGTCTCCGACTGGGCGATCTCGTTCTCGTGGTGCGGAAAGATCAGGTCCATTCCTCCGCCGTGGATGTCGAACGTCTCGCCCAGCAGCTTCATGCTCATCACCGAGCAGTCGATGTGCCAGCCGGGCCGACCCGCACCCCACGGCGAGTCGAACTTCACCGCGTCGGGCTCCTCGGGCTTGCTCGCCTTCCACAGGCAGAAGTCACCGGGGTTCCTCTTCTGACCGCTTTGCAGCTCGCGCTGGCCGAACTGCTCGTCCGGCGACCGGTTCGACAGCTTGCCGTAGCCCTTGCAGACCGTCACGTCGAAGTACACGTCGCCGTCGGACGGGTAGGCCGCCCCTTTGTCAACCAGCCTCTGGATGTAGTCGATGATGTCGCCGATGTACTCGGAGGCCTTGGGCATATGGTCAATGCCCGTCACGCCGAGCTTCTTCATGGCGCTGTTGTAGTCTTCGGTGACGCGCCGCGCCAGCTCGAATACCGGTACGTTCTGGGCGGCGGCTTCCGCAATCAGCTTGTCCTCGACATCGGTGATGTTGACCACCCAGGTCACCTCGAACCCCCGGAACGTCAGATATCGCTTGATGGCATCGAAGATCACCGGCCCGACCGCGTGGCCGATGTGGCTCGGCTTGTAGACGGTCGGCCCGCACAGATAGATCCCCACCTTGCCCGGGTTCACGGGCTCAAAGGTCTCCTTCTCACCGGTCAACGTGTTGTAGACGCGAATGGACATGGCGCAAGCCGATCCTCCTTTGGTCTTTCTTTAATGCAAAGACGCAGGCACGCCTGACGCAACCTGGGCATCGAATCCTGAAAACGACGCGTCCCCGAACATCGGACGGGGATAAGCGTCTCCTTGTCTCCGCAGCCTCCGTCTCCTGTGCTTCCGCACGCTCCGGACCTTCGTGTTCCGCATCACGCTCTAGTCGTTACCCGCCTGGTCCCCGCGGCGGGCGAGAAGAACGGTGGCCGTACACGCAATGCCCTGACGGCCTCCAATCGGGCCGAGCCCTTCATGGGTCGTCGCCTTCACGCTCACCGCACCCGCCGGCAACCCGACCAGCCCCGCAATGGTGTCCGCCATCCGGCGCTTGTGTGGCGAAATCCTGGGCTCTTCCGCGTGCACGATACAGTCAACATTCACTGGAACGAACCCGGCCGCATTGATCCGGCGAACCACCGCTCCAAGCAGTTCGCAACTGTCCTTCCCCTCGTACGCCGGATCGGTGTCGGGAAACTGCTCCCCGATGTCGGGCTGGCCTGCCGCCCCCAGAAAAGCGTCGGCGATCGCGTGCAGCACGGCGTCGCCGTCGCTGTGGCCGGCAAGACCCCGTGGATGGTCGATTTCGACACCGCCGAGCTTCAGCCGTACACCGTCGGCCAGCCTGTGAATATCGTACCCGATGCCGACCCGCCAGGGGCAGTTGGCGCTCACCCTGCATCTCCTGAAACCGACAGTGCCCAAGGTAGGCCCGAACCGGGCGCGAATCAAGGGCCCCACGCTGCCGCGCGGCGCAGACGAGACCCGCCCCCCGGCAACGCCCGCATAGGGCCCACGCGACAGTCCTCGCCCGTGCCGGCAGGAGGATTGTCATCGGCACCGCGCCGCAATCGTGGGGCGCCGTAGCCGGGGTGCAAGCGAGAGCGAACGGGCACGCCGCAAATCCGCTGCCCGCCCTCGCTTCGCCGGAGCGGCGTTCCTGCACCGCCATGGCAGCGCACGTCCGTAGCCTTCCCGCCGCCAATCGCGTACCATAGGGGCTCAGCGAGGATTCGCACAGTGACACGTCCATACCACGTGCTATTCCTGTGTAGCGGAAACTGCTGCCGATCGCAGATGGCCGAAGCCATCCTGGCTCACCTCGGCCCTGACCAGTTCGTGGCCCACTCCGCGGGGTCGGCACCGGCCGGGTTCGTGCACCCGCTGGTTGAGGACGCCCTGAAGCTGCTGG
>CP070691.1:1026427-1055657 GCA_020353195.1 Phycisphaerales bacterium | reverse complement strand
GCTCGGGGCTCTGATTCTCTCATACCCGTCGGTTTTTTTATGTCCCGAAGCTTGCGCTTCGGGCTCTGATTGGCTCATACCCGTCGTGGTTCGTTTATGTCCCGAAGCCTGCGGTCGGGGGTGGGGCGTTTTACGACCGTGATGTCCCCTCGCTCACGCTCGGGGCTCTAGTTGTTTGATACCCGTCGTGTGTCCGTTATGTCCCGAAGCTTGCGCTTCGGGCTCTGTGGATGGGGGCTCTGATTGTTTCATACGCGTCGTGGTTGGCTTATGTCCCGAAGCTTGCGGTCGGGTGTCTTTATGTCCCGAAGCTTGCGCTTCGGGCTCTGTCTAATCGCGCCCGTCGCTTACGCTCCGGGTTCGGTTTGTCAGCTGCTTAGCAGGTCGATGATCTGCTGGGCGGCGGGCGAGCTGGCGGTGCCCGCCGCCGGCGGTGTTGCCGGTACGTGACCGCGGTCGAGCGCTATTGGCCGGGGCTGGTGAACTCTTGTTGCATGAGGGCCCAATCGGCCAGGTCCGCGGCGGAGTGCCGTGTGCGCGTCACGCGAAGGACGAGAACGGGTGAGCCGGGAGGCCCAAACGAAACTACGTGCGATCCGCCCGCGGAACCACACCGGCGGGACAACCTCACTTACGGAAACACCATCTGGAACTCCGCAAAGTCACCCAGGTCCACATCGTTGTCCCACTGGAGGTCTGCCAGACCGAACTCGTTCAGCGTGCAGCCTCCCGGGGGCGTGCTGACATCCGGACCGTTCATGCACGCGATGAACTTCACCAGGTCGGTCAGGTCCACGTCATCGTCCAGGTCCATGTCGCCGTCAAGCGGCGGATCCGTCAGCGTGATCGCGTCGAGCGTCGGGGGCCTGTTCTCGGGAATACCCGTCCCCGACATCGCTTCGCGATAGCTGACATAGATGCCACCGGGACCCGGCGCGTCGTGCGTTCCGCTGAACTTGATGCCGTCTCCGCGAGACCCGTAGGTCCCGCCGAAGATACCACGGACCTTGTCGCCACTGGTCTCCAACAGCAACCGCTGCCAGCCCGTGGTGTTCGGATCGTTCTCCGCGATGGTAACGCCGCCGAGATACCTGGCGTAGGAGTACGGGGCTGGCCACGTAGCATCGTTGCCGTCGTTCTCGTCGAAGAGCCAGAGGATCTGCCAGCTTTCGCCGCGCTGCCAGAACCAGCAGACGCCGGTGGATCCGTTGGCGTAGCCGAAGTTGTGGACGCCGCAGGTGCTTCCGCGGATGCCGATTCGGGCTTCCTCATAGCCCCAGCCCACAGGCGAATACGTCGGCGGGATGTAGATGTAGGTTTCGAGCGTGAAGTCCTCCTTGGCGAGTTGAGACATGTAGCAGGCGTTGCCGCCGCCAGCCTCGTCCCAGCCAATCATCGCGTTCCCGCCATCCGGCGAGGCGGCTATGGCGGATGGGTTGAGGGAACCCGCCACCGTTGGATCCACTGCCCGCAGCGGCATGTAGCTGAACACCCAGTCGGGGACCGAAGCCGTCGGAGTCAGAGCATCGGCATTCTCGGTGTACGTCGGGAGCATGAGGTCGGCCTGGTTGTTCGAGAAGCCCGGCGTGGCTTTCTGAATGCCGAAGTCACGGCCGTTGTTGTCGGTGTCCAGCCCGTCGAGCCACCGGGATTGGGACGTCAGCGGATTCTCCGCGTTCACGTGGTTGCCCCAGATGCCGGTGCCGATCTGGGCGTAGATGTCCGCTGCTAGCTCCGGCGGACCGAAAGCCATCCCCTTGTTCATCTCGACGGCCACTGCGTCGAGAATCACGCCGCCCGGCTCTCGAAGGGCAATGTAAGTCTGGCCATTTGCATCGGCCTGGTGGTACCCGACGTCGCCAATGTTCAGACTGTCGTCAATAAGGTCCACAACGGCTCCCGATATGCCGGTCACATCGGTCTTGCCCACCGTCCAGTATCCGCCTGCGGAGATCGTCTCGCCCGCAGGAATCGTCACCGTGTAGTAGATGGCCGTGTCCCCCGTGTCCCCAATGTCGATGGTCCAGTTGCTGATGTCGATAGGGGTGGCTCCGAAGTTGTGCAACTCGATGAACGCGTAGTTGTCGGTGCCCATGTCATCATAGTTGAACTCGTTGATGATGACGTAGAAGCCGGGACGGAAGAAGCCGATGATCCGCTCCATGATATCCTCTCGCGCCGCCGCTGATGTGATCGTCTCGAACGGGAAGCCGAAGTTGACGACCTTGAACGATCCGTCGTAGACCACGCCTGCCGTCCCGCCGGTACCGCCGGAGTAGCTCAGCGCGCTCGTGCTGCCACCATAGGTGTTGAGCATGTCGGGATGCTCTGCGTCGTAGAGGAGCGTGCCGTTGTCGAACGAGAACGCCCCAATCCCGTCGAAGATCGAACCCGGTGTGACGGTCACGTCGTACGTGTTGGCGTCATCGGAAGCGTAGTCGGCTTTCAGGTAGTTGTTGTAGAAGGACTGGTCCGACGAACTCCCCTGGTAGACGAGGTCCCATGCGATTTCCGCGCCGGAGACGAACAGATTGCCGCCGCTGTTCAGGTAGGCGATCACCAGGGATTGCTCCGTAGCGTCGAACGTCTCATCGATCGTCGATTCCTCGCCACACATCCATACCACTGCCCCGTAGCCGTCAAGCACGACGTCGCCGCTGATCACGGCCTCGTTGGAGCAAGAGTCGAAGGTTGCGCCGGCGGCGGCCAGCGCTTCGGCGTGCTGCACGACATAATCAAACGCGTTCACGTGTCGCCAAATCGGGCGATCCTGTACACCGTAGTAGGGGATATCCTGTCTGAGATCCTGCCAGCGGTGATTTGCGTCAAACCCGTTGACGATCAGGAAGGTCGAGACCTCATCTCCGCTGTGGCGGATGGCCAGCGTTTCCGACGGCATCGACTCGCCGCCGCTGTTGTACGCGGCTACTCGGAAATACGTGGTCGTGCTGGCCGGAACATCGGTCAGCGTCGTGCCGAGTAGGTTACCCACGTCGGTGCCGCCGTCGAATCCGTAACCGTTAGTGGACCGATAGACACGGTAGCCGGTGGGCGCATCGCCATAGGCCTCGCCCACCAGCGGCACGATCCAAGTAAGGACAACGCCGCCGCTGCCGTTATGAACAGCCTGGAACTTCCTCGGTGGCATCGGTGCGAAATCGAGTGGTATCGTGCTCCCCTCCAGGCTGTTTAGGAACTTCACGATCCCGTGCACACAGGAGCGGCCCACCGCGTCCCGGACTTTAGGATCCCGCATGAGTTCCGCATCCTCCTGGTTGTCCTCGAACGCGACCAGCAGCATGGTTGCGTCGAACTCGTTGCTATTATTTGACGTGCTGATTGCGCCGAAATTGAAATACGGTGTATAGGTGATGGAGCTTCCCCGGTCGAACCACGAGTGCTCCCAGTCGCTGTCCAGAATCAGCATGTCCGCTTGGATTTCCGCGCCGAGGATCTGAGCGTACTGCGCCTGGTTGGTGGTTGGGTAGTCCGGATTCACCACAGCCCGCGTACCCCGAGCCGACCCGCCCCCCGCAAGGCTTTGAAACTCGAGGTAGATGCGGCGCCAGCGGTTGCTATCGTGGCTGTCGTTGTTCATGGCCGCGGCCCAGCGGGCGGCCGTTCCTATGTTGTCGGTCCCGTCGCCGCCAGGACTGTCTCTGTCGAAAATCGAGCTGGGCAGCCCGTTGGCGTTGATGTAGGTCTCACTCTCGGCCCAGTATCGTGAGCACTCCTCGTCGCGGGCGTAGCCGCTCACGGTCCCGGAATAGTAGCCGACGACGTCGCCCATGCCGTTGCCGAAGCGGATCGCATCGGCGATCACCACGCCGCCGGCGCTCGATTGGTTGCTGATCTCGACATATCCCGCGGTGCCGGACTCGAAGTAGTAGTTGCCCAGCCAGACCCAGCCCCGCCCCACCATGCGATGATCGACGATGACCTCCGTGGACCCGCCACTGTGGACGATCCGGTAGAGCTGCATCGTCCGATCGCTGCTGTCGGCAACCCAGGTGTAGACGGGGTAAAAGTCGGCCGTTGGGACGTCGGGCCTGTAGCGAGCGGTTGCAGTCTCCATTCCGTTCGTGCTCGCATCGGCGAACCGGTACGAAATCCCGTTGCTGGTCACCCCGTTCTCATAGTAGACGGGACCCGTACTGTCTGACCATGTGCCGCCGTAAGTGACCTCCGGGTCGTCCTGATCGAGGACGATCTCCTCGGTTTGATAGCCGACCGGCCGGAATGGCACGACCGTGGCCCCCGCATTGAACAGGTAGTGAACAAAGTAGTTGAGTTGGTCCAGGTTCCCATAGTCTTCGATCATGTCGTACAACAGAGACCTGTAAAGCCTCCAACCCGAGCTATCGTCGAACCAGCCATGGCTCGCGGCGGCGAAGACGGTGACGCCGCTCAGGGCACCAGCGGGCTGATGGCCCCGCTCACATTCGTCCCGCACACCGTTAGCGTTGCAGTCCTCACTGGTGCCGCCCGCGATATCCTGGTCGTCGGGAATGCCGTTGTTGTTGCAGTCCGGCGGCGCAATCTTGAGCGCGCTGTCGCTGTCGCGTCTCGCCACGTACGCGTTGCCCGCACCGTCCACGGCGATTCCGTAAGGATTATCAAGGGCGTTGCCCGCGCCGTCGCCGGTCGCGTCGATGATCTCGGTGATGACCTGGGCCGCTGCCCGCCCGGCCCCCAGGACGGAGGCGACAAGGACGGCGGCGAGCATCAACAGAACGCAGTGTGTCTCGTGTCGTTCGTGTCTGGACATGGATCAGTCCTTTCGCAATGTTCCCAGGCGTTGAGGATCTGCAGCGGGCCGGCCTCTGCAGGAGCTGCTGCCCGCAATCTCGTTGATGGTGCAATGTCCGTTGCCACCGGCAGCGGCGTTGGGCGCTACGAGCCGTTGTCGCATGCTCAGCTTGCTCCTTCGCTGCGCGAACAGATGCTCAAAAAAATGTGCAGCGCTGATGGAGTGATTTCGGTGACGTGCGGCGGTTTTCAGCCCGACTTGAGCGCCTGAAGGATGTGAGACGCCCCGCCCCTCCTGGCCGTCGCGTCCGCCGAGATCGCCCGCGTCAGCGGATTGACTCCATCGTAGCAGATCGCGGTCCGGGATAGCAAGCCAAACCTGGGCGTTATGGCCCGTGCGCTTGATGCACGACCCGGCCGGTGGGCGCGGTGTTCACCGAGCGTTTACGGAACGGGAGCGCAGCATTCGCCATGGATACGACGCTGAGCCATGCTGTGTGCAGTGGGTGGTTCAGGGTGAGGGCGAGCGGGCGAAAAAACCGGCCCGCCGGAGGATTGGATGCCACCGGCGGGCCACTAACTGTTTGGCTGCTGCAGGTGCAGCCACGTTCGCTGCACTACTGCAGCCACCTCGTACATATGCCAATATCCACGGATCACCTCCTTTTCATGGGCGGACCTCCCCGATCGACTTTAGCAGAGCCGACGGGGCCTTGCCCTGTCCGCCGACCGTCGTCGACGGACCTGCGCGGTTCGGCCGGGCCGTCCCGCGGCAGGAGAGAACGGCGTCCGCTTACCTCGCCCGATTTTTGAGGTTCGCGACAACGACGGTCCCCCGCCTGCATGTCTAATTCTATCGGATCGGGGCCGACGCGGTCAAGTGGGTTTTCATAGGCTCGTTGCGGCCCCAGCGTTCGGGTTTGCCGGTGTACAAACGGCGGGGATTTCGGTAAACTGAGGCTTTCTGGAGGGCCTGGGACATGATGCGTGCGAATTCTCCCGTCTGGGTCGGTGTGGTGTGGCTGGTCGCGGCCGTTCCTGTTACGACCGTTGCGGATCCGCCCAGCTCGTTTGACCTGCGGGATGTGGGTGTGACCCACGAGAACTACGTGACGTCAGTCAAGAGCCAGCTCGGTGGGACCTGCTGGACGCACGGTGCAATGGCGGCCATTGAGAGCAACCTGCTGATGACCGGTAACTGGGCGGCGGCCGGTGAGGTCGGCGAGCCCAACCTGGCTGAATACCACCTGGACTGGTGGAACGGGTTCAACGAGCACAACAATGACGACACGAATCCCCCCACGGGTGGTGGTCTCCAGGTGCACATGGGCGGTGACTACCGGGTGACGGCGGCGTACCTTGCGCGGGCCGAGGGGGCGGTGCGGGACATCGACGCGCAGTCCTATTACACGCCGCCGGCCAGATACGATCCGAGTTATCACTACTACTATGTCCGCGATATCGAGTGGTACGTGGCCGGTCAGTTCCTGACCAACATGAACCTGATCAAGACCAAGATCATGACCGAGGGGGTGATCGGAACGTGCATGTACTACGACAGCGCGCTCATCTCCGGTACTAAGCACTACCAGCCGGCCAACAATCCCAACGACCCGAATCACGCGATCGGTATCGTGGGCTGGGACGACAACAAGGACATGACCGCCATCGGGACTCCGGACCCTCCGGGCCCCGGCGCCTGGTTGTGCAAGAACAGTTGGGGGAGCTCGTGGGGTGAGAGCGGCTATTTCTGGATCTCCTATTTCGACAAGCACTGCTGCCAGAATCCGGAAATGGGCGCCATTTCGTTCCAAGATGCCGAGCCTCTGGCTTACGACTACATTTACTACCACGATTATCACGGTTGGCGTGATACGAAGACGGACTGCACTACGGCATTCAACGCTTTTGTCGCCACGAGCCCGCAGCGGTTCCAGGCCGTCAGCTTCTGCACTGCCGCCGATAACGTTACGTACACGGCGAAGATCTACGACCGCTTCGAAGGCGGCAACCTGCTGGACGAGCTATCGACGAAGTCCGGCACGATCGCCTACTTGGGATTCCACACCGTAGATCTGGACACGCCCGTCTCGCTCATGACAGGTGATGATTTCTACGTGTACCTGGAGCTTTCGGCGGGCGGTCAGGCGTACGACCGGACGTCGGACGTTCCGGTACTGCTGGGTGCATCGGGTCGCGTCATCGTGGAGTCGGCTTCGAGTCCCGGCCAGAGTTACTACTACAGCGGCGGCACCTGGCTGGACCTTTACAACTTCGACAGCACGGCCAACTTCTGCATGAAGGCCCTGGCCGTCGATCTTGGCGACTGGGACGACGACGGCGACGTGGACCTCGACGACTTTGACGAGTTTCCCGGGTGTCTGAGCGGCCCGTGGCAGGGAGCGGGCTATGTCATGCCATCCGCCGATTGCCTGAGCGTATTCGACTTCGACGACGACGACGACGTGGACCTGGGTGACTTCGGCGGCTTCCAACACGCGCGCGCCGGTAGCTGAACTCCCGTGCCCGAACGGACAGCGCCGTCACGCAGGCGGGCGCGGGCAGGAAGTACCGGCCACTCACGCTGTGATCAATCGAGGGCTCTCGCAGGGGAATCTGCGTGCGCGATTGCCTGCAGTCAGCGCGAGCGCGAGTGAATCCTTTGCGCGGAGCGCCAACGACCCGCGCGACCCCCCCTGGTGCGGAATCGGGCGCCTTGTGCACATGGCACTGTGGTTGGAGTCTGACGGAGCACGCGGGGGGGGCTGACGAGCGATAATGCCGTCCTGTCGGAAGGGGTGTGTTTCCGGACCCAACAAAATGGGCAAGAATTGTCGGTCCGCACGCCCCCGGGTCCGAATGATATCGTATTTCAGTGATGGTATTGGCCCTAACTGGATGCGACCCAGCCGGCCTGCTCGGCTCGCGGTCGCATTGTGTGTTCAAGAACACGAACACCGGTAAACCAGGACGTCACATGCGAGGGGTCTGAAATGATGAGAAGAGCTTCGTCAAGACGACGTGGTGCGACGGTTGCTGTACTGGCCGTGTCGCTGACGGCCATCCTGGGCATGGCGGCCCTGGTCATTGACCTTGGGCACATCTACAACTGTCGGACCGAGATGCAAAACGCGGTTGATGCCAGCGCGCTGGCGGGGGCGAGCGGTCTGCATATCAGCAATACCGAGGCGCGGGAGCGGGCGGTGGCGTCCGCTGCGAGCAACACGCTCGCCACCGAGGCCGTGGCTCTGGGGCTCAGCGATGTCGAGATTGGAAACTGGGAATGGAGCTCACGGTCCTTCACTCCGATCGGCGACGAGCCGCAGGAACATCAGCCCAACGCGACGCGTGTCATCGGGAGGAAGCAGGGGCTGGCCCTGTTTTTCGCGCGTATCTTCGGCAGACACACGACGGGCATACTTCGCGACGCGATCGCCCTGGCCGACAGCGGACGCTGTCGCGGCATCTGGTGGCTCGAAGGGATCGTCGCCAACGGCGACGTGATCACCGACAGCTACGACTCGCGGGACGGTACGTATGAAACGGGCGTCAAGCGCGCGAACGGAGACATCTGCAGTAACGAGAGCATAGTTGTCAACGGTGGGGTCAACGTTCGGGGCGACGCGATGTACGGCCCCGGCGGTGACCTGACGATCAACGGCGTCGCGAACGAAATCTGGGGGATCACGGGTGAGACGTGCTGCGCCGTCGATCCGCCGGTCGTCGATGCGACTGAGGCGAGTGTCACGAACAACAATGACACGATTGGCCTTTGGCTGGATGGGTGCGATGATCGCGGATGCGACGGGGGTGGCGACCCCGTGCCGGGCCCCGCTGACAGGCTGAATCTGGTGGCCGACGAGACGGTGACGCTGTCCGGCGGGACCTACTACTGCAGCGCGGCCAAAGTGCTCGGATTGGCCTCGATCAGGGTCACGGGGCCGAGCGTCGTTTACATCGACGGCAACGCGACGCTCGGCGGCGCCGGGATCATCAACGAGACGGGTGATCCCAAGAATCTGATCATCTACTGCACGGGCACGCAGGTCAGCTTCACCGGGACCTCCGACTTCTACGGTGCGATCGTCGCGCCCGACGCCGACATCGTTCTGCAAGGGACGGCTGACTACTATGGCACGGTGATCGGCCAAACGCTGACCATGCTGGGTGACTTCGTTGTTCACGTGGACGAGGCGGTGGTGGCGGATCTGCTCGGTGGCGACGGGGATGTGGCTCCGATATTGGTCGAATAGGCTTGGGATGAGGGTATCGGACCGGGCGGCGGTGCCTGGAGGTCGCCCGAGGGAATGATGGCGGGTCGAGCGGTTCGGCCCGCCGTGTCTTCGTCGCGGAGTGTCAACGCCCCGCGCAACGCGACAGGTGCAGAATCGGGCATCTTCTGCACGCGGCACTGTGGTTGGGATCTGATGGGGCGCGCGGCGCGGGCTGACGAGTGATCATGCCGTCCTGGCGGGGGGGCTTGTTTCCGGACTGGACAAGATGGGCAAGAATTGTCGGTCCACACGCCCCTGGGCCCGAATGATATCGTATTTCAGTGATGGTATTCGCCCTACGGGATGCGACCGGGCCGGCCTGCTCGGCCCGCGGTCGCATTGTGTTGTGTGTTAAAGAACACGAGGACCGGTAAAGCAGCGCGCCAGATGCGAGGGGCCTGAAATGATCAAAAGAGCTTCGTCAAGACGACGTGGTGCGACGATTGCCGTAGTGGCCATTTCGCTGACAGTCATCCTGGGTATGGCGGCCCTGGTGATTGACCTTGGGCACATCTACAACTGTCGGACCGAGATGCAAAACGCGGTTGATGCCAGCGCGCTGGCGGGGGCGAGCGGTCTGCACATCAACAACGCCGAGGCACGGGACCGGGCGGTGGCGTCCGCCGCGAGCAACACGCTCGCCACCGAGACCGTGATCCTGGCGCACAGCGATGTCGAGATCGGAAACTGGGAATGGAGTTCGCAGACCTTCACTCCGATCAGCGATGAGCCGCAGGAGTATCGGCCCAACGCGGCCCGTGTCACCGGGAGTAAGCAGGGGCTGGGTCTGTTCTTCGCGCGGATCTTCGGCAGACACACGACGGGTATCATCCGTGACGCGATCGCCCTGGCCGACAGTGGGCGCTGTCGTGGCATCTGGGGGCTCGATGGGATCGTCGCCAACGGCGACGTGATCACCGACAGCTACGACTCGCGGGACGGCGGGTATGGAGCGGGCAATAGGAATGCGAACGGCGACATCTGCAGCAACCAGGATATCACCATTCATGGCGGCATCGAGGTTCACGGCGACGCGATGCACGGTCCCGATGGTGACCTTCTGATCTCCGGCGTGTCGCACGAAATCTGGGGGGTCAAGGGCGAGACGTGCTGTGCCGTCGATCCGCCGGTCGTCGATGCGAGCGAGGCGAAGTTCACGAACGACAATGACACGATCGGCCTGTGGCTGGACGGCTGCGATGATCGTGGATGCGACGGGGGCGGCGACCCCGTGCCGGGCCCCGCGGACAGGCTGAATCTGGTGGCCGATGAGACGGTGACGCTGTCCGGCGGGACCTATTACTTCGGCTCGGCGAGAATGGCTGCATTGTCCTCGATCAGGGTCACGGGGCCGACGGTGATTTACGTTGATGGCAACGCGACGTTCAGCGGTCTGGGGATTGTCAACGAGACGGGCGATCCCAAGAACCTGATCGTCTACTGTACGGGCACGCAGCTCAACTTTACCGGCAATTCCGACTTCTACGGCGCACTGGTCGCGCCCAAGGCCGACATCGTTCTGCAAGGGACGGCCGACTACTACGGCACGATCATCGGCCAAACGCTGACCATGCTGGGTGATTTCGTCGTTCACGTGGACGAGGCGGTGGTGGCGGATCTGCTCGGTGGCGACGGGGATGTAGCTCCGATACTGGTCGAATAGGCGGGATGAGGGTATCGGACCGGGCGGTGGGGCGTAGGTGGCGCCCGAGGGATCAATGGCGGGTCGGGCGGGTCGGCCCGCTGTTTTTTGTGTGGTTCAAGTGGTTGAGTTGAGAAGCCGTTAAACCTCAGGCGGGGTAGCGCTGGGGCCGCTTCCTTATGGGCGCGGCTCGTGTTGGGGCCGCTTCCTTACGGGCGCGGCTCGTATTGGGCCTCGGCTTGGGCCGCTTCCTTGCGGGCGCGGCTCCTATTGGGTCTCGGAGCGCCACTGGGGGGCGGATGGAGTCACAGGGGAGGGGGCATGGCGACACAGGGCGTCGATAGCGACATTGGGTAGAAAGGGTCTTCCGATGCAAGGCACTGAGAAGAGCGAGAGAGCGGGCGAGGCGCCGCGCAGGAATCGGCGGCGCAAGTACGTCATCAATCCGACGTTCCAGCTGAAGTACGCCGGTACGATCGCGGTGTCAGTGTTCCTGATCTCTTCGATTATCGGATCGATCCTGTACGGCGTGCTGCATCACCAGGCACGAATGAGGCTGATGAACCCGGAGACGCACACGTCGGAGGTGGCGACCGTCGTGTTGCTGTTCGGGCTTGCGTTTGCCGCGGTGGCTGCTGCGGGCGTCGGGGGATGGTCTGTTCTTGTCACTCATCGCATCTGCGGTCCCATCTTCCTGTTCGAGCGTTGGCTTGCGGAAGTCGCGGAGGGACGGATTCCGAAGCTGCGGCCTCTTCGTCAGAAGGATGAGTTCAAGGACTTCCACCAGACGTTTGCCAACGCGATCGGAGCTCTGGCGTCGCGGAAGGAGGCGGAGCTGGCCGTCTTTGAGGAACTGTCGCAGCTCGTGAAGACCGCTTCGTCCGGTGACGGGTTGGCGCGCCGCCAGGCGCTCGACTCGCTGGCCGCGCAGGTCGAGACGTTGCGCAAGGAGGCGTCCGCTGCTCTGGGCGTCCAGCCCGACGGCGGTTCTGAGGCAGTGCCGATCGGGCGTCCGGAGGAGGCCCCGGCGGTCTCCTGGGCCTGATCGATCATCGAGTCGTTCGACAGTCTCTACCTCTACGGAAAATCCCTACGTCCGAATCACGTAAAGGGTAGCGTCACGTCTTCGCCACGGTCCATTCCGCGCCGACAGGCGTGGTCTTTTCGGACTTTGCAGAATCAGTTCAAAATTTTCTGATCGGCAGGTGCCTCGCGGTACGATCATTTCGTACGGTAGTGTTAGACGTTCGATACTTCGGACGCGACGTTTGTAGGCCGTGGGTCGGGGACCATTCAGCTGATTGCAGATGAAGGCGGCATTCGCAGGCTATGGCTTGCGGTGCAGGGGAGCGGTGATGGTGGAGACAAGTTCAGAAAGACGTTCCGGGGCTGCGGCCATCATGTTGGTCGTTGCCCTTCCGGTATTGTTGGGAATGGCCGCGCTGGCCATCGACGTGGGATACATCTTCACCTCGCTGGCTGAACTGCAAAACGCGGTTGACGCCGGTGCGCTGGCCGGTGCCAGCGCCCTCCGCTCCACCGACGCCGAGGTGCGGGCGCGGGTCATGGAAGTCGCCGGGCGGAACTACCTCAGCGGCGAGCCCGTGACCGTGCCGGTGGAGAACATCGAGATCGGATACTGGGAAAGCGTATTGGGGACCTTCACCGTAGCCACGGGTACGGGCGACGCAAAAGGGGCAGCCCCCAACGCGGTCCGTGTGGTCGGCCGGCGCCAGCGGCTCCCGCTCATATTCGCAACGGTGCTGGGCCGCAGTTTCACGAACCTGGAGCGGGAAGCCATCGCGTTGATGGACTCGGGTCGCTGCCTCGGCGTCTGGGGGCTCAACGGGGTCGTGGGCATGGGCGACATAATCACCGACAGCTACGACGCGCGGGCAGGCATGTACGGACCGGGCAACATCAACCAGAACGGCGACGTCTGCAGCAACAAGGACATCCGCCTTCAGGGGAGCTTCGAGATTCGCGGCGACGCCATGTGCGGTCCCGGCTATGAGATATCCATCAGTGGCTCTCCCCATGCCGTCTGGGGGGTCGAGGGGGAATTGAATCAGACTCTGGAGGCGCCGGTTTTCGACGTGAGCGGGGCACGATTCAACAACAACAACGACACGGCGGGCACCAACCGCGACGGGTTTACCGATCACGGCCACCCGGTCGAGGGCGATCTCACACTTTCTTCTGACGACAACCTGACGCTATGGGGCGGGATGTACTATTGCACGTCGCTTACGATGTCTGCCATGTCCACCATCACGGTCCGGGGCCTGACCCAGATGTACATCGACGGGAATGTGAAGATCGCTGGTCTGGGGTTTATAAACACCAGTCAGGATCCCAGGGACCTGACGGTGTACTGCACGGGCGAGTCGTTCGATATGGCGGGCGAAGCGGACTTCTACGGATCAGTGATCGCGCCGGATACCGACGTCGAGCTCCACGGGAACTGTGAGTTTTTCGGCATGATCATCAGCGGCACGATCGACGCCTCCGGTAGCGCGTTCATCCACGTGGATGAAGGACTGGCCGCCGATCTGGTCGGTGGTCTGGAGACCGACAGGGTTCCGGTACTGGTCAAGTAGGCAGGGTATGGTTGCCTCATTGCAGGGAAGCGGGCACACCAGCCCGGGGAATCGACAGCTACATTGCGGAGAAAGGGTCTTCCGATGCAGTGCACTGAGAAGTACGAGAGAGCAGCTGAGGTGCCGCGGAGGAATCGGCGGCGGAAGTACGTCATCGATCCGGCGTTTCAGCTGAAGTACGCCGGTACGATCGCGGTGTCCGTCTTCTTCATTTCGTCGATTATCGGGTCGATCCTGTACGGTGTGCTGCACCATCAGGCACGGCTGAGGGTCCTGAACCCGGCACCCCAGGAGACGGAGGTGGCGACGGTCGTGTTGCTGTTCGGGCTGGTGTTTGCTGCGGTTGCCGCCGCGGGCGTGGGGGCGTGGAGCGTTATCACGACGCATCGCATGTGCGGTCCGATATACCTGTTCGAGCGTTGGCTCGCGGAGGTTGCCCAGGGCCGTCTTCCGAAGCTTCGGGCTCTCAGGGAGAAGGACGAGTTCAAGGAGTTCCACCAGACGTTTGCGAACGCGATCGGTGCACTGGTGTCGCGGAAGGAGGCGGAGCTGGCCGTTTTTGAGGAGCTTCTGCGACTGGTGAAGGCGGCTTCGTCCGGCGACGTCCTGGCGCGGCGCCGGGCGCTCGATTCGCTGGCCGTGCAGGTCGAGACGTTGCATCGGGAGGCGTCCGCCGTTCTGGGCGTTCAGTCCGACGGCGGTCCTGAGGCGCCGGCGCGGGGGCGTCCGGAGGAAGCTCCGGCGGTCTCCTGTGCCTGATCGATCGTCAAGGTGCCCGGCGGTTTCTGCGTCCGAGTTATGTGAACAGCAGCGCTGCGTATCTGACACCGTTCATTCCATGTCGACCGGCATGATGTTTGCGGACGCTGCAGAATCAGTTGAAAATCTCTAACTAATCGGTGCCTCGCGGCACGATCATTTCGTACGTTAGTGTTAGACGTTCGACCCTTCGGGCGCGACGCTTGACCACCGTATGTCGGGGACCGCTCATCCAGTTGGGGATGACGGCGGCATTCGCAGGCCATGACTTGCAGTGCAGGGGAGCGGTGATGGTCGGAACAACTACAGAGAAACGCCCCGGGACTGCGGCCATCATGGTGCTCGTTGCCCTTCCCATACTGTTGGGAATGGCCGCGCTGGCCATTGATGTGGGATACATCTTCACGTCGACGGCTGAACTGCAGAATGCGGTTGACGCCGGAGCGCTGGCTGGCGCCAGCGCCCTGCCGGCGAGTGACTCCGAGGTGAAGCAGCGAGCCATGGAATCCGCTGCGCAGAACTACGTCAGCGGCGAGTCCGTTGCCGTGCCGCTGGAGAACATCGAGGTCGGATACTGGGAAAGCGTATCGAGGACCTTCACGGCGGCCTCCGGTTCGGTCGACCCGAGCGGGGCGCGTCCGAACGCGGTTCGCGTGGTCGGCCGGCGCCAGCGGCTCCCGCTCATATTCGCAACGGTGCTGGGTCGCGATTTCACGAACCTGGAGCGGGAAGCCATCGCCTTGATGGACTCTGGTCGCTGCCTCGGTGTCTGGGGTCTCAACGGGGTTGTGGGCTTGGGTGATATAGTGACCGACAGCTACGACTCGCGGGTCGGCGTGTACGGACCGGGCAACATCAACCGGAACGGGGACGTCTGCAGCAACAAGGACATCTTGCTCGGCGGGAGCTTCGAGATCAATGGGGACGCCATGTGCGGCCCCGGCCATGAGATAACCGTCCGTGGCGAGCGTCATGTGGTCTGGGGGGTCGAGGGGGAATTGAGTGAATCTCTGGAAGCGCCGGTCGTGAGCGCGAGCGAGGTCAGGATCAGCAACGACAACGACACTGCGGGCACCAACCGCGACGGGCTTTCCGACAACGGAGTGCTGTTCGACGGCGATCTTGGGCTTGTCGAGGATGACAACGTGACGCTGTGGGGCGGAACGTACTATCTCACCTCGCTCACGATGGTCGCATCCTCCACCATCACGGTTCAGGGGTCGACGGTGCTGTACATCGATGGCAACGTCAACATTGCCGCTCTGGGGATTGTGAACGTCAGCCGGCAGGCCGCGGATCTGACGGTCTATTGCACGGGCGAGTCCTTCGTGATGGCCGGCCACGCGGACTTCTACGGAATGTTGATCGCGCCGGATACCGACGTCGAGCTCCAAGGGGACTGCGAGTTCTTCGGCATGATCGTCGCCGATACGCTCGACGCCTCCGGAAGCGCGCTTATCCACGTGGACGAGGTGCTGGCTGCCAGCGTGGTCAATCGAGGAAGGGTCCCGGTGTTGGTCAAGTAGGCGCGGGGTGATGGCATTACCGCAGGGAAGCGAGCACGCCGGCCCATGGCATCGATAGCTCTACGTTGCGGGAAAGGGTCTTGCGATGGAAGTCACTGAGAAGTGTGAGAGAGCGGCTGGGGCGCCGCGCAGGAATCGGCGGCGGAGGTACGTCATCAATCGGACGTTTCAGCTGAAGTACGCCGGTACGATCGCGCTGTCCGTCTTTTTCATTTCTTCGATTATCGGGTCGGTTCTGTACGGCGTGCTGCACCATCAGGCACGGCTGAGGGTCATGAACCCGGGGCCCCAGGAGACGGAGGTGGCGACCGTCGTGTTGCTGTTCGGGCTGGCGTTTGCCGCGGTTGCCGCTGCGGGCGTGGGGGTGTGGTCGGTTCTTGCCACTCATCGCATCTGCGGTCCGATATTTCTGTTCGAGCGTTGGCTCGCGGAGGTTGCCCAGGGCCGGATTCCGAAGCTTCGGCCTCTTCGCCGCAAGGACGAGTTCAAGGAGTTCCACCAGACGTTTGCGAACGCGATCGGTGCACTGGTGTCGCGGAAGGAGGCGGAGCTGGCCGTCTTTGAGGAGCTGCTGCGACTGGTGAAGGCGGCGTCGTCCGGCGACGGCCAGTCGCGCCGCCAGGCGCTCGATTCGCTGGCCGTGCAGATCGAGACGTTGCATCGGGAGGCGTCCGCCGTTCTGGGCGTTCCGTCCGACGGCGGTCCTGAGGCGCCGGCGCCGGGGTGTCCGGTGGAGGCTCCAGTAATGTCCGGCGCCTGATCGATCACCGGGTTGCCTGACAAACATCTGCGTCCGAATCACGTAACCGGAAGCGCCACATATTTGGCACCGTTTGTTCCACGTCGACGGGCATGATGTTTTCGGACACGGAGAAGCCAACCGAAGTTTTTTTCACAGGTCGGTACCTCGTAATACAATCATTTCGTACGTTGGTGTTAGACGTTCGACCTTTCGGACGCGACACTTGCGGACCGTATCTCGGGAACCGTCTGTCAGTTGTAGAAAACGAAGGTGACGCAGCCATCCGCAAGCCGTGCTTTGCGATACAAGGAGGCGGCGATGATCCAGACAACTTTGGGAAAACGCCGCGGGGCCACGGGCGTCATGGCGCTCATTACGCTTCCCATACTGCTAGGGATGGCCGCGTTGGCCATTGACGTGGGATACATCTTCACCTCGGTGGCCGAACTGCAAAACGCCATTGACGCCGGTGCGCTCGCCGGTGCCAGCGCCCTGCCAATCGGTGACACGGAGGTGAAGAAACGAGCCATGGAAGCCGCCGCGCAGAACGATGTCAGCGGCGAGTCCGTCGAGGTGCCGGTCGAGGCTATCGAGATCGGGTATTGGGAAAGCGTATCGGCGACTTTCACGCTGGCCAGCAGTGTGGTCGACCCGCTCGGGCTGCCTCCCAACGCAGTTCGCGTGGTCGGCCAGCGCCGCCAGCTCCCGCTCATATTCGCGGCGGTCCTGGGGCACAACTACACGAACCTGGAGCGGGAGGCCATTGCCGTGATGGACTCGGGTCGCTGCCTGGGCATCTGGGGGCTCAACGGCGTCTTGGGAATGGGCGATATAAAGACCGACAGCTACGACTCGCGCGACGGCGTGTACGGACCGGGCAACATTGACCAGAACGGTGACGTCTGCAGCAACAAGGACATTCAGCTTCAGGGGAGCTTCGAGGTTCATGGCGACGCCATGTGCGGCCCCGGGCGCGAGATCATCATTGTCAGCAGCCCTCATGCGGTCTGGGGAGTCGAAGGGGAATTGAGTGAACCTCTGGAAGCGCCGATTGTCGACGTGAGCGAGGTCAAGCTCAGCAATGACAACGCCACGGCGGGCACCAATTATGACGGGCTTTCTGACAACGGCGTCCTGTTCGACGGCGATCTCGCGCTTATTTCCGATGACAACGTGACGCTGTGGGGTGGAACGTATTATCTCACGTCGCTCACGATGGCCTCATCGTCCGTCATCACGGTTCAGGGCCCGACCGTGTTGTACATCGATGGAAACGTCAACATTGCCGCTCTGGGGATTGTGAACGTTACTCAGGACCCCAGGGCTCTGACCGTCTACTGCACGGGTGAGTGGTTCATCATGGCGGGGGACGCGGACTTCCACGGAGTGGTGATCGCACCGGATACGGACCTGCAGCTCTTTGGGGGCTCCGAGTTCTTCGGCATGATCATCGCCAACACGGTCGACGCCTCCGGAAGCGTGTTCATCCACGTGGACGAAGCGGCGGCCGCTGCTCTGCTGAGCAGAGGCAAAGTTCCGGTCCTGGTCAAGTAAGCCTGGAGACGGGGGAGACGGCAGCGGTTCCCTTCTCCGGCCTGAATGGCCTCAGTGTTGTCAGAAGCGCAGGAAGCAGAACGAGGTCGGCAGCCAGCGTGGCGAGCATGGTGAAGCCGACCAGGCCGCCGAAGTAGGCGGTGGGCACGAACTCTGAGAGGACCAGAATCCAGAAGCCCCCGGCGATGACGACCGTGGTGAAGACACAGGCCCGGCCCACGCCGGCGTGCGTGGTCAGCAGGGCAAGCCGATAGTCGCCCGAGTCGGCCAGGGCTTCCCGGAAGTGCCACAGATAGTGCAGCGTGTCGTCCACCGCGATGCCGAACGTGACCGACAGCATCAATGCCGTTGTCATGTTCACCGGGATGCCCGACCAGCCCATTGCGCCGAGACAGAAGATGACGGGCAGCAGGTTCGGGATCATGGCCACTGCGGCCACACGCCATGACCTCATCACGAGGATGATCACGAGGAACACGGCCGGGATGGTAATGGCCACCGATCGATACTGGTCGCGTAGCAGCCCGCGGATCAAGTGTGCATAGAAGCAGTAGAGCCCGGTGACCTCGACCGAGTATTCCTTCCCCACTGCATCGGACACCTTGTCGCGGATCTCGTTGGCGATGCGGATTTTTTCGTGCACGCCCACTCCGCCTTCGCGGGCCCGGAGGCTGATGCGCATGGCGGTCCGGTCTTCGTTGACGTATGTGCGAAGGGCGTCGCGTTCGCCGGAAGCGGCCCGGACCGCCGCCAGCCGGAGATTCAGATCCAGTTCGGTTCGGGGCAGCGTTTCGTGAAAGAGGGTCAACACGTCGCCGATGGTCTGTGCTTTGCGGATGCAGTCGTATCGCTCGACCGCGTCGTCGGCCAACACGGCGGCCCGTTGGATCATGTCGGGCGTGACGACGGATCGGCCGTCGCGGGACTGGATGATCACTTCCATGGACCCGACGGGAGCGAATTTCTCGCTGATGAAGTTGTACGCCTGCCGGACCGAGGTGTGTGCGCGGAAGTTCTCCAGGAACGCGCTCTCGAAGCGCAGCGACCGTGCCCCGACGGCGCAGAACGCGGTGGACGCGGCGAACAGGAGAAAAACGAGTCGTCGCCGGCGGTCTGACCACGCACCGAGGCGGCGAAGCCATCCCGGCAGGTGCAGTCGCGCCCTCGGTGAGGGGGGCACGCCTGAGACGACGACGGTGGCGGCCAGGGCGGTGACCAGCGACCACGCCAACCCGAACACCATCAACATCCCCAACAGGCGGATTGGTGAGATGCTCGAAGTGCACACAGCGGCGAATCCTACGGCGGTCGTGGCGATCACGGCCGTGCACGGTGCCACCATACGGGCGAGCGTTCGCATGGCCTGCTCCCGTCGGACGGTGGCTGGTCCCTGAACAGACGTCTCCTCGGCAGCAACGGCCAGGTGCACGCAGTTCGCCACGGAGAGAACGGCCACGAGAATAACGATCATCTGCGTGATCAGTGACGTGACAAACCCGCAGACGACCGCCAATCCCAGCGTGCACACGGTAGCCGATGCTCCGACGGCGATGGCGAAGAGCATCGGGGCCGGCCGCCGGAAAACCAGCCAGAGAGTGAGCCCGAGCAAGACGAACGCCGCCACCGTAAAGACGACGAGGTCCCGCTGGATGTAATCGAACATGTCGATCAGTGTGACATAGGGGCCGGCCAGGATGATCTGCAGGTCGGGATGGGCCTGCTGTGCCCCGGCGACGATGGCGCGCAGGCTGGTTACCGTCGGTTTACGGACGTCTCCGCTGCGGTCTTCGCCGGCCATCTGCAGGAGCACGGCGGCGCTTCGGCCGTCGCGGCTGATGATGTTGTCCACGAACAGCGGATGCCGCCGCAGGCGATCCCCCAGAACCGCCTTGATCACCGCTGGGATTTCTGCCAGCGATACGACGCGATCGACCGATTTCAGTCCTCTGACCTCGTCTCCCAGTTGTGCCAGCAGTGCAAGCGTTTCCGGCGACAGCGCGTCGTTGCCGTGGACGGCGATGATCGCGAACTCGTTGCCGCCGAACGTTTCCATGAAGCGGCGGAATCGGCGGTATGAATCGTCGGTGCCGGCGACGAACGCTTCGATGCGGTAGTCCTGTTTGAGGCCGGGCCGGAAAAGAAGCGCCGTTGACACCGCCGTGAGCACGGCGGCAGCCAGCAGAACCGGGCGGTGGGTTCGTACTACGCAAGCGGGCGTGCGCGGCAGAAGGCGGTGGCGAAGGTACGAAATCACCGTCGGTGATCCCGTGTTGCCCGGGGATAGGTCGGCTTGTCGGGTCGGGAAGCGTCGCAGTTTGACACGGGCGAGCTCCGTTTGTGCTCCGATGAACGGACTTTCTGTTTCGAAGCGTTCCCCGCCCCGGATCGCCCGAGCTGCTTGCCGATGGCGCGCGAGTCATGGCGGGAACGTGGCCCGCCTCTTCGCAGGCGGCGGGGGGCGGTCGGGAACCGGACCGGCAATCCGAGAGGCCCCCTACTCCGGACGGATACCGGTGGACGTGGCCAACCCGGTGAACCGCCGCGTCCCCAGGGCGGCTCGGGGGAACCCCTCCGGCCAGGCGCTCAGCGAGATGCCGAAATCGTCCTCAATCTCGTCGAGTTCGAACGTGATCCCGACGTACCAGCGGGGCAGTTTTCGGATGATCGCCAGGGTGAACTCCTCCGTCTCGCCTTGTTCGAGGTCGAAACTCTCGCGCGCCGCCAACGTGTATTTCTCGCTGATCTTGTAGTTTGCCCCGACACCGAGCAGGTTTGATTGCGTCTCCTCGATGAAGCGGTAGCCGATGACGTAGCTCAGTCGCGGCCGGCGCTCTACTGCGAACGAAAGGTCAAACACGTCCAGCTCACCATCGTTCAGGTCGAAGTTGGATTCGGACAGCAGCGCTGTCGAATCTGTGACGCGCCAGATCAGGGACGTGTTGACGTAGTTCTGCGAGATGCTGTTCTCCGGGCGGCGGTACGACACGAACCCGTTCGTGTACTCGAAGCTCTGCGCGTCGTTAAAGATGCCCATCTCGACGTCGAGGGTGACCAGGTCGGCGGTCCGCTGGCGGCCTTCGTCGCCGCGCTTGGTCTGCCACCGCTGGCGCACGCCGATGGTCACGCCGTCCAACTCGTCGATATCCTCGATGCCCTCGTCAAACAGGAACTGTTCGTGTGAATCGACGTTGGTATGCGATGCCCACGCCGTCACGTCGGGTTTGATGATGTGCCGGATTCCCCGGATGTCGAACAGGTCCGAACGAACCTCTTCGTAGACTCGCCACAGGTACATGCTTGCCCGCACCCCGTACGTGCCGAACACCCGCGCCAGGGAGCCGCTGTCCACTGAATCGTCCCAGGCGGACCCGCGAATCGACCCGAACGGCACGAGGCGGACGGGGCCCACGTCAACCGGCACCTCGACCTCCTGCCGGGAGTCGGCCCGTGCGACCGTGCCGGAACTGTCTTCGCGACCGAAGTAGAGGAAATCGAGGAGGTCCTGATCGCGGAACCGATAACGAACAAACCCTGCGCGGTTCTCGCTGAACAGGGTGGCGACACCGCCCAGCGACTGGCCCACGAGCCGGAACGTCACGTCCGGCAGGTGCTCGGTCTCCGTGACGAAGTCGAGCAGGTGGGCGTTCGCCAGTATTGTCAGCGCCCAGTTGTCCCGCTGCTTCTTGAGGTAGAATACGGTCTCCTGCTCTTTGCCGAAGTCGAACTCCCGCTCAAAGTACTCTTCGAGGAAGCCGTCATCGCTGACGTAGGAAGCCTCGAGCGTCAACTCCCAGTCACTGGGCAGATAATGACGGTGGCGCCACGTGGCTCGACCCCGATCCTCGGTATCGGGCTCGCTGTCAGCAGACCGCCCGAGGCTATCCTTGCCGTCGTCGTGAATGTAGTAGCTGCGCAGCAGCCCGAAGTAGCTGTCGCGTTCGTAATCCAGATCGATCCCCGCCGCGGGACCGCGTTCGCTGTAGCCGTCCAGGCGCAGGGCGGCGTCGAACCCCTGCGGTCTGGCCAATCCCAGCAGCGAGAACAGGTCCCATTCCGACTCGACCTCGACGCCGAAGTCGCCGCTGTACCCGGTGCGGATCCGCCGCAGCGCCGTCACGTCCTCTTCGAGGTCACCCTGGGCGTAGGGCCAGTACAGCAGGGGAACCCCCAGAATGTTGAAGGTGGAATGAGATATCTTGAACCGTCCTGCCCGGGGTCCGACCACCACATCGGCTACGCTGCGCGGGGTGCGGTCCTCGAACTCGATCTTGGCCGCCCCGATGTGATAGTGCGGCGTGTAGAACTCACTGGTGGTGAGCCGGGCGTTGTAGGCGGTCCATTCGGTGGCCGAATACTGGCGGACCTGCTCGGCCCGGACGTAAATCGGAACGTCCCGGCCGGGTGCCGGCATGAACGCCACGGGGTCGAGTATCAACGCCCGGTCGTTCTCAAAGTCGTAATACAGGCGGGACGACCGGACCGTCCGGTCGCCGTATGTCAGCACAATGTCACCTTCAAGATAAGCAGCCTGCACCCGACCTATGGACGGGACGGCAGCGCCCGGCACGTCGCCCACGGGGCCGAGCGGGCTGGCCGGAGCGGCGCTCGGGTCCAGGATGGCCGCCGGGCTGACCGCGTCGTCGTCCGGCTCCGGCGCTCCGTCGGGGCCCTCGCCTGCGGCGGGCGCAGCCACGTAGATGACGGCGGCGTCGGCGCGGATTTCGATCGTGCTCAATCCGGTGGGGTCGCTCCGCGAGAGGACGACGTCGCCGATGGCCGCCACCACCGTTCGGTCGTCCATCTGCTGGATCGTCAAGTTGTCTCCGCGATAGGACACGGGCGGGCGAACCGTCGGTTCTCGTTCTCCGGGCATGCCTTCCAGGTCGACGACGGTGACCGGCGAGGGGGCTTCGGCCTCTGGAGCCAGACGAGCCACGAGCTGGGCCCGGACGCGAGCGGCCTCGTCGTAGAGGGTGGTGCCCCGCGACGATTCCGTCGTCCTGCGGTCGGCCCAGATCATCACCTTGCCGGAACTGCTCAGCGTGGCAAACAGCACGGGGCTCGTTGTCGTCGTGCCCGCCGGCTCGACCACCCGGGCGCTGCGCCAGAGGAACAGCTCGAAGTGGTTGTAAGAGCGCCCGTCATATGCCTGAGGGGTCATCCAGATGACTGCCTCGCGCGCCCTGATGCGTCGCCGGCCGAGGTGGAGCTCGAACTCGCCGACGACATGGATGACCTCACTGCCGTCGTCCTCGGTCCACAGGTACACCAGTTCGCCGAACATCTCGACGTCCTGGTCGCTGATTCCTGGCGGCAGGAGGGGTTCTTCCACCGAATCCGCCAAGGGCACCAGGGGCTGGGCCGATAACCACCCGGGGCAGCCCAAGAGAGCCACCGCCCACACGAGATGCCGGGTCGTGTGCATGGACGCTCGCCAATTACCGCGCAGCCACTAGAAAAGCGCCTCACCGATGAAGGCCCGCGCCATTTCAACCTCCGGCGCTTCCGTGGACTCAGTATAGGGTCGGGAGCCGCAGTGTCAATTCCCATCGCCGTGCCGGCGGGGTGCGATTCGGGCAGGAGAGGCGCGAGCCGCATGATCGGCTGAACGCACGGGTTGCTCCCCCGACGGGGGCGGCCCCGGCAGTCCCCGCATAGCAAACGCGCCGTCGGGTTCCCAGGTGAAACCCAACGGCGCGTTTCTGCCCTACCCCGCGGGCCTGCGTGAGAATTCATGCGGTCACGACCGACCGCACCGTGCCTGGCCGGGGCGCTTGACGATGTTCGGCGGTGCTACATCATACACACCAGCATCGTCAGGACGAACAGCACGAATACCAGGCGACTCGAAGGCGATCGGTTGCAGGACTCACAGAGCGGAATGATGCTTCCGCTGACTTGATCCTGGTGACGGCCGGTTGTTGGCCGCCCGCATTTGGCGCAGGGTGCTTGTGACATGTCAACGCCCTCAATCCCCGAAGCAAGGAGTGAATCCAGAGCCCGACCGTGGCCCCTCATGATTCAGCATAGATTACGCTCAGGGGCCGGGCAAATCGTGATGGAAATAACAAGCAGAGGCGTCGCTTCAAAGTCCGGGAACATGTTGCTTGCCAGGCTGTAACGCGTACGGTATATCGCCGGTGTCGAACCGGACGTGAACCGGTGCGATAAGTCTCGGGAGCGCATACTGTGGACCTTGGCATTCGGGACAAGGTGGCGATCGTGTCCGGGGCGAGCGAGGGGCTGGGTTACGCGTCCGCCGTCGCCCTGGCTCAGGAAGGGGCCAGGCTGGTCATCGGGGCTCGGCGCCAGGACGTTCTGGACGCTGCCGCCGAGACCCTTCGCCGCCACACGGGTGCCGAGGTACTGCCGGTATCGTGTGATGTCACTAAGCTGGATGACATCCACCGGCTGATCCGTGAGACCGCAAGCCGGTTCGACGGCCGCATCGACATCCTTGTGAACAATGCGGGTGGCCCTCCCTTCGGCCACGCGCTGGATCTGGACGATGAACAGTGGCAGCACGGATTCGAGTTGACCTTCCGCAGCGTCGTCGTCTGCTGCCGCCGGGTGATCCCCTACATGCGCAAGCGTAAGTGGGGGCGGATCGTGACCATCACGTCCACGTCGGCCAGAGAGCCGATCGACGGCTTGACCATCTCCAATGCGATGCGGCCTGCGATTATCGGATTTACGAAGACGCTGTCCCGCGAGGTGGCCGGTGACAACATTTTGGTCAACAACGTGTGCCCGGGGTCGTTTCTGACCCAGCGTCACCGCGATCTGCTGCCGCGCTGGGCCCGGGAGTTGGGCTGCACGGCCGACGAGCTGCTCAGACAGCGCGAGGCCGAGGTCCCTTTGGGCCGGTTCGGTGAGCCCGACGAGTTGGGGCGGGTTGTCGCCTTCCTGGCCTCCGACGCCGCGAGCTATGTGACCGGCGCGTCTCTTCAGGTCGACGGCGGACTCTGCCGGGGGCTGCTCTGACGATCGGACGGTGTTTGCCTGGAGCGCGTCAGTCGTCGGTTTCCGGCCGGGCTTGTGGGAAGAGCAAAGCGGCGAGTTTCTCGATCTCCGCTTGCGTCTGGGGTCGTTTGGAGGGACCCTCGGTCATCCATCTCCGGGTGTGCGACCAGTAGATGCCGGATCCCAGCAGAAGGACGGCCGGCTCGGGCAGGCGAAGGTCGGCGGCGATTCGCCGCAGCAGATCGCGCTGGCGGACCGTTATCCCCAGCTCCACCAACGCCGAGCGAAACAGTCTGCGCGAATCGTCGATCTCGGTCCGGCGCAGCCTTCGCTGCAGGCCGAACACGGCGTACAGAAAGGCCACAAACGCCGCCAGCGCCAGCAGTGTCAGGCAAATGTCACCCAGGCTGCTTCCGTCTGACAGGCGGTCCTGAATGCCGCTGAGGCGCTCTTTCGGCGTCAACGCTTGCATGAGCAGTCGATTCACGGACCCGCAACCTCCGAGAGAGAGAACCAGTCACTGACGGTCGGGGCCTCGCCGACCTGGCGGGCCACCCGGGCCGCTCGGCGCCGCACCTGTGGATCGGGGTCGACGCGGGCCAACTCCGCCAGACGGTCGGTCAAGCTCTGTAGCCGCAGGCGTTCGACGACCCAGACGGCACCAAGGCGATCGGCCCGAGGCGCCGCGTCCAGCATTGCCAGAAGGGCGTCGACGGCTTCGCGCCGTTGCAGCTTGAGGAGCAACTTGACGGCGCTGGCCCGAACGCGGGCGCTGGGCGCGCCAAGCTTGTCCTTGATGTCGTCGTGGAACTCGGAGGCTTCAAGCGCGTCCAGAGCTTCAATGGCATTGGCTTGGACCCGCTCGTCGCTGTCGCGCAGGGCGTTCCGCAGGATGCGGCGGGCGGCAGGATTGTCCAGTGCCTCCAACGCCCGCATCGCCACGCTTCGGACGAGCGGATCCGCGTCATGAGCCAGGCCATACAGGTGATTATCCGCCTCGTCGGCCATGCCCACCGCCCGCACCAGCTGCACGCTGCGGACCCGGTCGGCGGGATCGCTCGACGCGAGCCTCGTCCGGACCTGGCGGTCGAAGTCCGGCAGCGCTGCGCGGAGCCTGCGCCCGAACTCGGCCCGGCGTGCGTCGTCCAGCCGATCGAACCGGGTCCAATAGGCGTCGAACGTACTTACAACCGATCGGTCCGACTCCGTGCCCCGGGCGGATGCGGAGGGCGACGTAACGAGGTCGGCGCGTGACCGCCGTTTCAGTTCCCGGTCGGCCACCCGCGCCAGCGCCCTCTGGCCTCGCTTCGCCAAGCAGCGCAGCGCCGCGACCGCCTCCGGTGACCGGTTGCCGACCAGCTGCCACATCGCCGCCCGCCTCAGCGCCGGCCGGCCGGCGGTCACCATCGTCTGCAACAACCCGACCTTCGCGTCGTTCGTGATGCCGACGCCACCGACGAGCGCAGCGGCTGCCTCACTTCGGCGCGCGTCCAGCTCCAGCAACGGGCGAATCCCGTCCTCCAACCACGCCAGGCGGCGGATCCAGGACAGTGCCTTGCACATCCGCGGATCGGCGGTGACCCATAACTCGTCGAGAAGCGCCAGCATGAATGTATCGTCCGCGCAGGCACCGATCCAACGGGCGGCCTTGCCCCGGAGGATCGGCGAGCGAAGCGCCCGCAACAGGTAGCCGGTCGTGTGCCGGTCGTAGCCGCCCCGCAGCAACTCGTCGAACGCGCGGCCCAGCTTGGACCGCGGCTGGCCGGCGCGGTGGACGATGACGTCTTCGAGCTCTTCGGCCAGCCACATCGCGGCGGTGATGACTTCGGTCCGGAAGTGAGCCTCCCAGCAGGCCAGGGCTTGACGGATCGCCATTGCCAGCTGTCGCCGCTCGCGACGGGCCGCCGGATCAGCAGGAGTGACGTCGCGCTGTCGGAGATGCTCGGCCACCAGCTGCTGTAGCGCGTTTCCGGCCCGCATGCGCGTCCGGGGGCAGCGCTGGGAGAGGGCGCCGGCCAGCAGGTAGGCCAGCTTGCTGCTGCCGCTGCGGCGAATCAGTTCGACGGCGGCGGTACGGGTGTCGATGTTGCCCGAGTCGATGGCGGCCCGAACTCCCGCCGACAGCCGATCCGCCCGGGCCAACACCAATGCCTGCAATGCGGCGTCGAAGCTCGGAAAGCGGGCAACGACCGCGGCCAGCCCTTGCCCACGCTCCCGACGCACCAAGGTGTCGAGTGCAGTCTCCCGGTCCTCCGGACTCAGGTCGGGCAGGGCGGTCACCAGCGCGCGGTCGGCCGCCAGGTTGCACGAGCGGGCAAGCACCGCGTACACTGGGGGCACGGATTTCGCGGATGCGGACATAGTCTTTCGGTATATCGGAACAAACGCGGGCGCCGCTTTGCCAAAGTCCGATATGCCGCGGCGGCCGTTCAGGCTCAGCTTGAGGGAGCCAGAATCATGCTTTTCGGCGCAATGGGCCCGTGTTTCATCCTTGGTTGGCGCGTCTGCGCCGCAGCCGCCGCCGGTCCGCCCGCCGGGCTTGGGAATCCGGCGCCGATGCCTGCCGACCTCGTCTTGGTCAACGGGCGGGTCTGGACCGGCGTGCCCGGTGCGGCCGAGTTCGAGGCGATCGCTGTCAGCGGGGCCCGAATCGACGCCGTGGGCTCGAACGAGCAGATCCGGCCCCGGGTCGGTCCGGACACCACGGTCATTGACGCCGCAGGGCGGCGAGTGATTCCCGGCATCACCGACAGCCACACGCACTTCCTGTCCGGCGGTCTCGGGCTGTCCCGCCTCGACCTTCGGCCGGCGCGGAACAAGACCGAGTTTCGGGACCGGGTTGCGGCCGCCGTCGCGCGGATGTCGCCGGGCGCCTGGCTGCTTGGCGGTCGCTGGACGGTGGACAGTTGGGAGGACCCCGAATCGCCGACGCGATACTGGATCGATGACCTGACGCCTGGAACGCCGGTGTTCCTCGAACGGATGGACGGTCATCAGGCGCTGGTCAATTCGGTGGCGCTGAAGTTCGGGCGGATCGACGCCAAGGGGCCTCCGGATCCGCCGGGCGGTGAGATCGTGCGCGATCCGGAGACGGGCGAGCCGACGGGGATCCTCAAAGATGAAGCCATGGACCTGGTGGCACGGCGCATTCCGGCGCCGTCGGTGAATCACCGGTGTGAGGCCCTGGTCGCGGCCATGCGCCATGCCAACACGTTCGGTATCACCTGCGTGCACGACATGTCGCAGGCATCCGACTTGCCGATCTTTGCCAGGGTGCACCAGGCGAACATGATGACCGTGCGGATCGCCGCCTATGTGTCGGTGGAGGACTGGGAGGGCCACATCGAGAAGAGCAAGGATTTCAGGCCCTGCGACGATTGGCTGTGGGTCTGCGGGCTCAAGGGGTTCATGGACGGATCACTCGGCAGCCGGACGGCCTACATGCGCGAGTCGTTCAGCGATGCGGCGTCCGACGCGAAGTATCCTCGTGGGATGCTGCTGGCGATGGCCGACCCGCCGGAGAAGTTTGCCGAGCACGTCGGAGCCGCGGCGGCGGCTGGGCTGCAGCCCGCCATCCACGCCATCGGCGACGAAGCGAACCACCTGCTGCTCAACATCTACGAAGGGCTGGGCACGAAGCTGCGCGGGGCGATCCGCCCGCGCGTCGAGCACGCGCAGCACCTGTTGCCGGACGATATCGCCCGCTTCGGCCGGCTGGGGGTCTTCGCGTCGATGCAGCCCTTTCACAAAGCCGATGACGGGCGCTACGCCGGATCGGCCTTGGGCCCGAAGCGATCCGCCACCTCGTACGCGTTCAAGGCGTTGCTCGACTCCGGGGCGACGCTGTGCTTCGGCAGCGATTGGCCGGTGGTGAGTCTCAACCCATTCGCGGGGATCGCCACTGCGGTCGACGCCAGGACGCTGGACGGACGGATCTGGTTCCCGGAGCAGTCGATCACGCGGGAGCAGGCCTTGCGGGCCTACACCGTGACGCCCGCCCTCGTGGCCGGCCGGGAGAAGGACGCAGGCATGCTCGAACCCGGCAAGTTGGCCGACATCGCGATCCTGTCGCAGGACGTCCTGAGCATCGACACGGGGCGAATCGCCGCCACGACGGCCACCCACACCATCGTCGGCGGCCGCCTGGTGTGGCAACTCCCGGGCAGCGCGGCTTCGCCAACACCGCAACCCGCCCGTGACTAACGACCAGCGCGCCCGGCCCACCTCATCTGGGGGGGCCACACGATGACCATCGACTACGACATCCCTTGTGTTGCGTGTCGGTATAACCTCCGCGGGCTCCATCCGGATGGCTTATGTCCGGAATGCGCTATGCCAATTGCGCATTCTGTGTCAGGTGTGGCTCTTTATGGTCGAAGCCGGAACTCCCTCCTCACAATGCGCGCCGGTGTCACTTACTT
>CP070691.1:1017532-1026327 GCA_020353195.1 Phycisphaerales bacterium | reverse complement strand
TCTTCTTGACGCGGCGGCCGAGGCCGGTGTCAGACGCTTCGTGTCGATCAGTTCCGCCTGTGCCTACGCCGGGAACATCACCGGCGATATGCGAGAGGAAGACTTCTGGGCCGGGCCGCTGCATCCGTCAGTGGAGGCCTACGGGTTCACCAAGAAGGCGCAGCAGGTCGGCCTGAACGCGTACGCCAGACAGTTCGGGCTTCAGGGACAGATCCCGATCCTCACCAACC
This sequence comes from Phycisphaerales bacterium, assembly GCA_020353195.1. Classification (GTDB taxonomy): domain Bacteria; phylum Planctomycetota; class Phycisphaerae; order UBA1845; family UBA1845; genus JAFGJQ01. The sequence goes on along the minus strand of CP070691.1, from coordinate 1,026,097 downwards.
TGTACGGCGAAAGCGACGTCTTCGGCGAAAACCGTTCACACGTCGTCGCCGCCCTGATCAAGCGATTCTCCGACGCGGTGCAAGCGGGGGCCGATGAAGTCGTCTGCTGGGGCACCGGGGCGCCCGTCCGCGAGTTCCTTTACACACGCGACGCCGCCGAGGCAGTGGCACGGCTGATGAAAAGCGGGTACGGCGAGCCGCTGAACATCGGTACCGGCGTGGGGACCAGCATCCGGGACCTTGCCGCACTCGTCGCCCGCTTCACCGGCTTTGAGGGCAGGATCGTCTGGGACACCGGCAAACCGGACGGCGTCATGCGGAAGGTCCTCGATGTGTCACGGATGAAAGAGGTTCTCGGCTGGGAGCCGCCGACGTCGCTGGAGGCGGGCCTCGAGAAGACGATACGCTGGTATCTCGCCAACAAAGAAGAAGCCGACGCCCGTCCTTGACCGAGACGCTGGCGACCGTGGGGCTGCCGCTATGAGAAACGTCATCATCCTGGGGTCCGGGCGCAGCGGCACGAGCATGGTGGCCGGTGTTCTGGCCAACTGCGGTTACTACATGGGCGAGAACCTGCACCCCGGCCGCGACAGCAACCCGAAGGGTTTCTTCGAGTCGCCGCTCATCAACTGGATCAACGAAGAGCTGCTGGCGCAGGTCGTGCCTCGTCGCCCTCCGATTCTGGGTCGATGGTGGTTCCGGGATCGCCCCCTCCCCCGCCAACGATGGCTGGCCCGAGTGCCGGTGGGAACTTTGATTCCGTGCCCGCATCCGATCGCGACCCGGATTCAAGCCCAGGTCGACCGGACACCGTTCTGCTTCAAGGACCCGCGCTTCAGCTACACCCTGCCCGCGTGGCGACCCTATCTTGCGGACACGGTGTTCGTGTGTGTCTTCCGCCACCCGATGGCGACCGCCGCCAGTATCGTCAAGGAATGCCAGGCGATGCCGTATCTGCGGAACCTCCGGATGAACACGGAAAGTGCGGTGGAAGTCTGGGCTCTGATGTACGAGCACATCCTGCGCCGCCACCGGCAGGAGGGGCAGTGGTTGTTCCTGCACTTTGACCAGGTGTTGCGCGGGAACGGCGCCGACCGACTCGAGGAATTCATCGGCGCTCCCGTGGATCGAAGCTTCCCGGAAACGGAGCTTCAACGATCAGCTGCATCCGGAACGGGCCCCACGGCGGTCATGCAGGTGTACCAGGAGCTCTGCACCCAGGCCGGCTGCGAGCAGGGATAGCGGCGGGATGAGGCAACTCATCGCCGTCCGCGCACGAGGCAAGACGAGACGGGCAACGATGATCTCCGTAGTCGTGTGCACGTACAATCGGGCTGGGGTTCTGCGAAGGATGTTGACGGCGTTCTTCGCCCAAAGGGACCTCGACTCCACCGATCACGAACTCATCATCGTCGATAACAACTCGTCAGACGACACACGCGCGGTGGTCGAACAGTTCAATCGATCCGCAACGCTGCGCTACGTGTTCGAGCAGCGCCAGGGCCTGTCATGCGCTCGGAATCGAGCAGTCGCTGAGTCCCGCGGCGAGATCGTGGCCTTCCTGGACGATGACGTGATCGTGGATGAGCACTGGCTGGTCAAGCTTCAAGAGTGTTTCGAGGCGACCAACGCCGACGTGGTGGGCGGACGCGGCTATCTCCTCTTCGAGCAAGAGCCGCCGAACTGGTTCGGCCCCTTCTTCCGCTCGTTCTTGTCGGAAGTGGATCACGGACCGACACGCAAGGTGATTCCTGACGGGCGCGGCCTGTTCGGTCTCAACCTCGCGTTTCGGCGGCGCGCGCTGCAGGCCGCCGGACCATTCGACGAGAACCTGGGCCGAAAGGGATCAGGCACGCTCGGCGGAGAAGAGACGGAAATCGTGACCGGAATCGCGGCCTCGGGCGGGCTCATCATATACGACCCGGACGCGGCGGTAGGCCACATAATCGACTCCGACCGCGTCGAATGGGACCGCATCAAGCGACTGGCGATCGGAATGGGGATATCGCTCGCCCTCAGCGAACCGCCAGCGGGCGTCGCCACCCGGGTCCGGCGCGTGCTCGCAAGCCTGGGCGACCTGGTCTATCGCATTCCGTCCTTGTGTTGGGTCCTGGCGGCAAACAAGACACCGTACGACAAACGCGTCTACGTGAGCCGGATGCGGCAGAAGCTCGGATTCCTGATCGGTCGAACGAAGCATATGTGGCACCGCGGGTGAATCGCGTCGCCCAGACCCGCACGCGTGAGCCACGCCGGTTGTCCTCGACCCTGCAAACGTAAGGCACGACCCAATGCGAGTCGCCGTCCTTCTCTCGTCGTTCCCCTCACTGTCCGAGACGTTCATCCTCGGACAGGTGACCGGCCTGATCGACCGAGGCCACTCCGTCGACCTGTATCCCGGCCTCCCCGGCAAGACGACCCCCATACATCCGGACGTCGACTCCTACGGACTCCTTGCACGGAGTCACTATCCGGTGACGGTGCCGTCGGGCCGCCTTCACCGATACCTGCGGGCCGCACGCGTACTCATCGGGCACGCATACAAGAACCCCGCGGCGTGTGTGCGGGCGCTGAATCCGGCCAAATACGGACACGGCAGTCGCTCGCTGAACGTCCTGTTCGGGATGGTCCCGTTTCTGCCGGAACGATCCTATGACGTGATCCACTGCCATTTCGGCCCGAACGGCCTGCGGGGTATGGTCCTGCGCAACATGGGCGTTCTTCACGGCAAGCTCATCACGACGTTTCACGGCTTCGACGTCAACAGCTGGCCGCGGGAACACGGCCGTGCCGTCTATCAGGCACTCTTCGAAACAGGCGACTGTTACACGGTGAACTCGCGCTTCACGGCATCCCGGGCCGTCGCCCTCGGCTGTCCCGAGCCCAAGATCGCAAGGCTGCCGGTCGGCGTCGATACGCGCAAGTTCGTCCCACGGAAAACGCCTCGTCCCTCCGGCGGGCCGGTCCGCATTCTCACGGTCGGCAACCTCGTGCCCCACAAGGGAATCGACTATTCAATCCGGGCGATGGCAAAAGTCTGCGCAGAATTCCCGAACATCCGATACGATATCGTGGGAGACGGGCCGCTCCAAACGGAACTCGCCGAGCTGGCTCGGGAGCTGAACCTTGAGAACGTCGTGCGTTTCCTGGGGCCCCGGGCCCAGGACGAACTCCCCGGAATCTATGCCGAAGCGGACCTGTTCGTTCTCGCCAGCGTCGTAGGCAAGGATGGGGCCGAGGAAGGTCAGGGCCTGGTCTTCGCGGAGGCCCAGGCAGCCGGGCTTCCCGTCACGGGCACAAGAATCGGAGGAATCCCGGAGGCCGTGCTGGACGGAGAGTCCGGCTTCCTGGTCCCCCAGCGCGACGTGGACGCACTGGCGGAGAAGCTGCTCGATCTGGTCCGGCACCCGCACCTTTGGCCGGAAATGGGCCGCGCGGGGCGAACGTTTGTCGAAAAACACTACGATTCACACAAGCTCAACGATCGGCTCGTAGAGATCTACGAGCAGCTGCTGACGTAACGCGAACAACGTGTATGATGCGGGCCGAAGGCGCCAGCGGGACGGAGGCCTGAAGGATCCGGCATCACCGTCGCCGCACAACCACGTGTCACGGTCGCCACCTGGCCGGACCGTACTCGCAGGTCGCGGAAATGGAGAACGCAATCGCCGCCGCCAAGCCACCGACACGGGACAGGCCGCCAATGAAAAACGTGCTCATGATCTTCGATCAGTTCCCTCCGTACCACATGAGCGGGTCCGCGCGCTCCCTTTACTTCGCCAAGCACCTGTCGGAATTCGGATACTACCCCACCGTGATCGCCGGCCGGATCCCTCCCAAGCACGAGCCGGACGACGAGTTGATGGCGGAACTGGACGGACGCTGCAAAGTCCTGCGCACCGAATACTGGAGCGTGCGCCGGCTGGTCAACGCGCTCCGACACCCCCTGCGAATCCGACATTCACCGTCCTTGCCCGCCGACCTGCCACTGCCGGTCGCCGGCGACGAGCTCCCGCCCCACTGGACGTACCTCGCAAGGCGAATGTACCTGAGCGTCGCGTGGACCTGTCCGGCCGTGTGCCTGGGGATGAGGACCCTCCTCCGCACCCGGAGTGACATCATCTGGGCCACGGGACCTGCGTGGAGCAACCTGCTCGCCGGATACTGGTTGTCCGTTCTCACCGGAACGCCGCTGGTCGCGGATCTGCGCGATCCCTGGACCTACGGCGTCTTATGGAAGCCGCCAACCCCCGCACTCGCCAGGATCGAAAGGAGGTGGGAAACGAGAGTCCTGCGGCGAGCCGACCGGACCGTCTTCACCAGCCCGTTGACCACGGCGATCATGCGGGATCGCATCGGTCCACCCGCCGCCCAACGCTTCGTCACGATTACGAACGGCTTCACCGAGGCGAACGTCCAGCCCCGGCGCGACTGGCTTCAGGACAAATGCCTGTTTCGATACGTGGGCAGGCTGTTCGAGCACAGGGACCCGGCCCTCCTTCTCGAAGGACTTCGGCTGGCCTGCCACGATCCCGAGGTTGCCCGCGACGTTCGCGTGCAGTTCATCGGCGGAATGTCCGCATTCGAGCCCCGCATCGCGGAGTTCGGCCTGCAAGAGCAGGTCGACGACGTCGGGGCTGTGTCCCGCAGGGAGAGCCTGGAGTACATGCAGGGGGCCGACGTCCTCGTGCTGTTGCAGACGATCACCGGGCCGGGACGAGACGTGGTGTCCGGAAAGGCCTTCGAATACATCGGGGCCCACAAGCCAATTCTCGCAATCGTCCCCGAGGACGGCGGAGACGCCTGGCTGATCCGTACGACTCGATCGGGAACCGTCAGCGGCCTGCGTGACCCACGGTCGGTGGCCGACGGCATCCTCCGCTTGTGGCGACTCTGGAAGCAGGGCCGCCTGGACACGGCCGCCGCGCACACGGATATCGCCCGGTTCAGTCGAAGGAATCTCACCCGGCAGTTGGCCCTTCACTTCGACGACGTGTTGTCCGAACGCCGACGTGTACACCGCCCACACCCATGCCGATCCGCCGGTGACACGTGAAGGACGTTGCGACGAGTATTGCCACCGTCCTACCCGTATGCGCCGCCGTTCGCTACAATGAGCGAGATCTCCCTGCGGACGCCCGCGCCCGTCAAAGGTCTCGGCGGCGCTACAAGCGTGACGAAACAATGAACGTAGCCGTGTGCATAGCGACGTACAACCGGCCCAAGGGGCTCTCAGCTCTGCTCAGCGCCCTCAACGGCCAGGTGTTCGCCGACCGGCGTCCGGACGTTCGCCTCATCGTTGTCGACAATGATTCCTCCGGAAGCGCCCGGGCCGTATGCGACGAAATCCGCCGCACCGGCGGCTGGCCCCTCACCTACTGCATCGAGCCGACCCGGGGCATCCCCTACGTGCGGAATCGGGCCGTCGCCTGCGCCGGCAGCGACGTGCACTTCCTCGCCTTCATCGACGACGACGAGGTGCCCGAGCCGAACTGGCTCGACGAACTGCTGCGCGTCCAGCACCGCTACGACGCCGACGTCGTCACTGGGCCCGTCGTCCGTCGCTTCATGACCGAAGTACCGGCGTGGATCGCCACAAGCCGGTTCTTCGACCTGCCTCGGCGGCCCACCGGCTCTGACATGACGGTGGCCATGACGAACAACACGCTTGCCCGCACGCAGGCCTTGCACGCGATCGACGGACCGTTCGACGTGCGGTTGGGCCTGACGGGGGCCGATGACGCCCACTGTTTCCGCCGCGTGCACCTGGCGGGTTTTCGGATCGTCTGGGCGGACGACGCCATCGTCTACGAGTCGGTGCCGGCTACGCGGGCGACGCTCTTGTGGATCCTGCGGCACGCCTACCGCGTGGGCAACGCATGGGGGCTCATCGAAACGGATCTGAACCCGTCATGGAAGACCCGCGCGCGTGTTCTCGCCTGGTCCGCAGCGCGCGTGGCGCGCGGCGTGATCCTGCTGCCGCTCGGGCTCGCCGTGGGGCCGCGCGGATTCGCTCGGGCGTTCTACAATATTTACTACGCCGGCGGCCTTGTGGCGAGCCTGGCGGGAATCCACTCCGAAGGATATCGAACAACCGACGGCGCCTGAACAGGCCCGTATCACCCAACCGACCGCAGCCATCGGCCGGCCCGCGACCCAGCGATAGCATTCCACATTATCCCACATCTGGAGAAAGCGTGATTGCCGGGCATCGATCACCGTCACCGGCCGTACAGAGTGTAGCCCCGACATCGTTCCAGCGCGGTATAATCCGCCTATGCGACGACGCTCCCGGACAAGGCGCGTTCTGAAGTGGGTGGGGCTGGTGGCGTGCTTGGTTACCCTGTCCATGTGGTTCGTATCTACCCGCTGGACGCTCGGCTACATTGGCCCCGCCTATGCGTACGGATTCGGCGACGGCTATTTAGGCGTTGGCTGGTATGGTGGGATGAGCAATCTCCCTGAGACATGGGTCGCCGAGAGAATTTCCGGGAGACTCTTCGTTTGGCCGAGCATCCATCGTTTCATCGGCGGAGGCCCTGCCCTGACGATCCCGTTCTGGCTATTGTTCGTCCCCGTCGCCTTCCCCACCGCCATCCTCTGGTACCACGACCGCCGATGGCCGAAGGGCCATTGTCAAAGCTGTGGATATAACCTCACCGGCAACGTCAGCGGCGTGTGCCCCGAATGTGGTCAACCGATAGGAAGCAACGTTCCCGGACACGGGAGATTCCGAAATCGCTGGGGCGGTCGTCTGCGTTCTCTTTGTGGTCGCGTGGGGCGGTGGGCGCGGCCGGGCAGGAACCGGCGGGCGCCCTCGTTCGGGAGGCGGATTGGGCAAGGTTGACAGGATGCACCAGCCAAGCGGGCACGATTCGCAGTGGAAGACGCGATTCCCGCTTGCAGTGGAGCAGCCTGTTGACGTAGGCTGCTGGTCAGAAGTCAGCGAAACGGACCACATCTGCTTTACGGAGGACAAGACATGAAAAAAACTGCTGCACCTCTTGCGATTGTCTGCACATTCGTTCTCGTCGCGGGCCTCTGGGCGATGGATCGCGAAGAGAAGCCGTCGGTCAAGACGATGCCGCCGGTCGTTGTGAAAACCGTTCCGCAGTCGGGGGACACGAACGTCGACGCGGCCAAGACGAAGGAGATTCACGTCACATTCAGCAAGAAGATGACGGATCAAAGCTGGTCCTGGAGCCAGATATCGGAGGATACGAAGCTGCCGATCAGCAAGATCCACTATGACAAGCAGCGCAGGACTTGCATCGCGACCGTGGACCTCGAGCCGGGAAAGACGTACGTCTCCTGGTTGAACTCCCAGCGGTTCGGCAATTTCAAGGACGCGGATGGCCGGTCAGCCGTGCCGTACCTGCTGGTCTTCGAGACGAAATCGAGCAAAGAAAGCGCGTCCAGTTCGGACGACGCGGATTGACTGAAGCGATCGCGGACTGCCGAAACGACGGAACGAATGAGGCCTAGGTTCCCGCGGCCAGCTGGAAGGACCTGGACTGATGCACTGGTTCTGGCGAGTGGCGATTGCGGTGATAGTCTCCTTCTTTGTCGGCGGCGTGATTGGATTTGTACAGTTCACATTCACTCTCCCTCCGGGGCTAAACATCCCTTCGCCGCTTGCTTTCTACTTGAATTCCCTCTTCACTTCCTGGTGGAACCTACTGCTCATGCCGTTCCTAACCGCGCTGCCAATCGCAGTGTACGTGGCACTCACGAAGCGATACGCTGCTCCGCCTCTCGACAATGAAACCCGCTGCCGCAAGTGCGGGTACATCCTGCGGGGCATTACGGAGCCGAGGTGCCCGGAGTGCGGCGAGCCGATATGATCCGCAAGACGCTTATCGTCATTTCGACCGCGCTGGCGGCCGCAACATTGGTGCTTGCGGCGTTCAGCTTTCTCACTCCCCTGTGGTGGGACTCAACACCCACGGATTGCGCTTGGCTTGCGCTGCAAGTTGACGAAGGATACGCAACAGTGCTCGTGCTCGACGTGGCAAAACTGCGCTCTGTACTCTTCAGAAACGTCGCGCGCCGATATATGGGAGGTCAAAAGGAACAGAGGACATACACCGATGCTGCGTCTTTCGCCGCAGCCTTCAGGAGGGCTCTTCCCGAGATCAGGCAGATCTATGAACAGGCTGGGTTGCGCGGCCAGCTACCCACGATGAAGGCTGTATCTTTTCATTCCTGTCGAAATTGGAGCATCTGGGGGCTGGCCGTCTACAGCCCACGAGGGAATCTCCACAGGGGGGCCATCGTGCCGCTCTGGATGCCCATGCTTGTATTCGCCACCTGCCCCGCCATCGCGCTCATCCGTGGCCCGGTACGTCGCTGGCGTCGGCTGCGAAAGGGGTGGTGCGTGAAGTGTGGCTACAACCTCACCGGCAACGTCACCGGCATCTGCCCTGAATGCGGTCAACCGACATGAAGCGACGCTCCCGGACAGGGCGGATTCTGAAGCGCGTCGGGGCGCTGCTGTGTGTCTATTTGCTGTCGCTCTGGCTGGCGTTTGTGATCGGCCTCAATGTCTACCCACCGCTGATCGGG
>CP070691.1:989238-1017432 GCA_020353195.1 Phycisphaerales bacterium | reverse complement strand
TCTACATCCGGGAACGGATTGACGGCGTCGAGCAGGACAGCAGCATCCTAGAGTCACAGATCGAACACCGTTTGCTCGACACCGGCTTTACGGTTCGGGCCGGTGAGCAGGTACGGGCCATCGCGGCCAAGGAGGCCCAAGACGCGGCGGCGGAAGACAACATCGCCAAGATGCAGGCGATCGCCAAGGACTTCGGGACGCAGATTTTCATTACGGGCGCGGCCAATGCGAACGCAGCGGGTGTAAGAGATCTCTATGGTGAACCGACGGCGATGTATAACGGCGACTGTATGGTGAAGATGTACTATACGGACACCGGTCGCCTACTGGCGAGCGAGTCGCTGCCGAATTGGCGCGGAGGGGCTCGCGGGATTCACACGCTCAGTCCTCAGGCGGGCAAGATGGCGCTGGCCAGTGCCGGCGCCGCCGTGATCGAGAAGGTGTACGCCACGGTCATGGGGCAGTGGTCCACGCAGCTTTCCGCCGGCGGGGAGATTCGCATCGAGGTGGAAGGGGTCAATGTGGCCGAGGCCATCGCCATCAAGAAGAAGCTCGGTCAGATCGACGGGATCGAGAAGGTGCACTACAAGTTCACCAAGGGTATCGCCACCTATCGCATCGTGGGCAAGATGACGGCCGAGGCGCTCACTGAACAGCTCGTGGAAGGTGAGTGGGAGCAGCTTATCGAGATCGTGGACGTCAAGCTCAACCGGATTCAGGCGAAGAAGCCGGGAACCTAAGATCGGCAGGACGGGCACCTGCTGACAGAGTGTAAATGAAGCCGAACGGGGGCGGGTTTTCCCGCCCCCGTTGCTTGCGCCCCGAGGACGCGTGCCCTTTCGATAAGCACGGTCAACGGCGCCGTTTCACGCGATGACGTGCGCCAACCGTCGTTCATCCCCATTCAGCTCGACGGAACGTATCGTTCGTACCTATAGGTCAGCGTTTGGGCCTCGCCGGGATCCAGCTTGACGGCCCACCGGACGGTCCCGGCCCGTTCGAGCAGTCTCAGCTTGCACGGATCGGCGGACAGGGCGCCGCCACCCGATGCCGACACCGGCTTGCCCGACACGGCGGCGGTGACGACCACGTCCACGGGCGTCTTCTCGAAGTTGCGCAGCATGAGCCGACCTTCGAGCGTGACGAGGTCCAGAAATACGTTGTGGCTCGGCGAGTGGGCCTTGAGCTTGCGATCGATTTCCGACTCGGTTTTCTCGTGGGCTATGTTCACGGCCGTCGTGACGGAGATCTCGCACTTGCCGCCGGTGGGCGTGTATTTCAGCAGGCCTTCGCTGAGCGGCCGGCCTTCGCTCATGGCCAGGACCGGGCCGGTCGTCCAGGCGGTGGAGCTTTCATTGTGGAGCACCAGGAAATGCTTCATCTCTGCTGGCGGCGACCAGCGGTACACGTGCGAGTAGCTGATCGTCTTCTTGAAGAGCGTGACGATGGCTTTCTCGCCGCGCCGGACGGTAAGGTCGTGTTTCGTGTAGACGGTAAAATCGGCACCGCCGGGTCCGGGAAGCTGGGGCAGGTTGCCCAGAGCGGCGAGGGCATCACCGGGCGCCGACGAGACAGGTTGCTCCACGACGCCAGCGGGCAGGTCGAACTGCGGTGCCCCGATGGTGTTGCTGAGGGCGGCCCGGGTCATGATCTGCGACTGGAACTCGGGCGGGGCGACGGCGGCGCCGATGCTTCGAATCAACTGCCCAACGGCAATCGGGGCTAGGTAGTCGGTGTGCTGGAAGTTCGGCACGCCGACGACGAAACGCACATCACCGTGGATGATATCCTCGGCCTCATTGACGAGAGTCCCGCGAAGCGTCAGCTCGGCCGTGTTCTCGTCGATGATCGTCAGAGAGTATTCCGGAATCCAGGTGATCCCTTTACGCAGATAGGCCATCCCCAGCTTTGAGCGCCGGGGTTGTGTTTCCCCCTCACCGACGACGTGAATGCGAAGCGGTAGATCGAGCACTTGCACGGAGCGAATGGCGTTGAGAGGCACGGCGAAGCTGTTGTCCGGGCCCTCGAGTATGACGAACTCGGCGCCGACGGAGACGAGCTTGCCTGCTGCCGACCGATCCTTGCCCGCCTGTTTGTAGTGCAAGGATATGTTCAGATGCTTGAACGCGGCGAGGCGGTTGCGCTTCGATGCGTCGTCGCTTGGGGCATCTTCTCCGTCGAATTCCACCTTCTCGCCGGGCCCGGATCCGACGACATCGACGAGCTCATCGGTGCGCTGCGCAAACACCGCCAACGTCCCAAACGCGGCGGGAGGCACCTGTCGGGCGATGCACCATCCGTCGCGCAGGTCAACCTCACCCTCGCGTAAGAAGAACCCGAGACCGTTCTTGAAGACGGCCACCGATTTCGTGCGTGGTTCCCATAAGTAGGGGTTCTCCGACGGCTCCGACGCCCGCGTGACGCCGAAGATCGACTCCGGAATGAATGCGGCGCAGACGCCAACGAGAACGACTGCGATCGGCTTCACGCCAGTCGGCGGTACGCGTCGTCGTGCAGCAAAGCGGACAACGTTCGTTTGCATCGTCTTGTCTCCTGATTAGAGTTGGTAGCGGACGGTCAAATTCCCGTACGTTCCGTCATGAAGTCTACGAGCGCACTGCGTCCGGTGCTGTATTGGGTTTGTAACGACAGGTGTGTTACGGAGCCGGCGCCGGCGGAGCAAAACAGCTCTGTTGTTACGCAAGAGTTACAGAGGGCGTGCCGAAAACGGTCCGTTCCGATGGGTAACGCTGGCGGCTCGCATTCCGGACGTGCGCCGCCGAGGCGCGTGTCAGTCGGCGGAAGCGAAGCAGACTGCCGCGGCCGGTATACCCTGCATCCGCACCGTCGCCCATGCCGTTCCGGCGCCCGACAAGCGGCGAAACGTCAGAGACCGCTCATTTCGCTATCGCATGAGCGCCGGCTTGACGAAGATGTAGTAGAGTCTTCCTTCGGCGCGCGCGCGACCGGCGAGCGCGGCGGCGGCATCCCCGACGCCCATGTAGAGATCGCATCGGCCGGCGGCCCGGATCGCGCCACCCGTATCCTGGTCGAGGGCGAAGCCGTCGTGAGGTCGAATCCGCACTTCATCGCGGAACAGCATGGGCAACTCTGTCTGCAGGAAGGCAAGGCACGCGCGGGGGAAGACCTCCTTGTCGGTCGCGATGGTGCGCATCTCGGTGACCGGGGCGCCGATACTCCCGTAAGGACCACCCTGGGTCTCCTGGAAGAAAACGTAGCGGTCGTTCTGCCAGCAGTACTGCTCGAACTGTTCGGGGTGGTCGTCGAAGAAGCGGATCATGGCCTGCAGTGACAGGTCATTGCGCGAGATATGCCCGTCGTCGACCAGCAGATACCCGACGGCCGTATACTCATGGCCGTTGTTGCCCGCGTAGCCCAACTCCCACAGCGAGCCGTCCTCGAGCCGGATCCGGGCTGATCCCTGGACCGTCACCACGTACGCCTCAAACGGGTCAGCCAACCAGGCGATTTCGAGCCCGCTCAACAGCTTGCCCTGTTCGATCTCGCGGCGGGTCTCGTAGGGGGTGTACGTGCCGCCGGGCAGCTTGCGCCCGAGGATCGTGCCCTCGACCCCCTTGGCCAGGTCCGGCGGACAGCGGTAGAGGGGATATCGGAAGCGGTCGGTGCGGTGCTTTCGGCCGTCGAAGATGGGGGTGTAGTAGCCGGTGAAGAAAACGGTTCCGTGACCATCGTACCCGACGGACTGGTAGACCTCGAAATCCCGCCGGATGATCCGGTCGAGGTCGGGCGGCGTCTTGGCTTCGTTGAGCACGTCGAGGAACCGCTCGAGCGACGCTACGGCGCGGGCGTGTGTGACGTCGCCATAAGGGAAGTACTTCAAGCTCGACGGCTTGGCCAGGTAATCCAGGCTGTGGTGGATCGCCTCCGCAAGTCGGGCACGGCTGTAGAAGCCGCGAGAGAAATCGGGATAGGCGGCTGGGGCGAGTTTGCGGAGGGCGAGCAGACCTTCGGGCAGGGGTCGGGCGTAATCCGGCTCGACCGGCGGCGGCTCCGGCTTGCGGCAGCCCGGGAGGATGAACGCGATTCCTGAGACCAGAACGAGCAACTTGCGCGACATCTTCGACTCCTTGCGTTGTGTGGCTATCCTGCACGATGATTGCAGCCCGGATTCTGTCACCGGCGGGGCCGGTTTACAAGGACTTGTTCGCGACGATTTGATGCCCCCAGCCGGCAGGCGGACGCCCCCGTCATTCTCGTGTCCGTGCGGTTCGGGTAGGATCGGGGCTGATCACCGCGGCGAATTCCTACGGAACGACCGCACGGTCCTGACAGGCCGGCGAACCCGGGACGCGGAGTCTCGCCAGAGGCTGCTGAGCCGGCAGCCCGGACGTTTTGCGCATGAACATCCGGCTTCACTGAGCGGAGATTGGATGTGTTCCAGAAGTCCTTGGCCAAAGGCGGCGCGTCACCGCGTCTTGTGATCTACGGCGTCTTGGGCATCGCGGTGGTCGTATTGGCGGTGTACCTGCGATCGCGGCCGGCACGGACCGTGGTCAGCAACTTCACACAGGTCCCACTCGGGCCGGTCGATCTGAAACTCAACGAAGTGCAATCCCTCCTGTTGGAGATCCCAAAGCCCGGGAGTCGCGAGGCGACGGATTCGAACTCGTTCTCGCTGGAGTTCCGCGGTGTGGATGCGGGCGCGACCGTAGGCGGCGGCCGGTGCCGGTTGAGGATCACGGACAGCGACGGCGTGCTGGCTGTCTGGGAGGGCACGCCCATCGCGTGCGATTGGCACGAACCCTGGGCCGGGGCACAGATCGGGTGGGATCCGACCGGGACCGCGCTCGAGACGCCGTCAGCGGAGTCGTTCTATACGGTCGAGTTCGAATGGCTTGAGCTTCCGGACACGTCGGCCGAGGTCCACCTGTGGTGGGAGTATGTCGCCGAGAGCGGGGCGTCAAGCGGGGTGTAACTGAGCATGCGAGGAGCCACCGGAGTGGCATCGGACGTCCGGTAACGCGCGTCGCCGCGCGATGCATTATCCCGGCGTGATTCCAGAAATTTCCGGTCGGCGAGATGGCCTCTGCGCGTATAATGGACCTCAGGTAAGGAGGGGCGACGCTCGTACGGCTTCCAGGTGGGGAAATCATGATTCCGCCTGACTTTGACGAGTGCTTTGAGGCGTTGGGCCTGGAGCCGAGAGCGTCGTTGGCGGTGGTACGGGCGCGGTACCGTCGCCTGGTGTTCCGGCACCACCCGGACCGCACGAAGGACGACGCCTACGCCCGACACCGGTTTCAGCAGGTTACGCACGCCTACAAGACCCTGACGGAGGCCTACGCCAGGTGCAACTCGTCTCATCCGTTCGGACGGTGTCAGAGGTGCGACGAAGCAGATGATCTGTTCCGGGCGCCCGACGGGAACTACTACTGCCACCGGTGCGCGACGGATCGCCGAGGCCGGCGCAGTCTGCCTCAACCGCCCGTCCTAGTGGCGACGTGCAGCGGCGTGATGGTGGCGCTGGCGGCGGCAGCGCTCCTTCTCGTGCAGGGCGTGCGGACCGGCACATGGGGCTACTTGGCGGCGTCGCTGGCATCGACGGGATTCGCTCTCGTCTGGCTGATGGTGCTCTGCCTGACCATCCGGTACACTGTCTCGGGCCAGCAGCGGCGCCGTGCGGCACGAAGTTGACCCACAGGAGAAACGCGCACCACGGGCTGCTTGTGCCCGGGTGCTCGACACGGGCGGACAAGCCGCCAGGGGCACCCGCGCAGGTCCTTGACACGCGGGTCGAGGATCAGTGGCCCAGGTAGCCACGGAGCGCTGCACGCATGCACCGTGACGGGAGCCGGGCCCCCTGTTCGGGCGATGTTGGAACCGCTGGCAGTAGACGCTTGTAACGAATGCCTGCCGAGAGTGTAGCCGCTACCAGTCATCTGCAGACGCCCCAGATCACGCCGGTGAGCATGTGGGAGCGGTGTTCGTTTGCCGCGCTGCGGGTGGCGGTGTATGGAGTGGCGCGATGTCTGACCTTGCCCGGGCTCTACCGGTGCGGGCAGGTCTTCGGCTTCCTCGAGTGGGCGGTGAACTACAGGCGGCGCCGACGGTTCGCCGCCCGGTTGCGGTCGTTGCTCGGCGACGGATTGGCTGCGACGGACGTCCGAAAGGCGACGCTGGACCACTTCATCCGGGTCCGGTGCGACAAGATCATCTACCTGATTCTCGACCTGCTGCCGCGGGAGAAGATGGCCCGGCGCTTCGAGATCGTCAATCGCCACCTGCTCGACGAGGCGCTGGCGCGGGGCCGCGGCGCCTACATCGCGTTGTCCCACCACGGCGCTCACCACGTGGCGGCCTTGATGATGTCGCTGCTGGGATACAAGGTGGCCGGCGTGCGGGATCGGCGCGAGGGTGCCATTCGCCGTTATATCCAGTCCATGTACGAGCAGAAGTACGATGAGCTGCGCAACGCCCGGATCATCTACTCCGATTCCTTCCCGCGCGACATCTACCGCTGCTTTCGGGACAACTTCACGCTCGGCAGCGCCCTGGACATCCAACGCCGGCGCGACGCGCATCTGAAAACGGCGGAAGTGGACTTCTTCGGCGGCAAGCACCGGTTCCTGACCGGGACCATCCAGATCGCACTGCGGTGCGGGGCGACAATCCTGCAGGGATTCATCATATCGGATGCGAACTTCCGATACCGGTTCGAACTGCATGGTCCTTTGGCCGACCCATCGAACGCGGAAGAAACTCCGGAACTGCTGGATCAGATCATGCGGCGGTATGCGACCAACATCGAGCGGTATATCCGTCACTATCCCGCCCAGATCAGCAAGCTCTGACCCGCTGCGCCCCGGGCGTCGCGCCCGAAGCCGACGACGCCCGCACGGACCGGCCGCCCCCCCCGCGCCCGGGCTCACGCGTACGCGGTCGTGTCCAGGAACGGCCTGAGCAGCGCCTCCGTGGCAGGAGCATGCAGTCCGGCCTTGCCGAATCCGTGCGCGGCCCCGGCTTCGACGGCCCGCCGCTGGGCATCTTCCCGGTTACTGATCAGCATCACCGGGATGTTCGACAGCTTCGGCCGGCCCTGCATCTGTCGGATCAGGTCGATCCCGTCGCTGCGGTCGAGGTCGAGCAGACGATTCACCAGCACCAGGTCATACGCGCGATCGGCCAGCATCTGCAGGGCTTGCGCGGTGGTCAGCGCGCTGTCGACCTCCGCTCCGAACAGCGACACGAGCATGGCGCGAATGGCGCCGTGATCCGGCGGACACTGCCCGACGTCGAGAACTCGTTTTGGCACTGTCGTCATACAGCCCCAGCCGGCTCGAAAACCAGGTGCGCACCCGAACCCGTCGTCAGTAAGGACAGAGCGCACAGAACGATGCCCGCGCACCGACGAACCCGCCCGTCGCTACCATGCATCAGACGCCGCACTATGATGACCGTGCCTGTACTCAGCGCTGATACCTGCGCCAGCATTCCTCCAGGCCGGGGTCGGCGAGAGTCTCCATGACGTAGTCGGCAAACTCCGTCCCGCTCGCTCCGGTGTCGCGCCCGGTCATCACCAGGCGCTTCTCGTATTGCCCGCAGATGTCCAGAGCCATCTCCAACTTCCGCGCCCGTTCCGGATAGCCGATGTGCGAAAGCAGCATGGCCCCGGCCCGGATCATGCTGCAGGGGTCGGCGTATTGGGCCCGACCCTCTTGCACCATGCGCGGCGCAGAGCCGTGGATCGCTTCAAACATCGCGTAGCGCTTGCCGATGTTGGCTGCACCGGCCGTACCCACCCCGCCCTGAAACTCCGCGGCCTCGTCCGTGAGAATGTCCCCGTAGAGGTTCGGCAGCACGAGGACTTGGAACTGCGTGCGGCGCTTCGGGTCGACGAGCTTGGCGGTCATGATGTCGATGTACCAGTCGTCGCACTCGATCTCGGGGTATTCCTCGGCAATGTCCTGGGCGGTCCGCAGAAACAGACCGTCGGTCGTCTTCACCACGTTCGCCTTGGTGACGACGGTGACCCGCCTCTTGCCGTTCTTCCTGGCGTACTCGAACGCCGCCCGGATGATACGCTCCGAACCCGGCCGCGTGATCACCTTGAAGTCGACGGCCAGATCGTCGCCCACCAGGGCGCCCTCGCTGCCCACGGCGTACACGTCCTCGGTGTTTTCACGGTAGAAGGTCCAGTCGATACCCTGCTCGGGCACCTTGACCGGTCGCACGTTCGCGAACAGGTCGAGCTCCTTCCGCATGGCGACGTTGGCACTCTCGATGTTCGGCCAGGGGTCTCCTTTGCGCGGCGTGGTGGTGGGTCCTTTCAGGATCACGTGGCACTTCTTGAGCTCGGCCAGTACATCATCGGGAATCGGCTTACCGACTTCGGCCCGGCGCTCGATCGTGAGCCCCTCGATCGTGCGGAACTCCACCTTGCCGGTAGCCTTCTCCATGCGGAGCAGGTGTTCGAGGACCCGTTCGGCCTGCCTGGATATCATCGGACCGATGCCGTCTCCGCCACATACCCCGATGACAATCGGGGACAGGGTCGAGAAGTCGATCCAGTCCTCTTCGCGCTTCATCCGCTGGACGCGGGCAAGCTGCTTCGCCAGAAGCTTGCCGAAATGAAGCGCGGCCTTCTCGACCTTCGTGTCGCCCGTCGGCGTCTTCCTGGCGGCCGGACGCTTGGCCCGCGCGGCGGCTTTTCTCTTCTTCGTCGCCTTCCTGGCGGTCGTACGCTTCTTCGTCTTCTTGGGCTTCTTGGCCTTCTTGGTCTTCTTCTGGCTTTTTGGCTTTGCCCGCTTCGCGCCCCTCTTAGCCTGGAGCTTCTTCCTGGCAGAAGTTCTTGCGGGTCTTTTCGTGGACTTTCTTCTCTTAGCCATCGTGGCCTCCGTTCAGATCGCGTGCATTCTCAGGTTCAGCAACACTTCAGTCTGGAAGTTCCGGGCAGCGGCGAGCACCGCGCCACGCACCGAGGCCGCATTATAGCGGTTTCGCCACGGCGTGCTTGGGAGAATTCTCGGGAATCCACCGTCGACAGGGCGGGCTCAAGCGGCACCCGACAGGCGACATCTCGGGCCCACCACGATGCGAGGGCGCGAGCCGGCCCGCGGGGCAACACGTCGGGCTGCCAGAGGGCGCACGTGCCGAGGGGGGCGACAAGCGCGGCACCGCCTGCCGGCAGGCGCAACAAAGAAGCCTCGCAGCATCCTACCCGTAGAACTGTTACTCACTACAACCGGGCGGGAGCGAGGCTTCATCGAATGTGCCGTCCCGGCGCGTCCCGCCGGGACAAGGTCTAGCGACCCACACCTCAACTATGCTACACGTTCGCGGCGCTGGCAAACTCAAACACCGATTTTTCGCCCCCGCCGCGCGACCGTGGCGAGCGCCACATACCCGGCGGAGTACGCATTTTCGGGGGCGAACGATTGCCCTGGCACGCGACTTGCAACCCCGCCAGGCTCATTCCACCAGCTGCGTTCGACACAACATCTGGTATAGCGGGCAACGGGCCAGCAATTGCTCGTGGGTCCCCGTGTCAACAACCTGTCCCTCATTCAGAACCACAATGCGGTGTGCGAACTTAAGGGTGCTCAGCCGGTGGGCGATAACGAACGTTGTGCGCCCGGACGAGAATTCTCGCAGCGCGGTCTGTATTCTCATCTCGGACTCGGCGTCTATCTGGCTGGTGGCTTCGTCGAAAATCAGGATTGGCGCGTCGCGAAGGATCGCCCGGGCGATCGACAACCGCTGTCGCTGCCCGCCGGACAACGTGCTGCCCCGATCGCCGCTGACGGTGTCGTACCCGCCGGGCAGCGCACGGATGAAATCATCGGCGTAGGCGCGGCGGGCGGCGTCGATGATCCGCTGCTCGGTGGCATCCGGGGCACCGTACGCGATGTTGTCGGCCATGGACACCGCAAACACGACGGCGTCCTGGGTCACCAGGCTGATCTGCTCCCGCAGGCTCTGCAGGGTCACTTCGCGAATGTCGCTCCCGTCGAAGAGGATCTGCCCCTGCTGTGGATCGTAGAACCGCAGCAGTAGGTTCATCAGCGTAGTCTTGCCCGAACCGTTCGGCCCGGCAATCGCGACAATTTCACCACGGCGAACGGTCAGGTTGGCGCAGTTGATGGCCGGCGTGGCGGCCCCCGGATAGGTGAACACCAAATCGCGAAACTCGATCGAGTCGCGCAGCGGCGCCAGCGGCGCGGCCCCCGCCAGCACCTCCTCCTCGACCGGCGAATCGAGCACGGAGAAGATGCGCTGGGCGCCGGCGGCCGCCCTCTGCACACGCGCGTATAGATCGCCCACAGTGCGAAGCGGCTGGAACATCATCACGAAAACGAACACCAGGGCACCGAACTGGTCGAGCTTGATTTCACCGTCGATCACCTGCCCCCCAAGCCAGGCGGCGACCACCACGATGGCGATGACACCGATGACCTCGAGCATCGGCCTGAGAAACGCCTGCAAGGCGGCGATCCGGATCTGCTCGGTGAACATCTTCCGGTCGATGCGCCACAGCCGCTTGCGCTCGGCGTTCTCCGACGTGAACGCCTTGATGGTGCTCATGGCCGTCAGGGTCGCCTCCAATGCCCCGATCATCATGCCATACCCCAGCAGCAGACGCTGGTTGGACCTGCGGATGCTCCGCCCCACGAACCAGAACAGCAGAATCGCCCACGGGGCAATCGCGAGCGTGACGAGCGTCAGCCGCCAGTTCATGGAAATGGCCAAGCCGAACAGCGCAACAGCGCGGACCGGCTCGCGAAACATCCGCCCGAACAGCGCCAGGACCCCTCGCTGAATCTCCTGCACGTCCTGCACGAACCGGGAAACCAGATCGGAGATGTTGTGGGCGAAGAAACTCATCGGCAGGCGCAGGACCTTGCGATACAGAGCGCGACGAAGATCCATCATCGCCCGGAACGTCCCCAGGGAGATGGAGTACTCGGCTATGAAGCGAAACGCGTTGCTGATGAGCACGGCGACGGCGACGGCAGCCAGGACATACAACAGCCCCCGATAACGGGCCTCGGGCGTGACCGCGCGGGGGACGAGTGACGCCGCCCACCGGCCGGCTCGCCAGTGGATCCCGAGCGCGCGAAGCTCCACCGCCCGCTCGACCGGCTGGCCCGCGGCGTTCGCGATCGACGTGATCCCGATCCGCACCGCCTCGTCGGCGTCCCACTCGGCGATGCGGCGGAAGCACTCGCGAGGTGCGAGTTGCCGGCCGGCCACCGTGTGAATCAGGCTCAGAGCCGGGACTTCGGCGCGGCGAAGCGGCTCGCCGCGGATCCGCTGAATCACGACGGCCGACAGGTCGGCCGGCGCCTCCGCCGCGTCATCCGCGGGGCGATAGACGTCCAGCTCGGCGCCCAGGCGCGCCTCCGCCGACGTGCGATCGACCCACCCGTGCAGGCCTTCCTCCGACAGCAAGACCTTGAGCACCGGGACGAGCGCGGCGACGCTCACCGCACTGAAAACGGCATAGCCCACGCCGGCGAAGATGCCTCGGACAATGAACCGCCGGTGTGGCCAGACCAGCCCGATCATGCGCCGGAATTGCGGCGACCGGATCGATCCCGGTGCCGCGCGGTGCTTGTCGTCGGCGATGACGAAATGGGGATTCATGAATCAGATGATCCCGGCGGGTCTAGGGTCGCCCCCGACGGGGTTGGCGGATGGGCGGTCGGCCGGGTCGCCGCCGGGGCGTCGGCGGGGTCGGCTTCGTCGGCGGTCAACCCGAACCACCGGTGAAGCCTCTCCGTGGCCCGTGCCAGCCGCCACTCGCCGGCTTCCCGGACGATCAGGAGCACACGCTCGCGTTGAGGGTCCGGCACGGATTCATCCAGTTCAATCCGGGCATGCACGCCGTAGACGATGTCGTCCTCCACCTTGCGGCGGAATTTCTGGACGCCGAGAATCCTGACCCGCCGCACTGACCGCCAGCCCCGCTCGAACGCATCGCGGGGAAACGGATCCTCACGGACGCTCCACAGCATGCGAAACGCGTCGTAGTCCCCGGTCACGCACGTCTCGATGGCGCGGTGGATGAACGCGGTCACGGAAGCGTCGTCCGGCTGCAATGACTCCGGAAAGTAGACGACCGCCGCGCGGCTCTCCGGGGCGGGTTCGCCGGACTCCGTCTGATCCGGCCGCTTGCATCCCCCGGCCGCGCACACCACGAAGAGACCGATCACCGGCCACAGCCCGAATTTCGCCTCTCGAATGATCACCGCGCCGCCTTCTGCCAATGCGCCAATACGGGCATGGTAGCCGCGGCGACGGCCTGCGCCAACACGGCCGCTGTAACGTGCCGCCGGGCGCCGGGCCGGCGCGCCGCTGGGACGAGCACAGTCGCGCGGTGACGGCCTCTTCCCGTCATCGCAATCGAGTTACCGCTGATACGTGCCCACCAACTCACCCTGGGCGATGACGTGGCCCTGCATCGCCGCCAGGAGCCCGTGCTTGTCGAGCCCCGGCCCGACATCGAGCATCGCATCCACCGCGTACAGCTTGAAGTGATAGTGGTGCACGCCGCTGGGCGGCGCGGGGCCGCCGTAGCCGATCCGCCCCCACGAGTTCTTGCCCTGGACCGCTCCGGCCGGTTCGGTGGGCGTTTCGATCTTGCCAATGCCCTCGGCCAGGCCGGTTGCACTCGCCGGGATCTTGTAGATCACCCAATGGACCCACGGTTCGCGTCCGGGGGCGTCCGGATCGTCGCAGATCAGGGCCAGCTCCTTGGCTGCCTCGGGCACGCCGGACCACGTCAGTTGCGGCGAGACGTCCTCGCCGTCCCCCGTAAACCGCTTCGGAATCGCGCCGTTGTTCGTGAACGCCGGGCTTTGAATCACAAGACTCATTTGGACGCCTCCTTCTCGTTCGCCTCTGTCTTTCGGTGCAGGCTCAACGCCGGACGGCGAAGTCGACGGCTTGCACCCGCCCGCAACCGCCGCCAGGGCGGCAGCTGTCATGCCGTATCCCACCATCCTTGACCTTCGCATGGTCCCACCTCTTGTAGTTGATTCCAGGGATTCGACTGCAACCACGCCTCGACGATATCCGTAGTCCGCGACCTTCGCGGTGACCAGTGTGTATTCCGGCGTGACTCCGATGCCGTCCGTCCGCAGTGTCAATCCTGACCACGCAGAAGTTCCGGGCGCATCATCCAGGCGATGGACCAGCTACCGCCTTCGTCACGCTCCAGGCAGACGACGCCCCCCGGGCGGAATGTCACAGTTGGCTTCGCTTCGTTTCCGGCGATCAGGCGCGAGACGAGCTTTCCCAGAAACGGAAGATGGCCGACCACAATCGTATCGGCCGCCCATTCATTGACCGTCGCCGCAAACCCCGACGTCGGATCGAGCGGAGCGATCCCGGCGACCGTTTCCGGAGGGTCGCCGGCGCCGACGGAAGCGGCCAGCCGTTCTGCCGTTTGCGCCGCCCGCGTCTTGCCGCTGTGCAGGATGACGGAGGCCCGGACTCCGGCCCGCGCGAGAAAGGCCGCCGTGTTTCGCACGTCCGCGGCGCCCGTCTCACTGAGCGGCCGGTCCGGATCTTCCTCCTTCGGAACTGCTGCCCCGTGTTGCACCAGATACAGTTTCATTGTGTCAACCGGTCGGCTCGACTTGTTCGACCGGTCCATTATCCCCGAACACAGGAGCCCGTCCACCAGTGCCGCTGGGTCCCGATCCCGGACCGGTCGGGTGGCTGAATCGCACGTTGCGGTTCAGCCTTCGACGGCCTCGATCAGCTGGCGGGCGTTGTCCACGGCGTGGCCGTCGACGTCGTTGTTGTAGTATACGAACACTTGCCTACCGGCCTCCCGCCAACCCCGGATGCGGCCCGCGTCGGTGGCGACGTGCCGCAACGTATACGCCCCCCGGTACCCGCCGCCCGGACCATGCCGACGCATGTACACGAACGCCGCGTTGTTCGGCTCGGTGATCGGGCATTGCGGCAGGTCGGCCAGGCACAGTGCCGCTCTGTGCCGGTCCAACAGATCATACACTTCCCCGCAGAGCCAGTCCGCGCGACGAAACTCGACCGCTACCTTCCAGCGGGCGCGCCCGACGGTTTCCTTCACCTCGGTGAGAAACGAATCGAGCCGACCAACGTCCTTGCGCATCGACGGCGGAAGCTGAACCAGCAGCGGGCCCCGCTTCGAGCCCAGCGCGGTCACCACGGCGAAGAAAGCGCCGAGTTCGCGGCTGCAATCCGCCAGACGTTTCTCGTGTGTGATGCGCCGCCACAGCTTGACGGCGAACCGGAAGCGCGAACCGGTCACCCGGCTCCACCGGGCGATCATCTCCGGACTGGGCAGCCGATAGAACGACGCGTTGACCTCGACCGTACGGAACTGCTTCGCGAAAAACACGAGCCACTCGCTCTGTCCGCACCCTTTTGGATAGAAGCGCCCCTTGGCCCAGTGCGAGTAGCTCCAGCCGCTCGTCCCGATGTGGCACGCGCCCAGTGGCATGCGCGTATTATGCTGCCGGGCGTTGCATCCAACCAGCCGAACACGCAGATCCTGCTCTGAAGGCTCACGCAATCCGAGCCTCGAACGTCGCCACGTCCCGCGTCGCGACCGGGCCTGGCAACGGCCAGGCCGGAGCCGATCACACGCCGACCCTCGCGGCCCGTACCGCGCCACGCGAGCAGGTACTCCTGGCGCGGGGCTCAGTCTGGATGGTGGAAACAGCCGGCGGTGGGGGTTGAACCCACGACCTGTGCTTTACGAAAGCACCGCTCTGCCACTGAGCTACACCGGCGCGATCCGCGTTTCTAGCAGAATATCGGGAGTTTTCAAGGCCTGCACCAGCAGCAATCGGGCGAAATCTGCATGTCGGACGCTAATGCGAGGCGGGGGCCGGCAGCGCGTTGCGAATCTCGCTGAGCAGTTGGTCCACCTTGAACGGCTTGAACAGCACGGCGGCCAACCCCTCCTGGCGGGCGCGGATGATGGAGTGGTTCGGATCGTACCCGAACCCCGTCATGAGGATGACAGGGCACTGGGCATCGGCGTCCTTGGCGGCGGCGAACACCTCGTATCCGCTGGCCCCCGGCATCTTGATGTCGCTGAGCACGAGATCGAAGTGGTTCTCGTTGATCAGGTCGATCGCCGGCGCTCCGTCATCCGCCACCAGGACCCGGCATCCGCGGCTGGCCAGCACGTCGCGGACCGTCTCGCGAATGACCTCTTCATCGTCAACCACCAGAATGGTCCGCCCGGAAAGAACCGGGTCGCACGGGCGGGCGCGGGATGACGCCACACCGATCACGCCGGGCTGGGGCGCCGTAACCTGCTTGATGGAATCGCGAATCTGGACGGCGTTGTCACTGATCCGACCGAGACGCGTGCGCAATTCGTCATAGCCGATGAAGTCCTCGATGAGATTCGCAGTCTCCGTAAGAATGTCGTTCAGCGGGCCGGTGATCTCCGCCATCACATTGCTCGCCAGCTTGCCCGTCGTGGTGTACCGCTCACTGTCGAGCAGGTTGAGGATGTGCAGGGCGACGGCGACGTGCCGGGCGAACATCTCGGCGAACTGGCGATCGTCCTCGCCGAAGGCGGCAGGCTTGTCGCTTTCCACATTGAAGATACCGACGATCTGATCGTGCACGCGCAGGGGCACGGTCAGCGACGAGCGGGCGTTGGCGATTCCCCCCACGTACCGCGGATCCTTCCGCACATCGGGGCAGATGTAGCTTCGACCGCGGGCGGCTACATAGCCGCTGATACCGTTGCCCTCGGGCTCGGCGTAGATGTCGATGTTCTGCGCCTCGGGCGGCATGCCCGCCGACAGCACCAGGTCAAGCCGACCGGTCCTCCGATCCCGGACCCTGATCGCGAAATTGTCAAAGTGCATCAACTCGCGGGTCGACCGAACGATCTTCTGTTCCAGCAACGCGAGCCGCCCGACCGGATTGAGCCGCGCGATCTGCTCGGCATCGAGGCGGACAAGCTCGCGACCGGCCCGGTCAATGGCGTCGATATGCTCTTGGAGGCGGCGGGCCCGCGTCGCGTCCCATACGACAGCCGCCACGTGCGTCACACGGTTATCCAGGTCCATCACCGGCGTAGCCGTGATCTCCAGGTGGTGCTTGTCCGCCGTCGTCATCCAAAACCGCCGCTCTCGCGGAGATGAAGAGCGGCGGGTGGCATCAGCCTTGAGGCTGGCGAAGATCTCCCTGGACCACCGACACACCGCCTCGCGGACCTCCGGCGGGTACTCATGCATCCTCGCGTTGGACCAGACGAGACGGCCTTGCGGATCCACGACCGTCACGCCTTGCGAGACGGTCTCGAGAATCGCAGTCGCCTGCTGAGTCAGTTGCGCGCAGTGCAGCGGCAGAAAATCGCGCGCGTTGCTGACGACAATATCGAAGTGCTCCTGTCCGAGTGCCTGCCTGGCGTCCTCAAGCGTATCGACAACCTCGACGTGCGCATGATCGGAGAACCAACGCACAACGTCGGCCTCCTCCGCACATGCCTTACGCACCACCAGAACACTCAACAGCCGTGTATCGACTTTGCCCATCGGCTTTCATCCACGTTGAGTAATACCCCTTCCCCTAGTCTATTGTAGGACCGCGCCACCGCTTCCTTCCCCTCAAACACGCGGAACGCCGGCAAACGCACATATACAATCCTAGCCTAACCGGAAAACGGCAGACTATACAAGGTATAACCTGCTTTTTCTCATGGCCTTACTCTTTCCCCTCACAGGAGCGTCGGCACAACAGAGCGCACGAACGGGAGGATTGCGGTTGACACTTTAAGGCCCCCGGCCCGGTGCCAGGCAGGTATTTTGGGGCACAAGGGTAATTTGGGCAGGCTTCTTGAGTTACGCGCGATCGCCGGAGGCCGAAGCCCAGCCGGCTTCTTCACGGGCACCGATCTTATGCTCAGTTCCGGCGGCCAAGCGCCGCAGATTCGCGCGATGGCGGTAGATCACAAGCAGCCCCACCAGCACGGCGAACGCAACCAGAGGGCAGTCGTCCTGGATCAGCCGGCGGCCCCGCGCCAGGGACCAGCCCGCGACCAGGAACGGGAATACGCCGGCAGCCGTCACCGACGCGAGCGAGACGTATCGGCTGACCGCGACGACCACGCCCCATACGGCGAAAGCGACCAAGGCCGGAACCGTCAGGTCGGGGAAGAAACCGAGGCATACGCCGAGCGACGTGGCCACGCCCCGCCCGCCCCTGAACCGCAGAAGCACGGAGTAGTTGTGCCCCAGGACGGCGGCAAACCCGACGGCCAACCCACCCAGCCTGGCGACGACGGGGCTGATCTGACCGGCCACACACCAGTCGTCGAACACGATGGTGGCCAGGAGCGTGGGCACGCCCCCCTTGAGCACGTCCAGCACGAAGACGATGATGCCCCACTTTCGGCCGAGCAGCCGACCGACGTTGGTCGCCCCGATGTTCCTGCTGCCCGCCGCAGTGACGTCGACGCCGTGCAGCGCACCGACCAGCACGCCGTACGGAGCGCACCCGAACAGATACCCGGCAACGATCATCAGGGCGGTGGTCACGGCGAGATTCACGATCGGCCCCCGTTGTTCAGCACATCTTCGTACAGGCGAAGCATCGCCTCGGCATGACGGCGCATGGTGATTCGATCGAGGCAGCGGCCAACGCTGTCGGCGAGCCGCCGTCGCACCTCCGGGTCCGTCAGCGCCACCGCCCGGTCGACGATTGCCCCGACGTCGTCCGGCGAGTCGACCACGAACCCGTTGACCCCGTCCTCGATGACCTCCGACGCGCCGTCAAACCGCGTGGTAATACACGGCAAGCGCGACGCCATTGACTCAAGCACGACCCGGCTGCAGGGATCGTAGTACGTGGGGTGGACCAGGAAGTCGGCGGCGTGGTAGTAGGCCTGCACACGCCGGGTTGGACCCGCGAACTGCACGCGGTGCCCGAGGCCCAGGCGGGCGGTCAGCCTCTGCCAGTGGACCGGGTTCTCCTTCCCGATGATCAACGACCGCAGCGCCCGGCGGTTGTGGCGGTCGATATCGGTCAGCGCGTCAATCCACCGACGCACGCCTTTGAGCTTGAAATTGTGGGCTACCATGATGGCGAGCGTTTCGCCGTCGCCGATGTTGTGTAGCTTCCGGATGTCTGCCCGGTCCGCCGACCGCTGCTCGGCGTCGGCGGTGTCGGGGTCCACGCCGTTGAAGACCTTGCGGATATGCGACGGAGGAAACCCGTAATGGCGGATCAGTTGCCGCTCGACGTAGTCGGAGACGGCTACCACCACCGGGCGAGGCGTCCGCTCGAGGAGCGTGCGCTCCAGCCGGAGGCGGGAGCGCTGCTTGGCGCTGAGACGATTGGCCAGATGCTTCAGACACCTGGCCGCGCTGGACTGGCGCAACGCGAGGTTGCGTTCGACGGTTTCGGCCACCGTGCCGCCACGGGGCTGATAGATGTCCGCGCAGGGGCTCGGAACGATTGAGTGGACGAGATCGCAGTTGCAGTTACGAACGGCGGCAGCGGCCCGGGTGGGAAACAGCCTGCTGCTCCGCAGGCGCGACGGGGACGGCGAACGCACCGTGTGAATGGCCATGCCCGGGGCCGACGCTGATCGGCTGCGGGTGTAGATCTCGAGCTCCACGCCGAGGTCAAGGATGTGACGGAGGAACTGGCAGGTGGAGGTTTCCGCTCCACCCCGCCAGGGGTCCAACCATTCAACGATCAAGGCGACTTTCACGCTATGCTCGTGGAGTTTGCTGAGTCTTCCGCCCCTTCACGTTCCCCCGCGTACTCCTGCATTGGAGGTCGTCGGGGCTGCGCTTCATGGCCGCGGCTCGTCATCGGCTACCGGGCGTTTACCGTCCGCCGGTCATGACGGGCGATCCGGTGCGTCTTGGCCATAATCCGTCTGGCGAAGCGCCGGTCCCGCCCGCGCAGCTTAGGGACCCCCAGATAAACTTGCAACCATCGCAGCCGGTCGGTGGACGACGCCACCGAACGGGGTGTCGAGTAGTTCAATGCGGCCAGATCCTTGACGAGCCAGCGAGTCCGGCGCCAGCGCGGGCGGAACACGCGCTGCAAATCGATGAGCCGAAACGCCGGGGCCTGGGGGTCGGCCTGGTCGATGAAGACGTGGGACAGATACAGGTCCCGGTGGACAAACCCCTGCTCGTGCAGCCGGGCCACGAACCGGGCCAGCGCGTCCAGCACGCGGCGGGGCGCCCGTGTCGGATGCCCCGCGACCCACCGTTCGAGCGACTCGCCGGGCGTCTGCGCCGTCAGCACGGCGCTGCGCCGCTCCCAGACCCAGGTGGTCTCCTCGCCGAACGCTACCGGCTCAGCGGTGCCGATGCCGCAACTCGCCAGCTCGCGCATCCGGGTCCACTCCACCCAGGCCGTCCCGTGGGTCAGCGGCCCGGAAAGAACCCGGCGGAGCTGCGCACCGACCGGCGGAGCGGTGTAGCGCTTCAGGTAGAACGTGTGGGGCCTGCCGTCAGCATCGAACAGCTCCAGGCGAATCCGCTCCCTCCATCCGGGCAACCCCGGCTTGGTGAACCGTTGTGTGCCCTCGGTTTCGAACAGCGCGTCAAGCGCATCCAGTCCGTGTGTGGCGAGAAGGCGCTCGTACGCGGGCTCGACCGCGAGCCTCCGGCTGTCCCGTGCGAGGCGGGCGCAGGCTGGCCTGTCGGCCGGCGCCCGGTGCGCTGCTTGACGGCTCTCGTCCATGACGCTGAATCGATCCGCGACTCACGCACGCCGGCGGCACGGGCTGACAAGTCGGCGCATGCCTCCCCGTGCCGGTGCTTCACCGACGGGCCGGCGAGTCAGTCCGTACCCGCGTGGGCCTTGGGGCGGCGTCCAAGCAACTCCCGGCACGCCGCGAACACCGCGTCGGCGGTGACGCCCGTCATGCACTTGTGATGACCTTCCGGGCACACGGGTTTCTGGCAAGGCCCGCAGTCGACGTCGATGCGGACCTTCCGCTCCATCGGGTAATCCGTGTCGGTCCATTCCGGCCAGGTCGGACCGAACACCGTAACCACCGGAACGTCAAACGCCTTGGCAAAATGTCGCGGGCCCGTATCGTTGCACAACAGCAGATCGCACCGTTTCACCACGGCTTTGAGCTGCCCCAACGTGATCCTGGGATTGTCCATGACCACGGGCGCGTTCTTCGTGGCCGCGATCGTGCGGTGAACACGGTCCTGCTCGCCCGGACCGTACGTGACCACGACGCGGGCGTCGCATTCGTTGGTGAGGCGGTCGCACACCTCCGCGAACCGTTCGGGCGCCCAGCACTTGGACGGCCCGAACGACGCACCGGGCGTCATGACCACGATCGGCCGATGATCAGACAATCCGTGATCGGCCAGCCGCTCCGCGATCGCCCGGTCGTCGTCCGGCCTTGTGTAGAGCACGAGCTTGTCGCCCGGCGCCTCGCAGCCGATCGCCCATGCCAGGCGCCCGTAGTAGTCAACCATGCGCGTTCGTTCGATTCGACCGCCGCTGCGCGCGACGAGCAGGCGATCCGTGAGCATCCAGCCTCGGCCGTCGCGGTCGTACCCGATCCGCCGGCGGATACCGGCCAACCGGGCTACCAGCGCCGATCGAAACGAGTTCGTCAGCAGGACCGCCCAGTCGATCTTCCGCCGCCGCAGGCGCACGCCGAGCTTGACGGTGCCCGGCTGGCGTCCTCGGCTGTCGCGCGGCGGCCAGATCACCACGTCGTCCATCCACGGGCTGCCGTCGATCACGTCGACGATACCGGGGCGAAGGAGGTACGTGACCTTGGCCCGGGCAAACCGCGCGCGGATCGCCTGCAGGGTCGGGGTGGCCATCACCGCGTCGCCCACCCAAGTGGGCAAAGCGACCAGGATGCTCTCCGGATCCGGCTCGCAATCGTCGTGGATACGTCTCACGGCGGAATTGTAGGGCCCAACGTGATCAATAGCGAACAGCCAACGGCAAACCGCAAAGGAGCGACGGCAGTGGGGGCAGGGGGCAGCACGGCTCAACGGCAACGGACAGCCGCGGATCAACCATCAGACACCGACGATCGGCCCGCCCGTCGCTCCCGGCAGCAGCCCGACACCCGATCGTCAGCGCCGTCTCTCAACGACGAAGATCGTCAGGGTGACGAGCTGGAAGAACCCCGCCAGGGCGAACCGCGCCACAGCGAAGTCGACCGTCTCCGACTCGAACATCGCCGACAGTCCCCAGACGGCCATGACGATCGCGAGCATCTGGGCCAGCGTGCCGAAGAGCCGAAGGAACGAGAAGTCCTCCTGGCGCTCGGCCCGGTGCTGGCGGTCGAGCAGATCGCGGATTTCGGTCAACAGATTGACAGCTTGCGGGTCCGACCCGCCGGTCTGGTCCCGGCCGGAATCCGCAGGCGGTGTCGTTTGCTCTACCACGATGGTCGCTGCCTCCGCTAAAGACACGGCGCGGAACTCGAGTCCTGTCTCTGCATTGTCCACGCCCGGGCCCGACCCTGCAATGAGAATCGTGCGGCATCCGGCGCGTCGACCGGCGTCGATATCGGTAGGGCGGTCCCCGATCATCCACGACCGCGGAAGGTCCAGGTCCAGCTCCCGCGCCGCTTTGAACAGCATGCCGGGCCTGGGCTTGCGCAGATCACTGTTCTTCCGGTACGCCTCGACCACGGCGTCGGGACCGGCAAGATAAGGGCACGAGTAGATCGCATCCAGATCGGCCCCTTCCCGCCGCAGCAGGTCGCGCAGGCGACGGTGAACGGCCGCCAGCTGCGCCTCGTTGATCAATCCGCGAGCGACCCCCGACTGGTTCGACGCCACCACCACCGCGTAGCCCGCCTCGCGAAGGCGACAGATCGCCCGGGCGGCCCCGGGTTTGAGGCGAACCTGGTCCGGGTGGTTGATGAAGCCGGGATCCTCGATGACGGTGTTGTCCCGATCGAGGAACACGGCGGGCCCGCTCACGACCCCGCCCCCTGTGCCTGCAGTTGTTCGATCACGGCACAGCGGAGCAGTGGAAGCAGGATCTCGTGATGCCCGGTCACCTCGTGCCCGCGTCCGGAAGTGACAGGCCTCGTCACCACGTTGACGTGCGGGCGATAATGACGCAGCATGTCGAAATTGGCGGAGGTCATGGCGTCCAGGTCGGCCCCGAGGTTGCGGGCGACGCAGACGGCCTTGAGGAAAACCTCGGGCATCACGACGGCGGATCCGAGGTTCACCCAGACCCCGCCCACCCCCGGAGGATCCGTCGCACCGAGGTCGGCCACCACGCTGCAGATCAGACGAAAATCGCGCAGGGAAGCGGCGCCGATCCGCGCTCCGTCAGCAGCGTCGGTCATGTGCACGGTGTCGGTGCCCAAGGCCACATGGACCGTCGCCGGAATCGACGCCTCGTACGCCGCCGCCAGCACGCTCGTGTCCAGAAACGGCGGACGCGCTTCGGCGAGCAGGCGCCCGACGGCCTGGCCCAACCCGAGGTCGTGCTCGCAAGCGGCGTCACCGGCGCGCCGGAAGAACTCCAGCGTCTGGGCCACCATCCCGAACGATCCGTCACGAATGGAGTCGGCCACTTCCTCGCTGGTCGCCCCGACGGTGGCAAGTTCCACGTCGTGGATCGCGAACGCCCCGTTGCACGCCACTCCGCTGACAATCCCCCGGCGAATCAGGTCCACCACGACGGGCGAGCACCCGACTTTGACCACGTGAGCGCCCATCGCCAGCACGACAGGCCGGCCATGCCGGACCGCCCCGACGATGGCATCGACGGTAGCCCGGAACTGGCGGACGCCCAGCACGTCGGGCATCGACGCCAGCAGGTCCGCCGCCGACGCCCCGGCGGCGGGCAGGCCCGCCAGGGCGGCGGTCGACACCTTGTGCGGGCGCCGCTCTATCGAGTACGTCTTGATACGGGACGGGTCAATCGGTGCGTATTTGCCTGGTGCCATCGGTGTCGGGCCGCGGGTCAAGGGTTCGGTCAAGGGCGCACGCGAGGATTGTACCGCCGTCGGCGAAGAAGTCGACTTCGATCCGTACGGCGTACACGGGCACGGACCACTGGACGGGCAAGGCAGCCAGCTTGACCGCATCCTTCTCGGTGGTGAGCAGGACGGCGGCCCCGCAATCGTGAGCGGCGCCCTGCAGCGCGGCGGCGTCGCGACGGCGATAGGCGTGATGGTCCGGCCACCACCGCACATCCGCGATCTCGATCCCCATCCTAGCGACGATGTTGCGAAATGAGGCCGGATTCCCAATGCCAGCGAAGCAATAGGACCGACCAATGTCCTCCGGCTCGAGCCGCGTCTCCACACCGTCGATGCGCACCAGCGTCGCCGGGCGATGAGCGCTTCGGATACGGCGCACCGACGGAGCATGGGCTTCGAGGGTGGTGTCGATGGACGTCAGTTGTTCGGCACTGACCTGGTCGGCTCGTGAGACCACCAGCAACGACGCCCGGCGCAGCTCGCGCAGCGGCTCACGCAGCAGACCGCCGGGCAGCAGCCGCCCGTGCCCGAACGGGCACGTCGCGTCGATCACCACGACGTCCAGGTCGCGGGCAATCCGCCGGTGCTGAAACGCGTCGTCGAGCACGATGACGTTCGCACCGTACCGTTGGAGGGCCAACCGCCCGCCGGCCAGCCGGTCCGGCGCCGCGATGCACGGAACGTCGCCCAGCCGACGGCGCAGCAAGAGCAACTCGTCTCCCGGTCCGCCCGCCCGGGCTTTGTACCCTCGTGAGACCACTGCGGGGCGCAGACCCCGGTCGCACAACCGGCGGACGACCTCCATCACCAGCGGGGTCTTGCCCGTCCCCCCGGTCGTGATGTTGCCGATGCTGATGACCGGTACGGGCAGCCGGGCGACGGCGGACGGGCTCCGGTCGTAACGCCGGTTCCGAAGCGAGACGGCCGCCCCGTACAGCATGGACGCGCCGCGGAGGACGCCGCGAACAGTCGCTGCGGCCATACCCGCATTCCCCGCAATCACCCGGTGATACAGTGATGGGGCGTCCATAACCGCAAACACGCACATGTCGGACAGCGCAGGCCGCCCACCTGGCCCGTCGTTCCCTTGACCCTTCGGTGCCTCAAGCCTTGCCACCCACAAGCACCGCGGCCGCACACGTCACGCCGGTCTGCGCGCCCTGATCAACCGCCTGGTGATAGGCGATGACGTCGGCCCGTGCCCCCGGCAGGGCCCGCATCAACATGTAGATGCACCCGATGCTGCACACTCTCGTCGGATTGTTGTCACCGCTGAACGCTTCGAGAAAGGCCCGCGCGTTGTTGGCCTTCACGTGGTCAAGCACGACGGTGTCACGCTCCCGGACCTCTTGCAGAAACGCGGCATCCAGCAGACGCACGTCCCCGAATGCCCGCCCCACATGGCTCAGGTCCGCCCCGGCGATCAGCAACGTGTCCTTCGGGTCGTCGGCGAGCAGTTCATGCAGCGCCTGCCCGACCTCCGCCGCCCCCATCCGCCCGGCCGTCGGGGGTAACACCTCGGTCGGTGCCGTCGGGTCCGAGCACAGAATCGGCACGAGTTGGAACTGGTCGGCGCCGAACAGATGCTGACACCAGATCACCTGCAGCTCCACGGAGTGCTCGAACGCATGGTCCAGCTCGCAGCGCCGCAGATCGCCGCAGCGCGACTCGAGCCGCTCGATGAACTCGACGTCGGCGGGCGTGCGCCCCAGGGCGGTCGCGTATGCGTGCCCGGTAACGGTCGGGGCGAGCGTCCGCGCCGCGTGGTTCGTGCCCAGCACCACGATTCGGTCCGGCCGGCGGCGACGGGCGATCCGGGAATACGCGGCCGCATAGCAGGGACGGCCTCGCGCGTAGTCAAGATGAGGGGCGATCAGCCCGACGACGGCATCGTCACCGTCGACCGCGGCGGCGTCGGCCAGGATTCCGGCCAGTTCGTCGGCGAGCCCGTCCGGTCCGGATTGCATGCCCGCCGCCAACGCGGGTCGCTCCGGAAGCGAGCGGTACTGCTCGACCAATGACGCGTAATGCGCTTCAAACGTCGGACCCTCGAGGAACAAGCATTCATCCAGTCGGCCGACCAATGCCTCCAGCGTGCCGTCTTCCATCCGCTGCTGCGCCGCCTGTTCGAACGTCTGCCGGATCCACGCCAGCGTGTGCGATCCATCCATCTGGCCGATGAGCCAGGCCGCCATCTGGCTGACGTTGACCGCGGTCCGGGTCAAGCCGACCCGGTCGTACAACGTGATCATTCCGTCGGGAGTCTCGGGGAACCTGCCGGCTTCGATCCCGGGACGGAGTTTCGGCTTGGCCGTGTCGGGGAACGTCACAGATCCTGATCCTCATCGCGGGTTACGCGCCGATCCCGGCAGGCTCCCGCACGGGCCCGCCCGGCACACACGGCAACCACGCCGTTTGCGCCCCGTCCTTTGTATCGCAAAACCGCCACGCCGCCTAGCCCGGTCGCTTCCGGAGTCGACAACAGTCCGTTCGGTCGTGTGCGAGGCAGAAGGGCGGTTCGACCGCCTTTACGCGAAGCGCTGCGACTGGGCGACGGCCATCCGGTCGCATTCCTCGTTTTGGGGGTGCCCGGCGTGGCTCCGAACGTGCTCGAACGTAACGTCGTGCTGATCGCACAGAGCGACGAGCCGCTTCCAGTACTCGACGTTCTTGACCGGGGCGGAGCCCTTCTTACTTCCCCGGCGCCAGTCATTGGCGATCCATTTCGAGACCCACTCGGTCATCCCGCGGCGAACATACTGGCTGTCGGTGACGACCTTCACGCGGCAGCGGTGTTTCAGCGCTTTCAGTCCTTCGATGACCGCCTGAAGCTCCATACGGTTGTTGGTCGTGTCCGGCTCGCCACCGGCGAGCTTCTTCGTGGCCCTCGTCCCGGAGTGCTTGAGTATGCAGGCCCATCCGCCGGGCCCCGGGTTCCCGAGGCACGCTCCATCGGTGTAGATGATGACGTCGTAGGCCCGTTTCACGTCCGTTCTGTCCGATCCCGAGCGTGTTCGTCGTCAAGCCGGGCCTGCCGCATTGTGCGTCAGGCGATCGCTGACCATGGTACGCCCGGTGGGCCAGCAACGCCACCACTCATACGGCTGAGGACGCGGCGGTGGCAACCGCGGCGATTCCGCGCTATCATGTCGCCCGGCAGTGATGAACCGGGCCCGCAAGGCAAGGGTACCGAAGGGAATCGCACCGTGGATCACTTCCGCTACGTCAACGGCGTGCTGCACTGCGAGGCCATGCCCGTGCCGGACATCGCCCACCGATTCGGCACGCCGGCATTCGTCTACTCGGCCCGGACCTTCACCGAACGGTACGATGAGCTGGCAGCAGCCTTCGCCGAGTTGGACCCGATCATCTGCTACTCCGTCAAAAGCTGTCAGAACCTCCACATCTGCAGGTTGCTCCACGAGCGCGGAGCCTCGTTCGACGTGGTCAGCGGCGGGGAGTTGTCACGAGTCCTCGAGGTCGGGGCGGACCCGTCGCGGGTAGTCTTCGCCGGCGCCGGCAAGACCGACGCGGAGATCCGGCAGGGAATCGAAGCCGGTATCGGATGGTTCAACGTCGAGTCGCAGCAGGAGCTGGAGAACCTGACGCGATCGGCTCAGGACCTCGGCAGGCCCGTCCGTGCGGCGCTGCGGGTGAATCCGGACGTCGATCCCGAAACACACGCGTATACGACGACCGGCAAGCAGGAGACCAAGTTCGGGGTCGACCTCGACCGAGCCCGGGACGTCTTCGCCCGCTCCGGACGCAACAACTGGGTGACGCTGTCGGCGTTGCACCTGCACATCGGGTCGCCGGTCGACACGGTTCGGCCCTACGTCGAGGCGATCCGCAAGACGCTCGAGGTCATCCGGCAGCTTCGCGCGGACGGGTTCGAGATCACGGCGTTGGACATCGGGGGCGGCTTCGGCGTGGATTACGAGACCGGCCAAGCCCCGTCCCTGGCCGACTACGCCCGGGCGATCGTACCGCTGCTTCGCGGCGCCGGCTTGACCGTGATCGTCGAGCCGGGCCGGACGATCTCGGCGAACGCGGCCATTCTGCTAGGCCGGGTCCTCTACACGAAGCAGTCCGGCGCCAGACAGTACGCGATCGTCGACGCCGCCATGACCGAGCTGATTCGTCCCGCCCTGTATGGGGCGAGCCACTTCGTCTGGCCGGTGGCGGTGGGTGAAGACCACGTGCCCTCCGCCCGCAAGTGCGATCTGAAGCTACCGGGCACCGTGCAGATCGACGTGGTGGGCCCGGTGTGCGAAACCGGCGACTTCCTCGCCCGAGGCCGATGGCTGCCCCCCGTGACGCGGGGCGACCTGCTGGCGATCTTCTCGGCGGGCGCTTATGCGTTCGTCATGAGCAGCCAGTACAACTCACGCCCGCGCGCGCCGGAGGTGCTCGTCGAGGGTGATCGCGCCCGGCTGATCCGCCGCCGCGAGACCTACGACGATCTGGTCGAGGCGGAACGAACGGCAACTCACCAGTAACGACCGGCGAACATGTATCCACGGACGCGACGTACAGTAGGGTGGAGCATGCCCGCCCCGTCGGAGACCATACTCGATCCGCTCGATCCGGAGTTGCTGGCGGGCAACGTCGACTTCTATTGCCGCAGCTGTGGGTACAACCTCCGCGGGCTCACCGGCGATCCGAAGCGGTGTCCCGAGTGCTTCTGTCTCAATCCCGTCAGCGATCTGCTCGTACCCGCCGAGGCCATCACGCGGCAGTTGCGCAAACTGGAGATTGCACCGGTGGCTTGCGTCGCCGCAATCGTGATGCTCGCGACCGGGATCGCCGGGGCGACTCTGCTTGCTGGTCAAGGTGGGCTGTGTTGCCTGGCAGCGATGCTCGTCCCCGCACCGTCCGTCTGGCTGTTGGGCGCGGACTCTTTTGGCAGGTCCTGCCGGCACACTGCGGGATGGAAGATCGCGCTGGCGCGCTTCGACGTCTACGGGCTGTTGGTGTTTACGACTGGCATCGGCATACCGCTGTCGCTTTTCTGGATCGTCATGTCTTATGTGTATGGTCGATGGCCAGGCGGGCTCGGCAAAGCGCTCCTACTGGCAGCGCTCGTCTCGAGTGTTTCGTTCGCCGTGCTGTATCCCACAGCGGTGCGGCCTCTGTATCGCAAGGCCAAGACCGGTTTCAAGGACCTGCAGCAGCAAACCGCCGTCGAGCTGGCCCGCGAGCTGCACCGGGCCGACGTACGTCGACGCCTGCGCCGCGCC
>CP070691.1:960738-989138 GCA_020353195.1 Phycisphaerales bacterium | reverse complement strand
GGAGGTGTCCGCTTCAAGTGGGTTCGTCGAGCGCTCACATCGTACCGGCGTCGACGCCGACTCTACCCCGGCCGCGGTGGAATCGGGATCGGCCGGCGATCGAGAAGCCGGATCGCGCCCTCCAGCGGGATCAGGTAGTTCGCCGGGTCGCCCGATGCCTCGAGGCCTTCGAACGTCCAACCTTCGTTCGACGTGAAGGGCCCGACGGCTGTCCGCGTCAGCGATGTCAGGCAGCCGCCGGTGGACAGCGCCGCCCCCAGATCACGGACGACTGACCGCACGTAGGTCCCCCGCCCGCAGGCTAGCTCGAAGTCCAGAGTGGGCCAATCATACGTATGAACGAACACCCAGTAGATCGTCACCGTGCGAGGTGCCAGTTCCAACCCCTCGCCCGTGCGGGCTCGTTTGTAAGCGGGCTGGCCGCCGAGCTTCACCGCGCTGATCCGCGGCGGAACCTGCTGAATGCACCCCTCGAACGATGCCAGCGCCCGGATCACGTCCTCCTGGGACGGTACTGCCTCGACGTCCACCGCTGTCAGATCACTGTCACTGTCGAACGACTCGCTGGTCACGTCCAGCCGTGCTGTCGCCCGGTATACCTTGGGCTGGTCCATGATCCGCTCGACCAGCTTCGTGCCCTTCCCGAGGCACAGCACCAGCACTCCATCGGCGCCCGGATCAAGCGTGCCCGCGTGCCCGCTCTTGCGAACACCCGTGATCTTGCGGACACGGTAGAGCGCTTTGGCCGACGTGATCCCCGTTGGCTTGAGAAGATTGATGAGCCCGTCCATAGCCCGTCCGACCAGCGGTGTCACCCCGCCGGACAGCTTTCTGAACGGCAGTTATCCGTCCGGCTGTCCTTCCTCTTGTCGTTCCAGGACCACAGCGATCTTGCCGTGTTCATCCTGCCGGCGCAGCGCCAGCCTGCCGTCGAGCCGCAGATGGGCCGAGTATCGCCGCGTCGTCCCGTCCTTCGGCGTGACGCCCAACTCGAGCCCCGTCCACGTGTACTGCCCCGTGGACCGCCGGGTACCTTCCTCATCCGTGTGCTCATCCGTGTACGTTCCGGCCTCGTCGAACGTGACCGTGTGGAACGGCGCCCTGTCAGCCGCCTCATCGGGGCTGATGGACACGACCTTCCAGGCGCCTGCAAGGCCACAGCCGCCAAGAACCGTTACCGCGCCCGCCAGCCCTCCACGCACCGCGAATCGGTTCACGGCTTCGCTCCTTCGGCTTGGGGGTCGGACCCGCAGCCGCGGTGCCGATTCCGCCGGCCGCGGTCAATTCAGAATCGAATGCACCCCAAGGTAGCGGCGCGGCCCCGCCAATGTCAACGACAAACGCCGCGCGCGACCGCTCGCCGGGCACGGGTTGCGGCCACGTGCCACGCGTTCTATACTGATCACCGTTGTGCTACGCCCGGAGGTGCGCATGCCGATCTACGAATACAGTTGCCGGTCGTGCGGCAGGACGTTCGATCACTTCGTCAAGTCGATGAACAGCCCCCATGCCGCGCACTGCCCGCACTGTGAGTCGACGGACGTGGGTCGTCTGCACAGTACGTTTGCCGCCCGGCAAGGCACCGCCGACAACGCTCCGGGCCCGGGTCCGTGTGGTGGAATGTGCTCGGGCGGCACCTGCCCGATGCAGATGGACGATTGACGTTCTTCGGATGACTTCATGACCTCGAGTCGCTCCGATTCACCTTCGCTCGCCCGCGTCTGCCTGGCCGGGCTCGTCTCATGGCTGCTGCCGGGGCTGGGCCACATCGTCACCGGCCATCGCGCCCGTGGGTTGATTCTGCTGATCTGTATCACCGTCACGTTCTGGGGCGGTATCGCCATCGGCGGCGTTCAGGACACCGTCGACCCGCAGAAGCGGTTCCCGTGGTTCATGGCCCAGGTCTGCACGGGCACACACGGGATGGTGGCCTATTCCTGGGCCGAGCGGCTTCGCGCCCGTCCGGACCACGCTGAGCACACGAACCCCTCGTTCGAGTCCATCAACGTCGCCGTCGTGTATACCGGCATCGCCGGTCTGCTGAATCTCCTCGTGATTCTCGACGCCATCGGCCGCGCCGACCGACCGCCCGAGCCGCTCGGCCTCAGAGCGAACGCAACAGCCGCGGCGCCGGCCACAAAACAAGGGATGACGTAGCGATGGCAGTTTGTGCTGCGATGGCGTGGATCGTCGTCAGCGGAGGGTGGCACACGCTGCTTCTGCTTCCGCTGGCGCTGAGCGTTGCCGTCGTCTACAAGACCACGCGATGCGACAACCTCCGCGACGTCCCCACCGCCACCGTGGCGTTATGGGCCACCATCGTTGCGGGCATGTTCGCGGTGGGCATCGCGCTTTGGCTCGTCTTCTCGGTGTGCGTGGTGTGGACCGGCTGACGGCCCCGAGTGACCCTAAAACCCGGTGCCGCCCCGTTGATCAGCGCGCCGACGATTTCCTGCCCGCGTCCTCGTGAGCGATGCCCAGGATCAGCGATACGCCCACCCCCACGATCGTCAACACCAACTCCTGCGATACGTGCAACCCGCAGTCAGCCAGATAGGCGGCCAGCACGGTCGCCAATGCCACGCGCACCTTGCGCGAACGCAACGGGTTGATCACAACGCGCAATACTCCAGTGACCGTCGTCATGCTCGCCTCCTCAACTGGTGTGTCAGCGCAGCCGCCTCGGGCGTGGCCGGCCGGGTGCCGGCGCCGCAAGGGGCGCCGACACCAAGCCGGCGAAGGGAGGAGAAGGAGGATCCAGAATCACGATCAAGCTGCCTCTCGCTGCCACAGGTAATACACCGGGCGCGATCCGATGAGTGCCCGGAACGTTCGAGCCAGGAACAGGCTCGACTGTCGCGCGACGCGGGTGTCGCCGCGACCGGTCGTCGCCTGGTACCAGCGTCGCACGAATTCCGTGATCACAGCCCTCACGCGCCGCCGGCGGCAGACCAGCACAGCGAAATCCCGGGCGAAGGGGTCGACGCCCATTCGACGCAGCGCCTCCAGCGTGCGGGTCTGCTGCGGGGGGACGGAACACAGTCCGATCCGCCGCATCCCCGCACGCTCGAACACCGGGTTTACCGTACCCATCGAAGCCAGACACTCGACGTACCGCGTCCCCACGAGAGGCAGCGTCTTGCGCACCAGCATGTGCCCGAGTCCGCACCCGCGGACATCGGGGTGCACGACCAACCGGCGCAGAATCCGCATGTCGCGGTTGAGCCGGTCGGGGCGACCGCGAAAACGCCCGCGGGTCGCCCGGTTGCGAAGCGACAGCTCGATCGGCCCATGCGCGTAGACAACGATCCCCAGACAGTCTCCGTCAAGGCCCTCGCGCAGAACGAACACCTTGTCCACAAAGCCCAACTCGTCCGTCCGCCGATAGTGCATCTGCGCAAACCGGTCGTAATCCGCCTTGCGTGCCCGCTCGATCCGTAATCGCCGATGGAAGCTGATGGCGCGGGGGCGGGGCTTGCGCTCGGTCTTCTCGTGATGCCCATTGCCCAGCAGCCGGACGGTGGTGTCCGGCTGCAAGTCGGGAAGGATGTCATCGTTGCCGGCTGCGATCACTACGGACAGCCGTTTTCGGGTCACGAGCTTCCGCAGATTGAACGCGACCGCCTTGGCTGCCCGGCGATGCAGGCCGCTACAGAACTCGTCACACAACAGCGGCGCCGGCGATCGTCCCCGTGCGTGTAACCCCAGCGCCCGGGCCAGCTTCGCCCGAAACCGCTGTCCGTCCGACAGTTCGTTGAACCGGCGCAGCCATAATGGCGCTTCGGACAAGGCGCACGCGCTGAGCAGCGCGAGCGCTTCGGCCAGCGATGTTTGAGCGCACACCGCATCGACGACCGAGCGGTCGGTCGGGAACACGGTGCGGGAAACGGTATGGGCACCGGGCAACCGCGCTTTGATCTGCTCCAGGGCGGCGGTCTTGCCGCTGCCGGACGGCCCGACGAACGCGACGATCCGCCCGGGCCCCAGCCGGACGGACACCGGGTGGAGAATCCACCGTTCGCCGACATCCTCGTCATTCAGCGCGTTCGCCGAGGCCCGAGCGTTCACGCCGCCCGGCGCGTTTGCCGTCGGCAGCCCGAACGTGAGCCGGACCTCGGCGATCCGTTGGGAGGTGGGCGGGTCGCCCACCTGGCGGACACATTCGAGCTGCATCGCCCCGTTGTAACCGTCCCCGCTGTAAGCCGCCCCTGTGCAACCCGGCATGGCGTTCTTCCCACTGGCCGGCGCCCGGTGCCGGCCGCCCCCCAAGGCACCCTAACATAAACCTAACCATAGCACGTTCGGTGGGGCTTGTCAAGCGATCAGCAATATTTCTGTAATAATTCTGCGGGAGGCCCCCGCGAGGGATCAGAGGACGCGGCTCACCAGGCACAGCACGATTCCCTGGATCGAGAAGTCTCGCGTGTGATCGATGATCGTCGGCGGGATATGGGGGTTGTCGCCGCGGAGGATGACGACGCGCCGCGCGTCCTGGAGCCCGACGCTGACGCGTTTGAGCGTCGGCGATCCGTCGACCAGGCAGGCGCAGATGCGCCCCTGGACGTGCTCGGGCTCCACGCCCGGGCGGTACTGGACGAGGAGGATATCGTCGGGTTTGAGCGTCGGTTCCATGCTATCCAGGGAGAGGCGAAGGCAGTAACGATCGGGGGCCCACAGGTGCCTAAGTACCGGAAATAGCTCGAGTTGCTCCTGCGATCCGGATGGCGGGCCGGCCGGGATCGAGCCGAGCAGGGGCAGTTCACGGGACTCGTAGGGCTGTGGGGCGTCGTGATCGGTTCCGGCGCCGAGAAGCACGGCTTGAGGGATGTCCAAGGCAACCGCCAGGGCGTTGAGGGTATTGGCCGAGGGGTTGCGCCGGTCGCGCTCGATCTCGGAGAGAAAGCCCTGATTGATGTTTGCCCGGCTGGCGAGGCGCGCCTGGGTCAGGGCGAGTTCCTTGCGTCGCCGGCGAAGGCGGCGTCCGAGGGTTTCGTGGGTCCGCCGGGCGATACGATCGTCCTGTTCTGAAGCCATATTATTAGATTACACGGTTCGCTGGCGAATGCAAGCGCAATAGTCTGCATGAGCATGCGATATTGCGTAAGCGGCCCGGCGGTGGGCCGGTCGCTAGCCGTTCCGACCGAATAACGCTGGCCTGGCGCCCCGGTTGGCGGGTAGGGTTATGGCTTTCGGGTCGGGAGAATCGAGGTCGGTGCAAGCGCATGATTCAGCGCAAGGGTCAAAGCTATGGCCGGCGCGCCGGGCGGGACGCAGCAGCACGCGCAAGGGGGCCGCGCCATCCGGTGGCACACGGGATTCCGCCTGGTTTGGTGATGATTGCGGTGCTGGCGCTGGCGGTGCGGTTGGCGTATCTGTGGGAGATCCAGTCGATCCCGTTCTTTGGGCATCCGATCGGCGACGCGGCGTCGTACACGGCGTGGGCCGAACGGATCGCTGGCGGGGATTGGATGGGCAGCGAGGCGTTTTATCAGGCGCCGGCGTATCCGTACTTCGTGGCCGTGACGCGTCTGGCGTTTGGTGCGAGTCCGTGGGCGATTCGGATCGTGCAGTGCGTGCTGGGTGCGACGGCGTGCGTGGCCGTTGCCGTGAGCGGTTGGTGGCTGCTTGGCCGCGGTGCGGGTATGGCGGCTGGGGTCATTCTGGCGCTGTATGCGCCGGCGATCTTTTTTGACGGGCTCGTGCAGAAGGCGTCGCTGGGGCTGTGGCTGATGGCGCTGCTTCTGGTGGTGCTTGCGTGGATTGTGCGGGTGGCGCAAGCGGAGCCGCCGCAGGAGACGAGGCGGACTTTAGGGGCGCTGGGTGGCAGCGGTGAGAGCGGGCAGCCGAAGACGCCCGCGTTGGCCCGTCTATGCCTGCACTGGCTGGGAGCAGGCGTTCTGCTGGGTCTGCTGGCGTTGACGCGTGAGAACGCGCTGCTGTTGCTGGTGCCGGTGCTGGTCTGGGTTTGGGTTCGTAAGGGCGAGGGGGGTGTAGGCGTGCGCCTGCTCTGGTCGGTCGCCTTTGCGGGTGGAATGGCGATCGCGCTGTTGCCCGTGGGGTTGCGCAACCACAGGGTGGGTGGTGAGTTCGCGATCACCACGGTGCAGGCCGGGCCGAACTTCTACATCGGCAACAACAAGAGCGCCACGGGTCGGTACGTCCCGATGCGACGCGGTCATGAGTCGCCTCCATTCGAGCGTGCCGAGGCCGAAGCGATCGCGTCCGAGGCGTTGGGTCGGGTGCTGGCGCCCGGAGAGGCGTCGGACTACTGGTGGAGCCAGTCGTTTGACTTCATCCGCAACCACCCGGGGCGATGGTTGACGTTATTGGGGACGAAGTGGCTTCTGGTTTGGAACGTCTACGAGGTTCCGGACACGGAGAGCTATTATCTGTATTGCGCATGGTCGCCTGTGCTGGGCGTTCTGGGCACGATGTTTCATTTCGGAGTGCTGTGTCCGCTGGCGGCCATTGGGGTCGTCCTGACGTGGCCCCGGCGGAGAGAGTTGTGGCTGCTGTATGTGCTGATCCTGACGGTGGCGGTTGGCGTGGCGGTGTTCTACGTGGTGGCCAGATATCGCTATCCGTTGGTTCCGTTGTTGGCGTTGTTCGCGGGCGCGGGGCTGGCGCGGGCGTATGCGGTATTGAGGGGACGATCTCGGCAATCCGTTGTCGCGCCGCTCGGCGTGGGCTTGTGTTGTGCCATCATCGTCAATTGGCCGATCAACCCGGCCCGCCAATTGAACGCGATGGCGTACATGAACGTTGGGGCGGTGTTGGCCCAGCAGGGCAAACTGGACGCTGCGATCAAGTTCTTTGACCTCGCCCTGGAAGGCGCGCCGGAGTCGGCGGAGTTGCATTACAACCTGGGGGTGGCGCTGGCCTCGAAGGAGCGGTATGAGGACGCGGTTCGGCATTATCGAACCGCCCTGGAGATCGAGCCGGGCCTGATGCATGCGGACTACAACCTGGGTGTTGCCTTCGAAGCCCTGTGCCGGGTGGACGAGGCGGTCGAGCACTATCGGCGGGCGCTGACCGTGGACCCGGAGGATG
The DNA here is from genome assembly GCA_020353195.1 of Phycisphaerales bacterium. GTDB lineage: Bacteria > Planctomycetota > Phycisphaerae > UBA1845 > UBA1845 > JAFGJQ01. Next base: position 982,088 of record CP070691.1, on the reverse strand, counting down.
CCGGCGCTCGCGGCGCGCTGCAACGGTTAAGTCCTGGTTCGGTGAGGGAGTAGGCGGTCGCGAGATCGACGCGCCGGTTCCTGGGCAAACGGAACTGCGTGTTGCGTCCTGATCCCCGCATGTTGTGGGTGCCCGGCCCGACACCGCAAGAGGGGTGGACTGCCGGCTGCAACCTTGTTGGCATTGGCGTGTAAGGTTCATATACTCCGGTGGGTGGAAGCGCGTCTCGGGAACCGCAGGGGCGGCGTGTCTCTTCTGGTATGGCGGGCTTGGGTTGTCTGGTAGTCGGCTGACAGCGCAGTGTCTGGTGGTTGAGCCGTCTGACTGGGTGGGGCGGTGGTCCGCCGGGGTCGGCGCGTACGACCTGTTCAAGGTCGGGCTCGAGATGCTGCTGATCGCGGTGGTGGTCTACACGACGCTTCGCTTTCTGCAAGGGACGCGCGGGGCCAGGCTGATGCGGGCCATCGGTTTGATCGTGGTGGTCAGCTTCCTGGTGGTTCGCCTGATCGCGGTCAAGCTGGAGTTGGACCGCATCAACTATGTGTATCCGTATTTTCTCGGGGCGGTGTTCCTGATCACGCTGATCGTGTTCCAGACGGAGTTGCGGCGGGGGCTGCTGATTCTGGGGGCGGACTGGTGGTCGCGGGCGTGGGCGGAGGACGCCAGCCGCATTGTCGAGCCCGTGGTCGAGGCTGTTGCCAGCCTGTCGAAGAAGAAAGTGGGTGCCTTGATCGCCATCGAGCGGGGCGTGGGGATGGCGGGGCTTGCCGAGACCGGTGTGCAGCTTGATGCGACGGTCAGCGCCGATCTGCTCAGCGCGATCTACTGGCCCGGGTCGGTGCTGCATGACATGGGCGTGATCATCAGGAAGGGGCGGATCGTAGCTGCGTCGTGCCAGTTCCCGCTGGCGGACTCGGGTGACGTGGACCGATCGCTGGGCAGTCGGCACCGGGCTGCGATCGGCATGAGCCATGAGTCGGACGCCCTGGTGATCGTGGTGAGCGAGGAAACGGGCACGATCTCGGTGGCGGAGCACGGTCGGCTGCGGCGGTCGCTGACGGTGGACGCCCTGCGTCAGATCCTGCGGACGGGATTGGCGCCGGCTTCGGGGGGGTTGAAGCGCCGGCTGCGGAAGCGGGCCCCCGCGGCGCCGCCTGCTGCACCGGCCGCCCGCGCGGCCGAGCCACCCAAGTCGGCAGACACGTCATCATCGGCGGGGATCCCGCTGCCGAAAGCGAAGGCAGGGACGTAGCGTGGCGCAGGCGAAGCTCATTACGATGACGGTCGGGTTGACCGTGTTGATCTGGGTTTCGGCCGACCAGTTGCTGAGGGAAAGCGACGAAGTCCTGGTCAAGATCAATCCGGTGGCGGTGCCGGGCACGGGGATGGCGGTCACGGCGGAGAATCCGGACCAGCCTCCGTTCCGGGTGAAGGTATCCGGCCCGCGAAAGGTGATCGCCAAGAACATCCTCGGGCGGGTGCTGAACGTGGAGCTGCCGGTTGCCGAGCAGACGCCCGGGCAGTACGCGGTCCCCGGGCGGTACGCCTTGAAGGACCTGGGCAAGGAGCTGCAGAGGTTGTCCGTTCCCGCGTTCGAGGGCCTGTCGATCGAGGAGGTTGAGCCGGGCCAACTGGCGGTGATAGTCGATCGCGACGTAACGGTGACGATGCCCGTGCGGATCGTGGACGCCGGTTCCTTCGATTTCGGCGTCGAGCCGACGGTCCAGCCGGGCGAGGTGCAGGTGACGATCTCCCATATCGAGTTGAACGGGCTGGATCCGAACCGGCCGGGAATCCCGGCCGAGCAGCGGTACGTGGCGCTGAACGTCAGCCGGCATCTGTCGACGTTTCCGGAGGGCGAGTTGTTTTCGCGGGACGTGCTGATCGACCCGCAGGTGGCCGGGGTCGGCGTAAAGGTCGAGCCGGCCGAGGTCAGGCTCATGGCGGAGCTGCGAGAGCGGCGACGGCAGGCGACGATATCGGCTGTCCCGATCAGTTTTCAGGCAAGCCAGGCGGTTTTCAATCGCTACTTTGTTGACCGTCGTGACAACTTCACGCTGCTGACCCAGCCGATCACGATCCGCGGGCCGGAGGACGTGGTGGAGCGGATCGTCTCGGGAGAGACCAAGGTCTTCGGCACGATACCCCTGACGACGCCGGACGCGGACAGTGTCGGCGTGTTCCGGCACGTGACCCCGAGGTTCGTTCTGCCCGCCGACGTCGAGCTGGTGGAGGCGCCGGCCCCCGTCGAATTCCGCCTGATGCCCAACAAGGCCGCCGTCAACGGCGACGGGAATGGACGGGGGGCGCCGTGACGGGGGCGGATTCGCGCGTTTGCCCCCTTGACAACGGCGGCCGGGGCGGTATTGTACCGTCTGCGGTGATGATACGTGTAGGGAAACACCCGTTACCATTCCGAACACGGTAGTGAAGCCTATACGGCCGAGGGTAGTCGAAAGGCGAGATTAGGTGATTGCCGCAATTTTTTGAAAAGGCCCGCCTCGGCGGGTTTTTTCATGTCCGGAGCGTGGGGAGGCGAGTAGGTCTGTGGGTACGGACGATCCGGTGGACGACGATCTGGCTTCTCTGGTGGAGCAGGCGGCGGAGCGGCTTCGGTCGGTCCGGCGGGTCTGCTGCATGACCGGGGCGGGTGTGTCGGCGGAGAGCGGCGTGCCGACGTTTCGCGGGGTAGGCGGGCTGTGGCAGGGGCGCCGCCCGGAGACCCTCGCGACGCCCGAGGCTTTTGACGCGGACCCCGAGGAGGTGTGGCGCTTCTACCTGTGGCGACGGGAGCTTCTGAAAGAGTGCAAACCGAACCCCGGGCATTACGCGCTGGCTGACCTCGAACGGATCGTGCCCGAGTTCACGTTGGTGACCCAGAATGTCGACGGTCTGCACCCGCAGGCCGGCAGCCGCGAGGTCTTCGCGCTGCACGGCGACATCTGGATCGACCGATGCACCCGCTGCGGGCATGAGGCGCGGGCGACCGGCGACGACCTGACGAGCATTCCGCGGTGTGGTGCGTGCGGTGCGATGGCCAGGCCGGGCGTCGTCTGGTTCGGGGAGGTGCTTCCGACGGACGTGCTGTCCGGCGCGCAGGAGGCCGTCGCCCGGTGCGAAATCATGCTGGTGGTGGGCACGAGCTCGGTAGTGCAGCCGGCGGCGTCGCTGGCCGACTGGGCCCGGGCCAATGGCGCCTCGGTCATCGAGATCAATCCTGAAGCCACCCCGCTGACGGCGTCGGCCGATCTGGCGATTCGCGCGCCGTCGGGCCGCGTACTGCCCGCGATTGTTCAACAGCTTGCCTAGGGAAACAGTGTGGCCGTGGCACGCCGGAGCAGAAGGGCCGGCGTGTTCGCTTAGCCTGGGACGGTGGGCGCCGTCGGCGGGGAGGGCTCCGTCGAGCGCGGTGAGAGTGGCCTCCCGGGCAGGGTTGGTGCGAGGAACCCGGTCGCCTTCTGGGGCAGGATAACCGGGGTCGCCGCGGTTTCCGACGCGTCTGGGGGGATGGCCAGCGGGAATGAAGCTCCACTGCGAGAGCTAGAGTGTTAAAGACGCGACTGAGATCAGCCGAAGGCAGTGTTGGCTGTGTGGGGGTGGTCAACCGGACGACGCGCTCGACGGGAGCGACAGGGGTCCTGGGTTGACGAGAGGGCGTGCAGCACGCCCGATAAGTACGGTGTCCCCACGGGACCGGGCATACAGAGTCGTGGGACCTTCACGAAGGTCGGGGGTACAAACAGTGAATCAGACAGCTCAGCCCGAGGCTCCCGGCCCCGGGGGTCTGGAGAGTACGCTTCGCCGGCATGTCGACCAGCTGACCTATCTACCGGCGTCGGTTTCGGTGGCGGTCAAGTTTATCGAACTCGGAACAGATCTCGACGCCGGGCCGGTTGAGTATGAGAAGACCATCTCGTCCGATCCGGCGTTGGGCACGAAGATACTGGCGCTGGCCAATTCGTCGTGGTACGGCGTCAGGAATGAAGTCACAACGGTCCTGCAGGCCGTCACGCTCCTGGGGCTAGCCAACATTCGCACGCTGGCGATCGGCTACTGCATGGCGGGCTTGCACAACCATCTGAGAATCCCGAAGGAGAATGCCAAGCAGTACTGGCAGGCTTCATTGTGCAAGGGGGTCGCGGCGAAATGCATCGCGCATGCGATGGATGCCCGTCGTGCGGACGAGGCTTTTCTGTGCGGTCTGTTCCAGGATATCGCATTGCCTTTGGTGCACTCGGTGGCGCCGGGGTCGCTTTCGTCCATATTGCAGGACCCGGCTTGCAGCGTGGACTATCAGCTCGGGCGTGAGCGGGAAGCGTTCGGTGTCGATCACGTGGAGGTTGGGCGTTGGATCGGGGCGAAGCTGGAGCTTCCCGAGGCCTACGTCGATGCAATCGGGTTTCATCATGACCCCGGGTGCATTGCGAAGTTCGTCGAGTCCGACGCCGTTGCGACGGCCATTCAGGTTGCCTCCCTGTTTCCGCACGTGCCGGATCGGTGGAGCACCACCGATGTGAAGAAGCTCAGCGAGTTTCTGCGTGAAAGCGGGCCCGGCGAGTTCAAGGATCACGAGAAGTTCCTGGTAACCGTGCAGACGGAATTTGACACGCTGTACGGGTATTTCGAGCCCGGCCAATCGCCTGAACTGCGCCTTCCCGATCTCATGGCGGATGTCTGTGAGGAGATTGCGGATTCGACCATGAGGATGCACCTGCAGGTGCGTGAGTTGATGGACGAGGCGGCCAAGACCGGGCGGCTTGTCCAGAATCTGGTGACGGAGCACGAGCGCGTTGTGGACGAGAGTCGCATCGACGCGCTCACGGGCGTGCTGACCCGCGCGGGTTTTCTCACGGAGGCGGACAGGATCGTTCATTCCGCCGGGCGCCGGGCGATTCCGTTTGCCGTGCTCTACTGCGATATCGACGATTTCAAGGAAGTCAACGACACACACGGTCACCATTTCGGCGACTTTGTCTTGCGCGAACTGTGCTCCAGGATCAGCGAGCGCGTGCGCAAGACGGACGTATTCGGGCGGCTCGGGGGTGATGAGTTCGTGCTCGTCCTGAGCGATATTGAGAAGGCCCGCGTCTGTGCGGTTGTTGACGCGATCATGCGCAGTGTTCGAGACGAGCCATTCGTGAAAGGGAAAGTGGCCGTGAAAAAGACGGTAAGCGTTGGCGCGCTCTACATGCCAGGCTCGCGCACCGCATACGATATCACAGCACTTCTCAAGCAAGCAGACATGCTGATGTACGAAGCCAAGCGGTCCGGCCCGGGGAAAATGTGCGTCGGGTTGTGGAGAGCCATGACGGCTGTGGAGCCCGCATGAGCGGCGTCGCGTTGACGCCGGGCTGAAGCCGTCGGTCTCGCGGTCCGTTGTGGATCTGCGCCGGACGGTTCGTGCGGGATGCGGGGCTTCCGCGCGTCGTTCGTGAGCGATTCCGGTTCTGTCGTCAGCCGACCTTGGCGACAACGAGCGTCAGATCGTCGAGTTTGTCGGCCAATCCCGCGAAGCGGCGGACGTCCCAGAGCAGTTGCTGGGCCAGGGAAGGGGCTTCCAGGTCACGATATCGGCGAATCGACTCGATCAGGCGGCGCCGGCCGAAAGGCTCGTCGTCGAAGTTCAGGGCTTCGGTGACTCCGTCGGTGACCATCGCGATGATGTCGCCGCCCTTGAGATCAACGACGTCCATGCGGTATTTCTCGTGGGGGTCGAGACCGATGACCATTCCGCCGGTGCGAAGCTGGAAGATGTGGTCGCCGCGCAGCAGCACGGGGGGCTCGTGGCCGGCGTTGCAGTAGGTCAACTGCGCGCCATCCGCGGAGAACACGCCGTAGAACAGTGTGGCGAACTCACTGACCAGCGTGTCGCGGTACAGGCGGTCGTTCACTTTCGTGATAATGTCGTTGATGTTGAAGGTGCTGTCGGCGTGGGCGCGGAGGCCGGCGCGCACGGACGCCATCAACAGTGCGGCCGGCATGCCCTTGCCCGCGACGTCGGCGATGCAGACGCCCAGGGTGCCGCCGGGTAGATGGAGGAAATCATAGAAGTCGCCGCCGACGCCGAGGTGCGGATCGTAGATGGCGCCGAAGGTGATTCGCGGATGGCGCGGCGGTTCGGGGATCATTCGCTGCTGGATGTCGGCGGCGTAGGCCAACTGCCGCGTGTAACGTTCGTTGGCCAGCCGCTGCTCGTAGAGGCGCGTATGGGTGACCGCGGCCGCGATCTGGGAGCCGATCGCCCGGAGCAGGGCGGCTTCAAGCCCTGAGAAGCGCTGGCGGCGATCGCTGTAAATGCGAAGGACGCCGACCACCTCGCCCCGGTAGGACATCGGCACGCACAGGCTGCTGACGAGCCCCTCGCGCCGGGCGGCCTCTCCATATCGCACGCGGGGATCGGTGGCGGCGTCTTCGATGTAGACCGTTTCCCCCTCGATGGCGGCGCGATCGACGGGATTGGCGGCAAGTGTCACGGCGCCTTTCGCCAGATACTCGTCGGACAGGTTGTGCGACGCATGCAGGACGAGCTCACCGGTCTCCTGGTCCACCAGGCGAATCGTGGCGGCTTTGACGCCCATGGCCTGACTGGCGCGGGCAGCGGCTCTGGCCATGACCCCGGACAGATCGCCCGTGCCCGAGAGCATGCCCGTGACGTCGCATACCGTACTGATTTCCTCCAGGCGTTGGCGGATCTCGAACCGCTGCTCGCACAGCGCAGCGACGACGCGGGCCAGAACGTGCGGCAGGCGGGCCGCGGAGTCGAGTGCGTGTTCGGCTCCGTGAATGACGGCTTCGGCCAGGCGGTCGGCGTCCAGGCCGTACGTCTTCGCGATGCTCCGCAGCCGGTCTCGCGAGATGGTCTTTCCGGAGGTCTTGCCCGCCACCACTGTGCCGAGCCGCTGTCCCAGAGCATTGATCGGGGCGCCGTATTGCGTCATCCCGCAATGGCAGGTCTGCACGGCTTCGCAGGCGTCGCGGACTTTCGCGGCTGCTTCGGTGGCGCTCGTACGGCAGGCGGCGCGGCCGGCTTCGGTGGAGGCGATCACTCTGCACCCGGCGTCTCGACATGAGGGGTCGGTGATCGGCTGTCCCCGCGCATCGCAGATCTGGATCGAAAGCTCGCCGAGGGCGGCGAAGCTGTCCTGCAGCTCCTGCACCAGCGCGACGTCCACGAGATCCAGCAGCTGGACCGGATTCGTTGGCAACGCGGGGGTGGCAGCGGCGCGGCTGCCCGGCTCCACTGGGTCGTGCGGCGGCATAGGCGACCGAATCAGCGAGCCTGCGGTCTGGCGGGCTGGCGCACAGAGGTCTAACTCGCTGACAAATCAAGCAGTTACGAATCTGTCCTTCTTTCATTGTACCAGGTGCCCGGGAACCGGCAATGCCAGGGGCGCCGCCGAGGTGACGGCGGTGGTGCGGTGCCGTGTACGCGGCGGCGGATGAGACGTAGGCAGGCCCGGGTGGACCGCGGTAGAATCGGCTCGGACAGCGAAGCGGTCGCCGGGCGAAGTGCCCGGCGCCGAGACGCGGCATATCACGGCGCTGACCGATGTGGTCGGCCGATTCGACAATGACAGCCGTTCCGGAGACTTGAGATGGAGACGAAAGGACTGTTCCGAGACGAGTTCATTGCGCTGCGGGAGGAGATCAAAGCCACGAAAGCCCGGTTGTTCTGGATCGTGGTGATGGGGCTGTTCGGCGTTCCTATTCTTGCCTTCGTTGCATCGCGAGGGGATATGGCGTCACAAGGCCATATGTTCGTCTGGCTGCTGCTGCCGTACTCCGTGCTCGTGTTGATCTTGATGTTCCTTGCGGAGCAGAGTTCGATGATGCGCGCCGGGCGGTACATCCGCGAGAGGATCGAAAGCAACGCGGAGCATCTGGTGGGCTGGGAGGCATGGGTCGAGTCGCTTCCCCAATTCCGCTACATGGACAAGCACTATGTCGCGTGCTTTATCATCGTCTTCTTCGCGTACTATTTCATGACGATCGGCGTAGCCCTGCGCATCATCCTGGCGAAAGAGGCCGCCGACATGACCGGCTCCGGATTCTACTGGTACTGGCTGTACGGCGCGGTTGTGACTTACGCGATCGGCGCGATTTGGGCGGTCTCCACGCTCCGGCACCACTGGAAGGCCACGGTGAGTACGGCCGGGGACGGCGAGTAGACGACGCGCGGTGCTTGGCGGGGCGCGGATCGTCGCGGGCGGTCGTCCGGTGGCGGCCGGGGCGGCTGCGCGAGGTCGAGTTGGGCGGTTCGACCTGCGAGCCGTCGTTGTGCGTAAGTGCTGATGAGGGGGTGGGTAAGGGGGGAGCGAACGGCACCCTGTCGAAACAGCGGGTGAGGGGACTCGAACCCCTAACATTCAGCTTGGAAGGCTGATGCTCTAGCCATTGAGCTACACCCGCGGCATCACAGATCAGCCTACTGTGCGATCGAGGACCACGCAACCGGCGCTTCGGCGGCTGACGCGGGCGGCCCGGAGCGGGCGGTGCCGATGGCCGCTGCGAGCGCGACCGTCGGGGGAGCAGCGCCGACGGGCTCGAGGCATGCGCCTGCGGGGGGTCAGTGGTGCGGTGCTACGGGCGGTGAACTCGGCGCGGCGCGGATTATTTTTGAAAAAACGTCGTCACGGGTCTTGAAACGGCGGGCCCAAGTTCCTATATTAAAAGAACGAAGAGGGTGTACGGGGTATAGCAAGGCGAAGAGAGAGCGCACGCCTGCGAGAGAGAGTACCCCAAGAGAAGCCCGGACGTGTGCATGCAGGCAAGGTGAGCCTGTGTACATAGGCGGTGACGGTGTGCTCAGCTTTTGTTGAAGAGAGTGGAACCCACTTTCGATCCTCCAAGAGCAGAGAGAGCCAAAACCGGCCGGTGAAGGTGAGAGAGCACCGGCCAACCGCAAGAGAGAGAGCGCGAGGGAGAGAGCGAGAAGCCGAGAGAGAGAGCGGCAACGTCAGACGTTGCCGGCGAGCGCACCAAAACGGTCACCAAGCCTGGGAAAAGGGGCGGCGTCTGGCCTGAGAGAGCCTAAGCGCCGCCCCTTTCCGTATGCGCACATTCCGGTGGTAAAGCTTGACTGCGCATGATATCGTCGCCGGTGGGCGGCAGGGGGTGCCGTGGCAGACACCGGGTGTCACTTCGACCGTTTCACCTCACGCGAAAACCGGCGCAGGCGATAAGCCCGAAGCGTGACAGCGTCGATGACACGGTCGCTCAGGACACAGGCCACGCGAGGCACCCACCGTGCGATGGACGTGACCGGGTACCGGGTGCGAGGGCAGCGGGCCTCCACCGCCCGCTGGATCGCGCGGGCGACGTCGTCCGCTGAGCCGGTGGCTCGCTGATGGGCAGTCGTCGGTGTGCCGGCGAGGACGGCGTAGGCTTCGGCATAGGCGGAGTGTCGGGCCGTGGTGTCGGGGTCGGCGTGGGCGAGCACGTTTCGCCGGAAGTCGGTGGCGATCGGTCCGGGCTCGATGAGCACTACGTGGACGCCCCAGCGGCGGACTTCCATGCGCAGGGCGTTGGAGACGGCGTCCAGGGCGTGCTTGCTGGCCGTGTAGGCTCCCATGAACGGGACGGTGACATGGGCGACCACGCTGGAGACGTTGATGATGCGGCCGGATCGCGCGGCGCGCATCGCGGGCAGGACCATCTGGGTCAGCGCGATCGTTCCGAACAGGTTCACTTCGAACTGTCGCCACCATTGTTCGAGGGCGACGTCCTCGACGGCTCCGGCTTGGCCGTAACCGGCGTTATTGATCAGCACGTCGATCCGGCCACACTCGGCGACGACGCGGGCGACGGCGTCGCGGCTGGTCTGGGGCTCAGTCACGTCGAGGTGGCCGGTACGGGCGTTGTCGCCGGTGGCGGCGGCCCATTGCCGGAGAGCTTCGACGGATTCCGGTCGTCGGGCAGTGGCGTAGACCACGTGCCCGCGACGGGCCAGCCGCTCGGCGGACGCCTGGCCGATGCCGCTGCTGCAACCTGTGATGAGTATCACTTTGGGGGCGGGAGGTTTCATTGAATCGTCCAGCGCCGCTGGAGTGCGTCGTGCGGCTCGCGCCGTTCTGGAGACGCCGGGTTTGCATGGCGGCGCGGTCGCGGGGATGAACCACGTGTCGCGACGGGCGTCAGCCTATGGGAGAGCTCGCGATGACGGTCGTCACCGCCTGCCTCTAGTTAATGGATGAGTACGTAACCGTAATGTCGACGACCGTCACGCTGACGGTCTCATCGGTGGTGGTTGCCTGCTCCACGATCGTAGTGGCTCCCTCAATCAAGCCGACGGCAAACGCCTTCCCTGTCTGCCCGTTGCTCGTGAATCGCATGACGAGTGGACCGGCGAGGGGGGTGCCGTCGGGAAACTCGAACCTCAGGGTCAGCTGGCCCTGGTCGTCGGTTACCTTCATCCATGAGCGACCTGCGTCGTTTTCATCGTCGAGGCATTGGTCGAGGTCGTCCTGGTCGCAGTCGGCGCCGTCCATCAGTTCGATCGTGGCATCGGCCAGGGGCAGCCCGGTATCAGCGCGGGTGATGTAGAGTGTCACGGACTCATAGGCGGTGCCAGGCCCCCAGGAAAGGCAGCCCGCCAGCAGAAGCGGCAACACGCCGCCGCCGGCCAGACCCCTAAAGGCTCCCACTGTCATCATGACTCCTCCGGTGATCTGTATCGGGTCGCGATCGGCGGTCCCGGTGCGCGGTGGTCTGCTGTGGCCCGTCCTGCCGGAAGTCTCCGGACGGGGGTGCGGGCACCAAGCTCATCGGGTCAGTGGCGAGGCGCTCTGCCGCGACTCGTGTGTCATTCGGGCGATTCGGGTTCAGAAGCCGGCTCCGTCGTCGGTTTCCGGGTAGAGGTTCGCCGGATCGGAAAGGTCACCCAGCAGCTGGTATAAGGTGGCCTTCGACCCCTCGACAAGCGCGTCCCGGACGCGCATTTCACAGGTTCCGAACAGCGTGCCGCCGGCCAACAGCGCCGCCAGCAGGGTCCAGCTTCCGGCCCGACGTCGCAGAGCTTTCATGACGTTCCTCGTGAACTGAATTGCCGAGTACGGAATCGGCCCCGCGCGAAGCCGATGCCGGTCATTCCTCGTCGCCAAACTGCCTTTCGAGCAGGATTCGGGCGTTGTTGAACGTGTCCGGGCCGGTGTACGTATCGGGTTGGGTGGCCGCCGGGAGCACGAACGTCTTGACCTGGACGTTCCCCGGCACGCCGGTCTGCTCGGTCACCTCGAAGATCAGCGTATCACCGCACGCGAAGTTACCCACGCGCGAATCGAGCGGGTTGACACCCGCCGGCACGCCGAACCCCTGGACGATCTGTCCTGAGTACAGATCCCCGACTCCGATGTAGAGCCCGGGGTCTTGGGTCGGGAAGTTCAGATTCTCGCCGAGCCCGACCCGCACGACCGGGCATTGCAGGAGGATGCCGATTTCATTGGTGAGTCCGCCGGGGAATGTCGACAGGCGAAACGTCTCCTGTTCATAGCGGACTTCCGCTTCGTCCACGTCGCTCAGCCCGCCCACGTCTTCGGCGGGGTCTACGATGGCCTCGCGTTCCACCGTCAGGATGAACTCGATGGCGTTGTCGGTACGGTTGACGAGTCTGACGAGCACGAAGCTTGATGCCGCGCCCGGCGTCAACGGGATGACACCACCCTGACTGTAGTTGACGAATGCCGGATTCAGGAAAGTGGCGTCCTCACCGCACCCTCCCGCAGTCAGTACGCCCGTAGCCAACACGGCAAGAAACAGTTTTTTGGACACAGCACGCATATTGAAGATCTCCTGGGCAACCGCCTCTCTGAAGCTACCGGCCGAATGTCATTGTACGGCGGTCAACACCTTGAACCGTCCCGGGAAAGCGGCGATGGTCGGGGCGTCTTCATCGATCCACCCGGGGTTGTCGCCGATAAACGGCACTCGCAGCGTGCCTTCCAAGGAGAACAGGACTACCGAGCCGCAGGTCAGGTCCTCCAGAGGACCGGGAATATCACGAATGCCGATGTTCCGAAGCGTGGTCGTATTGCCAAACTCGTCTACCTCGTCCATCTGCAAGGGATAGAACTGCGGAGGGAACACCTGGACCAGCCGGGTCTCCAATCCGAAATCGGGAATCTCCTCGACGGTATACTCGCCTATGAACACGGGCACATAGATCTCGATGATCTCGGGGATAATCCCGATCAGCGAGATGTCGCACTGCAGTACCTGGTTGTTCAATACGGGTCGGTCGAGATCCGGCGGGATGACGGCATCCTGCGTGGCCCCGTCAACGGTTACGGTGGTGGACGTCTGGGTGATCTGCGCCCCATCGATAAACTCCACAGTCCGCGCCGAGCCGTCAGCGAAGACGACGGCCACACGCACCCGCACCCGAGGCCTGAGATTCGGATCCGAGACGTCGACGCCTTGCGACTCGAGATAGCTGAGAAGCTCGCCGTCGAAGCGGGCGTTGCTCACGAAGAAGATCGGGACGTGCCCGGAGGGGTTTTCGGTGGTCCCTGCCGCGACAAGGTCCGCAGGGAGTATCACTTCGACAAATGCCGGGTTCAGCGCGTCGCACCCGCCGATCGGGGCCAGCCCACCGGTCAGCGAAACAGCGAGCATCACCAGGCGAGTCGCCCGGGCATGGGACGCAAACCGCCGCCAATCACACACCATTTCGCGCCAGTCCTTCCTCATATCGTTCTCGTCCGGAGCCTCGCCGCATCGGTGGGAGCATGCATGAAGCGGGCGAGACCCGTACAGTCACAGTTAGTATCGGTGCTGGAAACTGTTCGGTCAACCCCCGAGCCGGCGCCCGCCCGACCGCTCAGCGGGTCCTGGAACGGCAAGTTGACGCCGACGGCGGGGCACGAGTACGCTTTCGGGGCCGGTCTACCGGCGGTGTGGAAATGCGGTGGAGGCAGGATGATGGCCCAGCTCGTCCGATTCGGCGTTTCCATGGATGCGGAGTTGCTGGCTGCGTTTGACGGATTGATCCACCGAAAGGACTATGCCAACCGCTCCGAAGCCATTCGTGACCTGGTCCGGGACGCCCTCGTGCAATCGGAATGGGACGAGGACGCGGCGCCGGCCGCGGCGGCACTCTGCCTGGTCTACGACCATCACACGCCCGATTTGACGGCCCGCCTGACCCGGATTCAGCACGAGTTCGCCGAGAGTATCGTGTCGACGCTCCACGTGCATCTTGGCCCTCGCGACTGCCTGGAGGTGATCATCCTGAGGGGAATGCCCGGGCATCTGCAGCGGCTGGCGGACCGCTTGATCAGTGCCCGCGGTGTGAAGCATGGTCGTCTTGTTGCCACCACGACCGGCACGGGGATCACCTAGCGGTCCCGGCGCGGCGGCGCAGGCCGCTTGTCGGCACGGGATCCGCCGGGCTCAGAGCGTGCGAAGACGCGTGTGTGGCGAGATTTCGCCCACTAAAGCAGTACTGGCATGGGATCGAGCGGGCCGGTGCGTGCCGAGGCAGCGCCGCCGGCGACGTCCGTGGCGGGCTCCGGCGTGCGTGGGGTTTCGTCCGGTTCGGGGGGGGCGGCTGAACTGAATGGCGGGCCGGTCGAATCCGACAAGTGTTTGGCTTGTGTCAGCGCTTGTCAGCCTGACCGGTTGCGGGTAGGCTGCACTGCCACATGCGGCTCCTTTGCTCCGGGGCAGTGTTGCCCCTGGGGCGGTGGGTGCCGACGCCTCCGGACGGTGTCGGGGTGGTGGCGTAGTTGGGGTAGTGTGAGTCGAGTCGGGGAGATACAATGGCTGCGAATCTGCGAAACAAATCCGATTTCACCGAGACGTTTGCGGTGCACGCCGCGCTGCGGCAGGCTTTGAAGGGCAAGATCTTCGGGAAGGACCCGAAGGTGCGGGGCGCCGCTCAGAAGCTGGTCAGATCGCTGGAAAGCGAGCGGTCGATCTACGGTCGCCAGCTCAAGATGATCCAGTTGATGCAGAAAGGTGCGACGATCGAGAAGATGCGCAGGCAGTTGCGGTGCTCGCGTCGCACGCTCTTCCGGTACCTGAATCACCTGGAAGCGGCCGGGATCGACATCACGCTGGAGGGGCGGCGATACACGGTCGCCGCCGGTCTGCTGAAGCTTCTCAGGCTGTAACGGGACGGGCGATCTGCGCAAAGGCCGGATTCGGCGCGCCAATCGTGTTGCCCCGTGGCTCGCGACCAGCGGCTTGGCGTGTTCGAAACGGCGCCGGTTGCGAACGGGCGCGCCGGGCGGGGAGCCCCGCAGGCGGAGTCTCGAGCTTCAATGGGTGGTTTCGATGTCGAAGTCGATGTCGAGCACCTTGTCGATATCGGCATCGCCAACGCGGAGAATGGCATAGATGGTGTCGCCGCCCGGGATGCTCGAGGCATAGAGGTATTCGATGTTCACGCCGGCCTGGGCGATGTGGTTTCCGACCGCCCCCAGTGACCCCGGGACGTTGGGCAGGCGGATTCCCAGCACGGGGACCGAGACGTACGCGGCACCGGCGGTCCGCAAAGCCTCCTTGGCGAGATCGGCCTCGTCAACGACCATCCGCATGGTGGCGATGTCGAAGGTGTCCAGGACGGTAAGGGCCTCGATGTTGATGCGTTGATCCGTCAGCGCGTTGCAGACTTCCGCGATGACGCCCGCGCGATTCTCGAGAAACACGGATATCTGTTCGTGTCTTACCGCTTTGAAGGACATTCGACCGCATTCCCTTTCGCTGATTCAGTCTCGAACCGGCTGCCTGGCGCAGTTGATACCGCTTGACCTGAGTTTGAGAGACCGGACAGGGCGAATCTGCCTGCATACGCATCCTAGCCGAACTGTGCGGCGCCCGCCACTGCAAACCCGGCGGATCTTGCCGGACTCGGAGCGGCGCGGTGATCAGTCGCGGCTTCGGCGGGCGAGGCGGCGTCGCAGTTCCGCATCGATGAACGCCTGCAGATCGCCGTCGAGCACCGCCTGCACGTTGGGATTCTTGTGCCCCGTGCGCTCGTCCTTGACCAACTGGTAGGGTTGGAGCGTGTACGTGCGAATCCGGTATCCCCAGCCGATCTGCCCCTTTTCGCTGTAGGCTTTGGCCAATTCGGCGTTGCGCTTGGCCTCTTCCATCTGGAACAATCTTGACGCGAGCATCTTGCGGGCGATGGACCGGTTCTTGTGCTGGGAGCGCTCGTTCTGGCATTGGACGGCGACGCCGGTGGGGTTGTGGGTCAGGCGGACGGCGGAGGAGGTCTTGTTGACGTGCTGGCCTCCTTTGCCGCTGGCCCGGTACGTGTCCTCGCGTACGTCCTTGTCCCAGTCGATGTTGATCTGGATGTCGTCGATCTCCGGCTCGACGTTGACGGCGGCGAAGCTGGTCTGGCGCTTGCGCTGGGCGTTGAAGGGGCTGATCCGCTCCATGCGGTGTACGCCCATTTCACACGACAGCAGGCCGTAGGCGTACGGCCCGCGCACCACGAGATCCACGGACTGGATCCCCGCCTCCTCTCCGTCCTTGGCCGACAACTGCTCGGCCGAGAATCCGTGGCGCTCGAAGAAGCGCAGGTACATGCGCATCATCATTTCGGCCCAGTCCTGGGCGTCGGCGCCGCCGGTGCCGGCCTGGATGTGGAAGTAGCAGTCGCGGGCGTCGTTGGGTCCTGAAAGCAGGGAAAGCAGCTCGACGCGGTCAAGGTCGTTGGCCAGCTCATCGAGGACGCGGTGGAGTTCGTCGCGGGTGGCGTGGTCGTCTTCTTCGTCCAGCAATTCGAGGGCGGTCCGGGCGTCGTCGCTGCGTTCGAGCAGCGAGCCGACGGGCTCGACGACGGCCTTGAGACTCTGCAGCCGGGCTACCGTCTTGCGGGCCGTCTCCGGGTCATCCCAGAATCCGGGCTTGGCCATCTCGGATTCGAGCTGCGCGAGTTGCTGTCTCTTGACCGGCAGGTCAAAGGGAGTCCCGGATGGCAACGATCCGGGCCGACAGCTCTTTCAACGTGGCGTGCGGGTCCTCGTACATGGCGATCCTCTGCATCGCGCTTGTAGTTCTATCACGAATCGAGGTCTTTCACAAGGGCGCCGGGAGCATGCAGCGAGGCCGGCCGGGTCACTCGTCCGGCGCGACGCGGCGGATCGAGGTCATGACGACATTCTCGATCGGAACGTCGTTCAGGCCGCTGCGGCTGCCCGTCTCGACGGCTGCGATCTGGTCGACGACATCCATTCCGCCGTCGATCACCTCGGCGAACACGGTGAACGGCGGGGGCCCCTCGTCCAGGTTGGAGGAGTTGTCGTCCAGGTTGATGAAGAACTGGGTGTCGCCGGAATCCGCGTCGTCGCCCACCAAGGCCATGGCCACCGTCGCGCGAATGTTGCTCAGCCCGTTGGGGGCTTCACTTTCCACGGGTGGGCGCGTGGGCTCGAGCTTCTCCAGCTCGTCGCCGGCGGGTCGGTACCCGCCTCCCTGAATCACGAAGCCCGGCACGACCCGGTGGATGAGCACGCCGTCGTAAAAGCCTTCGTCGATGTACTGAAGGAAGTTGGCCACCGTCTTCGGGGCGGCGTCGACCTCGAGGGCGAGCCCGACCGTCCCGATGTTCTGCACGGCGATCGCGACCTCCGGCCGATCGCCGGATTCAGCCTCGTAGGATACGACGACGACCTCCGCGCTACCGGTCCGGGCCTCGGTCTCGTCCGGCACGGTGACGCTGACCTGGACGCGAATGGTGGCGCCGGCCGTGGCGGTCAAGGTGGCCTCCGCCACGGTCGGATTGGCGATGGTGCCGGGACCGTCCAAGACCTCCCAGGCGTAGTCGATGGTGTCGGAATCGCCCTCGACCGATGCGGAGAGCGTGACCTCGTCTCCCACGCGGAGCAGCGGCGACGAGGAGGACGCGCTCACCTGAAGCGCCTCGGTCTGGGCGACCGATACCGTGTGGGTCGCGCCGGCGGTCTGCCCGGTGGCCTCGTCGGTCACCTCCACTTCAAGTTCCACCGTCCCGGCGGCGGTCGGCGTGACGCCGACCGTGGCCTGGTCCTCGTCTTCCAGGTCGGCCTCGCCGGACGTCACCCGCCACTCGTATGCCAGGTTGCCGATTGCTTCTTCTACGACAGCGGAGAGTTCGAACTTTGTGCCGACCACGCCGGACTCCGGGCCCTCAATGGTCACGCCGAGTTCCGGAGCCTCGGTGATGACGACGGTGATCTGCCCGGATCCGACTTCGCCGGTGTCGTCGCTGGTGACCGTGGCCCGGAAGATGAAACTGCCGGCCTCGGCGGCAACGGCGGTGGTCTCCGCCTCATCCGGCGGACCGAGGGTGACGACGTCACCGGGTGGTCCGTTGGTGGTGATCACCTCCCAGGCGTAGCTGAACTCGCCCTCGGCGTCGGGCGTGGCGGAGTAGGTTCCTTCCTGTCCGACGGTGAGGCTCTCGGGGCCGGCGACCTCGACGCAGAAGGCACCGCTGGATCCGGGAGGGCCATCCACCGTCACGGTTACCCACGACGAGGCGCTCACGGCATCGTAATCCGTGACGATCACGCGGAAGATGTACTGCCCGCCCTCGACGGTGAATCCGCTGGCGGTTGTGGTGTCCGACTTCGGGTCGGCAAACTCGACGTCGCCTGCTCCTTCGGGCCGGCGCTCTAGCGACCACAGGTACGAGGGTACGATGTCGCCCTTGGCGGTCAGCGTTGCGACGCCGCCCACGCCGACGCATGCGGACGCCTCTGCCGTCACGTCCGGCCTGTTGATGCTGTCGGTTCCGGAGACACAGGTCAGCCCCGATGCTGCGGCGACTGTCATCATGCCGATTGTCACGTATCGCATCACGTCGTTCGTCCCTCGGGTCCGTCCCGTCCGCCCGCCCGTACACAGAGCGGGGATACCCGCCTGGTTTCCTATCGACCGCATGGTCCTCTCTGCGTTAACGCGTCCATGGTAGCACGGTGCATGCGGGGCGGTCAAAAGCCGTCCGCGTGGGCCTTTGTACGAGGAGTGCACATCTCCCGCGTGGCCGGTACAATGCGCCTGCCCGTGGCGCCGTCTGGCCGGACGCGCTGAACGCCTGCCGGCGGCACGGGGATCCTGCGACGAGCTTGGCACAGAAAGGCCGACCTTACGCATGGCGACTCACGACCGGTACGAATCGCCCCTGGTGGCCCGGAACGCTTCGGAGCCGATGATCCGCCTGTTCGGACCCCGCCGGCGGATCATGGTCTGGCGGCGCCTGTGGATCGCGCTGGCTGATGCGGAGCGGAAGCTGGGGCTGCCCGTCACGTCGAAGCAGGTGGCTCAGCTCGAAAGAGCGGTCGACAAGGTGGATTTCGCGGCGGCCGCCCGGTACGAGAAACGGCTGCGGCACGACGTGATGGCGCACCTGCATGCGTTCGCCGACCAGGCACCGGCCGCCCGGGGCATCCTGCACCTCGGGGCCACCAGCGCGTACGTCGTGGACAACGGCGACCTGATCATCACGCGGGACGCCTTGATGCTGATACGGGACTGGCTGGTCAACGTCGTGGATGCGCTGGCCGACTTCGCCAAGCGGTATCGCAGCATGCCGACACTGGCGTTCACGCACTACCAGCCCGCGCAGCTGACGACGGTGGGCAAGCGGGCGGCCCTGTGGTGCTATGAATTCGTCCGCGATCTCGACGAGATCGACGCGAGGATTGCGCAGCTGCGGTTTCGCGGCGTCAAGGGTACGACGGGCACGCAGGCCAGCTTCCTGCAGCTGTTTGACGGTGACCTGACCAAGGTGGATCGGCTGGAGCGGGACGTGGCCCGGCGCTTCGGCTTCGCCCGTTGCGAGCCGATCACCGGGCAGACTTACTCGCGGAAAGTCGACGCCCAGGTGGTGTGTGCGTTGGCCGGCATCGCCGCCAGCGTCCACAAGTTTGCCAACGACCTGCGGCTGCTCGCGAATCTGAAGGAAATCGAAGAGCCGTTCGAAACGAAGCAGGTCGGCTCCAGCGCGATGGCGTACAAGCGGAACCCGATGCGGTGCGAACGGGCGACGGGGCTCGCCCGGTTCGTGATTTCGCTGGCGTCGTCGCCGCTGCAGACGGCGGCCGAGCAGTGGTTCGAGAGAACGTTGGACGATTCGTCGAACAAGCGGCTCACGATTCCGGAGGCGTTCCTGGCGACCGACGGGATGCTGCGGATCGTCACGAACGTGGCCCGGGGGCTGGTGGTGTACCCCAAGGTGATCGCCGCCCGGGTCCGGGCGGAGTTGCCATTGATGGCGACCGAGGACATTCTGATGGCGGCGGTGTCGTGCGGCGGCGACCGGCAGGCGCTTCACGAGCGAATCCGGCAGCACGCGCGGGCGGCCGCCCACCGGGTGAAGGTCGACGGGCTGGACAACGACCTGCTGGAGCGGATCGCGGCCGACCCGGCGTTCGCCGGCGTGAACGTCAAGGCGGTTACGGACCCGCGGCAGTTCATCGGCGCCGCCCCGCAGCAGGTAGACGCATTTGTGCGCGAGTACGTCAGCCCGATCCGACGGCGCCATCGCAAGGCGTTGGGCCGATCCGCGGATCTTGCGGTGTAGGACCTGGCTCGAGCGGTCGTCTCGGGAGTTTGCGTCCGGCTCTTTGACCGGTCGCCGCTTTCGCTGCGGCGGGCCGCCCATCATGGGGACCCGTGTGAAGGCAAGACAGAAAGAGGGCAGACATGAACAAGCAGGAATTGGGCCGGGCGATCAAGGCCGCGGCGTATCTCGAGGGTGATTTCGTGCTTCGGTCGGGCAAGCGGAGCAAGTACTACCTGGACAAGTATCGATTCGAGACGATTCCGGCCGTCCTCAAAGAGGTCGGCCGGTACCTCGCCGGCTACGCCACCGAATCCACCACGCGCATTGCCGGGGCGGAGTTGGGCGGGGTGGCGTTGGCGGCCGCGGCATCGATGAGCAGCGGGCTGCCGTTCGTGATCATCCGCAACCAGAAGAAGGGCTACGGCACGGGCAAGCTGTTCGAGGGCGTGATTGAGAAGGGCGAAACGGTCCTGCTTGTCGAGGATATCGCCACCACGGGGGGACAGGTGATCGAAGCGGCAAAGGTCATCACCGACCAGGGCGCCCGCGTGGAGAAGATCGTGGCCGTCCTCGATCGGCAGGAGGGCGCGCGGGAGAATATCGAAGGGGCCGGATACACGTTCGAAGCGCTGTTCACGTCGGCGGACCTGGGTATCGGCGTGCCGACGACGTGAACGCGGTAGCGGGAAGCTGACGACTGACTGATCGCTGAGAGCGGCTGACCATGCGGAAGACGGCCAGACTCCTGATTGCCTGTCCCGACGCCCGGGGGATCGTGGCTGCGGTGGCCAGTTTCATCGCCGACAACGGCGGGAACCTGCTCGACGCCGACCAGCATACGGACAAGGATCACGGCGAGTTCTTCATGCGGGCGGCGATCGAGCGGGAGGGATTCGGGCTAGGCCCGGAGACGTTTGCCGCCGCCTGGGAACCGGTGGCCCGGCGGTTCGGCATGGCTTGGAGCGTGTTCTGGGGCCTGCCCGTCAAGCGGATGGGCATTCTGGTCGGCCGGCAGAGTCACTGTCTGACCGACCTTCTGTGGCGACACAAATCGGGCGAGCTTGACGTGGAGATCCCGTTGATCGTGAGCAATCACGCGGATCTGGGTGATCTGGCCGCCGACGCGGGCATCGCGTTCGAGGTGTGCCCGGTGGGCCCGGATACGAAGCCGCAGCAGGAGAAACGGGTGCTGGGTCTGCTGTCCGACGCACGTGTGGATTTCGTCGTGCTGGCCCGGTACATGCAGATCCTGTCGAGCGAGTTCGTCAGCCACTACCCCATGCGGATCATCAACATCCACCACAGTTTCCTGCCCGCGTTTGCCGGCGGCTCGCCCTACAAGCAGGCGTACGATCGCGGCGTCAAGATGATCGGGGCGACGTCCCACTACGTGACGGACGATCTCGACGCCGGTCCGATCATCGCGCAGGACACGGTGACCACCAGCCACCGCGACACGGTTGACGACCTGATCCGCAAGGGGCGAGACCTCGAGCGCATCGTCCTGGCCCGGGCCGTTCACCTCCACGTGGACGACAAGATCCTGGTCAGCCAGAACAAGACCGTGGTGTTTGACTGAGCCCAGTCGCGATGACGGCTCAGGCGACCGGTCAATCGCGGTTGCAGGCGTGGGGTCTTCCTGTGTTGGTGTGGCCATACGGCGTGTCATTGATTCGAAGTGCGTCTGTTGAGAACCCAGTAGGAGTGTCCGGCCGTGCGGCGGCAGACAGGCATGGATCTCCACCCGCCTTCGCAAGTGCTCGTGCGGAGCGCCGACACGCTGCGTGGGACGGACATTCTTGTCGTCGATTCGCCGGGCGGGGAGATCGCTCCGGAGTTGCGACGGTGGCTGCCG
>CP070691.1:944448-960638 GCA_020353195.1 Phycisphaerales bacterium | reverse complement strand
CCAGCAACGACTGCAACTTCAACTGGGTCCCCGACGAGTGCGAGCCGGACGAGGACTGCAACAGCAACGGCACGCTGGATATCTGCGACATCGGCGCCGGTACGAGCGACGACTGCGATGAGGACTGGGTCCCGGACGAGTGTGAGCCGGACTTCGACGGCGACGGCCTCATCGACGGCTGCGATGACGACATCGACGCTGACGGCGTGTTCAACGACGAGGACGCGTGCGACTTCACGCCACCCGGCGCCCCGATCGTGACGGACCCGCAAGACCCGTTGTACGGGACGCTGCGCAGCGACGCCGACGGCGACTGCGACGTCGACCTGGCCGACTATGCCCTCATGCAACAGGAGTTCACCGGCCCCGGCCAATAGCGCCGCCCGCGGTCCCTGACCCGCAACTCCGGCGGCGGGCACCAGCGGCTCGTCCGCCGCCCCGGAGGCCATCGAGCTGCCGAGCAGCTGACAGACAGAGCCCGAAACCGAGCCCGAAGCGCGAGCTTCGGGACACAAAGGAGCCACGACGGGTATGAACCAACACGAGCCGCGAGCGTGAGCGAGCGGACACGAGGCTCGTGAAACGCCCGACACGCGAGCCGCAAGCTCCGGAACATGAGAGAACCACGACATGCGTGATTGAACAGGACCCGGAGCGTGAGCGACGGGCGGGATCGACGCCTCTGACCCGCACGGTGGGCGGTGCCCACCGCGGAAAACGAAAACAAAGCGGCCGGTGAGCTCACACGGCTAAGCAGAGCACTCACCGGCCAGGCCTCGCCCGGGCGGTGAGTCTGCGCGCCCGAGCCAAGGGCGCGTTCATTCTACCGCAGACCGGACGTCAACACACGTAAGGAGGCACGAATCATGTTTTCAGGCAACCGAACAATGCGAAACTTGGGCGGGACGCATCGGTGCGTCGCCACCCTGGCCCTTTTATGGCTGCTGCTTGGAGTCCCAACAGCGTCCGGCCAGGATCCGCCACCGTTGGGTGATCTCATTCTCCCGGTTCCGGAGGATCCCGATGTACTCGAGGAACCTCACCAGCCGGGCACAATCGAGGGCACCGGGACCGAATTCGCCGTCACCGACAGCGAGTACCTGAATGTCACGCTGCAAAGCACCGAGCCGGTGGAGTTGCGACTTGAATCCGTGCCGGAGATGATCGTCATCCGCATTCAGGCAGCGGAAGGGGCCGCCGCAACCCAGATCACGCTCGATGGCCTTGCACCCTCGACGACCTACTACATGTATCAGGACGATTACCACAATCTCACAACCCTGCTCACGGACGACTCTGGAGTGTGCACGTATGCGCAGGACCTGGCCGAGCCGCACATTGTCTTCATCCAGCCGCGGGCCAGCACAAAGTTTATCCCCACTGACACGACTATCGGCACATGGAACCCCTATGACCGGGTCTACACGCTGAACGCCAATGTATCTGAAACCATACAGATCGACGAAGGCAACCTGACCTTCGACGGTAACGGTAAGACCATAACCGGCTCGGGACCATACTCGGGTAGCGGAGTTTACCTTAACGGAAAGACAGGCGTGACGATCACAAACGTCACTGTTGCCAATTTTACCTATGGTCTGGCCCTCCGCAACTGCAGCAACAACACTCTGACCGCAAACACCGCCTCTGACAACATCTTCGGCATCGACATCGACTTCTCACAGGCCATTACGCTGACCGGAAACACCGTCTCTGACAACTCAATTGGAATCTGCCTTTACGCTTCCACCGGCAACACGCTGACCGCAAACACAGCGACCAACAACTCAACCACTGGCATCCTGCTCTCTGGTTCCAGCAACCACGTGCTGACGGGAAACAGTATGTCCGGGAATGGGCGCTACAACTTTGACTTTCAGGGTGAGGCTGATGCGCATTACGCCCATGACATCAACACGAGCAATACGGTTGACGGAAAGCCTCTCTATTACGTGGTGGGCGATGTGGGTGGCGTCTACGACGCCTCCACTTATGCCGGTGTCTTTTACGCGATCAGTTGCGATGGCATCACCATTAAGGACCTGACACTAACTGGCAACGGCGCAGGCGTCAGGCTGTGGAATACGCACAATTCGACGATAGAGAACGTGACGGCGTCGAACAACCGGTCTGGCATCGGGCTCCACAAATCCGACAACAATACGCTGATTGCAAACACCGTGTCTAACAACGAGCATGGAATCACGCTCAGCTTGTCCGATGGCAACGTGCTGACGGGAAACATCGCCTCTGATAGCACCACTGCCGCGACCAACTACGGTGGAATCCACCTCAGCAATTCGCATTGGAACACGCTGACCGGAAACACGGCCTTAGACAACCCAACTGGGTTCTGCTGCCGGGGTGCAAATAACAGTCTGATCGGAAACACCGCCTCGAACAACGCGACTGGGTTCTATTGCGTGGGAACTTCCAACGTTCTGACCGGAAACACAGCGACCAACAACTCGGGCGCTGGCATCTGGCTGCAGAGTTGCAGCGCCTACGTGCTGACGGGAAACAGTATGTCCGGGAATGGGCGCTATAACTTTTACATTCAGGGTGAGGCTGATGCGCATTACGCCCATGACATCGACACGACCAATACGGTTGACGGAAAGCCTGTCTATTACCTGGTGAACGATGTGGGTGGCGTCTATGACAGCTCCACTAATGCCGGTGTCCTTTATGCCATCAGTTGCGATGGTATTACCATTAAGGACCTGACACTGTCTGGCAACCGCGCAGGCGTCAGGCTCTGGAATACGCACAATTCGACGATCGAGAACGTGACGGCGTCGAATAACACGATTGGAATCTGGGTCTCTTCTTCCACCGGCAACGTGCTGACCGGGAACGCTACCTCTTATAACGGCATTGGTATTGGCCTCGGTGCTTCGGACGCCAACACGCTGGCCGGGAACAGCGCCTCCAACAACAGCCTGGCCATCATGCTCTATTCTTCCAGTAGCGGCAACACCCTGACGGGTAACACAGCGGACTCAAACGAGGGTGTGGGCCTCTACCTGTCTGAGGCGGCCGCCAACACACTCAACGGGAATACCAGCTCGAATAACGAGCTGGGGATGCACATGCGGCTTTGCAGTGATAATCAGACATGGAACAACAACTTCATTAACAATGCTACGCAGGCGCTTGTGACCGGCGGCAGCGGAAACGTCTTCAACCTCCCTTCACCGATCGGTGGAAATTACTGGAGCGACTGGACCGGCCCAGACAGCGACGGCGATGGGATTGTGGACGTTCCCTACGCGTTTACCGGCGGACAGGACAACCTTCCCTGGGTGGTCCAGGATGGCTGGATGCCGCAGACGATGATCGAACAGATCATCAGCGACGTACTCGCGCTGAATCTGCAGAACGGGATTGAGAACAGCCTGGATTCGAAGCTTGATGCGGCGCAGCAGGCGTTGGATGACCTGAACAACAGCAACAACGTCGCGGCCATCAATGCGCTGGGCGCGTTCATCAACGCCGTGCAGGCGCAGAGCGGCGTGCATATTCCGGCCGACGACGCGAACGCCCTGATCGCCGCCGCCCAGCAGATCATCGACCTGCTGAGCAGCTGACGGGGCGCAACGGACAACCTGATCGTTGGCGGTGTGGTCGAGGATCCGGGAAACCTGCTCTCGGACCTCGGCCGCACCGCCGGCGTGTTCCGGCCGCACGCCGGCCCCGGCCGCGCAAGAGAAGACCCTCCGCCCGATTCGGCACGAAGGGTCGCTCAATCCACCCCCAAGGGGACTCGAACCCCTGTCTTCAGGATGAGAACCTGATATCCTAGGCCGCTAGACGATGGGGGCCATGTTATCAGCGCCGGCGCATCCGCCCACCGGGGAGAATGCCCGACGCAATACCGGTAATAAGAGCGTAGGGATTCCGCTGCCGCGGGTCAAGCCCGATCGAGACTGATCAAGGTCGCCCGCGCCGACCGTGTCACCGGTGTGCCTACCCGCTCGTATCCAATCGGGATCCGTTGGTGTTGTCCTCGCCGGCGCCCAGGCCGATCGACTGAATCGCCTGCGTGGACGACAAGGCCGTGGATTGCTGCTGGATCTGGACGATGTTGGTTTCCGACTGGATCGACAAGAAGCCGGCCATCGAGCTTGACTTCTGCCCGGTGCCCGCGAGCAGTCCGACACCGCCGGCTTGCTGATTCCCACCGTCCTGGGCCAGCAGCGCCTCCAAGATCATCAGCGCGATGATCATTCGCAGCACCTGGTTGTCCTCCAGATCGATGCCGACGTTGCCCAGCATCATGTCCACCTGCGAATAGACCATCGAGATGCTAGTCGAGCTGGAGGTGATGCTCATGGCCGAAGCGGTCTGGATTCCGGCCTGGGCAGTTTCAACGCCCCCCACGACGCCAGCGCCCGGTGACAGGGTCCCGGATTGGCGCTGCACCGGGGCGGCGGCTCCGGCATACGAGGTTGAAACCGGTTGTACGGGGTCCATGTGTCTCCTCCCTCCCGGACTATCCCGACGATACAGATTCTCAGCGATCTGATCCTGCAGGCCGAGGCGCTGAAGCGCCAGCGAAGAGGTTGTGTGATGTTATTCTCTTCTTCATAAGAGCTTAACGTCGGCAGCCCAATTAGGCGGTTTATTCCGCCTGTAACGAGGCGTGATGCGGGTGGCCGATGCTATCGGAACCACAGGCAAGAAACGGAGGTAACGCGTTTCGATGAAGAGAGTTACGCCGATTTCTCAAGTGGTGAACGGCGGCAGGGGCCTGCTTGCGCCGTCAAGAGACCGGACAAACTGAGCAATCTGCGCGGGGGCGGTACCGCGGCCGCCGCCCCCGGTTGACAATGGGTTGGGGCCACCTACCATGAGCACGGTGGCAGGGTCGGGCTCCTATCAGCGTGGGGGGTATCTCCCTTATTGTGGTATGGGACGGTGCCTGTGGGATGGACGGCCGATGCCGGACGCAATAGGTGGTGACCCCAGATTGAACCGTCGCGGCCGAACCGCGGAGTCGACAACCGGGCAATCAGCAGCTACCGCAGTGCAGAGTGACTCCAGCGATGGACATGCCAGACGCGTGGGCAGCGTGCGTGTCGGCGCCGGCCAAGATCAACCTGACGTTGCGTGTGCACGGCTGGCGCGGTGACGGTTTCTGTGAACTGACGTCGCTCGTCGTCGGGGTCGGACTATCTGATACTGTCCGCCTCGCGATAACGGATTCGGGCCGGATAAGCCTGTCGTGTGACTCTAACGAGTTGTCTGACGGCGACGACAATCTCGTCGCGCGGGCGGCGCGACTGTTGGCCCAACGGACGGGCACCACCCGTGGCGCCCGGATCGAGCTGGAGAAGGTGGTCCCGATCGGTGCGGGTCTGGGGGGCGGCAGCAGTGACGCCGCGGCCACGCTGTCCGCACTGAACCGGCTTTGGCGGACGGGGCTGACGGAGGCGAAGCTGAGCGAGCTCGGGGCTGAGCTCGGGTCAGACGTCCCGCTGTTCTTCTCCCTGCCGGCTGCGGTGATTCGAGGCCGCGGCGAGATTGTCGAGCCGGTGCGCCCGGCCTGGTCCGGCTGGGTCGCTCTGCTGTTCGGCGGTGTGTTCGTTTCGACAAAGGAGGTCTATGCGGCGCTGCGGGGTGCGCAGGAGTTCCATCCCGCCGACGACAAACGGATCGACGCGATCCTGCGAGCGGCGCGGGCTGACGCGATCGGCCCGCACCTGATCAACGATCTGGAGCCGGCGGTATTCCGTGTGAGCCCGGCGGTGGAGCGCCTGTTTCGCCGGGTCCAGGACGCCGGCAGCCGGTTCGCTCGAATCAGCGGAGCCGGGTCGACGGTTTACACGTTGTTCGACGACGAAACGGAGGCGGGTGCGTGGGCGGAGAACATGAAGCGCAGAGAACTGGGAACAGACACAGCGGTTGTGCGCGTTCCTCAAGGCGACGCGCGAGCATCATGAGGAGGCTCCTATGGAAATCTCGAAAGTGCGGGTGAAGTTAATCGGCAGCTCCGGAGATCGTTTACGGGCGTTCTGCAGTATCACGCTGGACGACGACTTCGTCATCCGCGACCTGAAGATAATCGATGGCCCGGCGGGCCCGTTCGTGGCCATGCCGTCCAGGAAACTGGCCCACCGATGTCCCTCATGCGGCCACAAGAACCACCTGCGAGCACGGTTCTGCAACTTCTGTGGCACGAAGCTGCCCCAGAACCTGGTCAAGACGGACCGCCACGGCCGGGACAAGCTGCACGCGGACATCGCGCACCCGATCAACTCGGCCTGCCGCGAGCGCATTCAAGAGCAGGTGATCAAGGCCTATGAGGAGGAACTGGCGCTGGCGGCAGAGCCCGGCTATGTGCCCAAATCCCTCGACGACGATGACGAGGGTGAGGCGGACGTGTTCCCTGAGGACTATGAGCCCACCTCAGAAGACCGAGGCGCGGCGTCCCGCGCGCCGGCCGCCCCCACCCGTACGACGCACCGGCCCGAGCCCGAAACGCAAACGGAACCGGCTGATCAAAGCGCCCACGATCAACCCGCCGACGAGTCAGCCGACGCGGACCAGGGCGACGGGTTCGGCAAGGGAATCCTCTCGTAACGCGTGGTGGAAACCGTTCATTTGTGAGCGCTTTTCGCCTGCGGGGCCGGCTTTCCTACCAGCCTTCTGGAGACGGGATAGCGGTTTCATCCGACGAAGATGGAGAAAGCCTGTCCGACATCGTTCGACCATTGGCTGCCGGAAAAGCAGTCACGAGCCACGGTCCGGGGCCCCTTGCTCCCGCGATTGACACCGTACCCCCGGCGGGCCTAGTGTAGTGCCTTGGAATCGCTGCCACGTGCATGACGAGCCGCGCCCGTGAAGGGGCGGTCGGCCGCGGCGAGGTCCGACCTCCGTACGTCGCGCTCGGCATGCACGTACGTTGTAATCTGGTTGGGGCACGTCGGCGGCATGGGCGGCGACGCCGGACCCGACGGAACGGAACCATGAGTGCGGAACTGCTATCGCTCGTGCAGTCGTTTGGCCGGCAGCAAATCCTGCTGGTCGGCGATCTGATGCTCGACGAGTACATCTACGGCGACGCCGAGCGGGTCAGCCCCGAAGCTCCGGTCCCGGTGTTGCGGGCCCTGGAGCGCAGCCGCGGGGCCGGCGGCAGCGCCAACGTCGCCGCCTGTCTCAAATCACTCGGCCTGAAGGTCGACTGCTGCGGGATCGTCGGCGACGATGTCAAGGGGACGCTGCTGAGCGACTTGCTGGCGGAGAGCGGCGTGGATTGCCGTGGCGTGGTCTCGGTCGCGGGTTGGCCTACGACGAGCAAGACCCGGCTGGTCGGGTTGGCCCAGCATCGCCACCGCCAGCAACTTCTGCGACTGGATGAGGAGTCGCGCGATCCGCTGTCCGCCGGCGACGCCGCCCGCCTGTGCCGGGCCGCGGTCAGCGCGGCCGGACGGGCCGACGTCATCTGCATCGAGGATTACGCCAAGGGCGTCGTAACCGCCGACCTGGTGCGGGCGTTGGTGGAGGCCGCTCGAAAACGGCCTGTGCCCGTGCTGCTGGACCCGGCGTTGCTCACGGACTACAGCCACTATCGGGGAGTCACCATCCTGACGCCGAACCGAAACGAACTGTCGGTCGCGACCGGAAAGCCCTGCGACACGGTGGAGAAGGCCGCCTCGGCCGGCCTGGCACTCTGCCGCGATCTCGAATGCAGTGCCATAGTCGTGACGCTCGACCGCGACGGGGCGATACTGGTCCGCCCTGACGTCGAGTTCACACACGTCCCTACCCGGCCGCGAAGCGTCTACGACAACACCGGTGCCGGCGATGCCGTGTTGGCCATGCTGGCGGCGGCGGTAGCGGCGGGCGCCCAACTGCCTCAAGCCGTCAAGCTCGCCAACATCGCGGGCGGGCTGGAGGTGGAGAAGTTCGGCTGCGTACCGATCACCCGCGATGAGGTGCTGGCCGAACTGAGGCTCGAGGAGGCGCGCCGCAACGGCAAGGTTCGCGGCGTCGAGGAGCTCGTCGCAGAGCTCGACCTGCGCCGAAGTCGCGGCGAAACGATCGTCTTCACCAACGGCTGCTATGACTTGCTGCACGCCGGGCACGTCGATTTTCTCACGCGGGCCCGCGAGCATGGCTCCGTCTTGGTGGTGG
Source organism: Phycisphaerales bacterium (assembly GCA_020353195.1). Classification (GTDB taxonomy): domain Bacteria; phylum Planctomycetota; class Phycisphaerae; order UBA1845; family UBA1845; genus JAFGJQ01. The sequence continues at coordinate 952,499 of CP070691.1, read as the reverse complement.
GGCTCAACAGCGACCGGTCGATCCGCGCGCTGACCAAGGCCCCGGGCCGACCCGTGTGCGGGCAAGCCGACCGGGCCCGCGTGATCGGGGCGCTGGAGTGCGTGGACTACGTGGTGTTCTTCGACGAACCCGACCCGGACCGGATCATCCGCCAGGTGAAACCCGACGTCCTGGTCAAGGGCGAGGACTGGGCCGTCAGGGGCGTCATCGGCCGAGAGTTCGTCGAATCCCGCGGCGGCAAGGTGGTCCTGCTGCCGCTGGTCGAGGGGCTGAGCACCACAGAGCTGATTCAGCGGATTCGCAAACTGGATGGATGACATGCAGGCGGCGCCGGATCGATCCCGCACGACAGTCCTCCTGGCGATGTAACGTCAGGCATACCGTTTCCCAAGCACCAGACCCAATCCTCACCCGGCCATTGCGATGCGTGTCGAACCGTCGCGAGCGGGCTCCTCTCGAAATGTCCTTGTCTCGCGCGGCGGTTCTCGCCCGCCCTTGAATGTTTGCGGCGGGGAGCTATGGTAAGCAAGCTGACGTATTCGGTCCGCGAGTACTCCACTGCACAGGGGAATCCAGAATGAAACAGCTGCTTTCCAAGTTCGGAATCGAGGAGGTCAATCCCGGCGGGTTTGCCGGCCAGTGGTGCGGCAGCGACACGCCGATCGAGTCGGTGTCGCCCATCGACGGCACGGTCCTGGCCCGGGTGAATCAGGTCAGCCCCGACGAATTCGAGACGATCATGACCCGGGCCCAGGAGGCGTTCACCGAGTGGCGCAAGGTGCCGGCCCCGGTTCGGGGGCAGACCGTACGCGATCTGGGCAACGCGTTGCGCGAAGTCAAAGCCGATCTCGGCGCCCTGGTCACTCTCGAGATGGGCAAGATCCGAGCCGAGGGCGAGGGCGAGGTGCAGGAGATGATCGACATCTGCGACTTCGCGGTGGGCCTGTCGCGCCAGTTGTACGGGCTGACCATGCACTCCGAGCGCCCGGGCCACCGCATGTACGAGCAGTGGCATCCCCTGGGTGTGGTGGGCGTGATCAGCGCGTTCAACTTCCCGGTCGCGGTGTGGTCGTGGAACTGCGCGCTGGCCGCCGTCTGCGGCGACGTGACGCTGTGGAAGCCATCCTCCAAAACGCCGCTCACGGCCATCGCCTGCACCAAAGTGGCCGAGCAGGTGTGCAAGAAGAACGGCGTCGACCCGGCGATCTTCAGCCTGTGCGTCGGCCGGGGCTCGACCGTCGGCGAGAAGCTGATCCACGATCGGCGGATTCCGCTCGTCTCGGCTACCGGCAGCTGCCGGATGGGCTACCGTATCGGGGCGGTGGTCGGCGAGCGGTTGGGTCGGACGATTCTCGAGCTCGGCGGCAACAACGCGATCATCGTGTCGCAGCATGCGGACATGGACATGGCCATCCCGGCCATCCTGTTCGGCGCGGTGGGCACCGCGGGCCAACGCTGCACGTCGACGCGGAGGATCATCGTGCACGAGTCCGCGCGCGACGCGCTGGTCAAGCGGCTGATCGCAGCGTATGAGCAGGTGCGGATCGGCGACCCGCTGGAGGCGTCAACGCTGATGGGCCCGCTGATCGACACCGGGGCCGTCGACGACATGGCCACCGCGCTGGTCCGGATCAACAAGGAGGGCGGCGAAGTCTTGTACGGGGGCGAGAGGCTAGGGGGCGACGTCTACGCCGGCGGGTGCTATGTGAAGCCGTGCATCGTGTCCGTTCCCGGCAACCTGGACATCGTCAAGGAGGAGACGTTCGCCCCGATCCTGTACGTCATGACGTACGGCGCGCTCGACGAAGCCATCGCCCTGCACAACGACGTACCGCAGGGGCTCAGTTCGGCCATCTTCACCCGCGATCTGCTGGAGGCTGAGCAGTTTCTATCGTGTGCGGGCAGCGACTGCGGGATCGCCAACGTGAACATCGGCACGAGCGGAGCCGAGATCGGTGGGGCGTTTGGCGGCGAGAAGGAGACCGGCGGCGGTCGCGAGTCCGGCTCTGACGCCTGGAAGGCATACATGCGCCGCCAGACGAACACGATCAACTACAGCACCGAACTGCCGCTGGCGCAGGGTATCAAGTTTGGAGAGTAAAGGGCGTCCGGCCGAGTGCAAGCGTGAATCGAGCCAAAGACCCGGCAGGTGGTGCGCAGGCCGAGGCTCATCGGCTGTCCAGCGCACGTAGCCGTCTGGCCTCCTCCCGCACCTCGGCGGCCGCCTTCTCCTGCTTCTGGCGCTGCAGGTTGCGGGCCACGGTCTCGTAGGCTTCGGCCGCTTCGGCGTATCGGCCAAGGCGCTTCAGCCCGCGGGCCATTGCGTCATAGGCGTACATGGACGGTCGAATCACGATAGAACGCTGCAAGGCGCGCACGGCCTCCTCATCGTGCCCGACGCCGGCCAAATACACGCCCAGGTTGTAGTGGCCTTCTGCCGACTCGGGCACCTCGGCCGATGCGGATTGCAGGATCGCCGCCGGATCGACGTCCAGCGACGTGAGCATGAAGCACCGGTCGCCGCGGAAGTCCGCGTAGAGAGGCCGGTAGCGGCCCTTGACATAATCGCTCAACTCCTGCGTCAAGGGAATCCGTTTTCGCCATGACAGGTGAATCGCGCCCGGGTTGTACGTCTCCAGAAGATCGATGAGCCTGCTGATGGTCAGTTCACCGCTCCGCACGCGCTTCACCGACGTGACGCTGAGTTCCGGCGGGACCATCATGCCCGCGCTGAACGCCAGCATCTGCCGATCGGTGACCACATACTCCGTGCGGTCCTTGAACTGCTTCAGCACCGCCACGGTATACTCGTCGCCGCGGGTCATTCTCACGTAACCCGCGGCATACGCGCGCTCGCGCTCGAACTTGGAAGGGACGCCTGCGGCTGCCGCCACCCCGACACACAGCGTAATCAGCAGAACGAGCATCGCGCCGGCCGACTTCGGCCCCCGCCAGGGCAGGCACGCCCGCCACAGGTCACTCGAAAACAGCGCGCCCACGCCGATCCCCGCCATCCAGCACAGCGGAATCCCCAGGAGTGGATAGTGGTGATACCACAAAGGGCGATGCCGCCACAGCAGCCCGTACGACATCAAACACCAGACCGCCGCCAGCAGGGAGAACCACTCGCGCCTCCGAACGACTTGCACCAGCCCGACCAGACCGAGAAACGCAAATGCGCTGTCGGCTTTGACCATGTTCACATACACCTGGTCAAACCCCTCGACCGCCATGGTTTCCTGGGCGGTCAGGTGCGGCTTGATGAACTGCATGAACTCGCCCAATGGAATGGCAACCAGAATGACAATCACGCCGGCGGCGGCCGCACCGACGCACCACATCACCACCGCGCTGAGCCAGCGACGTCTGCGATCCGATCCCCTCCACGTCACCCACGCAGTGTGCACCAGGGCCGCGAAGATCAGCACCGCGACCGGTGCCGTGATCATCTTCGTCAGTAGCGACAGCGTCAGGAACGCACCGGAGGCCACGACCCACGCCGCATGCGGCTTATGGCGGTAGCGCGACAGTGCGTAGATCGACAGCACCGCAAACATCAGGGTGGGAACAGCCTGCATGACCGCCACGCTTAGCGCGAGGTACCGGTAGGACGTTGTCAGCAAGAAGGCGGTCGCCAGGCCCGCTGCCCGGCCCCACGAAACGCGGACGGTCTGGTACAAGGCCCAGAGCAGGATCGCGGAGCACAGCAGGATCATCAGGCGCCCGCCATGCACGCTCCAGCCGGTCACGCCGAACCAGCAGCGCAGCATATACGTGAACACGGGCGGCTGATCGCTGTAGGTCTCCGCGTACAGGGGATGCCCCTGAGCCACCAGCAGCGCTTTGATAACCTCGTTACCTTCGTCCGGATCAAACTCGAAGACGCTGTGAAACGGGTGCCAGAACCAGACGAACAACAGGAAGAGCCCCGGCAGGAGCACGTGGGCCAGGCGGTCGACAACGTGTCCGGCCGACGCGGCGCGGGGGTCATCCAGCGCCGCCGGCGCGCCGCCCTTCGGGCGTAACGTTCGCAAGGCACGTTTGCCTCGGGCTCGTTTTCCCGTGCCTTTCGCCATGGCCGTCGCCCCGCGCGAGTGCGCGGCCCATCACTCCCGCTTCTTCCCTCTCGGGATCACTGGACGTACCCCAGCGACCGCAGTTGCTCGATGACTTCCGGCGTCATTTCGCGCGCCCGCCCTTCGGATATGATCTCTTGAAGAGCGCGCTCCTGGTCCAGCCAGCCCAACACTCTCCGCTCCAATCGGGCCGCCACCTCGGATTCGGCGTCCAGCCGGTTAAGGGATTCAGCCGGATCGCTCTGTAGATCATACAGCGCCTGCGCGGCGCCATTCGCGTAATGCAGCTTGAAGTTCCCGTCGCGGACCGCGTGTCTGGTTTCAGCGTAACTCGCAAACGCGGTCCGCGGGGCGAGGGCCTCCGCGTCGCCGAACAGGAACGGCAGAAGGCTCTCTCCCTGCACCAGATCGGGAACGTCGGCCCGGGCGAGTTCCGCCACCGTGGGGTAGATGTCGATACTGCGGACGATCCGGTTGATACGCCGCCCGGCAGGAATCCCCGGGCCGCAAATCAGAAGGGGGACGTGAAGCACGGGCTCGTCCAGAGCGCCGGAGTGCCCGATGTTCTTCGTGAGACCGTCGAAGAACCGCTCGCCATGGTCGCCGGTGACGACGATCACGGTGTTCGACTGGCGGCCGGCCTCCGCGAGGATGACGGGCACCGCTCGAAGGACGTCATCCAACTGGGCGAGTTCCGCGTCGTACAGGTCGATCCACCGCTGTTCGTATTCACGACCGGGAGGCTGCTTGTCCTTGAGGCGCTTCTGAATCTCGGTCCTGACCGCACGCGCGAACAAGAACCCGCTGTACCCATGCCGGGCGACCGGCGGCGACGACCGATCGAACTTGTGATAGTACTCGTAGTGGGGGTCGTACGTAAGGTGCGGGTCGCGCGTGAGCAGGAAGAAGAAGAACGGCTTGTTCCTGTCGAGACGGCGAACCCAGGCGGCGAACTCGGCCAGCATGCGCGGGGTGTCCACCTGGTAATCGTGAAAGCCGGCGTCGTCGAACCCCTGTGTCATGTTGAAAAACCTGCCGGCGTGGATGTTGTTGTTCTGATAGCCTGTCTCGTATCCGACCTCGCGCAGGCACTCGGCCAGCGTGACAACACCATCGGACAGTGTGCGTTTCGGCGTGAACCCGACGCCGCGAATCTCCTCGTCCTTGTACGAATCCGTCATGCGATGCACGTTCGGCGTCAGGCCGGTGAGAATACTGGCGACAGCAGGCTTGGTCCAAGATGATGAGCTGACGGCATTCTCGAAGAAGACACCGCCGGCGGCCAGCGAGTCCAGAAACGGAGTGGTGGGCCGGGGATACCCGGCTGCACTCATATGATCGTACCGGAACGTGCAGACGGTGATGAGCAGGATGTTCGGGCGGGGGTCTTCCCCGCGGGTCCGGCCGGCATCGGCCTCCGGCTTTGCGGGCAGCGTTCCTTCGCCGGTGCGTTCACAGCCCGCGACCGCCAGGAGTACGAACAGCCACCGGAGTCCCGCCCCGTAAGCCGGAAGAAGCCTTGCTTGGCAGCGCGGTAGGCGATGATTCATCCGCAACGTATCCCAGGCACCATAGACGCTCGGCCCCTCAAGAGCGGCGCCCTGCCGCTCCCTTTCCCTGTGGTCAGGATACCCGAATCCGCCTGCCGATGAAACGTGTCGCGTGTCGGCCGAACCGATTGCAGCGGCCAGATTGCATCGCCACGTACGGCGGGGGGCCGCGCTCGCCGTCAGCTTGGCGCGAGTCGGCGGGTTCTCTATACTTCCGGTCGTTAATCGCGACAAGGTTTCTTGCGCTTCGGCGCGCCACGTCGACGTACGTGGCCACTGCAAACCGGAACCTGCCTTCCAGAACACTCGCGAGTCGCTGATGACGGATGTGGTTTCGAGAATCGCCGGCGTGCCCGACCACACCGACCTGAGGGAAAAAACCATCGGTTGCCTTCGTGGATTCTGGCCGCTGGCGGCACCGTTTCTGACCCTCCTTTGCGATCCCCGTCGCGAGATGGCCTCAGTCGCCGCGTGCTGGAGCATATTGATTCTTCCGGGGGTCCTAGCGGTCAACCTGCTGTTTCCCGCCGCCCATCCCTTCGGGCGCGGGTTCTCCAGGCTGGGTGTCGCATCGGCGATCGGGTTGCTCCCGTTCGGGCTGGTCGCCTGGATCGGCTGCCTCGCCGGGCAAACCCTGACCACGGTCCTCATCATTTATGGGATTCTGTACGCCGTGTGCCTAATCCTGCTTTTGTGGGTGTTGATTCGCCGCGGGCCAACCTGCGCGAAGACGGACGCACCCTGGCCGAGTCTCCAACTCTCACTGGGCGGGCCCAAGTGGGCGGCGGCCCTTATGATCCCGGCCATGGCGGTTCTCATGGGCGGCATCGCCGTGGCGACGGACGAAGCGCAGTCCCCTAGCCTGACACCCGGCTTCTGGGGGGCGCGCCACCACTGGTGGCAAGGAACGGTGCTCGGTGCGGCCGCCTCGGTGCTGATGGTTCCGCTCATACTCGCGGGCACGCGGCGGCGGCCAGGCCTGGCCGACGACGCCGAGCCGGTCACGAAGGCACGAACCGACGCGAAGAAGCGGGCTCGCCGTCCCCCCACCGCCCGATCCGATGCGCCCTCGCCAGGGTCGGGGTTGGTCGCCTTCCTGTGGCTCGCAGTGGCCGGCCTGACGTGGCACCTCATGATGGTGGCCTACGCGCTTCCCGCGGACGACCTCCCCTCGCACATGCATCGACCGCCGTGGAACTCAGACGACGTCACGTACGTGTCCGAAGCGGTGGACTATCGTTACGGCGCCGTCATGGGCAAGTATGAACCTTCGATCGGGAGCGATCTTCCCCTTGGCCGAGTCGGCGTATCGCCGCTGGTCGCACCGCTGGTCGCCACGATCGCGCGGGTTACCGGTGTCGGGTGTGGGGCGCTGCACCACAGCGTTCTTCCTCCGCTGGTCATCCTCGTGGGGATGAGCGCAATGACAGCCGCGTTGATGGTGGTGTTCCGCATGCACCGTTGGGCGGTCCCGCTGGGTCTGCTCGTAGTGGCCTTGATCATCTACAAGTCCTGGGAATACGAACGGAGCATGGTGGAGTTCACGATCTGGCGAGCCATGCAGACGAAATCGGTGCACCTGTGGATGATCCATCCCCTGCAGCTGGCCATTCTGCTGTTGCTTCTGTTTCGGCCCAACAAGCGCCACCTGTTCCTCGGGCTGGGCATTGCTGTGGTGGCGCACGCCGCGCATCCGTTTGCCACGATCGTCGGGGCTGCGTGGTCCGCAATCGCATGCGCCGCTTCGGCGATATGGCACCGAAACGCGTTGCCGAAGATTCTGATCGTGCTGATGGGCTACGCAGCGCTGGGCGGGACGTTCTATGCCGTCTCACACGCCGAGAAATCGGCGAAGCAGACCGCGCAGATATCCACCGGGCGCGTGGCCGGCGTGCCGGAACAATCGAGAGACCTCGTGCGCGTCGACAACAAGCCGATCCCACGGCACGACCCGCGAATCCTGTTCGGCTGGAACATGGTGTTCAACCTGGGCGCGCTGGCCGCCCCGCTGGTGCTGGCCTTCGGGCGGCGTCACCGGGAGTTCCTCCTGCCCGGTCTGTTCGGCGTGGTGACGCTCATCTGCTGCAACAGTGCATTTCTGGGGGGTCTGATCAACAAGGCCGTGCCCACGCCGGTCCTGTGGCGGTTCCGCTGGGTGCTGCCGAGTCTGGTGCATTCGTCCATCGTGGCCTTTGCCCTGTACTGGGCGCTGTCGGTGCTGCTGCGTCGCAGCGACCGGACGACAACGCCGATCCGATCGTTCTTCGCCTGCGCCGCCGTAGTGGGCGCTTTCGGCCTCATGTTGTCGAACGCGAGCGCTTACGCCGCGAAAGCCGGACCGAAGCCAGGGCAATTGAGCAAATTCTCGGACGACATGCACGGGGTGGTCGATCTGCTGGGCGGCGTCGAGGCCTCTCCATTCGTG
>CP070691.1:923710-944348 GCA_020353195.1 Phycisphaerales bacterium | reverse complement strand
GGCCAGCCGTCTTCGCCTCACGCATGAATCGCATGAAGGCTTTATTGTCAGCGGCCAGTCCCACCGGGAGCACCTTCAAAGCCACCTGCCTGTCCATGGAGTTCTGCCAGGCATCGTACACCACCCCCATCCCCCCGCGCCCGATCTCCCGAACGATGCGATAATCGCCGAGTTGGCCGGCCGCTTCAGCTTTTGGGGTTGCTCCGTCCGCCGAGCCGACATCGACCCGGCGCATGAAATCCAGGGTGGCCAGGCACGCTTCCAATTCCTCGGCCAGATCCGGATGCTCAGCGAGCAGCGCCTCTCTGTCCGGACGCGTTCCCCTCTCAACTGCCGCCAGGTAGTCCTCCAGGATTGTGGCCAACCGCGATTGGCTCTTCGACGCCGCATCGCTCTTTGTGTTCATAGCCGTGCCTCGATCAAGGGCCGTATCTGCGTAAGTGCCCGCGTCCAGAGCATGCGGGCGGCGGCCGGGCTACGCTGCATCTTCTGGGCAATCTCCTCCCAACCGAGCTGCTTGAAATTGCGCAGCATGATCACCTCACGGCGTTCGGCGGGCAGTTCCGCGAGTGCGTCGGCCAACACGACGCTTGATTCGCGCCGCTGTGCGGCCTGACTGGGCGTGGTACCGCTCGCGGCAATCAAGCGGCCGAAAGCCTGAGATGTTCTGGCCAGCGCGTCGTCGAGCGAGCGCTCGCGTGCAGTCTTACGGGCTCGGGCTACGCGAAACCGGCGCACCAAATCACTGAGGTTCCTCGCCAGGATCCGCCGCAACCAGGCGGCGAGCTCCATCTCGCTCTGTCCGCGAAACTCCGAGAAATGCCGCTGCGCCTTCAAGAACGTCTCCTGCACAAGGTCTGATGGGTCGGCCTTCACCTGCAGCGATTCATCGAGCCAGAGCCGGGCCAGGAAGCCCAGGTAGTTGCGGTAGGATTCCAGAAGCCGGTCCACCGCTTTGGGCTCGGCCCGCCGTGCAGCATGGAGGAGAGCGGTGATGTCTGACCTTCGCTCATCCATACGTGACCACCGTCCTGTGAGGGGCGAATTCCCGTGTACCATAAACGCTCTTGAACAGCTAGACGCAGCGGCCAGGACAATCGAACGCAGAAAACACCGAGAAAAGCAATGCGCCCGGAAGCTTGTCGGTAACGGGCTCCTGGAGCACGCCAGCCAAGCGGCCAGCATGTCACGGTACGGTCACCGACAAGGTGGTCGCGGCAAGTCCGTAAGACCTTCGTATCCAGCGACTTACCAGCCCTGTTCTGCACAGCTGGAACAGGCCGCGCCAAGCCGCCGGTGAAACGCGGTCACGTACCATGCTTCCGCGTTCGCCCCACAGACTGCTTCCCAAACAAGAACCACAGCCACTCGAAAGGACCCAATCATGCTCAAACTCAACGCAGGATTCAGCCGCAAAGTCGGCGAACCGAGCTACGGCTCGCGCGGAGCGATCGCCAACGTGGAACTCGGAGCAGAACCGGACCCGATCAACGACCCAGAATGGCCTGATGGGTCGCATCCGGAGTCTGTTTGCCCTCGCTCGGCGGGCGGCAAGAGTCCGTGGTACACTGCAGTTCCGGCGACCGCGAACAGCTACCGGAGACAAAGGAGGTCTGTCGTGAAACACTCCATCGTACTGATCGCAATGTCTCTCTCTGTCATGCTGACCGGGACGGCAAGTGCAGTGAAGATCGCAGAGAAGGGTAACAGCCACGCCATCGTGGTTGTTGCGGAAGGAGCAACCAAGCCGGAGCGTCACGCTGCTGCGGAGTTGGCCGACTTTCTCGGGCAGGTGACCGGGGCGCAATTCAGCGTGGTCTGCCAACCGGGCGATGCGAAGAGCCGGCTTCTTGTCGGGCCGGGCGCCGCCCGACTGGCCGACGCGGACTTCACGACCGAAGGGCTGGGGACTGAGGGACTGATTATCCGTACAGTCGGCAACGACCTGATCCTGGCCGGCGGTCGTCCGCGCGGCACGCTCTACGCCGTCTACGCTTTTCTCGAGGATCACGTGGGGTGCCGCTGGTGGTCGTCGAAAGTGAGCACGATTCCCAGTCGGCCGACGCTCAAGGTGGACCATCTCGATATTCGTGCCGTGCCTGCCCTGGAGTATCGGGAGCCGTTCTGGTTCGACGCCTTTGACGGGGACTGGGCGGTGCGGAACAAGGTCAACGGGCATCGGGCCGGATTGGACGCACGGCGCGGCGGACAGCACGTATACGAGGGCTTCGTACACACGTTCTACGCACTGATCCCACCGGGAAAGTACTTCGACGAGCATCCGGAGTGGTTCAGTGAGATCGGCGGCGCACGCGTGCACAAAGGAGCACAGTTGTGTTTGACCAACGAGCAGATGCGCGGCGAGTTGGTGAAGAATCTGAAACGCAAGTTACGCGCGAACCCATCTGCCACCATCGCTTCCGTGTCACAGAATGACAGCGGCGGGAGTTGCCAATGCGCCGCATGCGCGGCCGTCGATCGTGAGGAGGGCAGTCCCTCCGGGGCCATGTTGCGATTCGTCAACGCCGTGGCGGCTGAGGTCGAGAAGGAGTTCCCGCACGTCGCGATATCGACGCTGGCGTACCAGTACACACGCAAGCCGCCGCGGCTGGTCAGGCCGCGTCCGAATGTGATCGTCCGGTTATGCTCGATCGAATGCTCGTTCAGCAAGCCGCTCAGCGATGAGCGCAACCGGGCCTTTCGGGACGACATTGTGGGCTGGTCGAAGATCTGTGACCGACTGTACATCTGGGACTACACCACCAACTTTGCGCACTACGTGTCACCCCATCCGAACCTGCGCGTGCTCGGACCCAACGTTTCGTTCTTCGCGAAGCACGGGGCGAAGGGGGTCTTCGAGCAGGGAGCGTACCAGTCCCGGGGGGCCGAGATGGCCGAGCTGCGCGCGTGGGTCCTGGCCAAGCTTCTGTGGGACCCGGGGCGGGATGCGGACAGTCTGATCGACGAGTTTCTGGCCGGCTACTATGGTCAAGCCGCACAGCATATGCGCGCCTATTTGAATATAATGCACGACGCGGTCGACGCCAGCGGTGACTACCTCGGCTGCTATTCGCCGGTCGATGCGGCGTTTCTGTCGCTACCGACGCTTTGTGCGGCCGCCGCCCATCTCGACGCCGCCGAGGCGGCCGTGCAGGAAGACGCCGACATCCGTCAGCGTGTGAAGGTCGCGCGGCTGCCGATCATGTACATCTTCCTGATGCGTTGGCAATCGCTGCGGGAGGCGGCGGAGTCCGCCAATGTGCAATGGCCGGTCGCACAATCACAACAGGCGCTCCACAAGGAGTTCATGCAAGTGGCGAAGTCCGCCGGTATCACCCATATCCGCGAACATGCGCCCGGGTTTGGCGCGTTGACTGAAGCGCTGCAGCGGCATTGATGGTGGGCGACGGTTTCGGCACCACGAGCGGCGCGGTCGCGCGTGCGTCCGACCGGCGCGTGCTGTCGATCGGGCCTGAGACGATCGGTGACCGTCGTGGGTCTATCCGGCGCCGGCCGATGACCGGTCGTCCGGGCAGCGCAGCTTCGTTTGTCCGGCCGCCAGGTCGTGGCGTGTCCCGTCCGGCAGCACGGCAACGGCCTCCACGTCTTGCGGAATCTCGACCGTCAGTTCGAAGACACCCTTGCTGCGGCGCCACTTGCTGGTGATTCGACCGGTAGGGCTCTGGAACGCGGCTTCCGCATGGTCGAGAGGTCCGGGATGGGGTGCGATCAGGACCTTTCGCCATCCGACGCCGCCTGGTTGCTGTCGGATTCCCGCGACGTACGCGAAGTGCCATTCGACAAGATGCCCGAGCATGAAGTGGTTCATGCTGTTGCCCGTGCCAGGCTTCGCGTTCCAGCTTTCCGGCAGTGTCGTCAGCCCGCTCGCGACCATGTACCCATAGCTCCCCCGCTCCCGGCGCGCGTAGACCCTGTGCAGTATGTCCGCCCGCCCGGCATCGGCCAGCGCGCGAATCAGGAACACGTGCAGCACTTCACCGGTCGTCTGCTGCCAGTCTCGGCGCTCGATGTCATCGACAATACGCCCCACGGCGGCGGCGCGATCCTCACGCGGAACGAGGTCGATGCACAGCGCCGCCGCGTTTGCTGCCTGGCACGAACCGTTGTTCTTCACCGTCTTGGTCGCGGTATCCCAGAAGCGCTTCTGGAACGTGCTCCGGATCTGCTCGAACAGATCTTTGTAGCGCGCGGCGTCGGCGGGTCGGTCCAGAACGTCTGCGGCCCGCGCGACGGTCGAGGCGCCCAGCGCCCAGATGGCCGTCGCGCTGACCTCAAGTGGTGTCCAGTACGAAGGTCCGTCAGCCCGGTCGTGGCCGCAGTCGTACCAGTCGCCGAGGTTGCTGGTGATCACGCCGTCCTCGGCCTGGGACGTGAGGTAGTCGACGAACGCCTTCATGCTCGCGTAACCGGCGGCCAACGCGTCACGGTTGCCGTACCATTCGTACAGATGCCAGGGCACGAGCACGCCCGCGACGCCCCACTCCGGAGCCTCGTTCCAGAACCCGTGCGGCGGAATGCCGACGAGGTAGTTCGGGCAGTTCGTGGGGATGTGGCCATCGGGCAATTGCGTGTCGCGCAGGTCGCGCGCGATCTTGCGGTACCAGTCGTGGATGTCGTAACGATAGCTGATTGCCCGTGCCATGTGCCAGGTCTGTTCCTGCCATCCGTTTTTCTCCCGGTGCGGACAGTCCGTCGGGACGTGGCTCATGTTCGAGCGAACGGCCCATTCAATGATCTCGTGGATGCGGTTCTGCAACTTGCAGGAGCACAGGAAGTGGCCGACGGTTCGATTGGCAGCGCGGGTGTGGACGAGTTCGAGTTGCTCGACGACCGGCAGGCCGGCGGGGTTGGGTCGCCCTTTGGGCACCGCGCCCGTCACTTCAACGTACTGGCAGCCCACATAGCAGAAGAGCACCTGATGCGTTTCCGGCCCGTCGCCACGCAACGTGTAATCGTGCCAGATGTCCTTGCCGGTGCCCCATGTGTATGTGAAGCGCACGCGGCCTGTGGAGTCCATGTATTCGCAGGGCTTGAAGCGGACGGTGCGGCCGCGCGGCCCCCGGACCGTGAACCGCAACAGGGCCGAGCAGTTCTGCTCAAACACGTACGTGAAGATTCCCGGCTCCGGTTCGCGGATCCCCGTTGGCTGGAAGACCTCAAATGCCTTGATGCCCGGCGCCTCCAGCGGCAGGAGTGTGACCGGTGGTGTCTTGACTGTCTGAACCGGGCGCCAGGATTTGTCGTCGAATCCCGGTTTGTCCCAACCGGGGCGCTCGAGTCTGGCATCGTAGTCCTCGCCGGCATAGATGTGCGAGAATGTCAGCGGCCCGTCGGCCCACCGCCACGAGGAGTCGCTCGTGACGACGATCTCCTTTCCATCGGCGGTCTCTATGCGTGACTCCAGCCACAGCAGATAGGGGCGGCCACTGGAGAAATCGGGCATGGCATCGGTTTTCACGAATCGTCCCGGATCGTTGGCCGGCGCCACCCACCAGAAGGAATTGCCGAGCAGGACGCTCCAGACGTTTTCGCCGGTTCGAAGAAGGGACGTCACGTCGAATTCCTGCCGATACAGTGTCTTGTTGTACTGAGACCAGGTCTGATTGACCAGCGTATCCCCCACTACGTGACCGTTGAGTCGCAGTTCGTAGTGGCCCAGGCCGACGACTTGCACCGTCGCGCGCGCCGGTTGCCCCTCGATCGTGAATGAGTCGCGCAGGAGCGGGCACGGACGCGGTGTGAAGCACCGAGAGGTGTCAAGCTTCCACGGCGCGGATTGGGCCGGTCCCAGGACCACGACCGGTGCGCTGCCTTCCGGCGCGGGGGCTGCCGGCCAGCCCTCCCAGCAATCCGGCGCACCGCGCCATTGCTCATCGGTCACCACGCAGAAAATGGTGCCGTCGTCGAGTTTCGCCTCGACCAGCACAAGCACGCCCGCGGGATTGTCGCCGGCGCCAGGGCCATTCTCGGCACGAATCGCCAACGCATTCAGGCCGGACCGGAGCGTGATTGCGGTTGATGTCAGCCGCGACCAGTCTTCGCTGCGAAGCACCTCAACGCCGTTCAGAAACGCCACGGCGCGGTTGTCAGCAGCCAGAGCGAGTCGCGCGGTCACGCTGCGGTGTGTGCTCGGAACGTCGAACGTGCGCGCAAGCCACACCGGCCCGACGGGCGCGCTGGTCAGTGTGGGGGTGGGTTGATCAGGCCGATGCACCCATACCCATGAAGGCGTGACCTCAGGTGTGGGAGCGGTCGACGTTTCCGGCGCGATCCATTGCGGTCCGTCATCAACGTTCGCCTGGGCGGAGAACAGCCAACCGAGAATCAGGATGGGCATGATCGACCTCGCTATGTGAGAAGTGTGTTTCGTTCTGAATGGCGGCGCTTCCTTGGAGCCGTGCGGTGCGAGTCGCGCCCGCCCCGGACCGAGTCCGCCGACCGCACTTGCTCGTTGCCACGGCGGTCACAGTGCCGGCTCCTGCACCAGACGCTGCACCTGCTCACCTGCCAGCAGAAACGCGCCGACGCCGTAGACGTCCGTGTGCGCCGCGCGCACCTGGCGTGGGTCCGCGCCGACCGGCTGGACCCATTCGAGCATACCGTTCGCGTCCACGCAACGGGCCAGCGCCGTCCAGGCGCGCTCCACCACCGGGCGATACTTGTCTCGATCAAGCAGTCCGGCGTTCACGCCCCACGCCAGCGCGAAGCAGTAGAAGCCGGACCCGCTGGTCTCCGGTCGCGGGAAGGTGACGGGGTCGAGCAGGCTGGAGCGCCACAGGCCGTCCGGCTGCTGCAGTTCGGCGATGCGCTCGCTCATCTCGACGAAAAGCCGCTCGTACCGCGATCGCGATGGATGAGCAGCCGGCAATCGCTGCAGCACGCGGGCGAGCCCGGCCAATACCCAGCCGTTTCCGCGGCTCCAGAAGACCTTTCGTCCGTTCGCCTCTCGGGCGTCGAAGTAGCGGCTGTCGCGGAAGAAGAGATGCTCTTCGCGATCATACAGGTACTCCCACGTCTTCCACCAGCGCCGATCGAGTTCCTTCAGGTAGCGCTCCTGCCCGGTGGCCTCGTACAGACGGACCAGCGTGGGCGGAGCCATGAACAGCGAATCACACCACGCCCATTCGCGCAAGTGGACGTCGTTCTCCCATAGAAGTGACTCTGTGGCCGGTTGTTCGGCCACGGCATCCATGGCGGCGCGAATCGGCGCCAGCATCGCCTCGTCACGATGGCGCAGGTACATCTCGAGATACATCTGCCCGACGCAGTGATCGTCCGCGAAGAACGGCCGAGGGCCGGGCTTCCAAGCCAGCACGCGCCCGGTTTCCAGCATAGCCTCCTCAAAGCGCGCATCCTGAGAGACTCGCGCGAGCGCCATCATCCCGGCGTACAGCGCGCCGTACGTCCAGTCCCACGCCGGATGCGGTGCCGGGTTGGCGAGCTGCCAGCGCCCGACACGCTCCATCGTTTGTTGAATCGCCTGCGGCTTCAGCGGGTCCGAAGGCCGCGGCGGTTCCGGACAGTCCATCCGGATCGAGCATCCGTAGCGGGTGTAGAATTCATAGCGGCGATCGACGCACATCCACAGAACGCGCGGGCCATCCGGCGGCGCATTTCGAATGGCAACCGGACGGACGTTGTCGAACTGCGATCCGCTTGTGATGGCGGCGTGCGTCCAGCTTCCGCCGTCTTTGGCCAGCTCCCATCGCTCGATCTCGAACACGCCGAGCAGCGGGCGCGCGAGATAGACGCGCCGGGGATCGACGTGGTCCAGTACGACCCCGCCCGAGTAGTGCGGCTCTTTTTCGCGAGCTTTCGGAGGCGTTTGTGGAAACCAGGGGCCGCCACCGATGATCGGGCGTTGGACCCATTTGTGTCCATCCCAGTGTGCGTACGAATAGACGTGCCGCGTCTCGGCGGGGAGTCGGGCGTAGACGAGCGCCGGTCGTCCCGTGGAGTCGGCGGCGACGTCCCAGATCCAAGCCCGCACACCGAGCCGAGGTCCGTCATGGACGACGTCGCACAACGTCGGGTCCAGCGGCAGATCATCGACCGTGCCGATGACTTGGCCGTCGGCCCGGCGAAACGTCCGCCCGTCGAAGGCGCAATAGTACACGCTGTTGAGCGGTTCAACGCGCGGATGTCCGGTGGTGAACGCGAGGTGTATGACCTTTTTGTCGTCGGCGGATACCTTCAGATAGGGACGATTCCGGGCATCGGCGTTGGCTGGTTCGAACATGACGCGCCCACGGTCAAACGTCTCGCCTCCATTCGTCGAGATCGCCACACACGGTTTCCAGTTCGTCCCGCGCCAGAACAGGGCGAGCGCGCCGCTGGAGAGCACGACAGGGTTCGCATAGCACACGGTATTCGGGTGGCCGGGCTTCAGCTCGTCCGGGTTGTTCAGGTCAAGTTCCTGCTCGGGCGCCCAGGTTTCGATGTCTTCCGGGCGTTCCGTTACACGTGTGCGCATGACCGCGTCGGCATGCTTCGAATAGAACGCCCGCAGGCGGCCGTCGGGGAGGATCGCCAAGGCGGGAACCGCGTGATCATCGGTTTCCAGCGCGCGATGGAGAATCGTGGAATCGATTCTCTTCATCCGCTCATCGAACGCTCCGACAACGACATCGCCTTGGCTGTTGACCCATGAGGCGTATACACGCTGGTGCTTGCCTGCGTAGTACACTGCCCTGGGGTCCGCGAACCAGCACCACGCGCCGTCGTGCGTGAACCGCCGGTAGCTGTCACCCGGTTGGCCGCCCGCAGCCGCGTTCTGGATGGTGGCCACGGGGAGCAGAGCCACACACGCGATAAGCGGTGGCTTGTAGACTCGGAAGAGATTCATGAACACACCTCCTCAGTTGGCGCCGCGCATGCACGGGGAGCGGTCCGGTTCGAACGAAACCGGCTCATGGCTTCGCCGCGGCAATGACGGGACTGATTCGCATCGTAAGCCGGGCGGCGCGCACCGGCTGGACGGTTCTGATGGCGATCCGTGTCGGCTTCCTTTTCGTACGGACGTTTTCGTCGATCTGCTCAGCCGTCACGGCGACCTCGAGCCCTTCGGTCAGCAGCTCGACATCGACGGCCCGGCCCTGATCGTCGACCCGCAGCAGATGGGGCGTGACCTGCCGCCATGTGCCGAAGGTCACCAGCGCGACCTCGAATGACGCCGGTTGGGACAGCTCTATGGTGTCGGTTACCACGAGGCGTTCGACGTCGCCACGCTCAAACGT
This sequence comes from Phycisphaerales bacterium, assembly GCA_020353195.1. Classification (GTDB taxonomy): domain Bacteria; phylum Planctomycetota; class Phycisphaerae; order UBA1845; family UBA1845; genus JAFGJQ01. The sequence continues at coordinate 935,091 of CP070691.1, read as the reverse complement.
GAACTCGCGCTCCAATCGTTGCAGTGTCTCGGCCGCGTACGCCGCGTGCAGGTCGAGCACGAGGGTGTCCCGGGCGTCAGTGAAGTCCGCTTTCAGCACGCGTCCGCGAGCGTCCGCTCCACAGCGCTGCAGCGCGCCGGCCACGACGGGCACTGGATGACCGAACGAGTTAAGCACCTTGCTCTCATACCGGCGGGAGCTGAACGTACGCGCCGTATACACTTCCGTACCGGGATCCGCGAGAACGGGGCGATCCCCGGCCACCACGATGAACGAGCCCACGTCGTTGTGGTTGTGATGTTCCGCGTTGTGGCCGCCCTTGATCGCCACGCCGAGGCGCCCCGGCTTGCCGCCCGCAGGTCGACAGATCAGCACGCCTGCCTCTTCGAACCAGGTGCGCAGAGCCGGATCGGCGGAGACGTGAGGCTTTCGGGCGGAGCGCGGTGCGCCGCTCCAGTCTGTGAACGCCAGCGTCTGCGCAAGACTGCCTCGCCTGGGGTCCGCCCGTTCGTGCTCGCCGGCACGCCGCCCGAGTTTGAGGCGGCGGTTGACGTAGGTCACAAGCGTGCGATCCGGCTTCGTGTTCATCGGGCAGTCCGCGAACGTGGGATAGACGCCACCGATGATCTCGACACGACTGCCGAACTGTGCCGGGAGGCGCGAGGCGTCGACAGACATCAGGTTCAGGCCGCCATGCGTGGCTTGATCGATCGCCTCTGCAAGGAGAGCGTAGCGGCCGAAGCCGTAGTTCCAGTAACCTAGCCCCTCGGAGCAGTATCCATCTGCGGTGAAGCCGCGCAGGAAGTTCTTCGAATACTGCTCGGCAGCTGCGATGTAGAACGCGCGTTCAGTGGGATCTTCCACCAGCGACAGAGCAGCTGTGGAAACGCCGGCCAAACAGACGGAGTTCCAGTTGTTCGTGCATTCGAGCCACCAGTTCGCCTCGCGACGCCCGAGCGCCATCTCCCGGAAGGGATCGAGCACGCGGGCGCGCACCTTGGCATCGATCAGCGCGCGGGTCTCCTTCCCCAGCTTGTCGCCGAGCACGTAGCGCGCCAGCGCCAGTTCACCCGCAACGTATGACGATCCGAGATCGATATCGACTCGCTCTCCGCGGAAGTTGCCCAAGGTTGGATCATGGGCCGGATAGACCCAGGTCGGCTCGGCGCACAGCGCACGGACGAGCTGTTCAAATGCCGGCAGGAAGCGGCCGTCGTTCTCCACGCACTCGGCCACAACGAGTGTCTTGATGCGACCACGACGCGCATGTGCGACACGCTCCCAGGGCTTGCGGTTGCCCGTGCGCGAGTAATCCAGATACAGCTCGTCGGGCTGTTCCGGAATCGGATCATCGAGCAGATGCTCCGCCGCCGTGACGACGGCCTGAAACGGCTTGTGCCGCGCCAATCCATCCCACGCCCGGCGGTCCGCGCAAGGGCGTCCCAGCCCGGACGGTCGCTCATCCAGCATCGCGGCGATTTCGTCTACCCGCGACTGTGGCGGTGCGTCTACCGCCGCCAGTGCGGCGGACCCCACCACCAGGGCGACCACTGCACCGCACAGCACCGTTCGATGGATCGTGTCTTGTTGCATACGTACCTCCTCCGTCGCCGATCCTACGGCTGGTTCGAGTCTTCGCCACCGGCCAAGGGGGTTCGTCCGACCGCCGGCACGCTGCCGCCTGCGCCCCGCGTTGTATTCCGCTTCGCTGTCGGCCTGATGCGCAGAGCTGCTCGGCTGCCGGCAGGAAAATCCGCAAACGCCAGGCGCGCCCAGCCGTTTCGACATGCGTATAGCGGCGCCTCAAGGCACACCGTGGTTGCCCCGCCGGGCTCGAAGACCTGCATACTCCCCTCGGACGAGACGGCGATCCGCTTTTCCGTGACATCGATATCGAGTTGGCCGGCGCCGTTGTTCGCCAGAACCGGCCAGATCATACGCGTCGGACCGCGGTAGTTCATCAGTTCGGTGGTCATATCCACCTGGCGCGGTGTGACGACGTAGCGCTCCACGATCCGGTCGGGTCCGTCGAAGTTGCCGTCATAGGTCAACTGAAACGTCACGCGCTCCGTGGATTGCTCAACCTCGTCCAGCCTGGCCGTCAGCGGAGCCGACGGCCCCGCCGGCTTTCCGTGATACCGCCCGCTCTGGGCGAGACGCCTCCAGCCGCCCGTGTTGTCGCGCCATGCGATCCCGACTGCAGCCGTCGTGCGAGGGCCGTCTGGAAGGAGATACACCGCCTGCGCGGTCAGGCCGTCGCTGGGTCCGATCTGGGGATTGCAGCCCGATTTGTGAATGCGCAACAGGCCCGTGGAGTTGTGAGCCAGATCGGCATTGTAGTCGACTTCCACGTACAAGCCCCCCGCGTTGGCGATCACTTTGTGAAACGGCCGCGGCAGTCGGATTACGAAGCCGCCGACGTCAGCCGGAGTCGGTTGCTCCGGCACGTCTTCGGTTGATGTCGCGTGCCCATACGCGATCGCGAGCATGGCCACGGCCAGGAGGTTGTACTGTGAATGGGACGAGTACCCCTCGTAGCCGTGGCGCGCCGCCGGGTCGTTCCGGTTCTTCACGATCCACAGTTCGCCGCTGGGCCGCACCCATCGCGTAATCGAACCCAGCGCCAGACGGGCGGCCCGCTTGAAGACGCCAGCCATCGCGCGATCACCGGCGGTCGCGGCCACCGCGGCATAGATCTCGTAGGTCGCGCACTGCTGGGCCTCGTTCCACTGATGGTGGGCGCTCCGTCCGCCCACCGGCAGTTCGCCAGTCGGAGACTGCATGAACAGGCTGGTCACCGCGCCGCGCCGCAGAACTTCGCGCAGCTTGTCGGTGTTTCGGCCCTCGAATCCGGTTGACAGCATGTCGGCGGCCCACATGCGCGGGAAATGGTCGTAGGCCATTGGGCCTTCGGTGTACAAGCCCCAAGGCGATTTGAAGAAACGTCCTTGCGCCGCGATGCACGAGTCCACGTAACCCCGGTTCGCGCGGAGGCCGAGTCGGCAGAACAGTGCTTCGCCGCTCAGCGCCACGACGTTCCAGTTCCCGCCGCCCGGTGACGCCCGGTACGTAGCGTACGGATCGAACGCGCGGATGTGCTCCTCCCAGCGCGTGAGGCGAGTGGCGTCAACGCGCGACTTCAGCAGCGGCAGCGCGTGGCCGATTTGCGGCGAGAAGAAATCCTCGTGGGCCGTTGCCGCTTGCCGCTTGGTCAGCGTCTCCGTCGCCCAGTCCATCGCTCGAGCGGCCGGCTCGAGCAGGTCGTCGCGGCCCGCGTGCACTGCCAGCGTGGTCGCCGCCAGTGCGAAACACGGCGTGGCGTATTGATACTCGACGCCTCGGTACGGATCGATGATGGCCCCGCGCTCCTCCTGGTGCTGCTTGAAGTAATCGACAACGCCCGCGATCACCGCCAGGTAATCACCGCGTGTCAGACCGGTTCGGCAAAACGGGGGATTCGACGCCAGCTGTCTGCGAAAGCGCTGCACGTGCGGAGCGATGGGATCGGGCCACGACGACACGTCCTCCCACGTGTCGAGTTCCTCGGCCGTTCGGCGATAGAGCTTGCGTGTGAAGGTCGCAGGTTCCGGCTTCCTGGCGGGTTCGATCGTCAGAGCGTTCACCACCCAGTTGTCAACCGGTGACGTGAAGCGAAACTCCAGGCCGCCTGCCGCAACGGTTCCGGCCATCGACACCGTGACGAACTCGGCATGCGCGGGGTCCAGCATGATCGGCTCGGTCGTTACGCCCGGCATGGCCACTCGAATCGCATGGTCGCCGTAGTCCAGATCGCCCGTCACGATCATGATGCGGTAGACACCGGGCGGCACATCGACGCGAAAAGTCGCCGGGGAACGGCTGAACACGAAATCACGTCGCAGCGCATCCGGCGCCCCGCGGTCGCGGAGATGGTCCGCGGGCGTGACCCAGCCGTACGCGTGTTCCGCCGTGTACTCGAGGCGGTGATCGACCGCAGTGTAACCGCTGGCCACCCGGGTCCCACCGAAATCAAAGCGCCAGTGGCTCTTGCCCGTGCCATCCCCCGCCGGTGAGCCTTGCGCATCGCCTCGAACCGGGCCCGTGGTCGCAAACGCGATCGAAGCAAGACTCAGGACGCCTGCAAGCACGTTCGCGCGAATCACTCAGGCCTCCATTCGAGAATCGATATGGGTTGTGGTGGCAGGTCCTCCAGCGTCTCGGCGTCCCCCTGCCCGACGCGCTGCGTGAATACGTGCATGACACCACGTTCACGCCACAGCTGCACGTCGTAGGCAGGCTCCCAGAACCCGACTGACGTTTCCGTCAGGTCCGTCACGCTCCAGTTTTTGCGCGACGGATCGTCACAGACGGCGACGGACACCCGACTGCCCCGCTCCGCGTCACGAAACAGCATATAGACGCGATCGCGCGCGTCCACGGCGAGCTTCGGTCGCGAGATGGAAATGCGTTTCGTGCCTCCGCCGCTCAGACTGAACGGCACCGTGCGTTGGCCGACCTGTGTGGAGCACCACGCCTTGCCGTTGTGCCACACGAGGTGATACTGCGGCACCTCGGTTCTCCGGGGGCGCCAATACGTCGCGATCATCGGTCGCCCCCGGGAGTCCACGGCCGTCGTGCACTGGTTGATGAGCTCATGCTTCTGCGGAACCGGGCAGACGACCTCGGCATTGGCCGCCGTGATCGGCAGGGTGTAGACGGTTCCGTCCGAACGTGTCCACGTGCGCCCCTGGTCGGTCGAGCGCGCGTAGCACAGGTCGTGGTTGGTGGCCACGTCGCCCGATTCGCGCCAGCACCACGACAGATGCCAGGTTCCGGTGCGGTCGATCGCGATCTGGTTGGTGTAGGCGTTACGCTGGCCCTCGCCGTCGATCAGCGGGTGCTGCACGACGGACCACGTACCGGTCGCCGGCTCGTAGCGATTCAGCATCGTGTTGCCACGCCCGGACCCGCCGCTGCGATACATGAACAGCAACCCGCCATCGGCAAGATTGAAAAACTCCGGGTAGGTCACGTGCTTCTCATCGCGTCCGGTCATCGGCATCGGCGCGCTAAGCTCAAGGGCACCGGGGCGCACGGACCGCGCATAGTGAAGCGGGTGGCCGTGATGGTCCCATGCCACGTGCAGCACGCCCGTTCCGTCCACCGCGATGCTAATCGTGTTGTGCGCATCGCGCACGTTTCCCTTGTGCGGCGTGACGTGCGTTACCCACTCGGCCGACCCGAGTGTCCGTTTCGCCAGCACCATGCGACCTTCGGGATCGTAGAACGCCGTGTACTGCGTGTTGCCGTGTGTGGTCACCGCGTTCTGTCGAAAAACGACCGCGTTGACCTTGTTCTTGGCCCATCCGGTGGCAACGGGAACCTGGCGGATACGCGCCGCTTGGAGCAGGCGCGGTGCCTCGAACGGCTCGGTCATCGAATCTGGCAAGACGTGGATCTTGTCACCCGACCGGTTCGCGAAGTACAGACGGGACGGTGAGGGCTTGAACGCATCACCATCCGCCCAGAGCACGTAGAAACCGGGATGTGCGTTCACCGGCCGGCGGGCATAGCTGTGATTGCGGGCACTGCCGGCAGTGAGCTGCCGCGCCTCGCGCCAGTGCTTCCCCTGGTCGCCGCTCGTCCAGGCGACCATCTCGCCGCCGGTGCCATGCGGCTGCGGCCCCGGCGACGTCGGCCCGATCACCCTCCACGTGCCGTCGGCCTCGATATACAGAGAGCCCATGTCGTAATTGTGATCCGACCGCGTGACTTCGCGGAACATCCATCGCTCTCCCGTCCAGTGAGCGATACACCAGGTGCGCGCGTCGCCCGTCGGTCCGGGCTTGTGATCCGTGCTGGTGAGATAGAGGATCACCGGATGGCCGTCGGCATCGAAATTGAGATCCTTCATGTAGACCAGAAGCCCTTCGGACGCGTAGTCACGTACGAGAGCCTTGTTCTTCACGTCCGCCAGCGGAGTGTCGAGCGGCTCGCCGGAGGCGGTGGTCCACGTTCGCCCTCCGTCTACGCTCTGAACGAAGTACAGGTTGGTCCGCTTGTCCACCGAACCGGGGTGATAGTTGAATGCGGACGCGACGCATCGACCGCGCCGCCCACTCACCTGGTAATGGCCGCCGAACCCGGCCAACTTCTGGTCCTCGCTCCACGTTACGCCATCGCGGCTCGTCTCCCAGTACAGCTCCCGCCCGCGGGTGTACTTGGTGAACAGGTGGAGGAACCCCGTGTCCGGTATGCACCACGGTTGCGGATAGGTCATCTCCTCGGTCGCGACCCGCTCGAAGGCATCCGTGCTGTAGGGTTCCGTGCTGCGGTACTTGAATCCCGGACGGGCGCGCCCGCGGCCGCTGACAAACACCCAGACATGGCCTCGTTCGTCAAGGCAGATACTCGCGTTGTCGTGCGGGTCGCGCACACCGTCTTTGTCGTGGACGATTGTGGGTCGCGGAACGACGCCCCGCGCGTGATCGTAGTAGGAGGCCATGATGAGCAGGTGCCGCTTATCCGCGCGGGAGCCCCCGTAGACCAAGAACGTCTTGTCGGCCTTCTGGGAGTAAATGGCTACGGGAACGTGCTTGGCCGTGTAGGTCCCCAATCCGCCCGCGTACTTGGCGCCGTATGGACTTTCCGCCCGGCCGAGCGCAAACCAGATTCCGCGGTAACCGTCAGCTTTCGGAGAAGCACTTGCAGGGCGCACTCCGGCGGCCGGAATTGCGAACAGACAGAGGATCAGGCAAGCGAAGCTGTTGAGCATTGTGCTCCTTCTCATCATGCGAGTCTCGAAATGGCGATTGGCTTTCGTCTTCCCTTCATCATCGTCGAGAACCGGGCAAATCCTTCGGCACCGTGAGTGTGATGGGCCTTCCCTCAAGCGCTGTCAGCGCGTGGGTCGTCTCGCCGATCCTCACGGTCATCGATCCGGTGGCCCATGCCGGATCCACCACCTGCCAGGCATCCCCGTTTCTCAGGGCCAGGCATCCTCGATCTGATTGAATCGTGCCAACATTTGCGGCCTCCCACAGCACAATGGCTTCCAGCTGGCCATCGGTCGTCGCGACGCGGTGCGGACCATCGTCGCGCAGGTCGTACCGTGCGTCGACTTCGTGAGCGCGCAATGTGATAGCGTCGTCGGATGCAGCGGGCAGGACGACATACTGATAGGAGACTTTCGCAGGCGAGTGGCTGATGACGCCGGTCAGGTAATCATGCGTAACAGGTGAGGAAGCTCCGTAGCGATTCGGATCGCGCACGGCGCTCCAGTCCGATGCGCGCGACGCGCGACTGATACGCAGTTCACAGCCGCCGGGGAACACGTAGCCCATGTCCTGAAGCCACAGCGAACGTACAGTCAGCGTCTGCTCAAACGAGTCGGCAGGAGCAGGTTCACCGTCGATCAGAAGCAGTGCGCCGACCGGCACGGGCTGATTGAAAACCGTCGTCTCCACGCGGCCGGTGCCAACGATCGCGCTGCCTTGGCAGATTATCCGGTCGCCATCGATCACCCAGGACTTCCGGGCGCGAAAGCCGGCCACCTGCAGGTCAAGTGCCGCCAGCCCGGTCTGTGGTGAGCCGCGCAGCACGCCGACAAACGGCGACTCGTTACGCCTTTTGACTTCTGCTGCCACGGTCGTTCCCGGCAGACGTGTCCAATCCAGCGTCGGCCAGCAGCCGGCCCACTCGTCGCCGCGGATGAAATGAAACATCGTGCCATGGCTGAGAAACCAGCCGCGCAGATTCTCGCCGTTGATCGATTCATACGCACGGTTGCGCTGCGAATGCAACTTGATTCCGACAGCCCAATCTGGCCGCGTGACCTGGATGAAGTCGCTGTCCGGATAGGCAAAGACGTCACTCGTGGGTGGCGCCGGTGCTGCCTCGGGCAGCCCCTGCAACGCGAGGGCTAACCGGGCGGCCAGCGGATGGAGGATCTCCGCCTGGTTGTCCCAACGCGAGAAGCCGGTTGCCAGCGTCGCCCACCTCTCGGGCGACTCGGGATAGAAAGCCCGCTCACGCGCCACGATACCAGCCAGTCGTTCCGCCTGGGGATGCCCGGCGCGGGCCACGGTCGACAACGCGTACAACCCGGCGGGGCCGTAGCTGACGTAATAGTGCCGGTCACTGCGCGTGAGAGTGCGTCCGATCATCGCCGGACAGATGCGGCCACGATAGAGGAAGCCCTCCACGTAATGCTCGGCCATCTGCGCGAGGTGGTCCAATTGCTCCGGGTGGGGGCCAAAGGGCGTCCCCGTGCACCAGTTCACCAGCGTGGCGTAGTCACCGAGGAAGGAGTCGCCATACGCCCACATCGGAATGGGTCCGTGGAACTTGAAGCTGTAATCGGCCTGCAGATGCCCCGCGCCCGCCGGAGCGATCTCGCCGAACGCTTTGTTGGCCCACTTGCCTGCCATGGCGGGGTTCTCCAGCAGGATCGCCAGCTGGAACCGCAACCCGGCGTGCCAGAGCGCGTTCGTGTCGGTCTTGCCCTGGTACGGCGTGGGCGATGACGTGTACGGCCCGGTCAGTTGCGCGTCCTTGCCGGCTTTGAGCAGATAGGTCAGCGTTGCCAGCTCGTCGCGCAGCAGTTCCGGTTCCAGCCGGTGCCCGATGAGAAACAGCGTGGGTAGCAGCTTTCGCGGAATGCCGATCTGCCACGCCCACCAGTTACCTTGCTGAGGACAACCCGGATGAGCGAAGCGCATAAGATGCCGCAGACCGTCGGACGCGGCCTGCAGGACGGGGTCACTCTGGTAGTGCCGGCTGCCCGACGTTGCATGGGCGGTAGCCAGCGAGAGAGGATCACCCCAGGCAAAGCCGTTGGCAGAGATCGGTGGTTGGCCGGCATCCCGGTATCGCGACCAGTAGCCGTCCGGCATGGCCAGCAGCTCATCGACACGCGCGTCCAGTCGACGCACGTGTGCTTGATACGCCGCCGAGTCCGGAGGGAGCGCACTCACTGTCCGCTCAGCGACTATGCGCCGCCTGATCCGTTTCAATGCCTCCACTTGCCCGGCAAAGGCTGCCGCCGGCCGGCTGGTGGCACCGGGCAGACAGTGGACAATCACCTCGAACTCCGAAATGACGTCGCCCTCGTGCCAGGCGTGCACCTTGCCGTCATAGTTCAGGTACAGGCGATCCGTGAACCGGGCGCGCTCCGGCTTCTTGGCGGATACGTAGCGTACGCAGAGCGGCGCCGCTCCGTGCACGCGCAGCACGGAGTCAACGGCGACATCGGTAACGGCCTCCCCGTCGAGAACGATTCCACTTCCGGATTCCACCGTGGTCCGGCGCTGGCCCAGCGCGACTTCCCGCCGACCCTTCTCGTATACCCAATGCGGGTTGTTCAGGATACCGATTAACCCGGTGGCGATTTCCGTCGTCGTAACATCCGCCAGAGCCTCCAGTCTCTCGCGCATGACCCAGGTGCCGTTCGGGTTGGAGCGGCATGTCAGATGGGCCCGAATCTGCTCCTGGCCGTGGTCGAGAACCAGATCGGCTGCGAAGGATTCGGAGTCGTTGCTGACCTCGACTCTGCGGACCCGCACCGGCAAGGCCTTCTCACTCCCCTTCACACGCACGTGACCGATCCCGTTGCGCGCGTGCGGCGAGACGATGCGGTCCAGCCGGTACGGCACGCACTGGGCCATGACGCGCGCACCCCAGCTGACTGTATGGATGGAATGGGGCGTCCGGTGGATCACGATCTTGCCGGAGTCGAGCCGGCGGACGCCGGTGCGCTCGCGAGAGACTGCCGGCAGCGTATCGACGAGGTGGAGCGACAACCACGTCAGGCCGAGGTAATAGAGCATGTCGTGCTGTGTGGAGGGGAAGAAATACTCTCCCGGGTAGTATACGGCGCCGGAGGCGGAGCGAGCCTGCATCCGCTCCAGCGTCTCCAGTCCGCCGACCGCCAACGGCCACGCCTCCGGGTCACGGGCGAATACCGCCATGAGTGCGTGCTTGAAGATCCAGTCCGGGTTACGGAAGAGCCGCCAGTCCTGCCCGCTGGGGTATACGAATCCACCATCCGGCAGAAGGAACCACTTCAGGTTCTCATAGATGCCGGGGATGTTGTGCATCAGCGCTTCAGGCGGGCGTCGACCGGTCATCGCGTAGTCAATCATGCACCCGAGTGACAGGCTGAAGGCGGTCATGTAGTCGGGGTGGACGATTCCGTGGTTTTCGAGTGTGAAATCCTCGTAGATGTTCGCGCCGGTAAACTGCTCTCGCAGCGATCGACCGTCTACGACCGTTTCAGAGGTCTCGTCCGCCGGGCGAAGGTACGCCGACAACGCCCATTTCTGAAAGGCCGCCTCCCAGCCGGCGCGACGGGCGTCGTCAGGCATCAGGAGCACAGCTACAGACATGACCTGACTGTTCCAGGCGTTTTCTTCGGATTTCGTGTCGTTGGTCATCTGGGCCGGTGGTTGGCTTCGTGCGATGCGGTCAGCCTCGTGCGCGACGACGCGACGGACGCCGGCCTGTACGTCGGCGGGCAGATCCTCCCAGATCCACCACGCACCGCGACCGAGCATGTGTGCCCAATGCGCGGACTGCCAATGGTCGCCCCACTTCCTGCCGTCGCTCGTCGGCTGGTCGCCCGTTACGTGCGTAACGATAAGGTATCGCATCATCGGAAGAACGGTGCCCTGCAGAAGCTGCGAACGTGTTACACCCACACGTGCCGCATCGTACGAGCCGAACCGATGCAGAAACGCGAAGCCGGCCACCGCGCCCGTGTTGGGCCGTATCCAATGCTCGCCGCTCTTGCTCTCGGTCAGCAGCCGCAACGACACGTCCTCGCTCCAGGGATGCACCGTTCCCAGCAGGTAGTGCGCCTGCTTCTCGATGGCCACATAGATGCGCTTTCGGAACGCGTGCAGCTCGTCCGCCTCGTCCGACGTGAGCGGCGTCATTGCGAGAACAGCGTCCCGCGAAGCCGGCGCTCCCTCCGGCACCTGCGCAGAACCCGGCCCGGCTACAACCAGACCCACCACCGCAAGTGAGGCGGCCAGGATGAATCTCTGTCGAAGCACGGCACTGGCTCCTTCTCCGTCATTCCAGATCGCCGACGGCGTGCAGTGCAGGCCGACACAACGGCACGACGTTATGGCCGGACTGTCACGACCAGCGGAGCAGTCAGGCGCCGTGACCACTGGTCCAGATACTCGTTCCATTCGTTTGCGCTCTCGAAATCGCCGCTGCGCGTCCATCCGGCGCCCGCCCAATGCACGACCGGCTGTGCGGGGCGGGCGGTGCCGATGGCGACAAAGTGCTCTTCGACTTCGATCGCCTCCTTGAACACGTCGGGCGTCATCACGACACCGGTCCCCAGCTCCCCGTTTCCCGCCGGCTCCACCGGCCCCCACAGGGCGATCCACGGT
>CP070691.1:920564-923610 GCA_020353195.1 Phycisphaerales bacterium | reverse complement strand
CCCTTCTCTTTGAAGATCGTGTACAGGTCGGTCAGGACCTGCGTGGGATGCTCGCCCCAGCCGTCGCCGCAGTTGATGACCGGCACGGTGGCCCACTTCGCCGCCTCGTGCGGAGCACCCTGCTGATGATGCCGCATCGCGATGACGTCGCCGTAGTACTCGAGCATGTGCACCGTATCCTTGATCGACTCCTGATAGAAATCGCCGGCCCGGGTCATCTTCGCGTCGGAGAAGCCGAGCACATGACCCCCGAGCCTGTGCATGGCCGCCTCGGTGGCCAAACGCGTGCGCGTGCTGGGCTGATAGAAGGCGGTCACGAGAGTCTTGGCAGCCAGCAGGTCGCTGTTACGCCGGGTCCTGGCGATCGGGGCCAGCTCGTCCGCCACCTCGAACACGTGAAAGTACTCCGCTCGCTCCCAATCCTTCAACGAAAGGACATCCCGGCCGATAAAGCTCCTCATTACCTGGCTCCTCGATTCTTCAAATGATGGAAGATTCACTTCGTCGTCGTTGCACGTTCATCCGTCGATCCGCCTCAAACACCCCCTCGAGCACGTCCGAGACCGAACGGATCAGCCGCAACTTTCAGGCAGCCTAGCCCGCGGCGCCGGGTTGCTCAAGTATCGCCTTGCCGGCAACCCCGCAATCCGCAACTCTGCGTTGGCCCGGCCCGGCACCCGAACCGGACCGCTATGATCTCCCGGTGGCCGACCGCCACACGGGATCGGCGTGCGAGTCCCGGGCGGTTTCAAACCAGCGGGTCATGGTCATCTTCTGCTGCGTATAAAACTGCAGCCCCTCAGCAGCCTGGATATGCAGGTCGCCGAAGAAGGACCGGTTCCAGCCGGTGAACGGAAACCACGCCATCGGCGCAGGCACACCAATGTTGATCCCGATCATGCCCGCGTTGAAACGATGTTTGAACTGCCGGGCCGCCCGGCCATCCCGCGTGAATATACACGCGCCGTTCCCGTATTCGCACGTGTCTCCGATCGCCAGCGCCTCGTCCAGACAGGAGACCCGGACCACCGGCAACACCGGGCCGAAGATCTCCTCCCTGGCCACCCGCATGTCCGGCCGCACGTTGTCAAACACGCTGGGCCCGACGAGAAACCCGTCACCCCGCAGGTCGCGGGCCCGGCCGTCCAAAACCAGGCTGGCGCCCTCGCGCACGCCCACGTCCAGATACCCGACGACTCGCTCCAGATGCTCCCGCGTCACGAGTGGCCCCATCTCCACGTCGTCATCCGCCAGCGATGGATCGGTCGGACCGACTTTCAGGTTGGCCGCACGTTCACACAGACGATCCACCAGCCGATCGCCGATCTCTCCGACGACAAGGGCGAGGCTGCCCGCCATGCAGCGCTCGCCGGCACAACCGAAGGCCGACGCCACCAGCGCCGCCACCGACTGATCCACGTCGGCGTCGGGCATGATGATCACATGGTTCTTCGCACCACCGGCCGCCTGGACCCGCTTGCCGTGGCGGGTCCCGGTTTCGTACACGTGCCTGGCCACGTTCGTCGAACCGACAAACGACACGGCGCGCACCAGCGGGTGAGTCAGCAACGCGTCAACGCACTCGCGGTCACCGTGAACGATGTTGAACACGCCCTCCGGCAGGCCGGCTTCGATCAGCAACTCCCCGAGCCGAACCGCCGACAACGGCACCTTCTCCGACGGCTTCAGCACGAACGCATTGCCGCACGCGATCGCGATCGGATACATCCAAAGCGGGACCATGGCCGGGAAGTTGAACGGCGTAATCCCCACGCACACCCCCAGCGGATGCCGGATGGTCTCGCAGTCCACGTCCCTCGCGATGTTCTCGATACACTGGCCCATGATCAGGCTGGGTATCCCGCAGGCAAACTCGATCATCTCCACGCCGCGCTGAACGGACGCGCGGGCTTCGTCCAACGTCTTGCCGTGCTCGCACGTCACGAGCCGGGCCAGCTCCTCGAAGTTCGCCAGGATCAGTTCCCGAAACCGATAGAGAACCCGAACCCGTTCCACGACCGGCGTCTGCGCCCATGCCGGGTACGCCTCCGCCGCCGCCTGCACGACCTTGTCCACCTCGTCGGCCGTGCACAGTGGCACCTTGGCGATGACGCGACCGGTCGAAGGGTTGTAGACGTCCCCCCATCGCTCGGTCGCGCTCGATTCCCAGGAGCCGGCCCGAAGCATCTTGACCGGTTCGCAAGTCTCATCCCGTAGCTGCGCATTCATTACCGTCGCTCCCGTGACACGGCCCGTTGCGGCAGGTCGCCTGACCCGTCAATCGGTCGCCCGAAACGTCGGGCTCACCCGGGCTATACAACAACGTCCAGCATAACCGACGAACCGGACCGAGCCAATGACTCCGATCGCGGTTACTCGATTCGCCAACCGGCGGCGCGCCACGCGGCTTGCATTGGGAGTTCGGCGACTTATGATACGCCCCGAAGCCTGTGACCCCAACGAGGAGCTTGCCATGCCGCGCATCGTACGAGGCGGACTCATCCAGGCCACCCTATGCGAACCGACCGACTCCCCGGTCGAGAAGATCAAGAAAGCCATGATCGACAAGCACGTCGATCTGATCGCCCGAGCCGCGGACACCGGCGCCCAGGTCGTCTGCCTGCAGGAACTCTTCTACGGGCCGTACTTCTGCGCGGACCAGGATACGAAATGGTACGACATGGCCGAGCGCGTCCCCGACGGACCGACGAGCCGGCTCATGCGCGAACTGGCCCGCAAGCACCGGATGGTCATGATCGTCCCGATTCACGAGGAAGACACGACCGGCGTCTACTACAACACGTGCGCCGTTATCGACGCGGACGGCACCTGCCTCGGCAAGTACCGCAAGACCCACATCCCGCACTGCAAGCCCGGCTTCTGGGAGAAGTTCTACTTCCGTCCGGGCAACCTGGGATACCCGGTGTTCGACACCCAGGTGGGGACGGTGGCCGTCTACATCTGCTACGACCGCCACTTCCCCGAGGGCGCCCGCTGCCTGGGGCTGAACGGGGCCGAGATCGTGTTCAACCCGAGCGCGACCGTG
>CP070691.1:907780-920464 GCA_020353195.1 Phycisphaerales bacterium | reverse complement strand
GGTCCAACTCATTTCGCTGATATGGACCAGACCCTCGACCCCGGGCTCGAGCTTCACGAACGCACCATAGGGCACGATGTTGACCACTTCGCCCTTGACCTTCTCGTTCACGGGGTAGCGCTTCTCGATCGACTCCCACGGGCTCTCCCGCATCTGCTTGAGACCCAGGGCCACCTTCTCCTTGTCCTTGTCGACGCTGAGGATCTTGACCTCGATCTCCTCGTCAATCTTCAGCAGGTCCGAGGGATGCCCGATCCGGTCCCAGCTCATGTCCGTGATGTGCAGCAGGCCGTCGATCCCGCCCAAGTCGACAAACGCCCCGAACTCCGCGATGTTCTTGATCACCCCCTTGCGGACCTGCCCCACCTCGATCGTCCGCATCAACTCTTCCTTGGCCGTCATCCGCGCCTCTTCGATCAGTTTGCGGCGCGAAATCACGATGTTGCGACGCTCGGTGTCGATCTTGAGGATCTTGGCTTGAATCTCCCGCCCGATGTACTCCCCGATGTCGCCGGGCCGGCGGATATCCACCTGCGAGGCCGGCAGGAACACCGGGACCCCGATATCCACAAGCAACCCCCCTTTGATTTTCCGCATCACCCGGCCGGTGACGCTGTCGCCCTCTTCGTTCGTCTCGACGATGCGCTGCCAGTTCAGCAGTCGGTCCGCCTTTCTCTTGGACAGCACGATCAACCCGCTGTCGGACTCGATCGTGTCCAGCCAGACGTCCACATCGTCCCCCACCTCGATTTCGCTCTTGTCCTCCCATTCACCCTGGGGGATCACGCCTTCGCTTTTCAGCCCCACGTCCACGACCACGTCGTCACCGGCGGTGCCCACGATCCGCCCCTTCAGAAGCGTGCCGGCCCTGAGGGTGTCCGACTGCATCTGCAGCATCGAGCTGAGGGTTACGTCATCGCTGCCTTCGTCGCCAAGTCCCTCCAACGCCACGTCCATCTCGTCCGTTGCCGCATCCAACTCGCTGATGAGGTTGTGATCTACCATGAGTTCCCTGATTACCGATGATTACCAGCGCCGCCGTCCCCCGGTCCGTCCACCCGGACGAGACCGCGTCGACCAGGCGCCACGCCTGAAAAAAACGCACCCAAGACCACCCTGCGCGCCCGTCGGCGCGCAAGCATCCACCACGTCCACCTTAGGGTGGGACAAGTCAAACATGATAACCTCCCGCCCGAATCCTGCAAACGGCTCGCTGTCGGAATTTCCGCCTCGGACAACGCCTGGCGAGCCGACGCACGCCGGACACGCCTACCCGAAACTGCGGTTTCCGCCCCCGAAACGGCGACTGGCATGACGACGTCCCGGGGCTGTACCGCGCCGAACCGAACGCCGGTCCGAGCCCCGCCGACGCGTTCGCCGGGAGCGGATCCGTCGATGCCATGACGAACCAGCCGCCATCCCGTCCTGTGTCGGGCGTTGGCGGCTGGTGTCTTAGTCGACGAAACTGGATCGTCCGTGTCAGTGCGAGTGGGTGACTTCGCTGTCCTTCTCGAGAAAGCCCTCAAGCTTGCGGGACCGGACCGGATGCTGCAGCTTGCGGATGGCCTTGGCCTCCACCTGCCGCACCCGCTCCCGCGTCACCTTGAAGATCTTCCCCACCTCCTCCAGCGTATACGTATATCCGTCGCCGATGCCGTACCGCAGCTTGATGATCTCCCGCTCCCGGTAGGTCAGCGTCTTGAGCACCTCCTCGATGCGATCTTTGAGCATCTCGCTTCCCGCCGAGGAGATCGGCGACTCGGCCCGGTCGTCCTCGATGAAGTCGCCGAAGTAGGAGTCCTCGCTCTCGCCGACCGGGCGGTCCAGCGAGATCGGGTGGCGGCTGATCTTCATCACTCGCCGTGCCTCGGACACCGGCATCCCACCGCGCCGGGCAATCTCCTCGATGGTGGGCTCGCGCCCCAGCTCCTGCAGAAGCTGGCGGCTGATGTTCCGCAGCCGGCTCATCGTCTCGATCATGTGGACCGGGATCCGGATCGTCCGGGCATGGTCCGCGATGGCCCGCGTGATCGCCTGCCGGATCCACCACGTCGCGTACGTGCTGAACTTGTAGCCCCGCTTGTACTCATACTTGTCCACCGCCCGCATCAAACCCGTGTTGCCCTCCTGAATGATGTCCAGGAAGCTCAGCCCCCGGTTGCGGTACTTCTTCGCGATGCTCACGACCAACCGCAGGTTGCCGCCCGACAACTTGCGCTTGGCGTCCTCGTACTCGGAGAACACCCGTTGGATCGATCGCAGACGCTTAACCAGATCATCGCTCGACTCCATCACCAGCGACTCGATCCCCCGGAGCTCGTCCTGCATGCCCTGCAAATCCTCGTCCGGCACGGTCTGCCGTTTGTTCTGCTCGGAGAGGCGCCGCTCGAGCGACTTCATCTTCCGATGCCGTCCGATGAGCTTCCGCATGAGCGGGGCAATGCGGCTGGTCCGCAACGACAGCTCCTCGAGCAGCTTCGAGGTCTTGCGCCGCCGCTGGTTCATCCGGGCAATCGTCTTCCGTCGCGTCGCCGCCGCGACCCGCCCCCGCTGAAGACTCGCCCAGTCCTCCTCATTCTTGCCCAGCAACGCCTGGACCGTCGCGAGGTTCCCGGGCATGCGCTTGAGAATCGTGACCTTGGCCATCTGCTCGGACGTGGAGATCTTCATGGTCCGATCGAACGGCAGCCGCCCGTCGTAGACCTGCTGAAGGATGTCCGCCGCCTGGGCCCCGCAGTAGTCGCTCTCCAACACCATCTGGCGAAACGCCATCCGGGTCAGCTCGATTTTCTTGGCCAGGCGGACTTCTTCCTCCCGGGTCAACAGCGGAATCTCGCCCATCTGCGTCAGGTACATCCGCACCGGATCGTCGATCCGCCGCGCCGTGCCCTCGACCAGACGCAGGTCCTCGGTGCGAGCCTCCTCCACATCGATCTCCGCCTGCTTCCTGTCGAACCGGACCGGACCGCCTTTCCCCCGGCGCGACGACTCGATCTTCTCCGCCTCGATCTCGTCGAGCATCTCCACATTCGACTCGTCGAAGCGGAGCATGATCATTTCCAGCTTGTCGGGCGTGACCGCTTCGTCCGGCAGCCGCTCGTTCATCTCCTCCCAAGTCACGTATCCGCGCTTGCCGCCCAACTCCAGGAGCTCACCCACTGCGATGTCGATCGCGTCACTTCCCAAGCTGGTGGCGCTCGCTGCTATCGTCATATCCTGCCCAACCTCCCGAAACCTGAAACCGGCGCCCCCCTAACCCTCGGGCCCGGCCTCGTAATCCTCAACCGCCCGGCGCGGATACAGTTGCCCCCGGCCTGCCACTTCCGCCGCCAGCCTGCCCCATCTCCGTAGCGCTTCATCCCCTTCGTCCTGCGTCCCGCCTGCCGGGGGTTGACACAGCTCCGCCGCCGCCGATCGGGCCGCGCGCGCGGTCCTGATCTGCTCGAGGCGCGATACCGCTGATTGCAACGTGTTCTCGAAATCCCCCCGTGACTCACCCTGGAACATCAGATCCGTCAGACACGATGCCTCCTGAGTGCTCTCGATCGAGCTGAGCAGCTCGCCCACATCCATCCCCCCGGTCCGCTCGCACAGGCCTCGTACACGCTCGGCGATTGCCCGTCGCAGCGGATCCCTCAGCCGTCCGGGCTCGAATACCCCACGGGCGCAAGGCCAAAGCCCCGGGTCGTTCAGCAGCACCTCCAAAATCGTGATCGATGCCGCCTGCTCGGGATCACCGGCGGCCTCTCGATCACCGCCCCGGCCGTGCCCTCCCGTCGGAACCTCCGACGTCCGCTGCCCTCCGGGCCGGATCCGGGACCGCCGCGCCAGCAACCGCTGAACGTCCTCGGCCGGCACACTCACCACCCGGGCAACCTCGTTCACGATGAGCCCGCGCTGGATCGCGTCGAGCACGCCGTAGCGCCCCATCTCGGCGACGAACCGGGTGTAATCGGCCATCGCCGCCTGCCGGTCGCTGGCCCCGCTGTCCGATTGAAACCGGGCGAGCGTTCGTTCCCATTTGAATCCTAGCGCCTCCACCGCCGAGTTCAACACGCACTTGAATCCCCCCGCACCCGCCACCTGCAGGTAGTCGCACGGGTCCTTGCCTTCTGGGACCTGCCCCAGCGTCACCCGTAGCCCATGCTGCAACGCGACCCCCAACGCCCGGTCCGCCGCCGCCTCTCCCGCGCTGTCCGCGTCGAACAGCAGTGTCACCTCATCGCAGTATCGCCGCAGCAGGCTCGCGTGGGCCTCCGTCAGGGCGGTCCCCAGCGTAGCCACGGTATTCTCGAACCCATGCTGGTGGGCCGCCATGCAGTCCGTATAACCCTCGACGACGAGCACCGACCGAGTCTCGCCGATCGCCTTACGGGCCAGGTCCAGCCCGTAGAGGCTCCGTCCCTTGTCGAACAGCCCGTTCTGGGCCGTGTTCACGTATTTCGCCTTCGCCTCACCCAGGGCCCGACCACCGAAGCCGATCACCCGGTTCATCGTGTCGCGGATCGGGAACATCAGGCGGTCGCGAAACACCTCGTAACGGTCGCCCCCGTCCCCGAGGGCCAGCAGCCCGGCCGCCGTCAGCAACTCAGGATCGATGGACGCCTGCCGGCTCGCCCGCAGAAGCTGCCCGCCGTCCGCCGGAGCCAATCCGAGCCCGAATCGCTCGGCAGACTCCCGGGACAGCCCCCGGCTCTCCAGGAAGGCCCTTGCCCGCTCGCCCTGCCCTGGCGTCCACAACTCGCGAGCGAACACGCCGGCAGCCCAGGCGTTGACCCGGGCCAGGTCGGCCCGAGACCGACCGCCGCCGGCACCCCGGTCACCCCGGGGCCCTCCGCTCCAGCGGGCTTCGATGCCCGCCCGCTCCGCGAGCATGCGGAGAGCACCCATAAACTCAACTCTCTCAATAAGTTGTACGAATTTGAAGACGTCACCCCCCACCCCGCAGCCGAAACACTTGAATATGCCCCGCTCCGGTGTCACGAAGAACGACGGGGTCTTCTCGGCGTGAAACGGGCACCGACCTTTGAGCGACTTGCCTGACGGGCGAAGCGTCACGTGCTCCGCGATCACCTCGACCAGGCTGACGCTCTGCCGGACCTTCTCTTTGATCGAGCGGAAATCTTCCAATGGCCTATTGCACCCTAGCCGCCGTGCCGCTCGCGCGCATCAACTAGACCGCAACCAGAAAGAAAACATGAGAACCACAGGCATCGAGAGCCGGAATACAGCGCGGCCGGGATTCGCCACCCCCTCTACCCAACGTGCAGACATGCTAGTATACCACATTTTACCGGACCGTCAAATCGCGCGGACGACACGACCGGTACTCCTGCCCTGCATATCCGTTCGCCGATCGACTGCATTTCGGTCTTCCCGAGTCCCCACCGCGTCACGGTCTCGCCGTCGGGTCGCCTTGATTCCATGCCCCAACCCGGCTACATGAAACCTCAATCATGAGATGGGAATCGCGCGGGTTGCCCATTGTGACACGGTCGTGTCCTGCGCCTGCAAGGAGTTCGCCATGACCGGCCGCCAGAGCGTAACGTGGCTTCGTGTTCGATACAGCGAGACCGACCAGATGGGGACCTTCTACAACTCGCGCGTGCTGGAGTGGTTCGAATGTGGTCGAACAGATTTCCTGCGGATGATCCACCTGCCCTATGCGCAGATGGAAGAACGCGGCGTGTTCCTTCCCATCATCGAAGCCCACATCGAGTATCGGGGCCGCGCCCGCTACGATGATCAACTCCGCGTCACAACCACGGCTGCGCTGAGCGCCCACGCACGGCTGCGCTTCGACGTATCGATCTCTCACGCAGAGCACGACGCCCCGGTCGCCCGCGGTTACACGGTGCACGCGTTCACGGATTCCTCCGGCCGGCCGCACCGCCCGCCGGAGTGGTTGATCGACGCCCTGAACGACGACCGGTCCTGACTCCGCATCCCCGACGCCTGCACGCCGCCTCCGGCGGCGGGGTTATCGATCCTGCCCCGGCTACTCCGTCTTCGGGGCGGGCGGGGGCGGCGGCGGAGCCCCCCCCCTGGCGCCGGGTTGGGTGGTCGGCATAACCGGCTTCGGGGTCGGTCGCCGCGACGGCATGACCGGCTGCATAGCCGGTTGGGTCGATGGCGCGCCCGGCGGGTACACGATGGTGGCGACCTTCCTGAGCTCAGCGGTATGCTCGGTTCTGAGCTTCGGGATCTCCCGGGACTTCAGGTGCTCGGCGAGCGCCTCCCGGATTGCGTCCAGCGTGGTGGTCTGGGCCTCCGTCTTGTCGGTGACCTTGATGATATGGTAGCCGAATCGGGTCTCGACGATATCGCTGATCTCGCCCACTTCCAGGGCAAACGCGGCGGCGGCGAACGGCTCGACCATCTTGCCGGTCCGCGGGAAGAAGCCCAGATCCCCGCCCTGGTCCTTGGACGGGCACTCCGAATGTTCCTTGGCCAGGGCGGCGAAATCGGCATCGGGCTTCTTGACCTCGACCAGGACCGCCTCCAGCTTCTCCCTGGCCTTGGCCCGGATCTGCTCGAGCTCGCGCTCGGATTCGGCCCGGACCGCCTCAATCTCCTTCTCCAGAGCCTCCTTCGCCGCCGGGTCCGGCGTCTGCTCCTCCGTATCGAGCTGAGCCTTGATGTCGTTGATCTTCTTGCTGGTTGCGACCTCGACATCGCGGACGGCCTGGTCGGTCTTGATCAGGATGTGACTCGCCTTGACCTGCGCGGGCTTTTCATACACGCGCTGCCGGTTCCGGTTGTATTCCTCCTCGATTTGCTCGTCGGAGATCTTCAGCTTATCGGGGAACTTCTTTTCGATCAGCATGCCGTGGAGAATCGCCTGCCTGAACATCGGGGACGCCAGATCCTGGGCGATGATTTCGTCGAGCGACGATCCGGCCTGAGTCCGAAACCGCTCGTCGAGCATCTCGCGCGTGAGTCCGTTGACCGTCAGGTACACCTGGATCTGCTTGTTCATCTTCTCGGCCAATGCCTCGTCCGTCACCGTGATCCCGGCCTTCTCGATCTGCTCGTCGAGCAACCGGTTATCGATCACCATGTCGAGCACCTGGGGACGATAGCGCTTGAACCTCTCGGCCAACTGTTCGGCCGGCATGGTCCGCCCCCGCATGCGTCGTTTCATCGCGTCGTCAAACGCCCGCTTGAGATCGCTCTCCATGATGTCGTGGCCGTTGACCGTGACCGCCAGACTGTCGGCAGGAGCGGCCTCCGCCTCCCCGGCGGGTTGGGTGGCAGGGCGTGACGTCTGCCCCACGGCCACCGTCGCCCATAGGCAAACCAGCGCGACAAGTCCCAAAGCTCGGAGAATACGCATCGTAGAACACCTTTCCTGGTTCGTAGTTCACCCCCGGTTGACCCCGAGACGACACGGGGCGCCGATTCGTCAACCCTAATGGACCGGGGCGGGCAAGTCAAAGGGGTCGCGCCTCCCCAGGAAGGTGATCCAGCCCGGCGACGTTGACACGGGCGAGCGGTGGTGTGCCCGCCGAATCGCCCGACTCGGGCCGGCGGACCTAGCGGTACCCCGCGAAACGGAGTGCGTCGCGGGCATCCTCGGGCGCCCGCGACAGCGCCCGGCGAGCACTGGAAAGCCCTGGACCTGTCGTATAGCCTTGCGCCAGCGGATCCGCCGAGTTCAGCCGCAACACCGCGGAACGGGATCGAGGCCATGGCTACCGCCGGCTACGGAGCATTGTTCATCGACTACTTCGGGACGCTTGCCGACGGTGACCGACATGCGGTGGAGGCCACTTGCGCCCGCGTCGTGGACGACTTCCAGCTGAACATCACGCCACCGGAACTGGCGATCACCTGGGGCAAACGGTTCTTTGAAGAGATCGAGATCGCCAACCACGACCGGTTCATGAACCTTTACGACTGTGAGGCGAAGACGCTGGTCGAGACGCTCGGGGCCTGGGTTGATCACGTCGACCCGGCCCCCTACTGCGACATGCTCAAGCGTTACTGGGCGTCGGCCCCGTTGCACCCCGAGTCGCTCGAGGCCCTCGCCGATATCGACCTTCCCATCTGCTGCGTCTCCAACGCCGACACTGAGGACATCGCGGCGTCGATGGAGCTTCACGGTCTGCGGCTCGATCGGCTCGTCACCTCCGAAGACGTCCGCTGCTACAAGCCCGATCCGAAGATCTTCGAGGCCGCCCTGTCCACCATGGGCGTGCGACCGGAGCATGCCATCCACGTCGGCGATTCCCTGCACAGCGACGTCGGCGGAGCCGCCCGGCTCGGGATCACGACCGTTTGGCTGTGCCGCGACGATCGCATCTTCGATGCCGGTGATTCCACGCCAGACTATAAAATCAACTCATTGCGTGAGTTACGGAGAATCCTGGGTTGAGGCTCACGTTCTGGGACTTGCCAAACTCCCGCAATAGTGTATTATTTAACGTGGCGTAATTATTTACGCCGTGAGAACATGTCCGCGACGGTCCGGAATAGTCGGGAGAGCAGTCATGAACCGATATTTGCTCCGCCGCCTGGGAATCGGGGTTGCCATCTGGGCGCTTGTCGTTGCCGGGATCGCGGTCCCTGCCGAAGCCGGGCGAAGTCCGCACCGAAGGGCCACCGTGCACCGTTCCTCGCGGAGTGTCACCGTGCGGCGCACCAGGCCGACAGCAAGCCGCCGGCCTACCACGCTGACCTCCACAAGCCGACGCGGCCGGCCCAGCGTGAGGACGCTTACGTCGTCGCGACGGTCATCACGGGTGGGACGATCGCCCCGTTCCCTGTTCTCGCGCCGAAACCTGGGATCACGCACCACGATCCGGCGCGTCACTCGCCGGTCGACCCCGACCGTGCGGAGGAGCATTTCGACGACTCGCCGGCCCAGCAGACCGACGATCATTCGCAGGACCACCCATCACCGGCGGACGACTCACATTCGTCGGGAGCACCATCGGTACACGCCGGTGCGCATCGGATCGTCCCGGTGTATTACATCTACGTTTCCCCGGCATCGCTATTCGTGGTACACGCGCCATCGGAGCACCCCCTCGATCATCGTGCCGCGTCCGTACCCGAGCTGGGTCGGTGGTTACCATGTCCGATCTTACGGCGTGCATTACCCGTCGACGGTTGTCGTAACCGATCCGACACCGGACGTGATCGTTCAGCCGGTGGCCGTGCCGGTCGCCGAGGCGGCTCTGTCGACGGAGGCGGCGATGGCCCCGGTCGGGTTCGCCGCGCCGGGTGCGGACGTCCGCCCGCTGCCGGACCTGCCGCCGGACGAACCGCCGACGCTCCTGGAGGAGGGTGAGGCCGCGTTCGCAGCCGGGCAATACGACGAAGCTCGCCGGCTATTCCAGCGGGCGGTCATGTCGCTGCCCGACGATGCGTATGCCCAGTTGGATTACGGTCTGGCGCATTTCGCGCTGGGCAGCTATACGGTCGCCGCCGACGCCTTCCGCCGGGCGCTCGCCCGCGAGCCGGACCTGCTGGACCGCCTGCCGGACGTGAGCACCGCGTACGGCGTAGCCGGCGATTTCGAGAAGCACCTGGCTGCCCTGGAAGCCCATGTGGAGAGGCATGCGACCGACACCGACGCCCGTCTGTTGCACGGGCTCGTGTGTTTCTCGATCGGCGACGCGGGCACGGCGATTTCGCAGCTCAGCCGCGTGCTGCACCAGGACCCGCGCGACACGGTCGCCTATCTGCTGCGCGACGCGGCGCTGCGGGCCGTCAGTTCCGAGCCTTCGACCAACACGGTCATCATCCGGCCCGACCGGCCCGAGTGACGAGCGTTGTCATCCGGGGCCCGGCCTGACGCCGCCGCGTGCGCCCCGGGCGGTCCGCCCGCCCGTGCTCGATACCGGCGAATCCTCGACACGCGTGCTGGTTTCCGAGCAGGCGCGTCAAGGTTCAGCAGTCTCTGTTGCATCATCAATCCGCGTTTCATCGAATGCCCCGGCGCCATCTGGTCCGGGTTTTTGACGCACACGCCGGTCCCGATTCGGCTTCCGCATACGCGGCGAACGGCGACAACGGGACGGGGTCATGTGGGCGCGGACATTGACGGGGAGCCACCGAATGCATAGGATAATGTCCTCTCACGAGCGGCGAGCGGCCAGGCCCGACGTTCGCCCCGCCTGTTGAACCCGTGTTCCTTGACCCAGGAGTCGCACAATCCGGAGTCGTGTTGGTGAGGATCGGCCTGCGCCGCGAGGACAAGTATCCGCTAGAGGCCCGCGTCCCGATCGTGCCGGAGGACGTGAGGCGTCTGGTGCGGGACGAGGGGATCGAGGTTGTCGTCGAGACGTCCCGGCGACGGGTGTTCGCCGACGGGCCATTCGCCGAAGCCGGAGCCCGGGTCTGTGGGGACCTGCTCGACTGTCCGGTGATCTTCGGCGTCAAGGAGATTCCGGTCGAGCGCCTGGAGCCGAAGAAGACTTACGTGTTTTTCTCGCACGTGATCAAAGGGCAAGCGCACAACATGCCCATGCTCAAGCGGATGATGGAGCTGGGTTGCAGTCTCATCGACTACGAGCGGATCGTCGACGACGCGGGTCGCCGGCTGGTGTTGTTCGGGCGGTACGCGGGCCTGGCGGGCATGATCAACACACTATGGACCCTGGGCCGGCGCTGGGCCGCCCGGGGCATCCAGACGCCGCTGGCGCGTTTGCGTCAGGCTAGAGACTATGGATGCGTCGCTGAAGCCAAGCGCGTGATCGCCGGCGTCGGTGACGAGGTTCGCAGCGTGGGTTTGCCGGCCAGCGTGGAACCGCTGGTCTGCGGGTTCGCCGGATACGGGAACGTCTCGAAGGGCGCCCAGGAGGTTTACGATCTTCTGCCGGTCGAGACCGTTGCGCCGGACGAAGTCGGCCGGGTCCGGGGGCGGTCCGGCGAGCACGGCCGCAAGGTGTACAAAGTGGTCTTCAGGGAGGAGCACACAGTCGAACCGATCGATCCCGGTGCAGTGTTCGAGCTGGACGACTACTACCGGCATTCGGAGAGATACCGGGCGCGGTTCGCACAATATCTGCCGGACTTGAGCATCCTGGTGAACTGCATCTACTGGGAGCCGCGGTATCCGCGCCTGGTAGCCAAAGCGGACGTGCGGGCGTTGTTCGCCGGGGGTGCCCGACCCCGGCTCGAGGTGATCGGCGACATCACCTGTGACGTGGGCGGGTCGATCGAGTGCAACGTGCGGGCCACCGATCTTGACAACCCGGTCTACGTCTGGGACCCGATCCGCGACGAAGGTGTCGACGGCGTGGAAGGGGACGGGCCGGTGGTCATGGCCGTCGACATTCTGCCCGCCGAGCTGCCCGCGGACTCGTCGAGGGAATTCAGCCGGATTCTCATGCCGTTCGTGCCCGCGATCGCCCGGGCGGACTACTCGGTGGCGTTTGACGCATGCCCGCTGCCGCCGCAGATCAGACGGGCGATGATCGTCCATCGCGGTCAGTTGACCGAGGGTTATCGCTACATCGAGGAGTACGTGAAGCGAAGCGACGCGGCGACGAGCTGAGCTGGGATATCGAGATTCGCGAGTGAATCCGCTGTTGTGCGGACGATTCTGACCATGTGACACAGGAGGAAGTGGTAATGAAGAAGATCCTGGTTCTCGGAGCCGGGCTCGTGACGCGGCCCCCCGTACGGTACCTGTTGGACCAGCCGGGGGTTCACGTGACGGTGGCGAGCCGGACCGTCGCGAAGGCGGAAGCCTTGATCGGCGGTCGCCCGAACGGCCGGGCGATCGCCTGGACCGTGGACCAGCTGCCCAGGCTGCAGGAGATGGTCGGCGAGGTCGATCTGGCGATCAGCCTGCTGCCGGCCGCCTATCACACGGAGGTGGCCAAGGCGTGCATCGCGCACGGCAAGCCGATGGTCACCACTTCGTACGTCAGTCCCGAGATGCAGGCGTTGGATGAGGCCGCTGCCCAGGCCGGCGTGCTCCTGCTGAACGAGGTCGGTGTGGATCCCGGCACGGATCACATGTCGGCCATGAGAGTCATCCATGCGGTGGAGCGCGAGGGCGGGACCGTCGTGAGCTTCAAGTCCTACTGCGGCGGCATACCCGCTCCCGATTCCAACGACAACCCCTGGGGATACAAGTTCTCGTGGAGCCCGCGGGCGGTCCTGCTGGCGGGTAGGAACCCGGGCAAGTATCTGGAGAACGGAGAGGTCGTGGATATTCCCGGCCCGGAGCTCTTCGCCCATCATCACACGCTTCGCGTGGAGGGTGTGGGCGAGTTTGAAGCCTATACGAATCGCGACTGCCTGGGGTACATCGACCTGTATGGCCTGAAGGGTGTCAAGACCATGTTCCGGGGGACGCTGCGGTGGCCGGGATGGTGCGAGACGCTTTTGCAGGTGGCGAAGCTCGGCCTGACGGACGATTCGGCGCGCAGCTGGCCGGCTGGCATGACGATGGCCGACTACACCCGCACGTTCATCAAGAACGGCGGCAGCGGCAACGTCAAGAAGGACCTGGCCTCCTTCCTCGGGCTTGATGAGACATCCGGCCCGATCACCTGGTTCGAGTGGTTGGGCTTGTTCGGCAGTGAGCCGGTACCGATCCGTGACGGCAGCTCTCTGGATGTGCTAGGTGCCGTGATGCTGGCGAAGATGTCGTACAAGCCCGGCGAGCGGGACATGATCATCATGCAGCACGAGTTCATCGCCGAGTATCCCGACAAGCCGTCG
>CP070691.1:889063-907680 GCA_020353195.1 Phycisphaerales bacterium | reverse complement strand
TTCGGCCTGGTCGGCGAGTTCCGCCGTGACGAAGCTGCGCAGCAGGACCCGAATCTTCACCTCGGGCACGCCACCCTCGATGACGTAGGGATGCAGGAACCCGTCGCGGTCGGCGGTGGTTTCAGGGGCCAACCGCTGCCAGGGCATCCGCGACAGGAAGGCGCCGGCCAGACGGAGGGCGTTGATCATCTTGCCCGTCGCCAGACCCGGGTGGATGTTGTAGCCGGTGATCGTGACGGTGGCCATGTCGGCGGAGAACGTCTCGTCCTCGATCTCACCTGCCCCGCTGCCGTCGAGCGTGTAGGCGCAGGTGGCATCGATCCTCTTGATGTCCACCTTGTCCGTCCCCCGCCCGACCTCCTCGTCAGACGTGAACACGACGCGAATGGGCCCGTGCTTGATGTCGGGATGCATCATCAGATGCTCGGCTGCCGTCATGATCACGGCGACGCCGGCCTTGTCGTCCGCCCCGAGCAGCGTCGTGCCGTCCGAGGTGATCAGCGTCTTGCCCTTCAGGCCCGCCAGCTCGGCCGTGTCGGTGAGCTTGATGATCTGGGACTTGTCGCCGGGCAGCACGATGTCCTTGCCGTCGTAGTTCTTGATGATGTTGGGCTTGACGTCCTTCCCGCTGGCTTCGGGCGACGTATCCATATGCGACAGCCAGGCAATAACGGGAGCGCCGTCAACATTGCCGGGGATGGTCCCCATCACGATGCCGTTTTCGTCCTGGCTGACATTCTCGAGGTTCATGGCTCGAAGTTCACCGGCCAGCAGCTTCCCGAGTTCGAGCACGCCCGGGCAACTCGGGTAGGCGTCGGTGTCCTCGATGGCCGTCGTGTCCACTTTCACGTAGCGGCAGAAGCGATCCAGTAGCGTATCCACGGTCTTCCTCCATTCATCAGCGGGGCGTTCGTTGCGATCTTCCTGGCCGTACCACTGGCTGGCGCCGGACGCATGAACGCCGTTCATACCCGTTGGCCAGGCCCATTTGTACGGGGTGAGCCCGGTATGTGCAACTCCCCGATCGCAGGATGCCGGGAGGCCGGTCTGTTTCCGTATGGGCTTCTCGCCGGCTTTACGATCGTCGCCCGCACCGGCAACTTCCATGACGACGGTATCAGCCGGTCGTGAGCAGGATTGTCTCTATTCTATGCGGTGGGATCTCGAGGCTGATTCTGCCGCTGCTGACGGGCAGGCCTTCGAGCGGAGTCTCGTTGAGCCGCACCCGGGAAGCCGTCTTGACCGGCAGCATCGTCTCGATTGCGGCGCTGAGCGTCTCCGAGGACGTGTTCCAGACCCGCATGATGACACCCGTGCCGTCGTCCGACTGCTTCAGGGCCGAGAGCATGAGCTTGTCGGCGGGGGAGATGGTGAAGAAGCTCCCGCCGGGAGGCAGCGGGCCCTGCCCGGTCGGGACGCCCTGAATCGCGCTTACAGCCACCTTGTGCCGGTACGCCTCGTGCAGCACCGCGCCGGTGTCCCAGTCGCCCGCGTGCGGATAGAGCGCATACTCGCACTCCAGCGGGCCGAACGACTGCAGGCCGGTGTACTTGTCGAACTCCTCAGGCGTCATGTCCGCGTTGGCCGTCATGTAGGCGCGCTGCGTCCGAAGCAGCGTGATGGCGATCGTGCGGTTCGGGTCATCGTGGATCTCGTACTCGCGCAACCCCCTGTTGAGGACGGCCAGTCCCACCTTGCCGTCGCTGACGTCGACGAAGTTCTGCATCGGCTGGAACGGGTAGAACCCCTCGAAATTGTCGCCCGTTTCCGTCCAGCGGATGCAGCGCTTCTCGACGGCGAACGCGCTCTCGACGGCCGCATAGTCGGATGCCACGCCCGTCGGGAAGTTCACGCGAAGGCGGTGGTCACGGGCGTCGTTCGTCAGACGGGTGCGGATCTTCAGGTGCTTCGAGCCCTTCTCCAGCGTCAGCCAGACGGTGATGGGAATGATCCGCTCCTCACGCAGGCGGTCCCGGCCGTCAAGGGTGGCTCCGGCCGGTATGGTAATGCTCAGGTCGATGCGAAGGACGCCTCGCAGCACGTTCGTCTCGACCAGCGTGATCCGCGCCGCCGCGCCGAGGCTGGTCTGCGTCGGGTTGCGCTGTGGCGACTTGAGCAGGTGCGCGATGCCGACTTCCCCGTTGTCGGTGAAGTAGTGCTGGTTCTCCATCAAGCGCCCCGTTTCCTTGTGCAGCAGCGAGAACGTGCCGTTCGGGTTGACCCGGACCTGCAGGTGCTCGTTGTCGAGAACGCCACCCTCGCGAGCGATCAGCGGACGGTCGGGCCCGGGCTCAGGGTCGGGAACGTATCGCGGACCGCGCGGGCGCAGCGCCACGGTGGCGTACCCCATCGCCGGCACGTTGGCCAGCAGCAGCACGCGCCGCCGAACGACCGGGAACGTGATTCCCTTGGTATCAAGCTCGCGTTCGACGGCGATGGCGATGTCCTCCTTGCTCAGCACTTCGTACGCCATGTCGCGACCGCCCGCATCCACGATGTCGAAGTAGTCGATCTCGTCTTTGGCGGCCCCCGTGCTCGACCAGACGTCGGCGAATCCGCCGTCGGGGATGTGCTTCGGCAGATCGATCACGAGCGGAACCACCTCCCGGCGTGCGAATGGCAGAGTATTGAACAGCGTGATCGTATGATCGCCGGGCTCGAACGCGCCGGCCGTCCCGATCTTGCGGAACAGCGCCGTCGCGCTTCGGGCGGTGATCTCCTCACCCACCATCCGCGCGATTGAGAAGTTGTACAGCCCGTCCTCGTGCGCCTGGTCGACGGCGGCACCGCAGATGCTGTCGTGGGCATGGTTCAGCATCAGGTGGCGCCAGGCCCGGTCGAGACTCGTCCGCGGGTACTCGATCCCGAGCAGAAACGCCGCCGAGGCAAGCGGCTCGGCGTGGTACAACAGCCCGGTTTCCGCCTGCTCGTTGAGGAGCTTGAGCTTGACGCGGGACGAGTGCGTTCCCCCGAACAGGCCGTTGAAACCGTGCTCCACGGCCGGGTAGCGCAACTCGCCCTTGTGAACGGGAAGTTCCGCCTCGTCGGTCTCCTTGGTGATGGCGGCCATGAACTTATCCAGCGAATTCTGGACGATCCGGATGTCCGGGGAAACCCGGTTCAGCGCCTCGATCATCTCCGGCAGCAGCGGATAGGGAGTGTCGTTGTCCTCCATGCTCAGCGCCAGGATGTTCCTGCCGACGGCGTATGATTTCGCCTGTTTGACGATCAGGTCGAGCGCCGCCTTGAGCGACTCGTCGTCATCCCGGAAGGACCGCTTCTCCTCGAGGAGCTTGAACGCGCGTTCGTAGTGCCGCTCGTCGCACATGTGCACGGGCACGTTCGCTGTGTCATACGTGTAGCCGAGGTCGCGCGGGGGCTTGCCCAGAACCAGCGGCTGATGCACGTAGAAGAACCAGTTCGTGCGCGTGACCTCGTCAAAGGCTCTGAGTACGTGGATGCGCGAGCCGTCCGGGGCCTCCCAAAGAAAGAGAGGCGACAGCAGGTGCTTGTTCGTTCCGCGGTAGAAGATCGCATTGGTGATGCCGAACCCCCGGTAGATCTGCGGCAACTGGGACGTCTGCCCGTAGGAGGTGGCCGTATACCCCGATGCCATCGACCCGCCGTACTGAGCCGCCAGGGTCTGACCGAGTTGAATGTTGCGGATGATCGCCTCAGGCGCGACCGTGAACATGTCGGGCAGTGTGTACCAGTTCACCAGCTGGAGGCGCCCGGCGCGGATCAGCGCGGCGAGCCTCTCCCGGTTCTCGGGCCGAACGGTCAGGTAATCCTCGAGGACCACCTGGCCCCCGTCGAGGCAGAAGGTCTCGTATGACGCCTTACTCTCCAGAGTGTCGATGACCGAGTCGACCAGTTCGGCCAGCCGCGGTTTCGACTGTTCAGCCGTGTGGCGCCATTCGCGGTCCCAGTGCGTGCCCGGAATCACGTGCATGATGTATTCGTCGCTCATGCCTGTTCACCTTTTCCTGAGCCGTTCAACGATGTCCATCACAAATCCACGCGCAGCGAGACGATCTCGTGCGGCCGGACGGGCACGACCACCCGGTCCGTGGCGCATGTCGGGCAGTCGGCGGTGTCGAGCGGATCCTCGAGCAGGTTCACGCGCCGCGCACCCCGCACTCCCTGCGGTATGCGAAGCGTCGCGCGGGTCGCTTTGCCTTCGATCTCGTAGAACCGGACGATCAGACCGTCACCGTCCTCCGGCTTCTTGATGCCCGACAGTACGAGGTTGTCCGGCTGAAGCTCGATGAACCCGTGCACCGGCGAGAACTCGCCTGCATGAGAGCCTGCCTCCAGCCCGGTGAGAGGCACGTTGAACGCCAGCCCCGCGTCGGCGATGCCGGCGGCGTCCCATCGGCCGGCGTGCGGCACGAGGGCGTAGCGGATCAGATGCGGTCCCTGGTCCGGATACGGGTCCGGCTCGTATGAAGCGCGCAGCAGGGTCGTCTCCAGCGTCCGGCCGGTGCAACGATGACCGTACTGGCCGGCGTTCAACAGTGCGGCCCCGCCCCGGATGTCCGACAGGTCGATCCACTTCTGGGCCGGCACCTCTTGACCATTCGTGGGCCGCACAATCGCCGCGAACGGCGTGTCGCACGTGAACACCGGGTTGCGGACATTCAGGGGGAAGGCTACGCGAAGGGTTGGGGCGTCACGGTCGGGACCGCCGCGTTCGAACCACGTCACATCCAGCTCGAAGTCGACCCGTGGCAGATCGCGGTAGACGATCACACGCTGGATGAAGCTGGAACGGTTCCACTGGCGCTCGATCTGGATGACAGCCCGCACGGGGCCCCATTCGACGCCCCGGACCGATTGCGCCCGGTCGAGTGTGTGAGTTTCGGAGATCGGTCCCAGCTCCCAGGCGCTCATAGCATGAGGTTTCTCCATGTAGACGGTGAGCACGTTGGCCGGCTCACCCCTGGCGAGAACTTCGCACTTGCGCCGCCGGTCCCAGACGCGCTTGAGGTGGCCGGTTTTGGGGTCGACGTCAACCTTGAAACAGGGCGTTTCCACGCTCGTTCCCTTGATCACGAGTCTGTCGTCCCGCGGCTCACCGGGAATCGTGGGGAAGACGTGAAACACCTTGTGGCCGCATGCGGGGATGCGCTCGGCGGGGAACTGCACCTTGAGGCGATGCCCGTTCGGGAAAAGCTTCGTGTCGACCACCTGTGCCGGCGGTTTCGCCCCGTCGGTATCGACGACGAGAATGGACGGACACGGCCCCTGCCCGACGTCGACGGGCGTGAGCAGGGTCTGCTCGGGCGTGTACCACGTGCCGAAGCTGACGGTCGGCGGAAGCTGGTGAGAGTAGACCTCGACTTCGGCTATGTCCGAGCGCTCGCGGGGCAGCGGGTTGAAGACGACGACCGGCTGCCCGTATGACTGCGTGTCGATGCGGCCTGTGAGCCGGCGCATGGCCTCGAAGCGCAGGGTGCGTGCGCCGGTCACCGCCTCGTCATAGCGGGCGATCGACTCGCGGTTGGAGTCGTTGCTGGCGGAACCGCACAGGATGTCGTGGAACTGGTTGAAGGCGAGCTTGTGCCAGATACCGTAAGCCTGCTCGCAAGGATAGGGATCACCGTGCAGAGCGCCGAGGGCGGCCAGCATCTCCCCCGCGAACATCAGGTTCTCGCCCTCGCGGTTGCCGTGCTTCACGCGAGCGACCGACGTGTAACATCCCTCGAGAGTGAACTGCCGTTCACCGCGATGCACGTCGTAATCGTCGGCGTGCGGCTCGATCGACCGGAAGAACGCCTCCGCCGTTCCGCACCGGATCGTCGGCGAGCCGGGCGTGTCGTCGTAGGCGCGGGCGCGATCGAGGTCGCGTCGGGTGGGGCCGCCCCCGTGGTTTCCCACGCCGTAGACCGACATAGATTTGCGGTGCTTCGGGTCGAAGATCGCCGGTTCGTCGAGGATGCCGGCACCAATCACGGTGTTGTACGTGGCGGTGGCGAAGGTCAGCGTACGCGACCCGTCGATGCCCTCCCAGACGTAGGCTCCCCGCCCGGGCTGACAGCGGTGGGCGTAGAAGAAGTCGATGCCGGCGAGTCGGTGAATCTGGGGCAGCTGGCCGGCGTGGCCGAAGTTGTCGGGCAGCCAGCCCACGCACGCCATCTTGCCGAACCGGCTGCGGAAGTATCGCTGCCCGATCAGCAGGGAGCGGGCCAGCCCCTCGCCGGACGCCAGGTTCGTGTCACCTTCCGTGAGGAAACCGCCGAGCAGTTCCCACCGCCCCTCGGCGACCCGCCGGCGAATCCGCTCGAACATCGGCGGGTCGAACTGCTCGATCATCTCGTACACCGACGGTTGCGACTGGGAGAAATGGAAATCGGGAAACTCGTCGAAGAAGGCCAGCACCTGTCGGAACGTATCGTGCGAGCATTGGACCGTCTCATCGAAAGTCCAAAGCCAGTTCATGTCGATGTGGGCGTGCCCGACTAGCACGACCGATTCGGACTTGCGGTCCGGCTGATCGGCACTGATACGATCGATCATCGCGCGGATCGCCTGCCACGCCCCGTCGACGTCTCCGTGGAACAGGCTGCCGAAGCCGTCAGCCGCCGTCTCAATACAACCGGTAACGTCGAACCCCAGGTCATCGACGAGACGGCGGACCCGCGCTGCGGTCTGCCACTCGGCGGGTTCGCCGAATACGATCCGAGCGGTCACGCCGGACATGCCGACCGGTGCGTGGAGCTTGACGGTTAACTCGCTCTGACGCGTCTGGTCGGCGTCGAACTGCTGATCGGGCAGTACCGGCTGCCCCCAGTCGCGGTCGGCGTCCTTGGGATGAAGAACCTCAGTCTCAATCCGGGCGGGAAACCCCGCGAACATCCGGGGGACCACAAACTGGGATTCTCCCCTGGCCGGGAGCGGCACTGCCAGATCGGTCATGACCCAGCAGAACAGCCGGGCGAGAGCATCGGGCGGAATGCCGATCGACGCGGTGCCCACGGACGATTTGACAACCGCGCAGAGACTCCGACTCCCGGCGTCCAGCATGGCCGCCACCAGCGCCTCGGCATCGCCGGAAATCTCGAGGCTCCGGCTCGTGAACGACGGGATCGCACGTGTCTCGATTCCCGCCAGAGCGTTACCGTTCCCATCGGCGAGGGCCACTCGGACCCGCGACGCCGTGCGCGGAGTGTCGTTGAACAGGTCGAGTTGCAGTTCGAATGTCAGGCGGCCGCGATCCGATGTGACGCGGGCGATCTTGGGCGACCATCGGCCGACAAGGCCCCCCTGCCGCCTTCGCAGCCCGGGGAACTGCTTGACCGAAGGCCGCTTCGCGGCAAACCGCAGCTTGGGCGGCGGTTTGCGGTCCGTCGCACCGGCAAAGCGGGCCATCATGCCCCAGAAACCCGGTCCCTGCGGCATCTTGACCAGCAGCCGGTTCCACCCCTTGCGAACCGCCACCGTCACGACGTCCTTCGTCAGCAAGACGCCCCGCTCGCTCTCATCGACGCGGTACACCTCCCGGCCGTTCAGCCAGACGACCGCCCCGTTGTCGTTGCCCAACAGCAGCCGCACCGTCTGTTTGGCCGGCGAATAGACGTAGCTGCACGCGTACGCGAAGCACCACCACCGGCGGGCGTAGGGCAGCACGGGGTCGTGGTTCTCAATCCGGCCGCGGGGCGTTTCATATCGCACCCAGCGAGCGCCGTTGAACTCATCGCCCGCCTGCGGGGCGAAGTCGGCCTCGCAGGGGAACCCGCTGTCGGTCCATCGCCCTATCGTGTGGTCGCGCAGGGGGAACGAACCGAGCACCAGCCAGTCCGTTACGGGAATCGGTTCATTGGTCGTTCGTTCAGGCATTCGGTTCCTCCAAACGTCGAACGGCAGATGACAAACGACCCTCGCCGTGCAGGGGAGTCGGATTCACGCCTCACCCAGCACGAACGGATTCGTTCGTCGCTCCGTGTCGATCGTAGTCTCCGGGCCGTGACCGGGCAGCACGCGCGTGTAGCCCGGAAGCGTCAGTAAGTTGTCACGAAGGTTCGCCAGAAGGCGGCTGTGATCGCTATGAGGAAAGTCGGTTCGGCCGATGGAACCGGCGAACAGAGCGTCGCCCACGATGACCAGGCCGGCGGCTTCGCAGTAGAGGCTTCGCCCTCCCGGCGAGTGACCGGACGTGTCGAGCACCGTCCAGCGGCTGCCCTCGAGCGAAAGTTCCAGGCCCGAGGCCAGATCATGCAGATCGTCCGTCGATACGATCAGGTCCAGGCCCAGCCCGGCGGACAGGTTCTGCACCGGGTCGGTCAGGAACGACCATTCCTCACGAGCCAGATACAGCGGCGCCGGGCCGAGCCTGCCGCGCAGCTCGTCGACTCCGGCGATATGGTCGGGGTGAGCGTGCGTGAGCAGGACGGCGGCCAGGGTGAGCCGGTGCTGTTCGGCGAACGCCGACATCCGCTCAGCGTGGGGAGGCAGCCCCGGGTCGACCATCCAGCAGTCGCCCCCGTCACGGAAGTAAAGCACGAACCCGTTCTCTGTGTACATGGGATCGTGCTCGACGTGGATGTTCAGACCGGGATCGGGCATGGCGTCAGTGGTTTCCTGTCCGCGATTCCGCCGACGGCAGAGGTGGACTTCCTTGTTCCAGGGACCGCTGAAGGCGAAGCAACTCGGCCACCTTGGGCATGGCCTCGATCCTCTGCCGGCGTCGCCGCGCCTCCGCCTCCAGGGACGACGAACGGTAGCGCTGTTCCACCTTGAGGATCTCGCTGCGCGCCTCCAGCGGGCGGCCAGCCCGGAGCAGCCTGTCCGCTCGGGCGAGCATCCGGTACCCCGGCTGCCGGATCTGCATCAGCAGGGCGTTCGCCGATTCAACCTGATCACTGAACTGGATCGACGGGACCCGGACGATCTCCTCGAGGGCACACGCCGACGGGGCGAAGGCGCGGTCATCCTGAAGGCTCGCCCTGGCGGCGGCGAGCACTTCCTCGGTACGGGATCGACACAGCGACTCGAACCAGGTCATCGCCTCCTGCCCGACGGAGCGGTCGAGCACATGCCCGATCTGCGGGCGGCGGACCGTGACGCTGACACCATTGTCGCGAAGCAGGGCCAGGCCCTTGCGCATCCGCGCGCGATTCACGTCGCGCTCTCCCACGGCATAGAAAACGGGCACGTCCTTATGGGCATGGACGTGTTCGGACTCGACGGTGGGAGGTACGTAGTTGGCGGTAACGGCCACGGCGGTGGCGGGAAAACCCTCGACATAGAGCAGGTGGAAGGCCATCGCCCCGCCGGCGGAATGGCCGGTGAGCAGCACACGTTGTTTGTCGTAGCTAAGCGTGCGGGGCAGGTCGTCGAGGAACTCCCTGAGCAGTGCCCGGTCGCTGTCGCGCCAGCCCGCATGGACACCCTGTGGCGCGACGACGACCAGCGGCAAAGTGTGGTCGAACGACGTCCAGAAACTCAGGATGTCGGCGGCGGTCGTCTTCGTTCCGTGCAAACAGATGACCAGTGGCAGAGGAACGTCGTCAGCGAAACCCGCCGCCCTGGACACCAGGTAGAACCCGTGGTCAAGGTCGACGCGGACCGGAGCCGTCTCCGACACCGACACCATTGCCCCCAGCCACACGGATAACGCACACCAGGACATGCTTGCAGAGTGTAGCGGGCGAAAGAAGGGAGGCAAGTTAGGCTGAAACGCAAACTGCGACACGGTCCGATCGGCCGTCAAGGGCAGGGGCTACCGCGTCCGCATCGCGTCGCCGGACCGGTGCTGTCTGGACGCCGGACCTCGAACACCCTGTGGGCCAGCCTCTGTGATCAGACCGTACCGATCCGCCCGGTCGCATCGACCCGCGAAGCCGGGGCCCCGGCGTCGTCCAAGACAGCGGCGGCCAGGCGGCCGTGCAGCGTTCGCAGCACACGTCGATGTTGTTTCAGGTCATCCTTGTACGTGCTGGTCATCGTGTGGCGGATTTCCGGGCCCATCTCCCGGATGGCCTCATCCAGCATGTGCAACAGGACGTCGCGTTCCTCACCGTTGATGTCGAAGCGCATGACCCGTCCTCCATGCCGACATGCCCCCTCCCTATTATACCCCCGGGATCGACAGAGCGGCGGAAAACGGGGCAAAGACGAACCGGCGGCGTTCTGACCGAGGTTGTCCCAGTTGCTCATGTGCGATGCGGCGGTGCTTGCGCGGGCGCGTCGCGACCAGGTTGGGAAGCGGCACGATGCCCTCATCACTGCAGCCGTCGGCCCCTGCTCAATC
Organism: Phycisphaerales bacterium; assembly: GCA_020353195.1. GTDB lineage: Bacteria > Planctomycetota > Phycisphaerae > UBA1845 > UBA1845 > JAFGJQ01. The sequence continues at coordinate 897,428 of CP070691.1, read as the reverse complement.
CAGCTTGACGGGAACGGGGGCGACGTTCCAGATTTCATCGGCGTACTGGCGAATGGTCCGATCGCTCGAAAAGAGGCCCACGTTCGCAGTGTTCAGGATCGACATCCGCGTCCACGCGTCGGCGTCACGGTAGGTCTCGCTGACGACTCTTTGACACGCAACGTAGGCTTCGAAGTCGGCCAGATTGAGGAAGGGATCGCCCTGTTTCAGAAGGCGGTCGATCAGCATCTGGAAAACGCCGGGCTCCTGGCGTGAGAAGTGATTGTCGGCAATCTGATCCAGGGCGGTGCGAAGCTCGGGCACGGAGTCGTAGTAGTCTCTCGGGTTGTACCCGGACGCCCGCAGCGCTTTGACCTCATCGGCGGTCAGGCCGAAAATGAAGATGTTCTCGTCTCCTACCTGCTCACGTATTTCGATGTTCGCGCCGTCGAGCGTGCCGATGGTCAGCGCCCCGTTCAGGGTGAACTTCATGTTGCCGGTGCCCGAGGCCTCCATGCCCGCCGTCGATATCTGCTCCGACAGGTCGGCGGCGGGGATGATGCGTTCGGCCAGTGACACGCGGTAGTTCTCCAGGAACGCAACCTTCAGCCGCCCGTCGACGGACGGATCGTGGTTGACCGCATCACCGACCGCCGTGGCGAGCTTAGTGCACAGCTTGGCCTGGTAGTAGCCGGGGGCGGCTTTCCCGCCAAAAAGGATGGTGCGGGGTACGGGGTCCGTCTCGGCGCCCGACTTGATCCGGTTGTACAGGGTGATGGCGTGCAGGATGTTCATCAGTTGGCGCTTGTACTCGTGGAGTCGCTTCACCTGCACGTCGAACAGCGTGCCCGGATCGAGTTCCACGCCCTGCTGAGCGCGGACATAGGCAGCAAGGCGCTGCTTGTTCACGTGCTTGACCTCGCGCCATCGCTGGCGGAATTCGGGATCGTCGGCCAGCGGCACCAGCCGGTGAAGTTCGTCCAGGTCTGTTACCCACTTGTCGCCGATGGCGTCGGCGATCAGGTAGGCCAGCGGCGCATTGCACTTCTTCAACCATCGCCGTGGCGTGATTCCATTGGTCTTGTTGTTGATGCGGTCGGGATACAGCTCGTGGAAATCGCGGAGCACGTCATCCTTGAGGATCTGAGTGTGCAGGGCGGAGACTCCGTTGACGGAGTGGCTCCCTACGATTGCGAGATTGGCCATCCGAACCTTCTGCTCGTACCCTTCCTCGATCAGCGACATCCGCTGGACCCGCTGGTCGTCGCGGGGGAAACGTCGCCGCACCCCCCCGAGGAACCGGTGGTTGATCTCGTAGATGATCTCCGCGTGCCGGGGCAGAAGGTTCTCCATCAGGGACACGGGCCATTTCTCGAGCGCCTCGGGCATGACCGTGTGGTTCGTGTAGGCGAACGTTCGCACGGTGATGTCCCACGCGTCGTCCCAGCCGAGCCCCTCGCGGTCCATCAGCAGGCGCATCAGTTCGGGAACCGCCAGAGCCGGATGGGTATCGTTGAGCTGGACGGCAGCGCGATCGGGCAGGCATCGCCAGTCGTCGTGCTGCTTTCGGAACCGATCCAGAATGTCCTGAAGCGCCGCCGATACCAGCAGATACTCCTGCTTGAGCCGTAGCTCCCGCCCCTTGTCGAAGTCGTCCTTCGGGTAGAGAACCTTCGTGATATTCTCGGTGAAGATCTTGTCCTCACATGCCCGCACGTAGTTGCCGTGATTGAAGTAGTCCAACTCGAACTCGTTGGTCGACTTGGCGGAGAAGAGGCGCAGCGTGTTCACAGTGTTGTTGCCGTATCCCGGTACCGGCGTATCGTACGGCATGGCCAGAATGTCGTGCGTGTCGACCCAGCGGGCGCGCTGCCGCCCGAGCTCATCACTCTCACGCTCGACACGCCCGTAGAACTGAACACGAAAGGTACGCTCGGGACGAGCGATTTCCCACGGGTTGCCCAGGCGAAGCCAATCGTCCGGCTCCTCGACCTGGTACCCGTTGCGGATCCGCTGGTGAAAAATGCCGTAGTCGTACCGGATCCCGTAACCGTAACCGGGCAGCCCGAGCGTGGCCATCGAGTCAAGGAAGCAGGCCGCCAACCGCCCCAGCCCGCCGTTGCCCAGGCCGGCGTCTTCTTCCATCTCGCGAATGTCCTCCAGGTCGTACCCGAGCTCGAACAGGGCCTGGTAACATTCGTCATAGAGATTCAGATTCACCAGGCTGTTGCCCAGCGTCCGACCCATGAGAAACTCCAGCGACAGGTAGTAGACGCGCTTGATGCCGGGCCGGCTGTAGTAGGCTTTTCGCGTGGCGATCCAGCGGTCGATGAGCCGATCGCGGACAGCCATGGCCACAGCCACGTAGCGGTCGTGCTGCGTCGCGTAGCCCGGAACCTTACCCTGGGTGAACGCGATGTGGTTGATGATTGATTCCCTCAGCGACTCGACGTTCAGCCCCTTCCGGGCGTCACGGGTCTTCTGCAGGGCCGTTTCGCTGCCGTACGCGATTGTCATGTGTCCCCGTCCGATCCGGTCATCGAGTGTCGATACATTGCTCGTAGCGCAGAGTATTGAACCATAGAGCGGTATGCTCACGCCTGCGTGCGCATGTTCATGGCCGCGCGGGTGTGGCCGTAGGACCCGGCCGACCAGAGACGGCGCTGCCGACAGCCCGTACGTTCCGACCCGCCCTATTACGGCCTATCGGCGTTGCCGTGCGATCGTCTTAGTCGACCGCTGGGTTCACGGTGACCGTCGGCGACGGTTCGCCGGGCAGCCCGGCGCCATGACTCTCGCCAGGCCAACCGCCCGGACGTTATCGGTACTGAAGAAAGGCTCCACGCGCCGCATTCTCGGACATGGACCACCCAACTCGGCAACCGGTGGAAACGAGGCGATTTCGCCGGCACGATGAACAAGGACCGCACACGGCATCGCAGCGCACGCCGACACGCCCGAATCGCGGAGCGCCCGCTGCGGCGCCTGCTCGCGCTGAACACAGCGATCCACCCGACGCCTGCACGCAACGAATGAGTCAAGCGTGCAGCAGCCTTCCCTCCATGCCGCCCGCCACCGGCAGAATTGCCCCGCTGGTGTGTCCACTCAACCTGTCCGACGTCAGGAAGACAATCACATTCGCTATATCCTCAGGCCGGGCGATCCTCCGCAGCGCCATCGTGCACGTGACTTGACGGACCACGTCGGGATCGTCCGCATGACCCGCAGCCATTGGCGTATCGGTCCAACCCGGGCAAACACAGTTGACCCGACCACGCGGTGCAAGCCGCACGATCTCGTTCTTGAGGCTTCGGGTCAGGCCATAGGCCATGCCCGCTTTGGCCGCAGAGTAATCGGCGTGATCGGCTTCCCCGAACAACGCCGCCGTCGAGCCCACCAGAACGATTGACGCCGACTCCCGCGGCACGTCCGCCAGATGCTTGAGAAACCCCCGGCACGTCAGGAAGGCGCCGGTCAGGTCGGCCTCCAAAGTCTCCCGCCACTGAGCAAGCGTCATCTCATGCAGCGGCCTGGCGTGCGGATTCCAGACGCCCGCGTTGACCACGACCGCGTCGATCTGCGGGAACGTGCCCAGAACGTCAGCGAACAGGGTGTCGACCTGCCGCTCGTCCCGCAGATCAGCCTGGACGGCCACGCTCGGCGCATCGATGTCTCGCCGAATCGCCGCTACGGGATCGGCTCGCGTATGGTAATGAAGGGCCAGACACGCGCCTTCCACTGCGAGCGCACGCGCCGTCGCCTGTCCGATCCCACCGGAAGCCCCCGTAACCAACACGCACCGGTCTTTCAAACTTGCGTCCATCAGATCACCAATCCTCAGGTTGACTTCGAATCGGTCTCGCGAAACAGCCCACCCTGGGCCGGGCGCTCAGGCCCCCGGGCACACCGCTGAGCACCGAACGGTGGTCTTCTCGCGCCACGCCCGGCCTGGCTGCCCGTTCAACGCATGCTGAGCCATTTGTCCCGATCGCCGACAGGCCCTCTACTATAGCCTGAGAATCACCTTCGCCCAGGAGATTCTCGACCTGCCTGCGGCAACCGAGGGCTACACGGGAGCCGGTATCAAGGAGTGTGTAGCATTGGGCCTCAAACTTGCGTTTCACCAGGGCAAGGAGTTGGCCAACGGGCGTCTGATGTAGCCTACCCGCGAGACTTGCCCCCTGTCGCAGACCCATCCCGAGCGAGTCGCTCCGATGACAGAGTGGCCGGATCGGCATGTGAAACCGGCCGGCGCACGCCAGGGACCCCCTCAGAACAGAATTTCCGACCGGGATCGGAAGCGGCGGGTGGCACTATGAGCGCCGTCGCGTTGCCAGTCCCTGCCTTCACGCGGCAAACGCGCCCTGGAACCCGCCGAAGTCACCCAAGTCTACGTCCACATCGTCGTCCAGATCCGCCCCATCGAATTGCCCCTGCGTGCAGCCAGGCGGCGGCACGCTCTCACCAGGTCCCGCCATGCAGGCCGCAAACAGCGCGTAGTCGTCGAGGTCCACATCGCCGTCCTCGTCCAGATCCCCTGGGATGCCTGCCTGCGGAATGAACAGCTCCATGTCCTTGGGCCTGGAGCCTGCTGCAAACGGTGATCCTGGAATGAGCGTCAGAAGCCCCTGGTCGTCATACGAGTAGATCATCACCCCCACACCGGGATCCACGGCGCTCTCGTCGGTTACGAACACGAAGCCGTCGTCCGCGACAATCTTGCGCACGTCGCGCCCGATGTACTGAAAACTGCCCGGCACGAACGAAAGTCCCCCGGCGGAATCCCGGGCCATCGTGGTGACCCCGTCGCTCACCACGTGAGCGACGAAGACAAACTCGCCGCTCGGGTTGATGGCCAGGTTCACCGCGCTTGTCGCCCCGCTGGAAAACGGCGAGCCAGCCAGCTGGACGAGTGCCCCGGTCGGCTCGACGGCATAACCTGCGACAGCATTACCGAGGCCCAGCCCCACATACGGGTTCTTCCCGTCCGGAGAGACCTTGAGTTCAAAGCCGCTGCCGGGCAGTGAGAAGGGTGCACCAGGTAACACCGACAGCCTGCCGTCCGCCCCGACGGAGTAGGCACTGATGATGCTCCCGGACAAGTGCGAGAAGTAAACGTACGCCCCGTCGGCCGATGTATCCACCTCGTGGGGGAAAAACGGCGTGCCGTAGGGAGAATCAGGCAGCTCGACCAGCGCGTTGTCATGAATCTCAAACACACGGATCTGGTCGTCGGTGGAGCACGGCGAGTAAATGTAACCCCGCGGGCTCATATCAAGGTCCAGCGGGGCGTTTCCGGTGAGCCACGGGTTGCCAGGAACGGGCCTGAGGGCCCCCGTCGTCTCCACTTCAAACAACCAGATCTGCTCGACTTCCGGCAGCCCGGCGTTGGTCGCCACCAGATACCGTCCGTCAGGGCTCAGAGCCAGCGCCTCGGTATCCTGTCCGGCAGAGAACGGTGAGCCGACGACCTCGGTCAGAGTCCCATCCGTATTGACCGTGAACACCGAGATGTTGTCCGAAACGTTGTTGGCGACGAAGAGCGTTTCTTGGACCGGCTGCCCAAGCGCTGTAGTGCTCAGCGTCAGACCCCCGCTCATCAACGTGACTGCGGCAAAACGTCGGTTCTTCCACATGCATTGCATCTTTGCTGCCCTCCTGGGAACTCGTCCAATCGCCTGACCACAGGTGACACGCCCGTGGCGCACCGAGATCTCTAAAGCTGATCGTGCATTCCCACTGAAAGGACGTACCACGAACATTGTCGCAGAAACCGGCAGGGAATTCGAGTCCGCAAACCACTCAATCGAACCCATCAACCTCCACAAGCTCGGCATGCTGTTCGTCATCAAGTGCTCGTACAGGAGTTGCTGGGTGGGGGACGACCTCCACGAGCTGGATCGGACGCGGGACCGGATCGACGCAAAGGACCTGGCCAGCTTTGGCGTCGTGGATCCGCTCGTTCGACCAAGCGGTTCAGCAGTTCCTCAGGGAATACCCTAACCCGCGAACCGAATGGCAGGTCCGGCACCCGCAAATCCCCGATGCGTGCTATCCTCTTCCCGCAGACCTGTCCACCAAGTTGGGCCTGGTCCGGGGGCTGTGGTGAATCATAGCAGGAAGGTGCACGATGATGCGTATCCACATCGCCCCGAGGGGAAGACCCGCGGCCTCTGGACGGATGTGATGAACTGGCACGCCATCGGCTGACTCGCCGTGAAGCGCGCGTCGTACGTCGAGTTCCACGACGCGATTCGGAAATGGGCTGTACGCGGATGGCGTCCGCGGAGTCACGTGCGCCGAATCCTCCAACGACTCACCGGTCGGCCGTCCGGCGAGATCCTGTACATGGCGGACACCCGCCAGGAGGCCCTTCGATGGGAACAGGAGTACTACGGCATCGGCGGACCGGGGTGGAGGGAACTGGTGTGACGCTAGAGGGCCTAGTCTCGTGATTCAAGTCCCGCGCGATTCCATTCAGTGCCGGGCGATCTGCTCGAGAACGCGTTCTAAGCGCGTATGAGCGCCGCAACGGTCTTCCAGGTCCTTGGAAACTCCCAACCCGATTTCCGCGCTTCAGGCGCGCGCTACGCGTGTTTTAGGGCCATTCCAGCGACGATCCGGATCCCCGCACCACATCCGCGGTCCGGCGATCGCCGAGCGACGCAGCCCAGCGGTACCAGAGGGACCTGCTGGGCAGCCTAACATGGACACCTGAGACCCGCATGGCGTCGACAGGCAAAAAGGAACTGGGCGCGGTACAATCCCCGAGAAGAGCCCGGCCGCGGAGCCGGGCAAGATCATCTGGCAATTGTCGATGGAGGCTCCATGATGTGCGCACCAGACGCTGTAGCCCCGGGGCCCGGCCCGATGATGAAGGAACTCATGTCCCGCGCTCTGCACAGTGGCAAGCGGTCACAGGATGTTCCGGCATCCGACACCAACACTTGGCTCGCACGGTTCACGACCTTCTTGACCTGCCGTTGTCGTGCAGCAGGAGCGGTGCAACACGCCCGCGATGCTGGCGCGCAGCTCAAGAGCCTCTTGTCAGGCCACCTGTGGGCTTCTCCCAATCTCATGGAGGACGTTGGCGCGGCGATCAACAAGCACGACCCGATGAAGTTGCTGGCGATGGGGGCGCCCGAGGACGAGTACGAGGATGAGGCGCGCGGGATCGCCACCTTGCTGCCATGGGTCTGCAACGCGCAGGAGCTTCGGGCGCTTGTGTTCGAAGTGTTCTACATGGCGTTTCACCTCGATGTCCCGGGTGAGGAGCGGGGAGATCCGGAAGTCGGCACTGAGGACGACCCGGCCACGACCGCTCCGGTCGCGGATGATCTGATGGAGGTGTGGCGCAGCCATTTCCCCGCGCCATGTCGGGACTCGTAACGGCAAAGCCGTTTTCTCGTGGACGTGGTTTCTTCGTAGAACGCGTTCTCGGCGTTTCTGCGCGCCGCAGACGTGTTCCAGGTCCTGGAACACTCCCAGCCCGATTTCCGCGCCTCAGGCGCGCGCTCTGCGCGTTTTAGGGCCCTTCCAGCAACGATGCTCGGGTCTCAGGGCAGTCCCGTGGCTTATCATCACGCCATTCACCTTGACGCATCGCGCTGGTAGAATCCCCGTATGGCGCGCCGATACAGTCTGCCGTACATTCGCAGCCCTGAGGGAATCAGCTCCATCCTCCCATTGCGGTGGCAGGAAATCCTGTGTTCGCCGATTCCCAACAGCCCTGACCTATGCCATCCGAGGTGACCCATGACCGAGATTCTCCATGAGTCTGGATCAGCAGATGCCATTGAGTTTGATCTTCGCGAAGGCCTGGTTGCCATCACTGTCAATGGTCGCGACCTTGTCGAGACTCTCCGGGATATAGAATTGCCGTACGCAGAACGGGAAGGACATCCCGACATTGCTGGGAGCTATTGTGGCTTGCCACCTGGAGATGTACTCCCACCATCCCGCCACTTCTTCGGCGAGGTGTCGCCAATGTACTGTGACTGGGATGGCAAGGTGCCGATTCTGGCATGCTCGTCCTGCGGAGAGGAGGGTTGCTGGCCAATGGTCGTTCGCATTTCTGTGACCGAGAAGGTCGTTTCTTGGGCCGACTTTGAACAGCCGCACCGGGCGGAGTGGGAATATCGTGACCTCACCTTCCGATTCGATCTGACAGAATACGAGGCATCGCTGGTGAAAGCTGCCCGCTCGATGTAGAAGCGCAGCAATGCGGAATCCTACCAGCCCCATCACGCTGCCATTACCTCATCGAAGGTGGCTTTCGGGGAGATCCCGCAAGCGGTCGAGGGCGAAGTCAAACTAGCCCGACATCACCACGTCATCCAGTCATCACTGTGCCAGACACGAGGGTAACCGTTACGGCGTCCGCAGG
>CP070691.1:882884-888963 GCA_020353195.1 Phycisphaerales bacterium | reverse complement strand
TGGCGGCGTGGGCCTGTTCGACCAGGTACGCCAGCGGGTCGATGTCACCGACGATGTCGGCGGCCTTGGGGATGATGCTGGAGTTCCAGTAGGCGCCATGTCCGCTGCCGACGTTGTCCTGGTAGGCGAGGACCTCGGGAATGACGGCGTTGTAGTTTCCGGCCACCGCCATGGAGATCATCGTGTCGATCTGGTCTGTGCTTTTGTAGCCCGCGTGGAACGCGTCGGCCCAGAACGCGCGGAACTCCGGCGGTGCGATTCCCTGCTCGACAAAGACTGCGGTGACAGTCTTGGTCTGATCCATCGTCACCGTCGTGCTCGCCGCGTTGGGATCCGCCGGCGGCGACCCGGCCGACACCTCCCACCGGTCGAACCGATAACCAAGGGCGGCAAACGCCTGAATGCTCACGACCTCGTCCAGGGTCTTGGGATACGGCCCGCCCTCCGGCGGGTCGGTCGTGCCCGTCCCGGGCGGGCTCACCGCCATGGTCAGGTCAACCGGACCGAGCGTGCGAAAACGGACGGCGTCGGCGATGACGTTCTTGTTCCACTGAGCGTCGCTGGTCAACGTGACGTATCCGGACGTGCCGGTGGCAAAGTCGTACGTGCCCAGCACGACCCACTGTGAATCGTTGATCTGCTGGTTCACGTAGACGTCGGCGACCCCGGAGTCGTGATGGACCGTGTAGTGCGCGTCGTTCGGACGCTTGTCGACCGGTGGATACCACACCGCGACCTCATAGGCGTCGGCGGTGGGGATCGTGGGGCGCCATTCCACCTCACCGGGCGGGCTGTCCTTCGTGCTCTTGTACCGGTAGTCCGTGCCCCATTGACCGTCGGCCGTGGCAGTGCCCCAGGTCTCGGACAGGACCGTGAAGCCGGGGTCCGTGTTGTCCACGATGACGCTTTGCGCCGACAAGGGCGCCGTGCCCAGCAAGGCGGCCAGGACAGCGATCACGATGCGGTATTTATGGGAATATAGGTCACAAGACATGAGCTGCTTTACCTCCTCCTCGGGATGCGTTGGATTACCGCACACTCGCCTGGTGTTAAAGCGGGCGTGTGACGTCAATCAGTCATTGTATCACCATGTAGGCCGAAGCTCAACGCCGGGATGAGCCGGATTCCGGGCCTGGTCCATCTTGACCCATCGGTGGAGGCGTAATCGGGGCGGTTTCGGGGGGTTGCGGTCCGAGAACGAACTGTGGTCAGGCGCAGCGCCACAAGGATTCCCCCGGGGCTTCAGATGGCGTATGCGGGCGGATCATGCCTCGTGAGGCATTCGGCGCCGACGCGGTCGCACGTGACCTGTCGGCCCGGAGGCTTGTGAACCCACCTGCGGCAAGTACAATGGGACCGTGGCTTCGGTATCCTGCAAGGCGACGTGAACGCAATCAGGGCTTGCCATGCAAAGAATGTTGATCTGTGTGTTGGCCGCCGTCCTGTGTTTGAACTTCGGGTGCGGCGGTGGAGTGGCGGGCGGCGGGACAAACACGGATGGTCGCGTCGACTACAATATAACGATCACCGACTCGGGCAGCTTTGCGCCTCTCGGCGAAGGTGTGGCGACATCATTGCCTCAGGATGAGCAATTCGGGCCGGACGTAGGTTATCCTGAGCCGAGCTTCCTGGCTGCGCAGGACGCGGGCGTGGTCGAGCGAGAGTCGTTCTTCGTGTTCGCGTCTCCCGACGGGGATCTGAGCGAGGCAGAAGCTGCCATTCTGGATTCTGCGGATCAGCTGCTGGCGAGTCCGATGCTCCACCCGGACAGCACGCCGACGCGGATCGGCATTCAGGTTCCTTACGATCTGCCGGGCGGTGCGTACACGCTGCAATTGCGCACACCGACGGACATTCTCCTCGCCGAAGTCACATTCGAGTTGGAAAACCTGGTGCCAGATGACGCGGATGAGCCGATCGTGGTCGGCGGTTGGTGAGGCGCAGACTATGCGGACATATGGCGGACACAGCAGGCCGATCGGGCGCTCCGGGGCGGGCTGGCCTCGGCAGCTCCGTTCTGGAGTGCGGCTTCTGGCCGCCGGAGCTTGCTCGCTCCTGGCCACCGGTTGCCAGTTCGTGCCGGGCCACGCGGATGTCTTCGCTCCCGACGCGCCAAGTGACTACATCACCGCGTCCGATTTCGGCCTCGAAGACGGCGAACCTGCCCGAGCCACGCCCTCGCCCCAGAAGAAGCAGCCGGCCGAAGCGGAGTCGAAACCGCCATACACCGCCCCCGGCGCACGATTTCAGCAGATGTCGTTCGCCATCGTCGCCGCGAGCGCGACGGCCAGCGAAAGCGCATTCAAGGCGAAAGGACGCGAGGCGGCCGAAAACGTGCAGCTCCAACCCGTCGTCGTCGGCCGGCAGACGCTGGCTCCAGCGACTCAGCAGACCACGTTCCAGGCGGTCGGGCGTCGCGGCTTGCTCCGCGGGCGGGCAGCCCTGCTGCAAGGCTCGCCGGTCAATAATCTGTTCATCCCCCGGGCCAACCCGGTCTCGGCCCGCTGCCGCGAGCTGGTGGAAGCCGGCTTCTTCAGCAACGCCGCCGCGTGCCGGAACCACTTCCAGCGGTAGTCATTCGGTGGCAGCCGAGAAAATGCGGTCGAAGTACAGCCGTGGATCCTGAATCACGTTCGTGAGGATCTCGGGACCGGTGCCCACGTCGAGCACGATCTGGCTTCGCTGGAAGTCCAGTTGCCGCTGGAAGGCGAAGCTCAGATTGCGGGTCATCAGGCCATCCAGCGCGGTATGGTTCAGGCCGAGAAGATGCCCTGCCTCATGCGCGCCGGTAGCAGCCAACGGGTTGATGATATTGTTGACGGCATCCATGACGAAGGTGCCCCGGAAGCTGCCCACGTACACCACGGCCTGATCTTTCGGATCCTGGTTGCCGGGGTCAATGCCGCGCCCCCTCGGCAGCACCTCACCAAGGAGCACGATCTCTTCAGACCCCGGAGCTACGGCCGCATCCGGTCCGGACTCTGTGACCCGCAGACCCGAGTACGAGATCACCGAGAACGTGTCCGGGCGCGGGTCGTCGGGTCCGAGGAGCGTAACGGGCGTGTCCGAGAAGATCGCGCGCATCCGTGCGAGAATCCCGGAGCGAACCGCCGGTTCGATGGAAAGCAGGACATCCCGATCGGCCGAATCGTGTAGTTCCGGGTCAAACAGGGCCTCGGTCAGGAAATCCGTCTCGAACTCGAGGACGATGTTCTGGCCACGCGGCGGCTGGTAGTCGCGGGGCCCGGGTTCCAACACGACGCTCGCGCCGTCTGGAGACTCGAGCAACAGAAAAAGTTCGGACTCGCGGGCAACGCGATAGACGAACGGCCGGTTGACCGGTCCGCCACCGACAATCACGCCCGCCGTTGTCCGCGGCTCGTCCGGCTCCAGCAGGTACGCCGCGCCGGCCCGGTCCGTCGTCACCGTGATCCGAAGCACCTCGCCCGCCCGGTGCTTGCCGATGGGAGAGATTTCCGAGAGGACGACCTGCGGAGTGCCGTCGAACGGAAGAGGTTCTAGGTCGGTAAACGGGTTGATCTGCTCCTGCGGCACCGAATCGCACGATACACCGCCTAACGCGGCGGCCACGAAGCACAGAGCGAATTTGCGAGGCGCGCTCATGGCTGCGGCTCCGCGATGAAGATGATGTTGTCGATCGGCGACTCGACGATGACCGATACCGGCCGGAACAGGAAGCCGTCGGCAAAAACTTCGACCCTGTACGCGCCGGGTGGACGGTCGAACGAGAAGCGGCCCTGCTCGTCGGTCGTACGGATGGCGATCGGCAGGCTGTAGCAGCGCCCGTCGGGCTCCTCGGGGCACAGCGCCGTGTCATCGTCGGTAACCCGGTAGCGCGTGCGCAGGAGCACACCGATTCCGGAGATCGCCGTGCCATCCGGGGTCACCACCTGCCCGGCGAGCGGAGCGCTTTCGAGCCGCTCGGGCAGGCTCTCGAGAGGCGACAGGTTCTGCCCGGTGAACGTGACGTCCTGCGATGCCTCCGTCTCCTGGGCGATCTTCAGCACACCGGTTCCCTCGATCGAGTCGCGCAGCACGATGGTGAACGTCGAAACAACGACGCGCTCGCACGCGACGACGTCCGGGATCTCCGCGGATGCGACGCCTTGCGGATCCACCGGTTCACCCGGGTCCAGGCCGATCGGCACGTCCTCATTGATGCGCTTGAACAGATAGACACGAAGGTCCAGCCGCTCGGGACATCCACCGGTCTGCGGGAACAGGTCAAAGAAGCGCTTGCGGTAGACGGCGCCGGGCGGGATCAACTTCGACTGCACGAACGGCTGCTCTGACGAGTCCCGCGCATCGGCTGGCCGCAGACCGATGGTGGCGTACCAGCGTCGGGACAGGTTGACCAACGAGAACTCCGTTTCGGCCGGAAGCGTGATCGGCGTGGGAACCGTGCCGCATGACAGCACCGCCATCAGCAGGGACACGACGCAGACCGGTCGCCGCATCATGGAACGGGCCCCTTCTCCATCACGACGCGAAACCCGATATACGTTGCCTCGACCTGGACGGGTACGAAATTGCGGAGCGCACACCGGCACGCCCTGGGTTTGCTGTACAGGGCGCCGCCTCGCATCACGACGTCGGCGCGGTCGTCCGCCGGCGGCGGGTCATTATAACTCTGCCGGTAGCGTGAGCTGCAGATCTCCCAGAGGTTTCCGTGCATGTCGAACACGCCGTACGCGTTCGGCATGGCCGTGGCCACCGCGTACAAGGGAGACCCTTCGGCGCTGAAGTAGCGCAGATGAGACTCCTGCCCGCCGTAGCAGAAGGCGCCGGCGTTTCCACCTCGGCAGATGTACTCCCACTCCGGCTCGCTCGGCAGCCGGTAGACGTGTGGGCTGCCGGCGGACGCGGCCTTGGATGTCAGCCATTCGCAGAAGCGCGCCGCGTTGGCGGGCGACACGCGTTCCACCGCGATTCGCGATGGATCAACGGCAACGATATCGTTCGCCTGCTTCATCTGGTCGATTTGGCGTTGCACGAACGCTGCGTCAAACGCCCCATACTGCGCCAGGGTCACCTCCGTGACGCCGGCCCAGAGGGGCTCGATGCGGATCGCCTCGCGGGGGGGATCCTCGTTGTCCGCAAACCGCCCGTCCTCGTCCGGAGGCGAGCCGGGGCGAAACGCCTCGTCGCCGCCGAGCCGCACGAATGTCATGCCCGACACGAGATCAACGTGAACCGCATCGCTCGTGCCGGAATCGTAGGGGACGTCGCGCCCCATCCGCGCCGCCGCCCACCTGGCCGCAGACACGACGCCGGGGTCCGATTCCAGACGACCCGCCCGTGCGCACAGGTCGGCCCAATCACCGTCCGAACCGGCAAGCTGTCCCAGAAGGCAGAACGCTACGTATTTCTGCCGGTTCGTGCCCTCAACTGCCGTTGCCCCGAGCATCGTCAGCAGGAACTCGCGCCCCGTGTCGGGAGTGTGGCACAGCTCAAGCCACTCACCATGGTCCCATAGCGCCCCGCCGTCGATCGACCGCCAGAATGCCTCGGGATTGACCCACGGGCCGCTGCGGGCACCCACGATGCGCTCGGTGAAAGCGGGGGACGTGATGAGGCCCTCGGCGATCCGGGCGAGGTGGCTTCTGATGCTCTCGCTCGCGCTGCCGGCCTGCGCAATCGCCACGTCGGGGTCGTGGACCCATTGCGTGAGGATGTTGGCGGCCCGGTGGTGCAGCGAGCGGCTGCGTTCCGACCAGGCAAGCAGCATGCTGCTGACCACAGTCAGTGCGGCGAGGACCACGATCGCCGCTCGGACGAGACGCCGGCGCCGGGCATCCCGCGCCGCCCGGGCCTGCGCCAGTTCGCGCTGCGCACGGCGCGCCGTCAAGGAGCGAAGCCGGCGGGCGAGTTCGTCGGCCGAGGATATCCGCCCCTCCGGCGACAACAGGATGCAGGCCTGGATGTCCTCGCACAGAAGCGGGTCATCCACGCCGGTCTCCCACCCGTGCCCGATCGGCCGTGTGAGATCTCCGACCGCAACCTGGTACAACATCACGCCGAGTGCGTACAGGTCGCTCTGGATGCTGGCCGGCCCGCC
>CP070691.1:879129-882784 GCA_020353195.1 Phycisphaerales bacterium | reverse complement strand
CTATGTTAGCTTGCCTTTCTGGCAGGTCTTTCTCCTTTTGGCAGCGTACCCTAGCGTTCTGTTAATCCGCGGCCCGGTCCGTCGCTGGCGGCGGCGACGAAAGGGCTGGTGCGTGAAGTGCGGCTACAACCTCACCGGCAACGTGTCGGGCATCTGCCCGGAATGCGGGCAGCCAACGAAGGGGGGAGTCGAGCGTGACCGCGAAACATCGGTGAGCAATGCTACTGTGGATTGACGTGATTGCGCTGTTCGTCGTCGTGAGCCTGGTATTCGGTGCCGCCGCTTCCCTGACGGCTCGTATGAGAAACCAGAACCCGCGGAGCTGGTTCTGGGGGGGCTTTTTCGGGTGGCCTCTTGCTGTCATCGTTCTGCTCCTGCTCCCAAAGGGCTCCGGCGATCGATGCTGTCGCCGTTGCGGGTACGATCTGACAGGTAACGTCAGCGGTGTCTGCCCGGAATGCGGAGAGCCGGTGTGATTATCAGAGCCGAGAGCGTGAGATACTGACGGGAGTTTGCCATGCGATTTGTTCTGGGAATCGTCATGATTTGTTGTTGCTACGGGGCGACCGTTGTCGGTCAGCAGGGGACAAGTTCCAGACCCGCCGCGGTCACGGAATACGATGCGGGGCGCGTGGGACCACTCGCGGACGGGCGCGTGATCGTGCCGACGAATCAGGTACTCGCGCCTGCGGGTTGGCAGGTGAATTTCGCCGGGCGTCCGACGGATCTGGCACTCAGCCCGGACGGCCGGCACCTGGCGGCCCTTGGCCACAGGCGAATCGTCGTCATCGATATCGAGTCGCGCCAGGTTGTCCAGGAAGTGTCGTACGCAACGCCCAAGGGCGGCGGGAGCTTCACCGGTATTTCCTACACTCCAGATGGCAAGCGGCTTTACGCTTCCTGCATTCGAGGGACGATCGAGGTGTTTGGCGTCGGCACGGATGGCCGGCTCACCGCACAGAACCCCATTCCGCTCAAGGGGCGGCATGGCCGCAATACACTGCCCGCCGGCCTGGAGGTGACACCGGACGGACGGAGCCTCTACGTCGCGCTGAACCTGAACAACACGCTGGGCGAGATCGATCTGGGCAAACGGGAGTTGATCCGGGAGATCCCGGTGGGGAATGCTCCGTACGACGTGGTGCTGGTCGGGCGCCAGGGCGATGAGCACCCCAGCCGGGCCGTCGTGAGCAACTGGGCCGGCCGACTGCCAACGGCCAACGATCCGGTTGGCCCCTCCGGCCGCGGCACGCCGGTGAAGGTCGATCCGGTGCGCCACATCGCCAGCGAAGGTTCCGTCTCGATTGTGGATCTCAAAGAGCATCGAGTGATCGCGGAGATTGTCGTTGGCCGGCACGCGAGCGGGTTGTCCGCCGGCCCGACCGGCGTCGTCTATGTCGCGAACGCGAACAGTGACACCGTTTCGGTCATTGACGCTTTCGAGGCCCGACTGATCGAGACCATCTCGACTCGGCCGGACGGGATTCCGCTTTTCGGCAGCGCGCCGAACGCGCTGGTCGAGCGCAGCGGCAGGCTCTACGTGTCGAACGGAACGAACAACTCTGTCGCGGTCGTCCAGCTTGGCGAGCCCACGCAGGGGCACGCGCCATCGTCGGCGTCAACCGGAGATGCCAAACCGCGCAGCATGCTCGTCGGGCACATTCCAACGGGCTGGTATCCGGCGGGAATCGTGCACGACTCGAAACGGAACGCGTTGTGTGTCGTCAATGTCAAGGGCATCGGCTCGCGCGCGACGGCCTGGCGCGGAAAGCGCAAGATAAAGGGGAAAACCGTCTTCGGCTACAACTCACACGATTACAGCGGCACGATCTCGATCATCCCGATCCCCGGCGATGATGACCTGGCGGCGCACACAAAGCAGGTCCTGACGAACAATCGCATGACGCAGGCGATCAGTGCGCTCTCGCCTCCGCGTGCGGGCATCGCGCCACGTCCGGTTCCGCAGCGCCACGGTGAGCCGTCCGTGATCCGGCACGTCGTCTACATCATCAAGGAGAACCGCACCTATGACCAGGTGTTCGGGGATCTGCCGCAGGGCGAGGGCGATCCAAGCCTGTGCATCTTCGGCCGCGACGTGACGCCCAACCACCACCGGCTCGCCGAGCAGTTTGTGCTTTTCGACAACTTCTATTGCAGCGGCACGCTCAGCGCCGACGGGCACCAGTGGACCGACGAGGCATACGTGACGGACTACATCGAGAAATCCTACGGCGGGTGGCCTCGCAGTTACCCTTATGCCGGCGGCGACGCGCTCGCGTATGCCGAGAGCGGGTTCATCTGGGACAATGTGCTGGCGCACGGCAAGACTCTGCGCGTCTACGGCGAGTTCGTCACCGCCTCGATCAAATGGCGAGACCCCGGCAAGCCGGACGCGCCGTCATTCCTGGAGTGCTACCAGGATTTCGTCAATCAGACCGATCTGATCGAGATTCGGGCCACGGCCAATCTCAAGACGCTCGAGCCGTATATCTGTCCGACCTTCATCGGCTTTCCGTATAACGTGCCGGACGTCTATCGCGCGGGCGAGTTCATCAAGGAACTGCAGGAGTTCGAGCGGGCCGGCACACTGCCCGACTTCTGCATCATGCTGCTGCCCAACGACCATACCGCGGGGACGCGGCCCGGCCGCCCGACGCCGGCCGCCGCGGTCGCGGATAACGATCTGGCGCTCGGGCGCATCGTCGAGGCGATCAGCCATAGCTCGTTCTGGAAGGAGACGTGCATTTTCGTCGTCCAGGACGATCCGCAGAACGGTTTCGACCACATCGACGGGCACCGTACAGTCGCGCTGGTCATCAGCCCGTTTACGAAGCGCCGCTACGTCGACAGCACGAATTACAATCAGACGAGCATGTTCAAGACGATGGAGTTGCTGCTCGGGCTACCGCCGCTCAACCAATTCGACGCCGCCGCGACGCCGATGACGACGTGCTTCACGGATTCACCGGACTTCACGCCCTACGACGCGGTTCCCAACCGGATTCCGTTGGACCAGCTCAATCCGCCGGTGCAGGCGATCCGTGATCCGGCTCAGCGCAAGTGGGCGCTGAAATCACTCGAGTTGCCGCTGGACGACGTGGACAGGGCCGACGAGGACACGCTGAACCGGATTCTCTGGCATGCGGCCAAAGGAAACGACGCGTCGTACCCGGAGTGGGCAGTGCTTGCCGTGCCGGCAGACGACGAGGACGGCGTATGAGGCGGACCGTCACGCGCTGACATTCGGCCTACTGCGTGCGGCCGTCCGCGCGCCCCGCAACCGGATGTTCGATCATCCGATTGCCTGCCTCGACGGCGAGCGCGTTGTCGAGGGTGACGCCTGGGATCCGTCCGTGGTGCCGAATCATGCGAATATTGAAAAGCGCGCCGAATCGGAGTACTGTCTTGGCGGACGCAGTCCTTGCCACCGTAGCTCAGTCGGCAGAGCAGCGGTTTTGTAAACCGCAGGTCCTCGGTTCGAGTCCGAGCGGTGGCTTCGGCGGGCGGCTGTCAATCGGCCGTCTCCCCGTCAACGGCGGGCTAACCCCTTGATGAGTGAATCCTCGGGTAGCAGGCGAGCGGCGGCTCCATACGCCTTTCGGGCCAAACGCAGGCCGTCCGGCTTGGCGCTGACGGCGTGTATGTGCCCGGTGAT
>CP070691.1:872384-879029 GCA_020353195.1 Phycisphaerales bacterium | reverse complement strand
GTCGCACCCAACGCCTGGTCCAGCCGCCGCAACAACTCGTCGCCGAACCGGGCGGCCACACTCGACCGGGGCAAGTGCAACAGCGCCTCGATTGTCTTCACCCCGACCGCCGCTAGCGCCGAGACCGTCTGCGGATCGACGCGCAGCGAGCCAACCGGCAGCGGCGCGATCGCCGCCGCCGATCGCCCCGGCTCGACTACCAGCACATCGTCCCAGTGCGCGTGCGCCAGCCCCCAGGCCGCCCCCGGCGTGTCCGCCAAGGCCGCTCGCGCGGTGAACCCCTGTTCCCGCAATCCCTCGACCGCCCGGCGCATCAGGTTGGATTCGCCTTTGAACAGCCGCTCACAGCCGGTTACGTCCAGCAGCAGCGTGTTGGCATCCTCGATGTGCACGATGGGCGACAGACAGGATGCCCACCCCGCCAGTAACTCGAGCGCCTGCCGATCCGCTGCCGCGTCATGCCACTGCGCCTCAATCTGCGGCACCAGGGCGCGGGCCTCGGCCAGCGTCATCCCCCGCCGTGCGCCCAAGCCGCCGGCGACCTGGTTGGC
Source organism: Phycisphaerales bacterium (assembly GCA_020353195.1). Taxonomy (GTDB): domain Bacteria; phylum Planctomycetota; class Phycisphaerae; order UBA1845; family UBA1845; genus JAFGJQ01. Next base: position 878,478 of record CP070691.1, on the reverse strand, counting down.
CTGTGCCACCACCGTCGCCCCGCGCCGCATGGCGATCACCACCGCCGGCTTACGCTCCGACCCGCCGCCGACGCGCCCGAGACGATCGGTCGACAGCCATGGACTGTACAGACACAAAACCCGCCTCATCGTCCAACCCCACGATGAACGGTGCTGCGGGCTTCCCTTCCCGAACTTTCAACACCGTAACCCGTACCGGACAAACACGATCCGCCTGTCCCGCCGGATCGGCCTGTTCGCCGGCCGCTTCAGGCTCCAATACGATCTGCACCGCCGCGAAGGTCCGCTCCCGACTCGAATACGGCTTGACGATGAGCCCCAGGTTGTCCCCACTCTCCGCCGCCAACTGCAATCGCCGCGACTGTGATGGACCGAGCTTGCCCACCCGGACCACCACCGCCCCAACGGCCGGACAGCGCAAAGACTGATCCGCCGCCCACACGCCGTCCGCCGCCCGTTTCGGCCGGATCACCAACAGTTGTTCGACGGAAAGCCCCACTCGCGCCACTGCCGGGGGATAGAGATCGCCTTCGCTGTCGACCACCACGACCGGTCGGCCATCCCCTGCTGCCCGACCGGCCACCCCCAGCGCCAGCGACATCGCCCCTGCCCCCGGAGCCCCGAAAAGAACTTCCGTCACCGCCCTTGTGGGAAGCCCCCCGTGGGGCAGCGTCCGGTCGAGTGCGTCCAGCCCCGTCCGAACCGCACGCGCCCGACGGGCCGGCCGACGACCTCGCTGCCGCCGGTAGTCTTCCAGCATCCGCCGTAGCTGCTGTACCACCTCGTCGGTGCCCGTCACATTCCCGCCCTCGGCAAGTTCAGCTATTCCCAACCTCCCCAATACCGACCCGCGCCCGTAAGGAAGCGGCCCCGCTCCGACCCGTCCGCCGAAGGCGGATCAGGAAGCGGACAACCAGGAACACCCACCGTATCCTAACATATACCAAACAAACCCAGCGGTCAAGCAGTGGCGGCCTTTCGATGCAATGTTACATAACCTTATGCTTGGCAGTTGGTTATATTCTTACTCCCAGGTGAAAGCCGCCTGATCTCACAAGCGTCGGATTAGCGTCCCGGTGGTGGCCCCAGGTCAGCGGCCCCCTCTGGTGTACACAGAGCCAAAGCCCGCAACAGCCCGCGAGTTTCCCCCCGTGATTGCTCCATCGCCGCGGGGCCTGACAAGCCCACCTGCCAGGTGCGCCGGGCGACTCCGCGATGGCGTATTAGGCCGGAAACGCATACCATGCCCGTTTACAGGGTGCCCATTCGCGCCCTGATGCTTCTACGATTAAGGGCCAATGGAACTCACCCGTTGTCGCTGATGTCCAGACGTGCTACTTGCCAGCTGTGAAAAACCGCACAGCGCAGACCACAGCGCACCCACGGCGCACCTGGACCGCAGGACGAGAACATCGGGCGCAAGCCGTCCGATTGCGGCCAGTGCCACACCATCGGATACGGCGTGGACACGGAGAATCGTCGCGCGCTGGAGGGTCTGGTCGACGACTAACGCCGCGGCGATCCACGGGGAGTAGCAGCAGAATCCGGCCGGCGCAGACCCGTTCCCGCAGACGGATGACGTCCGCCCTGGACAGGTCCAATCGGGTGGCGGGTCGCGCGTCATAGGTGAGCGGTCCGCCGCGTTTGGGAGTGCGGTGCGACCCGACGAGTAGACTCATTGCCTCCCGCTGAGGACGCCAGATGCCCGTACGAACGTGCGTAGTTGGGGTGATCCTTGTCTTACTCTGGGTGCCAAGCGCACGCGGCGCGGACGAGAGCAAGGCGACATGCCTGACCTGCCACCCGGCACAGAAGGACCGTGTTGTGGCGTCGGTGCACCAGGCGTTGGAGTGTCGGGAATGTCACGGCGGCGACGAATCCTATGCTGTGCCGCCGCAGCACCTGGAGCAGTTCGCACGCGCGCGCGGTGGACCGACGCCGACTTTTGAACATGGTGCGTCGTTTACCGGTAAACCGCGGCGCAAGGATCTCCCAGCGGTTTGCGGCGGGTGTCATGCCGACGTGGAGCGGATGAACCCCTTCGGCCTGCGAACCGACCAACTCGCCCGGTACAAGGTCAGTGGTCATGGTAAGGCTCTGTACGGACGGGAGGATGAGCGTGTCGCCGTCTGCACTGACTGCCACGGACCGCCGCACGCCGTTCTCGCCGCTGATCATCCACAGAGTCAAACTCATCCGCGGAACGTGCCCGGCACGTGCGGCGTCTGCCACGAAGATCGCACGTTGATGAACGAATACGATCTGCCTGTAGAGGTAGTCTCCGAGTACCGGCAAAGCGTTCACGGTCGCCTGCTGCTCGAACAGGAAGATACCGGTGCGCCCACTTGTAACACCTGCCACGGGAACCACTCGGCGACGCCGCCGGGTTTCGCCACCGTGGGGGCGGTCTGCGGACGGTGCCACGCACAGGAAGCCGATCTCTTTGCCAGCAGTGCCCACGGCGGGTTGGAGGATCATGGGGGCTGCGTGGCGTGCCACGGTGGCGGGGCGGAACGGCACTTCCACCTGATCGAGCGGATCACCACCCCCGTCGACGTGCTGACGGCGCGCTACGCGCGTCTGCTGGCGACCGAGCCAGACCCCACGCCGGAGCAGGTCGCCGCGGCCATCGATCACGATCCCAGGCGGATCATGACGCAGGCCCTGGGCGTGTGCACGGCGTGTCACGACGCTCTCGACGAGGATGAGAATCTGCCCCGGCTGTTCGCCCTCCTGGACGAAATCGCCGGGGCGGAGCTGCGCTACGTCCAGACCGCCTGGCGCCTGGATGAAGTTGGGCGGGGCGTGCTGCTGGTGGAAAACGCGCGGTTCCGGTTCGGGGACGCCAAGACGCATCTGATCGCCCTCGCGCCATTGCAGCACACCCTCGATCAGTCCCTGGTGACCGAGAAGGTCAGCCAGATCGACGACATTTGTGACGAGGTCGACGGCGAGCTGGACGCCCTGGAGGCCGGGCTAAGGATGCGCTACTGGCTGCTCATTCCCATTTGGGTGGTCGCACTGTGCTTCTGCGGCTTCCTCTACCTGAAGTTCAGGGCGCTCAAGGCCGCCTGGGTCAGACCTGTCGACGCGGCGACATCGGCACCGACCAGCGCCGACGAGCCGCCGACGCGGCGCGCGTTCTTCAATTGGGTGATCGGCGCGTCCTCCGCGGCGGTCGGTGTGGCGATGGGGTTGCCCGCGGTGCTGTATCTGTGGCCAGCGGCTAAGGGAGGCGGGTCGGCCAACGTAGAGGTTCCCGGGGCCGCGAATCTGCCGCCGGGACGCAGCACCATGATCCAGGTCGAGGGCAAGCCGGTGATCGTCGTTCGGCAGCCTTCGGGATTCCGGGCCTTCTCCGCCGCATGCACTCATCTGGGCTGCCTCGTGAAATGGGACGCGGACAAGGGGGAGTTTCTGTGCCCGTGCCACGCGGCGGTTTTCGATAAGGACGGCGGCGTGGTTTCCGGGCCGCCCCCGTCGCCCTTGCCCGAATACAGCGTCAAGGAAGTGGGTGACCAGGTGTTCGTCTCGGCGAGCTAGCTCGGGACATTCGCGTCGCGGTAGCTAGGCGGGAAACTGTCAGGTGGGTTTAGCCAACAGAATCACGACCTTCTTCGGTACGAGGTTCGACCTTGATGCGGGGAGAGAGTTTCTCGATAAACAAATCCACAAGCGCCTGCCCCCGCACACCAGTTGGCTTCACGTCTTCGCCAGTTTGTCTCTCCTGTTGTTCATCAGCCAGACGGTTACAGGCATTCTGCTGCTGATGTACTATCGCCCCACGCCGGAAGAGGCGCACGCTTCGATCAAGTACATCACCGGAGAGGCGCACTTCGGGTGGCTGTTCCGACAGATCCACGCCTGGGGCGCATCGCTCATGATCCTCTTCGTCGTGCTGCATATGATGCGGACGTTCTTCGCGGGGGCCTACAAGAAGCCGAGAGAACTTACGTGGATAACGGGAACCGGGCTCTTTGTCATCACCATCATCTTCGGGTTCACCGGGTACTTGCTGCCGTGGAATCAAGTTGCTTTCTGGGCAACGACGGTGGGAACGGAATCCGCGAACAAGGTTCCGGTGATCGGAAGCTGGTTGCAGTATTTCCTACGCGGCGGGGATGCGGTCACCGGCGAGACGTTGTCCCGTTTCTTCGTGGTGCACGTGATTATCCTGCCGTGGATTCTGGCTGGGCTGGTTGGTGTCCATCTGTTCTTGATGCGGTTGAACAACTTGGCCACGCTGGAACGGGTCGGCGAGGAGAAGCCGTTTCCGCACCAGTGCGGTATTCCCTTTTACCCGGTACACGTGGCCAAGGAAGGCGCTGTGGCCGTGCTACTGCTCGCCGTCCTGGTGACGCTCTCGGTGGTAGCACCCTGGGGCATCGGTGAGCCAGCCGATCCGCTCTCGACCCCGGAACACATCAAGCCCGAGTGGTACTTCCTGCCCAGCTACCAGTTGCTGAAGTACTTTGAGGGGCCATACGGCGCCGTGGTAGGGATTCTCGCCTGCTCGGTTCCGTTCATCCTCCTGATTGTCTGGCCCTTCCTGGATCGCGGAAAGGAGCGGCATCCTAAGAAGCGCCCGCTGGCCGTCGGCATCGGACTGCTCGGCGCGGTCGCCGCCCTCTTCCTCGGTGTCCTGGGACATATCTCCGAGACCGACCAGACCTTCTTCGGGAAGCGCTACCACATTGACCTGCTGGGCCGACCGCACCTGATCGACGAGAACCGGAGCGGCGAAGAGGTCCCCGGAGAACACCCGTGACGCTTCTCCCCGGAGCCAGGACCACGGGCCACCCATTCATTGGCTGGCCGGCAAGGGAACATGCGCCGGCTTCTCCCGTGTTCACAGTACCGCCGGTTTTGGCTACAATCCCTCCGCGTTGGCCCACGGGTATAAGAGGGGAAGTTCAAGACCCAAAATGATCGAGCAGGATGACAAAAAGGATGGGGCCCAATCGCTGGTCCCACCCGCCGCGGACGGCTCAGACGCCAACCCGACGCCTGACGGCCCGTCCGGCAAACGTCTCCGCGACTCCACCCCGCTGTGGAACAATCTGATCACCATGGCCGGGATGTTCTTGGCCATCGTCGCGTTGCTCGGTCTGCTGACGTTTGGGCTGTTCCATGTCGTTGCCCCTGTTGCCAATCCGTACGTGGACATCGTGGGTTACATGGTGGTGCCCGGCATCCTGCTCCTCGGCTTGATCGCCATGCCTTTGGGCATTCTGCTGCGGAGCTGGAGGCTGCATCGGCGCAACCCGGAGCAGAAGCTGATCTTCCGTTTCCCCAGGATCGATCTGGCCGATCCGAGCCAGCGCCGGGCGGCGAACGTCGTGGTGGGAGGGACATTCATCTTGCTTCCAGTGGTGAGCGTGAGCAGTTACCACGGGTATCACTTCACGGATTCCGCCATGTTCTGCTCACAGGTCTGTCACGCGGTCATGGAGCCCGAGGCGACCACCTACGCCCAATCAGGACATGCCCGGGTGCCGTGCGCGGAATGTCACATCGGTTCGGGAGCGAATTGGTTCGTCAAGTCCAAGCTCTCCGGCACACGCCAGGTGCTCGCCGTGCTGCGCGACAGTTACTCCCGCCCGATCCCGCCGGCGATTAAGCACCTGAGACCGGCCCGTGAGACCTGCGAAGAGTGTCACTGGCCTGAGAAGTTCTTCGGCGCCCAGCTGCGAGATCTCACCCGCTTCGCCTCGGACGAGAATAACACGCGCCATGAGATCAAGATGCTGCTCAAGACCGGTGGAGGCGCGCGAGCCGCCGATCACATCGAAGGCATCCACGAGCACGTCGCACTGGCCGGACGCATCGAGTACGTCGCTGTCGATGACAAGCTCCAGGAGATCCCCTGGGTCAAGATGACGGATTCCGACGGCAGTGAACGGATCTACCGGTCCGACGGCCAACCCCATTCCGCTTCGAAGCCCGACGGCCGGACCCGGCATATGGACTGCATGGACTGCCACAATCGGTCCGCGCACAGGTTCCTTGCACCCGCCGACGCTGTTGACATCGCCCTCGACGAAAGGACCCTCGATAGCACGTTGCCGTTCGTCAAACGCGAGGCGGTGGCTGC
>CP070691.1:868558-872284 GCA_020353195.1 Phycisphaerales bacterium | reverse complement strand
GTCGGGAACAGCTTGTAGAACCACAGGTGTTCCTTGAGCACCTTAATATTCGGGTCGTACCAGATCGGCCAATCCCGTTCGCTCCAGACGTTGTGCGGCACGTAGCCGCTGAACTCCAGTTGGTACGTAGCCAGCGCGGCGGCGACGTTTCTCGAGTTCGCGGCACAGGCGACGGCCTGGGCCTGCTTGCGGGCGTTCTTGAGCGAGGGAAGAAGGATCGAGATCAGCAGAGCGATGATGCTGACCACCACGAGCAGCTCGATCAGCGTGAATCCAGTCGCCCTGGCGGCTCGCGTTTGTCGCAGACACATGGGCTCGAATCCGTATCCAAAATGCCTCTCACCGCCAAAGTCGGTCCCACGCCGACGAAATGAGGATGAGTCAGCCATAGACAGGACAGTCGCCTTTGCCTATAAGTAATGTTACTTATCCTATTCTCCCCTGCAAGGTCTTGACGGCAGAAAAGCACCCGCCTCGTGCAATCGCCCCGCGCTGAGGCTGAATGCCAAAGCTGCACTAGGCCCGGAATATCGTATGTAACGACCTTTAACGACAATAGGTTACGGCGATTCGCCAAGCCTCCGCCAAAGCCGGCCCCACTGCTACGCGGGATGACAGGCAAGCACGCGGCGGTCGTAGTGATTGTCGAGGCGGCGCGTGATAAGCTCTCCGCCAGAGCGGAGGTCCAACACGGTCATGGTTGCTTCCACGCTGGCTGCCACCACAGTAACCGAGAGCGCGGTGATCGCAGATCTGCTCGTGATCCTGGCGAGCGCGGCCATCATCGCCATCGTGATGCAGCGAATGCGGCTGGCCGTGATTCCCGCTTATCTGATCACAGGGGCCGTAATTGGGCCCGACGCCCTGGGGCTCGTACCGACGCGGGAGGAACTCCGTGTAATCTTACATCTCGCCATCATCCTGCTGCTGTTTGGCGTCGGGCTCGAGCTGCACGTCGCCATGCTCAAGCCCGGACTGTCGCGGATGGTCGCAGCGGGGCTCGGGTCTTGTGGCGTTTCGGTACTCGTCGGGTGGCCGGTAGCGATGCGGTTTGGCCTGTCTGCACCGGCGGCACTTGCGATCTCCATGGGGTTGTCTCTTTCATCGACGGCGGTGGTGCTGCGGATCCTGACGGACCGGCGCGAGCTGCAACAGGCGAACGGGCGGCTGGCCCTCTCGATCCTCGTGATCCAGGATTTGATCGTTCTGGGGATGCTGGCATCGCTCCCTGCACTGGCTACGTGGTCCGGCGTAACGGGCGATGCGCCTTCAGTTGAAACCCGCGGGCCGGCTGCCCACGGGTGGTTGTGGTTTCTCGCGGTCGCCGCGGCGCGCGTTGGCGGTGTGGCGATGCTCCTGATTCTCGGCCGGCTTGTGCTTCCGCGACTCCTGCGCGAGTCGCTGAGGGGACGCTCTCTGGAAGTACTGATGACGGTTGGTGTAGCTGCGGCGCTGGCGGCGGCGGTTGTCACGCAGGCAATCGGGTTCAGCCTCGAGATGGGAGCGTTTCTGGCGGGGTTCGTTCTTGCGGGGACGCCTTTCCGGCACCAGCTGAGCGGCCAGATCGGCCCGCTGCGTGATCTCTTCATTGCGGTGTTCTTCGCTACGCTGGGCATGGAGCTCAACCTGGGAACGGTCATGGAGTGGTGGCTGGTCGTCATTGCAGGGGTGGCGGTCCTGGCGGTGCTCAAAGGCGTGCTGATTTCCGCGACCTGCTGGGCGTCGGGCGCCGCCCCGGCAATCGCCGTCGCGGTCGGATTGTCGCTCGCCCAAGCCGGTGAGTTCAGCCTCATTCTCCTCGGGGCTGCACACGAGCGCAGGATCATCACCGACGAGATCCTGGCAGTTGGCATCGCCATCGTGGTAATCTCGCTCATTCTGACGCCGGGCATGGTGAACCTCGGAAGTCGCCTGGGACAGGCCGTTTCCGGGATTGGTCTTGCCCCGTGGATCGCATCGTCACTTGCCCTTGGCGGCCGTCGAGAAAGCGAAACCGCGCCGAAACACTCGAATCATGTAGTCGTCGCCGGCTACGGGCCCATAGGGCGCCGGATTGCCGAGAAACTCGACGAGGCGGGCATCCCGTTCACGATTGTCGAGCTCAATCCGGCCACGGTTCGAGAACAAACCCACCACGGCAGACCGATCATCTTCGGGGACATCGGCAACATTCAGGTTCTCGAGTCGGCGGGCATCGGACACGCCGACGCTCTCATTCTCACCATCCCCGACGAAGAAGCGGCGCTACGCGCTTGCGCCGCAGCCCGTCGGCGAGTGCCGGGCCTCTTCATCGCAACGAGGACCAGGGTCGTCAGTAAGCAGGCCGGCCTCATGGAGACCGGTGCCGACCACGTCACCGTCGACGAGATGGCCGCAGCTGAGGCGATGCTGCACGCGGTCGTGGCCCGTATCGACGCCACGGCGGAGAAGCGTTGGGAAGAGAGTTCGCAAGACCGGCAGGACGATGCGTGAGGGTCACTCATACGAAGACGATGAGGACCGGGGCACCGTCTGAGCCGTCGAGACGCGGGCAAACGCATGGTCTACGACGCTGACTCCCCCGAGCACGGTCCGCCCCATCCCGACCCGGTGGTCAACGCGAAGGATGGTCACATACTGCCGCATCAACACGGCTACGTTGCGGGACGGGCAGCTTTTGGACTGATGGCGCGCTGCAACCGCGAACTCGAACACCGTCCAGACCGACTCCCGGTCGATACGCGCTTGGGAGCCCTGCGGTTCGACGGGCGCGGTGTTTCGAGCGCTGGGCGCGGTTGTTACACTCTCGTGCGATGTTCCGGCCCGTTGGCTTGAAGGGCGAGGGTGACAGGGATGACGTTCCCGGTTTCCGGAGTGGAAGTTTCGCCGTGCGTACCGCTGTTGGCGGGGTTGGCGGTATCTTTGTTTACCTCCATGGGCGGCGTATCCGGCGGATTCCTGCTGCTACCATTTCAGGTCAGCGTACTCGAGTTCACGAGTCCGGCCGTGAGCCCGACAAGTCTGGTGTATAACCTCGTGGCCATCCCCGGCGGCGTGCACCGGTATATCCGTGAGGGGCGAATGGCCTGGCCGCTGGTCTGTGCGATCGTTGCCGGCACGGTGCCCGGCGTGTGCATCGGGGTGATCCTGCGGATTGAGGTTCTGCCCGACCCGAAGGCGTTCAAGTTCTTCGTCGGCTTGGTGCTTCTCTACATCGCGGGCCGGCTACTGTATGACGTGACCGCGCGGGCCCGACAGCGCGAGCAAGTGCGGCGGGCGACGGACGCAGGGCCTGCAACTAGCGCGTCGGCGGACTTCGTCGTGCGGACCGTCTCGTGGTCCTGGCAGCGGGGCACGTACCGGTTCTGCGGGGAGACGTTTTCATTCAGCGCGCTGGCCGTCATCCCGTTGGCCTTGGTGGTGGGCGTGGTGAGCGGCACGTACGGGATCGGCGGCGGAGCCATCGTCGGGCCGCTGCTGATCACTGTATTCAGGCTGCCCGTCCACACCGTGGCCGGAGCCGTACTGACCGGCACGTTCATCACCTCGATTGCCGGTCTGATCTTCTACCGGCTGGCTGCGGTGTACTATGCGGACCTGGGCGTCGCGATCGCGCCGGATTGGCTTCTGGGCGGGTTGTTCGGGTTGGGCGGCGCGGTCGGCACGTACGTCGGCGCGCGCTGTCAGAAGCATGTTCCCGCAGGGGCGATCAAGCTCATGCTGTCGGCGGTAGTGCTATTCCTGGCG
>CP070691.1:863779-868458 GCA_020353195.1 Phycisphaerales bacterium | reverse complement strand
TTCGTCGTCCGTCGCAGCGTCATTGTTGAGCGGCGTCGGGTCGGTCCACGTGAGCCCGCCATCCGTGCTGCGCGCCACGAAGATGTCAAAGTCTCCGCCGATCGTGCAGTCCATCGTCTCATCGGACGACCAGGCGACGAGCCAAACGCCGTGATTATCGGTGATTACTCGTGGGTCCGAATCGTCGCCGCTGTCCGTCGACGCGTTGTTGTTCAGCGGCGCCGGATCGGTCCATGTGACGCCGTTGTCAACGCTGCGGGCCACGAGGATATCCCGGTCGGTCCCGAGGCCTGCGTCCAGCTCGTCTTCAGATCGCCACACGGCCACCCAATTTCCGGTTCCGTCAGTGGCCACCTGCGGAAGGTAATCGGCGCCTGAATCCGTCGCGGCGTTGTTGTTCAGTGGCGCCGGATCGGTGAAGGGCAGGAGAATGCCCTCAACCTGGCATTCGTCGGGGAGGCCGTCCAGCTGGCAATCTGCGCTGGTCCCCAGGGCGATGTCGCAGTCGTCCGGCACACCATTGGCGTTGCAGTCACCCAGGCCACCGAACACGTATGCCGCGCCGGCGTCGGTCCCGCCGGCGTGGTCGTCCGTGTCCGCCCCGATCACCGCCGTGCCGCCAGAGACGCAGACACTAATACCGAACCGGTCGTCCGCGGCAGCGTCGGAGGCCACCAACTTGGCCCGCTCCGTCCACACACTGCCGGAGCGCACGAACACGTACGCCGAACCAGCGCTAGCCTCGCCCGTGTGGTCGTCCCCGAACGCCCCGATCACCGCCGTGTCGCCAGAGACCGAGCAGCAATGACCGAAACCGTCCATCGCGGCGGCGTCGGACACGGTCAGCTTGGCGGTCTCGGTCATGTCGACCCAGCCGCCGCCGGGCTTGACGAACACGTACGCCGAGCCGGCTCCGTTCACGCCCGCATGGTCGTCCCCGGACGCCCCGATCAGGACCGTCTCGTCCGAGACGCCGACGGAACACCCGAAGAAGTCATCGGCCGCGCCGTCTGAGGCGGTCAGCTTGGCCTGCTCCGTCCACACGCTGCCGGAGCGGACGAACACGTACGCCGCGCCGGCCTTGCTCACGCCAGCGGGGTCGGCGAAATGTGCCCCGATCACCACTGTGTCGCCCGAGACGGCAACGGACCAGCCGAAGTGGTCGTCCGCCGCGGCGTCGGAGGCGGTCAGCTTGGCCTGCTCGGTCCAGACCCCACCTGACCGCACGAACACGTACGCCGCACCGGCGTCGCTCCCGCCCGCGTGATCGTGGTAGAACGCCCCGATGACGGCCGTGTCACCGGACACGGAGACGGAGTAGCCGAAGTAGTCACCCCCCGCGGCGTCGGAGGCGGTCAGCTTGGTCTGCTCGGTCCAGACCCCGTCCGAGCGCACGAACACGTACGCTGCACCGGCGTCGGTCCCGCCCGTGTGATCGTCCAAGGCCGCTCCGATCACCGCGGTGTTGCCGAAGACAGAGACGGACGCGCCAAAGATGTCACCCGCCGCGGCGTCGGAGGCGGTCAGCTTGGTCTGCTCGGTCCAGACTCCACCGGAGTGCACGAACGCGTACGCCGCGCCGGCGTTATTTCCGCCCGCGTTGTCGTCCCAGTCCGCCCCGATCATGGCCGTGTCGCCGTAGATCGCGATGGAATTGCCGAAGCGGTCGTTCCCTGCGGGGTCGGAAGCCAGTAGCTTGGCCGATTCATCCAACTGGCACTGGGCTTGGGCTTGGCGGGCCGCCAGCAGGGAAAGGACGACGATCAACGAGATGGTGACTGATCTGAGCATGGCTTTTGCCTCCTCCGCTGTGTTGACTGGGCGTCTGCCCTATAATGAAGGGGCCGTCGATCCGGGTGCGAAGACTGACCGCCCGGGCGAGGCCTGGCCGGTGAGCACGTCGTCTGGTCACGTGGGCTCACCGGCCGCGTTGTTTTGTCCGGTGGGCAGGTCCCACCGTGCGTGTCAGAAGCGTCGTGTTTACCTTTTGACCCGAAGCTTGCGGTCGGGTGTCGGGCGTTTCACGACCCTCATGTCCCCTCGCTCGCGCTCGGGGCTCTGATTGTCTCACACCCGTCGTGGTTCCTTTGTGTCCCGAAGCTTGCGCTTCGGGCTCTGTTGAATCACGCCCGTCGCTTACGCTCCGGGCTCTGTCGGCTCGTCACTGGCTCTCTGGCCACCACTGTCTCGCTCGCCGGTCAGCACCTGCAGCCGGTATAGTGTCGCGTTGAGTTTCCAGAGTTCGGTCTCCGGCCCCCACAACTCGAGCGCTTTCTCATACGCGCCAATCGCCTCGTCGATCCGACCCTCGATCTCCATGCGTTGGGCGACGAACCGCCACGGGAACGCTGAAGCGCTACCGCCACAGCAGTCGCTCACGTACTGCTCGTCCGTGATCAGGCCGAGGAGATAGGCAACGGTACATTCGTTGCAGCGGGCGTCGGGCGGCAGCGTGGGCCAGGTGTCTTCGCAGCCGGCGATCACTTTCTCGAACGCGTCGCGGGCTTGTGTCCACTGGCCGGCACTCCACAGCGCGACACCGAGTTCTCGGTACTGCCACATGAATCGGTCCGCCTCGTCCTCCGTATCGATCCCCTTCTGTATTGCCGCTGCGCCGCGATCAGCATCGTTGCCGATCGTCAGGAACAGGCCGCAGACGATCCAGGAGAACGGCATCAACTCGTCCTCCTCGATGTTGATCGTCCGAGCGCGTTCAATCGCCAATGCAACCCCGTCGGGGCCCCGGTTGGCCAACTCGATCAGCTCGGCGGCGAACTTGCCCTTCAATGCGATGGCTTTGAGATGTTCGGCTTCCGCTTCCTCGTCGCGCTCGAGCGCATTCAGCACCCTTTGCAGTTGAAAGTGGCAGATGCTGAGGCGTCCGACCCATCGTGGGTCTTCCGGAAACTCCTCAACGAGTCTCGAATAGACTTCCAGAGCCGCCCGGTGCGCCTCTTCCGCCTCGGCGTGTTGGCCGGCGGACTCGAGCGCCTTGCCAAGATGGATAAGCGTATTTGCCAACTCCCCGCGGGTCCCGGCGGTGCTCCCTACTTCCAGAGATTCCTGAATGAGTTGGGAGTAGGCTTTCACACCCGCGCGTTGCGCCTCAACCGCCTCAGTGCTGTGGCCGGCGAAACGGAGCGCTTCGCCGAAGCAGCGATATGCGAACGCGAGGTGCGCATGGTACCAGAGGTTGTCTGGGGCTTCAGTTATCAGCGTGTTTTGAAGTTTCTCCAGGCCTCGCTGCCACGCTATTGCGATTTCTCTGTCAGGACAAACGACTGCGAACTCCTGTAACAGTACGTCGATCGTCACTTCGAGCGCCCGGTGATACACCTCGTCGGCTGCGTCAGACTGTCGGGCTCCGTTGAGGATGCCTCGGAACTCATGATAGGCATGCCAGATACGCGTTTGCGCGAGTTGTTTCCGATATCTGCGCTGGCCGGGATGGTCGGCCACCAGCCCTTCCTGGATCGCGATGGCCTGCGCCGCCTGCTCCTTCGCTTGGTCAGAGTCTCCGACCTTCACAAGAAACGGGGCAGAGCCCGCACGCGCCAGCGCGAGTTGCTCCCTGTACATTGGGACGTCACGAAAATCGACCGTTAACTGTTCGAGGAGGTCGACGGCTTGCCAGTGTGGTGCCTCCGCCTCCTCAAACTGGCCGGCTTCCGCCAGCAGGAGTGCTATGCCGGAGCAGGCGCTGGCCAGATCCCGACAGTAGTCAGGCTCATCGGGAAACTCGACCACGAGCTCCTCCAGCAGGCGGATCGCGCCGCGATAGGTTTCCTTCGCGCGCTCGTCCTGGCCCAAAGCCTTGGTGATCTCGGCGACACGCAGGTACGCGTGCGCCGTCTCGTTGCGAACCAACGGATCGGAGCTTCTGTCCTGTCGGAACCCCTCATAGAACGCCAGAGCCTCCTCCAACAGGGCTTGCTTAATCTCCGTCACGTCCGGGGAGTCCTCTGCCTCGGGCATGCCGGGAAGGCGCGGCAGCTGTTCGGCGACCTGGGTCAGCATCTGGTCCACCGCCTCGCGGGCCTTCCGAAAATTCGCCTCTGCGCGCTCGCGCTGCTCGGCTTCCTGCGAGCGCGCTTGTTGGGCGTCGGCCAACGCGGCGGCCGTACGGGCCTGTTCCTGCCAGATCAGCGCCGTGCTGACCGACAAGGCCACGACGGCCATGATGAGCAGTGCCACGCCCGAGGCGACAACCGCGCGGTGGCGGCGGGACCACTTGGCTGCCCGATCGATCAGCGACGGGCGCTTCGCCTTGATCGGCTTGTCTTCCAGGAAACGCTGCAGGTCGTCGGCCAACTCCTGAGCCGTCGCGTAACGCTCCTCGGGGCTCTTGCCAACCGCCTTGAGGACGATCGTCTCCAGCTCCGCCGGGATCGCGCTGTTCAGCCGACGCGGCCGACGCGGCTCCTCGAACGCGATCTGCCGCAGCAGCTCCTGCCGGTCCCGGCCGGTGAACGCCGGCTGCAGCGTCAACAGTTCGTAGAGCGTCACGCCGAGCGAGTAGATGTCCGTGCGGTGATCGATCGGGATGCGCTTGGCCAGTGCCTGTTCCGGACTCATGTAGCGCACCGTGCCCAGGATGTCGCCGGTCATGGTCAGGCCCGGATCGCTCTCCATGTAAGCCAGGCCGAAGTCCGTGATCCACAGGTGCCCGTCGATGTCCA
>CP070691.1:847380-863679 GCA_020353195.1 Phycisphaerales bacterium | reverse complement strand
TCCGCGTTGCCCTTGACCACGAATACGCCGACCAGCGTCAGGACGAGGAACCCGAATTGGATGACGCGTCTATTGCGCTTCATCATCCTCTGAAGCCGCGGGCTACCCAACCCGGCCCTCGAAGCCGCTCGCCGGAAGACAGCGGACGTTTACTTGTGCGCCTTGTCGGTCTTACTCTTGGCGCTGGCGCATTTGCTCCGGCTCGGGCAGCCTCCGCAACTGGTCCCGCCGCTGCAGCTCGACTCCTTGACCTTCGACTTCGTCTCGAGGACGTCGGCGAAGTCCGCACTGGCGACCAGCGTGGTCAGGTCCTCGTCCGTCTTGGCGCGCTCTTTAATATTGTCCAGACGGCTCGGCGGCGTGTTCTCGAAACAGCGGGTAAGCAGCGTCATCGCGCTGTCCGAATCGCCGATCAGCGCGTGCAGGCACGCCGTGTTATAGAACAGAATCGGCGGGGTGCCCTTGGGAATCTCGATCTTGGCGGCGACCGCCTTGGCCTGATCAATGTCGCCCTGACGAGCCAGGGCGATGCCCAGCAGCACCCGGGACTCGGGCGTAGCCGCCGTTTCGTCGATGCTCGACAGCGTCGCAGCGGCTTCGGCGTTCAGGCCCATCTGCAACTGGGATTGGGCCAGGGCCGACGCCGACTCGGGCGTACCCGTTTTCGCGTGGACCTTCTGGTCCAGGGCGAGCGCTTCCGGGTAGATATCGCGATCGTAGTAGAACGCCCGCAAACCACGGACGATCCCGGCCCACTTCTCGGGGTTGGCCTCCTTGTCCACGCTTTGCCGCATCTTGATGATCCGGCGAAGCACTGCATATTGCTGGCGGTAGTCGGGATTCTGCGAATCCGCCTTGGCCGCCTGGGCGTACGCCTTCAACGCCCCCTCGAAGTCCGCTTTGCCCAGCAGCCCGTCGCCCTCGGCCGCAAACGCCGCTGCCTTGTCAGCGGCACCGGCCCAGGCCGGCCCTGCCAAGGCCAAGACACATCCGACGGCCACAACCGTCCGCACCCTCGAAGTACGTATCGCGTTCATACTATCTCCTTTTCAGTGGTACTCGAATCCGACCCGCAACGCCGGCGACCCCCGGGGCGGCAAGCCGCGATTCGGCACGCTTCCCCAGCGGTTTCGCCCCCGAAACGCCGGTTTTACCAAGTGAAACGGCGGGGGCGACGGCTCCCTGCGGGAAAAAGAAGTATAGCGAATTCCATGCCCGTCACGAAGTCCCCGCGGGCGCGATTCTCGCCGGCTCATGGGCTGCACGCCGGTGCGGCTGCGGTCCCCCGGCCGGGCCCTGGAGCCCCGTCGGATGCGCGTCCGCTCCCCGCGCGGTCGGTCATCGTCCGCATCGGGGCGCCCTGGCCGATCCACACACACGAGAGCTTCAGTGACGGTGAAGCACATCCAGCTTCACGGGGATGACGCGGTTCGTGGGACGGCGGTGCAAGTAGCTGATTGACACGGGCTTGGGGATTTCGGTACACTAGAGAAGAGGAAGGGTAGCGCCACTTCTTTGACGGGCGGGGAAACCTCTGCGTGGCAGCACCTCACCCCGATCTGCGGTGCCAGAGAGAGTGACACGGGTCCGGGAGTTGAGAGAAACGAAAGACCGGCAAACCGGATGCGGCAACGTTGCGCGCTGGATCCCATTTCGTTCTCTCGGTGTTCGGGAGAGGACCGGCGGACAGCACGCCGACAGCAAGAGGAGTGACGATCGATGAAGAACTCGAAACTGGTAATGGCCGCCCTGGCGGTAATGGGCCTGACCGCCGTACCGGCCATGGGTGTAGGTTACAAGGAAGTCGTCACCTGGGACACCCTCAATGCGGGTGGCGCATCCACCTCGCACTTCGGCGTTGTGGTTGAGGGGCAGACGTCGTACCACAACCTGACGTTCCCCGGCCGCATCACGAAGGTTGAGAACCTGGACGGCGTGCAGACCGCGACTGAGTGGCTCAGCACCATGGACTGGTTCATCGCCAACGGAGGCGCGACGTCCAACATGTCCTCCTGGTACGGCTTCGGCATATCGGGTGACTACGTGCAATGGGCGGATTCGGGCACCGATTCGATCTGGCGCCTCGACAAGAACGCGGCGGGAAGCATCGCGGAGTACGTCTCCGCGGCGGACATCATTGCACACACCGGGGAGGACAGCTCACAGGTTCTGTCGCCTCAGACCGTTGCCCCCAACGGTGAGCACACCTTCTACGAAGGACGGTCCGACAGCATCCTGATGACTACAGGCCCCGGGGCCGTCATCACGCTCGTCAGCGAGGCGGAACTCGTCGCCGAGACGGGGAGCAACTCCGCCAATGGCGGACTGACGTATGACCTCGCCGGCAATCTGTACTGGGGTGACTCCACCAGCGACTCGATGTACATGAAGGCGGCCAGTGACGGCTCGCTAAGCAAGGTGCTCGACAAGACGGAGATCATCGCCGTCAGCGGCGAAACGGCAGCCGGCTTCGGCGACATCTTTGGTGCCCCCAACGGCATGGTGTACTTCTACGAGAGCACCGGCGACAACATCATGCGGTTCGACCCGGCCGATCCACCGGGAACGCTGGAGATTTACGTCAGCGAGGCCGAACTGCTTGCCGGCCCGGCGGGCTCAGACGCCGTGGTCTGTATGACATGGTACGGCAACATCGCCTGGCACAGGTTCAACGAGTACGGGCTGTATGTCGCGCAAGAGCCGCCCGGGCTGGACATCAAGCCGGGTTCCTGCCCGAACTCGTTCAACCGCAAGAGCCGCGGCGCCCTGCATGTCGCAATCTGCGGCCTGGAGACGTTCGACGTGACGACGATCGATATCGCGTCGGTCCGACTCTCTCGGGTCGATGGTATTGGCGGCCAGGTGGCTCCGCATGAAGGACCTCCGGGACCGCATTCCTTCTTCTACGACGCCGCTACGCCGTACTACGGCGAGTCCTGTCACGAGCTCGAGGGGGACAGCATCGTCGATCTGTTGATGCACTTCAAGAACGAGACCGTCACCGCGATTCTCGAGCTGGATGCGCTACCTCCGGGTGCGCTAGTGGAACTGGTCGTCACCGGCAGCCTGCTTGACGGAAGCCCGTTCACGACGGCGATCGATCGCATCCGTCTCGTGCCGCCGGGGACGCCGCCCGGGCTGGTCGCGGTTTCCTCGACCATACCGGACGTGTGGATCGACGCGTATCCGCTGGACCTCCAGCTGGACGATGGCGGCTTCGCCGACTTCGAGCGGAGCTACCCGCAGACCACCGTGGTCACGTACGTTGCGCCGCGGATGGCTGACGGCGTGCGCTTCGCGTACTGGGAGATCGACGGCGAGCCGCAGGCCCGCGGCCGGACCGCCATCGACTTCGAGGTCGCCGGTGACGTGATGGAGGCCAAAGCGGTCTTCCTCAACCCGGGGGTCCAGGCGATCCAGGGCGCCCCGGTCGAGCCGATCGAGATGCAGCCGATCGGCGGCGGGATGCAGCCCGCAAGCCGGTGATCGGGCGCAGATAAGTGAGTTCGCGAGCGATCCCCGCTCGGGGCCTTCCGGTTCCGAGCGGGGAGGCTCCCAAACAGAATCGTCAAGAGCCTCTGACAGAATGTGGGACAGGCGTTCCCGATGGTCTTGCGACAGACCGGGAATCCTGTCCCACAGGGTTTTTCTGACGGATGCTTGAGCCGGTTTCGTAGCCCGGCGCCGTGGTCGGCAGACCGCCGGTCAGTCGGGTGCAAGAGGCCTGTCGGCTGTTCGTGGGCCCGCGTGGGTGCCGCTTCAGGCACCGGGCCGACGCCGCGTTCTTCTCGCGTGCAGTCGCAGGTCAGGTCTGGTACAATAAACGTGCCGCACCTGTCGGGGGAGGCACGTGCGTTGAGGATGTGTCATGAACGGCGGGGAACGAAAAGCAGCCGGCGTGCGATGGCTGCTGCTGCCCGCACTCCTGTTCTGCCGGCCGACTAACGCCGAATGGGCGGTCACCGAGCTGCCCACGCCCGGGGGCGTGGAGTCCACGCAGGCCTGGGCGGTCAACGACTCCGGCGTCGTGTGCGGCGCCGGTCCCGACGCCGATGGCGTGCAGACCGTGTTCCGCTACGACGGCGGCATGACACTGTTGCCGCACCTGGTGGGGACAAACGGGGCCCACAGTGTCGCCCGGGACATCAACTCCAGTGGCGTGATCGTCGGTTTCTCGTACAACGCTGCCGGGCGCGAGCGGGCCGTCTACTGGACCGGCACCGCCATCGCCGAAATCCCCCTGCCTGCCGGCGTCAATCCGGACCGGAGCTCGAGGGTCGAGGCCATTAACGATGCCGGGATCATGGTCGGGCATTACTTCGACGACGCCTGGTCCGCCAAGCCATTTTACTATGAAGGCCAAGTCCACGACCTGGCGCCGGCGTTGGCTGCCGCTGGATTGAGCGGACACAGCTACGCCAAGGGCATCAACAACAACGGACTGATCTGCGGGCACGCCCGGGGCGCCGTATATCGGTTCTGGACCTACGATATCGCCACGGGGATCTGCACCGATCTGGGAACGATTGATCCGTTCCTCGCCTGCACGGCGGCGGCGGTCAACGACGCCGGGCATGTGGTGGGACGGGGCATGAGTTCGTCGACGAGTCCCTACCATGCCCTGCTGCACGATGGTGCGTTTCAGATTATCGACGCCACCGTGACGGACACGCAGTGGGCCTGGAACATCAACAACGCCGGCCGAGTCATCGGCACCGCCCGCCCCTCGGGTGGCCCCGAATGGAGCTGGTACAGCGACGGCCCCGGCGATGGGAGCATCATGCCCATCGATCTGCCGGGCGTGACGGAGCTGGAAATCAAGGGCATCAACGACCACAACGTGATCGTGGGGTACGGGCTAACCGCCACGTCCGGCGAATACACGCGCGCCTTCGTGATTGCCCCTCCACCGGGCGACGCTGACCACGACGGCGACATCGATCTCGACGACTATGCGGCGTTCGCCGTCTGCGTCAGCGGACCGGCCGGCGGTGCCGGGTTCGTGCCGCCCTCGGCTGCCTGCCTGGCGGCGTTCGACTTCGATCCCGCCGATGCAGACGTCGATCTGGCGGATTTCGCCGCGTTTGAGCGGGCGTTCGAAGGGGTTTGACGGGCATGAGCATGACGGTCTTTCTGAACGGGAGGTCCTGGTTCCGATGGCCAGAACAATCGCCTTGGGCATTATCGTAGGTCTGACGATCGTGGCGGGCGCAGCTCCGGCGGCCATGCAGTGGTCCGACGCTGCGCCGCTGAACATCAACGCGGCTGTCGACGACGACCAGCGCGACTACTACCTGAGTCTCGCCCACGACGGCGCCGGCAACTGGGTCTGCGTCTGGTGTGCGGGTGTGGGAAGCGGGGGGGACCGGGATTTCGACATCTGGCTGGCTCGCAGTGCCGACGACGGCGAGACCTGGGGCGCGCCGGCCCGGCTCGACCCGTTCGCCGACGCGCCGCCGGAGCAGGAATTCGAAGATGACTTCCATCCGTTCGTGGTGACCGACCGTGCCGGTCATTGGGTCGCCGCCTGGTACACGCATGACAACCACGGCGGGACGATCGGCGACGATACGGACCTTCTGGTCTCGCGGAGCGCGGACAACGGAGCCACCTGGACGTCGTCGGTCCCCCTGAACTCCGACGCCGACATCGACTCGAACGGGGACGGCAGCCCGAGTCTTGCGACCGACTGCAGCGGGCACTGGATGGCGATCTGGAACAAGCAGGTCTCCGACGACGAAGATTATGACCTCTTCCTGTCCCACAGCACGGACGCCGGGCAGACATGGTCGCCCATGGCTTTGCTGCATCCCGCCATGGGCAGCGACCCCGGTTACGACGGCAGCCCCAGCATCGCAAGCGACGAAGCCGGCCATTGGGTCGCCGTATGGACCTCCGACAACATCATCGACCCCGACGGCTCGATCAACACGAACGGCACGGGGGATGACGACATCTTCGTCTCCCGCAGCAGCGACAACGGAGTGACTTGGTCGGCGCCGGCCACGCTGAACTCCACCGCCGCAGCCGACACGCTGGACGACAGAAGACCGCGGATCGCCACCGACAGAGCGGGCCGGTGGGTCACCGTGTGGTATTACGGCGTCTATGAGATCGACTATGACATCATGGTTTCGTACAGCGACGACAACGGCGCCACGTGGTCGCCGGCGGAATATCTGAACGACAATGCGCTCACGGATGTTGGCAGGGATCTTTACCCCGTGCCGGCGACGGACGGGAACGGCAACTGGGTGGTCGTCTGGCAGTCCCAAGAGCCCATGTCAGCCCCTCCGGTCGGGACGGACTGGGACATTTTCTTCGTGTACAGCGCCGACAACGCGGTGAACTGGTCGTCCCCGTGGTTTCTCAACTCATACGCGTGGGAGATCCTGGACTTTGCCTACGATCGGGACCCCGAGGTCGCCTACGCGGGAAACGGCAAGTGGCGGACCGCATGGGGTTCGAACTATGACCTCGGCGGCGCAATCTGGACCGATTACGACCTCATGATTTCCTCGTCCACGCTCATACCTGACGGAGACCGGGACACTGACGGGGACGTGGATCTGCGCGACTTCGCGGGTTTCCAGGCGTGTTTCACGACCACCGGCCCGACCGGTTTCGGTTGCGACGTATTCGACTTCGACAGCGACGATGACGTGGATGGTGACGACTTCGTGGTGTTCGAGGGTTTCCTTGATGGTCCCGTCGACTGACGGGGGACGAGTGAAGGAGCGATGGAAGTGTACCAGAACAGAGCAGCCGTGATGGTTGCGAGCGTGCTAGCCCTGACGTTCGTTGCGCCGGCTGGCGCAGACTGGGTCGTGACTGAAATCCCGAACCTGCCCGGCTGGAACGGGGACACGAACCTGTACGACATCAACGACAGCGGGGTCGTGTGCGGGATCGGCGGTTACGTGTCCGGGGTCTCCAGCGTGGCGTTCAGCTACGACGGGACCCTCATAACGGAACTGCCGTATCTGCATCCGTCACCAGCCACGCATCAGTACGCCTGTGCATCGGCCATCAACTCCAGCGGGGTGATCGCCGGGCGAGCGCATAACGCCGACGGCGTCGACCGGGCGGTGTTCTGGACCGGCACGACCATCACGGAGATCCCGCTGCCCCCGGACGCCAACACGAACAGCGACATGCGGGGTTACGGAATCAACGACGCGGGTGTGGTCGTGGGGTATTACGTCAGCACCACTACCGGGTACCCGGCGGCCTTCTATTACGATGGGACCTCACACTCACTGGTGTCGGCGTTGCAGGCTGCCGGGCTGACCGGGCTGCGCAGCTACGCCAGGGACGTGAACAACAACGGTCTGATCTGCGGAGAAGCCGAGGACGCCATCAGCAGCTACAATTTCTTCACGTACGACATCGGCACGGGCACCGTGAACGTGCTCGGCACGATCTATCCGACCGAAGACTACTTCACGGCCGCGATCAACGACGCGGGACACGTCGTCGGTCGCGGCCGAACCCTGCCCTGGAGCCCCATCCACGCTCTCCTGCACGACGGGTCGTTCAACGTGATCGACGACACCATACTGGTCGCCCAATGGTCCGCCGACGTCACGAACCACGGCAGAATCGTCGGAAACGCGGATACCAGTTCCAACAGGTGGAGCTGGTACAGCGACGCACCGGGGTCGGGCAGCATGGTGCCCATCGACCTGCCCGGGTGGACGCGGCTGAGCGTCCAGGGTGTCAACGCCCACGACGTCATTGCGGGATACGGGCGAACGACCGCGTCCCCCGACGACGATCGCGCGGTGATCATCGCACCGCCGCCGGGGGATGCCGACCACGACGGTGACATCGACGTCGATGATTTTCTGCAGTTCGCCGCCTGCATGAGCGGGCCGGAAGAGGGCGCCGGATTCACGCCCCCGTCGCAAGCGTGCCTCGATTCGTTCGATCTCGCGCCGAGCTCGGAGAATTACGCGCTGAAGGAAATCCCGAGCTATCCCGGTTGGGTCGGAGTGATCGAAGCGTACGGCGTCAACAGCAACGGCGTGGTGTGCGGTAACGGGAACTACGTGGTCAACACGTCCAGCACGCCGTTCCGTTATGACGGATTCACGGTGACCCCGCTGCCGATTCTGCCGGGCGCGAACCTGCCCATCGCTCTGGCCAGGGCAATCAACGCTCACGGCGTGATTTGCGGGTACTCGCGCGAGGCGGACGGCGACTCGCGGGCGGTGTATTGGGAAGGTACGACCGTGACTGCTCTGCCCTACCCCCCGGGCATGAACACCTCCCTCGATTTCCGTGCGTACGACATCAACGACCACGACGTGATCGTCGGCTATTACTACAACACGAACGGCCACAAGGACGCGTTCTACTACAAGGACGGGGCGTCATACAATCTCCTGGCTGCGTTTCAGGCGGCCGGGCTGACCGGATGGCACTCGGCCGACAGTGTGAACAACGGCAACGTCATCTGCGGCACCGCCGAGGACGCCTTGGGGCTCAGCACGCCCTGGACGTACGACATCGACACCGGCGTGCTGACAGTGATCGACACGATCAGCACGGAAGGCACCAGCGCCGCGGACATCAATGAATCCGGCCAGATGCAGGGGCGGGCCAAGCTGCACGCCGCCGACGTCTCGCGCGTGCTGTACTACGACGGAACCTGGCACGTGGTGGATCCCACCGTGAACAGTACGCAGTACACGGGCGCCATGAACGACGGCGGCCGGATGGTCGGAAGCACCTACATCGGCAGCGGGAATCGGAGCGGTTGGTACAGCGACGGCCCCGGTGACGGAAGCATGATCCCGCTCGACCTGGCGGGCTGGACGTCGGTCACCGCCACCGACATCAACAACAACGGCGTGATCGTGGGATACGGGGAGAGCCCGACCGCGGGCGGTGACAATCGCGGCTTCATCTATACACCGATACCGGGCGACGGCGACATCGACCTGCAAGACTTCGCGGAATTCCAGCGGATCTTCGAGGGGAGTTGACGGCGCTTGACGGATCACCCGAATGATAAGGACGTAACAACCATGAACCACCGATCTGACGCGATTCTCGGTTTCGCCGCCGCCGTTCTCATGGCTCTGGCGCCGCCTGCGCCGGCCGCGTGGGTCGTTACGGAGGTCCCGAACCTGCTTACCTGGATCGGCGGCACCGAACCGTCCGACATCAACAGCAACGGCGAAGTGTGCGGAAACGGCAATTACGTCGTCAACAACTCGATCACGCCGTTTCGCTACGATGGAACGACGGTGAAGGAGCTGCCCTTCCTGCCCGACGCCGACGTCCCGATCGCGATGACGACGGCAATCAACGTCCACGGGGTCATCTGCGGGTACTCGCACAACGCAGCCGGCGATTCCCGGGCGTGCTACTGGGAAGACACCACCATCCATGCGATCCCCTATCCACCGGGTGCCAGCACCAGCGCGGATTTGCGGGCCTACGACATCAATGATCACGGCGTGATCGTCGGCTACTTCTGGAAACCCGGCAGCGTGCGAACCGCGTTCTACTACAGGGACGGCGTGTCGTACAGCCTCGACCACATCATCAGCACGAATGGCCTGACAGGCGGGCTCCAGCTTGCCAGCGGCATCAACAACAACAACGTGATCTGCGGGATTGCAGACGATGTGGCCGGGATTGCGAATGCCTATACCTACAACATCGATACGGGCGTGTTCACGCTGATCGGCAAGATCGGGCTTGCCGACTGCAGCGCCGTCGAAATCAACGAGTCTGGCCAGACGATCGGCCGCGGCAAGTACTACCCGTGGGACACCATCCATCGCGCAGTCACCTATGACGGGGCGTGGCATTTCGTGGACGAAACGGCAACGTCGTCGCAGTGGGGCAAGGACATCAACGACAACGGGCGGATGATCGGGCACCTCTATCTGGGCAGCAGCCAGTATGCGAGCTGGTACAGTGATGGCCCCGGCAACGGCAGCATGGTCAACCTGAATGTCCCCGGTTGGACCTCGGTCCAGGTGCAGGGCATCAACAACGACGGCTGCATCGTCGGATACGGGCCGACCCTCACGTCCGGCGGCGATGCGCGGGCGTTCGTCCTGGCCCCGCCGCCCGGCGATACCGACCACGACGGGACTATCGACCTGAGCTACGCCGAGTTCGCCGCCTGCATCAGCGGGCCGGCCGAAGGCGCCGGGTTCGTGCCGCCGTCGGACGTGTGCCTGGAGGCATTTGACTCGTGGCCCCGTGACGGGGATGTCGACCTGAAGGACTTCGCCGCATTCCAGATCGGGTTTGGGGGAAGCTGAGTCCATCTCGGTACGCGTGAAGCCTGCGCTGTCTGCAACGAAGCATGCCCGCCGGCGGCTCTCGGACCAGCAAGAGACGGGAAGGAGGGCGGGATACGGAGATCAGCACCAGTGTCCGGGTCTGGTGCCGTGCGGCCGCGCTCCGTTCGATCCGATCGGTCAGGCCGCCACCGGCCGAGACGAACCGGTTGGACGGCACACGTGACCCCGCCAATCGCCCGGGCGTAAAACAGGAAAACGCCAGGTCGGACACTTGCGCGCCCAGATCTGGCGGCTTCCCTCGGAGGAGGAGGAAGAAGGAGGTTTTGGCAGCTCAAACATCCAATACAGATTCTCGCGGGGCAAGTCGGATGACACAAAAACCACCGTGCGGCGCCGCGGCGCCGAAATCCGGGGATTATCGGCCCGAACGCGGCGGTTACCCTCGGTTCTTCGTCGGCGCCCGGGATCGACGGGGCCGGCGAACGGCATGGGGACCGCCCGGGTCGCACCGGGCGCAAGGACGCGGGCGCGGCCTCCGCGCTCCGGTCGCGCCCGGTTGCCCGGATGTTCCGAGGCCGATACACTCTGTGGCCTACCGGTGACGAGAAGTGCGGTACCGCTGTCCGGAGGTTGAATCGTCAGCATGGCAGAGACGCAGAGTCCCCAAAAACCCGGCACCTACGACTTTCGATCCGTCGAGCCCAAATGGCAACAGTATTGGGATGAGCACGATACCTTCACGGTTGCGAATCCCGGGGACCGGAAGTTCGATCCCGGCAAACCCAAGTGCTATGTCCTGGACATGTTTCCGTACCCCAGCGGGGCGGGCCTGCACGTCGGCCATCCGCTGGGTTACTGCGCCACTGACATCTACTCCCGCTACAAGCGCATGCGCGGCTTCAACGTGCTGCACCCGATCGGGTATGACGCCTTCGGTCTGCCCGCCGAGCAGTACGCCATCGAGCACGGTGTCCATCCGGCCGTCACCACCCGCAAGAACATCGAGAACATGCGGCGTCAGCTCAAGATGTTCGGATTCAGCTACGACTGGCGGCGCGAGATCTCGACCTGCGAGCCGGGCTACTACAAGCACACTCAGTGGATCTTCCTCCAGATGTTCAACAGTTGGTTCGACGACGAGTTCGCTTGGACCGACGACCGGGGCCGGCACTGTAAAGGCGGGGCTCGGCCCATCAGCGAGCTGGAGTCGGCGCTCGCCCGGGGGGCCGTCTGGGCCGATGACGCCATGCAACTCGTGCGCAACTGCACCCAACCGCATCGCGAATGGTCCACGTTGACCGATGACCAGAAGCGCCAGGTGATCAACAATCAGCGCCTTGCCTATATCGACGAGATCCCGGTCAACTGGTGCCCCGCCCTCGGCACGGTTCTGGCTAACGAAGAAGTCACGGCTGACGGACGCAGTGACCGCGGCAGTCACCCCGTCTTTCGCCGGCCTCTTCGCCAGTGGATGCTCCGTATCACGCGGTACGCCGAACGCCTGCTGAACGACCTGGGGCCGCTGGATTGGCCTGAGCCCATAAAGATCATGCAGCGGAACTGGATCGGCCGCAGCACCGGCGCCGATGTCGATTTCCCCCTCGTGTCCGGCGGACCCGAAGCGCCGACCGTCGGGGATGAAGCGGCGTGGCGAGAGGCCCGCAAGGCCTGCGGCTTTGCCGCCAGACCGGAGGAGTACACGATTCGCGTCTACACGACGCGACCGGATACGCTGTTCGGGGCGACGTATATGGTTCTGGCGCCCGAACATCCCTTGGTCGACAGAGTCACCACGCCCCCCCAGAAGGCCGACGTCGGCAAGTACGTGACCGTGGCACGGCACAAATCGGACCTCGACCGCACGGCGGAAACCAAGGAGAAGACCGGCGTCTTCACCGGGGCCTATGCACTGAACCCGGTGAACGGTGAGAAGATCCCGGTGTGGGTGGCCGACTACGTGCTGATGGGCTACGGCACCGGGGCCATCATGGCCGTGCCGGGCCACGACACCCGCGATTTCGAGTTCGCCAAGCAGTTCGATCTGCCCATCGTTGCCGTGGTTCAACCCGACGACGAGTGGCTTCGTGAACAGATTCAGCGAGGTCTGGTTGACGCCGACTACTGCGCGAAGAAGGGCAAGCCCGACCTGCCGGAACAGCTGATGGATTCCGCCAGCCGCGCCGCCGGCACGATTGCCGGAATCACCGCGCAGGACGCGACGGCCATCCTCGACGGTGACGACAGTTGGATCAACCAGGTGGCCCTGCCCCTGTTTGCCGAAGACCCGGGCGTCTTCGTCGAGTCGTTCGTCGGCGAGGGGACGAGCCTGAATTCACCTGCGCCCGACGCTACGGCGTCGCTGCCGGACGACGTGTGCGATATCAACGCTCTGCCGACGACCGAAGCGAACGACAAGATTACCCGGTGGCTCGAGAAGAACGGGCTGGGCAAAGGGGCCGTCAACTACAAACTCCGAGACTGGGTGTTCAGCCGGCAGAAGTACTGGGGCGAGCCCTTCCCGGTGCTGCACGGCCCGGACGGGGAGATCATCGCCTACGACGAGCACGACCTGCCGCTCGAACTGCCGCCGATGAAGGACTTCAAGCCGACCCCGGTGGCGGCGGATTCGGACGCCGTTCCCGAGCCGCCCCTGGGACGGGCTACGGACTGGGTCACTGTCCAGCGTGACGGCAAGACGTACCGCCACGACCTCAACACCATGCCGCAGTGGGCAGGGTCATGCTGGTACTACCTGCGCTATCTCAGCCCGGATCTCTCGGCGCGGGTCAGCGACGCGATGGCCGAGGACTACTGGATGCCTGTCGACGTGTATGTCGGCGGGGCCGAACACGCAGTGCTCCATCTGCTGTACGCCCGCTTCTGGCACAAGGTGCTGTTCGACCTCGGCTCCGTCTCGACCAACGAGCCCTTCATGAAACTGGTCAACCAGGGAATGATCCAGAGCTTCGCCTATAAGGACCGCAGGGGCGTGCTGGTCACCGCCGACCAAGTCGAGGAACTCGCGGACGGAACGTTCAAGTGCAAGAAGACGGGCGAGCCGGTCGAACAGGTCGTCGCGAAGATGAGCAAAGCGCTGAAGAACGTCGTCAACCCCGACGACATCATCGAGAGGTTCGGGGCCGACACCTTCCGGCTTTACGAGATGTTCATGGGCCCGATCGAAGCCTCGAAGCCCTGGAACACACGGGACGTGCCGGGAGTATTCAAGCTGGTGGGTCGGATCTGGCGTCTCGTCGTGGACGAGGAGACTGGCCGATTGTCGCCCGCCCTCGTCGATGATCCGCCTGACGAAGCCACGTTGCGCCTGCTCCACAAGACGATCAAGCGTGTTGGCGACGACATCGAGCAACTCAAGTTCAACACCGCGATCGCCAGGTTCTTCGACTTCGTCAACCAACTCACACCACGTGACAGGCGCCCCCGGGCCGTCGTCGAACCGTTCATTCTGCTGCTGGCTCCGTTCGCCCCGCACGTGGCCGAGGAACTGTGGCAGAGACTGGGGCACAAAGAGTCGCTGGCCCATGCTCCCTGGCCAACCTACGATCAAGCTCTGGCCAGGGACGAAGCCGTCGAAATCGCCGTGCAGGTCAACGGGAAGGTCAAGAGCCGGATCACGGTTCCGGTCGACGCCGACGAGAAGCACGTTGAGCAGCTGGCCCGCGCGGACGAGACCGTCGGCAACGCCATCGCCGGCAAGACCGTGCGGCGCGTGATCGTGGTCGGCGGGCGGCTGGTGAACTTCGTGGTGGGATAAACTGCCACTTTACTCCTCCGCGCTCCGGCGAAATACGCGATCCCCGTTGACAGGGACCCGACGGGCCCTCACACTACCCGCTTGAGTGGAGCGTTTACCTACCCTCGGCCGGTTCGCGCTGCCATGCAGACTAGGGCATCAACGGTAGGGAGGCGATTGCCGATGATCAAGAGGATTATCCTTACTGCTTGCCTGTTAACGGCTTGCATCTGGTGCCTGGTGTCGGTGGCTCGCGCGGACTTAGGCAGCGCCGCGCATGGCGCCCCGCAGCTGGGGTATTCGCCTGAAGCGCTGCATGCGGCCGGCGCCCCGCCGCCGGCTGACCGCTAGTCGCTGAACGAAGCGATCAGGGATGGAGTACGGCGCGTCCTGCCGGTCTTGGCCCGCCGCCCGGCTGTCTTTGGCGTTACATCCCCGGTACCCAGAGGTACAGGAACTGCGGCGTGCCGTCGCGAAGGAAGCCGGGCAGGTCTACGTTGATCACGTTGACATCCCGGCCCCGGGTGACGGGGGCCTCGCCCGCGCGGGCGTAGTAGTTTGGCCGATAAGCCAGTGGGCGGCGGTAGCCGACCACGCGCACCGACTTGGCGCCGACCTGCTCTTTCGCGGCAGAGAACGCTTCCCGAAGCGTCCCGATCCGATCGATCAGGCCGAGTTCCAGCGCCTGGTTGGCGGCGTAGACGCGCCCGTCGGCAGCTTCGCGGATTTGCTCTTCGCTCAGATTGGGTCGGCCCTGCTTGACCACCTCCAGGAAGCCCTCGTACATGCCGTCGACGATGGACTGGAATATCTCCCTTTGTTCAGGCGACAGGGGGGCGAAGGGAGAACCGGCGGCCTTGTTCGGCCCTGAGGTGATGGCCGGCGCGCTCATGCCGATTTTCTGCATCGTCCCGCTGACATCCAGGAACTGAGCCATGACGCCGATGCTCCCTGTCACCGTCGACTTGTGGGCCCAGATCTCGTCGCAGGCGCAGGCGACGTAGTATCCGCCACTGGCGGCTACGTCCATCATCACAGCGATGACCGGCTTGCCGCCGGCGCGAAACTGCTGGATTTCGTTGTGAATCAGCTCAGCAGCCGTCACCGACCCGCCGGGCGAGTTGATTCGCAGCACCGCCGCCTTGACACCGGGATCCCTCCGGGCCTTATCGAGTTGCTCGAGCAGCAGGCTCACCGGGTGCTCCCCTTCGCCGAGGAACTCCGACTGACGGCGATTGAGCAGAATGCCGGTGACGTCGATCAGCGCGATCTTGTCCGGAAACAGTCCGGGTTCGCGGACCAGCGTTTCCTCGACCAGTTCGCGATTCGTCGTGACCGGCGTGATCAGCAACCCGTCCGGCATGCAGCCGGCCGCCAGCAGGCCCGCACCCGACATTCCGACAACGACCGGGGTCCAAAGATATCGTGCAGCACACACGGGCATGTCTCCTCACTGCTTGCAGGCCAAGGCTCCTCCTACCAGCTCTCGACGCCGGCATTCTAGCGGTTCGCCCCCGGCGGGTACACGAGGTACACTTTCGGCGTGGATGCCAGACTTTGCGGGGCCGCGATTCGCAGCGTGCACGGGCCCCGTGGCCGGGGCGCGCAGTGCGCCCCGCCGTCAGTCGATTTCGATGTTGGGTCGTTCCGGCATGGCGCCGGGTGGGATGATGAAGCTCAGTCGGCAGGAGTTTGAGGAACTGGTCCGCGAGGCGCTGGCGGAAGTGCCCGACGCCTTTCGGCCTTATCTGGAGAACCTGTCGGTGGAGGTCGAGGACATGCCGTCAGCAACCGACTGCGAGGCCGTCGGCATCGACAATCCGAGATCATTGCTTGGATTGTATCATGGCACGCCGCTTCTCCTGCGAAGCGTCGAACAGCCCTATCGCTGGCCGGAGCGGATCGCAATCTACCAGAATAACATCCAGCGAATCTGTCGCACCCGGCGCCAGATCGTGCGCCAGGTGCGCAGGACGGTGCTCCACGAGATAGGGCATCACTTTGGACTCGGTGAAGATGACCTGCGGGAACTCGGGTACAGCTGACGCCGCGCTTCACAGACGCTCCGATGATACTCAACAGTGGATGAACGCCGAGCACGAGCGCCCCGCTCCGTAAAAGAACCCCGGCCTCACGAGGCCGGGGTTGTTGGTAGACAAGATGCAGCCGCCGGTGCGCCGGCGACGTTACGGGCCGATCAGGGCGTTGACGAACGGTGCAATATCGGCGGCGTCGATGAAATCATCACCGTTCATGTCGCCGGGCTGACATCCACCG
>CP070691.1:842503-847280 GCA_020353195.1 Phycisphaerales bacterium | reverse complement strand
GCAGCGGGCCGACTCGGCCCGGGCGAGCTTCGCCTCACGGCCCCGGTGCTCGATGTGGCAGCGTCCGCAGGATGCATGCTTCGCGGCTCCGGCGTGGGGGTCCAGGTCGTGGCATTCCATGCACATCCCGGGCGTTACGACTTTCGTCGGGCTGTGGCAGGAATCGCACTCGTCGGCGAAGTCCGCGTGGGTCGCGCTGACTCTGTCCGCCCAGCCGACCGCGCGGGTCGCGCGCTCGGGGTGCTCGCCGGTCGTTGGCGCGGGTGTGCCGGTCTCGATCCGGGCGGCTTCGCTTTGGGCCGGCGATTCGCGCGGATAACCGTCGAAGAATGTTTGCATGAACCGGTCTTTACCGTCCGGCGAACAGGAGCCGACGGCAGCCAGCATGAGAACTGCGAGTGCAAGAGCAGATCTGGCCAGGGCAACCGGTTTCATCGTGGCGCCGGTGGTGCGGAACATGACGGATCAGTCCTCTTATCCTGCGGGCGCGGCGCCGGGGCGGCCTTGCCCGAAGGCATAGACGCTGATTCGACCGGGCCCCATCTGGTTGGACACGAAAATCAGGTACTCGGCATCGAAGCCCGGGGCTATGTGCTTCTTGAAATGCGGCAGGCACGACCTGTCGAGGCAGATGCCGGCTGGCGAGAGGAGGCCGCCGTCGGTTTCCTCCGGCCCGCCGAAGCTCATCAAGAAGTCCCCGCTGCCGTCGAACATCTCGACGATCTGGAGGGCGGAATCGGCGACGTAGAGCGCACCGGCGTCATCGGTGGCTACGCCCTTGGGGTGCGCGATGTAGCCCGGCGCGTCACCGGGTTCGCCGATGACGCCGGCCGGGCGCCCGCCCCGGTCAAAGCGCACGAGCCGGCGGTTCATCACGTCGCTGACGACGATTCCGTCGGCTGCATCGGTCATCGCCGTCGGTGCGAACAGGCGTCCGGCTTCGCTGCCCGGGCCCGACCAGGCGCCGAGGTGGCGTCCTGACGCCATGTCGATCAGCTCGATGCGGTGTGCGGCGGCATTCAGGACGGCGGTCGCACCGTCCGGTCCCGTGACCGAGGCGACTGGTTTGAATCTCTCGGGCAGCCCTGACGTCGAGTCGGCCGACTGCAGCGTGTCCAGGCCGACGCTGCTGATCAGGCGGCCTCCGGGCGACAGGAGAAAGATCTTCCCCGCCCCGACGTCGCACACTTCGGCGTTCCCGTCGTGCCGGAAGCGGATGGCCACCGGTTTGCCGAACCGCACGTCCGGGTGGTTCCAGGCGGTGCATCGGTCGGCAGCGAAGTCGAAGATGAACACGTCTCCTTCGGCCACATCGCAGACGTAGAGCCTGCCGTCGTGGACGGCCATGCCGTAGGGCTTGCTCAGGCGGGTGAGCGGCTCCGAGGGCGCGCCGAGCAGCAGTTTCCCGAGGCTGCTTCCGCCGCCGTCTCTGGCGTCGGCGGCGCCCGTGAGGGAGGTGAGAAACTGAACACGGGCGACGGCGGGCGCTTCGGGGTACATTTTCCCCCCGATCGAGGTGACCTGCACCGACTGCCCGCAACCGGCAAGGGCTGCGGCTACGCCTGCAAGAGCGCCCTGCGTCGACCATGTGAAGCCGCGAATCAGTCTGACGTTCATGACGGGCCGGGCCTCATTTCTTGTGGCAGGCGTAGCACAATTGGCTTCGATCGTTGGGCATGACCAGCATCGCGGGCAGGCCATATTGATCGTGCGGATCGTGGCACGACGTGCATTCGACCTTACCGCCGAACAGGCGGACGCGGTCCAGGCTTGTCACCCGTGACGCGGGCTGAAAGGCCCGCCGCCGCGACGGGTAGTCGACGCCGATCGGGTGGTTCCGCCGCAGATCGCCGGTGCGGGCGATGCGGTCGCGGGACGCCAGGGCCGGTCCGGCTGTCTCCTCAACGAACGTGTCGGTGGCGATGGTGCCGTCGTGACAGCCCAGGCACTGCATCGAGAGCGGCCCGGGCGCTTCCGCCGCGCCCCGATACAACGTGACATCGGACCGGGGCTTCTGCTCCCACTTTCCCGTCTTGGGCCCCGCGTCGGCGTGTGGAATATGGCAGGCGGAGCAGGCGTCCCCCCCGAAACCGGCGGCGGTGAAATCGTGCTTTGATCCTTGCACGTCCCCCAGCCCGCCGCTGGACCAGGCGAGCATCGCGCCGACCGCGAACACCGCCGCCCAGCGCATCCGCCGGCTGCAGAAACAACTCATCAGGTTTTCGTACGCGGACATGAGTCGAACCTCCGTTGCTCGGGCGCGCCAACTCCCGGCTGGGCTCTCGCATCGAGTGATACAATGCCGGCGGGCCCAATGCAAGCGCAAACCGCGTCTTCGAGCGGGCCCCTTTGGCTGCGGCCGACCGGCGATGGGGCTGCCCGCGGCGGCGGCTTTCTGGTATGGTGGGTCGGCTCGTGTGGCAACCGGCTGGAAAGCCGGTTCCGTAGTTTTGAGGATGGGCCTGCGGTCTTGGAGCCGGTCTGCAGTGTAAGAGCCGGTGTTCGTGTCTGAAACGGCTTGTATGGAGGTGCAGCAATGATCGATCCCCGGATGACCCGGCTGGCGGAGGTGCTGGTCAACTACTCGACGGAAGTGAAGCCCGGCGACAAGATCCTGATTGAGGCCATCGACGCGCCGCACGAGATGACGAACGAGCTGGTCCGCGTCGCCCGCCAGGCCGGCGCTGATCCGCTCGTCACCCTCAAGAGCAACCGGGTGCTGCGGCAGCTGCTGATTCACGGCAGCGAGGCCCAGCTGAAGCTGATCGCCGATGCGGAAGCCCTCCGCATGAAGGGGGTTGACGCCTACATCGGTCTGCGGGGCAGCCTGAATATCACCGAGATGGGCGACGTGCCGGCCGACAAAATGAAGCTCTACCAGTCCGTCTGGTGGAAGCCGGTGCACGGCGACATCCGCGTCCGCGAGACCCGCTGGGTCGTGTTGCGGTATCCGAGTTCGGCAATGGCCCAGCAGGCGCAGATGAGCACCGAAGCGTTCGAGGCGTTCTACTTCGACGTCTGCACGATGGACTATCGCAAGATGGCCCAGGCAATGGCGCCGCTCGAGAAGCGGATGCAGGCGGCCGACCGGGTCAAGATCGTCGGCCCGGACACCGAGTTGCACTTCTCGATCAAGGGCATTCCGGCCATCGGGTGCGCCGGCAAGCTGAACATCCCTGACGGCGAGATGTTCACCGCGCCGGTTCGTGATTCGGTCAACGGCGTCGTCCGGTACAACGCCCGCACCATCTACCAGGGCGTCGTGCACGACGATATCCGGTTGGAATTCAAGGACGGCCGGGTGGTCGAGGGCAAAAGCTCCAATACCGACCATCTCAAGACTGTGCTGGCGACCGACGAGGGCTCGTCCTATGTGGGTGAGTTCGCTCTGGGGTTCAATCCCTACGTTACGAAGCCGATGCTGGACATCCTGTTTGACGAGAAGATCGCCGGGTCATTTCATTTCACGCCGGGGTCCGCCTATGAAGATGAAGCGGACAATGGCAACCGCAGTGCCGTCCACTGGGACATGGTCTGCATCCAGACCGCCGACTGCGGCGGCGGCGAAATCTGGTTCGACGACGAGTTGGTCCGCAGGGACGGCCTGTTCGTACCGGAAGATCTCAAGGGCTTGAACCCGGAGAACCTGAAGTAGTGCGGGAGTCTGAACTCCAATCCGACAGGCCGCGCTTCGCCTGTCGGGACGATGCGTCCGGGCGGCTCGGCGGCGATTACAGGCTTTCGCCGGGATTCTACCGGCCCGGCGGGTCCGGCGATGGTATAGTTGGGGTAGATGAGGCGTGCACCGCAGGCTCCGGGCGGCTCGAACGATGGTCAAGGAATGCACAAGTTGTCGGCAGGAACATCCGCCGTACGCGAACTTCTGTTGCCGCTGCGGGCAGCGGTTGGACGCAGCCGGCTCGCGCGTATCGGCAGGAGAGCGGAAGCGCGGCTGGAGCCGGGAGGACGTCTGGCTGTTTCTGTGTTTCGGGCCGCTGGCCTGCCTGTTCCCGAGCTTCCGGCGCTCGTGAAACCGGCCGGGCTGAGCGACCCACCCGCGCACGTGGGGCCCCAGAAACCGGAGTTTGCGGACAGACCCATTTGCAGTTCCGTTCGGATATCTACACTCTCCGTAGTGCAAGCGGTCGATTCCCTCGCCGTCCGCGCGGGATTCCTCATGCGGCGTCGGCGAGTGCCGTGCGTCCATGTTCCAGCGTGATCGCCTGGTCCGACGAACCGAACGGACCGACGATCCGTACTGACAGGCTGCTCACGTGAGCTTCGTCACCGCCCTTTTGTTCGAAGAGCCGTTGTATCTGGCCCCGCTTCTGGTCGTGGTCCAGTTCGTTCTGGTCCGGCGGTGGGTCCAGCGTCGGACGGTCCGGAGCCGGCGGGCGGTGCTGATCGGGTTCGTGGTGATTCCGTTGCTGCTGGTTGTGCAGGCGGTGGTCGAGACCGACCGCGAGCGGATCATCTCGCTGTGCCGCGAGCTGGCGATAGCGGCCGAAGATGGCGACCTGGCCGCGATCGGCGCACACGTGGCCGACGGCTTCCAGACGGAAGGCATCGACCGGGACGGGTTTCTGTCCCTGACGACGCGGGCGCTGGCGGCCGTGCACCCGGAGGACGCCAGGCTGACCGGTTTCGGCGTGGCGTTCACGGACGGGCGTCGGGCGACGGTTCGATTTCGGGCGGCGGTGCGCATCTACCATGCCGATGTGATGGGGAGCCGGCGCCTCTCGAAATGGGAGTTGCATTTCGAACGTGTGTCCGGGCG
>CP070691.1:839878-842403 GCA_020353195.1 Phycisphaerales bacterium | reverse complement strand
CGCCGCCATAGCCGTCGCCATGAGTGTCGTTTGCGTTCCCCGGGTACCCGACGGGGACGGTGTCGATCACTATGGCGGGTGCGAGCGGGCCCGTGAACCCCTGCTGGAACAGGGCGTAGTCTTCCAGGTCCGTGTCGCAGTCCAGATCCACGTCGCCCAACGGACGTCCCTGGGCGTCAACCGTAGTGCCGGCGGGCGTGTTGTTACAGACGTCGATCGCATCGTCCACGCCGTCACCGTCCGCGTCGTCCGCCCAGACTGTCGGCGCGGCGCCGAACAGGACCAGCCCGCCCGTCAGAGCGAATACCGCCATCAACCTTCGCACGCACATCTGGTGTCCTCCTTCGAAAACAGTCGTTGGCGCACCGGCTCCGCCCTCCGATGACCCCGCGTCCCGGGAGTGCACGTTCATCTTATCAGAACGAGGTTCTTGTTCTCAATGCGAAACCGACCGCAACGACGCGCACCTGTCACATTCCAGGCGCTCGGTGAAGTGTCACTGCATGATCGGCCTGCGGGTTTTCCCTAAGCTCCTGCCTGCCACTCACTGGGCCAACCTCCCGTTGCACTATCGCTTGAGCAGTCGCTGCGAGCCCTCGCCGTGGCGGTCAACACGCCGCAGAATCACCGCTGGTGCTTCCCGGCGGATTCCAAAGGCGCGACCCAAGGCGCAGAACGCCATGGCGAGGCTTGCGGAATTCCTCAGGATTTCCTACAGGCGCCAGGACGGGTTATGATCCTCGGTGTGCAGGACGTCTTTGCTGGTATAACGCCAGCCGTCGACGACGCCGGCTGTAGCGTCGCCCTGGGGCGGAAGGAGAAGGACAGGGCGACCGCGGGTGACCCGCTGCAGGTAGCCAATGCGTTTCTGCACGACTGTCCATTGGCCTGGGTTCGAAGCCGAAGACCCGTCTTCGTCACGCGAGTGCGCAAACGGAGTTCAGGGCAGCACCACGCGGGTCTGGGAGGTGTTCGATGCGGCAGGAAAAGCAGGTCGTCAGGGACTTCTACGATACCTACGGATGGGAAAAGGAAGCCGACGGCAAGTACAAGGATACGAGCGCCTTTGTTGACCTTCGCCCGGTCCTCGACGATTACGCGCAGCGGACACATCGGCGCGTGCTGCAGTCTCTTCCGCGCCACGGAGAATGTCTTCTGGATGCGGGCTCCGGCGCGATCGCTCACGCGGAGTATCTAGAGTATTCTGCTCGCTACAAATGGCGTTTGTGCGTTGATCTCTCTGCGAAGGCGCTCACCGAAGCCCGGACGAAACTCGGCGACAAGGGTATATGCGTGCTGGCAGATCTGACCGAGTTACCCTTCGCCGACAACACTTTTGATGCAACGGTGTCAGCGCACACCCTCTATCACGTTCCCTACGATGAGCAAGAGGCCGCCGTCTGGGAACTCTACCGTACCCTGGCTCCTGGGAAGACATGTGTGATCGTTTACGCCTGGCCGAACGACTGGTTTCAGCGCGCCCGCCAGTGCTATCGCAGGTTTCTTCAACTCATCGCGAAGATTCCTGGCGCGAGACGACTGAAAATCATGATTCTGGGGGAGTACAAACCGCCACGCGGTGGCAGGGCAGATCCGGCCGCTTCGTCGCGCCCGCCTTTATACTACCAGCCGCACGATTACCGGTGGTTCCAGAACACCTTCGCGGCATCCTTGAATATGGAAATACGAGCTTGGCGCAGCGTCGATCGCTCCTTCACGGAGGCTTGCGTTCCCAACAACCGCGCAGGACGCCTAATAATGAGGATCGTCTTCTGGTGTGAGGAGGTGTTCCCGCATCTCCTGGGCCGACTTGGCCGTTATGCGCTCATCATAATCAGAAAGTGACATGCTTTCGACCGAGCGGGCGACGCAAGCGCTTGCCGGGCGTCGGGTCGCGGAGTATCAGGCAGTCGATTCACGCGCCACCGGCCGCCGGTTCGAATCGCGAGACATCCAGTCTGAGGGGCGCGCGTCCGGTTGGGCACATCTCGACCGGTGGCGTGAGCAGGGCGGTCGCGGCGGCGACTCTCTCTTTGTTGCACAGACGCGCGATCGTGCGGGCGATGCGTAGGACCTTATCGTGGGCACGGGCGCTCAGGCCCTGTTCGGTCATGGCGCCGCAAGCTACTCGCCGCGCTTCGCTGCGACAAACTGGTGCCACGACAGTCTGTGCTGTGCGTCGCGGACAAACCGAGCCGCGGGCGCCAGCCCGCGGACACTTGTCACCGTGCTCGCGCCCGGTGCTCGGACACGCGTCACCGGGCTCGCGCCCGGTGCTCGGATGACGCGGTGGCGAATCGGAGCCAATCGGAGCCGCGGGCGCCAGCCCGCGGATACTTGTCACCGGGCTTGCGCCCGGTGCTCGGACACGCGTCACCGGGCTCGCGCCCGGTGGCCGGATACGCGTCACCGGGCTCGCGCCCGGTGCTCGGATTCACCGGGCTCGCGCCCGGTGCTCGGGTCCGGACACCCGGGGTCAAACACAAATGGGGCCCGATGGTTCTGACCATCGGGCCCCGAGGTTT
>CP070691.1:836855-839778 GCA_020353195.1 Phycisphaerales bacterium | reverse complement strand
CGCCGAGGTGATGGACGCTACCGGTGCAACCGGACAGCCCGCGCCGGCAGAGGAGGATACTGAGAGCGCGGAGGAGGAGGAGGAGGAGGAGGAAGAGGAGGCGGAAGAAGAGGGCGTCAAGCTTCCGAAACTCCCGAAACTTCCGAAGCTGCCATAGCGGCGTGACGATAGTGGCCGCGGTCGGGTCGAGAGTGTGGATTGCGGCTTCAGTTCAGCGGCGTTGAATAGGTTCGGGTGTAGTTCTCGCCGTTCTCATCGGCGCGATACACCTCGCAGCGGGCAGCGGGGGGCGTGACGTAGATCTTCACGAACGTGCTGAGCGCGCCGGGATCGCCTTTGCCGCGCGCGTGCCCGGCGTCGATCTGCCAGACGCCGTGGATGTTCGCCACCGACGCGTTGTGATCGTGCCCGCAGATGAAAGCCGTCACGCCGTGCTTCCGGAGCAGCGACCAGAAGCGATGGCGCCGGTCGGGGTGCTTGTCGAGCGATTTCTGCAGGTGGCGGACGCGACCATTATCCATGTCGGCCAGCACGAACGCCGGCTCATGACCGAAAACGAAGATGCGCCTCTTGTCGGTGGCGGCGAGATCGTTGGCGAGCCACTCGTACAGGGAGTCTGACACCGTGCCGCCGCCGGGGGCCATGTCGTTCGTACCGTCGTAATACTGGTTGACCGCGACGAAGTGAACGTCCTGGTAATCGAATGAGTAGCATGTCTCGACCGCCCCCGGCGGTCCGGGCCGAACGATTCGGGGCAGCGCGGTTCCGTTTCGGTTGTACTCTCGCATGTAGGACATGTATTCAGGCTTGTCGCCTTCGTGGTTGCCTACCGCGTTATACCATGCGTAGTCGGGGCCGAAGACGCCGTCGAGCGCGGCCCGCACGCGGTCGGGAGGCTCCATGTCGCCGGCGCTGATCATGAACGCTCCGGGGCCCAGGTCGCGGATCGCCTCGCACGCGCCGAGGAAATACTGGTTGCCCGGGTGAGCGGGCGGGGTGTAGGCTCGCACGTCGCAGGTGACGTCAAACGAGAAGCCCGGCGGTCGGCCGCAGCCGGCGAGCACGAGCACAAGCATGACGGCGTAAACGGCGGCGATTGTGGAGCGGTGCAATCGTTGCGGCATGGGTTTCGTCCTGTTCGGGGGTAGGCGGTCCCGGCAGGCGGCCACCGGGCCGCGACCATGAGGGAACGCGAAGCGTCGGCATGGTAAGAACCACTGCATCGCGGGTCAAACGGCGCCGCGCAGCGCGATGCGGAGAACGTCGGGGCGACGTGTCGCGGGGGGTGGTCGTGGCCAGTCGACACGTGGTCTCTTGGGGCGTGGCAGGGGGGTGTCGGCGGGGGCCGGACCGGTGGGAACCGGCTTGACAGGCGTAAAAACCGTGGTATATATAGTGCGTAGTGTCCCTGGTGGCAGGGGCAGGCAGGTCGACGTTTTGAGTCGGTTGTCCCCTGGCCGTCGTGCCCGAACGGCGGCCGAACGGAGGAGCCCGGGGCAGGCTTCGGGGTCCCGAGGGACGGGGGCAAGCCTCAGGTTCGTCGGCCCTTTTTTGTCCCTGGCGGGGGCGTGAAGTGCGGGGGTCGGCTCGTTTTGCGGGTTGACACGGCCGATATCGGCGGTAGATTGGTAAGGCTGCCCGGTAGTGTCCCGGGCGTGCTGCTCTTTGACAAGTAAACAGGTTTTGTCGTCGTGAGGGTGTGTCGCCGCAGGGATCCCGCGCTACTGGGGGTCGTGCGGCGAGATGCGGTCTTGCCGCCGTGGTGGTGGCGGGGTCGCGGATTCGGTGTGCAGGGCCGGGCGAGCCAGTCCGGTCCGAGCTTGCATTCTCACGAGCGCTAGGAATGTAAGCCTTCGTCTTGTCGAATTCGGTGTCGGTGCTTCGGCATCGACATTGGAAGCGATATGAAGTGAAGAGTTTGATCCTGGCTCAGAACGAACGTTGGCGGCGTGGCTAAGGCATGCAAGTCGAACGGACCTTACTTGCGAGTAATCAACGGTAAGGTTAGTGGCGGACGGGTGAGTAATACGTGGGTAACGTGCCCCGAACTCAGGGATAGCGGCGGGACTTTTGTCCCTTTGCGAAAGTGCCGGTAATACCGGATGACCCCGCGAGATCGCATGGTCTGGCGGGCAAAGCTGAGGCGGTTTGGGATCGGCCCACGGCCTATCAGTTTGTTGGTGGGGTAAAGGCCCACCAAGGCAACGACGGGTACCGGGTGTGAGAGCATGACCCGGCACATCGGGACTGAGACACTGCCCGGACACCTACGGGTGGCTGCAGTAACGAATATTGGGCAATGGGCGCAAGCCTGACCCAGCAATGCCGCGTGCAGGAGGAAGCCCCTCGGGGTGTAAACTGCTGTCAGGGTTCCGCAAGCAACGAGGGTTAATAGCCCTCCGCGTTGAGCAGACCCAAAGGAAGCCTCGGCTAACTCTGTGCCAGCAGCCGCGGTAAGACAGAGGAGGCAAGCGTTGTTCGGAATTATTGGGCTTAAAGCGGGTGTAGGCGGCTCGGTAAGTGCTTTGTGAAAGCCCCCGGCTCAACCGGGGAACGGCAGGGCAAACTACCTGGCTTGAGGTCGGTAGAGGTGCCTGGAACTCTCGGTGGAGCGGTGAAATGCGTAGATATCGAGAGGAATGCCAGAGGCGAAAGCGGGGCACTGGGCCGATTCTGACGCTGAGACCCGAAAGCGTGGGGAGCAAACAGGATTAGATACCCTGGTAGTCCACGCCGTAAACGATGCACACTAGGTGGCGGGATCTCTGACGTTGCCGCCGCCGAAGCAAAAGTGATAAGTGTGCCGCCTGGGGAGTACGGCCGCAAGGCTAAAACTCAAAGGAATTGACGGGGGCTCACACAAGCGGTGGAGCATGTGGCTTAATTCGAAGCAACGCGAAGAACCTTACCCAGGTTTGACATG
>CP070691.1:826967-836755 GCA_020353195.1 Phycisphaerales bacterium | reverse complement strand
TGGGCTAGAAAGGAGAGAGGAGTAGAGGAGTAAGGAGACCGCAGGAGAGGCCCCTTACGCGCCGAGGAACTCTCGTATTACGAACAATCTTTTCGCGCTTCTCCTTTCTACTCTCTACTGTCTCCTTTCTCCTGCCTCCTCTCTCCTCACTCGTCTCTGTTTTCTTCTGCTCTGTCGCGGCGGTGCCGGAAAGAGAGAGTGGAGAGGAGTAAGGAGACCGCAGGAGAGGCCCCATACCCGGCGAAAGACCTCCTCAGTACGAACGGTCCTTTCGCGCTTCCCCTTTCTACTCTCTCCTCTCTCCTCTCTCCTGTCTGCTCTCTCCTGCTCTGTCGCGGCGGTGCCGGAAAGAGAAAGTAGAGAGGAGTAAGGAGACCGCAGGAGAGGGTCCGCACGCCTCGAAAGACCTCCGCAGTACGTACGGTCCCTTCGCGCCTCTCCTTTCTACTTTCTCCTCTCTCCTGCTCTGTCCGCCTCCGGCGGACGGGAGTGGATGGGAATCGAACCCACCAGGGGCCGCGCAAACGACCCCTCAACGGCTTTGAAGGCCGCGGGACCCACCAGGCGTCCGGACACTCCCGGGGCGGCTGCGATAGGCCCGCCCCGTCCCCGCACCATTCGACCGCGGGGCCGGCGGACCACAACACACAGCCTCGATCCGGGCTCGCGCAAGCAACTCGCCGGGCTCGCGCGGGCCACTCGAGCCGGATCGAAGGGACTGTACCACGCCCGATCGCCAAATCAACGGCACGCCGACAACCGCCGACGCGAGCCACCCG
This sequence comes from Phycisphaerales bacterium, assembly GCA_020353195.1. Taxonomy (GTDB): domain Bacteria; phylum Planctomycetota; class Phycisphaerae; order UBA1845; family UBA1845; genus JAFGJQ01. Next base: position 835,976 of record CP070691.1, on the reverse strand, counting down.
TCCAGTGGGCAAGCCCACTGGCTTGGCGAGTCCGCTGGCGGGGTCAGACTGCCGGCCGGCTAGCCGCCCCGGCGTGCGCGCACGGCGGGCCACTGGCGAGCGACCGGCGGCCGCCGGATCGACGGGCGCCGCCGGGCCGAAAGCCTGTGAAATACCGATGTCAAACCGGCGAAACTGTGCCAGTTTTGCCGGAGCGAGACTTCACAAAATCAACTCTAACCGTAGTTTTTGCGGGGATTTGGCGGATTTCCTTGCAGAAGGCGGGCAGAGCGATTGCCTTCCGGCCGAGAGCGGCTACTATCCTTACGGAATCTCTGTGAGATCCGATCGTGGGACGGCGTTGTGGGGAAGAAGCACATCCCTCCCAAAGCCGAGGCAGTACAGTTCAAGGCTTTTGCACACGCGCAGCGTGAACCTGTTGTGAATTGTTGGCGACACTCGCCGCTGCGCTGAGACTATGGGGAAGAAGCGATGGTCGTCGGTAGGAATGGCGCCGCTCCTGCTTGCGTGGTCGTCGATCTGAATACGCAAGCCGACTTCTTACTGCCGCAAGGGGCCTGTCCGGTCGCGAATGCCGAGGAGCTGATCCCGGCCATCCGGCACATCGTCGCCTGGACAAAGCGGAACCACGTGCCCGTCATCTCGTCGTTGAGTTCACACCGCGAACGGGAGATCGAATCCGACAGCACCGTCCGATGCTGTGTCGACGGCACGAACGGTCAGCGCAAGCTCGTGTTCACGCTGATGGGCACGTCCGTCCGCGTCGAGGGCGACAACACGCTGTCGGTCCCGATCGACCTGTTCCGACGCTACCAGCAGGTCATCTTCCGCCAACGCACGAAGGACCTGTTCGCCAACCCCAAGGCCGACCGCTTTCTGACCCAGCTGAACACCGGGCGGTTCATCCTCTATGGGGTGGCGCTGGAAACCGCGGTCAAGTCGTTGGCCCTGGGGCTGCTCACACGGAACCGGCCCGTCACCGTGGTGTCCGACGCGTGTGGATACTGGAGCCGGGTGGAGGCGAACCTGGCGTTGCGGCAGATGGCCGCCAAGGGGGTCAAGGTCCTCACCGTCGGCGAGCTGCTACGCGAGAAACTGCCCAGGAAGCACCGCTATCCGCACCGATCGCCAGCCAACGGGAACGGCAACGGCGCGAACAGGCGAACCTGCTGCAAACGCCCGAACGGCGCTGGCAGGGTCGCCGACCGCCGCAGGTCTCCGACCTGATCGCCAGCCGCAATCCAAAACACGAGTCCACAGGTCGGATGGTGCGCCAGGCGGTGGCACACAGCAGCAAAAGGCCAAGCAAGCAACACCCGCCGCAGCGGTGTCGTCCGCTTGGCCTTCCCTGTTTCGATCCCCGGTCCGGAAAGCCCGCAGCGCCTGTCAGGTGACTCGTCTACTTGTGATTCGTCCCTCGTGCTCCAGCGCGCGAGGACTCCCCGCCGGCGAAACCGCCTATCTTGATGCCTGATCCGATTGCAGGCGGAAAAGCGGATATGGAGAGAACCACAGCAACGGCGCCCCATTCATCACTGCTAACATAGGGCCAAATCTTGCCAAGGTCAAGCCTGAAAATGGCTAGTATCGGCAGAATAGCGCTGTAGCAAACGCGAAGCCCACCGGTGACTCGCCGATCGGGGCCCCGAACCTCCCCCTCGTCCAGCGCAGGCCGCGCGCCGGGACAACCTCGCGTCGAAGAGAACTCCGATCCGTTGCGCGACCGACTATGCAATTGCAGTATGCATTGCAGACGGGACGGAGCCGGGCGGCGCCCGGCCATGTCGGGACCCGGAGGCCACTACCGTCGGATGGGCGGAGGGCGGGCCCGCCCGGGTGAGCCGGGCTGGCGCCGGCGTGCCGGTTCGGGCGCCGGGGTCAGGGCAGCCCGGTTGCGCCGGAAAGCGCGGATCGGGTCCGCGCGGGCGCCTGGCAATCGTCCGCCGACGGGGCAGGCGCGGGGCGAACGGTCACACTTTACAGACTTGCTTGATCGCCCGGTGGCGATACGATATGATCCTGGAGCGGTCAGGGGCGAGATCGGGAGCGGTATCCGTACCGGACAACACGCGCAGTAAGCGCGCCATGACGCTCGCGCGACGTATCATCACCGGGGTGAATCCTGTCATGGCAAAGGGCGTATGGTTGCGGCCTTTCCCTGCCATGGGAGGGCACCAGGGGGTCAGCGAGATTCGAGAAGAGAAGGTCGATGAGGATCGCCATTCTGTCCTGGGAGAGTTTGCATTCGGTGGCCGTCGGCGGCGTCGCCCGCCACGTCACGGAGCTGGCGGCGGGCCTTCAGCGCCGAGGCCATGAGGTCCACGTCTTCGTTCGTCTCGGAGAAGGCCAGGAGACGTACGCAACGATCGACGGTGTGCATTATCACCGTTGCCCGATCGATTTGCATCCCGATTTCATCACCGAGATGAACAACATGGGCAACGCGTTCGTGTGGTTCCTCGCCCAGAGCGAGGCGTATCAGAACGCCCCCTTCGACATTGTCCACGGGCACGATTGGCTGTGCGCCAAGGCGATCGTCCAGGCCAAGAACGACCTTGGGCGGAAGGTCGTGCTCACCATCCATTCCACCGAGTACGGCCGGTGCGGCAACAACCGGCACAACGGCCGCTCCGCCCGCGTCCGGTGGATCGAGGCCGAGGGCATCTTCGTCGCGGACCGCGTGATCACCGTATCCGGCCCGCTGGCCGACGAGGTGAAGCAGGAGTACCAGGTTCCGGACTGGAAGCTCCGCACCGTGCACAACGGGATCAACGTCCACCGGTACGACGGCTACATCGACCCCGCCGTATGCCGGCGCGCCTACGGAATCGGGCCGATGGACCCCATGGTGCTGTTCTGCGGGCGGCTGAGCGTCCAGAAGGGCTGTGACCTTCTGCTGGAGGCGGTGCCGGGGATTCTGCACACTCGCGGCGACGCCAAGATCGTGTTCGTCGGCGATGGCGACATGAAGATGTACCTGGAACGCCGCTCGCACGAGCTGGGCGTGGCCCACGCGGTCCTCTTCCTCGGGGCCATGGGCGCGGACAGCGACCTGATCAACCTGTACAAAGCCACGGACGTCGTGTGTGTGCCCAGCCGGAATGAACCGTTCGGCATCATCATCCTCGAAGCCTGGGCGGCCGGCAAACCGGTGGTGGCGACGCGCAACGGCGGCCCGCGCGAGTTCGTGACCCACGAGAAGGACGGGTTCTTGGTCTACGACAATCCGGGCTCCATCGGTTGGGGCATTTCTCGCGTGTTCAACGACTTCAAGCATGCGCAGTGGATGGGCGAGCAGGGGCGTGTCAAGGCCGCCTACGGGTTCAGCTGGGACGTCATCGCCGGACAGACCGAAGGCGTGTACAGCGAGCTCGTGTAAGGCCCCGCCGGCGGCCAGGGATCGGCAGTCGGTCCCCGGCACTGAGGCCCCTGTCCCTGGCGAAGACGCCCGGGTTCGTCCTCTGGTCATCACGGTCGTCCCGCGGCGGTTTCCGCCTCCCGTCGCTGGTTTGCCTCTCGCGTCGGGTTTATGATTCTCGTATGGGCGCGCATGAGTTTGAACCGGCTACGAGGATCAAGCGGTTACCTCCCTATCTGTTCGGGGAGCTGAACGCCCTACGGCACGCCAAACGTCAGCAGGGCATCGACATCATCGACCTGGGCATGGGCAACCCTACGGACCCGGCGCCGAAGGTCGTGGTGGACAAGCTCTGCGAGGCCGCCCATGACCCGCGAAACCACCGGTACAGCACGTCGAGAGGCCTGCTGAACCTCCGGCGGGATTTCGCCCGCAAGTACGAGTCAAAGTGGGGCGTAACGCTCGATCCGCAGCGCGAGGTCATCGCCTGCCTCGGCAGCAAGGAGGGGTTGAGCCACCTGTGCCTGGGCATGCTCGGCCCCGGTGACACGGTGGTGGTGGGCGATCCGGCGTTTCCCATCCACGTCTACGGCCCGGCGCTGGCCGGCGCGAATGTCATTAGTGTGTCACTCGGCAACGACGTGGCGTTTCTGGAACGCATCGCCTACGTGATGGGGCATCTGTACCCCAGGCCCAAACTGATCCTGCTCAATTACCCGAACAACCCCACGGGCATGACGGTCGACGCGGCCTTCTTCGACGAGGTCGTGTCGGTGGCGGAATGCTACGGGGCCCACGTCATTCACGACTTCGCGTATGCCGAGTCGTGCTTCGACGGGTATCAGGCCCCGAGCTTCCTTGCGGCCCGCGGGGCGAAAGAGCTGGGCGTGGAGTTCGCCACGCTGAGCAAGCAATACAACATGGCCGGCTGGCGGATCGGGTTCTGCGCGGGCAACGCGCAGATGATCGAGGCGCTGGCCACCGTCAAGGGCTACTACGATTACGGCATCTTCCAGCCGATCCAGATCGCCAGCATCATCGCCATGCGTCAGTGTGCGGAGGACGTCCGGCAGCAGGCCCTCTGCTATCAGGCCCGCCGAGACGTGGTGTTGGAAGGGTGCCGCCGCCTGGGCTGGGCCGCCCGCACCCCGCGGGCGGGCATCTTCGTCTGGGCCCGTGTCGCGGATTCGCACTTAAGAGACCAGGGGACGATTGACTTCTGCCTGCGGATGATGGACGAAGCCGAGGTTGCGCTGGCTCCCGGCCGGGGCTTCGGCGAAAACGGCGAAGGCCACGTCCGTATCGCCCTGGTCGAAAACGAGAAGCGCCTCCGCCAGGCCATCCGTCAGCTCGATCGCGCCCTGAACCGTCAGCCCCGGGCGAAGACGACATCCTCGCCGACCGCTGACCCATCGACCACCGGATCGACCGCCCCGGACATGGACTGAGACGGTTCGCGTGCGACGCGGGGCACGAGCACGAAGAGGCCGCACTCCGCCCGCTTGGAAAGGGCCGGCCGGACACACCGCCCGTCGTCCGGAACCGCGCGGTCTTATTCCACGCTGTGGGCGGGGGCGTCGACGGAATCGTCGATCTTCTGCTGGCTGGATTGCTGGCCGTCGTACGTGAACAGGATGGGCTCGCCGTCGATCAGGCCGCGGAGGTGGACCGGCCGGCGCCAGATCTTCTGCAGGCCCTTGAGGGTCTCGATGGCGTACTTGATGTCGAGGTCAACGCCGATGTGGCGCTGGCCCAGGTACAGTTCCCCGCGATTGCGGTAGTTTCCGTCCAGCACGTAGATATAGGGCTGGGCGTGATTCGTCAGCATGAACAGCATCTGTTGCTTGATCTTGTCGAAGTCGCGGTCGACCACGACCATGCGCCCGGTGCTCGGGTCGTAGCGGTAGTGGTACAGCTTCTGGTCGTCCGCGAACTCGGGCGTCAGGAACTCGTCGAGGAAGGTCACGTCGTTGTAGATGCGGCGGACCTCGAAGATCTTTTCGCGGCCCGGCGAGCCGCGGCCCACGACCCGCCCGGCGGGTTCCTTACCCTTGCCCCACTCACGGCGGGCCTGCATGTCCTCGCAGCGTTCGTAGTCCGCCCCGTGTCGACCGGTGTTCCAGCGACGCTCGATGTCGCGGAACAGTTCGACGCCCAGCTTGTAGGGGTTCAGTCGGCCGGGCGAAGTGGCCAGCGTGCCTGCGTGGTGCTCGGCGTAGGTGATCAACTCGTCCGCCCGCAGGCCGTAGTTCGTCATGACCGTCGAATGCCAGTAGCTGGCCCACCCTTCGTTCATGATCTTGGTCATGCCCTGGGGGGCGAAGTAGTAGGCTTCCTCGCGGACCACCGCCAGCACGTCGGCCTGCCAGTCTTCCAGCGGCGCGTGGGCCAGCAGGAACAGCATGATGTCCTGCACCGGTTTCGCGGGCAGCTTGTCCTTGTCCCGCTCCTGTTGATCGGCCGCTTCCCGCACCTCCTCGGCGATGACGCCGGGCGGGTTGATGTAACGGTCCATGTAGCTCTTGGCCGGGAACCGGGTCGCCCGGTCCGGCGGGCCGGCATCCGGGGCGCTTGGCTCCGCCATGCGCTGCCGGTGCGGCCGGTTCCGGTGAATGAACGCCGAGTGCGGGTCAATCAGGTTCTCGAGCGACAGGCAGGTATCGATGAACTTCTCGACGGTCTCGAGCCCGTGGCGCTCGATGTACCGGCGGATGCGGGTGGCGTGATTGGCCATCTCGTCCATCATCCCCCGGTTGGTCTGTGAGAACCAGATGTTGTTCTTGAAGAAGTCGCAGTGGGCGTAGACGTGGGCGATGACCGTTTTCTTGTCCACGAACGCGCTGTCCCGGATGAGGTACGCGTAGCACGGGTCGTTGTTGATCACGATTTCGTAGATCTTGCCCAGCCCGTAGGTGTGCTGCTTGCGCAGGCGCTCATACTCCATCCCGAACCGCCAGTGCGGGTAGCGCTGCGGGAACCCCCCGTAGGCGGCGATCTGGTTGACCTCTTCGGTGTCCAGCAGCTCGAACACCGTGGGGTAGAAATCGAGTCCCTCCCGGCGGCAATGTTCCGCCAGGCTCTCCGCCTCCTTCGCCAGGTCTGTGGGCAACGAGCTGCTCATTGAACCAGTCGCCAGTGCTCGGCGGTCAACCGTCGGCCGTCGGCAGGAAGGCGCGCCCCTGTCGCGTCGCGGTCGACCATGTTCGTATTCGAGCGTTTCAGCGGTTCGCCGTTTCTCCTACTTCCCCTTCGAGAAGAACGCCTTGATGCTGTCGTATATGTCGTCCTTGGTATTGACCCGGGTCGTGATCATGTTTTCCGTGTCCTCCACGTGCTCGTGCAGGACGTTGATGAAGTGGCCGCTCCCGTACGCGCTGGCCACCTGACAGTACCCGAACATGTTGATGCCGGGCAGCAAGTGATCCCGCAACAGCGTGCAGCATTCCCGGCTGTCGGCATCGCTGCTGTTGTCGCCGTCGGAGAAATGAAACAGGTAGATGTTCCATTCCAGCGATTCGTAATGGCTCTGCAGAAGCTCCCACGCCGCCTTGAACGCGCTGCTGATCCGCGTGCCGCCGTCCTCGCGAATCCGAAAGAAAGTCTCCCGGTCGACCTCGCCGGCCCGCACGTCGTGCACGATGTAGCGGCTCTCGATGCCCTGGTAGTTGCGCCGCAGCCAAGCGTCGATCCAGAACGCCTCCAGGCGGACCAGTTCCTTCTGCTCGTCGCCCATGGAGCCCGACACGTCCATCATGTACACGATGACGGCGTTGGACTGCGGCTCCTTGACCGTCTTCCAACTGCGATAGAGCTTGTCGCGGCGCTCGAAGATGATCCGGGGGTTCTGCGGGTTGTAGGTCCCCGCCATCAGATGCCGCCGCAGCGCCCGCCGGAACGTCCGCCGGAAATGGCGCAGCGACTCGGGGCCGGTCTGGCGAATCCCGCTGTAGCGGTCCTTCTCCGAAGTGATCCGCTTCCTGCCCTTGGGCTCGATGCGCGGCAGTTCGAGCTCCTCGCCGAGGATGTCGGCCAGCTCGTCGAGAGTGACCTCCACTTCCAGAATGTGGTGCCCCTCCTGCGTCCCGCCCGGACCGACGCCCTCACCATCGGCGTCGGTGCCGTCCCCGGGCTGGGCGTTCCCGCTGCCCACCCCGGAATCGCTGTTGTCGCCGTACCGGAAGTGAGGGATGTCGATCCCGCGAACGGGAATGCTGATCACGTGCTTGCCCTCCCGTCCCAGCAGTTCCCCGCGGGTCAGGAACTTCCGCAGGTCCTCTCGGATCTTGCCGCGGACGATCTGGCGAAACCGTTGATGATCCTTGTGGATCTTCACCTTGACACCCCATCCGCTCGACGGTCGGGAACCGCGGGGCGCGTCGTTTACCCTCTCATGCGACCGGCTGGAGAACCGGTCCCGCAGAGCCCCGTACCCCCGCCCGCTCGAGGCCGCTCCTAGTCTTCCTGCTTCGAGTCACCCCGCGCGAAGATGCTGGCGACGTAGTTCAGCACGTCGGTGGCGCTGGCTTCGTTGTACCCGAAGTACTTGATCAGCCGCTGCTTGACCACGTCGATCTTGGCTTGCGTCTCGTCGTCCACCACGCCCGACACCACGTTCTTGAGCTTGATTGTGTCGCGCTGGTCCTCAAACAGCTTCAGCTCCAGCGCCTTGTGCAGCCGGGCGTTCGTGTGGTAGTCGAACTTCTTGCCGTCCAACGCCAGGGCTCCGATGTAGTTCATGATCTCCTGGCGGAAGTCATCCTTGCGGCTCTCGGGAATGTCGATCTTCTCCTCGATCGACCGCATCAGCCGCTCGTCCGGCTCCTCGTCCCTGCCCGTGTACTTGTTGCGGACTTTCTCGTGCTGCGTGTAGGCCCGGACGTTGTCGATGTAGTTCGAGCACAGCCGCTTGATCGCGTCTTCGTCGGCGGAGATGGCCCGCTGCACCTCGGACTTGAGAATGTCCTCGTATTCCTCGCGCACCAGGCCCAGCAGCTCCCTGTACCTCCTCTTCGTCTCCTCGTCGCTGATCAGGCTGTGGTGGCTCAAGCCCCCCTCGAGCTCGTTCATCACCATGAACGGATTGACGCACTTCTCCTGCAATGCCTGGTCGCTGACCAGCGAGTTCGATATCTTGTCCTGAATGTAGCGCGGGCTAATGCCTTGCATGCCTTCCCGCGGCGACTCCTCCCGTAGCTCCCGCACCGCGTCCTCGGTGAAGTTCGGAATGCTCTTGCCGTCGTACAGCTTGAGCTTCTGCACCAGGGTCAGGCCCGGTTTCTTCGGCTCCTCCAGCCGGGTCAGCACCGCCCACATCGCGCACACCTCGACGGTGTGAGGCGCAATGTGAATCCCCCGAATCCGCTCCGGGTTGAAGTCCTTCTCGTAAATCCGGATCTCGTCCGACAACCGGATGTTGTACGGAATGTCGATCTTGATCGTCCGGTCGCGAAACGCCTCCATGAGCTCGTTCGACTGCAGCTTCTTGTATTCCGGCTCGTTCGTGTGCCCGATGATCACCTCGTCGATGTCCGTCTGGGCGAACTTCTTGGGCTTGATGACGTGCTCCTGCGATGCTCCGAGCAGGTCGTACAGGAATGCCACGTCCAGCTTGAGCACCTCGATGAACTCGATCAGCCCCCGGTTGGCGATGT
>CP070691.1:824289-826867 GCA_020353195.1 Phycisphaerales bacterium | reverse complement strand
TCGCCGCCGGCACGCCTCGACCCCCTCGTCGTCCACGATCCGCTGAATGGCCATCACGCCTTCCAGCAGCGTCTCCGGGCGGGGCGGGCAACCCGGCACGTACACGTCCACGGGAAGAAACTGATCGATCCCCTGCACCACCGCGTACGTGTCGAACACGCCGCCACTGCTGGCGCAGGCCCCCATGCTGATCACCCACTTCGGCTCGCACATCTGCTGATAGATGCGCTGGGCCACGGGCATCATCTTGATCGCCACCCGCCCCGCCACGATCATCAGATCGCACTGCCGCGGCGTGAAGCGCATGGCCTCCGCGCCGAAGCGGGCAATGTCGTAGCGGCTCGCGCCGGTCGACATCAGCTCGATCCCGCAGCACGCGGTCGCAAAGGGCATCGGCCAAAGCGAGTTGCGCCGCCCCCAGTTGACCGTGTACTTGCGGATCAGGCCGATCAGGTGGTCCAGACGCGTGGTCAGGATGTCCTCCCTGGTCATCTGGTGCGGCGCATAGACGAACCGCTCGTATGCCCGCTTCAGTCCCACCGGAACACCCCCCTTCGCCACTCGTACACCAGCCCCACAATCAGCAGCAGCACGAACAACCCCATCGAAGCCAGCAGGAAACCCTTCCCGGCGATCACCTCGTTCGCCATCATTGCGGTCGCCAGGCGAAACGTCTCGTTCGTCTCACATGTTCTCGTGAACACCGGCGCCCAGGGCCACAACAACAGCACCTCCACGTCGAACAGCAGAAACAGCACCGCCACGATATAGAACCGGACGCGGAACCGCCGCCGGGCATCGGTGACCGGCGGCATCCCCGACTCGTAGGCCTCGTCCTTGATCGGCCCGTGTGTCTTCTTCGGGCCGATCAGGTAACTTAGCACGATGATGCTGCCCGCCAGAAGCACCGCGACGACCATCACGGCCAGGACCCCGGCATAGGGCTCTACCGTCCCGGTGCTCAACAGTGTCACGTGCACTGCCTACCTCCGTGGTCCAACTCGACAACAGGGCCAAGGAACAGACAATCGCGACAGACGCTCCCGCCCCCTCACCGGCCGCGCGAACCTACACGAGTACGAAAACTGTAGCCACCGACCGTGAAAAAACAAGTGCCTTTTTTCACAATATGCACGTAACTTCTTGTCGCATAGAAGATTCGGCTGCAATCCCGAGACGAAGCGCAACCCGTTTCACCACGCGACCCTGCAATCGCAGCGTATCACTCCGGAGGCAAGCGGGTCTGCCGCGCCTGCGCGCATCTGCCCGCCCCGCAACACGGCGCTTCGCCGTATCCGCGCCCAAACCGCATGGTAAGACCAACCGCATGGCCCCGCAACGCCCGGCGGAGAGAATCTCGTGCCTGCGCACCCACCGCCGGCTACAATGGCGGTGGCGCGGGAAGCGGTAATGAGGTCGCCCATGCTACCGATGCCGACGTGAGTCCCTCGGGCGTGTGGACAACTCGATGCAGAGGTGGCGGGCCGGGATCTCCAGCGCGCGGCGTTGGACCGCGAACAGAGGAAACTCCTGATACCGCCTGCGGCGGCGACCGGCGAGCCGGCGAGAACCAGTGGATAAGAACTTCACGACAGGCAACCCGGCGATTCCCCACCAGGCGTTTCATCATCCGCGCCGGCATGCGGCCGTTCGCACTGACGAATACGTGTATTCGCAACTCATCCCCTACATCGGTAACAAGCGCAAGCTGCTCCCGCTGATCTCGCGGGGCATCGTGCACACGGGCTGCTCGCGGGGGACGTTCGTCGACCTGTTCACCGGCAGCACCGTCGTCGCCCGACTGGCCAAAACCATGGGCCTGCGCGTCGTGGCCAACGACTGGGAACCCTACTCGTTCGAGATCGCCCGGGCAACGGTGGCCGTCAACGAACCCCCTCCGTTCGCCAAACTGGGCGGACATGAACGTGTGTTCGAGCGGCTGAACACACTCCGGCCGCGGCACGGATATGTTGCCAGACACCTGTGCCCGGCGGACGACGCTCGTCCCGACCCGGAGCGCGAGCGGATGTTCTTCACGCGTCACAACGGCCGGCGCATTGACGCCATGCGCGAGCAGATCGCACGGTGGGAGCGGCAAGGCAAGCTCTCAATCGATGAACGGGCCTTCTTGCTTGGCGCCATGGTGTACGCCGTCAGCTACGTCAGCAACACGAGCGGCGTGTTCAAGGGGTTTCACTACGGCTGGGGCGGCAAGACCTCCACCGCACTCTACCGCATCCTGAGCACGATCGAGCTGAAGCCGCCGGCCACCTTCGACAACGGCCAGCCCAACGCCGCCTTCCGGGAGGACGCCCAGTCACTGGCGAGGGATCTCGCATCGGCCATCGGGCACCGGCCCGACGTCGTCTACGTCGATCCCCCGTACAACCAGCACCCCTACGGCAGCAACTACCACGTGCTGAACACGGTCGTGCTGTGGGACAAGCCGCCGCTGCACCCGGAGATCCGCGTCAACGGGCGCAAGCACGACAAGTCCGCGATCCGCAAGGACTGGCGAACGCAGCGGCGCTCGCCCTACAACTCCGCCGCCGATGCGCTGCCGGCGTTTCGTGCACTG
>CP070691.1:821054-824189 GCA_020353195.1 Phycisphaerales bacterium | reverse complement strand
CTCATGTAGCGCACCGTGCCCAGGATGTCGCCGGTCATGGTCAGGCCCGGATCGCTCTCCATGTAAGCCAGGCCGAAGTCCGTGATCCACAGGTGCCCGTCGATGTCCAGCAGCAGGTTGCCCGGCTTGATGTCCCGGTGAAGAACGCCCGACTCGTGGGCATGGTCCAGGGCCTGGGCCGCCTGGATGCCCAGGTGGCAGACCGACCGGAAGAACGCCGGGCTCTTCGTGGAATACTCCGAGGCCAATGCCTGCATCGCGGCGCTGCTGCCCGCGCCCACCGGAGTCGGGGTGGGCAGGCCGCCGGCGCCACTGCTGCCCTTGCCCGGGGCCCAGCGACCGGCCGCCAGCGACCGGGTCTGCTCGGACGCCGGATGCGGCAGTTCGTCCGGCTCGGCCCCATCCAGGCCGGAGACGTGTCGCAGTTCCCCGATCACGGCGCCCAGCGTCTGGCCCTCGATGTACTGCATCGCATAGTAGTGCACCCCGCGTTCGCAGCCCACCGAGTAGACCGGCACGATGTTCTGATGGTGGAGTTGGGCCGCCGCCTGGGCCTCGTTCTTGAACCGGTGGAGTTGGCGCTGATCGAGGACGGCCGCAAACGGCAGCACCTTCAGCGCGACTTTGCGTCCGAGCGAGACCTGCTCCGCCTCGTAGACCACGCCCATGCCGCCCCGGCCGATCTCCCGCACGATGCGATAATCGCCGAGTTGACGCCTCGCACCCTCCTGGTCATCCAGCGGCCCCACCTGCGCGGCGTCGTCCGTCGCCGGCGTCACCATTTGTAGCGCCGGAAACATCTGTCGGATGATCTCCGCGATCTCCGGATACTGTCGGGCGTATTCCTCGATGTCAGGTTCCTCGCCGCGGTTGAGCCGTTCGGTGAATTCCCCGGCCACTTGGCCCAGCAACGACTCTACCGAAGCGCCGTTCACAGTGTTCTTCATGATCCTGACTCCGTCAGTCCGATTCCCGCCAAGCACGCTCGCAGCCGCAACAGGGCCCGGCCGTATCGTTTGCTCGCGGCCGCGGGCTCGATATCCAGCACCCGGGCCACGTCCTGATTGCTCAGCCCCTCGAAGTTGCGCATCAGCAGAATCTCGCGGTCGCCCTCAGGCAGCTTGGCCACCGCGAGGCGTACACGTTTCCCCAACTCGCTTCGCACCGCCCGTTGCGTGGGCGTCGTACCGCCGGCAAGCAATTGCCGGGCAAGCTGCACGGACGAGCGTTCCGGAAGGGGCAGCTCCCGTTCCATGGATCGTCGCTTTGTCTGCATGTGTCGTCGCCGCATCATTAACACCCTGTCATACGCGATCTGCCTCAGCCACAGCCGAAACGGGATGTGCGGCCGGTCAAGGTAATGGGCCAGTCGGCGGGCGGCTTCGAGTTGGGCTTCCTGGACGACGTCCGAAGCATCCACACGGCGGCGGAGATTGGCGTCCAACCGAAGCTCGACGACCTGGTGCAGATACGCGCGGTATCGAGCGAAGAGCTGGTCGAAAGCCTGCCGGTCGCCGTCGAGTGCGTTCCGCACCAGACAAAGTGTCTCCTCCGCCTCAGCAGGTCGCCGTGCCACTTGCCTAGCCCTCTTCTACGTGGAAATGTCTGTCTCTATCATGGTAACTGCAAAAAACGGCGAGCGTGGACAGGGTCGACGCAGAAAAAGACGGCCCCGGCGGGCGGTCCCCCAAGCCGGGCAAGCCAGCGTACCACCGTACGGTCAGTGAGGAATCGGTCGGAGCACTCCATAACTCACACGGATGCACCGACTTATGCGTCCCGTTCAGCACAGTTGCAAGTGAACACGCCCCATCGCCTTCGGGTTCTCCGTGTTACCCGCCCTGATGCGAACGGGCTTTAGGCCGGCGTGCACCGAAGCCCGACAGGCTCCACCCGCCTGCACGACCAAGCGCGCTGCCTCTCACTGTCCGCTTGAACCGGCTGTGCCTTAGCACAAGACCGACCGAACGGAGACTACGCAGCGCAGCGTTCGGACCGCTACCACGATTGGCGTGTCGAAGCTCATATCCTCAGATAGCAATGGACAATCATGCTCAAACTCAACGCCGGATGCAGCCGCAAAGCAGGCGAACCGGCTATGGACCGCCGAACGCCTCCTGGAACTCGGCGAGATCCACGTCGCCATCGGGCTCGGTATCGAGAACAGCTAGGCAATCAGCAGCAGTGGTTGGCGGGTTTTGTGCTGACGCCGATCCGCCGGGCCATCTCGGCCTCGATGTCATTAACCGTCGTCGTGCTGGCGGCGCCGGCGCCTTTGAAGGTGTACCGAGCGAAGCCGACTAGAACGAACCTCATCACAGTGCCCAATCATGGCACTACAATCTCTTTCCCCGTACGACAGCTCAACTTCGCAGTGTCTTGTGTCATAACTGCAAAAAAGACGTTTCTGATAATGTCACACTATGGCAGTGAATAGGTGCGCTCTTGTCCAGCTTAATTTTGGGGCGTTTTGTGTCATAATAACATGAAGGGGCGATTAGCCCCTGGCGGTAGGCGCCTCGAGCGCCGGTTCACTTCGATGTTGTGCGGGCTCCGCGTTCACCCTGCATCCCAGCGTCGGTGGGCACACGGTGCCATCCGTTCCACTGGTCACGCCACTCTATGCCTCCTCGCGCTTTCAATGCTCGCTGTCGACTGCGCAGCTCAGCGTCTGAGTTTCTGCCCGCGCGTCGAGAGTGTGCATGAACGTCGGCCCTGTTTCTGTTCTTGCTGTTCGCCTCACAAAGCCATTCTACCTGACTGACAAGGAGGACCCTGTGATGGACTCGTTTCGACAGAGCCTGATTGACTATGTACTCTCCGGGCATGCGTACCTGCACGCGCACACGCCGGAGAACACCCGCTTCGTACAGGAATTGACGGACGTCGCAGCGGAGCTACCGCCGGACGGGCGGCCGATCTTCGTCTGGTCGCCGGCGACCGGCTGGCAGGATGCGGACGGCAAACCCGCAACGACCGCATCCGGTGCCGAGTTGGGCTCACCGGATCCGCAGACCGCCCCCCGGCAGATCCTGGAACTGCCGGAGGAATCGCTCTTCGTGTTGAAGGACTTCGGCTGCTACCTGCAGTCGCGGACCTTCACCTACTTCGATCTCGTCCTCGCCTGGCTGAGCG
>CP070691.1:814296-820954 GCA_020353195.1 Phycisphaerales bacterium | reverse complement strand
GGTCGAGAGACTGGTGGATGTCTTGCGGGCGGAGCTTGCGGAAGGCCTGCTCACCGCCGATCAGTCGGACGAAGCCGGCATCCAGGCGCAGCGCGAGCGTGTGGCGCAGCTGAAGCAAAAACTCGCGGGTGTCGACTCCGAGGAGGCACGGCACCTGGTCAGCATCGCCGACGCCCTTGTGAACAAGAGTGTCTGGATTCTCGGCGGCGACGGATGGGCCTACGATATCGGGTACGGTGGGCTCGACCACGTGCTGGCCAGCGGGCGGAACGTTAACGTGCTCGTACTGGACACCGAGGTCTACTCCAACACCGGCGGTCAGTGCTCGAAGGCGACGCCGAGAGGCGCGGTGGCCAAATTCGCCGCCGGCGGAAAGCCCCAGAACAAGAAAGACCTGGCGTTGCTGGCGATGAGCTACGGCACGGTCTACGTCGCCACGGTGGCCATGGGAGCCAACGACGCCCAGACCGTGCGGGCGTTCGTCGAGGCGGAGGCCTATGACGGTCCGTCCATCATCATCGCCTACAGTCACTGCATCGCCCACGGCATCAACATGCGGACGGGCATGGAGATGCAGAAGCTGGCCGTCCAGAGCGGTCACTTCCCCCTGTTCCGCTTCAACCCGGACTTGGCCAAAGCCGGAAAGAACCCGCTGCAATTGGACTCCAAGAAGCCGACGATCAAGTACGAGGACTTCGCCTACGCACAGACGCGGTTCAAGATGCTGGTCAAGAGCAAGCCCGAAGCCGCCGAGCGGTTGCTGGCCCAGGCGCAGGAAGACGCGGCCCATCGCTGGGCCACCTACGAGGGCCTGGCTGCCGTGCACGCCGCCGCCGTCGACGAAGGCGAAGGCGGTGAGGAAACGCCGACCGGCAGGAAACCCGATACGCCCACTCCAATAGCCCATCCCGTCTGACTGGGCAAAACCAGGACGGGAGCTTCTCCTACGACGGAAGAAGACTCACGTCCCGATTGCCTGTCTCTGGAGTTGCGGAATGACACGGCATGACTTGATTGTGATCGGTGCGGGACCCGGCGGATACGTGGCGGCGATTCGTGCGGCCCAGCTCGGGCTGAACGTGGCGTGCGTAGAGAAGGAATCCGCGCTGGGCGGTACGTGCCTGCGGATCGGATGCATACCCAGCAAGGCCCTGCTCGAATCGAGCGAGCGCTATCACCAGGCCCGGACCGCGATGGCGGAGCATGGAATCAGGCTCAAGGACGTTGGGCTTGACCTGCCGGCCTTGCACCGGCGCAAGGACACCATCGTCAGAACCATGACCGACGGCATCGGGCTGCTGTTCAAGAAACGGAAGATCACCCGCTATCTCGGGCACGCGCGGCTCGCCGGCCCGGGCAAGGTTGTGGTTGACTCCGACAACAAACCGGTCGAGCTGGAAGCCAGGCACGTTCTGATCGCGACCGGCAGCACGTCCGCCGGCCTGCCGGGCATCGAGTTCGACGGCGATCGCATCGGCACGAGTACCGAAGGCCTGGCGTATCCCGATGTCCCCGAGCACCTAGTCGTCATCGGTGCCGGCTACATCGGGCTGGAGCTGGGCACGGTCTGGCTCCGGCTGGGCGCCCGGGTGACGGTGCTGGAGTACCTTGATCGCATCCTGCCCGGGACGGACTCACAGCTCGCCCGCCAGGCGCTGCGGATCTTCAAGAACCAGGGGTTGGAGTTTCGCCTGAGCAGCAGGGTGACGGCGGCCCGGATCGACGGAGACAACTGCGTCGTCGAAGCCGAGGGGGCCGAACCACTTCGATGCGACCGCGTCCTGGTCGCCGTCGGTCGCACGCCTTACACCGAGAACCTCGGCCTCGAATCCGTCGGGATTGAAGTCGATGGGAAAGGGCGAATCTCCGTAAGAGACGATTTCGCCACGTCGGGCGACCGTGTGTACGCCATCGGCGATGTCATCCGCGGCCCGATGCTCGCCCATAAAGCCGAAGAGGAAGGCGTGGCTTGTGTCGAGCGCATCGTCACCGGTCGTGGTCACGTGAACTATGACGCGATCCCCGGCGTTTGCTACACCGAGCCGGAGATCGCTTCGGTCGGCAAAACGGAAGATGAACTGAAAGAGGCCGGTGCGCGTTACCGCAAGGGCATCTTCCAGTATCGCGCCAACGCCCGGGCCCACGCCCTCGGGCAGACCGACGGCAGTGTCAAGATCCTGGCCGACGAGCAGACGGATCGCGTACTGGGCGTGCACATTCTGGGCGCGCGGGCCGGCGACCTGATTGCCGAGGCCGTCGCCGCCGTCGAGCTCGGCGCCACAAGCCAGGACATCGCCCGCTGCAGCCATGCCCATCCCACGTTAGCCGAAATCGTCAAAGAGGCGGCGCTGGCGGTGGATGGCCGGCCGATCCACGCATAGGCCAAGAAGGTAACCGCAGTTCTCCTCCGCGATGGAGCGCAGCATCGCCGGGCGTCCCGCCGCAGAGCAAGACGCCTGTTCCCCCGCTGCCTACCCGAGCATCTTTCGCAGGACCGTGTGGAGAATGCCACCGTTGCGGTAGTACTCGACCTCGACCGGCGTATCGATCCGGCACGTGGTGGCGAACTCGACCTTTGTGCCGTCGTCGCGGGTCGCGGTGACGTTCACCTTCTGCCCCGCCTTCAACGAATCACTGAGGTGGATGTCGATGGTCTCGTGGCCGGTAAGGCCCAGCGATTCACGAGTCTGCCCGTCAGCAAACTGCAACGGCAGCACGCCCATACCCACCAGGTTGCTGCGGTGGATTCGCTCGAAACTCTCGGCGATCACGGCGCGAATGCCCAGCAGGATCGTACCCTTGGCCGCCCAATCCCGGGATGAACCGGTGCCGTACTCCCTTCCCGCCAGCACGACCAGCGGCGTGCCCGACTCTCTGTACCGCATGGCCGCGTCGTAGATCGTCGTCTGCTCGCCCGTGGGCAGATGAATGGTCACGCCGCCTTCGGTGCCCGGAGCCAGCAGGTTGCGCAGGCGGATGTTGGCGAACGTGCCCCGGGCCATGACCCGGTCGTTCCCGCGGCGCGAGCCGTAACTGTTGAAATCAGCCGGCGCGACGCCCTTGCTCGTCAAGTACTTGCCGGCCGGCGTGTCCGGTTTGAACGCGCCGGCGGGCGAGATGTGGTCCGTGGTCACCGAGTCGCCGACCATGACCAGGCATCGTGCCCCGTTGATGGGCGCGATCGGCTCCGCCTGCCGCGACATCTCGACGAAGAACGGCGGCTCTTGGATGTACGTGCTCTCCCGGTCCCACGCGTACAAGTCGCCCGTCGGCGAGTCGATCGCCCGCCATTGGTCCTCGCCGTCGAAGACCCCCGTGTATTGCCGCGCGAACTGCTCCGGCGTCACGCTGGCGGCAATGGCGTCGGCGATCTCCTTCTGCGAGGGCCAGATGTCCTTGAGGTACACGTCCTGGCCGCTGCTGCCCCGGCCGATAGGCTCGGTGGTCAAGTCGATATCCGTGGTGCCGGCGACGGCGTACGCCACGACCAGCGGCGGACTCGCCAGGTAGTTCGCCCTGGTGTGGGGATTCACACGCCCCTCGAAGTTCCGGTTGCCGCTGAGCACGGCGCTGGCGACAAGATCGTTCTCGCTGATTGCCGCCACGACCGGGTCGGGCAACGGCCCGCTGTTGCCGATGCAGGTCAGGCACCCGTAGCCGACGTTATGGAACCCGAGCTTCTCCAGGTACGGCGTCAGCCCGGCCTTGTCGAGATAATCCGTCACGACTCGTGACCCGGGCCCGAGGCTGGTCTTGACGAACGGTTTGACTCTCAGGCCCTTCTCGACGGCTTTCTTGGCCAGCAGACCCGCGGCCAGAATCACGGACGGGTTCGACGTGTTCGTGCAGCTGGTGATCGACGCGATGACCACGGCGCCGTGCCCGATTTCCGCGGATTGGCCGTTGATCTTGACGGTGGCCTTGCGGGCCAGCGCCGCTCCGTCCAGGGCGAACCCGCGGTCGCGGATCGGCGCGGTCAGGCTCGCGCGGAATGACTGCTTCATGTCCGACAGGAGCACGCGGTCCTGCGGCCGTTTCGGACCCGCCAGACTGGGCTCCACGGTGCCCAGGTCCAGCTGCAACGTGTCCGTGAACTCCGGATCAGGACTGTCCGGGGTGCGGAACAGACCTTGTTCCTTACAGTAACGTTCGACGAGGTCGACGACGTCCGCGGGTCGGCCGGTCTGTTCAAGATACCGAAGCGTCTGGTGGTCCACGGGGAAGAAGCCCAGGGTCGCGCCGTACTCGGGCCCCATGTTCGCCAGCGTCGCGCGGTCGGCCAATGGCATGTCCGCCAGGCCCGGCCCGTAGAACTCGACGAACTTGCCCACCACGCCCTTGGCCCGCAGCAACTGCGTCACCGTGAGCACCAAATCGGTAGCGGTCGTTCCTTCCGGCAGCGTTCCCATCAGCTTCAAGCCAATCACGTCCGGAGTCAGCATGTAGATGGGCTGGCCGAGCATCACCGCCTCCGCCTCGATCCCACCCACGCCCCAGCCCACGACACCCAGCCCGTTGATCATGGTCGTGTGGCTGTCGGTGCCGACGAGGCTGTCAGGAAACGCGACGGTTCCGTTCGCCCCGTCTTTCGTGAGAACGACACTGGCTAAGTACTCCAGGTTCACCTGATGAATGATCCCGGTGGCCGGCGGGACGACGCGGAAGTTGTCGAACGCCTGTTGGCCCCACTTGAGGAACCGGTAGCGCTCACGGTTTCGCTCGAACTCCTTCCGCTTGTTGATCGCCAGCGCATCGGGCGAGGCGGACACGTCGGTCTGCACGGAATGATCGATCACCAGATCGCACCGCACCTGCGGGTTGATCCGCTTCGGATCACCGCCGAGCCGTTTCATCGCGGACCGCAAAGCCGCCAGGTCCACCACGCTGGGCACCCCGGTGAAGTCCTGAAGCACGACCCGCCCGGGTTTGAACGGAACCTCCGTGCGAGTCGCTGCTTTCGCCTCCCACCGGGCCAGCCCGGCTACGTCGTCGGCGGTGACCTGATGACCGTCGACGTTTCGCAAGGCGGCCTCCAGCAGAACCCGGATCGAGTACGGCAGGCGGTCGATCGCGCCGATTCCGTCCTCCGCCAGCTTGGCCAGCCGGAAGATACGCACAGCCCCACTTCGCGTGTCCAACGTGGATTCCGCTCCGAACGGGTTACTGCGTTTCGATGAACTAGTCATGTCAGTGTGCATCCATAGTCGTTAGTGGTGTCAGATTGGGTGGCCAGGTCGGCGGACCCCATTGCGATGCCTCACCGGGCACGGATCGGATGCCCCCAGTGTATCCGCCTCCGGCGCGCGGGCAAGTCGCACCGAGGGCTGTCTGGCAGGGATGGTCAAGAGTGGCCCTGGCGAGCCCGCCGGGGCGCGGAGATGGCGGCTTCAAACGAGCAGATCCGCGGGGGACAAGCGGGCTTACCAGCGGACAGGGGTCTCCCTGGGTTCCGGAGGCAGCGGGGATCCCATGACGTTGGGCCGAGAGCTTCCGAATCGGGGCAGGTCGCCCTCGTCGACAGGCCGAGGGCGCCTCGGCAGCGGATGTCTTCGAGCTTCGTCGCGCTTGCGGAAGTAGGTCTGGACGCGATGACTGATCGCCAGGAAAGCCAGCAGACCGGTCAGAAGTACGAACGACCAGAACAGAATCGCGGCAGCGTCGTCGGACGACTTCTCGGCAAAGGTCCGGTGGACGGCCTCGACCCGTTCGTAGCCGCTCAGTTGAGCCAGCAGCGCCGTCATTGACACGCCTCCTGGGGAACGCTGGGGGGCACGTCGTGTCGCCGTGCCCTCTGGTTCGCCGGCCGTCGCCTTGGCACGCTGGACGCGCACCCGGGTACCTGCTGTCGGTATCGGCTGATTCGGGGCCGTACTGCACCTCCGCCGGTCGGCAGGCGGATGGCACTGGCCCCGCAGCGGGTCCGGATTTGAAAAAACGCGGCCGTCCGGATAAAAAAGCCCCCGCCCGGGGCGCCGACGCGGTCGACGCGGGCTTGAAGATCGGAATCACGCACCCACAAGGCGACACCATGAAAGTCCATGAATACCAGGCGAGGAAACTGCTAGCGGAGGCCGGCGTGCCGGTGCCCCCGTCCGAGGTGGTCGAAGCGGTGGATCAGGCCACGCTGGCCTACGAGCGGATCGGCAAGACCGTGGTCGTCAAGGCCCAGGTCTTCGCCGGCGGACGCGGCAAGGCCGGGTTCGTCAAGCTGTGCGGATCGGCCGACGAGGTCCGGTCGGCCGCCGAGTTCATGCTGAGCAACCGGATGGTCTCCCGCCAGACCGGCCCCGAGGGCATCGCCGTCAAGAAGCTGCTGGTCGCCGAGGCCGTCGACATCGAGTCGGAGTATTACGCGGCCGTGGTGCTCGATCGGGCCCAGCGGTGCCCGGTGGTCATGGTGTCGCGCGAGGGCGGCGTCGAGATCGAGGAGGTGGCCGCCCGCGACCCGGACGCGATCGTCAAGCAGTGGCTGCACCCGCATATGGGGCTGCTGAACTTCCAGACGAACCGGCTGGTGGCCGCCCTGGGGCTGACCGACAAGGAGCAGATGAAGACCGCAGCGACGGTGCTCCGCGGGCTCGTGATGGTCTTCCTGACGTACGACTGCAGTCTGGCGGAAATCAACCCGCTGGTCTGCACGGCCGATGGGCGGATTCTG
>CP070691.1:810068-814196 GCA_020353195.1 Phycisphaerales bacterium | reverse complement strand
GTAGTTCCCACTTTTCATGGAGATCGTTTCCGTCTACCTGGCTGTCGCTCAGGACCGCACAGCGGAGTCTCATCGGTATACCGCCATTCGTGAGCACGAGAGCGCATGTGAGCGGCGGTCCGTCTTCACCTTCCGGGTACTCGCAGGGAGCCGCCCCGTCAAAGGCGACGAGCGGATTGCAGGGCTCACCTGGACCGGGGTTCGTCTCGGGCTCGGATCCTGTGTCCGAAGTCTCTTCGGTTCCGTCGCTCTCCGTAGTTTCATCTTCAGTGGTGTCGGCACCCGAATCTTCGCCTTCCGTATCGGACTCCTCGTCTGTCATTTCGTCGTTACTGTCATCGTCGGTTTCGGTGTCCGCGCCGTCTCCCAACTCAGCGTCCGAATGAGAATCGTCGGCACATCCCGTGAGTGCCAGCGCTGCCACCATCGTGAAAAGAAGTCGTTTCATGTTCCAGTCCTCCCCTACATGGACGAGGGATATCCAAATTTTACAGCGTCTCGAAGCACTTGGTCTCCAACAGGCCTCCTAGAGGCTTTCTGAGCACGTTTGGCGCTCCGGCGTCCCGGTCCTCGCGATCGGGGGCGCCCGTTCTTGGAAACCCTGTGACGAGGTGTATTAGGGGGCTCCGAAACGCGTTCAACTGGCCGTGATCCTTCTATAGGACGCCAGGGGTAGGACGCGATGGCGAGGACCCCACAGCGCACGTTCGATCAGGATTTCACGGTTGTCAGCGGCGACGCCATCACGGGAGACGACGCCACCGGAGGAGCCGGAGGCACGCTCATCCTCGAGGGCGGCGATGCCGCGTCCGCCACCAACACGGACGGCGGGGACGTTACTCTCCGGCCTGGACTCGGGGACGGCAGCGGGACGATCGGTGAGGTCGTGGTCACGAACCGCACCGGGACCGAGGACGACTCGATCCTGGCACTCACCTCGGCCAGCGGGAACGCCCACACCTTCCGCATGCGGACGGGGACCGTCCAGCCCAACTCGGACTCGGTCCCGGCGAGCGACGGAGGCGACCTCTACGTCCGAAGCGACGGCACGATCTGGATCGCCTCGGCCACGGGAACGGGAAACTGGGTCCAGCTCGCCACGGGCTCGGCGACGCTCGAGACGGCAGTCGAGAACACGGGTGCGACCAATGCCAACATGGACCAGTCATTTGACTGGCGCATCACGGATTCAGACACTCTCGAGTTCTCCAACAGCGACGGCTCCAACCCTCTCCTGACCGTCGCCCCTGCCGCCGCTGGGGATAACATCACGATTGGTGGGACGGTCACGAGCAGTACCATCACGGCTCAGGGTCCGACAACTGGTACGGGTTTCTTCACGATCACGCACGGGGGGGCCGACACCGTTCCCCTGATGACCTGGACGACTTCGGGCTCGGGTGGGGACTCGGCACAGGTCTTCGTGGGGAGTTCCAGCCCCGACGCGCGCGTGACGGGAGCCATCGGTTCTCTGTTCCTCGACGGGACGAACGGCAAGGCGTGGGTCAACGACGACGGCTCTACAAGTTGGGTCGACCTCACGTCGACCGGCACGGGGGCGTCTGCGGGAATTGAGGGCGTTCTTTGGGAAGACAACCAGTTCTACATCGATGCCGGAGACCGTAACTCATATTCCGGTACCGGCTCGACCGTAACGGATCTGATTGCCAGCACGAGCTGCACGCTGAACTTCGTGACCATCACGGATAGTCACTTCAACTTCAACGGCGCAAGCTCATACCTCGACACCGGCACCCTGACTGCTGCGCGTGTGAACCTCTTTGAGACCGGTGGGACGGTCGCCGCGTGGGTTCGTGCCGAATCGGACGGAGGGGGAAACGCCGGGCGCGTGTCTTCGACGACGAGTTCGACAGACACCAAGGGCTGGTATCTGAACGTCAACGATGAGTCGTCCAGCCTCGTCCGATTCGGGTTTCAGCAGAACAGAGCCACGACGGACACGGTCTACACGACGTTCAGGACAGTTCCCATCAACGAGTGGATCCACGTCGTCATCACCTACGACGGCAGCGACCCCGCGACCAAGTTTCCGATAGCGTACGTCAACGGGGAGCTGGTCTCCTGGGACTCGCAGACGGCCGGTTCCGGGGCCATCACGAGCGACAGCGGGGAGACTCTCTTCATCGGGAACCGCTGGGGCGCCGCCAGGGCTTGGGACGGCGACATCGACATGTACATGCTGTGGGACCGGGTCCTGACCGCCGACGAGGTTCGGCAACTTTATCGGGTAACCGGAGAGGATAGATTCCGCCCGAGTCTTCTGGGCGATGCGGCGTCGAGTGCGACTTCAGATGCTCCCGACGTAGAGATCATAGCGGGACCCGGCGGCAGCACGAGCGGCGCGGGCGGCAACATCGTTCTCCAGCCAGGCGACATCACGAGCGGCACGCGCGGGATTGTGAAGGCGACGCACGTCGGGGCCGACACCGATCCCGTTATCCAGGTCGAGACCACGGGAACCAACGGCGAAGACATCAGGATGTTCGTCGGGGATCAGGACCCGAGCGGCACGATCTCGGGCAATCCCGGCGACGTCTACTTCACCCACAGCGGCACGAGCTCCATCGTCAGCGTCAACACGGGCGCGGGGGATAGCAACACCACGTGGACGAGTTTGCTGGGTGGAGGCACGCTTGAGGCTGCCGTTGAGAACACGGGTGCCACCGACGCCAACATGGACCAGTCGTTCGACTGGCGTATCACAGATTCAGACACTCTTGAGTTCTCCAACAGCGATGGCTCGAATCCGCTCCTGACGATTGCCCCCGCCGCCGCCGGAGACAACATCACGATCGGCGGAACGGTCGCGAGCAGTACTGTGACGGTCCAGGGACCCACGACGGGGAGCGGCTTCTGCACGGTCACGCATGGAGGAGCCGACACCGTCGCGCTCATGACCTGGACCACATCAGGTTCGGGCGGAGACTCGGTCCAGGTGTTCACAGGATCCTCGAGCCCGAATACTCGGGTCACGGGCGCCATAGGCTCGCTGTTCCTCGACGGGACGAACGGGAAGGCGTGGGTCAACACCGACGGAGCGACGGCGTGGACCGATCTCACCGCGGGAGGCACCGTTAGTCTTGAGGCGGCAGTCGAGAACACCGGGGCGACCAATGCCAACATGGACCAGTCCTTCGACTGGCGCATCACGGACTCCGACACCCTTGACTTTTCGAACAGCGACGGCTCGAACACGTTGCTGTCCGTGGCTCCGGCAGCTGCCGGGGACAACATCACGATCGGCGGGACAGTTGCGAGCAGCACCATCACCGCTCAGGGCCCGACGACAGGGAGCGGCTTCTTCACGATCACGCACGGGGGGGCTGACACCGTCCCCCTGATGACGTGGACGACGTCTGGCTCGGGCGGAGACTCCGTTCAGATCTTCACTGGATCTTCGAGTCCGAACGGCCGGGTGACGGGTGCGATCGGTTCGTTGTTCTGTGACGGGACGAACGGCAAGACGTGGGTCAACACGGACGGGTCCACGGCCTGGACGGACCTCACGGCAGGAGGGGACCTGGATGCCGCGGTGGATGCCCAGGTCGGGGCGGTCACGCAGACCGACCGGAACATCGACTGGCAGATCACGGACACCTACACGTTTACGTTCGAAGATGCCGCTGCCGCCGAGCTGTTCAAGGTGGCTCCGGCAGTCGGCGGCAACATCATAACGATCGGAGGAACGGGTACCGGAGACCAAGTCGTCGTCCAAGGGCCGTCGACCGGAGCCGTGCGTCCGAAAGTCACGCATGGTGGCGCTGACACGGTCCCGGTGTTTCAACTGGAAAGCACCGGAAGCAACGGGGAAGACATCCGGGTTTTCGTCGGGACGCAAGATCCGAACGGCGTTGTCTCTGGCAATCCCGGCGATCTCTACGTTACGCACAGCGGGACGAACAGCACGCTCAGCGTCAACATCGGTTCTGGAGACGCCAACACCACTTGGGCCGATCTACAGGTTACTGGCGCGGTTGGGCTCTCGACCCTCGCCCAGGTTGACGTGAACCAGTCGACGGGCAGCATAGCGGGCTCGGGAGGCACCGCCAGCCTCGACATCACGAGCTTCATCGATGAAGGCGTGATCTACGAGTTGTCTGTTACACG
>CP070691.1:801410-809968 GCA_020353195.1 Phycisphaerales bacterium | reverse complement strand
ATGCTCTCGAGCGTCATGTCCGTGTGGCTGGTTGACTCCGCGAGCGCGGGAACGGGGATACGCAAGGTGGGCCCGGTACAGACGATCATGGCCCGTTCGATCACGTTTCTCAGCTCGCGCACATTCCCCGGCCAGTGATGTCGTTGAAGTGCCTCCATCGAAGTCTGGGCGATGGCCTCAATGTTCTTGCCCATGGACTTGGAGAACTCGTCGACGAACGCCCACACTAACTGGGGAACGTCCTCAAGCCGCTCGCGAAGCGGCGGCACCAAGATCTGAAAGATGTTAAGGCGATAGTACAAATCCTCGCGGAAGCCCCCCTCACGGACCTCCCGGCTCAGGTCGCGATTCGTCGCGGCAATCACGCGTACATCCACGGTCATCGTCCTGGAACTGCCGAGCCGCTCGAACTGCCCCTCCTGCAGTACCCTGAGCAGTTTGGCCTGCGCGTCCAGCGGGAGTTCGGCGATTTCGTCCAGCAGGATGGTCGACTTGTCCGCTACCTCGAAGCGCCCGACCTGTTTGCTCAGCGCCCCGGTATACGCGCCCTTTTCGCGGCCGAAGAGTTCGCTCTCAACGAGTGTGGCCGGTAGCGCGGCGCAGTTCACGTGCACCATGGCCCGCTCTCTCCGCGCGCCCAGGGCGTGGATGGCATGGGCGATCAGTTCCTTGCCGGTCCCGGTTTCGCCCAGGAGCAGCACTGTGGAATCCGTGGGCCCGACCTGCTCGACCTGACTCAGCACGGCTTTGATGCGCGGGCTGGCGCCGACAATCCGGTCGTGGGCGTGTTCGAGGCGGACCTCTTGCCGCAGGTAGACGTTCTCGGCCTCCAGACGGTCCTTAAGCCGGGTGATCTCGTCGAAGGCTTCTTCGAGCTTCGCCTCTGCGGCCCGCCGCTCGGTGATGTCGCGGCACGACTCAACGATCTGCACTACCTCGCCGCTTGTGTCGAAGATCGGGGCGGCCAATATCTCGACGATGATCTCGTTGCCATCGCGATCCAAGTGGGTGTGCGTGACCGTCACCGGGTCCTTGGTCGCGACGACCTCATGGAGAGGGCAGGGGTGCTCCGTCCCGGTACATCGCGAGTCACGCCCATGAGAGACCTCGTAGCAATGAGCGTCACGCGCAAGTGGGTCCTCCAGTCCAGCCAGCTCCCGCGTGGCGCGGTTGGCAAGGACTACGCGGTAGTCGCGGTCTATGACGAGCACGGCCTCCGGAATCCCATCGATGATGGTCTGAAGGAACGTCCTCGACTCCCGCACTGCCTCTTCCGCACGCTGGTGCTGCGCAAACCGCCAGATCCCGCCAATCAGCAGCGTCAGCTGCCTGACATCGCCCTCCTCGTATTCACCCTCCTTGTTTGCCACTGCCACGACGGCGACGATCCGCTCGCCATCGAAGATCGGTACTCCAAGAAAGCGTGACAGAGGAACATGGCCCTGCGGATACCCTTTCTTCCATCGATCCAGGCCGACGTAGTCGTTCACGACGATCGGCTTTCGCTGCCGAATGGTCTCGCTCCAAAGGCCCGCTTCGGCCACGTGGAGCACTCTCGGTTGACCGGCAACACTGCATTCGCGCATGACGCCTTCAGACCAGGCATGAATCGTCAACACTGACTCGTCGTCGTCCAGGAGCCCGACGAAGCCGATCTTGCTCCGGGTTGCCTTGACGGCGTGTTCGAGGGCGGACTCGGCGGCTTGTCGGAACGGGGCGGCTGTGGTTTCGTAGAGTTTTACCAGGGCTTCCAGACGGGCCTCATCGAGCCGGTGCACTTCTTCTGCCCGCTTCCGCGCGGTGATGTCGCGGATGCTGGAGATGACAAGCAAGCCCTGTTCCGTTTCGAGCGGGCTGAGGCTGACCTCCACCGGAATCTCGCGATCATCCTTCGCCAGTGCGCGGAGCTCCAGGCCGCTTCCCATAGCGCGAACGCGCGGCGACTTGCCGAATTGACTTCGCTGCCGCACGTGGGCCTTGCGAAACCGTTCGGGTAGAAGCAGTTCGACCGGCCCTCCGACAAGATCGTGAGCTGACCAGCCAAGCAGCGGCTCCACGTGGGCGTTGACATGCACAATCCGCCCCTGGTCATCGACGATGAGTATGGCATCCGGGGCGGCATCGAGGAGGTCGAGAGCCTCCCGCTCGATATCGATGGTCGTCTCGTGCATCCCTTCCTCGCAAACCCAGCACGCTGCGGCGCCTGCCGCAGCGCCTCCGGCCCAAGCACCACAGGCCGCTCCAGTATACTGCACCGGCCGGCCAACGCGAAACGCCAACGAGCGCCGCCCGGACAATCCAGCGATCCCGCCGGTGCCCTTCCCCAGAACTCCGCCGTCGCTGACACCGAAGGATTCACGCGCTTCGGTGAGCCCGGGTGTGGTGGACTGTCATGCACGGACTTGGAACTCAGACTCGGAGGATCGGACGCGCCTCATGCGCTGTGTCTGCTTGTTCCTCCGACACGGGCGCGCGAATCGATCGCACGTACGGCACGGCCGACAGCCTCGACGACCTGATGAGCCGTGCCGCCATCCATCACGCGAACCGGCTGATTGACCGTCCGACCATCACCCGAGCGGGCCTTGAAGGAAGACCCGGGCGAATCGCGTGGGCAACACCTTCCAAGGGCAGATCCGGTAGCCCGCCGCGGCCGGCGCCGTCTCCGGGGAAGTTATCGGTACCACGCCGGACGATCCAATGCGTCATTGACACGCGGGTCTTGCGGAATCCCCACCAAGGTGAACACCCCAGTCGAACGATAAAAACAAGACGCGGACGGCGGAATGACTGCCACGGTCGGGGTGTCCGCCGGGGATCATCGTGCACGGGCCATCCTGCGGCTTGCCGCACGAACGTCCGCCCCCGCCCTGCGCCTTCCCTCCGACCGGATCACCAGACAGGCAACCTCGACGGGCAAGGCATACACCCATGCCGGTCGGACGTCGGCCTTGCTACCTGATCCTCGGATGCGTCGTCGCTACAGTGCCGGCCATCCTGCTCATCGGTCTGCTGCCCGGGCTGCAGGGTCGGTGGGACCACATCGCACTCCACTCGGCTATCAAGGCGCTCGGCGCGCTCAGCGCCGTCCTCATCGCCCTGGTTCTGCTGGAAAGCCTGGCGAATCTCGTCGGCGATTCCTGCTTCGTGCTGATCTGGCTGCCGCATCCTGATGGACATGGAGATGCCAGTGACAGACGGGCACGAAGCCACCCGCGTGCTCCGAGACGGACGATACACAGGGGCGATCATCGCCCTGACCGCCCACGCGATGGCCTCCGACCGGCAAAAATGCCTCGACGCCGGATGCGACGTCTACGCCACCAAACCCATCGACCAGACGGCTTTGCTGCGGATTGTCCGACGCACGCGCGTCGCCCCACCCGGGCGGCTGCCCCCCGCAGCCCGCAAGCGCCCCCGACGCAGCGCATGGGGCGGGGCCCCATGAGCAGGACTCATGCGCCGACGCCGGTCAAACGGCCTCATCAATGCTGACAACAAACAACTCGTGATCCCCCGGTGCGCCGGGAAGCTCAACCGTACGCCAGGGGGCAGCTTCGATATCGTCCGGCAGGCGCTCTCGCACCGCACGACTGACCAGGATCTCACCGCCCCTGGTCAGCCGTTCAATCCGAGCGGCCAGATTCACCGTATTGCCCACGACCGTGTAGTTCGATCGCTGACTCGATCCGATGTGACCCGCCGCCGCCGGGCCGCAGTGAATCCCGATCCCGCATTCCAGCGGATGCTGACCTCGCTCCCGGCGGCGGCGATTCAAATCGGCCAGGCGCCGCTTCAGCGAGATCGCCGTGCGGACCGCGCGCTCGGCATGGTCCGACTGGACCAACGGGACCGAGAACACCACCATCACCTCATCACCCACGAACTTATCGATGAACCCGTCGTGCTCGAAGACGGACCCGGCGATGTCGTTGAAGTACTCGTTCAGCATCTGCGCCACATGCTCCGGTGCCAGACTGAAGCTCACGGCAGTGAAGCCCCGAAGATCACAGAACAAGACCGTCACTTCCCGCACTTGAGTCTCGACGATTGACTTCGGGTCGGCCTTGAGCGCATCGAGCACGCGGCCCGAAACGCTCTGTCCGAATAGCGACTCGATCCGCCGCGCACGCTCCATCAGGCGACGAGCGTTAGCGTTGAGCAGAATCCACTGGGCCACCAGGCCCGTGCCCATGGAAACCACCATCGCCGCCAGCGGGCCGGCCAGCGGGATTACAAGCCCCCGACCGAACAGCACCGCCGCCAGACAACCCCAGCCCACCGGAAACACGGCCACTCCGACGGCCAAGTACACACCCAGGACAACGCCGCCGTGACGACGCTCCCACCACCGCCGCTGATTCCACGAGAACAACCCGGATACGAACGCCAGCACCGCCGACAATCCTGCCTGGGACCATCGGCTCGTGAAGACCGTTCGCAACCGCCGTCCATCGAGGATCTGCGCGATCACGTTGGCATGGTAGTACACGCCGGGCGTCAACCCCTCGCCCAACGCCGTCGTGAACGCGTCGCTGATCAGGCGGGACTCGCCGATCAGGACGACAGCCCCGTCCGTCGTCCGCGGATCGAAACGGTTTCGCACCACGTCCTCGAAGGTCAGCCTGGTCCACCCTTGATCGCGCAAAGCCACATAGTCAATCAACTCACCGGCGTGGACGCGATGCGGACCGACCCACGCCCCGGCCTGATCACAGACGACCGTCTCGTTCGCCTCCTCTTCCGGCACCGCATACCACGCAACCACAAGTGGAAAGTGCGGAATCTCCGTCATGCTCGCATCCGGATTGATCACGTCGAGATGAAGGTTGCGGGGTAACCGACGCACGACCCCGTCAGCATCGGACCGCACGTTGATCACGCCTTCGTCCGCCCCCGCCTCCGTGAACAAAGCGGCGGATTGCTTCACCCGCCCGTCCGTATGGGCGGCGGCGAGAACGACGGGCACCGCTTCGTTGGCGAGAGCATCGGCCAGCCCGGCGTCCGTAGCGGCGTCGGCAAGATCGGAGAAACAAACGTCCAGCCCGACCACTACTGCACCGGCGTCGGACAGGTTGGCAAGGGCCGCCGGGACGTGGTTGCGAAGGTCGAACCGCCGGTCGACAGGTTTGAGATTGCGGCGGCTTTGCTCGTCAATCTCCACCACCACGATGTCCGTCCGCGGCGGGCGGGGACCGCGCAGACGAAACCGCCAATCGATGCTGACATTCTCGAATCGTTCGGTTGTCTCGCTACGACCCAAGGCCGCGCCAATCAGCGCGACGACCAGCGGGGCGACGATCCCCAGCACGCGGGCCTGCCTGACCGACAGGACCGGACGGTCACGGAGATACGACGTTGCGCTGTCCGAGTCGCAGGTCATGACGGGTTCGACAGGGCCACGAGCGCTTCCCGTTCTTCGTCGCCCCGCCTACTTTCAATCCCCGCCGCCGCCGAATCCACCACCACGACCACCCTCCCGCTACGGATCAGGCTGGCCCCCTCCGGACTGCGCGCCAGTTTCTCGGCGTCTGTCCGGGTCAGGACGATTTCAGTTTTCTGCTGGCCCGACACGGCCGACGCCTTCACCACGACTCGCCGGCGGCGCTTGCGCGGATCCTTGTCTTTTCCCGGGGCAGGCCGCGTTGATGGTTGCGACACGGACCGGGTGGTCGGCGCTCCGGACGCGTCGGTGGGCGGATACGAAGCCAGGTGCGCCGTGGGATGGTCCGGCGCAACCAGTGGGTCGCTTTCGCCGCCACCATCGGATAGTTGCTCGAACTGCAGATCGGTTTCAACGTAGCGCACGACAGGCCCATGCTTGACCTCCGTGTCCTGCAGCCGATTAACGTCGTGCAGCACCCGCCCGCTGCCGTCGATCACCAGCGGACACAGACAGGGGTCCAGCCCCAGACCCCGGGCGTCGATGATGAGCACGCTGTCCGACACGTCCACGCGATCGATGGCCAATGGGACCCGCGCCGGCGGCCGCCGCCGCACCGCCGTCCGTTGCTGGTCATAGAATATCGATGCCACACCTTTGACACCCCACAGGGGCACTCGAAGCGACACGCGGCTTCGCGGCGGCGTTTCGCTCGGAAACCATTGCACGTCGATGGTCTCGTGCCCCTTCACGACCCCGGTGAGCAGCACGCGGCCGTTGCGTACATCTCCCGTCCGCCCCTTGGCGTCTACTCGAATTCCCAGGGAGATAGCCAACGCGTTGGCCGCCGCATCCAGCGTCGCCGCCCGCTGGGCCAGCAGTTGATTCTGGTGATCGCGTCCCTCGGCCAAGCCCGTTCCGTGAGCGATGATGTAACCGGCCAGCCAGTCGATTCTACCACGCTTGACCGGCTGCACGTGCGGCCGGAACGCCGCCGGAAGCGCCGGGGCCTTGTCCACCTCCGCACACCAGGCCGCAGCCGGCACGAATCCCAGCACGGCCGCAGCGACAAATCGGCACTTAGTGTTCATGCCCAATCGACTCCAGAGAACCACGCACGAATTCACCGCCGGCTCGGCGGATCATGGAACATATGCCGCCCCCAAATACGACACACTTTTACCCGCCAGGACAGGCGTGCCGCAAGAAAAAACCCCACGCCCGGACGCAGACCATCAGGATGCTTGACGACATCACGCCCGCATGCTACCCTCACCCGACTGAAGGACGCCGCCCGAGCACGGGGCCAGCCGCGCCACCGGGCGGGACCGACAAACCCGGTTTGTCGACGTTCCCGGGCAGAGCACGGGAGAGGCAAGCTTGTCCGTGCCACCTGCAAGCTCCGGTAGACCCGGCGGCCCACAGTAACGTGACCGCTACCAACCCCCGAGTGGATTCGCCGGACTTGCAGCGAGTGGGAGAAAACCATTGGGCTACGATTCCATTGTCTGCGTCAAGCAGGTGCCCGACACGGCCAACGTCACCGCCGACGCGATGACCGAGGACGGGACTGTCAACCGCGCGGCCCTGCCCGCCGTCTTCAATCCCGAAGACCTCAACGCACTCGAAGCCGCTCTCGACGTGCGCGACCGCTACGGAGGATCCGTCACCGCGATCACCATGGGACCGCTCAACGCGTGTGAAGTGCTGCGCGAATGCCTCTGCCGCGGGGCCGACCGCGCCATTCTCATCACCGATCGGCGGGCGGCGGGCAGCGACACGCTGGCCACCGGCTACATCCTCAGCCAGGCCGTCAAGAAAATCGGCACGTATGATCTCGTGTTCTGCGGCCGGCAGGCAATCGATGGCGACACGGCCCAGGTCGGACCGCAACTGGCCCAGAAGCTCGGCCTGCCGCAGATCACCTACTTCGAGCGATTCGTCGAGCTCGGCAACCGCACCGCCCGCGTGCGCCGCAACGTCGGGAGCGGGTGGGAGGTCCTGGAAAGCCACCTGCCTGTCCTCCTGACCGTGTTGGACGTGGCCAACGTCCCGCGTCCCCAGGCCGCACGTCGGGTCGTGCGGTTCAAACACGCCCGATGCACCAACGAGATCGCCAAGGAAATCGGCAACGACACGCCCGGCGCCGACGACGCGAAAACCGAAGCCGAACTGGTCAAGCGCACACTCGCCCTGAAGGTCAAGAACCTGCTCATCGAGCAGTGGAACCTCGATGACCTCGATGCCGACCTGCAGTGGTGCGGCATCACCGGCTCGCCGACCAAGGTCCATCGCATCCAGTCGATCGTGCTGACCAAGGAGGGATACACCGAGGTCCCGCCCACAGAAGAAGGCATTCGGGGGATGATCCACGAGCTGATCGTCGATCACACGATGGGCTAGCTGTCCGCTGTCGGGTTGCAGCTTGAAGACGACTCGAGATGCAGGAAAAGGGGAAGCCTGAAGGCTCATCAGAAACGGCACGATTCCACGCTTGCGGCTGACAGAGCGACCGCGGGCTTCCCGAGGAGCAACGTGCACGAACCGACAAGCCGGTGGCGATCCCGCCGGGCTCGACGATCGATTCCCGGCGGCGCGGGTTCTCAAACGGTAAGGGATTGAGCATGACCAACGCGTAGCGAGTCTGGTGAACGCACTGAAACGCATGCTCGCGTCGCCGACTCGCAAGGGAAACGCCCGGAAACGGATGGCGTGCAACGAATGGGTAGGATTCCGAGATGATCGAACCCAACCGAAATGGCGAGGTATGGGTCTTTGCCGAGCAGGAAGACCGGATCCTCAACGACGTGTCGCTGGAGCTGTGCGGCAAGGCCCGCGATCTGGCGGACCGGCTCGGCGTCAAGGTGGGCGCAGCGTTGCCCGGCGCGAACGTCCGCGAGCTGTCGCACCGCCTTATCGCTCACGGCGCCGACAATGTCTACTGCGCCGATCACCCGCAACTCGAACACTATCGCACGCTCCCCTACGCCCGAGCAATGTGTCAGTTGATCACCAGGCACAAGCCGCAGATCGTCCTGTACGGGGCGACACCGCTCGGGCGGGATCTGGCCCCGCGCGTGGCGTCCGAGATGCGCGCGGGTCTGACGGCCGACTGCACTGACCTCGACATCGGTGACTACGTCGAACCCGGGACGAACAGGACCTACCGGGATCT
>CP070691.1:793551-801310 GCA_020353195.1 Phycisphaerales bacterium | reverse complement strand
TTCGCCCCGATCCTCCACGGTGAAACCGAGCGGCTCGAGAATCGCGGTGATCTCCGGCGTCTCGATCGGGTGTCCCATGAATCGGGCGACAAACCGTGGATCGACCTCGACCTCGGTTCTCCTAGCCGGTGCGGGGTATCCGTCAGACAAACGGCTTGCCAGGGCCAGATCCGGAAACTCCGGTTTGGCCAGCTGCATGAACCGCTGGATGGCCAGCACCGTGTTGGCCGGATCGAGCGATTTCTCGAACCGCACGCAGGCGTCGGTCCGCAGGCCCAGCGCATTGGCGCAGCGCCGGATCGTCGCCGGCTCGAAATTGGCCGACTCCAACAGCAGGCTCTTCGTCTCTTCGCAGATCTCCGTGTCCAATCCACCCATGATGCCGGCCAGCGCGATCGGACGACGGTTGCACAGGATTATCAGCGCGCGGTCCGGCAGCTTCCGCTCCATGCCGTCCAGCGTCACGAACGTCGAGCCGGGCTCCGCCAGCCCTACCTCAATCCGCTCGACCTTGTCCCCGTCGAACGCGTGCATCGGCTGGCCCAACTCGGTCATGATGTAGTTCGTCAGATCGACCAGGCAATCGATCGGGCGAAGCCCCACGTGCCCCAACCGCAACTGCATCCACAGCGGCGCCGGCTGCGACCCGACGCCGAGAAGCCGCAGCCCGCTGTACCGCGGGCACAACGTCGGGTCGTCGATCTCGATCGGGATCTCCGGCAGGTCCGGCGATGTCAGTTCCTCCAACCGCACCAGGGGATACGGTTTCAGCTCCCGGCCATACATCGCCGCGATCTCGCGGGCGATCCCGTAGTGCCCCCACAGATCCGGCCGATGCGTGATCGACTTGTTGTCGATCTCGACGACCCAGTCGTCGAACATCTCACCTGGCAGCGGCTCGCCGGCCGCCACAGACGGGGGCAGGAAAACCGCAGTCTGGATCGCCATCGCGATCCCGATCGCGTCGCCGGGCAGGATCATCCCCACGCTCGGGCGCCCCTCCACCCGCGACTCGCGAATCTCGCCGGTCGCCGCCACCGACGCTCCCGGCGGCGCGTACACGACGGGGACACCCTTGCGCAGCCCCGGGGCAGCCGTCACCGTCTCTACGGTTCTCCCGTCGCCGACGTCCAACACCACGTGACGAAGGTTGCGGGTTCCGGGGATCTCGCTGTGGGACACCACGTAGGCGGCGATCAGCCCCTTTGCGTCGACCGTGATCCGCTCGACTCCCTCGACCTCCGCGCAGGTCAGGGTGAACCGCTCGCCCAGCGTATGCGGGGCCACGTCCCAAGGCAGGTCAACGAAGTCACGAATCCAGTTCAGCGAGATGAGCATCGACCGGCAAAACCCTCAATCATCAGTTCTCAGCTGTCGTTCCTCACGCCCGGCGTTTCGATATCCCGACGTTTGACCGTCTCATTGCTTCTCCACGATCATCGAGCCCGCCAGCCGTGACGGCGGCACCAGCGCCCGAACGTCGCCACTGTTCATCACCCGAATGTCGGACACGCCGTATTTCATCATCGCCAGGCGCGTCAGTCCCAGCCCGAACGCAAACCCGGTGTATTCGTGCGGGTCGATCCCGCCGTAGCGGAGCACGTTCGGGTGCACCATCCCACACGGCAGAATCTCGACCCACCCCGATTTCTTGCAGGTCGGGCACCCCGAGCCTCCGCAGATTAGGCAGCTCATGTCCAGCTCGAAGCCCGGCTCGACGAACGGGAAGTACCCTGGCCGCAACCGGATCTTCACGTCGCGCTTGAAAACCTCGCGCAACAGCAGCCTCATCACCGCGATGAGGTTGGCGATCGAAATGTTGCGGTCGACCACCAGCCCCTCGCACTGGTGAAACGTGGTCTCGTGCGAGGCGTCAACCGTCTCGTACCGGAAACAGCGTCCGGGCACGATGCAGCGGATCGGCGGGCCGAACTTCTCCATCGTCCGCACCTGCACCGGCGACGTGTGCGTCCGCAGCAGCATCCCGTTGCTCAGCCAGAACGTGTCCTGCAGGTCCCGGGCCGGATGCATCGCCGGGATGTTGAGGGCCTCGAAGTTGTAGTACTCGGACTCCATTTCGGGGCCGGCTTCCACGGTGAACCCCAACCGCTGAAACACGTGCTCGATTTCCCACTGCACGGCGGTCACCGGGTGCACGTTACCCAGCGGCGGCCGCACTCCGGGAAGCGAGGCGTCAAACGCGTCGGCCCGGCTCGCTTCCGCCGCCACCTCCGACGACTCGATTCGCTTCTGATGGTCGGCAAAGAGCCGGGTGACGGCCTGGCTGGCTGCATTGAGCGTCTGACCCGCAAGACCGCGCTGCTCGGGCGGGTAGTCGCGGATCGTCGCCATCAACTGTCCGAGCGAGCCTTTCCTGCCGAGAAACCTGGGTCGCACCCGGCGAAGCTGCTCCAGCGTCGATGCCGCCTCGACCGCCTGGCGGGCCTGAGTCTCGATGTCGATAAGCGCGTGTTTGAGCTGTTTGATGTCCACGTCGGCTCACTTGGCCCCCAGGCCCCGGGGGCTCGGACCCCATCCCTTGTGCGAAAAGGCCCGGAGATGAAACCCGCTGCGCGACTGTTTCTACAAACCGGCGTAGCTTAGGGGCCGCCCCCGGTGATTTCAACCCGCCGGATGCTCGGCGGGCATGGGCAGACCGGTTTTTCCATGTTACCGTGCGCACGTACGCTCCGGAGCCTGCGACCATGGACATTGAAGGCTTTTCCACCGCCCTTTACTCCACATGGCTGCACGTGCCTGGGCATCGCCTGCTCATCGACGCGGGCGACGGCGCCGCCGCCGGCCTGACCACCGCGTGCAGGCGGATCGATATCATCGCCATCACGCACCAGCACCGCGATCACGTCGCGGGGCTGCTCGAAGTGCTGAGCTGGTCCGCGTTCGAGCGACCGTGCCACGTCCTTTACCCCGCCGGCAGTGATCTCATCGAAGCCGTTCGCCAGACCGCCCCGCACCAGGGTATACCGTGCGCCGACAACGCAACGTGGACCCCGCTGGAACCGGGCCAGGCACTGACACTCCCAGCCAGCGACGAAACGGTGGAACGACGAACCGACGAAGCGAACGCGAGAGCATCACCGCCGACCATCGAACTCGTCGCCTTTCGCGTTCCGCACACGGTCGGAAACCGCGCGGACCGGGCGTTGGGGTACGCGCTCGTCGAAGGCGGCCACGTCCGGCTCGCCGTCACCGGCGACGCCCGCGCCGAGCCGATCGACCTGCCCGGCCCGCCGGATATCCTGTTCCGCGATTGCACCTACCTTCACCGCCAGGATACTCGTGAGGCGGCGACCGCACCGGGCCAGCATGGCCTGCTCGACGACGTGCTCGACCTCGGCGCCGCCGATCCGCCAAGCCACCTGGTGCTGTATCACCTCGATGAGCGCTACCGACCCGACGACACCGCCCCCTGGATCGAATCCGCGTGCCGAAAACGCGACCTGCCGTTCCCCGTCAGCGTCCTCTGGCCGGGGCGTTACACTGCAGACGCGACCGGTCGCCCCGTCTGGACGCCCCGATCCGGGCCGTGATCCGGACGCCCGCGGCTTGTGGTCGGTCGGTGACGAAGCTAAGCTGCTATGCGACTCCCCACGCCTCGTGGGAAAACCGCGCTCACGTCACGATTGCAGGAGGTCAACCGATGGCCAACCCAGTGTGTCACTTCGAGTTCATGACCGGCGACCCCCAGAAGTGCAAGGCTTTCTACGCGAAGGTCTTCGACTGGGAGTTCGACGACCAGTCCATGCCCGGATACACCATGATCAAGACCGGGTCCGATCCGTGCGGTGGGCTGATGAAGCGGCCGAACGAATGCCCCCAGTCCGCACTGAATGTTTATTTCATGGTGAACGACGTCGACGCCACCCTCAAGGCTGCCGAGGCGGCAGGCGGGCGGGTCATCGTCCCCAAGACACCGATCCCCGACGTCGGCCACTTCGCCATGATGAGCGACCCCGAGGGCATCGTGGTCGGGCTGTTCCAGGAGTAGCTCGGCCCCTCGCCTCGTTGCCATGGGCAGGCGGCGAGAGAACGGCCGGGCCGGCTCCCGCCACAAAAGGGCGTCTCCCCGGGGCGATCGCAGGGGCACCGGGTGCGATCGGCCACGGGACCCGGTCGCAACGCGGCGCGACTCGGGTCCATGCGGTCGTTTCGGCTGGAAGAAAGGCCGGTGCGGACGGCCGCGGGCTCGGACCGGATGAGTTTGTAACCCCCCGGCACACCGAAGTTTCCATTTGACAACCCGGCGCAGGCGTGCTAGGTTTCGCGGGTTCTGAACGGACGTGCTTGGAGCCTGCCCGGGCTCCGGCAGGTCCCAGGGGCCACGACCGGGTGAGGAACTCGGAGTGCGGTTCGACAGCACGCATCGTTTCGGGCAATTGCATCAGGAGAAGCATAAGTTGAAGAGGATCTACGTTGGGAATCTGTCGTTTGACACGACGGAGGAAGGCCTCGAAGCGGCTTTTGCCGCTTACGGAACGGTGCGATCGGTTTCGATCATCCAGGACCGCCAGACCGGGCGATCCCGCGGCTTCGCGTTTGTCGAAATGGACAGCGATCCGGAGGCGGACGCAGCCATTTCCGGGTTGAACGGCACCGAACTCGACAGCCGGACGCTGACTGTCAACGAGGCTCGGCCCCGCACCGATCGGGGTGGGCGGGGCGGCGAGCGGCGCTGGTAGGCACGAGTCATCGCCGCCGTTGCCGCCGGCAAACTCATCGGGCAGTCGGAGTCTATCTGCGAAGCCTCACGCCGCAGGGGGGATGCGGTGTTCTCTTTTCGCTCTGCGAGCCAATCCGCGCAACGGACAAGGATCCGTCTGAACTGTTTTCCGCAGCCCGATCAGTGGGCAGTGGTCGCCGACGCTACGATCAAACGGACGGTCATACCAAGAACAGCAGTGCTGCCGTCAATGGGATGGAGACACGGTCGTCATGAACACGAAATCGGGCCTGGCGGACTTCGTTGACGGCCGGCCGCGGGAGCGGCGGCTCGATCACGCCGAGTTGACCATCAACCTCGCCTGCGTCGCCCGCGAACTGGGCTACACCGACGGCCTCATGCCCGAACCGATCCGGGCCGCGGTCGAAACGGCGCTGACCAACGCCACCCCGCTGATCAACGCCCGCACCCTGTGGCTGCCCCTGCCGTGCCAGGTGGACTCCCACGTCAACACGATGACCGTCGCCGACACCACGTTCGCCGTAGGCAAAATGGTTCGGGCCCACCTGCACCGGGCGTCCGCCGTCGCGTTGTTTGTCGTGACGATCGGGCCGGCGGTGGAAGAGCAGGCCCGAGCCATGATGAAGGACGGCCGGATGATGGAGGGCTATGCCCTGGATGCCGTCGGCTCCTCAGCCGCGGAAGCCAGTGCCGATTCCGTCGAAGCCGACATCCGCGCCGCCGCCCAAGCCGCCGGATGGAAGGCCACCAACCGCCTTAGCCCCGGTTACTGCGCCTGGGCCACGGCCGAGCAGCAGAAGCTCATCGGGCTACTGCCGGACGAACCATGCGGCATTCGCCTCAGCAAGTCGTCGCTCATGTGGCCGATCAAAAGCGTCAGCGGCGTGATCGGCCTGGGACCCGACGTGAAGCACCTCGACTACATGTGCAGCACCTGCGACCTGATCGCGTGCCACAAGCGCCGAAGCCCTCCGCCTGCGACCGCGTGACGCCGCTTAGGTCGCTGGCGAGGGAAACATCGCCAGGTGCATCCGGCGGGTTCGCGGGCCGTCAAACTCGGCAAAGTAGATGCCCTGCCAGGTGCCCAGAACCAGTCGACCCCCCTCGACGAGCACCGTTTCCGAGGAGCCGACCAGTGAGGCCTTCACGTGGGCGTCGCTGTTGCCCTCCCCATGGCGGTAGCCGCCCCGGACCCGGGGGATCAACTCGCCGAGCGTCAGCAGAATGTCGTGTTGCACATCGGGATCAGCGTTCTCGTTGATGGTGACGCCGGCCGTCGTGTGCGGGACGAAGATGACCACCTGTCCGTCGCCCATGCCCGACTCCGCGACGGCTGACGCCACCTGGGCAGTGACGTCGATCATCTCGCACCGCTGGTGACTGCGGACGCCGAGCGACTTGTGCATGGTTCGCTCCCTGACCGGTGCCAAGATTCCGCCGCGCATTATATGCGCCCGGGCCCGGAATCGGGTCGGCCCGACCCTGTCTTCTTCGCGAGGCACATTGCCGACGGCGGGCCCGCCCGGCCACGGAGATCGGGCCAGGCACGCGCCGCTCGCGAGCCAGCGTGGCCGCCGGCTGGACCCGGCGGTCTGGCGAACGATCGCGTGCCGTGGGGGCTAAGCTACAGTCCGGGAGGCTCGAAGGCGGTGGATGAGACCAGCCCCGGGCCCTGGAGGGCGGCTGAAGAGTTGACACCGGGATCGGGCGGCGTACATTGAGGCTTAAAGCGGGCTCATAGCTCAGTTGGCAGAGCGCATCGCTGATAACGATGAGGTCCCAGGTTCAAATCCTGGTGGGCCCAGTGCGGAGCGGGAAGCTCGAATGCGCCGCTTGGGGGGGCAGCGAGGCCGCGGGCGGTTTCCGGCTCTCGTCTTTTCCCTGTCAGGCCCACGTCTGGGGGCCGTAGCTCAGTCGGGAGAGCGCCTGGTTTGCAACCAGGAGGTCGTCGGTTCGAGTCCGATCGGCTCCATTGCGGTGTGCCGGGGCCGGCCGACCGGGGGCGGAGCAGCCCTGCCGGGCGGCGGCGTACCGGAAACAACTGGCGAAAACGCCCGCAGAATCCGACGAATACGGATTGACGTACGTAAAAACACGGGTAGACTTATGGGGCTCCGGGCTCCTCGTGCGATCCCGGAGGCGCGGGGCGAGTGTATAGCCCCGCGAGCTGCTCTTTGGCAATCGAATAAGCGGACGCGGCTTGTCAGGCCCGGCATGATGGCGGGCATGGCAAGCAGTATGTGGAGAACCATCGGTTCAACTGGTCTTGTCCGGCGGCGGTGCGCGCGGTGCTTCGGTTTTCCGGAGGTATCGCGCGGTAGGCCTCGTCGGGCCGGACCGGTCAGACACGAGTTGTCTGAAGGCGGCTTGATCACGTGGAGCGACCAGCTTCTCATTAATGTGGTCAAGCTACTAAGGGTGCATGGTGGATGCCTTGGCGTCGAGAGGCGATGAAGGACGTGGTAGGCTGCGATAAGCCCCGGGGAGTGGTCAAACGCGCTTTGATCCGGGGACGTCCGAATGGGGAAACCTGGCGTCACCCAATAAGTGGCGTCACCTGCGGATGAATGCATAGTCCGCAGGGGCCAACCCAGGGAACTGAAACATCTCAGTACCTGGAGGAAAGGAAATCAACCGAGACTCCGTCAGTAGCGGCGAGCGAAAGCGGATGAGCCCAAACCGGTCTAGTTTCTAGACCGGGGTTGTGGGCCTCTCATATGGAAGTTACAAAGGCATCGCTAGCGGAAGGTTCCTGGAAAGGACCGGCATAGAGGGTGACACCCCCGTACGCGAAAGCGAGAGCCCTTCCGAGAGGTACCAGAGTAGCGTAGAGCTCGTGGAACTCTGCGTGAAGCCGGGTGGACCACCATCCAAGGCTAAGTACTCCTCGACGACCGATAGTGAACAAGTAGGGCGATTGAATGGTGAAAAGAACCCCTTTTAGGGGAGTTAAAAGAACCTGAAACCATGCACCTACAAGCTGTGGGAGCACCATCGGCGGTGCCTTCGGGCCTGCCGGGTGTGACCGCGTGCCTTTTGCATAATGAACCGGCGAGT
>CP070691.1:789948-793451 GCA_020353195.1 Phycisphaerales bacterium | reverse complement strand
GCGTGGGGTTCGAAGCCCGCCTGGGCGACGCCACGGTCCAGGGCGTCGACAACACGCCACCGTACCCGTATCTCTTCGACACCGCCTTCGCGACGGCGCCGACCGTCGCCGTGGTGAGCCAGGCGGGGATGATCGGGTCCGACGGATCGTGGGCCCAGGCCTACGGCCCGACGCTCTCCACCACCACGACGCTTAACCTCTCGCTCGACGAGGACCAGCTTGGCGATGCCGAGCGTCGGCATACGCCCGAGCGCGTCGCGTACGCGGTGTTCGAGGCCCCGCTGGCGTACCCGTCCGTCGGTGACGGCGATTTCGATTCTGACGGCGACGTGGACCTGAACGACTTCGGTGGCTTCCAGGTCTGCTTCGACCAGCCTGCAGGCGGTGGATGTCAGCCTGGCGACATGAACGGTGATGATTTCATCGACGCCGCCGATATTGCACCGTTCGTCAACGCCCTGATCGGCCCGTAACGTCGCCCACGCACCGGCGGCTGCGTCTTGTCTGCCAACAACCCCGGCCTCGTGAGGTCGGGGTTTCTTTTCAGCGGATTCGGCGGCGGGGCTCCCGCGCCGCGCCCGTGGCGCTCCGCCAGTCGAGAGGCTGTCGGGAGACCCAGGTGGCGTCAGCCGGGCTGACGCGGCTCCAGGCGAACTGCCAGGGTCGGTGAATGGTCTTCCGGCCGGGATCGTCCTCCCACTTGTATTTCCCGCGGGTCCGCCCTATAATCAGGGTGTACGTGCTTGGGATGGGCGTTGGGAACATATGCACGCGTTCGGTAGCCTCACGATTCAGCGCTTTTTCTGCAAGCATCAATCGTGGCCGGTTGAAGGATGGAACACGCGGGTCGGCGGATAACGGAGCTGACCCAGGAGGAATGATGTCATGCGAGTGGGTAATCTGTGGATGTCATCAGCTTGCATTCTATGCCTGACGGGAATGGCGTCGGGAGCCGTGATCTACAAGGACGTGGCCGAGCTGACCGCCGAAGCACAGAGAATCGTCATCGGCGACGTGGTGGAGGTCAGCAGTTTCTGGAACGACAACCACGACGTGATCAGGACGCGTGTCGTCATCGACGTCGACGATTACCTCCTCGGACCGGGCACGGGGATCGAGGTGCTGGAGATGAGAGGCGGTACGGTGGGCGACATCACGCTCCAACTCTCGGTGCTCCCGGTCTTCGAGCAAGGTGATCACGTACTGCTGTTCCTGAGCGGCGCCGGGACCCCGATCCTGAGGAGCTTTCAAGGCGCATACCTGACTGATGGAAATCTCGTTGCGCGTATGGCTCCCGCCTGCCGACGCGTCATCGACAATTCGCTACAACCGCTGACCGAGATGCTGACTCAGATCCAGCAAGCGCTGCCCCCCGGGACGACGTTGCCGCAGATTGCGCCGTACGAGGGGAACTTCGTGCTACCGCTCGGCGGGCTGCGCTACAGTCTGTGCGGACAGGACTGGACCTACAAAGCGAACCCCATGGGCGAGGCCTTCTACATCAACCCCAACTGTGCTGACAGTTCCGCCGGAGACCCCACCTCCCAGATCACACAGATACAGAACGGGATGAGCTCCTGGAACAACTCCGGAGCCGACTTCACGTTCATCTACGGTGGAACCAGCGGCGGCACCTCAGACGTGTATGACAACGTGAACCTGATCTTCTTCGACCCGAACCCCACCCTTGATGCCGTGGCCGTGAACCACCGTTGGTTCAACGGCGGCAACATCACCGAGACCGACATCTCTTTCAACGACCGCGACTACGTCTGGTGGGACGGCAGCGGTTTGTGCGGCTCCAAGATGGACATCTGGAACGTGGCCACCCACGAACTCGGGCACAGCCTGTGCCTTTCAGATCTATACGGCGGCGGTGATTCGAGCAAGACCATGTACGGCTACGTCAGCTTCTGTGACACGCACGCGAGGACGCTGCATCAGGACGACATCGACGGCATCGTCGCCATCTATGGTATCGCACTGATTGACTGTAACGGAAACGGGATCCAGGACGCTCAGGACATTGCCGGCGGCACCAGCCAGGACTGCAACGGCAATACCGTGCCCGACGAATGCGACGTCAGCTACGGGACCAGCCAGGATTGCAACGGCGACACCGTGCCCGACGAGTGCCAGCTAACCGGAAACGACTGCAACGCCAACGGTGTTCCAGACGAGTGCGAGCCGGACTGCAACAGTAACACCGTCGCCGACGAGTGCGACATCATCGAGGGGACCAGCGCAGACTGCAACGGCGACGTCGTGCCCGATGAATGCCAGATCGCCGGCAACGACTGCAACGGCAACCTCCTGCCGGACGACTGTGAGGCCGACTGCGACGGCAACGACGTTCCCGACGATTGCGACATCACCGGCGATCCGGGCCTCGACGGCAACGGCAACGGCGTCCCCGACTCCTGCGAAGCCGAGCCACGCCTCGAGTGCGGGGTCGTTGCCGTCAGCGATTCGGCCATCACCGTGCCCCTGAATAACACCTACGACAGCCCCGTCGTCGTCTGCTCCGTACAGTACGACAACAACATGCTGCCTGTCGTCACGCGCGTCAGCAACGTCACTCCGACCAGCTTCGACGTGCGCCTCCAGAACCCGTCCGGCAACCCCGTGACGACCGACAACGTCAGCTACCTGGTGGTCGAGGAAGGCGTAACCACCATCGACGGCGTGGAATTCGAGGCCTGGACGTACAGCTCGACCGTCGTCGACCTGAATCTCAGTTGGGTCGGTGAACCGCAGCGCCATAAGCGAAACCACGTCAACCCCGTCGTGCTCGGACAGGTGATGACCGAAAACGATCCCGACTGGTCCGTGTTCTGGTGCCAGGGCGCGACCACCGCCGATCCCCCGAGCCCGACCACGCTGCGCACCGGCAAGCACGTCGGCTCGGACCTCGACGTGACCCGCACCCCGGAGACAATCGGCATCATCGTGACCGAAGCCAGTCACTGGGTGATCGATGGCGTGGGGTTCGAAGCCCGCCTGGGCGACGCCACGGTCCAGGGCGTCGACAACACGCCACCGTACCCATATCTCTTCGACACCGCCTTTGCGACGGCGCCGACCGTCGCCGTGCTGAGCCAGGCGGGGATGATCGGGTCCGACGGATCGTGGGCCCAGGCCTACGGCCCGGCGCTCGCTACAACCACGACAC
The DNA here is from genome assembly GCA_020353195.1 of Phycisphaerales bacterium. Lineage (GTDB taxonomy): Bacteria > Planctomycetota > Phycisphaerae > UBA1845 > UBA1845 > JAFGJQ01. Next base: position 790,279 of record CP070691.1, on the reverse strand, counting down.
TGAACCTCTCGCTCGACGAGGATCAGCTTGGCGATTCCGAGCGTCTGCATACGCCCGAGCGCGTCGCGTACGTGGTGTTCGAGGCCCCGCTGGTGTACCCCTCCGTCGGTGACGGCGATTTCGATTCTGACGGCGACGTGGACCTGGACGACTTCGGTGGCTTCCAGGTCTGCTTCGACCAGCCTGCGGGCGGTGGATGTCAGCCCGGCGACATGAACGGTGATGATTTCATCGACGCCGCCGATATTGCACCGTTCGTCAACGCCCTGATCGGCCCGTAACGTCGCCGGCGCACCGGCGGCTGCATCTTGTCTACCAACAACCCCGGCCT
>CP070691.1:779439-789848 GCA_020353195.1 Phycisphaerales bacterium | reverse complement strand
GTCGTTCAGCCTCTCGACCGCACCGGCACCCTCAAGGGAAAGCCCCTGGTGGCCGCCGACGCGACCAGGATGGCCGGACCAGGCGAGGTGGTCACATACGAAGGCGGGCGCGAGGCGGCCTTGGCCTTGGACCCCTGGTTCGTGCCGGTCGATCACACGATCGTCAGCATCGTCGACGAAGTCAGCCGCGAGGGATGGAAGAACCCATGATCCTCGGACGCGTCAAAGGAGAAGTGGTCGCAACGATCAAGCATCCCGCCTATGCCAGTTGGCGCATGCTCCTGCTCGACCGGATCACCCCGGACGGCGAAGAGCTCGGCGGGTATCTCGTGGCCATCGATGCTGTCGACGCCGGCGTCGGCCAGACCGTTCTGGTTATCGACGAAGGCAATTCCGCCAGACAGGTGGTCAGCGATCCCCGAGCCCCCATCCGCTCCGTGATCATCGGCATCGTGGACGAGATCACCCAAGAGTGATCCGCAGACAGCACGTGATACAGGCACCGCCAGATCATGGAAACGGCAGCATCACGCTGTGACGGGCAATACGTGACAGCCAGTCAGGGGGCCCCAGGCCCACGCTCTTTGGCAACGGAGAGGGCGGGATTCGAACCCGCGGTACGGGAAATCCGTACACACGCTTTCCAAGCGTGCTCCTTAGGCCACTCGGACACCTCTCCTTTCACGAAGAACCCGCGCTCGTCGCCAAAACGAGTGCTGGCACACTGGCCCTGATGGAGATCCGGACCGCCTCGTGGCGGACACGGTAGACCTCGTCGCGGCTCGACCCGGGTGACACATCGGGGGCAGGCACGGGCACATCGCCGACGGCCTCTCGTTCCGCAAGAGGCCTGGATATTACATCATCGACACAGAGAGGAAAAGGGATCGCCTCGGCCGACCGGCGCGGGACTTTCTGCTGCTTCGCAGCGATGTCACAACTTGACCGGGTGTACAGAATGGCGAGGACGCACAATCATCCTCGAAGAGCGATCGTTCTTGAAGAAAAGAAACCCTACAGGTCCGCAAAGCCCTGCCGGGTTCTGCTGTGAGACCAGGCGGCGATGGGATTCGAACCCATGAATACGGGTTTTGCAAACCCGCGCCTTAGTCCTCTTGGCTACGCCGCCGGCGCAAGCGAGTAAAGGCCGCTACGCGCATCAACCCTGTAGTCTAGCGGCGTCACCCGCCCGGTCAAGCACCCCATCGAGCCCCTGCTGGGGTCACCGAACGCTGGTGGTCGCAGAGAATGTCGAGACGAAGCGAAGTTCCCTTGGGCAGCAGGCCGATCAGCGCCTTCACATGCTCGGTCGGACCAGTCGCGCGGGTCGTGGATGATGCTTTCGTCTACACCTGGTGTGCCCCGACCGGTGCTCGCGCGTCGATGGGCCCGGTTCACGTTCTTGCGCCGGCGCACCCGTTCCGTCACGGTGCTCCTCAGGGCGGCGACTCACCGGCGCCCGGTTCCTGCTCGACGAGATCCAGCGCCCGGCGGGCGGCTGCGAAATTCGGGTTGAGTCGCAAAGCTTCCCGGTAGGCTTGGATGGCTCCGGGTCGATCACCTGTGCGAGCCAGCGCGTTGCCCAGATTGAAATGGATCGCGGCGTCATCGGGGACCCGGCGCAGGGCCTGGCGGTACTGCTCGATGGCTTCGTCCAGCTTCCCGCGTGCGGCCAGCTCAACGCCTAGGTTAACGCGCGCATCAACGTATGTGGGACGAACCTGCACTGCCCGGCGGAAACAATCAACGGCTTCGTCTCCGCGCCCGTCTTTCCTCAGAGCAACGCCGAGGTCGTAATGGGCTTCGGCGTACTCCGGGTCGAGGCGCACGGCCAGGGTGAACTGCTCAATCGCTTCGCTGCGTCTGCCGACCCGGCCGAGCAGTTTGCCCAGGCCGTAGTGCGCGCGCGCATTCCCTGGGTGCCGCTCTAGAAGACTGCGATAGAGGGCGATTGCCGGTTCGAACTTACCTTGCAGAAACACCGACCTGGCCAGGTGCATTTGCAGGTTCGCGCTGTCGGGAAAGCCGGACACCAGGCGCCGATACACCGTTTCCGCCTCGGCAAACCGCCCGGTTTGCAAATGTTCGGTGGCTTGACCGATGGCCAGGAAATCTTCCTTGTGATCCTTCGGGTCATTCCCGACGGGGGCGAACCGGTCGAGCTCGGGACCTGCAGGACCGACCGCGCGTGCATCACCTCCCACATATCCCAGGCTTTCCAGTTGATCGAGCGTGTTCTGATCGAGCCGAGCCGCCGAGCCGCCCGCTCCCAGCGGCTTTGGTGACGCGTCAAGAATCTCGCGAAGCTGATCGCGCATCGCTTCGAGCCGATCCGGTTCGCTCGCCGCCAGATTGTTCTGCTCGCTCGGATCCCGGCGGATGTCGTACAGCTCGGGTCGGGGGGCGTGAATGCACTTCCATCCGTCGGCGCGAAGGCAGCGCAGCGCCGCGGTCCCGAGGATGATCTGGCCGGCAAGTGTCTCACCGTAGGCGGGCAGGTCCGGGCCGCCGCGCTCGCTCAGCATGTGCGCCACAAGGCTGGTCCCCTGGGCATCGGGCAGGGCCGATTCGATCCGCATGCCCAAGAACGCCAGAATCGTCGGCCCGATATCGACATTGCGCACCTGCGCGCGCACCACGCAGCCCGGTGGAATCTGCCCCGGGCAGCGGAAGATCAGCGGGACTGACATCGTAGTGTCATAAACGAAGTAGAGATGCGTGTCTTCCCCGTGTTGTCCGAGCCCTTCTCCGTGATCAGACGTGAGCACAACCAGGGTCTTGCGTTCCAGGCCCGAGCGGGAGAGCTCTTTGAGCAGCCGTCCCACCTGCTTGTCCACGAAGGCGATCTCTCCAACATAGGGATCTTGATACCGTGTGCGGAACGGCTCCGGCGGGCGGTATGGCGCGTGCGGGTCGAAGAAGTGCACCCACAGGAAGAACTTGTCGTTCGCTTGGCGGCGCAGCCAACCGATCGCACCATTGCAGACTTCGTCGGCCCGGCGCTCATGTCGCATCCCGGCGTCATCGTAAGTCTCGAAACCCTGAGCCAGGCCCGTGTCGCGATTGACCACCAACGCGGCTACGTATGCGCCGGTGCGGTAACCTGCCCGTTTGAGAACCTCGGTCAATGTCAGATTCGCTTGGCCCACCCGGTACCCTACGTTGTGGCGAACCCCATGGACGTGGGGATACGTGGCGGTCATGATGGTGGTGTGGGATGGCAGCGTGCTCGGGGCGGCGGCCGTGCACTGCGTGAATATCGTGCCCTCGCTCGCCAGCCGATCGATGTTCGGCGTGTGACTGCCCGGGTGCCCGTAGCATCCCAGATAGTCCGCCCGAGTCGTGTCCAGCGTGATCAACAGAACGTTGAATCCCGGCCCGCTCCCTCCAGGTCGAGGGTGTGACACTCTCCAGACGGCCGACCCGACAATCGCCGCCGCTACGACGGCCACAATCCCGATCGCGAAGGTCCGACGCCTGGCTCGGGGGGCGGCGGCTACTGTGGAATCACTCGGACCTCGCAATGCTCGTTTTTGCTGCGGCGTGTCTTCCGGTTGGGCAGGCTTTCGACTCACGGACCGGCATCCTCTGTAAGTCGATTATACGCCGGTCAGGATGAGCGCCCAGTTGGCAGCCGGCGCCAAGCGGGCGCGCCGGGTTCGGGTGGTGTCATAGGCCGGACGGCAGGATATTGTTCCCCGTTGACAGCGACAAAAAGAGCGAGGCCGCCCCCTTTGAACGGCCTCGCACAGACTCCATCATCTGCCTTGCGGCATTCGCCTCGCGGCGCCGGTGCGACCTTCGTCGGCGTGCACCCTCTCTCCTTGCTCGGACCGGAAGGAGCGTTCAACGCGATTCGCCTTCCGGCAAGGTGCGCTTCTTCCCCGTGAGGCTGTGCCCTTTCGCAGGACTCCGCTCGGAGAGGCTGCCTACCCCGAGCGGGATGCCCTGTCAATTGCCTTGCGTCATCCGATCACCGGCCTGCGGGCTGCATGCCTCCGATCGGCTGCACCTGGATCGGCTGGACCGGGGCGCCCTGGATCCCCTGAACTCCCGGGTTCAGGAAGACCGCTTTGGCCTCCATCACCTCGCCGACGACCTCGAAGTCAATCGTGGTCTGGCCGCGGGCCTGGGGCTCGCCGTCGATTTCCCAACGTGCGAACCGAACACCTTCAGCCATCCGCGGCGCGGTCAGCGTGACCAGGGACGTCTGCGGGTAGCTCCGCTGGAAGTCGGCGAATCCGCCGTCGTCCAGCTGGAGGTCCAGCGGATACGCGTCGATCCACACGTCCGGTACGGTCGAGGAGACCGCGACCAGTCCGGGCGGCGTGCCCGGCGGCACCAAGCGGATCCAATCGCCCGCCGTCGTGAACGGAGTCCCGTCAATCAGGGTGCCGCTGACGACCAGTTCCACAAGCGCGCCCGGAGGCAGCGTGCCCAGCTCAAGAACGGGCGTGACCACCTCGCTCTGGAAGTACATCTTCAGATCGACGATGCCGTCTGCCTCGAGCTCGTGGCACGACTCGCCGTGGTACGGCGTAGCCACGTCATCGAAGAAGGAGTGCGGTCCCGGAGGTCCTTCGTGTGGAGCTACCTGGCCACCGATGCCGTCGGCCCGCGAGAGCCGGACCGACGCAATATCGATCATCGTCGCGTCAAGCGTTTCTGTGCCGCACACGGCGGTATGCAGGACGCCGCGGCTCTTGCGGTTGAACGAGTTCGGGCACGAACCGGGCTTGATGTCGAGATCGTACACGACCGGTACGGCGAAGGGGAAGAAGGTCCCGTCCGAACCGGTGATCGCCAGCCAGTCCCCGCCGGGCGACCAGATCCGCAGCGTTTCGCTACTGCTGCTGGCCACGTAGACGTTCCCGGCTATGTCAAACGCCACGTCCTGTGCATAGCCGCTTTGGGGAATTGTGTCCGATAGGACCAGGTTATCCGGATCGCTGATGTCGAGGATGTAGACTCCGTACCCGCTGCGGGCGCCCATCGCGATCATGTCGAAGCCGTTGTGGATGTCGAGATTCCCGTAGTCCGCGATGAGCAACGGGAGTCCCAGATCATCAGCGGAGTTGTACACGGGGCCCGTCCCACCGTCCAGGAACCTCGTCAGCGACGGGGCACCCGGCGACTCCGTCCAGCGATACTGGGCGATCCACCAGCTTCCGTCATCGTCGCGCACGACGTCCATCCGGGAGTTCAGAATGACGCCCTCGGGAGATGGCGTGTCATCGTCGGCCTGAATGCTCGGCGGGCCGGTGTGCTCGATGTCCATCCCGATATCATACCTGAGCACGTCTCCCCGACCCTCCGTGCCAATGCCAAGGCTCTCGGGCCAATCCTCATCAAGCGTGTACATCACGGTGCCCATCCCGGTGCCTTCGACATACACCGAGGCGATGCTGCCGTGGTTGTCGTACAGCCCCCCGGCCCCGCTGTTGACGTTGGTCTCGTCGGCCAGCATCTTGTCGAACATGCCCAGCCCGTCCGCCGCGGCGCGCCAGACACCGGAATGCCCATCCGACCAGTCTGAGATGTACACAGTGTCATCCGGAGCCACGTGAACCCTGAAGGGGCTGCTGCTGCCGCCGACCACCCAGTCCACGCCGCCGTCGTATGCGGCATCGCCCTGGCCCGTGGCGTCCGCCTGGTCCGCGCTCATGACGTATAAGCCGTCGGTCGTCGTCCGGCCGGACCCTGTTGTGCCGGCATAGCCTTCCGCCACGTAGATCCAGCCGAAGTACGGGCTCGCCGCATTCTGGTTTACGGCGACACCCCGCGGCGTGTAGTACTTGCTCGTGTTGTCGTTGTCGTCGCTGAACTGGGCCCAGCCGGGCGCCTCAGAGTTGCTCACCACGATCTGGAACGCGCTGCCTGATCCAATGTTGAACGTGTGACTGCCTTTTGTCAATGCCCCCAGAAGCAGTGGTGTATCACCGGTGCGCAAGATGAACACGCTGCCCGCGTCCTGGTTCAAGACGAACGAGTAGTCGCCGCCGCCCAAATCCGTCACGCCCGAGGCGTATGGCACCGCCAGGGCCTGAGGTGCCAACAATCCCACCGCCAACGCCACAATCACGATTCCTGCTCTCAGTTTCATCATGGGGTCCTCCTTTTCCTGAGACTTCCGCGCGAGACTATGACGTACGAGCCTCGACACACCGTGAGCCCTTCGCTCACACGTGAGATACTGCGTTGCCCTTCTCGTCTCTCTCACGAGGACGGCCAACAGAGATGTCCATGCGAAATGGCCACATCCTCCCCTGGACTACTGGCAAGTGTAACCGATCCGGCGGGACATATGCAAGGGGGCCGTGCGCGGTTCGGCGGATGAACCGCACCTGTGTACAGCAATACTGTAGCCGCCCTTTCGCAAGCACGCAGCGTGCCGTGAACGTCGCTCGCAAAGGATGAGAAGCGCCATCCTCGGATCCCGCCACCGAGCCGGACGCGCCCGCTGACCCAGTTCGCTCGCCGGAGACGGGCCGCTCAGTCGTAGAGCAAGTGTTGCTTGCGGATACGCAGGAATCGCTCCAGATCGGCCTGCCACAACGGCGCGTAGGCCCGCGGCTCGGTCGACGCCTTCACCTTCTCGAGAATGGCAGCGTTGAACAGCAGGTTGTTGACGTGGTCGACGTCGAACGCCTCGCCGAACAGGCTCTTCAGCTCGCGGACGATGGTCAGGCCGGTCTCCAGCGGATCGAACGCCTCGCGGTCGGTCAGGACGATCTGCACGCCGCCGCAACGTTGGCCCTTGAACTTGCTGGCGTCAGGTGTGAAGCGATAGGGCACGAACCGGATCCCCTTGCACCCCACGCGGTTCAATCGGGCGGCCAGCTTCCGCCCGTCGATCCACGGAGCGCCGAACACCTCGAACGGCGTATCGGTCCCCCGACCCACGGACACCTTGCAGGCCTCAATCAGCCCGATGCCCGGGTACAGCGTCGCCTGGGTCAGCGACCGCATGTTGGGCGACGGGTCGACCCAGGTCTGCAGGGTCTCATCGAGCCACATGCTCCGCTTCCATCCTTGCATCGTGATGACCTGCAGATCGCACGCGATGTCGCGCTCGGCGTTGAACATGCGGGCCAACTCGCCGATGGTCATGCCGTGTGCCACTGGGATCGTGTGATAAGCGGTCAGCCTGCCGTCCCCATCGTTCAGCGGCCCGAACACCCGGGTTCCGGTGATCGGATTGGGGCGGTCGAGCACGACGAACTGAATGCGGTGCTTGGCGGCCTCCTCCATCGCCATGCCCATGGTCCCGATGTACGTGTAGAACCGCGTGCCGATGTCCTGGATGTCGAAAACAAGCGTGTCAATGCCCCGGAGCATGTCCGCGGTCGGCCTCCGCGTCTCGCCGTACAGGCTGAACACATGCAGTCCGGTCAGCGGGTCGGTCGAGTCGGCGACCTTCACATCAAGAACGCCTTTGAGCCCGTGCTCGGGGCAGAACAACGCGACCAGCTCGACGTTGGCGGCCTGGTGCAGCAACTCGATCGTCGATCGCCCGAAGCGGTCGAGTCCGGTGTGGTTGGTGATCAGCCCGACCTTGCGCCCTTCGAGCTGTTTGAAGCCGTCACGGGCCAGGACATCGATTCCGTTGAGTACGCCCTGGTCTGCCTCCCCCGCCGTGGCAGAGGCACGGGCGACGCCGATCAACGCAGCCAATGCCATGCAGGCAACCGCCGCGCGCCATCGCTGATTGCAGTGTGCGGTAAAAGTCATTCGTTCGATACCTCCTTCTCATGACCATCACGGCCCCGGGCAGAGCCTTCCAAACAACACCCACCCGAGGATCACCGCCGAAATCAACCCGGCGGCGTTCGCCAGCAGACAGGCGGGCAACGTGTGGCGGATCTTCTTGATCCCCACCGCCCCGAAGTAGACCGTCAGGACGTAGAACGTGGTTTCGGTGCTGCCCATCATGATCGACGCGCTAAGCCCTACGAAGCTGTCGGGGCCATGACGCGTCAGGGTGTCGGCCAGAACGCCCATCGCTCCACCGCCCGTCAGCGGGATCGTCAGGGCCAGTGGGATCAGGTCGAGCGACGGCGTATATCGCTCCAGCCCGCCCTTCGTCATCACCCAGCCCAGGGCGATCTTCAGATCCCCGAACACGCCGCTGCCCATGAACACCTTGACTACGAACAGGATCGCCACGAGATACGGGATAATGCGCACCGCCACGTCAAACCCTTCCCGGGCGCCCGTCACGAAAGACTCGTACATGGGCACCTTCTTAATGAACCCGGCGAGAATGATGAGCAGTATGAGCGCGGGGACCATCCACTGGCTGACGGCGGGGGCGATGTCCTGGAACAGCGTGTTCATCGTCTAGTCCTCCCCGTCTTTCACGCCCGCATGGTCGGCCCTCGCTTGGGGACGGGCCGCATCACCGTCGGCGTCGATGTTCGAAGGTACGTCGGGCAATGCGTAACGGGGGAGCCTGGACAGCGTCTTGGCGGCGACGATGGCGGTCGCGGTGCTGATGGTGGTGGCCATCAGCAGCCCCGCCATCGGCCCGGCGGCGTTGGTGCTGCCGGCGCCGATCCGCAGACCGATCATGGTTATGGGGATGAGCGTCACACTGCTGGTATTGATGGCCAGGAACATCGACATCGCGTTGGTGCACGTGTCCGGGACCCTGTTGAGCGTCTGCAGATCGTTCATGGCTTTGAGGCCGAACGGCGTGGCCGCGTTGCCCATCCCCAGCGCATTGGCCGACAGGTTCATGAGCATCGACCCCTGTGCGGGGTGCCCGTCCGGCACGTCGGGGAACAGCCAGCGCATCGCGGGGCGCATCGCCCGGGCCAGGGCATCAACCAGACCGGCGTCTTTGGCGATGTTCATCAGTCCCAGCCATAGCGCCATGATGCCGATCAGGGTGATGCACAGCTTTACCGCGACCTCCGCGGCGTCCAGGGCTTCGTTGGTGAGGTGGGCCCCGGATGCCCGAATGACCTCGGCAGCCGCCAGGTTATCGGCCGGTGGCGCGGAGCCGTCGGCGCCGGCCTGTGCCTCGGCCACGTTTGGCGGCAGCTCGCCCTTCGCTGCGTAGTACGCGCCCTTTCCCGCGCCGGACAGAATGCCGATCAGCAGCAGCCAGAACCAGATCTTGTTCAGCATCCATCTGCTCCGAAGGGATGAACTTGGCTGAGATTCCGTGTTATGGGAGTGACGATTTGAAGACCGTCCGGCGGGTTTGTCAAACCGCCCAGGCCGCCCAAATGCCCCCAGTGCCGCGCTCGGCGGGAATACCTTGCTATAGACGCCGGGGGACGGTAAAATCAGGGGTTAAGGAGGTGCCAAAGAGGCGGCTGTGTCCGGCCCCGACCGTGTGGATGTGTCGCTGAAGCCATGTCGCACAGGGCTCTAGCACAGTGAGCCAAGGTCGGTGGGATCCGGGATGACGATTTCGAGCCCACGGGAAGAAGCAGGCCCACCGTGCCGGCACCGCCGGTTCCGGCCCTCGTCGAGCGCTGGGAACGCCTCGTAGAGGGGATGGGAAAGGGATGGCTCACCGTCGCAACGCAACAGATTCAACGCATCTGCCAGTCCCGCTGTGGGACGCGGCAGGATCATAACATCACGGTGTCGGTCGAGCGGGGCCGGACGCGCCGGATGACGCGACCCGCCCGGCTCCAAGCCCCAAACAGGAGAAAGAGGATGACAAGGACAAGATTGCTGCGCTTGGCGGCAGTGGGCGTGGTTGCCACCCTGGTGTGGCCGGTGCCGCTGTGGGCCCAGTATCCTTCGGAGGTCGTGGGTTTCAACGGCCCACCGATCGACGATCCCGCCACCTGCCAGGAGATGTTCCAGATACCGCAGTTCTCTGGAACGACCAGCAGGTACATACTGGCGAACGTGGGCTCGTACGACAACAACGCCGCGTTCCGGGCGAGTGGGCTGCAGACCGAAGGGGCTGCCGCTCTCGAGGCGTTCTTCAAGTGGGTCGACACCGCCGACCCGGACATGTGGCTCCGCCTGACGACATACAACGGCATTGATTACCCCAACCCGGCGTTGGATACGCGGGGCAAGGTGCGGTTCAAGATCACGAACAAGGGCGAGATCAGCGAGGGCGCCATCGGCCTGTGCATCGGCATCCGTGAAACCGGCGTGGACGTTGCCCAGTTGGCGGACGGCGGCACCAGCGGCCCGATCGAGTGGGCGGGCGTGAGCACGGACCTGAGCGTGATCGACGCGGGCACGAACGGAATCATCGAGTCGGCGGTTGCGGGCGATGACGTCCTGGTCGACACGAACGGGACCCAGGCCATCAACTGGGGTCTTGACCGGATTCTCCAGTCGGTCGCCAATCCGAGCAGCGACGACGTGGCGGCTTCCGGGTACGTCCGCAGCAGCGCCACCGGCGGTCGGGTTCCGATTCCGGCGATCACGAT
>CP070691.1:776688-779339 GCA_020353195.1 Phycisphaerales bacterium | reverse complement strand
CCAGCGCGGCCATGTCACCCGCCGCGCACCGCCCCACCAGTTCCGAATCCGCGTCCGGCATCGCCTGCTCCTGCATTGTTAGATGTCGCCGGGACCGGGCGGTTACACGAAAAAAACCCGGAAACGCTCCCGGCAGCCGGACACCGCAAGCCCGGTCCGACCGCCTCGCGGTTCCCGGGCCGACCGAGTCGCGACCGCACCATGATAACGCCAGGCGGATGTCCCCGGCACGGCCGGCCGCTTCTGGCCCGGACCGCTAGCCGCACCGGCCCTCAGATCCGTCGACGACGCCTCATCCTCGTGGTCTGCGGGTTATCGGTCGGTGCACCCGCGACTGAGGTAAACCGCGCGCGATCGTTGTCCGATAAAACCGAGTGCGGCTCCGCCCGGCTCGAACGATGAGGCAGAACACGCGGAGGTGTTCTCGGGACCGAGTCGGACGGCGGCCAGGCATTTGGAAGGCATTCGCATGTTTGAGCCCGACAAGCCAAACATCGCGGCGTCGCGGGATGATGTCTGGCTGTGGCTTTGCGTGATGAGTCTGGTGGTGTACCTGGCGCGGTCCGAAGCGGTGCCGGCGTTTCTCCGGGAGGCGTGGCGGTTGTTGGGCACGCTGTAGCGGCCTGTGGTGGGGGCAAGCGGAACACGCTGCCTTCGCGCTCAGAGTGCCACGCTGCATCTCCACCCCAGGGAGACTAACTGAGAAGCCGGCCACAGGAAGGACCGACGTTCGCCGCGGGCCACCAGGGTTCTGGTGTTTCCAATGCACAACGTTGTTGCGTTACCGGCAATCGCCGTGATCTGGGTGTACGGATGGCAAGTGGGCCTCTTGTGGGTCAAGGGGTGCGGTGTGCGCGAGCGTATCAGCCGGTGGGCACTGGCGTGCATCGTTCCTACAGCGGGCTTGATCGTGGCGGTGCACCTGCTGGCGATAGCAGCCATGGTTGCGCAGCGGGGGTTGGTCACCCCCGTATCGGTCGCGATGATCTTCGCCGTGCTGTGCCGGGCTGGCCATGCGTTCGTCGCCACGCAATTGCCCGCGTCACCGCAGACGCTCCGGCCTGGAATCGCCCGGCCGGCGCCGGTGAAGCTGGGCGTCTGGTGGGTGCCCATCGTCGCCGTGGCGGGGATGTACGTGGTGTTCCTGGTTGACGCTGTGACCGGCTACCCCACGGGGCACGACACGCTGCACTACCACCTGCCCGCCGCCGTCCACTGGATGCGGCACGGCGCACTGCACGTTCAGGCGGACCTGCTAGAGCACTCGATGCACGAGAACGGGATGATCGTGCCGTTTCTGCTGGCGTTTGCCAGGCTCGAACATCTGTTCACGATCGTCCACCTGCCGAAGGCGTTGGTGGTGGGCGCGACGATGTTCGGATTGGCCCGTCTGATCGGGGTCAGCGTCCTGGGTTCGACGGCGGCGGTCTGCGTGGCGTTGAGCGTCCCCATGGTGGTGTTCCAGAGTTTCTCGGGGTACGTTGACCTGTATGCGACGGCGTCATGGCTGTCGGCGCTGCTGGCGATCGCTTGGGCGATGCGGGTGCCGCGCGACCGGCAGCGGCGGAATCTGATCCTCTTGGCCGGTCTGTCGGCGGGGGTCGCCCTGGGAGCCAAAACCACGTTTCTGATCATGACCGCGATGCTGGCGCTGATCGTGCTGGCCGAGGGCTGGCTTCGGCCGCAGGAGGGGCGCACCTTGGCTCCCCGCCCCGTGGGCAACGCCGTGCTGTTCGGTGTCGCCACGCTGGCTTGTTCGGGTTTCTGGTTCGTGCGGGGCGCGGTGACGACGGGCAATCCGCTGTATCCGGTCACAGTGACGATCGCCGGCACGCAGCTCCTGCCCGGTGTGGATTTCAAGGCGAACTTCCCCCAGCGCGGTCTGGCCCGAGTGCTTGGCCGCTGGTGGGACTATCCGTGGCGCGAGCGCAAGAACTCCGGGGCGGGCCCGAACCCCGGCTACCCGTACAGCCGCAACAACGCGATGGGCGCTGCGTACGCGACGTTCGTCCCACTCGGCTGCCTGGCGGCGTTGCTGGCGGCTCTGAAGCGCCGCCCGCGAACGCCGGAGGAGAAGTGGCGCATTCTCTTCGTCGTGCTGGCCGCCAGCGCCGTGATCTTGGTGCCGGCGGTCTTTCTCGAGATGCTGCGCTATGCGCTGCCGCTCATTCTCGTCGCGGTGCCGGTGGCGGCGGTTCTGGTGGACCGCCTGACCGTGAGGTTCCCGCGGTCGGTCGTGGTGACGCTCACGGCGGCCCTGGCGGTGACGGCGGCCATCGCCACGCTCAAGCCCGCGCAGTCGTTCCTCGGGCGGGTCAGGGACGGCCGGTGGGACCGGGCCTGGTTCTATCAGATTCCGCCGGTGGTCGACTCACTGGGCTCGGGGGCGAAAATCCTGAACCTCAGCGCGCCGTCTCAGTGTTATCCGCTGCTCGGCAAGCACCTTGGCAACGTTGTCGTCTCGACGGTGCAGTGGCGGGCGCTGACCGGCAGCGAGGCGCTGTCGGTCAAGGCGCTGCGCGAACACGCCATCGACTACGTGTTCGTGCACGAACCCTGGCCTACCGATTGGCCCGCCGGCATGCCTGTGGACCTGATCCATGACGACACGGAGACGCGAGCGCTGAAGACCACACCGGCCGCCCGGCTCT
>CP070691.1:746768-776588 GCA_020353195.1 Phycisphaerales bacterium | reverse complement strand
GGAAAATCAGGCAGCTGCGCTCATCCGACCCGAGCGTTCGCGCGGCCGCGATACGGGATTTCGCCGAGCCGGGCGATCACCAGGCTGTCGCTGCTCTCATAGAGTTGCTTTGCGACAAGGATCGCGACGTCCGTGTCGCCGCGACGCAGGTGTTGGCGATGATCGGCGATCCCGATACTGTCGGCCCATTGATCACTGCAATGATCGGCGAGGCATGCTTTGACGCTCGACATGAGATGGTGATGGCCTTGGGGGAGATCGCCGCCCCCGCAGCCGTCGAGCAGCTGCTATTGACGCTGGACGGCAGCGCCGGGAACGCCGGTCACCGGCAGTTGGCTGCATGGGCGCTCAAGACGCTGGGACCGGAGCACCTGTCGCCCGAGCAGCGGGCGATGGTGAACATCCTGCTGAACGAATGGTCAGACTTGCCGGAATTGGGCGAGGCGGCTGTCGGCCCACTGGTCGACATGCTGGAGGAAACGACGCCGCGCGTTCAACGTGAAGCCATCGAAACGCTCACGAGAATCGAGGACCCCGCTGCAATCAGCGCTCTTCAGGAACTGCTCAGGCACCCCGATGATGGGATCCGACGCATGGCCTCGCAAGTGGCCGTTCAATTCGCCTGGGAACGGATCGGAGATGCTCACCTGGCGATGGCCGCTGTGACGCTTGAACGGTGGCAAACGGTAATCTGTCTGGGGCCCGCGGCAATCGATACGTTGGTGGAAGTGATCCGCACGTCCGATTCGCCTGTGCAGCAGCGCGCCATCCAGGCGCTCGGGGAGATCGGTGATCCGCGGGCCGTGCCCGCGCTCGTGGACGCCTCCACGCATGCCGACGTCGCGGTCCGGCAAGCAGCAACGGCAGCCCTCGAGCAAATCACCGACCAGTCCCAAAGTGACGCGAACGAAGGTGCAACCGCTTTGGGCTGCGATACTGACGGCAACTCCCCGCCATCGGCCAACACGTGATGATCCCGAGCCGGGATTGAGTGGCGACTCCGAAGGCGGCGCGGGTGGCCTCCTCTCAGCATCACGTCGCGCGGGCTCGCGTCCGATAACCACTTTGCTCAGCGTCGCATCGGCCGTCTCGATTCCACGCCGTCGCTGTACCTGCGTCCGAAAACGTCCGAAGAACACTTTGAGAATGCACCCCTGGATGGTCAGACACATCCTGAGCCCGCTGCACGAGAGCCTGCTGGGCCGGAACACGTTCGCCTGCCTGCGCGAGCTCGAGGTGTCACAATGGCAGTCGCCCGAGAAGCTGCGTGGGCTGCAACGGACCAAGCTCCGCCGCCTGCTAGTCCTCGCTGCGGCGAACTGCTCCTACTACCATGACCTCTTCAAGCAGCGTGCGGTCGATCCGCAACGCGGCGACCCGCTCGATGCATTGGCGCGCCTGCCCTTGCTCGACAAAACTATACTGAGAACCCGTCGCCGTGACATGATTCGCAACGGCTCGCCCCGCGCGACCATCCGGTCCAACACCGGCGGGTCCACGGGCGAGCCGTTGACGTTCTACTTCGACCGCCGCCGCGTCGCCTACGACAAAGCCGCCCGTATGCGCACGCATCGCTGGTTCGGCGTTGAGCCGGGCGATCGCGAAATCTACCTGTGGGGCGCGCCGGCCGAGCTGAAGCGCCAGGACCGAGCCCGCATCCTCCGCGATCGCCTGACCAACGAGATGCTGCTCAGCGCGTTCAACATGTCGCCGCGCACCATGCGTGAATACCTGGGGCGAATAGAGACGTTCCGCCCAGTGAGCCTGTTCGGCTACCCCAGTAGCATCGCGCTGTTGTGTGAGTTCGGGCGATCAAACGGGATCATCGCCAGGCCCACGTCGCTCAAGGCGGTCTTTGTCACTGGCGAAGTGCTCGACGACCGGCAGCGGTCCGCCATTGAACGCTACTTCGGGGTGCCCGTTGCCAACGGATACGGCAGCCGGGAAGGAGGCTTCCTCGCCCATCAATGCCCGCAAGGCTCCACGCACGTCACCTCGGAAAACGTGATCATGGAAATCGTGGACGACGGCGGGGCCCCGGTCCCGCAGGGCGAATCGGGCGAGATCGTCATCACCCACCTCGACAACTACGCCATGCCCTTCATTCGCTACCGCACGGGCGACGTCGGGCGCCTGCTGAACGGGCCGTGCGCCTGCGGGCGTGGCCTGCAGGTGATGGACGTGGTGGCGGGTCGGCGCACGGACTTCCTGGTGGCCACCGACGGCACCGTCAAACATGCGCTGTCGCTGATCTACGTGCTGCGCGAGATCGACAGTGTCAGGCAGTTCCAGATTCTCCAGGACCGCAACCGCGACGTGCGGATCGACGTGGTCGCCACGCCCGAGTTCGGCCGGATCCAACACAACCAGATCGACCGGGGCGTCCGACGGCAACTCGGGCGGGACGTCCGCGTGAGCCTCGCCCTGGTCGACCGTATAGAAGCCCTCCCGTCCGGCAAGCACCGCCACGTCGTATCCGAAGCATGAGGCGGGAAGTGCAGCGGGACCCTCCGTCGCGTTAGCGAGTGCCTACTGTCCGCACGTCAGGTTGTCGAAGGCGCTCTGGAAGAGGGCGAAGTCACCGAGGTCGACGTCGGCATCTCCATCCCGATCGGCTGCAGCACAATCGGCCGGTGGCGTTGCGCCGGGTCCGGCCAGGCAACCCGCCAGAAGTTCGAAGTCCGCGAGTCCGAGCACACCCAAAGTTCCGTCCGGGTCGACGTTCTGTCCGTAGACATCCACCGTGTCCCAGCTGCCGTTGCGCTGGTCTTCCCAGACGAGCTTGGCGACCCCGCTCCGGTCAATGGTCACGGGCAGGCGCGACTTCGTGCTCAGCAACGACGACACAACGACAGATGATCCGGGCCAGACGTGATTCCCGCTGCCGTCCACACGCATTCCGATCACCCGGTTCACGTTCGAGTCGCCGGTGGGCGCATCGATGAAGAACAGCATCGCACCGTCGGCGTACGGTACGCTCCGGAGCGAGCGCAATTCGATCGTGCTCAGGGGCAGTAGTTCCGCGCCGCTGTCGCCCCACAGGCGCGCTCCCGCCGCCGAGAGCTTCTGGCCGTAAACTCCCCAGTATCGCCACAGGGTGGCGGGGTCGGTCCACTGCTCCGTCCAGAAGATCAGAATGTTCCCCACATCCGGATCGTAGGAAAACGTCGGGTTGATGTGATCTCGACCGGGCGTGGTGGAGACTTCCACCCCGTTGTGGGTGAAGAGCTCGTTGCCGTTCGCGTCGAGGTGTTGCACCAGGGAATTGTAGAGACTCAGCGGCGTGCGATGCCAGATGACGAACGCTCCACCGTTTCCATCGGCCTGAATGAGCGGCCTGTAGCCGGCGGGCAGGGAGACCTCGTCATAGACGTCTACCGGCCCACCCCACATGGATGCACCCGCCGCAGAGAACCTCTCCGCACGGAGGAACTTGTCGTCGAGGTAATCGAGGTCCGTGAGCCAGGACACGATCACGCTGCCGTCGTTCGCCGGCGCCACCGCTTGAAAGCACGGCGCCTCTCGACCTACCCCCTGCACGATGGGGACGCCGCCGATATCGAGTTGCTCGACCCCGCCGGGGGACAGCCTCTGCATCCTCAGGTCGCCGGTTCCGGTCAGTGCCGTGCTTTGCCAGACGAACACGAAATCACCCGTCGAAGTTTGCACCACGCACGGCGCGACGTTCATGAAGCCTCCCGTGGAGAGAGTCACACCATTGGCTCCCCAGAGCATCTGACCGTCCGGACTCACGCAGTAGGCGTGCACGCTGAGATTGGCGCCGTCGCGCAGATCGGCGAAAACAAGAACCGCGTTGCCGGCTGAGTCGGCGATCAGGTCCCATTCAACCAGCCACGTGTCCTGGGGATGCGCGCTGACGAGAATGCCGTTGTGGGCCCACTGCTCGACCCCCGCGGCGTCGAGACGCTGAAGATACACGTCGTAGTTCCCGGAGGCCAGGTCGAACCAGCCGACGTAGCAACCGCAGTCCGGGGTGCTGGCCACCTTCGGGACC
This sequence comes from Phycisphaerales bacterium, assembly GCA_020353195.1. Taxonomy (GTDB): domain Bacteria; phylum Planctomycetota; class Phycisphaerae; order UBA1845; family UBA1845; genus JAFGJQ01. The sequence goes on along the minus strand of CP070691.1, from coordinate 772,573 downwards.
GTCTGCCGCGACACGCGATCGGCGATCACCAAGTTCTCTTCGGGATCCTCAGGCCACCGCGCCGTTGCCACCGAGCCAAACATGGCAACGGTTAGGAACAATACTGCTGCGCGGGTTGGACGTTTTGCGGTCATGTTCCCGCCTCCGTTTTCTTGTCTGCTGTCTGGATGTGTTTCCGCCGGGGTCGCTCCGTCTCCCCCCTCGCGTAATGCCATCATGCCTGAGTATATCGAACCTGCCGAGCCGATGGAATGACAATACGGCAGAAGCCTACTCCCACGGAAGCCGGAGGGCGCCTCTTCAGCAGAAGTGCGCGGGTGCGTTCCGCGTCCGGTGGGCCCGATAAGTAGGGCGGACCCCCTTCTGCCCGGCGCGCCAATCTGATGCTACAGGCCGAAGCCATGGGCCCCTGCGAACGGCCGACGTTGCTGATTCTCCTGGCGCCTCACGTCTGCTGTCACAGGTTGTCGTCGAACGCCCACGAGCGGCGCACACGTTCTTACGCGGCTCCACGACTTCTGCTGAGCGAATCACTGCTGAACGGTTGAGAATAAGGAGGGCGGCGCATCTCGCACTCGCCGAGCAGCCCTGGATGACGGCGCTACGCGAAGAGCGTCGTGACGTGAGAGCTCGCACGTCGAGAGGGGTGGACCTCATGCCAAATGATGATGACATTGTGTGTCACTCGGTCGATGGCGCGGGACGAGCCGGTCATCCGGTTTGGGTAGGGTCGGTTCTCGCAGCGGTGGTCTCCGGCGGTCTGATGGCGGCGTGCTATTGGCCCGCAAACCTCCACTTCCTCGCCTGGGTTGCCCTGGTGCCGTGGTTGGTCCGTTTGCCCGCCCTCACGCCGCGGCAGGCCCTGCTGATCGGAGCGATTGTGGGGCTTGTGTTCTACCGCGTCGGGCTCGATTGGCTGTTCGGCATCAACGGGTTGCTGGCGGGCGGGGCCATCGTGATCCTGTCCATCTGGATGGGGTTTTCGTTTCGCGTGGCACAAATGCTGACGGCGCGGTTCGGCCTGGCCGCGATGCTGTGGGCCGTGCCGCTGGCCTTTACGGGACAGGAGATCCTACGTGCGGAAGGGCTTGACCGTCTCCGACTCGCGTACCTGGCGCTGGGTTACAGCCAGGCCCACAACGTGTGGGTCGCGCAGATCGCCTCGATCGGAGGCGTATACGGTCTGTCGTTCCTGCTGGCGGACTTCAACGCCGCCGTGGCGTATTGCGTCTGCCGCCGCCGGGCTGCAGCATGCCTGCCGGCCGGGATCATCGCAGTGGTCGTTGTGTCGATGGGTGCCGTGTCGCAGCCGGAATCCCTCGCGTCGGGCGACCCGATCCCCGTGGCATGCGTTCAGGCCGAGAGTGATGACGACGACCTGTATCTCGACTTGACCCTCCAGGCGATTCGTGATCCGTCCCATCCCGTGTTCGTTGTCTTGCCCGAACACACTATTGCGGGGTTCGCCGACCTCCGCCACCCGTTTGTGGCGGACCTGGCGCGCCTGGCCCGGCGGAGCGGATCGTATATCTGCGTGGGAGCGCACGTCCGCGCCGATCCCGCGGCGGATTGCTACTACGACAACGTTGCCATGCTGATCGGACCGGAAGGTGAAGTCATCGGTACGCAGGCCAAGGCGGTCCCCTTGCCGTTCTTCGAGGACGGCAACCCGGCACACTCGCAGACGACGCTGCCCACCTCCTTCGCCCGTGTCGGGATGTACGTCTGTTTCGACGCGGACTTCACGGACATTCCGCGACGACTCGAACAACAGGGCGCTGATCTTCTCCTGGGGCCAGTCATGAACCCCGCCCGATGGCCGCAACAGCAGCGACGGCAACAGGCGGACATGGCCGTGTTCCGGTCGATCGAACTGCGCCGCGGCGCGGTCCGTTCCGCAAGTTCGGGGATATCGCAGATCGTCGATGCGGGCGGTCGCGTCCTCGCGCAGCGGTCGCAGGATGATGGCCCGGGAGTGATCTGCGACACCCTGTATGTCACCGGGCAGCGCACGATCTTCGCTCGTGGTGGATATCTCTTTGCGCAGCTCCTCGGGATCGCGTTCCTGGGGATCATTGTGGCGCTGACGCTGCTGGAGTGGGTGGGGCGCTGCTCGTCGCGACGCCGGCGCCTTGGCGGGAACGTACCGGCCTCTTCTCTCACCAGTTCCGGTTGACAGGAGGCCAGATCTGCGGGGCCAGCGGGCCCTGGGGCACCCAGCCTTCCTCCGGCGCGGGTTCGACGGGCTCGTCGTTGGCCAGCAGCTTCAGGATGCAGTCTCGCGTGAGGCTTCGAAAGCGCTGCTCGGCGACGAGGCGGGGCGTGCACGGCGACAGAAGTGCTTCCAGTTCGTTCTCGGGCTCTTCGGCCTCGGCGGCTTCCTTGTCGTCCTCCTCGGGCTCGACATAGATCCCGCGAGCGTGGATGGCGGCCAGAGGCTGCCCGTCGCTCACCCTGTACAGTACGCCGCTGATCTCGGACTCGGTGGGGCCGATGTCGGCGGCGGCGTAGAGCAGGCAAAGGCGACCGGTCATGGCCTGTGTCGCGTCGACGACGCTGGACATGCTGACGCGCTGACCGTTCATCGCGATCCGGGACAGGGGGAAGACCTCGCTTACCGATCGCATGTCGTCGAACGCGGAGTTCCATTGAAGGAACTTGTGCAGCGGCTCCATGTTCAAGGCGAGTTCATACTCGTCGGGCTCCGGTGGGGCGGGCTCGTCCGGCTGAATGGCAGCGATCCTGGCCACGGCCAGGGAGACCGGGAACAGGCCCTTGGTGGCCTCGGACGTGTACAAGATGAAGTCGTCGTCGGGAAGCGGGGCGCCCTCGTCGATCAGGTCGCGCCACGGGACCGCCGGATCCGTTGCGGTGAACTCCGGGCCCTTCCTCTTCTCACAGCCGGTCGACACGGCGAGAGCGATGGCGATCAGAACCGAACGGTACAACGCAGGCCTCGCTATTGCTTCACAGTATCCCCAAGGGCCGCAGTTGCCGTCGCCGCTTCCGTGGCGCAGAAAGACGTCCTTGGCTGGGCGCCCGCCGGCGCGGCCGAGCATTCGAGAACCCGCCTCCGGCGGTTGAGATGACCCGATACGCAGCAGGTCGACAGTCCTATCGGGCGAATTCGCCGATCACTGGGGCAAAAAACGGCGTCCTGCCGGCATCGCCGGCGTCCTCTCCGGGGGGGCAGAATCCCACCCCGGACGAACGTCAGCGACGGGGGCGCCCTGCCCGTCGGACCCACCCCTGAAACCACCGCAAACCGATGACCCATAACTCACCTCGCCCTTCCCGTTGTCCGATGGCAAGGGAAGACGAACGGAGACCGTCTATGCCCACTCAGGTTGCCCTGGGGTCCGATGGGGGTGCATACGCACAAATCGAAGGTGCGGTCCAGCCGCCGCCTGAGATTCAGGCCGCACCGGGAGTCCACGCCGCCCCCAGGCCGCGCCGTGGGCCCATGTCCGATGCGGTCCGCGTCGTCGGGCGTCTGCTGGTCAACCTGCCTCGTCTGGCTTGGATGATCGTCGACGTGGTGTTGCTTGCTGTCGGGGTCCGCATAGGCTATCGCTGGTTCGTCGAGGAGACGTTGCCTCTCGATCTGCACGTCAGCTACTGGGCTGCCACCGGCGTGTTCGCGGCGGCGCTGCTAGTCTCGGGGTTGATATTCGGGCTGTACGAGCGGGAGACGATGCTCGGCCGGTCTCGCATCCTGACTCGCATGCTCCTGACCACGGGCCTGGTGTGTGTGCTCGCCCACGCCTTGGTTTACGCCGTGATGTACGCCTGGTTGAGCCGACGTATGACCGTTTGTGCGATCGGCAGCTACCTGGTGTTTGGAACAGCCATTCGCACGCTGGCATGCTGGGCGGTGCACAGGACGAAGCGGGGGTTGCTGCTCGTCGGGACAAAGGACATGTTTGAATCCGTGCAGCGCTCGTTTCGCGAGGGCTCGCTGTCCGACTTTCGTCTCGTAGGATACGTCGACGCGTCCGACGAACCACAAAGCTGCGACGTTACACCCGGACTGTTGCCGGGCGAGCCCGCCGACCTGCCCGTACTGTGCCGCCGCTACGCCGTCGACGACGTCGTCATCAGCACGCGGGTCGCCCGCCGCCCGAACGTGATGAACTGGATTCTGCCCTGCCTGCGCATGGGCTGCCGGGTGACCAACGAGGAGGTGTACTACGAGAAAGCCGCCGGCCAGATCCTCGTGGACCGCGTTACGCCCAACTGGTTTCTGTTCGCGGATTTCCAGTCCCATTGCGAGGATCGCGCGACCTTGAAGCGGTTGTGCGACGTCGCGGTGGCGGCAATCGTGTTTGCCGTGTCTCTTCCACTGTGGCCCTTGATCGCCCTGTGCATCAAGTTGGCCGACGGCGGCCCCGTTTTCTACTCGCAGGACCGGGTGGGGCAGAACGGCCGGGTGTTCTGTCTGTACAAGTTTCGCACCATGGTCGTCGGCGCGGAGAATGGGCAATCGGTCTGGGCCTCGCCGCGCGACCCTCGCCGTACGCTCGTGGGCCGCATCCTCCGCAAAGCCCGCCTTGACGAACTGCCACAACTCTACAACATCCTGATCGGTGACATGTCGGTGGTCGGGCCCCGACCGGAACGTCCGTCCATCGTCCTGGAACTGTCGAAGACCTTGCCCTATTACGAGCTCCGCCACGTGGTCAAGCCGGGCCTGACCGGCTGGGCACAGATCAGCTATCATTATGGCTCCTCGATCGAGGACGCCCGGCGGAAGCTGCAATTCGACCTCTACTATCTCAAACACATGTCGGTGGAACTCGACGTGGTGATCCTCTTCCGGACGTTGGGGACGTTCCTTCGCGGCGCATGTTGAAACCCGCGCCCGCTTTCGAAGCACTGGACGGGCGGACCCGGCGATCGTGGGCGCGTCGTGTTGAACGGCCTTCCGCAGGCTCGCGTTGTCAAGCAGGACACTGCCGGTGAGTCCACCTACCGGCTGGCCATGCCGGAATCTCGCTGCCGCACGTCCGCCAGTTGCAGCATGCATCCCACGACCGTCGGCACAAGCAGCAGGAACGGGACGAAGAACCAGTAGTCGGCGGAAATACCCCGGAAGAACTTGAACAGTTGCGGGACCTCGGAGACTAGCGCCACCATCCCCGACACGACGAGCACCGCTCCTTCGAACGAGGTGACAATGACGATCACCTGTCGCAGATACACATAAGAAAGCGCCGTGCACACCGCAAACGCCAGCCCCACCGCGATCCACAAGGGCCAGCCGCCGATCGACAACGGCGACAGCGTCATGTGCGTGATCCCCGCGCTGATCAGCCCGCCCAGAACGGCGATCGAATAGTTGGCCGGCGGAAACGAGCCCACGCCGAGCAGCGCCGCGCCAGCTATGGCATAGAGGCCCTGGTCGCCGGGCTTGTCGGCCAGCAGTACGCCGAGCACGCCCCCGATCAGCGCGAACGTGCCCACCACGGAGACCTTCCACAGCCGCCAGCCGCCCAACGCCAGTGCCAGCCCCACCGCGCACAGCGGAAGCCCCACTAGGCTATCGGACTTCTGCAGCAGGATCACCCACTGTTCGATCGACGTGATCACGCTGATATCCCCCGGTCGGCGAGCCCCAGATACACTAGACTACAATACGATTCCTACTCCGCAGCGGACGGCTCGGCCTCCGGGGGGCGACGCGTCAGCAGCGTCTGGAGAATCAAAGAAGCGGCGAAAAACGCCAGCAACGCGACGTTCACTTCTCTCGCATGCGCCGGAAGGGACTCCCACACCTGCGGCCAATAACTCTGCAGTGACAGACCCAACGCCGACGTCACGAGGAGTGTGCCGGCGCCGGCCGTTAACACCACCAGCGTGAAACGGACCGCCAACACACCGATGAGCAGACCGAACAGACCAGCCGCCGCCGCGATCAGCAGCGTGTACTCCTCTACATCGGCCTGTTCGGTCTTGAGGTGTGCCCAGAAACGTTCGGCTTCGTGGCCCAGGTTCTCCCACGTGTTCTGCTGCTCGAGCGGAACGTCCGGTATCGTGAACTCCGCTGCCGTGCCCGGCTCGGGCGCCGGGAAGGTCTGCAAGTGCGGGATGATGTGGGCCGATCCGTAAAGGCAAAGCGCGATCAGCGCGAACAGAACCGCCGCGCCGATTCCGACCCAGAGCCGAAACGCCAGAACACCTGCCAGGCCCGCAAGCACCGACGCGAGGATCACCGTTACCGGAAGCGGGAAATCGAACGCACCCCCGTATACCCCCGCCGCGACACCCCCCGCCGCCGCGAATGTCAGCGTCACGATAGGCCGGGCCAGCTTGGCCCCCAGCGTGCTCGCAAGAACGCCGATCACCAACATCGAACCTAAAAGCACGTCGCTGCGGGGCAGGTCCTGCACCGGTGCGTGCTGCCGGATAAATCCGGACAATGGAGCCATAAACTCGGTGATGTGTTCGATCATGGCGGTTCCTCCACGGACGTATTCGGGCGGTCGGGGAGATTATTCCCACCCTCCCGCACCGGATCGACCCCGGCCGCCCCGCCCGTCCCGTCCCACCGGGCCGGGCGCAAGCTCATCATAGGCCCGACTCAGATCGGCGCAGTGAACCGATCCGGATGGATGGAAACGTCGATCGTATGCCGACCCGCGTCTACCCGACCGAATCGCCGATGGTTCTCACGCAGAATCGCGATCTTCTCTTCTGCGCTGTTCTCCTCCAGCTCCTCACCCGGCGCCGAACCCCAGATAATCGCCCCGCCCGCCTGATCGGTCATCAGGCGGATGTGGGCCTCCTCGCTGTCAACCCGACCTCCATAGTTGTGGACCGAAACCGCGGTGATCTGATCGGAAAACGCCTCGCCCTCAATGCGTTGGGCGACGGCGATGGCAGCTTGCAGGTCCGGCGCGTCCCAGACCTCGCCCGCCTGCGGCGGCGGGCTGGCCACTCCCTCGACGAGCGTCATGGCCGGCGAGTAGGCGTACGTGCCCGGCAGCCGCACTCCGTCGTCTGACGCCAGGTACAAGCGCCCGTCGAGCTGGATCATCGCTGCTGGTCGGCGATAGTCGCACCGGATGACGACCTGCCCGTCACCATACTTGCGGACCGTCCGTACCCGCCGGATCCAGGGGTTGACTTCCAGGATCGCGCCGATTCTGCGACACAACCGCACGTCGCCCCACGCCGCGTCGCGGACCGGCTCCAGCGCTGTCATGATGTCGTCGTGAATCCCATTCGGCGTGTCCACTAGTTGCAGCACCGGCGGGTGCCTGAACCGCTCATGGGCCAGCACGTACTGTTCGATCCGGTGCAACGCAACGCCGGCGCCGATCACCGTTGCGACGATCGCGATGCCCGTGGTCGTGCGGACGAATAGCTGCCTGCGCGCTTGAACGCCGAGGACAATCCGCTCCGCCACCGGTGGGCGCCGTCTGCGGCCTCTGGTTTTCCGGCGTCTGGACATTGGCTTACCGCTAACGGACGTCCTGGCGTTTCAGCCCCAGGTCCACGATGTGCTGGCACAAGGCGTCGAACGTGATGCCGGCTGCCGCCGCCGCCTTGGGCAACAGTGAATGGCTGGTGAACCCTGGGATCGTGTTGACCTCGAGGATCCCCGGCTGGTGCGTGAGCTGGTCGACCATCCAATCGACCCGCCCGAAGTCGCGGCATCCCAGCGCCTTTATGGCCTCAAGGCTCATGGCCTGAAGGCGGCGCAGCAGCGGACCGGGCAAGTCGATGTCGAAGAGGTATTCGGTGCCCTCATCGACGTACTTCGCCTCGTAGTCGTAGAACTCGCGCCGGGTGCGGATCTGGCAGACGGGAAGGGCCGTCTCGCCCAGAACGCCCACGGTGAGTTCCGGCCCCTCGACAAACTCTTCCACCAAGGCCTCGCCGTATCGGCCCACGACGCGTTCGACCGCTTCGCGCAATGCCCCGCCGTGGTGCGCGATGTAGACGTCCACGCTGCTGCCGGATGCTACCGGCTTGACCACCACCGGTGTCCGCCATCGCGAGACGACCTGGTGAATCCGCGACGGGCAGGCGACGTCGAATGCCGGTGTGGGCAAGTCGTTCTCCAACAGCCGCACCTTGGCCGCCACCTTGTTCATCGACAGTGCCGACGACTTGGCATCCGATCCGCAGTAGTTGATCCCGCGATCTTCCATGATCGCCTGGACCGTGCCGTCTTCCCCGAACGGACCGTGCAGGGCGACGAACACGATGTCCGCCGGCATGTCGAGGGCGGACAGGTCGTCGGGACCGGCGTCCCGCAGGACGACGCGGTGCCCGCGCCCTCCCAGCGCGTCGTGGATCGCCCGACCGCTGGCCAGACTGACCTCTCGCTCATCACCCGGACCGCCGGACAAGACGGTGATACCCAGGACCGACGTCCCCGCTTCCGTCAGGGCCGTCGGGGGACCGGGGGATGCTTGCGTAGACGGTTTCATAGTTCGACACTCCCTTGTCAAACGGCGTAGCTCCGCGCCGCGGCCGGCTGCCAGACCTCGATCTCCAGATCGAGCAGGATACCGAACTTCTCCTGCACGGCGCTGCGGATCTCGTCCACCAACTCCAAAACGTCCGTCGCCGTTGCTCCATCATCGGCGACGATGAAATTCGCATGCCGCTCCGACACGCGCGCCAGGCCTCGGGTCCGTCCCTTCAAACCGGCCTGGTCGATCAGGCGGCCTGCCGAATCCCCCGGCGGGTTCTTGAAGATACAACCGGCGCTGCACTCCGCCATCGGCTGTGAGGCCTTCTTGAATCTCCAGTACTCTCTGAATCGGGCTCTGACGTCGTCGGCCCGGCAGCGCCGAAGCCGGAATCGCGCCGACAGCACGATCGCCCGCCCCAGGTTGCTGCGGCGGTATCCGAATCCGATTCGGTCGCGCGCCAGGACGTCGACCGCGCCCGTCGGCTGCATCACGCGAGCGTCTTCCAGACAGCCGCTGATTTCGCCGAACCGCCCCCCCGCGTTCATCCGGATCGCTCCGCCCACCGTGCCCGGAATGCCCGCCATGCACTCCAGCCCCGATAACCCGCGGTCGACACACGCGCTGCACAGCTTCATCAGGTCGGCGCCGCCGCCGGCCGTTGCCACCTCGCCGTCGAAGCTCACAGTGGTGAACGCCGGCTCGTTCAGGCGCACGACGACGCCGTCAACGCCGGCGTCGCTGACCAGCACGTTGGCCCCGCTGCCGAGCACCCGCACCGGGACGCCTCGGGCCTGGGCCTGTTGCACAAGCGCCGCCAGTTGGGGCTCGTCGCGCGGCGAGACCATCCGCGCCGCCGTGCCTCCCAACCCGAACCATGTGTGCTCGGATAGCGGAACGTCAACGTCAACCCGGCTGTCGAATCCGTTCAACCAGTCCATCCGCCACTTTCCACACGTCACCGGCGCCCATGGTGAGCACCAGGTCGCCGGGACCGACGTTGCGCTCGAGATGATCGGTGACGTCGCAGAGCCCGGGAATGTGCTTGGCCTGTCGGCCGCACGAGTGGATCCGCGCCACCAGGTCCGCCGCCCCGATCGCCTCCCGGTCCTCGGCCGAGTCTCGAGCGGCGAAGATCTCGGGAACCAGCACCATGTCAGCGTCGCCGAAGGACTCGGCGAACGTGTTCATCAACCGTCGTGTGCGCGAGTACTGGTGGGGCTGGAACACCACCCACGTGCGCTTGGGGTTGTAACGGTCACGGACCGCCCGGATGGTGGCGCGGATTTCGGTCGGGTGATGGGCGTAGTCATCCACGACGATCACACCCCGCCCGCCGCCTCGCAGCGTCATCCGGCGCCGTACGCCCTCGTAGGAGGCGACGGCCCGGGCGATGTCGTCCGGGGCGGCCCCGGCGCGGAATGCCAGGGCGATGGCCGCCAGCGCGTTGGACACGTTGTGCGCGCCGGCCAGGCCCAGCTTCGCGTGAAGCACCGGGCGCTCGTCTCGCAGCACGTCAAACTCGTAACATCCCTGCTCCGCGTTCAGATGGCACGCCCGCCAGGTCGCACCGGGCGAAAACCCGAACGTCTCCACTTCGGCCTCGACGCCCGCGGCCGCCCGCCGGGCTGCTTCGTCCCCGTTCGGGATCACGATCAGTCCGTCCGGTGGCACGTTTGAGCAGAATGAGTTGAACGCCTCGACCAGATCATCCAAACCGTCGTAGTAATCCAGATGGTCGACCTCCAGATTCAACACCGCCGCGCTCGACGGACGAAAGTGCAGGAAGGATCGATTGTACTCGCAGGCTTCGACGACGAAGTGCTCGCCTTCGCCGGCGCCCGATCGTCCGCCCAGCTGGGGCGAATCCGCACCGACGATGAACGACGGATCGAGCCCCGCCTCGCGGAAAATGTAAGCCGTCATGCCCGTCGTCGTGCTCTTGCCGTGCGTTCCTGCCAGAGCCACACCCGAACGGGTCGACATCAACATCCCCAGCAGCCGCGCGTACGAGATGTACGGAATCGACAACTGGCGAGCCCGCACCAGTTCCGGGTTGTCTTTCGGGATCGCCGCACTGTAGACGACGGAAGCAACGTCCCGGGTCACGTTGGCGGCGTCGTGGCCGACGTGGATGGCGACGCCGCCGGCGGTCAGCGCGTCTGCGTCTTCGGGCGGATTGACGTCCGAGCCGCTGACCGTCGTACCCAGGCGGCACAGGATCGCCGCCGCCCCTTGCATCCCGCAACCGCCGATTCCGATAAAATGCACGCGTCGACCGTGAAACGGGTTGCGCCTCTGGTCGTCGCGGAAGATAGGTGCTTCGTTCGTGAACATCCCGCCGGTCCGACACCCTCAATAGTGGCCCAACGTCTGAACCGAAACCCGTGCGCCCCGACCTCCTCGGCACGCCTCGGCCGTGCGCACTCCGCTGTCATCTGTATCGGGTCGTTGAATCCGAATCCTTAAACCCGCGAAGTTCTCGCCCTCAGGGCCCCGCGCGATAGATCAATAATCTCTGAGGCAATAACCCCCGCCGCGTCTTTCCGGCCCAAGCGCCGCGCCTCCTCCGCCATCCGGGTCCGTAACGCATCATCCGTCATTAAGTGTACCAATACTCGACGCAGCGAGGCAGCGTTTTCTCGCGAATCAGTCTTGTCCTCGACAGTTTTTGCCGCGCCCCGTGTCTCCAGTACCCGGGCGTTGGCCTCCTGATGGCGGTCGCGGTGATGGGGATAGGGCATCAGCACCGACGGTCGGCCCAGGGCGGTGATCTCCGCCAGCGTCGATCCGCCGGCCCGGGCTACCACCAGATCCGCCGCCGCCAGCGCGTCGGCCATGTGCTCCGTGAACGGAACCACAGCCCCCACAACGACCCGTGACGCCCACGCCCGGCTCACACGGTCCTGGTCAGTCGCCCCCGTGATCAGCAGCAGCTGCCAGCCGTCAATCGACGTCAGGTCGTCCAGAATCGCCAACACGGCGTTGTTGAGGGACCGGGCGCCCTGGGAGGCACCGGTAACCAGCAGGGTCTTACGCCGGTCATCCAGGCCAAACCGGCTCAGACCGGCCTGCCGGCTTGCCCCCTGGAACTCCGGGCGTACAGGGCACCCTGTGATTTTTACCGCCGGGTGATTGCCGAAGTACGCGGCAGCCTCGTCCCACTGGGCAAAGATCATGTCCGCCCGCGATGCCAGATACCGGTTGGCACGTCCGGGAATCACGTCCGGGTTGATCAGCGCCGTAGGGATCCCGGCCCGCCGCGCCTCCACCACTCCCGGACCACTGGCAAACCCACCGGTGCCCACGACGACCACCGGTTGGGTGGCGGCGAAGTATGAGCGGCACCGGCGACGTGCCGCGATCCAGGCCGCCAGGAAGCCGGGATACGTCCACGGGCTGCGTGCTCGCAACGGCTGGACCGGTTGCGGAATCAGTTGACAATCGCTGCCGTCGAGGATCCTGCGGTCGATCGCCCGGTCGGTGCCGAGAAACGCGAACCGTACGTCCGGGACCCGCAGGCGCAGTGCCGACGCCACCGCCAGTGGCGGGAACAGGTGTCCGCCCGTCCCGCCGCCCGCGAACACGACCAAAGGCGCACCACTCATGACGCTGGGCCTTCCCTGTGGGATCGACTTTGCGGTGGGGCCGGCCTTCGCGAGAGGCCGACTTTCCAGTCGGTGGGACGACAGCCTAGAAAACTCGCCTCACACGGTGCGCTGATACGGCATCAGCGCGATCGCTCACCGTGTATCTGCCGGCGCTGGCCACCGCCGCCAGCAATCCGATTCCCATCCCCAAGAACACGATCCCCGACCCGCCGGCCGACACCAGCGGCAGGCCAATGCCCTTGGTGGGCACGCACACGGTGACCACCGCGATGTTCATCGCCGCTTGCAGCCCGATCGTGAGCGTCACACCGAACGCCGCCAGACAGCCGAAGGCGTCCGGCGCGTGCGCCACGGCCCTGGCCCCGAGCCACAGCAGCACGACGAACAGGAGAATCACCGCCACCGAGCCGAGGATACCCATCTCCTCGCAGATCACGCTGAAGATGAAGTCCGTTCGGCTCTCGGGCAGGTAGCCGTATTTCTGGATCCCGGCGCCCAGACCTCGCCCGAACCATCCTCCCGACGCGATCGTGACCAGTGACTGAACCGGATGATACCCGGCGCCCTGGGGATCCTCCCAGATGTTGCGAAACGCCGCCAGCCGCGCAACACGATACGGGTGCGACGCGATCAGGTACCACATCCCTGCCAAAGCCGGGGCCGTCAGCAGTGCTAAGTGGTAAACCCGGCAGCCCCCGACGAGCAACATGAGACCGCCGACAGCCGCCAGCAGAACGGCGGTGCCGAAGTCCTCGCCCCCCACGAGTCCGGCCGTCAGGGCCACCGCGATCGCGCACGGCAACAAGCCGCCCCGAAACGACCGCACACACTCCGCCGGCCGCGATAACAGCGCCGCCAGCCCGATCACCAACGCCAACTTGGCGAACTCCGACGGTTGAAACCGCAAGCCGTACGCTGCCGGGCCGAACTCGATCCACCGCCGCGCGCCGTTGACCTCTTTCCCGATGCCGGGAATCAGCACCGCAATCAGGGCGAGCATAGACACCAGAAACAGCAGCAGCGACAGCACGCGCCGCGTGCGGTCACTCCAGGCGATCATGCGCCGGCCAATCATCGCGGTCGCGAGCATGGTGAGGAAACCCGCCACCGCGAACACGGTTTGTCGGCCGAAGGAACTTCGCCAGAACCCCAGCTCGAAGATGGAGCGGTCCAGATTCGCGCTGGCGGATGCGACCATCACCACGCCGATCGTCATGAGTGCCGTGCAGACGGCGATGATCGCCGTGGACGTCGCCTGGGCTCGCGGGTCAGAAGACTCCATACCGCGTCATCCGTGACTCACCCCGCCGATCCATGGCTCGCCCCGGGGACGGGGCGTCCAGCCTGTCCTTCCTGTCGGACAGCCTCCTCAGACTGTCAGGGCGGCTCCACACGATCGGTTCGACGGGCCCGCCGCTAACGCAGCTTCACAGTGGTCAGGGCGAAGATCGCGAACACCGCCGCCAGCAACCAGAAGCGAGCCACCACCTGGCCCTCCGTCCAACCGGTCAGGTGAAAATGATGGTGGATCGGAGTGCACTTCCAGACCCGCCGCCGCCCGCCGCTCAGCTTGTATGCGCCGACCTGAATCATGACTGAGACGGCTTCGATGACAAACACGCCGCCGACGATGAACAGGATCAGTTCCTGGCGCGTGACGACCGCGATGTATCCTATCAAGCCGCCGAGCGGGAGCGAACCCGTGTCGCCCATGAACACCCGCGCCGGACAGCAGTTATACCAGAGGAACCCCAGACATGCACCCAGAATCGCTCCGGCAACGATCGCCAGCTCGCCGCTGAGCGGAACGTGGGGGATCAGCAGCTTCGCGGCGACCTCCTTGTCGCCGACGATGTAGGTCAGGATGAGGAACACCAGGCTGCACATCGAGACGCAACCCGACGCCAGCCCGTCCATGCCGTCCGTCAGGTTCACCGCATTGCTCGTGCCCGTGATCACCAGGACTGCCATGATCATGAACGCGTACGTGCCGAGCATGAAGCCTGCCTTGTAAAAGGGCACGCTCAGAATGCGGAACGCCTCCACCTGCGTTCCGGGCGACACCGGCCCGACCACCGCGTAGTTCGTCTGCCCGAAACTGTACACGAAGTACCCTAAAAGCACCGCCAGCCCGATCTGGAACAGCAGCTTCTCGTGGAACTTCAGGCCGTCACGCGAGCCTGACCGCTTGGCCGCCGTCAGCTTGAACCAGTCGTCCACCGCCCCGAGCAAACCCAACCAGGCCGCACACACCATCCCCATGATTACGTAGAAGTTGGCCACGTCCGCCAGCAGCAACGTGGCCAGCAGCACCGTGCTCACGATCAGAATACCGCCCATCGTGGGCACATTCCTCTTGTCCGCCATCAGCTCGTTCAGGGATTTGTGGTCGAACTCCGGGTGGTCGCCGAGCTTGGCCGCCACGAGCCTCCGGATGACCCACGGACCGACGATCACCACGAGGATGAAGGCGAACAGCGCCGCGCATGCGCCGCGGAACAGCGCGTTCTCATACGCGTAATGCTGACCGCTGACCAGATAACGAATCAGGTAATAGAGCACGGTGTGTCAGGCCATTCGTTTGTAAGCAGTCAACCTTCCCCGGCGTGCCCTGTTCCGACGGCAGGGCAGGTTCTTTCATCCGTGCCTGCGGCACGGGCTTGCCGACCTGTCTGGCGACCGGCCCGGCGGCCGGTCGCACGGGTGTCTTCGAACCGGTTCCGCAGAGCCGCGCCACGACGTCAATGACTCACTGCCTGCCTCTCAACGGCGCCATGACGGTCACGGATGGCTTCAACCACGCGATCCAAACCGATCACCCGTGATCCTTTGACCAACACCGTGTCGCCCGGCCTCAACCGCTCGGGGAGCTCCCGGCAGGCCCGGTCCACGTCGACGTAGTGGACGGCGTCGAGCGCCCCTCCGGCGTCGATTGCGCTGCGGACGGTGATCTCGGCTTCGGGGCCGACCCCGACCACGAGCTCGATGCCCGCCCCCGACAACTGCCGCCCGAGCTGGGCATGCCAGAACGACGACTCGGCGCCCAGCTCGAGCATGTCCCCGCCTATGAAGACCCGCCGCTCGCCTCCCGCCCGGACCAGCGTTTCGACGGCGGCGGCCATACTCGTGGGGTTCGCGTTGTAACTGTCGTCGATCACGGTGATTCCGCCGAACTGACGCTTGTTCAGGCGCATGTCCGGCAGCTGGAACGTGGTCAGCGCGGCCAGGATGTCTTCCGGCTCCATTCGAAACCGCCGGCACACGGCGAACGCCGCCGCCGCGTTGGCGGCATTGTGGACGCCGGGAATCGGCAGCTCGACCTCATGCTTGTCGTTCAGCCGGAAGCGCACCCGATCAAGGTCGGCGGTGACGGCCGAGACGCGAATGTCGGCATGCTCGGATTGGCCGAAGGTTATGCACCTGCGCGAATCCCCCCCAGCGACTGACAGCGGCGAATCGAGATCGTCGATCGGCACGACGCAAAGCCCCCCCGGGCGGACCTCGCCGAACAGCGACACCTTCTCCGCCTGCACGCCCGCCAATCCTCCCAGGCCCCCCACGTGCGCGTGTCCGATCGACGTGATGACCGCGATATCCGGAGAGGCCAACCGGCCCAACGCCGCAACCTCCCCCGGGGCGTTCGATCCGATCTCGACCACCAGGAACTCGTCGCCGGCCTCCGCCGAAAGCAATGTCAGCGGTAGCCCGATGTTGTTGTTGAAGCTCTTGATCGAGCCTCGCCCGCGAAAGCGCGTGCTCAGCACGTGCTCGATCATGCACTTCGTCGTCGTCTTGCCGTTGCTGCCGGTGACCGCCACTACCTCAGCCACCGTGTGGCTACGATGGAATGCGGCGAGTCGCCCCAGCGCGTCAATCGTGTTTGCCACACGCAGAATTCTGCCCGGCGCCGACGTCCCCTCCAGGCCGCCCGCTTCGCGACACACGACGCAACCGGCGGCACCGCTGTCCATCGCGCGCCCTGCGAAGTCGTGGCCGTCGAACCGATCGCCCACAATGGCGAAGAACAGATCACCACGCCGGACGGTGCGGGAGTCGGTCGACACGCCGGTCACGCTGATCGGCGGCACCTCGGTCGCGCACCGGCTTCCCAACACACCGGCGATCTCGTCGAGCGTCATTGCGATCATCGAGCAACCTCCATCGCCTCCAGGCACTGCCGCGCCACTTCCGCATCGTCGAAATGTATGCGCTGGTTGCCGATCACCTGGTAATCCTCGTGACCCTTCCCTGCGATCAGCACGGTGTCACCGGGCCCGGCCGACCCGATGGCCGCCCGAATCGCTGCCGCCCGGTCCGGGTCCGCTTCCACAGTGCATCCTGCCTGGCCGGCGAACCCGGGAAGCACCTCCTCGATGATCGCCTGCGGATCCTCTGACCGCGGGTTGTCGCTGGTCACGAACGCAGCGTCGGCCCATCGGGCGACCGCCCGGGCCATGCGCGGACGCTTGGTCCGGTCACGATCGCCGCCGCATCCGAATACGCACAGCAAACGACGGTGGGTCAACGGCTTCAACGCCCGCAGCGCGTTATCCAGCGCGTGGTCCGTGTGTGCGTAATCGACGATCACCGTGAATGGGCAGTCGGCTGGACTAACGGGCTGCAGCCGCCCGTCCACGGTTCGGACCGCTTCGATGCCCCGGCGTATCGCATCGCCCGTGATGCCCAGCCCCGCTGCCGTCCCCGCGGCTGCGATCGCGTTCATCACGTTATGCCGCCCGATCAATGCCGTCGATATGTTCGTCATCGTGGCCGAGCCGATGACCACGTCGAACGTGCTCCCGCGCCGGTCGCTGGTCCGGACCTTCCCCCGCACGTCCGCGGCATGCCCGTCGATCGCGTATCGGGTCACGTGCGCCCGGCAGCCCGCCACAATGTCGTCAGCCGCCGGATCGTCCGCGTTCACCAACGCCAACGCATCCTCGTCCAACCCGTCGAACAACCGCTTCTTGGCGGATAAGTACTCCGGCACCGTCTGGTGGTAGTCGAGATGATCGCCGGACAGATTGGTGAACACGCCCGCGTCAAACGTCAGCCCGTCACACCGGCGCTGGGCCAGGGCATGGCTGGACACTTCCATGACCGCATAAGACGCGCCGGCCGACGCCGCCCGGGCCAGGTATGAACACAACTCGATCGGCGGCGGCGTGGTCAGTGAAGCCGTCACGATCGTGTCAATCAGGTCGTATCGGATCGTACCCAACAGGGCGGTCCGATGCCCGTCGGCTTCGAGAATCGAGCGCAGCAGGTGTGCCGTCGTGCTCTTGCCGTTTGTCCCCGTGATGCCGATCAACCGTAGCCGTCGACCGTCGCAAACGCGCCCGATACGGTGAAACGCAGCCGCCAGCCGGGCCACCGCCGCTCGTGTATCGGCCACCCGGATGCAGGTGACATGCGGCGGCACAGAAACGTCACGCTCTACGACGACCGACGACGCGCCGGCCCGAACCGCGTCCCTAACGAAGTCGTGACCGTCGCCCGTGGTGCCGGACACGGCGACAAAGCATGCTCCCGGTTTGACCTCCCGCGAGTCGGCAGTCAGGAATGCAACCGGTACTCCAACCGTCGTCCCGACCGGACCCACCGCCGCCAGCCCTGCTTCCCCCATCAAATCACTCAGAGTCCATTCTGACACTTGTCACATCCTTGCCCGGCGATTCGCCTCGCGGTGCATATTAGCACGCCGGCGACCGTTGTCACGATGTTCTTCGACGAACTGCCGGCGCCTCAGAGGATCGGCCGCCGCCGGCGCGTGCCCCGTAGGGTCAGCTGCTGCCGCTGCCACTGCTTCAATCGGCGAAAACCCCGGAGTGCTGCAGCGGCGCCCCGGAAACCCCCATGCTGGGCGTGACCCTGGCCGATGACCCTGCCGGAACCTCTGAAGGCGCGCACGCCCTCGACACCGGCAGGCAGGCCGCCGGAGGCGCAACTTGGCCCCAGCCCGCGAAACACCCGCCGGAAGGTCGGGCACCTGGTGTTTCCTCCTCCGATGGACCCTCAACGTACGACGACGGCTCAGTGGGCGCGGGGCTCAAAGCCCCGCTTGAATTGCGCCGCGGCCCGGGACGCCCAGATACGAGAGCGTCGAGAACAGGATTTCCTTGACTGCGGGTGCCGCCACCCTCCGGCCGAAGTACCCGCGATCGGGATTCGGGCGGCGGATCGCGACCAGCGCGACGGCCCGGGGGTGGCCCGCCGGGGCGGCCCCGACGAACGAACTGAGATACGCGCCGGGCTCGTACCCGGGGCGATCGGCGTACGGCAGTTTGGCCGTGCCGGTTTTGCCAAGCAGCGGGTACTCGTACAGGTCGAGGTTCGCCCCCGGTTGGCCGCCTCGTCTGACCACCTCGACCAGGATTTTCCGCGTCATGTGGCAGGCGATCTCGGTGGGCAGGACCCGGCGAACGACGATGGGCGTGTCGAACGATTCGACCACTTGCCCGTCGGGGGACAGCAACGCCTTGACCAGCCGCGGGCGAAGCAGGATCCCTCCGTTGGCGATCGCGCAGTAGGCCGTCGCAAGCTGGAGCGGCGTAACGCTGATTTCATAGCCCATGGGGACCGACGTGGTTGAATACGAGGTCCATTCCGACAGCGGGGCGACTTGGCCGGCGCTTTCCCCGGGGAACCCGACGCCCGTCGTCTCACCGAACCCGAATCGCCGCACGACCCTGTGCAGGCGGGCGTTTCCCATTCTGCTGCCGATGAGCCCCATGCCGATGTTGCTGCTGTGCACGATGATGCCTTCGAGCGTAAGAGACCCGCAGGCGTGCGTGTCCATCAGCACGCGCCCCCCGATCGAATGCGTACCGTCGCCGCAGTCGATCGTCTCCGTCAGGTTCACAACACCCTCTTCGAGCGCGCCGCTGGCGACGAACGGCTTCAACGTGCTGCCGGGCTCCATCGGATCGGTCACCGTCCGATTCCGACGGACCTCCGGGGGACTGGCCGACGCGTCGCCGGGGTCGAATGTCGGCCAGCAGGCCATGGCCAGAATCTCACCCGTGTCCGGCTCCATCACGATGGCCACCCCGCTTTGGGCCTGATGCTCCTCTATTCGTCGGGCGAGTTGCTCCTCAGTGAACTCCTGAATCACGGCGTCGATGGTCAGGACCAGGTGACCGCCGTCCTGCGGCTCGACCGTGCCCGTCTCCTTTCCCGTGATGGCTCGGCGACGAGCGTCATAGAGAGTGTTGTACCGGCCGTCCTTGCCGCTTAAGTGCTGGTCGTGGGCCTTCTCCAGTCCCTCCAGACCCTGGCCATCAATCCCCGCCACGCCGAGTACGTGGGCCATCCGCGTTCCCAGCGGGTACGTCCGGCGCATCTCCGGTTGCAATCGGATACCGGGCAGGTCGGCCCGGCGGATCGCATCGGCTTGCACGTCGGATACGTGACGTTTCAACCAGCAGAACCGCCGGGTGCGGCTGGTGCGAATTCTGTACTCCGTCAAGCCGGGGTCCACGCCCAGAATCGTCGCCGCCGTCCGGGCGATATCCGCCAGGCTGCCACCCGCCTCGTCGGTGGCGGCGATCGCGAGCGCGGGATCGGCGTAGACGCTGTAACCCTGCTTGCTGCCGGCGGCGATCCGCCCGCGAGTGTCGAAGATCAGCCCGCGCCGCGCGGGGATGACGCGCTGGCCTTGCTGCTGCCTGTCGGCCAGCGCGGTCAGCGTCGGCGCCATCGCGGTGCCGATGTACCACACCCGCCCCGCCAGTATGAGGAAGCCGGCGCCCACGCACGCCAGCACGACGATGCTGGCGATCCGCTGCCGCCGCGCCACGTCCAGACGTCGAGCTTCCATCACGGCGACTCCTCCATGCGGATGCGCCTGGGCGCGTTCAAGGAAATCAAGGGAAGGACCGTGATCCTCGGTTCATCGGGCCCCCGGAACCCCGAATTCAGTTGGCGCCGGCGAGGGTGGAATCAACACGCCAACCGGGACCGGGGCACGGGGCCATCACGTTCAATTGCCAGCGCTCGACCCGGTCTCGAATCTGGTCGGGCGTTTTGAGGCGGGCGATTTCCATCTGCAGTTCCCACGACTGCTGCCGCAATCGGTGCTGGGTGACCCGAAGATCGTGGGTCCGGGCGGTCGTTCGCGTCTGCTGCCCCCGGAGATACACCACGCTCAGGGCGATCAATGCGAACGTCAGAAACACAGCGGCGGCGCGGGCAACGGTCATACGAATGGGCCTTTCATGATGACTCGAGTGCTACCTCTTCGGATCGATCGGAATTCGAATCCGGACCCCCCATCGGATGTGAGCGGCGTCGGGGAAGATGTCCTTGTTGAGTTCGTAGATTTCTCTCCACCGGGTGCGATCGCCCATCTCTCGCTCGGCGATCGTGCTGTACCTGTCGCCTTTCTTGATCTGATACCAGCGCCATGACGGCTTCGTTTTGGCAGGCGGCTGCGTTGACCGGCTCGGCGGCTTGTTTTCCGGCGCGGGCTCGATCTTCGGGCTCACGCCCTCGATCACGGGGAGCCTCAGCGTTTGCCCCGCCCGGACTTGATTGGGGCTCGGCAACCGGTCGCGATTGGCCGCGAAGATGCCGTCGGTAAAAACCTTCTTGCAACTGCCATACGCCAGGCGCCCGATCTTGGAAAGCGATTCGCCTCGCTTCACGACGTACTCCGTGGTCTTGACCGGGACGAGGGGCTTCGCCGCTTGGGCTTGCGGCGCAATGGCCTTCGTCGATGGTGTTCCCTCCGCTTCGGCGGGTGGGGTCGGCGGTTCGGTGTCGTTCACCGGCTCGGTGGTGGGTTCGGAATCTCCGGCGTCGAGGCTCCGGTCCATCTCAGGGCTGGCGACGTCGGGATCCGGCGTGTCTGCAGGAACCGGCAACGGGGAAGGAAGCGATGGGCGAGGAGGTTCGTCGGCGGGTGTGTCGCTGGCGCCGACCGCGGTGGGGATCGGACGGGGAGCCGGGTCGGTCGAGCGGTCTTGCTCGATCCGGGGCTTGCGACCGTAGTCGCGGGCCCTTCGCTCTGCGGCGCCCGCCGTTGCCGGCCTGTCCGATACCGGGGCCAGACCGTGAGTAGACAGCGACGGGTCGGTCCGAGTTTCGCCGCCGCGATTGGAGAGGATGATGGCGAAGCACACGATGAATCCCATCCCCACCAGCAGCCCGATTTTCGTCTCCCGCGCCATGTACCGGCTCCTTCGTGCTTCCGCGATCGTCGCGCTAGGTCCGTCGGATCTTTACTCGTACACACCCGGGCGGGGCGGCGGCCGAACGGCTCAGCCCCTGACCCCGTTTACTGCCTTCGTCGTCTCCGAATCGTGCCTGCGTTAGCTGTACCTGCTTCGTTCCAGGCTTAGGCGCTCCCGGTTGTCACCGGACCCTCTGGGCGACCCGCAGCTTCGCGCTTCGCGACCGTGGGTTGGCTGCGCGCTCTTGGGGATCGGCAATTACCGGACGCCTGGTCAGAATTCGGTACTGCCCGTCTCTCTTACGCTCTGCGAAGTCGCGCTTCACCATGCCGTCTTCTATACTGTGAAACGCGATCACGCCAATTCGCCCGCCCAACTTAAGGCAGGACGGCGCCTTGTCCAGCAGGGTCCGCAGAGCGGTCAGTTCATTGTTAACGGCCATCCGCAGCGCCATGAACGTCCGGGTCGCCGGGTGGATCTTCGACGCCCGCGATCTCGGGTCCATGCCCAGTGCGTCGCAGACCACCTTGCTCAACTCTCCGGTCGTGGTGATCCGGTGCCCACGGCGCGCTTCGCAGATTCGGCGGGCGATCTTCCGGCTGAATCGCTCCTGGGAGTTGTCCCAGATCAGGTCGGACAACTCCTCTTCCCGCAGCCCGTTCACCAGATCCGCCGCCGTTCGCGTCAGCGTGGAATCCATTCGCATGTCCAGCGGGCCGCTGACGGCAAACGAGAACCCACGGGTCGGATCCTCGAGCTGGCGCGAGCTTACGCCCAGGTCGGCCAACAGGACGTCTACGCCTTCGATACCCGCCTCGTTCAGCACGTCGTCAATTCGGGCGAAATTCGCGTGGAACAACCGGACCGCAGCGGGACACCCTTCAAGCCGGTCGGCGGCTGCCTTCAGATTGTCGGCGTCCACGTCGATACCGATGAGTTGTCCGTGGTGACCGGCGTCTTCACACAACATCCGGGCGTGGCCTGCCAAGCCCACCGTGGCGTCCAGAACCACCTCACCTGGAGCGACACTCAGCAAGGCCCGGACGTGTTCGGCTAGAACCGGAACGTGTTCCGCCGGCGCGTCGCTCACGAGATCCGCCTGGAACCGGATTCAAAAGCAGGGGGCCCGCCGCCCTCCCTGGCGACTCAGGGGCACCCCACCCACCGTTCGGAGTCAGAGGCGCACAGACTGAGCACGTCTTGCGAGACACGGACGGCATCAAACTCATCGCTCAGGTTCTGCAGGCGCCGGATGCGTCGCCGCAGTTCCGGCAGGGCGGACATGATATCCACTCCGTTCCTTGACCTGCTCTGCCCGAGCTTCTGCTGAAGTTGCCGGACCACGCGATCGTGTCTTGCTGCCATCGTTTGCGCCCTCGTCCTCCGGCTGGTGTAAGCCCGCCGACTCCGCGAATCCGTTCGCGCCCGACCGTCGGCGGGACGATATCACTGACGCGGGCCTCCGTCCCCGCGCCCTCAATCAAGCCACCACACTCGCGAGTCCGTTCGTCGAAAGTGGCAACTTGCCGTTGTTCCTCGGCCGACTCCGAAGCCGGCCCCATAGTGGCCTTGAAGCATGGCGCGGCAGGGGCGCCGATCTTGTCCGGTCAGCCCTGTCTCTCGACCTCAAAAGGAGCGGCGAGGCCGCCCGTCCGCGCCGAACATCCCGGGCGACCTGCCCGATACCGCTCCTTCCGCCCGGCGGACCTCGCCCCAGTGTTCACGCCGCCGGGCGCACATTCCACTCACGGCGGCCCCTTGTCCTGCCCGCGCGGCGCCGACATCCGCAGATACTTGCGGAATGTCTCCCACCGCTGCGTCACGTCCTTCGCGCGGAACGCTTCGAAATCTGACTTGCGCCAGACGTCGATCCGCACCTTGGCACCGGCCAACACCACCTGTCTGCCTAGGTCCACCATCTGCATCAACTCGTCGGGGATGGTGACGCGTCCCTGGCTGTCAAGCTCTTGTCGCAGCACGGCCGCGAAGAACGCCTGCTCGAAATCGAGCGACTCCGGCTCCGCCATGTATTCCGTTTGGATTTGACCCGCCCGGCTCTCGAAGTAAGGTTCGGTGTAGAGGGACAACGTGTTCTCGCGCACGCCCGGGCAGATAAACAGCACCGGCTTGTCCTTCGTCGGGTCCCAAACGCTGCGCCACGGCGCCGGGATTTGCAGCCGGTTCTTGGCATCAATGGTCCGCTCATACGTGAAAGTGAAGATCATCGTGAATAGCTGAGTTGTTCCCCACCGCTAGGGAAAACTAAGGAAAGCTTACCACAGGCCCCCACCCGTGCAACTCGAAAATGCACTTTTTTTCGGGCTCGCCGTGGTCAGGAACGATGCGCGACATGAGTTGTGGGCTGCCGTTGCTTTGCCCCAACTTCTAGTGGGCGAATATCCACCGAACAAACCGGTGCTGAAATCGGCTCGGGGGTGCGTAGGGTGAAGGCCGTAGTCAGCGAAGCGGTGCGAGGCGGGCGTAGAGGCTTCGGTACCGGCCGTACGTTCGGGCGATGTGGAACTGCCGGTCGATCGCCCTGGCCGCGCAGGCGCCCAAACGCTGTCGCAAGGTTCTGTCGCGCAGAAGATTGGCGATCGCGCCCGCGAGTTTCTCACAATCTCCGATCGGCACGAGCAGCCCGTTTTCGTTGTGGGTGATCAGATCGCGGTTTCCGGGTGCGTCGGTCGCGACGATGGGCAGGGCGGCGGCCATGGCCTCCAGCAGGGCGTTGGGCATGCCTTCGGTCAACGACGGGAACACGAACAGGTCCGCCGTTTTCAGGAGGCGGGGGACATCGGTGCGCTGGCCGAGCAAATGGACTCGGTCGGCAATCCCACTTTGCCCCACGCGCCGTTCGAGCCTCGGGCGGTCGGGGCCTTCTCCGGCGAGCAGCACCTGGATCGGGATCGATCGATTGACGACGGTGGCGGCGGAAATGAGGTCGTCGAGCCTTTTCACCGGGTCGAGTCGGCCGGTCCAGAGCAGGACCGGGTCGGACTCGTTTACGCCCAGGCTGGACCGTTTTGCGGGGGCGGACTCACGAATGGGGGTCGGGTCGATGCCGCCCTGAACGAGCACGAGCCGGTCGGAAGCGATGCGGGCGCGCTGGGCGAGGTGGTCGACAACCGACGGTGAGTTGGCCACGACGTAGCGGCACCACCGGTGAGTGAGTCGTTCCATGGTCAGGTGCCATGACCTTTCGACTTCGACGGTCTGCAGTTCACAGATGAGCCTGTCGGTGGCCAGCGCGCCCAGCAACGCCACGAACCGACAGGCTATGTTGGCATGGAAGAGAAACGAGTGGACGATGTCGGGTGCCAGGTCGGCGGTAATCCGGTTGAGCCGATCGATTGCCCGCCAGTCCCAGGCGCCGCCGGCGTGGCAGGCGGAGGTGGGGATACCTGCTTCGGCCAGCATTCGGGTGACCGGTCCCGGGGGTGACAGGCATGTGACATGCACCTCGAAGCCTTCATCGCTCATGTGTCGGGCGAGCCAGTAGAGGTGCAGCGGCACACCGCCGATTTCGAGGTCGGTAATGACGTAGAGGATCCTCAAGGCACCGCCCGGCGACTGCCGGGACCAAAAGGGGCTAGAAGTCTTGACGTGAGAACTTCCTCATTGCCAGGAGCACGATGAACGCTTCAAACAGCAGCGACGAACCGATCGACTTCCACAGGCTCATTCGGATCTGTTCTTCTTCCCACTGCCGGCTTCGGTTTATGGACTCCCTATCCGTGTGGGGCCCGGAGTCGATCACAGATTCGGGGACGGTGTCTATGCTTGTTCCGCCGCCGGCGCACTTGGCGGCCAGAAACGGGATGTCGGCGGTCTTGGGGGGCAGATATCCGATGATTCGGACAGTCTTGTGGATTCGCCTGTGCTGCTGTAACTCAGGAAAAACCGTAAACAGGGCGGGGGCCTGCGAAACCAGGGCAAAGGCGACCCAGGCGGCGAGGCTTACCAGAATGGCCGCCACGGAAGAGCGGGTGTAGACGCCCACGAGCACGGATACGCAGAATAGGTAACTGAACAGCAGCACCATCAATGGTATACAGACAAGGTAGCCCGGTGCCCATACGTGCCAGCGAAAACCCATCACCAGGAAGGTTGCCCCGACGAACAGGGTGGCCTGCAGCAAAACGAACACCATGCCGGCCACGTACTTGTACAGGAACAGCCTCAGGCGGTGAATCGGTTTGCCGAGCAGGACGTCCACCGCGCCGGGCTCCATCATGCAAGGGAACACGCCGGCGGTGGCGATGATCATCAGCGTGATGCCGATCCAACCCAGGAACACATCCGAGATGTAGTAGACCATCATCCCGATGATTCGCGTCTGCCCTATGCTTGCCAGCGGGTTGTATCCTTCGGTGTTCACCTCCCACAGCCCGAACACGAGGCTGATCCGATCTTCTTCGAACCCCACGCAGAGCATGAAGAGAACTACGAGCGCTGTAATCGCGACGAGCACCCAGAAGATCTTGCGATCGAGTGCGTAGCGAAAGCTGTCGCAGACCAGCGCCCACAGTTGCATTGTCTAGCACGCCTTTCCGCTTCGGGGCCCGCAGGCCCTATGTTTTCCCGGCCGGTCGGGC
>CP070691.1:741531-746668 GCA_020353195.1 Phycisphaerales bacterium | reverse complement strand
TGGGAATCCCTGCTGTTGCGGGACCAGTGACATCAGCGCGGGCATCCAAAGCGGAGACAGCACGCCCGAAAGGCCCTGCAGGGCACTGAACGCCCCGAAAACAAGACCGATGATCCCGATCACCGCCGGCCAGCTCGAACGTGGCGCGGGGCCGGCGACCACGACGGGGCTTGTCGGCGGCGCAGTCGGCAGTCCGGCGGTCACCTCGGCTCTGTGCGTCAGCCGCTCACCACACATCGGGCAATACCTGCCTTTGTACCTGGGCCCTCTCCAGTCACACTGCGGATTCGGGCAGTGGTGCTCTTCGTATGCCGTCATGGTTCGCCCTTTCGGCCCGGTCAACAGGCAGCGCTTACTTGATCTTGGCCACCAGCAGCGTGCGATCGTCGTCGGCAGCTCGACCAGTCGTGAAATCCTTGACAGCGGCCAGCACCGCCTCGATCAGCTCGTTGACGTCGTTGCGGCACCGCTCGAGGGCCCGGTCCAGCCCCACGAGACCGAACGTCTCGCCCGCCGGGTTGAAGGCTTCGGTGATCCCGTCCGTGTAGAAGACGACCTGATCTCCAGAGACAAGGGTATGCGCGGCATCGGTGAATGTCTCGTCGGCGTTGATCCCCAGCGGTAGATGGCGCGCCCCGCCCAGAGACAGGATACTGCGGTCCGCGCAGCGTTTGACCCGCGGCGGAACGTGGCCCGCATTCGCATACGTAAGCTCCCGCGTAGCAGGATTGTAGATGCCGTAAAACGCCGTCACGAACGTGCCGAAGCCGATCGTGTACCGCGTGGCCAGATGACGGTTGACGAAGGTGAGCAGCTTGCCGGGCGACGTGGGCGGGCCGGGGCTGGCGTGAGCGAGGCTGTAGGTGACGGCCATGCCCACCGCCGCGGCCGTACTGTGCCCGCTCACGTCAGCGATCAGGATGCCCAACTTCCCGTCGGGCAGCGGAAAGAAGTCGTAGTAGTCGCCCCCCGCCCGCCGCGAGGTCTCGTAGTGAGCGGCCAATTCCATCGTGGCGATTGAGGGCAGCTTCGCAGGCAGCAGCGACCGCTGAATGTCGCCCACGGTCTCCAGCTCACGATCCAGCTCGTCGTACGCCTCCTGCACCTGAGACGCCAGCACGAGATTGTGCGACGCCCGCCCGAACAGATTCGCCAACCACACGTATTGGGGAAGTTGCTCGCGGTCGAACGCGTTCGGCTGGCGGCGCATGAACACGACCATGTTCAACGCCACGCCGCGGTCGTAGAGGGGGATGGCCAGGAGCGACCGTTGACCGGCCAGGTACTTTGCCGCCGGGTCGCCGGGCTGGGGCTGAAGGTCATCGATGACCCAGGGCTCGTCGCCGTAGATCAGATCGCCCAGCAGTCCGCCCTCAAGCAGGGGCAGGCGGTCCTTTTCCTTCCAGGGGTTGATCTCTTCTTTCCAGATGCTGGACCGTGTGATGCGATACTTGGGCGGGTCGATGCCGCGGCGGCTCAGCGAGACCATCCGATCCACGGGCATGAGCTGGTTCATGTGTTTCCGGTACGCCAGCACCATCGCCTGGGGATCGGTCTGCCGGCTCATCTCCCGCATTGTCTCGACGACCTGGGCCAACCGCACCTGCCAATCCCCCTGCAGGAAGTCCGACGTGTCCCGTTGCTCGGTCATGTGCGTCCTCCCGTTCTGCGATTCCCACGGCAAGTATAAGCGATACCGGCCAAAGCTGCACTCACGCACTGTCAACCGCGATTCGGCCCCGCACGGTTACGATTACACGCCACCTCCCGTTCCTTCAGTTGCCGGCGCCCGGCGTCGGCTCGCCGCATTCCGGGCGTAGGCATCCAACTACGTGGTTGCCTAATGATCTTTAGCTTTCCTGACCAGCGATTTTGCCGCAGCGAGCCCGAACGTGAGACTCAGCACGGCCGAGCCGAACACAGCGATCACGACATTCACCCAATCGGGCAGAGCATGACCCAGGCGTATCCAGCCCAAGAAGAAGAAAAACCACACTAGCCCGATGCCCATTCCAAAGAGGGTCGCGATGATGAGGCGAAGTGCTTTGCGTCGTCTTGTCACGATCGGTCCCCCCGTTTGGAGGGCAACGCTGCCTGTGTGTCGATCGGTTCGCCGCATTCCGGGCACGTCCCGCTGACGTTGACGGTGAGGTTGTAGCCGCAGGCTGGGCACAGCCCCCTTCGACACCGACCCCAGCGGCGCAGCGGACCGCGAATGAAGGCGACGCCTGGATAGACAAGAAACACGACGGAGAGAAGAAACGGAAACCAGCGGGGGCAAGAAAGAGTGATGAGCTTGATCGGCAGTCTGCCAGGCTGCGCATACCCAGGGGGTCTGACATCCCCAGTATGTATCAGTATCCCGAACCTACCAAGCTCATGCTTCGTCCACGACCTCGGGCGCTTTTCATCAATAGCCCACCAGTGCTGGATCGACAGTGTCTCCCCTACACAGAGAAACCAAACCCAGGGAAGTCCTTGCGCATCGCGCTTCGCCCAGGAGACTGTCGATTGATGATTAGCTGCGATGCCGAGCCCAAGACTGGCCCCAGCCAACGTCGTGAGGGTGATGATGATCACCTTCCGGATCATGTTGGCTCCCCACATTCCGGGCACAAGCCGCTGACGTTGCCGGTCAGGTCGTAGCCACAGTTCTGACAATGCCCCTTCGGCGGTCGGCGGTCGCGGTGGCAGAGGAAGGCGGTGGGGATGGCAAACGCGAGGAAGAACGGCCATATTGGCCACCAAGTCGTGGTTTCTCTACCGCCGTCCCTCAGAACAGCGAACACTCGATGAGGCCACCAGTGGCAAGGAAACGCACTCCCCGATCTGTGAACCTCCACGCCGACGCGAAGCTGCGAGTACTTGACCGTCGACGTGGCGATCCCACCATCGTTGATCGAGAAGGCCCTACCATCCGCGAATCGGACGTAGACGTTCCATCGAAGGCTCCCGAGCCATACTGCCGCGAGGAGAATGCAGACTACCAGCCCCACCCATTTCAGAATCCGCCTTGTCCGGGAGCGTCGTCTCATATCGGTTCACCGCACTGGGGGCAGATGCCTGATTGATTGTCCGCAAGCTGGCATCCACATCTGTAGCAGTGCCCGAGTGGGAATCGCCGGTCACGCCACCAAGAGGTCGCGACTGATGTTCGTTCGCCGCATTCGGGGCACCTCCCGCTCACATTGCCCGTTAGGTCGTAGCCGCAGTTCATGCACTGGTTCGCCACTGTTCGGCGGTGTAACTCCTTGTAATGCCTGCCGAGGTACCACGCGGCGAATGCCAAGCCAAAGACAGCGGATCCTCCAACCACGACGATAATGACGCAGGGAAAGTGAGGCAGACCTCTCGGCGTACAGGTGAGCAACATGAGCGTAAGCAGCGCCGCCGCGGAGAGCGCGATTGCCGCTCCAATCACGCGGAGTGGTTTGACCGGCTTGGCTCTCACGGGTTCGCATCCTGCAGGAAACTCGCCGCGGGCGCCTCTGACGACACGCCGAGTTCCAATCCTGCCACGGCTTCCTGCCCGACGCCCTATGGTCCCTTCCGTGTGGGCTCACCACACTCCGAACATACGCCCGACACATTACCTTTGAGACCGTACCCGCAATTCTGACAATGCCCCTTCGGCGGTCGGCGGTCGCGGTGCCAGAGGAGGGCGGTGGGGATGGCCACCACGACGAGGGGGGGCAGAAAGGGGAGGACAAGTCTGTCAATCCAAACGAAACCAGGCGGCTGACTTGTCCCCGTCAGCGGTGGGTAGACATTGACTACGATCACGACCGCCAGCCACATCGCCAGCAGAAAAACACACCCCACCAACCCCGTCCACTTCAGCACGCGCCTTGTCCGGGAGCGTCGTCGCATACGTGGATTATACCGCGCCGGGGCGGTTCTACTGGCCGGCGGGGCGACCGGGGGTCTGCTCGAGAACCGCGATGATCAGAACGACACACAGCGTCTGCGTGACGACCATGCACGCGGTCGGCCAGTCGGCGCGGGGCAGCAGCAGTGCGGCCAACGACGTGGCCGCCGTCGCCAGGTAGATCGTCAGAACAGCCGCCCGCGGACTCATACCCCGCCGCAACAGCCGGTGCGAAAAGTGACAACGGTCGGCGCGGAAGGGATTCGCACCGGCCCGGACGCGCACGGCAACCACGCTCGCCACGTCGTACAGGGGAACGGCCAACACCACCACCGGGACCAGCACGCCATACGGCGACAACGCCTGCTCCGGATCGTAGTACGTCGTGAGCACTGTGAGCACGGCCAGGAAATACCCCACGACCATGCTGCCCGCGTCGCCCATGAAGATCGACGCCGGCGAAAAATTGAAGACCAGAAAGCCCAGCAGCGTTCCCACCAGCACGGCCGCCGCGATCGGGACGAACACCTGCCCGCTACGCATGGCCGCCGCCGCCAGGATCGTCCCCGTGATAATCGCCACACCGGCGCTGAGGCCGTCCATGTTGTCCAGGAAGTTGAACGCGTTGATGATCAGCACGATCCACAGGACGCTGAGCACGATCGACAGTGCATCCCCGAGGAACTCCGCCGCCCGGATGTCGAAGCCCCACACCAACACACCGGCCACGACAAACTGCACCGCGAACTTGGGCACCGCCCCCAGCGCTTGCCGATCGTCGATCAGCCCCGTCACGTGCAGCACGATCGCCCCGATGACAACCGCAAGCACGCCGGGCAACCTGCCGGCGATGCCCTCGGCATGGGTCTGGACAAGAGCGGGCAAACGATCGACCCAGCCCTGCTCATTGGCCAGCCACACCAGGAATGTGCCTCCCAGCAGTGCGCCGCACAGGGGCCAGACGATGGCGATCCCGCCGCCGAGCGGCGTGGGGTCTTCATGCTTCTTGTGCCCGCCCGGCGCGTCGACGAACCCCACCCTCCGGGCCCAGCCGCGAACGAGCACGGTCAGCACCGCCGAGACCACACAGGGCCCGGCAATCGCAATCACAACGCCCCAGAGCATGCAGGAAGTGTAGTTCGAAACCACGACGGCGAAAAGCTCCGACCGGCAAATCGTCGCCGCCGGCAGACAGACCAGGCCACCCCAGGCCAACACGCTCGATTCGCCGCCCGCCGTCACTTGTGCACATTCCATGACACGGGGCAC
>CP070691.1:724551-741431 GCA_020353195.1 Phycisphaerales bacterium | reverse complement strand
GGTGAACGTGGACGATTTCGTGGTGTTGGAGGGTTGTCTGTCGGGTCCCGGCGGCGGTCTGGGTCCGACCTGTCTGTGCATCGACTTGGACGAGGACGGCGACGTGGACATGGGCGACTTCGCCCTGTTCGCCGAGGAATACGGAAGCTAGCTCGAACGGCTCCACAACGAGTTGCGCCGACGGCTCTGTGCCGCGTTCTGGCGCTTCGGTGGGCATGGCCTTGCCGGGACTTCACGGCCTGGGTCTCCAGAAGTGCTCTCTAACTAGCGAATTCAAAGGTACTTACGAACTTCCGCTTCGGCGCTGACGGCTCAGAGCCTCTTCGCCGATGAGCCCGCTGTCTCGCCCGCGTGTGCATCGGGCGTGTTCGCGGTCGGCCGGCTTGCCCATCAGGGGGCCGGTTCCCGGTCTGCGGTTGGGCGGGCAGGGGCGACCGGAGGTGTGCAGCCTTGCAAATCGCCGGGCCAAGGTTAGACTGGACGGGTTATGCATCCGGTGGGCGGATGCGCGGGGAATCGGCGGAAGCAGTGAGATGAAGGACAAGATTCATCCCAAGTACATGGACTGCAACGTGAAGTGCGGTTGCGGCAACGCGTTCACCACGCGGAGCACGGTCCCTGAGATCCACGTGGAAATCTGCTCCAGCTGCCACCCGTTCTTCACGGGGCAGCAGAAGTTCGTTGACACGGCCGGCCGGGTCGAGCGGTTCCAGAGAAAATTCGGCGGTGAGTACTTCAAGAAGCCTGACAAGGCCAAGAAGGGTGCTTCGACCGCCAAGGCTTAGCTTGCGCGAGTATCAGGATTCCACGCCCGCAGTTTCCGATCGTAAGGAAGGATGCGGGCGTGGATTTTCTGTGGGGCCGGCTTTGCGGCCGGTCGGTCGGCAGGTTAGCGGACGTGCCTGCTAACTTCGACGAAGGGGTTGTCGGCACCGTAACGGATCGAACAGCGATGGTCAGCGAAGTGGACGATAGACTGATCGCCAAGCTCGACGAGATCGCCGCGCGGCGGGACGAGCTGAACGTCCTGATGGGCGATCCCGCTGTCGCCGCCGACCCGCAGCGTAGCATCGCACTGGCCAGGGAGGCGGGTCGTCTGGGCCGGCTGGCTGATCCGCACCTCGAGTTCCGCAGGGTCCGGAACGCGCTGGACGAGGCCCTGTCCATTCTCGCCGACTCGTCCCAGGATCCGGAGCTTCGCCAACTGGCGGCGGCCGAGGTCGACGAGTTGCAGGCCCGGCACGACCGGATGCTTGACGGGCTCAAGGAGTTGCTCGTCATCGGCGAGGATGCCGCTATCACTTCAGTGATTCTGGAAATCCGGGCCGGGACCGGCGGCGACGAGGCCGCCCTGTTCACCCGCGACCTGTACGAGATGTACCTCCGCTACTGCGAACGGAAGGGATTCAAGGTCGAGGTGCTGGACCAATCCGGCGGAGATCTCGGAGGGCTCAAGGAGATCATCCTGAGTGTCAAGGGCCCTGACGTCTACCGCTGCCTGGGCTACGAGGGTGGCGGGCACCGCGTGCAGCGTGTCCCCGAGACCGAAGCCCAGGGCCGAATCCATACGTCCGCCGCAACCGTCGCGGTGCTGCCCGAGCCCGACGAGATCAACATCGACGTGAACTGGGACACCGATGTGGAGGAGTTCGTGTCCCGGGCGGGCGGGCCCGGCGGGCAGAACGTCAACAAGGTCTCTTCGGCCATCCGCCTGGTGCATAAGGGGTCCGGTATCACGGTTTCCATGCGGGACGAGAAATCCCAGCACAAGAATCGGGCTAAGGCCCGGCGCATCATGCTCACCCGTCTTCACGAAGCCGAAATGCGGCACCGCACTTCGCAACGCGATAGCACGCGAAGAGCCATGATCGGCAGCGGCGACCGCTCACAGCGCATCCGCACTTACAACTTCCCGCAGAACCGCTGCACCGACCACCGCATCAACCTGAACCTGTACGCTCTCGATCGCATCATGCAGGGCGAACTCGACGATCTGATCGAAGCCCTGCAGACCCACGACAAGAGGGAACGCCTCAAGAACCTGTAAGCTGCAGCAGTCGCGCCCCGGCGCCGCCCATAGAACCGGCAGCGACGGTGGTGGCGTTCTGGCGGTCATCGACCTCGGATCGTAAGCCCAGATGCGCTACTCGGGTTTCGGCTCAAGCTGGACGGGAACATCCTCGAAGATCACTTCGCCCTCCCAGAACTCGAACACGTCCAGCGAGCTCTCGGCGGCGTCGCGACTGCCGCGAAGAATCAAGTCGAAGGTCTCGCCCAGCGGTTCGGTCACCGTCCCGTTGACGCCGGAACTATGATGGGAGCCGTCAGCTTTGCAGGCGATGGAGCCGAGGGAAAACTCCCGCCGGCCGAACCGTGC
The DNA here is from genome assembly GCA_020353195.1 of Phycisphaerales bacterium. Classification (GTDB taxonomy): domain Bacteria; phylum Planctomycetota; class Phycisphaerae; order UBA1845; family UBA1845; genus JAFGJQ01. The sequence continues at coordinate 739,054 of CP070691.1, read as the reverse complement.
GAAGACCTCGAACGCGACACCAACGGGGGCTGACGCGATATCCACCATTCCTTCCAGGTTGATGCGGTCCGAACGGCCCCATGAACGGGTCCGGAAGTCGCGTGGCGTGATGCATGCCGTCACTTCTTCCTTCAACGCGGAATCGTCTACGACGCTGACGATATCCTCGGCGTCGGGTCCGAGCACCTCAAATGCCGCTTCGACCGAGGTATCGGTTTCGTAGCGCAGATCGGACGCCTCACGCTCGCTGAAGTTGCCTTCATAAAGCCCCACGTGGACGGCGATCGTCATCGTGTGTTTGCCCGGAGCGTCGCAAGAGACGCGCCGGCCGCTGCTGCCCAGGAGTGTCCCGCTTCCACGGGAGTCGAAACCGGCCTGGTGCCCGGTTGGCACGCCGTCGATCGATATGTCGCCACCGGTCATGCCCTGCCAGAACAACTCGTACGGAACCCGCATCTCGGTCCGTACCGTGTACGGAATCTCGCAGCCCGCGCGAACTCGCGCGCGCACGTGCAGTGACAGCCGCATCCCCTGTTGAAGGAACGTCTGCGTCTGCCGTTCGGACAGCCGGCCGGCAGCGTAGTTCCTGCCAAGGAAGTCCACGAATTCATTCAGGCACGGCCCCGGTGCGGCGGTTCCCTGTTCGCGCAAGGAGGCCTCGATCAGGCGGTGGCGATGGGAAACCGACAGGCTTCCGTCCTTCTCGCGTCGGGTCAGTTCCCTCCACGCCTTGCGGGCCGTGCCCGCGGCTGAGGACTGTGCGTCGGAAATCACCCATGTGGTCGGGCGCAGGCGATACCAGTTCACGTCGGTGATTGCCAACACGATGCCGGCCAGTAACGGCAGGAGAGACGCGATCCCGGCGAGGATGAGACCCGGGCGCCGGCGACGCACGCCGCTGACGACCGTCCGCTTGTCCAGTGTGGTCCCGCATTCCGGGCACCGCGCGCTTTCCAGCCCGGTAAGGTTGTACCCGCACTTGCGGCAGTGTGGCGCGTCACCTTGCCGACGCGGCCACAGACCGACCTTCAGAAACACCAGACCAAGCGGAAGGAGAATCAGCCCGCAAATCACGATTGCGGCAAAGGAAAGGCCGGGGAACGCGCTCATTGCCCCGCACTCAGTTCGGCCATCACATCGTCAGGGATGTCGAAGTTGGACGAGACGTTGTTGACGTCGTCGTGCTCTTCGAGGACATCCATGAGCTTGAGAACCTTGCGAGCGTTGTCCAAGTCCAGCGTGATCTGGTTCGAGGCGAACTTCGTCACATCGGCGCTTTGGATCGGGATGTTCGCGGCTTCGAACGCGGCTTTCAAGTCGTGGAAGGCATTTGGCTCGCATATAACTTCGTGCACGATCCGCGACGACATTACGTCCTCGGCGCCGTTCTCGAGGGCGACCTGGAGGACCTTGTCCTCGTCGACCTCTTCGGCGCTGATGGCGAAGACGCCCTTCTGGGAGAACATCCAGGCCACGCAGTTCGGCGCGCCGAGATTGCCGCCACAGCGCTCGAGGATCCTCTTGACCTCCGGGGCGGTGCGGTTGCGGTTGTCGGTAACGACGCTGCACAGGACGGCCACCCCCGCCGGCCCGTACCCCTCGTACACGACCTCCTCATACGCCTCGCCTTCGACTCCGCCCGTTCCCTTCTTGATGGCCTTCTCGATCGTATCCTTGGGCATGTTCGCCGCCTTGGCCTTCTCGATAGCCAGGCGGAGCGAAGGGTTCGCTCCCGGGTCGCCGCCGCCGTCTCGGGCGGTCAGGGTGATGGCGCGGGCCAACTTGCTCCAGGCTTTGCCCCGCTTGGCGTCCAGGGCCGCCTTCTTATGCTTGATGCTTGACCATTTGGAATGGCCGGACATTTCCGTGCCTCCTTAGTTGAGATTCTCGCACGGTCTCGGACGCGCGGAGGCGGTCCGGGCATGCTCGGTCGTCCCAAGTCCGAGCGAACTTCCTGTTTCAATGCGCGTAGTGCCCCGGTTGCCGACCGCCTGAAGCGCCGGTCGGTCCGCCTCGGGGGCCGGGGCAACGGCGGGTGCTTCATCGCTCGAGACCGCGTCGATCTTGTTCGGAGTCCGCTCGAGCACCTCGCGCCAGGTCGGGTCGACCCTCCCCTCGTCGAATCCCTTTCGGGCCGACTCCACCGCCGTCCGCCATTGTGCAGTGGCAGCCTCTCGCTCGCCCAGGCGCCAGCACGTGTCACCGAGATGATCGTGGATGACGGGATCGTCGGTGTCGTCGGCGCCGGTGGCGAGTTCCAGCCAGTATCTGGCACCCCGGAAATCCCGCTTCTTGTACAAAACCCAGCCCAGGCTGTCGAGATACGCGGCGTTGCGAGGCTCCTGCGCGACCGCGTAGCGGATCAGGGCGTCGGCCTCGTCGAGCCTCAGCCCGGCGTCGGCCCACGAGTAGCCCAGGCTGTTGCAGACGTCGACGTCCAGCGGATTCAGGCCGTGTGCCAGCTCCAGCGCGTCGAGCGCCTGATCGATCCGCCCGATCCGCCGGTCGCATTCGGACAGCAGGGTCAGGTAGCGGATCTTGTACAGTGGGCTCTGTTCGTCGCTGATCCAGCGGTTCAGCCACTTGCGGGCATCGTCGAGCCGCCCGGCGGCCAGGAACTGCTCGACGAGCAATCCCCGGATCAGTTGCGGCGCGAAGGGGAAATCGTCGGCGAGCCCGCGCTCGCTGCGGTAGATCCACTGCTGGATGAGCCGGATCGCCTCGTCGTGCCGGCCTGCGGCGTCATGGGCTTGCAGCGCGAGGTACTCATAGCCGACCCGACTGCCTGGTGCGCGGTCGTAGTTCGCCTGCGCGATTTCAACGGCGTCGTCGAACCGCCCGGCGGCGGTCAGGGTTCTGATGAGGTCGGAGTGCAGTCCTTCGTGGAAGGGGTCACCTTCGAGCCACTGGACGATCCACTGGCAGGCCCGGTCGAAGCGTTCGCCCTGGACCAGCACCCGCAGGAGTTCGCTGCGGGCGGCCTGTCCGTCGTCTTCGCCGTGCCAGGACCGGGCAAACGCCAGCGCTTCATCGTATTGCCGGTCAAGCAGCAACGTGTCGATCAACAATTCGCGGAGCACGTCGTTGGTCGGATCGTCGTCGCACCAGCTTCTGACCTGGGCGACGGCTTCGTCGCTGCGCCCGACGGAGCGCAAGGCCGCCACCAGTTCGCGCCGACACCACTGAATCTCCGCGGGAGACAGCCCATCAAGCTCCAGCATCGACCTCGACAAGGCAATGGCGTCTTCATGCTTCTGCTGGATGAGCAGCATGTCCAGCAGGTTGTCCAACCACAGCATCCGGTTCGGATACTGCCGGACGAGAACGCGCAAGCGCTCCTCTGCTTCTTCGAACTCGAGTTGCTGCCGGTGGGTACCGATGCGCAGCTCCTGTAGCCCCTCATGATCGGGATCGGCCGACAGGCCCTGTTCGACGTACGCCCCGGCGGACGCGAAGTCGCGCTCGGCGATGAAGCTCGAGGCAAGCAGGAACGCCGTTTCCGGTTCGGGGCGCTGTTCGCCCACCGCGCCGAGAAGGATCTGCCGCCACCCGGCGAAGTCGGGCGCCCGAGGGCGGAACTGGAAGCGGGCGACGCAGCGGGCGACCGTCTGGGCCGGCGCCGCCATCTTCTGCAGCTCGGAAATCTGCTCCGCCGCCGCCTGCCGGTCGCCGACCTGCAGACAGAGCATGGTCAGGGCCTCGCGGGCTTGCCCGTCCAGCGGGTTCTCCTTGAGAATCAGCTCATACTGGCGGCGAGCGCGGATGAGCTTGTCCGTCCGCTGGAGCAGTTCCGCCAGCGCCCGCATGGACGCCGTGTCGGATCGGTTCAGCTCAATGGCTTGGCTGTAATGAGCGATAGCCTGATCGTGATCATCCAATCCGGCATGGGCCTGGCCCAGAATGCGTTCGAGTTCCGGACGCGATTCACCTTCCCTGCTTGCCACGCCTATGGCTTCTTCCCACCGGTATGCCTTGAGGTAAAGGCGCCCCAATTCGATGCGCGAGCCGACAAACGACGGTGAAAGCTCCAGACTGCGGTCGAACCATCGCCGAGCTGCTTCGGTCTGCCCGGTTTCCAGGATCAGACAACCCAGCAGGAAGGCGTAGCCGCTGTGAGAACGGTCCGGCGCGCCGGCGGTCGAATCCAGTAGCGCCGCCACCGCGTCGGCGTTCTGGGCCAGCGCGGTCATCTTTGAGCGAGCGGTCACGAACTCGTCGGGATGGCGATCGAGCACGGCGTCGGCGGCGCCCAAGGCGTCGGCCCACCGCGACCGGCGAACCAGGTAATCGAACAGCATCCACGATGCGTTTGGATCGTCAGGATTCCCGTCGGCGAAACGTCGGAGGGTCTGCTCGGCCTCGGCGGTCCGGCCGGCGTCCGCCAGCGCGTCGGCGAGGGCCTGAATCAGAACGGGTTCATCGGGCTGACTGCGGAGCAGGGCCCGAAGATCGTCGACCACCCGATGTGGATGGCCGGCCAGCCTGTGAATCTCGGTCAGCGCGGTAACTCGGTGGGTGTGATCCCCTTCGATGGCCCGGGTGACGGCCAGCGCCCGGTCGATCTTGCCCGCGCGGGCCAGCATCCGGGCGTACCGTGCTTGAAGCTCGGGATCGGGCTCCGCGCCGTCGGTCAGCAGCTGTTCCAGCGCGTCGGCGGCTTCGTCGAAGCGTCCCAGCCGTTCGCAGATCGTCGCTATCGGGGCGGCGGCGCTGCGACCGTCGACCTGAATCAGTTTGGCCAATTCCGGATCGTCGGGCGGCGTTTCTTCCACCCGGGTCACCTGCCGTTCGTACGCCCGGTACTGCTCCAGGGCCGCCGTCAGATATCCGTCCCCTTCCAGGCACAAGGCCAGACGGTAATGCGTCATCGCCAACCGAGCGGGATTCGATGCCACGTCGGGGCACTGCAACGCGATGCGGAACCGCCGAAGCGCTTCTGCCGATTCGCCGCTCGCGACGGCGAGCATGGCCAGCACGTAGTGTCCGGTGCCGTCGTTCCCGTGAAGTTCGAGCGTTTGAACGGCGTGCGAGCGTGCCCGCTCGTGCGCGCCGGACGACAGATAGAGCCGGGCCAAACCGCGATGCACCTCCGGGCTCGATGGGTCCGCTTCCAGCGCTTGCTCCAACTCCAGCGCTGCCTCGACATAGAGGTGATCACGTTCGAGGACGCGGGCCCGCTGCAGCAGTTCCGCGGATGGCGCCGAAAGCGGCGTATCGGTGTGCGGGCCGGATGGGACCGGCGGCGGCGGCTGAATCTGATTCAACGTCAGCAGGGCCCGCGACGGATCGTAGTCCGGCTGCCTCTCCGCGCCCGCCGAGGAGCTCGACATACGAACCGCATCCTCAGCGGCGCCAGTTCCCCGACACCCGGCCAGGGACCCTCCGGCCGCTGCCACTATCAGCGCGGCGCAAAGCAGAGAATCCCCGGCTTGTGGAGAACGCGTCATGAGAACCATCACACTTTCACCCTCGACGGCTGGCCTTTTTTCGCCGGGCTGCGGAAGACTTGGCCGGACGTTTTTTCGCGGGTTCCTTCTTGCGGGTTTTCTTTCCTCTGCCGGGCGAGCGGGTGGCCGACGTCGTCGAGCCGGCACCACGGTGGGACCCGGCGAACTTCTCCATCACGTGGCAGAACTGTTTGGCATCGGTGGCAGCGACGTGACGCTCCAGGAACGACTGCACCACCGCCACGTCACAATCCGGCGCGACCAGATCGTTGTCCCGCAAGGACTTCAACAGCGGGTTGCTGACCGGAATCGCGTGACCGCCCAGGCTCCAGAGGATCACCGACGCAACGACATACGGTTCAATGTCGCCCAGGTCCTCCAAATAGCGCTTGGCGTCACGAATGCCCATCGATCTCAGGCAGTTCAGGTCCACCTGATGCTCGGTGTGGAACAGTGCGTTGAGCGTGTTGACGAGCTTCTTGGCCCGTTCGGTGCTCGAGGGGATGAGATCTTTGACCGCGCCGGTGATCTCGGCCGGTGACGAGACACGAATCTCGTTGAAGTCCACCATGCGGTCCCTCAGTCTCCGCAGGGCCTTGCGCCCCTGTTCCGGCGTCGTGTTCACGCTGAGAATCGACGCGATGAGCTGTTCCGTCGGGTCCGTCGGCTGGCCGAAGTCCACCACCTTCTCCCCACGCCGCAACTTCCTGAACAGGCGTGTGACTCGCTTGGCGTACTCGGCCCCGTTCCTCATGCCGGTGCTCCGTCAGAAGCGCTGTTCGGCTCATCGTGACGGTCGCCCGGTCCGTCGGCCCGGGCGGGTGGCGGCGGTTGCCTGGTGGATGCGTCGCCTTGCTCGTGCATCGCGTCGTCGATCTGACGAACGGTTTCCGCCGCACCTTTGATGGACTCATCAAGCACGAAACGGATCTCCGGTACGTTCCGCACCGTAAGCTGCCTGCCGACCCAGCGCTGGACGTGGCCCCGGGCATGGCGAAGACCGGCCAGCGTCTTACGCTCGTCCGCAGGGGTCCCCATCACGCTGACGTACACCTTGGCGATCTGCAGGTCACCGCTCACTTCCACGCGCGTCACGCTGGCGAACCGCGAGACCCGCGGATCGTTGATCTTGTTGGAGATCGCCTCGCTCACCAGCATCCGGATGAAACTGCCCATCTTGTCCGCGCGAAACGATCGCATCGCCGTCTCTGCCCCCAACCTCGACCGCCGACCTGCCCGGATCAGCACGTTCTCTTCTCATAGTCGATCAGGCTGACCGCCCGGTCCGCCCGCACGTAGTCGACGATTTTGTCCAGGCACCCGTGCACGTGCACCGGGTCGTTGCTCACCATGGCCACGCCCAACACCGCATGCTGGCGCGAGTCCAGCCGGTCCACCTCCGCCACCGACACGTTGAACCGGTTGGCCAACCGGTCCTTGACGCTCTTGACCGCCCGCCGCTTGTCCTTGAGGCTGTGCGACTCGAAGATGGCCAGGTCCAGCGTCAACACACCCACGGTCATCGCTGCTTCCATCGCATCGACTCCGAACTCGACGGCGCAGCGTCAGCACCGGCATTGGGGTCCGCCTTCGCTGCTCGGGGGCTGCTCGCCAGGGGGACATTCAAACCGGGTGCCCCGTCGGTCTGGTGTCGGAAGCGTCCTGGCCGGCAGTAGATCGAACCGTCCGTCAGGCTGATGGCGAAAATGCGATACAGCCCCGTGTCCTCGTCCCGGTACGGTGCAATTCCGATCCGGCGGAGGATATCGATCATGTACTTGCGATCGGTGGAACCGATCCCGTGAAACTCCAGTTCCGCCCCCACCTCGTCCTCGTTGAAGCCGAACGTCTTCTGCACCGGCAGATAGCGCAGCAGATCCGCCAGAGGCAGGTCCGGAAGAAACAGCGCGATCACCGGGCTCCACGTCCTCTCGAACACCCTGCACTCGTACTTGCGGACGATTTTCATCGGGGCGTTGGGCAGTGTGTCAGTCATCACGCCCACCGCGCCGTCGGGCAGAAAGTAGTCTTCAAACAGGTTGTCGTTCCCGCTGACTTCATGGGCCCGGCGGCGCTCGGCATAGCCCGGCAGCTTCATCAGATTCGGATCGTTGATCCGTAATGCCACATAAATGTCATATTCGTTTCCGGGTGACAGCCGGTCCGCGATCTCACCGCTCCGCAACGTGCATGCCAGCTGATCGGCACGGCAGCGGAGAACCGACTCCGACTTGCGGACCGCGCCCTTGACCGTCACGAACACCTCCGCCCCCCCGGGGACCGAGTTCACGTAAATCCCGCTCCCCCCCGGCGACAGGCGAGGTTGCAGCAAGCCGACCTTGCCCGCCGACGCCGGCGTACCGGACGAAGAGCCGCCGGGCTGCTTGCCGGCCACACCGCGCCGCCCGGGTACCGTCTCGGGCGTGGTAACCTGGCGGTACACGGTTTTGCCCACCCAGATCAACACGACGACGACGGCACAGAGATAGCAGATTTTGAGGACGACGGAGAAGGGGTCGAGGCCGCCGTCCGACTTCGGAAGCGGGGCCCCCTTGCTCTTGCCACGCATCCGCTTCAGTCGTTTCTGGTCACTCGGCGTGTCGTAGGCGCCGGTTTTCTCGACCTCGGAGAACAGGTACTCCAGGTCGCTCGTGCCGGCGCCCTTCTCGGGTGCCTGCGTCTCGCGTCCGCAGTACGAACAGCGCACGACCTTCCCCGAGTCCTCGTCCTTGACCCGGACCGTGTGGCCGCACTCAGCCTTGAACTCGATCATGTTCGGGATCCGCCGTGGACCGACGGGGCGAAACTACAACGTTCGGGCCACCTGAATAATCTCGTAGATCTCCAAGACGTCACCCGGTTTGACGTCGTCGAATCCTTCGAGGCGTATTCCACATTCCATCCCGGCCCGAACCTCTTTGACGTCTTCCTTGAAATGGCGCAGTGAGTCGATCCTGCAGTCCTCGCGAACCACGACCCCCTCCCGCACGATTCGAGCCAAGTGGTTCCGCGACACGATGCCGTCGGTCACCATGCACCCGGCGACCCAACCCACCTTGCTGACCTTGAATATCTGTCGGACCTCGGCGGTCCCACGTGGCTCTTGCTTCTGCTCCGGCGCCAGTTTGCTCTCCATGGCTTTGATGATCTCGTCCACCACTTCGTACACGACGCGGTAGTACCGGATGTCGACGCGGCTGGCTTCGGCGAGTTTCTTCGCGCCGGTCTGCGTCGTCGCGCGGAACGCGATGATGATCGCGTCCGACGCGTCCGCCAGCACGACGTCACTGTCGTTGACCGCTCCGACACCTGCGTGCCGGATACTCAGCCGGACCTTGTCCGAGGGAAGCTCACTGAGCGAATAGCGAAGCACGTCGACCGACCCGTCGACGTCGGCTTTGATGATGACGTTCAACTCGGGGACCTCGTCGGCGTCGCGTTGCCTGAACAGGTCCTCCAGCGACCGGGCCTTCCGCGATTCAGTCCGGGCGTCCTCCGTCCGCCGATGCGCCACTTCGCCGGCGATCTGCTTGGCTCGGTGCATGGAGTCCACCTGGAACAGGCGATCACCCGCCATGGGGACGTCTTCCAGGCCCCAGATCTCGACGGGAATCGACGGACCGGCCGACTCGAGTAACTGCCCCCGGTCGTCGCGCATGCCTCGGATTTTTCCGGCGGCGTTGCCACAGATTACGACGTCGCCTTTCCTCAGCGTGCCTTCCTGCACGAGCACCCGCACCACCGGGCCCACGCCCTCCTTCGTTCTCGCTTCGATCACCGTGCCCGTCGCGTCAACCGACGGGTCCGCCTTCAATTCCATCACTTCGCCCATGGCTGCCAGATGCTCGAGCAGCTCGTCAATCCCGCTTCCGTCGACTGCGGACGTGCGGACGACGTCTATGTCGCCACCCCACTCGCCACTCGGTGTCAATCCATTGGCAGCAAGCTGACCGAAGATCTCGACCTCCTTGTGGGTGCCCAGGTCGATCTTGTTGAGAGCCACGACGAGCGCCACGTCTGCCGCCCTCGCATGATTGATCGCCTCGATCGTCTGCGGCATCACGCCGTCATCAGCCGCCACGACCAGCACCACGATGTCCGTCATCCGAGCCCCCCGAGCCCGCATGGCGGTGAACGCTTCGTGCCCCGGCGTATCCAGGAACGTCAGCGGGCCGACCGGCGTCTGCACGTGGTACGAGCCGAGGTGCTGGGTAATGCCCCCATCCTCCCCCGCCACCACGTTCGCCCTGCGGATCGCATCGAGAAGGCTGGTTTTGCCGTGATCCACGTGACCGAGGAAAGTGATCACCGGTGGTCGAGGCTGCAAATCCCTGCGCTCCCGTTGTTCAAACTCCTCTTTCAGGATATCCAACGAGGTCTTGGCCTCGATCACCGTGAGCTCGATGCCGAACTCCATGGCCACCAGCTCGGCAACTTCCTTGCCGATGAAGCTGTTGACGTTGCACACCATGCCGTGCTCGCGCTTCAGCACGTTGAACACCGACAAGAACGGAACGCCGATCGCGGCGCAGAAATCCTTGAGCGAAAACGGCTCCTGAATCTCGGCGCTCGTCTTCCGCTCAGCCGGGGCCACCTCCGCCTTGGCCTGCTTGAGCTCGAATCGCCGCGTGTGAATGCGCCGCCCTGTCGCTCCAGCGAGACGCTCTCGGCGCTCGATCAGGTCGCGGTCACGCCACTCCTTGATCATCTCGCCCGCATCGGAGCCGCGCCCGCCCCGGCGCCACGATCCCCTGGACCTTGGGGCGCCTTTTCCCGGAACCTCGCCCCGCCGGCCTCGACCGCGGCCGACGCCAACAGACTCGTCGGCGACCAGCTTGCCCGTTCCCGGCTCGGGCACGTCGGACGGCCGGCCGCGACGACCCCGACCTGGCTCATAGAAGCTGAGTTCCGGAGCTTCATAGCGTACGACCCGCGGGCCGCGCAAGCGTGCCGGCTTGGGCACGTTCTGCGGACCGGCGGGCGCGGTCGGCTCTTCCACCTCGGGCTTCGCCTCGATGGTCTCAGCCGCGTCGGCCGTCGGGGTCTCCGGGGCCTCTCCGACCGCCTCGGTCAGCGTCGGCTCATCCAACGGCGTGACAGGTGCGGAGACATCCTCTCCGGACGCGGGGGCCTCAACGACCACAGGCTCCGCCGGCGCCTCTTCGATCGCCGGCGCCTCGGCGACTGCTTCGACCACTGGTGTTTCAGCGACGGCGACCGCAACCGGAGTCTCCTCCGCGGCAACCTCGGCCTCACGCGCGGCGTCAGGAGCCACCCGCTCCACTTCCTCCACCACCGCTGCCGCCTCTTTCTCGACGGTCGGTGCCGGGACATCCGCCTTCTTGGCCTTTCGCTTTCTTCGCGGAACGCGGACCTTCTCCAGATTGACCCGGTCGGCGACTTCGACCGTCGTGTCGTGGATGCCTTCCGAGAACCACTCGCGGAGCGTGGCCTCCTGCCCCGCGGTCAACGTGGACATGTGGTTCTTGACGCTCAGCCCCTCGGCGGTGCACTTGGCCAGGATCGCCTTGCTTGTGACGTTCAGTTGCTTGGCCAGGATGTGAACGCGCATCTTGTCAGACAAGGTATCGATCCTTCGCAGATGGTCACCGCCCGATCCGGCGTGCACCCATGGCGGCGCCGGCCGTGATTCACTCATGTCCCCGGTCCGCCGGACACGCGACGAACCTCCAGTCGCTATTCCTCTTCTTCCTCCTGATCGGCCGGCGAAGTCCGCCCCCGGCGCAGCGACTGGCCGACCGTCGTTTCCATCACGCCTTCGTCATCCGCCGGCGGCGCGACGTCCGGCGCCGCGGTGGAAGCTTCCGGTCCCTCAGCGCCGCCGGATTCGATCTCCTCTGTCGCTGCTTCCGGGTCTTGGTCTTGGGGAACATCACCCGCCGCGATCTGCGCCTCTTCGCCGGCTGCGTCTGCCTGAGCGGCCTGCTCCTCGGCAGCGGCTTGGGCGGCAGCCTCGGCCTCCTTGGCCGCCTGGGCCTCGGCGGCGAGGCGTTTGGCCTCCCTGGCGGCCACCGCGGCGATGCGCTCCGCCAACTCCTCAGACACGTCCAGTTCCTTGACCAGCGGTGCCGGGCCGATCTCCTCGATATCACCCACCGAGATCACCCCCATCGCCATCAACTTGTCGAGCATCACGTCCTCGACACCGTCGACGGATCGCAGCGCCTTCTCCATCTCGTCCAGACCCTTGTTGTACTCGGCGGGCGTGAGAATATCGATGTCCCACCCGGTCAGCCGGGCGGCCAAACGCACGTTCTGCCCGCGCTTGCCGATGGCCAGCGACAGTTGGTCTTCAGCCACCACCACCGTGGCCCGGTTCAGCTCGAAGCACAGGGCGATCTCCTGCACTTCCGCCGGTTTCAGGGCGTTGGCGATCAGGATCTGCGATGACTCGTTCCACCGTACGATGTCGATCTTCTCGCCGCCCAATTCATCGACGATGTTGCGAATGCGGCTGCCCCGCACACCGACGCAGGCGCCCACCGCGTCCACCTTGGTGTCGATGGACGAGACCGCGACCTTCGTGCGGTATCCGGCCTCGCGGGCCAGCGCCCGGATCTCGATGATACGCTCGCCGACTTCCGGAACCTCCACCTCGAACAGGCGGCGAATGTAGTCGGGGTGACTGCGCGTAAGCACGATCCGGACCTGGTTCGGTTTCTCCTCCACGTCGAGGACCATCGCCCGGACCCGATCGCCGGGGTGGTGGCTCTCGCCCGGGATCTGCTCGCTGCGGGGCAGGAAGCCCTCCGCCCGCCCCAGGCTGATCACCAACGCCCCGCTCTCGAACCGGGCGACCGTACCGGTCACGATGGTGCCAACCTTGTCAGAGTACTCGTCGAAAATGCTGCCGCGCTCCGCTTCCCGGATCCGCTGGATCATCACCTGTTTGAACGTCTGGGCGGCGATGCGGCCGAGGTCCTTCATCGTGATCGGCTCGCCGTCCATCACGGCCCGGATCTCGCCGGTCATGCGGTCAATCGAAACGGTGACGTCTTCGGATTGACCATAGGCCTTTCGCGCCGCCGATACCATGGCCGCCTCCAGGTCCGCGTAGACCATGTCCTTGTCGATGGCCTTGTCACGGCAGATCGAGTCGACGATGCGGATGACTTCCTGTTGATTGATCATCGTGTCTGGTCCCAGTGCTTTCCGTCGCACACGGCTTATTCGTCTCACTCGCCGTCGGCGCTTGCCCGAGTCGTGGCCAAGACCCGACCGTAACAAAAAAGTGGGTGCTGCCCCGGGCAAACCCACCTCGGACGGACGCGCCAACCGGCAGATTCATCGGGCTCCTAACGCATCGGATTTCGCCCTCCGCTGCGCCCGCCTTCTGCCGCCTCGCGTTCCGCCGCCCGGCACAGCAGCGGCCAGTGCTGGCCACGCTCAGGCCGCACTGGTTCTGGCTCCCTGTCCGTCCAAACTGACGTTCACGCCGTTTTCCCCCGGCTCAAACAGGTGCACTCGATCAGGATCGAAACACACCTGGACATTGGCCCCCTCAGTCACCTGGATGTCGGCTGGCACCCTGACCACGGCCTGGGCCCCACTGTGGGTCAGCAAGTACACGTCCTGCTCCCGACCCAACGTCTCCACCACCATCACACGCATGGGGAGTCGGTTGGCCGGGGCTTGCGCCCCAGTTCCCGGGCTCCCCGAAGAACCAGGCCCGTCAAGCGACAAGGTCTCGGGTCTGGCCCCCAGAACCATCGGCTGACCTACCCGCCCCGCCAGACGCTTACTGAGCGCCTCAGTCAGGCAAATCACCCCGCTGCCCTCGTCAAAGCACACTCTGCCGTCGATCTGGCGCAGCCGACCATCCAAGAAGTTCATGGGCGGGGTACCGACGAACGAGGCGACGAAACGGTCCGCCGGCCGGGCATAAACCTCCAGCGGCGTATCGCACTGGTGGACCACGCCGGCTTTCATCACCACGATCCGGTCGCCCAAGGTCATGGCCTCTTCCTGATCGTGCGTGACGTAGATGGCCGTCGTCTGCAGATCGCGGTGCAGCTTCTTGAGCTCTGCTCGCATCTGGACCCGCAGTCGGGCATCCAGGTTGGACAGCGGCTCGTCGAACAGGAACGCTTTGGGACTTCGGACGATCGCGCGACCGACCGCCACCCGCTGGCGTTCACCGCCGGACAGCTGCTTGGGCTTACGGCTCAGAAGGTGTTCGATCCCCAGCATGCGGGCCGCCTTCTGGACCTTCTCCTTGATCTCGGCCTTGGGCACCTTCCGCATCTTCAGCCCGAAGGCCATGTTGTTGCGCACCGTCATGTGCGGGTAGAGAGCGTAGTTCTGGAACACCATGGCGATGTCGCGATCCTTCGGGGGCACGTCGTTGACGACCCGGTCTCCGATCCGGATCGTCCCCTGCGATACCTCCTCCAGACCCGCAATCATGCGGAGCGTGGTGCTCTTGCCACAACCGGACGGGCCGACCAGCACCACGAACTCGCGGTCGGCGATGTCCAGCGAGACGTTGCTGACCGCGAGGACCTCGCGATCCGTCCGGTAGACCTTCGTGATCTGTTCCAGCGTGACAGTAGCCATCGAATGCGCAAACTCTCCACGATCGGGGCAAATCGACCCTAATCGCCCGCCCCTTCACCAGGCCATCCCGCATTATAAATTGCCCCGACGATCTGTCAAATGCCCACCAGCCACTGACTTACGACTGCACCAAGCCTTGGTGGGCGCCCTGGCTCTTGCGTATCCGCCGGTTTGCACTACACTTAGCCCGGTCGCCTGCGGCAGCGGTCAGCCCGGCGACCGGGCCCTCGACGAGCGGCAGACCCACACTGACTCGGAGCCACTTCATGAACAGACATAAGTTGTTTATTTATAACGTATTACGTCTATTCGTGGCCGCGTTTCCGGTCCTGGCCGGTTGCGCCCTGGACCCCTCACTTCTCGCCGGCAACGAATCCTCGACTGAGCCGGATGGTGACCCGTCGCCCGACCCCCTGCCCGCCGACACCAGCGTTGTGGCCGTGCAGTTCGTCAACGAAACCGCCGCCGCGGTGGAGACG
>CP070691.1:714705-724451 GCA_020353195.1 Phycisphaerales bacterium | reverse complement strand
TTCGACGTGGATGGCCGCCGTCAGCACGTTGTTGTCGGCAACTGTGTCGGTCGCACTTTCCACATGCACCCGATATTGGCTGAACCCCTCTCGGGGCAGAGGACAAGGGCCCACGACGCGTTGTCGCCCCGCGCGCAACTGCACGGGCGTGACGATGCTCTCACCGTCCTCTTCTCGGCGTACGACAAGCGTGCCGGGCTCCGAGTGTGACGCTTCGATTTCCGCCTCCAGCGCGACCGTGGCCCCCACGCCCGCTGACGCGGGCATCGTCACACTGCGCAGAATCACTTCGCGGCGTCGGGCAGCGCCGGCACCGGCGACGGAGATGCCGATCCCGCGCCGGGCCAGGCGGTCCGCGATCGCCAGGGCGTCGCCGCCGGTCTCCAGACCGTCGCTGAACAGCATGATTCGCCCGCGACCGTCGTGGCGGATCAACGCGCCGGCGAGCTGCAACGCGTCCGCCAGTGCCGAGCCGGGCTCGGGTGTCAGGGTCTCTTCCCGCAGGAAGAGGAAACCGCCCGGCTGCAGGACATCGGCGTCCAAGGGAACGACTCGCGCACGGGGCCCGAACGCCACGAGCTCGACGCTCTCATCAGGTCCCTGGCTCGCGACGAGCGCTTCGACCGATGCCTGAGCCTCATCCAGTGCCGCGTCATCCACGCTGGCCGAGACATCCACGACCGCCACCACCGTTTCCGATGCATCACGCCCATTGACGATCGGCTCGGCCAGAGCGGCCACCAGCAGCACGAATGCCAGCGCACGCGTGGCGGCTACAACCGCGCAGCGCCCGGCGGAAACACCCATACGATGACGCGAATGGATGGCCATCAGCGGCACCGCCAGCAGCAACAACCACAACACTGTCGGGTGTGCGAAGACCATCGTTTACGAGATCCTCCCCCGCGCGTGCAGCACCGCCTCCAGCAGAAACAACCCAAGGGCGAGAATCAGAACGGTCGCATACAATGGCGGGCCCGCCCACCGGCCCGAACCCGGCGCGACCGCTTCGACATCCGTCACGCCCGCCCGGGACAGGTCGCTGGCTCTGCGCGATCCGGGCATGCCCACGACAGGCCCGCCATGATCCTGCCGCCGCGCCCAGAGCGGATCTTCAACGACCCGTTGCGGCGCGAGGACAAGCGGATCGTCATCCCATCCGGCCAGAGACCGCAACGCCCGCGCCACAAGAATGGCAAACGCCGGTCGCCACCCGATGTCGGCGTCGGCCGCCGTCAGTGCAGAGGACAAGTACACCCGTGCCAGGGCTCCGTCTGTCGATATGGCTGCCACAACCTCGTCACCCGCTGTCAGCAACGGTCGGGCATCGCCGTCCAGCGCCCCCAATGATGCTCCGCTTCCGCAGGTGGCATCCGTAAGATCCAGACCCGCCAGCAGCGGCGACTTACCGGCGACGGTGATCGGTTGACCTGCGGACACCTCCGGGCCGTCATCGGAGATGATGATGGCCGGTCGCCCTGAAGCCGGTCGGGCCCGGCCGACCACGACGTCGACGTCACCGTCGCCGACGTCGCCGGCGATTGTAACGGCTCGGTCGGCCTCCATCGCAATCCGGAGAACCTCCGGCACGGACCCCTCGACGCCCACCCGAATCGGCGCCCGCAACGGCACGTGAAACACGCCGCGGCTGTCCGCCTCCAGCGCATCATTCGGACTGAGCGTGACGACCAGCTCGTCGCCGTCGCAAGGCAGGTCGGCTACGTCATAATCCGACGTTTCCCCCGGGCTCATCACGCGCGTTTCCGTCAGCAGCGGGGCACCGCCACCGCGGGCAACCTGCAGCGTCATCTCGCGCGGTGATTCACCCCAGTACCCCGCGCGCACGGCGAACCGCCCGCGGAGCGGATTCTTATCGTCGGGCTCGAACAGCGCCGACAGAATCGCCGCGTTATCCAAAGCCCGGCCCAAGTCGACGACTGTCAAGTCGAAGCTCCGGGCGCCGGCCGGCGGCGCTACCTGATCGCCCGGGCGGTCAGTGATGAGCACGACATGCGGGTTCTGTCGACCGTGCAGCAATGAACCGGCCAGTCGCAGCGCATCGCCCGTGGCGGCGGGCACGTCTGCCGGCTCCAGCCCGGACAGTTGTTGACGCAGCATCGGAGGCGGATCTTCAAACCGGTGAACGAGCCGAGGGTGTGGATCGGTGACGACCACCGCCAGTCGATCTTGCGATGACAGGCGATTCGCTTCCGCTATGGCCTCGGCTCGGGCGGCGTCGAAGAGTGGCTCGCCCCCCGGTCGGTCCCGGGCACCCATGGACAGCCCGGCGTCCACGATGATGACCTCGTATACCCGGCGCTGGGGCTCCTTCGTCCACTCAGGCCGGGCGAGCGCCAGCACGAGCAGCAGGCAAAACGCCAGCAACAGCGCGAACGTCAGTGGGTGGCGAAACCGCTCAAGCAACGTGCGGGCACGGGTCCTCTCGGCCGCGTGCGCCCAGAACAGAGTCGTTACCACGCGGAGTTCCCGGGGCCGGACCCGCAAGAGGTGCAGCAACGCAATCGCCGCCGTCGCTCCGGCCGCCAGCGCCAACGTCGCCCAAAGCGGAATGCCCGTGAACGTCATGTCACTGTCACCATCATGTCATCAGCACGCCGCCGACGAATACGCTGCCCAGCTGCTCGAGCACGGGGCGGTCCGCGTCGATCGTCACGTGCAGCGCCCGGCGACGAGCGGCGAAGCGGGACAGCGCCTCCTCGAAGGCTTGATATGCCTGCCGATACCTCGTCAAGCTGTCCCCCGTTACCGACACGTCCACGCTTCGATCGGATTCGCAGTCGAGCAATCGTAACTCCCCCTCCAGGTCCGGGCTTGCGTCGCGCGGCCGTACGACCCGGATCAGCAAAAGCCGGTGACGCAGCGACCGCAACGCGTCGATGACCTGGTCGATCCCCCGCGGGTCAAAGAAATCCGAGATGATCACCGCCAGCCCCGCACGCTGCCGCCGGGTCGCAAACCGGCGGGTGGAGTGGATCAGATCGGTCGTGCCGGCGGGGCGGAGCTGTTCCAGGTACTGAAGCATACGCGGCAACGCGGGCTTGCCCGACGCCGGCGCCAGCGGTGTGACCAGATCGATCCCGAACGGGTAGATGCCGACACGGTCGTGCTGATTCAGGGCAACAGCGGCGATCACGGCAGCCATCTGCCGAGCGGCGTCAGCCCGAGGAGGCGCCTCGAAGAACATCGAATCGCTCACGTCGAGCAGAATGTGGACCGGCAGGTCTTCCGGAGCCTCGAACAGCCGCAGAAACAGCCGCCCGCTGCGCCGGTACAGGTTCCAGTCCATGCGACGCACGTCATCGCCCGGGACATACGCGCGAAAGTCGCGAAACTCCATCCCGCAGCCCAGATCGTGCGAACGATGCTCGGCGTGCAGCCCGCCCGGCGGTGCCTGACGGGCGACGAGCCGCAAGCGCTCGATCGCTCGGATGAAATCTTCGCTGAATAGACGGGCCATGGCTTACTTCGACAACTCGCTCACGGAGCTGAGCGCGGCGTTGATCAGATCGTCGGGATTGACGCGGTCGGCCTGGGCTTCGAACTTCAACAGTACGCGGTGCCGCAACACGGGCAGCGCCACGTTGCGAATGTCCTCGCACGATACCGCGAACCGCCCGTCCACCAGGCAGCGCACCTTACCCATCAGCAGCAAGCCCTGAGCACCCCGAGGACTGGACCCCAACGCCACCGCCTGGTTCACCGCCGCCGGTGCGTGAGGCGAGCCGGGCTGCGTCGCCATCACCAGCCGAATGGCGTAGGTCCGCACCTGCTCGGTCACCTCGACGCTGCGGGCGATGCGGCGCATGGCCGTGATCTCCTCACCCGTCGACACCGGCTCGACGGTCGGGAGGTCGACTCCCGTCGTGCGCCCGAGGATGTCGTGATATTCGCGCTCCGCCGGGTAATCGATCAGCAGCTTGACCAGAAAGCGGTCCAGCTGGGCTTCGGGAAGGGGATAGGTCCCCTCCTGTTCGATCGGGTTCTGCGTGGCCATCACGATGAACGGCTCGGGCAGTCGCACCGTGCGGCGGGACACCGAAATCTGCCGCTCCTGCATCGCCTCCAGCAAGGCCGACTGCGTCTTGGGGGTGGCCCGGTTGATCTCGTCGGCCAGAATGAAGTTGGCCACCAGCGGTCCCGGTTCGAACTCGAGTTCGTGCCCGCCGCCTTCCTTCTCCCGCAGCACCATCGTTCCGGCGACGTCGGCCGGCATCAGGTCGGGCGTGAACTGGATTCGCGAGAAATCCAGCCGCAGCGCCGAAGCCAATGTCCGGGCCAGCAGGGTCTTGCCCAGACCCGGCACGCCCTCCAGCAACACGTGCCCGTCCGACAGTAGCACCGACAGCACGTGCTCCACCAACTCGTCGTGACCGACGAAGATCTTGTGCACCTCGGTCCTGAGGCGATCGAACACCTCCCGAAACCGCGCCGCCTGGGCCGCGGCATCGTCAGATCGGGTCTGGGTGCCTGTCTCTGGCTCGTTCATGGGCTGGGCTACTCCTCTGCCAAGTTCGCGCTCGATGATTCGGGTGATGTCGCTCCGGCGGACGGACGCTCATCCGCCGAATGGAGCGCAACAAGATAGTCACGCACGACGGCGACGAACGCCGGCGGGATCGTGAACCGCCGGCTCGGCGCCTCCGATATCTCGCGAGGCCTGACGGGTACCGGCTGCGCGGGATCACCGGGCATGGGGGACGGCTCGACCCGCTCGTGCGTGATCCTGGTGGTTCCCGGTCCCGTGCGGCCCTTCACGAAATCCGGTATGGGCACGCCCAACACCAGAGCCGCCGTGCCCCGCGATTTCTTCGGCGGGCTGGGCCCTCCGCGTCCGGTGCCCGGCCGACCTTGCTCCCCGCTGATCCCCAGATCGCGCGTCGGCGACTCGTTGCGGTCTTTCAACGACGGCTGGATTCCGCCGCGCTGCACGCTCGACTCGCTCTCGTCCTCCACTTCCTCGTCGGATGACTCGTCCTCGCTGTCCGCCTCCGCCGATTGCGCGCGCTGCGACCACGAGTGACGAACGGGTGACATGGCTCCGCCCCCCGACGATCCCCGGCTGACGCTCGATCCACCGTCTTGCAGGTCGGCGGTCTTGCGGCTGATCACGCTCGACTCGCCGGGCGGTTTGGGCGTCCCGGCCCGCGGTGCATCCTTCCTGCCCGACGTGGCAGCCCCCGTCGAATCCGTCGAACCGCCGCCCGCCCGGGCTGATCGGTCGGACGCGACCGCCCTGGCGATCGCGCCACCGCCCGTGCGGCCGGCGGCTGGCGTCCTAGACGGACCGGCCGCGGCCATCGCAAGAGGCTCGACGCCGGCGCCCCGCCTGTCGCCGGCTGTCTTCGCGTCCGGTCGCGGTTGCGTCTCCCAATCATGAAGCCGACGATCGGGAACTCCCTCGCCGCCGGGCCTGCGAGCGCCGCCGGCCTCACCTGCCGTCGACGGTGGCCCGGCCGGCGCGCCTCGCATCGCAACGTCACCACACCACCACGATATCGCGCTTAGGAGTATGACTGCGGCGCCCAGACCGGCGCTGCGCCGCCACCGCAGACCGGTGGTCTCGTTGTACGGGCGTCCCGCGTGAATGCGGCGCAACTGCTCGATCCCGCCCCGAATGGCCGCCCGGCCAAACGGTGTGGCCGACCGTTCGTCAACGAGCGCCAGGGCGATGGCCACACGGTTATGATCGCCGGCGCCCAGGTCCAACCGCTCCGCCGATTCCCGCAGGGACGGACCGGCACGCAGACCGCCCACCACCGCCACGAGAACCGGCAGGACCACGGCCGCAACCAGCAGCGCGCCGTACGCTCCCCATCCGACCGGCGCCTGTTGTCCGGCCAGCATGAAACCCAACCGCACGAGCAGGAAAGCGCCGGCGACGCAGACCACGGCCGTCAAGGCGCGATGGCCGCCGGTGCCCAGGCGCCTCTTCACGAGTGCCCAGTGCACGCGCCGGCGCGACGTCGCAAGCAGGTGTTCAAGCTCGCCGTGAACGGCAGAAGTGTCGGGCGGCATGCTCATGGTGTGACCTCGCCTGCCTCCACGTCCATCATACCCGCTGCCATCACGGTCTTGGCTCGCACGTCTTGCAGAAAGGCCACGACGGCGCACTGGGCACCATCCACATAGGTGGGCCGCATCAAAAACTCGATCCCTTTTTCATCCTCCATCCGCTTTATGGTACTCTCCAGTTCGGCGCCGACCTTCTTCGGGTCCACCGCGATTGCGAAGGTGCGGCGCCCGGGCGACATCGGCACGGCGAATCCGCCCGCCGGCGAGATGGCCCGGCGGGCAACTTGGCGATGCAGGATCGCGCCGTTGGCGCCGGCTGCCATCACCGCTTTCTCGCACAGCAGCACGAAGAAGCGCAGGTCCGCAGTCGCTTCGGGGCCGGTCAACTCGACCTCGCCGAGAATCTCACCGTTCGAAACACGGACCTGCCCTCCGACACGCCATTGCCCTGTACCGGGCGAACGCGACAAGCTGAGCGTCTTGTAGGCCTGATACACCTTGTCGGCGTCTCGATCGATCCCTCCGTCCTCGGCCGACGTTGTCCCGTCGAAGAACGCCACGGGTGCCTCCTCGACGCCGTAGAAGGACGCTCGGGCCAGACCGGCGCCGGATACCAGAGGATCGGTCTGGGGAGCCGGCAGGTGGTACTCCACGAACGCCACGTTCTCGCCCGAAAACAACTCCATCAACGCGCCGAACGCCAGCTCCGGTGCCAGCGTGACGGCGTGGTCGATACAGCTGAACAGCTCCACCAATTCAACGTGGCCGCCGCCTCCGCCGGCACCATCTCCGACGAACCGTTCCGCCGCGTGGAACTCCGGAACTCGCCCCTCCAGAAGCTGCTCGGCATCCGTCATGGTGAACGATGCCCGAAAGGCCGGGTTGCGATTCAGGCGGTCCAAACCCCGCAACGCACCGGCGGGCGGCTCGTCGGTGAGGATCGCCTGCACATACCGCGACCACGCCCGCGCCAGTTTCCCCGACCGCTCGTAATACTCGCCCATCCAGTGATTCACCTGCGGGTCCTTCGGCATGCCGAAAGCGGCCGACAGCAGGTGACGACGCGCCTGCTTCAGGTCGTCACGCCGCAGGGCCACATGCCCCAGACGAGCGTGAAGCTGGTGGGCCGCTTTGGCGTTCAGGTCCAGCGGTGCATATTCGAGCCCGACGGTCAGGACGTACGTCGCCAGTTCGTACTTCTCGTCGCGGTCTCCGGCGAGAAGGTGGTCAGCCAGTTCCACCATGAGACCGGCCCTGCGCCGGGCGGGAACCGAACCGGCCCGATGACGCACCGCCCGCCGGATCGCTTCTGAGTCCGGCGGGTACTCGTCCAGGCGCAGGGAAAGCAGCTTGTCCGCCGCCTCACCTGCCAACCGCGACGACGGGTGCCTGTCGAGAAACTCCTCGATCGCGGCGGCATCATTCTCGACCATGGCGATGAAGTAGCGACGCTCCTCCGACGGAAAGTCCGGCTCGCGGGTCTGTTCGAACGTCATCCGGCGGTTGACCGTGTCGATCGTGACGCGGAAATGCGACAGCAGGTTCGTGCCTGTGATGATGTCGGGGCGGAGCTGGGACATGTCCGACAGATCCGCCGGCCGCAACGCGACAAACCGGGCGATATTCAACGGACCGATGTGCAGCTCGTCCAGATCGCCGCCCGGCGCGCCGGCGAGATCCGCCACCGTTGCGTCGACGATCGTGTCGTATTGCGACGTCGCAAAACGGGCGCGCAGCGTGAACCCGTCCGGCGCCGCGGCCGACAGCCAGTATCCATTCCTCTGTTCCTCGTACGGCACGGTGCACACGTTCTCGTCCGCCTGCTCCGGCCCGGCCGCCTGCCCGGGTGGCGCTTCCGGCAGCAGCCGGAGCATCCCTGCCGAGATGTCCAGTTGCGGCGTCAACGTCAATGCCTTGAACGCAGGAAGGCCTGCGATCGCCACCGCCGGCAGCTCGCCCAGCTCCGACGCGAAATCACGTGTCAACCTCTCAAGCGCGGGCAGTTGGGCTCCCACACCGACCACGTCCGTCAGCACCACGTCGCCGAACCGAAGCTCGACGCGGCTGTTACCGGTCAGACCCAGGAGCCCGGCCGTCCGCTCGTGAACCAGCAGCGGGATCGGCAACCCCAGATCGATCATCACGTTGGCGGGGATCGAACGGTCGGCGCACCGCACGACGCACCGCGAGCAAAGCACACCATCAATGACACGGAAACGAATCGCCGGGCCGTCAGCAACGGCTACCGGGCAGCACGCCACCATCCACCCGACGACAAGAAGGGCAGCACACGCGGGCGAGATTCCTTCGCTGCACCGCCACAAGCTCTTCCTATGCTCCGACATCCCCTTGGCTCCGCCGAAACGACGGCGAGTGCTCTCCCTGTGCGCGGCCGGACGCCATCCCGGCCGAGGCGCTGGCAACGCCCGCGGCCTGAGCATCTCTCTTGTCCGGTTCCGCAGAAACTTCGTCCGCTGGGACTGTATCCCGTGGCCGGGTCTTCGGCAAGGTCGCGCGAGCCCCACCCGCCGCCGGGCGCAAACGACCGGACCACACCAACCATGCCGCAAGCCCGGATTCCACGATAGACGTCGCGATTCCGACGAGCCTCGCCGCAGCCGCCTACCACGATCGACATGCGCCCTACGCCCGATCGGTCCGTAACGCCGTCCGCCCCGGGCTCTTCCTGCCGTGCTCGGGCACGCGCAGTGAAGCGAGAGTGAACTCGCTCCGCCTGGCATGCCTCGGCCGGCCGTCCAACTTCGCCCTTCTCGCTGGCGGCAGCCTCCGGTATAATATGGAGTGACGGCCCCGGGGCGGGGTGCAAGCCGCGCAGGGGATGGGTTCTTGACGGTGCTAGCCAATCTATCATCGCAGCACCCCGTGACGTGCCGCGGAGGAGGGAGCACCTGCCGGCCAATTCTCGAGCGTCGAACGGCGTGGCTGCGGAACGGAACGGCACAAGGGGTTAGGAGGTTCTCGGCATGAGGCAGAACAGAGTCACATTGTATGGGGCGGTGTTGGCCGTGTGCGCAATCGCCGGCGTTGCGTACGCCGACGTTGCGATCGTGATCGAGCACCAGTACACGATTGGCAATGACTACTTCTCGTGCTTCGCCTACAATACGCTGCTCAATCCGCACGAGTTCATCTCGACGGGGTACGGGTTCGGCAAGGACGTGCGCTGGAGCCGCGTGCTCGACGACTCCGTCGAGCCGTGGATCATGGAAGGCCAGGTCCTGATGACCTCGCCCGAAATCGAGTTCTTTGCCCGGGACGGATTCGCGTCGTATTCCCTGACGTTCAATACATGGGGGATGGCCTTCAACCCGCTCGACGAGAAGTACTTCATCGGGTGCATCTCTACTCTCAAGGACCCGTTCAACAACAACGAGCGGGTGGATTCAGAGCGCGATATGATCCAGTTTGACCCGAACCTGCCCAACGGCCTGCCCACCGTCCCGACGGGCGTCACTGTCTCGAATGTCGGGAACTACAGCCTTGTCGACAGTACCCTGGGCAGCAGCAACGGCTTCGTTGCTTCCGGGGTCCAGGTGGGAGACCAGTTGACGATGTACCCCGCCCACTGGACCTCCGAGATCTACGCACAGACTTACACGATCACACAGGTGGTGGACGACAACACGCTGTATCTCGACCAGGACCCCCTGTGGGGATCGTCTCCGCAGGTGGACAATACGTCCTACGTCCTC
>CP070691.1:688646-714605 GCA_020353195.1 Phycisphaerales bacterium | reverse complement strand
GTGGTTCTACCGCAGCTTGTGAAAGAACCGATGCCACCTGGGCAGGTAGTGATCGTCGGGGGCGAGGGAGAGGACCACGGCGGACGCCCGGCCGCAGATGTGGCGCCGGGCTACGAAGCCGAAGAACCGCGAGTCGCGGCTGGCGTCGCGGTTGTCGCCCATAACGAAGTAGCGGTCCGGCGGGACGGTCAGCGGGGCGAATGAGCGCATGGCTCGAACTCCGGGGGTGATCATGATCGTGTGGGTTCCGGGCCCGATCGTCTCGCGGGCGAGCAGGGGTTGCGGATGCTCACCGGCGGCCGCGTGGTGGACGCCGTCGTGGTCGATCGTCCGGTAGGTCACTGGCTGACCGTTAATCAACAGCCGGTTGTTTCGCATCTCGATCGTGTCGCCGGGCACGGCTACCACGCGCTTGACCAGGCGTTCACCGGTGGCCGGGGCGAAGCAGACCACGACGTCGCCGCGCCGGGGGCCCGCCCACTCGAGGATAGGCCAACTCGTGAACGGGATCTTGAGGTCGTAGGCCAGCTTGTTGACGAAGATGCGGTCCCCTTCGAGGATGGTCGGCCTCATCGATCCGGTGGGGACGTCATTCCAGTCGGCGACCGCGGAGCGAAACGTGCTCAAGACGATGATCACGACGAGGAACGGTCGGCCCCAGCCCTTCCACAGGGACAGGAGTTTCGCCTTGCACATCTCTTTCGTGATACGCTTCATAGTGTTCCATTCGTGCGGCGGCCCGCGATATTTCTGATACCACAATGGCCCCCCTTTCCAGGCCGGCAATCGGCCTACGGCACCGAAAACCGCATCCGGTGCGGAAGCTGTGTGTCGTTATGGGCCCTGTGTACGGTCCTGCAGGCGTGTAATCGGCGTGCAGCGCACCGCTTGACGCGTCGCGTTTCAGACGGCACCGCGCGTCAAGTAGAACTGACGCAATCGCACACCCAAGCAGTTACCGCTGCGTGCCGTTACGGCCGTTGCGCGCCGTTTTGTAACCGTATGCGTAACAACGACCGATTCGGGCCGAATCCGACCTAGCGGTGCCCTAGGCGGGATCGCACCGATATCCTCCTATCGCCGCGGCGCGTGCAGAGTTCGGCCTCGACTCCGCCCCGGCGCGGTATAATCCCCGCATGCGACGACGCTCCCGGACAAGGCGGGTGCTGAAGTGGGTGGGGCTGGTGGGGTGTGTGGTGATCATGGCGGCGTGGGGTGTGAGCACGGTGTGGGCGTTTTCCTGGACGTGGCCCGAAGGGGCAGGCATCCGCCAGTGTGGACTTTTTTACGGATTCATCTCATTCGCCTCACTGCAAGGTCCCGCAGCCCCCACCTCCATGATGCAGGGTTGGGAGGTTGAACGCATCTCCACAGACGACGTCCCTGCAAACGGCATCTCCGCACACGGTTTGGTCATACGCGGGCTCATTCCTCGCTCGCCCGGCATTCTCAGGCGTCCCGGCGGTTCAAACGCCCTGTTCATTCCTCTCTGGATGCCCCTCATCCTGTTCGCGATCCCCACCGCCATTCTCTGGTACCGCGACCGCCGACCGCCGACGGGGCACTGTCAGACTTGCGCGTACAACCTCACAGGCAACGTGACTGGCGTGTGCCCTGAATGCGGGGAGACGATATGATCCGCAAGACGGTTTTCAGGGGCACGCTGTTCGGCGTATTCGCCATCATCACGTTGATGCTCGTGAGCCTTGACGGCAGGGTCGGATGCACTTGGGGGAACAAGCCGACGCTCCCGTTCGGCGACGTGGCATTAACTTGGGGTGATTTGATCATCCACCACTACCGCCGAGGGCCCTGCGGACCGCATTACGGCGTCGGGTTCGGCGGCTTTCAGTTGCAGGACTACAATAACCCCTTTCTTCTAATGGAAGATCGCTCATTACAAGCGGGGTTTTGGTCGGCGAGCAACGTACAGCGTTTCTACATGTGTCTTCCGCTTTGGATGCCTCTTGTGATACTGGGTGCGTGGCCGCTCCTTGCGTCCGTCCGCGGCCCGCTCCATCGCCATCGTCGTCGTCGGCAACGTCAGCGGCATCTGCCCGCAATGCGGAGAGCCGGCATGATCTACAGGCAAGCACGATTGCCGGCGTGGGTGGCTGAGTCAGGCGCATTCGTGTGCTTCTGCCTGATGCTCTGCATCGCGTTCGGCTTGGCGGCTCGCCTTCTTAATTACATATCCACATGGTTCGCTGGCCACGACGACGTCAGAACGGTCGCCTGCATAGTCGTAAGCGTCGTGTGCAGCTATGCGGTGTCGCGTAAGCTCTATCGCACGTTGCGGCGGAGGACGTTTGACGGCGCCCCCCGCTGTGTTCGTTGCGGCTACGACCTCACCGGCAACGTCAGCGGCGTGTGCCCCGAGTGCGGCGAGCCGACGGCGGACCGTTCCTCATCCGACGCAGACTGAGTCGTGCCTACTGGTCTCCGATCCACCGCGGCGGTATCATGCCGAGCAGCAGATCTGTTTAACACGTCCAGTCGGAGACACAGACCATGCAAGCAGATCGTTTCATGCTGCCCGTGGCGATCGTGGTGGCCGCGGCGATTATCTGGGCTGGGCTGAGCGTCAGTAACGGCGGAGTCCAGGATGTCGTGCGGGCGACCGGGTTTGAGGTCGTGGACGACCAGGGGGCGCCCCGCATCGTACTGATGATGTTGCCCCACGGGCCAGGTATCTCCCTCATCGACAAGGATGAGAACCCCCGTGGGGAATTCAGGCTGTTGCCTGACGGCTCGCCAACCGTCAGCCTCTACGACAAGAACGGCAAGGGCCGCGGGGAGTTCCATCTGTCGCCTGACGGTTCGCCAGTCGTCAGCCTCTACGACAAGGACATGATGTCCCGTGCAGAATTCAAGCTGTCGCCCGACGGATTCCCTGCCGTCAGCCTCTACAATAAGAACGGGAACCCCCGCGGGACATTCGGGCTGTCGCCCGACGGACCGGGTATCTGGCTCACCGACGCGAGCGGGGAAGACCGTGGGGTATTCGGGTTGTGGCCCGACGGACCTAGGATGTGGCTCCACGACAAGGACGGGCAGGGCCGCGGCGTATTCTGGCTGTCACCCGACGGTTCGCCAATCATCGCACTCCAAGACAAGGATGGGAAGCCCCGCGGGATGTTCGGGCTGTCGCCCGACGGGCCGGTCATCTGCCTCATGGACGAGAACGGGACGCGTCGCGGAGAGTTCAGGGTGTGGCCCAACGGGCCGGTGGATATCATCCTCTACGATAAGGACGAAAAGTCCCGTGGGGCATTTGGGGTGTCACCCGAAGGCAGTGCGGGTATCTGCCTCACCGACGAGAACGGAGAACCGATCTGGACCACCCCGTGACGCCCGCGGCACGTCGCTGTCGCATGGAGCAACGCCGGACGCTGCAGGCCACCTGGGCGATAACGGGGCGTGTGATGCCGCCGCGCGTGACGGAACGGTGCCGCAGGCGGTCGGAGACTCAAGAGGAAGGCAGGAGCATCAGGACCGACCCGGTCGTTTCGCTACCGGCACGGGGCGGCGCCTTCGGGCGTTGATCGAATCGGCCAGGGGTTGGGCCAGTTGGGTCAGGGACTCTTGGGTCAGCGGTTCGGTTTGATCGGAGCTACCGGCCAGGTGCTGGTCGAAGAACCGGACGGTTCGGCTGGCGTATTCTTCGGGCTGCTGGATCACGGACTGGTTGTGCTTGGCCCCGGGAACGATCCACAGGTATTTCGGTCCCCGGGCCAGATCGTGCAGCAGTTGGGACTGGGAGATCGGTATGTAGCTGTCCCTTTCGCCGTGAATGAAGAAGATCGGCTTGGTTCCGATCCGGACGATGGCCTTGCGAACCGAAGGATATCGGCAGTTGAATCGCCGTCGGCACTCGCGGAAGGTCAGCCATCGCAGGAATCGCCAGAACGTCGGGGGGTGGTTCTCATAGATCAGGCGGACCTTGGCGAAGATGCTCACCCAGCGCTGCATGAGATACTCAAGCGTGGTATCGCTGCTGAACGCCCCGTCGGTCAGAATCGCCTTGACGTTCGCCACGTCCACCGACGCCAGGATCGCCGCCCCTCCCCCGCGGGAGATCCCGAACAGCCCCAGGTCACGCGGGCGCCCGTGGCGCTCGAGGTGGTCCTCGGCGAACGCGATGGCGCCGAGCATGTCCGCTTGCTCACGATCGCTGGGCCACTGCCGGGGCTTGTACCCTTCCTCGCCGCCGGATTGGCCGTGGCCCCGGAAGTCGAACGTCAAGACGTCATACCCGGCGTCTAGCAGCGGGCGGCAGTAGCGCGAGCAGCTGTAGCTGTTGCTGGCGTATTCGTGCGCGAAGATGATCATGCCCTTCTTCGCCCCGTTGGGCCCGCCGTCCAGAAGCATCCCCTGCAGGGCGTGGCCGTCAAACGCCCGGAACATCACCGTCGTGCCTTCCAGGCGATCGTAATCGCGTAAATCCATCGACAGCGGAGGCGGGGTATCATCGAGGATGTTGATGATCAGGTTCACATACCGCCGTAGCAGCATCACGGGAATCACGACCAGGACGGTGAGCGTGCACACGATGCTCAGCAGCGCCCAGTTGCGGGCCAGGCTGTCAATCAGCCAACCGGCGACCATCGATTGGTGAATTGCGGATCCGATCAAGGGGAGAGAACTCTCAGCGGTCTGCAAACACGCCGCAGCGCGCCCGGGCGCCCATGCGTTCACTTCGCGGGACGGCCTCTAGATGGCGGGAAACGCGCCGACCGCCCCGTACCCCAGAAACTGCAAGAACACCGGCTGGGTCAGCACCGGAATCGACAGCGAGTGGGCCGTCTCGAGCTCCTGCGTGAACCGTTCAAACCGTTCGGCGATCTCCTTGCTGCGTTCCAGGAGTTCGGCAGTGGGCTCTCCGATGACGCGAGGCTCCTGCGGGGGGCTTCCCGCCACGACGAAATCGATTCGGGCCGACACGGTGTCCACCGTCTGCCCGCCCCATTCTTCGATCAGCGCCTGGATCCGCCCGACACCGTCGGGATCGATCCGTTTGTCGTGATCCAGATCGAACTCACCCAGCACGAGGAACGTCAGGGGTCGGGACCGGTCGTAGATCGGGTTGGCGATCAAATCACCTTCGAGGATCATCTCCTTGCCGGAGACCTCCACGATCTTGCACGCCGCCGACCGATCGTACACCGACACCACTTCGATGCGGGCCTTTGATTGCCCGTCTGCCGGGATCCCGACGTCGGGCGAGTACACGGCAAACTGCAGACCGAGCGTCAGCTGGGCGTCCCGCCCCAGGTTGATGTAGATGACGTCCTCTCCCGGCTTGGCTGTCAACACCATGCCGTCGGGCTCTCGCAATGTCTGAAGCGGGACCGGCGTGATCTGCAGCTCGCCGAGCTTCGCCCGAAGTTCCGCGTATCTGTGTTGTATGTCCGTCAAGTCCCTTTGAAAACCGTCTCTTTCGGTTCGCAGTTCCTGGATCCCGCGCGATGACTTGGTGCGGAAGTCGTCGTACTGTCTTTGGAACTCGGCGATCTGTTCCTGATGCGCTTGCTGCAGCGCCTCCCAGCGGCTGTTGATGTCTTCGAGTTGCCGGGCGATGTCTTCGGACCTGGCGGCAAACTCATCCCGCTGGGCGGCGCCGGCCTCCGCCAGGGTCTTGACCCGTTCGGCCAGCTTGTCCACCTCGCTTCGACTTTCCTGCCACCGCTCGTGCAAACTGGTGAACTGGTCGTACAGCGCCTGAATACCGCCCAACAATGACGCGCCTTCGAACGCGCCCTGGTCCAGAACCAGGGCCTCGTCGATAATCCGCCGCATCACGTCCCGGGCGCTCGCGCGTACGGTGGCCGGATCATCCTCGGCGGATCCGGTGGCGATCTCCGCGGTATCGGCGCGGGCCTGCTCGATCAGCCCGACGACGGTGGGGCCGCCGTCGCGAGCCCGCGCGTAGTAGGGAAGCGATTCCTCGGCTCTGGAGATCAGACGCCTGTTCTCGCGCGCCAATTCCCGGTTGTCTTTCTTGACGGTCTCCTGGTCCGTGTACACCCACACGAGCAGGCCGGTTACGACGAGCCATAGCACGGCGAATGAGATCATCCATACGTGGGCGGCTGAGAGTCCTGGTTGAGTGGCCCCTCTGGCAGCGGGCATGGGCGATACCTCCGGTGAAGGCTGAATCTTCGTTTCGGGGGTCGCAGCTCAACGTCCGCTCAATTCGAACTGCGATCGTACGGCGGGATCCTGTTCCGAGGATCCGGCAGCACCGCGGCGAGCAAGCCGACCCAACGCGCCGACAACGGCTGGCCCTCCTGAGTGCCCTCTGGCAGAGTTGATTGTCCAGACCCCCCCCGCACCTGTCAAGGATGCCTGCTCGCGCGACGGGCGCCGCATCGCCGGACCGGCCAAGTCGCCGGTCTGGACCGCCCGTTCCGGCGGTCGGCTCACCGCGCAAGAGTCGATGAGGCTAATGGATCAGCAGCGACAGCAGCAGCAGCACGCCGATCCCGGGGATGAGACCGGCTGCGAATCCCACCAGGACGGCCTCCCAGCGAAACGACGGATTCAGGCCTCGCCTTACCGTGGCCACACCGGTAATGGTCGGATTCGCCAGCGGCGTGCAGCGGGAAATGATCGGCGAGCCCTCGAATTGCGTCGCGTTAACCGGGGCGGCGGCCCGGTGAATGACGGGGACGAAGACGCCGCGACCGGGGCCCTCGCTCCGGTCGGTCAGGAACTCCGAAATCAGGAGCTGATGATGGCGCCGCGTGCTGCGGCGGCGATTGTGGGAGGCTCGCGCTTTGCCCATCTGCGATTTCATGCGTTGGGTCCGGTTCACGGACGTATCCTCCTCGGAAATCGGGCCGGTCTTCTCGTCGCGCCGTCCCACTCCCCGACCCCTCCCTCCGCCGCCGACACGGGTGACGGCGGAGATCAGCGCTGGAGGGACGTCGGGGCGTGGACGGTCGCGTGGTCCGGCAACCCGTCGCGTATGGTATCTATCGACATTGCCGAGCGACGCGCATGAAAGTTAAGTTCCGCGCGTGCAGAGCGCGGCGCGCCATCAAAACCGAAAAACGTTTCCCTTCTCTCCTTTCTTTTCCATATTCACATCGAAGTCGATTTGGGATGCTCTCTTGGCAATCTGGTGAAGTGATCACTGGCGGCTCGGCCGAGGGGGTCTGCGGGTCTTTTCCTTGCGCTATTCCCGGCGGAGATGATTGGCCCGGGTCGCAGGGATCCCGTGGCAGGCTTGTCCGCCGACGTCGGGCACCGGCGGGCAGGGCGCCCGTGCCCCGTGCTGCCCCTGACTGTCTCCGTCGTGCGATGCTCTGCGCGCAGCATCAGCCTGAGGAAGCAGCTTGCGGAAGCGGGTTCCGGCGGTTTTTGCGCCCGACGGACCGAGCGGCCTGCTACAATGGTGTGGGGTCAAGGGTGGCCTTGCCGGGATGCCGGGATGGGTGTGATCCGCAAGAGATCAGGAACCAGAAGGATGCCAAAGCGAATCGGCTACGCCGCAGCAGTGGTGGTGTGCGCAATCTGCGGCGTCGTGCGGGCGGGCGTGGCCGTGCGGGTGGCGACGTTCAACATCGAGGATTTCAGTTCAGTCAGCGGCGCGCAGTTTGAGGCGGCGAGGGACATTCTGATCCGGATCGGCGCCGACGTCGTCTGCGTTCAGGAGATCGGCGCGGTCACACACCTCAACGCGCTGGCGGCGGCGGCGGGGTACCCGTACGCCGTGCTGGCCCACGATGCGAACACGTTTGACCCGGTCCATCACGCCGGCGTGCTGAGCAAGCACCCGTTCAGCATGACGGCGGTCGAGACGTCCGTCACGCTCTCGGGTGACGGCAACGCCAAGGACATCGTCCGGAATTTCATCGTGGCTGCCGTGGACATTCCCGGGGCGGAGGAGGACCTGGTGATCATCGGGAATCACTGGAAGGCGGGCACGACCAACGCGGATGAGTTCCGCCGATCCGTCGAGTCGATCCGGGCGATGCAGGTGACGGGGGGGCACGATTCCGCCATCATCCCGTACTTCGTCGTGGGTGATATGAACGACGACATCAACGATAGCCCGGATTCGCCGAGCGAGTTCTTCTCGCTGCCCGACGGGCTTCCGGTCAGCTTCTCCCTGGGGGGCGACATCAGCTTCCCGGTGGATAACGGGGTGTTCAAGGCGCTGCAGGCGGGCACGGGACCGCAGCACGTGACGGTGATCGACGCGTATCAGCTTGTCGGTTCCCCGCTCGACGCCACGAGGCCTGACTCAGGGCGGCGGCTCGATTACCTGTGGCGAAGCGACGCGGTGACCGTGGTCGGTTCCGAGGTGTACGACTCGAACGACGACTGCGTGGGCTGCGGGCTTTTGAAATACGGCTCGCCGCTTCCGGCGGGCACGAGCGCGGCGGCGTCGGACCATCTGCTGGTGTTCGCGGACGTGACGATCGAAGACGACGTCGGGGCGTGTTGCGTGGGTCAAGAGTGTCTCGAGGTGACCGAGGCTCAGTGCCTGGGCCAATCGGGCGTCTTTCACGGTCTTGAGGTGGACTGCGGCGAGGAGGTTCCCGCCTGTGCGGCGGGGGCTTGTTGCATCGGGGGATATTGCGACGACACGCTGGACGCGGTGCGGTGTGCGGCCCAGGGCGGCGACTTTCGCGGCGTGGGGGTAGCGTGCGGCGAGGAGTATCCGCCGTGCGGCTTGGGCGTGTGCTGCCTGAATGGTGCGTGTGACGATACGCTCACCGAATCGCAGTGCAGCGGGCTGGGCGGCTCGTTCCGGGGTGCGGGCGTGTCGTGCGGAGAGGAGGAGCCTTCGTGCAGCAGCGGCGCCTGCTGCTTGGACGGGGGTGGCTGTGACGACACGGTGATCGAGTCCGACTGCCTGGCGGGCGGCGGTGAGTTTCGCGGGGTGGGCGTGCTGTGCGGGCAGGAGGATCCGCCCTGTCCGGGTCTGCCTGCCGACATGGTCATCAACGAGGTGATGATCACCCATGACGGCGTCCAGGATAAGGAGTTCGTTGAAATCTACGGGCGGCCGAACATCTCACTGGCTGACCTGAAGATCCTGGCCATCGAAGGCGAGGACACGTCGAAGGGCAGGGTGGACCTGGTTGTGTCGCTGGATGACTGCGGTGGAAGTCCCTGTACCCTGGACACCAACGGGTATTTCGTTGCGGGCGACAGCGGAGTGAACCCGGACATCGAGCTGTACCCCGGGGGGACGTATCTGCTGGAGGACGGCACGCAGACGATCGTTCTGGTCCGTGACTGCACGGTGGGATACGGCGCGGACATCGACACCGACAATGACGGCGTGGAGGATGTGTCGGTCGGCATCGTGCTGGATGCCGTGGGTCTGGTCGATAACGACTACTCGACGGGTGACGCCGTGTATTACTCGGGCCCGGCGATCGGCCCCGCCCCGGGGGGGATTCCCAACGGGCTTCCCGCCGGCGCCGGCCGCTGCCCGAACGGAGTGGACACGCACGGCGTCAACGACTGGGTGCTGCTGAGTTGGGTCACCGACGGCAGCGACGGCAAGGCACCGATCACGCCGCATGACCCGAACCCCGGTTG
This sequence comes from Phycisphaerales bacterium, assembly GCA_020353195.1. Lineage (GTDB taxonomy): Bacteria > Planctomycetota > Phycisphaerae > UBA1845 > UBA1845 > JAFGJQ01. The sequence continues at coordinate 705,044 of CP070691.1, read as the reverse complement.
CGGGGGAGATTACGACGGCGACGGCGACGTCGACCTTTGTGATTTTCACTCCTTCCAGCAGTGTTTCGAGCCCGGGGTGACCGCCTTGCCGCAGTGCTACGCCGGCAATTTGGACGCTGACGCCGACATCGACCTCGACGACTTCCCGTTGTTCGCCAACGCGCTCGGTGGTCCATAGCGCGCCGAGGAGCGAGTCGTGAGGGCTGAGGGGTGAGGGTGGGTTACGAGTCGGCGCGCGACGACACGATTACCTCATCGCCATCACTCCGATTCGGTCACTCCAGCTCTGTTGCTTCAGTTGTTGCCGCCGAGCCGGCGTCGGAAGTACTCGGCGCGGAGGATGCGTCGCGATTCGCCGTCGAGTGTTGATCCATGCAGCTTCTGCAGGTGGGCGGGCTGGGTCTGCAGGAACAGTTCGTTCAGCACGTTGAGGTCCACGCTCTTATAGCGTCCCATGTTGATGCCCATGCGGACGTGCGACAGCAGGAGCAGTGATTCCTCCGTGCTCATGGAGCGGGCGTTGCCGAGGATGCCGACGGCCCGCCAGACCTTGTCGTCCAACTGGTAGGCCCGTTCGGAGGCGAGCGTATCGCGTGCCCGGAGTTCGTACTCGACGATCTGTGGGATGATGTCGTGCGTGAATTCGCGGACGATCTCCTCTTCGCTCTTGCCCAACGTAGTCTGGTTGGAGACCTGGAAGAAGTCGCCGATGGCTTCAGTGCCTTCGCCGTAGAGCCCGCGTACGGCGAGCCTCATGTCCCGGGTGGCGCGGAGCACTCGATCGATCTCCTGCGTGAGCTTCAGCGCCGGTAGATGGAGCATGACCGAGACCCGGATACCGGTACCGACGTTGGTCGGGCATGCGGTGAGGTAGCCTAGCCGCGGGTCAAACGCATATTCGACGCCCTCTTCGATCAGGTTGTCGACCCGGTCGATCTCCTTCCACAGGGCCTCGAGCTGCAGCCCGCTGGTAAGCACCTGGATTCGAAGGTGGTCCTCCTCGTTGATCATCAGGGCCCGCTCTTCTCCGGGGGAGACGGCCACACCGCGGCAGCCTTCGCCGTCGGCGTGCTGCCGGCTGATGAGGTGCCGCTCGACGAGCAGTTCCCGGTCCAGGGGCGGGCTCTCGCTCATATCCAGAAAGACGCAATTGTTGCCGAGCTCGGTTTCGCCGATCCGATCGCTGAAGGTGCGGTAGATCTCGCGCCGTTCAGTTTCGCTGGTTTTGGACAGGAAGGGGAAGCCTTTGAGGTTTCGGGCCAGGCGAATGCGTGACGAGATGACCACGTCGGACATGGGCCCGACGTTGCTGAGCCATGCTCCGGTTCTTCTGGCCATGTCTTCAAGGGCGCTCATCTTCGACTGCCTTGATCTCGTCCCTGAGTTGGGCGGCCCGTTCGTAATCCTCACGTTCGACGGCCTGGTTGAGCTCACGTCGCAGTTTCAGCAGGCGGGCTTGGCGCTTGGCGCTGTCCCCGGAGCTGGCGGGGACCTTGCCCACGTGCTCGGACGCGCCTTCGTGGGCGCGCTCGATCAGGGGTACCAGATGCTCGGCGAACACTTCGTAGTCGTCGGGGCATCCTAGCACGCCCTGGCTGCGAAACTCGCGCCACGTCGTCGAACACTGCGGGCACCGCAGATTGGCCGCCTGTTGCACCGTCGCTCCATGCTTGACGAACTTCTCGAGGATCGATGCGATCCCTTCCTGCGGCTTGAGCAGAAGCCCTTCCTGCTGTGCGCACGTCTCGCACAGGTGCCGCTCGCGTTTCTCGCCGCTGGGCAGCACGTCGGTCAGATGCACGGTGGCGGAAGACTGGCTGCACTGCTGGCAAAGCATCGGCATCGCACGTCTCTCGATCGGTCCCGGGCAACTGCCCGGGGCCCGCAGGTGGCGCTCGACCCGGGGCGACGGCTGCGAAAGAGGCGGGGTCGGACCCCCGATCGCGTCGATCCATGGCGCCGCAACTTCCCCGGTGGTGCGCCAACCGCCGCTGGGTTGCTCTCCCTGGTCCGGTAACGTCTACCGGCCGAAAATTCTATTCCACTAACGCTTTATCGTCAACCTGGTTGATTCCGTTGAGCGGGAGAGGTGTCTTTTCCCATGTAGCTGGCCTCGCATCCAGGGGCCTCGGTTACGGTCACGCTGTGCACGGTAGGGGCGAGGTCCGGCATTGCTGCCAGGAGGTGGAAAACGGTCTCGGCGACGCGTTCCGCGGACGGGTTTGCGCCGCGCAAGGCGGACCATTCGTTCAGGTGTGAGCCGGCCAGTGGCGAAGTGATTTCCTCGAGCCTCGCTCGCGCAAGCACGAAATCAACGAGCAGGCCCTGGCGGTCCAGATCCGGCCCGGCGAAGCAGCCCCGCACGATCCATTGGTGACGGTGGACCGGCTCGAACTGTCCGTCGCGCATGCGGAGGCTGTGGGTGGCGTCGAAACTTGTCGATACGGTGACCATGTACATTGTACTGTTGCACGCGCTGCTACCCTACGGGCGTCGGGGGTCCGCCGTCGGCGATCCCGGTCGGTCATGGGATTCATAACCGTTCCGCCCCCGAGAGTCCAGACGATCGGCACCGCTCTGTCAAGGTTGCTTGACGCGTCCGGCGCCCAGGGATAGCATCGCCGCCCATGGCTCTGCTTCTGCCGGATCGCAATACGTTCGAGGAGCTGGCCCGAGAGTCGAACACCGTCCCGGTCTACACCCAGTTGCTGAGTGACGAACTGACTCCGGTGTCCGCGTTTGCGCGGCTGGCGGAGTCGACCGACCACGCGTTTTTGCTGGAGAGCGTGGTCGGGGGCGAGAAGATCGCCCGGTACTCGTTCATTGCAGCCGAGCCCATGGCGGTGTTTGAAGCGACCTGCAACCGGGTGACCGTCACGGAAGGGGGGATCAGCCGCACCACCGAATCCGACGATCCGCTGCGGCTTCTGGAAGAGATGCTTGACGCGTACCGGGCGGTTCATCTGGCGGAGCTGCCGCGTTTCGTCGGTGGGGCAGTGGGATACGCCGGCTACGACGTCGCCCGCTACTACGAGCATCTGCCCGACGCCCCGCCGGACGACCGGGACCTCCCGGACATGCAGTTCGGGCTGTACGACAGCATGGTCATCTTCGACCACGTTCAGAAGCTGATCAAGGTGGTGGCGCACGCGCACGTGGACCGCGACGGTGTGGAAGGCGGGTATCGAGCCGCCGGCCAGCGGGTCGAGAGGATTGTGGATTCGCTCGCGTCGGCTCGCCCGAGGTCGGCGACGTATATGCCGCCGGGCGTCGGGCCGTCGGGCCGCGAGTTTCGCAGCAACTTCGAGCGCCGGGCGTTCGAGGCGGCCGTGGACCGCTGCAAGGAGTACATCCGCGCGGGCGACATCTTCCAGGTGGTGCTGTCGCAACGGCTGACGGTGGAGACGTCGGCGACCCCGTTCAGCATTTACCGTGCGCTGCGAACGATCAACCCGTCGCCGTTCATGTTCTATCTGAAGACCCCGAAGGTGACGCAGGTCGGTGCGTCGCCGGAAGTGCTCTGTCGGGTGGAGGACAACGTGGTGACATCGCGTCCGCTGGCGGGAACGCGCCGGCGGGGTTCCACTCCCGGCGAGGACGCCGCCCTCGAGCGCGAGTTGCTGGCGGACCCGAAGGAGCGGGCCGAGCACGTCATGCTCGTCGACCTGGGGCGGAACGACGTGGGTCGAATCGCTCAACTCGGATCGGTGCAGCTTGACGAAGTCATGTCCGTCGAGCGCTACAGCCACGTCATGCACATCTGCAGCAATGTGACGGGGCTGCTCGCGCCGGGCAAGACGGCGTTCGATGCGCTGCGGGCCGTGCTGCCCGTGGGCACGGTGAGCGGGGCGCCCAAGATCCGGGCGATGGAGATCATTGACGAGTTGGAGCCGACGCGCCGCGGTCCGTATGCGGGGGCGGTGGGGTACGTCGATTTTGCGGGCAACATGGACACGTGCATCGCGCTGCGGACGCTGGTGATCCGCGAGCAGGGTGGCGCGGGCCGCTATACCGTCGACGCCCAGGTCGGCGCGGGCATCGTGGCCGACTCGGTCCCCGCGGAGGAGTATCGCGAGACGATCAACAAAGCTGCGGGCATGCTCAAAGCGATCGAGATCGCCGAGATGTGGTCGCAGTGACCACGGGCCTGAGATCCGTGCCCTGGCGCCGGCTGCCGACCTGCAGCGCTGTAATGACTCGTCACATTTGTCCGTCCGGCTTGACATTTGTCAGATTCGGGCGTATCTTTTAGGTGGTGATAAGGACTAATGTGAGTATGCGGGCGACGCGTATATTCGATTAGATTGATCCGTCATCCATACCATTATTCACTTCATCCGTTTTTGATCGCGTTGCCCCTGTAAAAGCTGTTAAACAGTGCGCGAGCGCATGCTGTTGTCACGGCAGTGCGCACGGCACAGAAGGTCATGTGGATGGTGCGCGCCGGCACGGACGCCCGCACCCTGAGGGTGTGTCGGCGGTACAAGACGGTGCAGGGACTGCGTTACGGCGGGACCTGTGAAGGCGATGTGAGTGCGCTTTGAGAGCGAGACAGGGCTCCGGCCACCGTCCTTGTCAGTTTGATAATCGTAAGTGCTGGTTGGAGTTCCTTGTTGATGGGAGACCGTGTTCGTGGAGCCGCTGTCGGACCGGGGCTCTGTCTCGCCGGTTTTGCGAATGAACGGTCGGGCGACCGAAGCCAGGGAGAGAGGGAGACGACAGCTTTCGCATCCGTGACCGGGGGCACGACGGCTTCCGAACGACCGCCGCGGCGAGTGACCCCGGGGCAAGCCCTGGAGATGAGGGGGCGGGGATTCGTCCCACCTCGAATCCCAACGACGCCACGCTCCCGGATGGGTGCCGCGGGCGGGTTGTGCGCCTGCGGCCCGCGCGGTCCTCAGGCACCGTGCCCGTTGGCGTGTGACGGTCAATGGCACGGCAACGCAGGACCGCGGTACCGGAACAGCGAATCCCCGTCCCCTCTCGCCCGTGTGCGGCGCTTCGATTCTGACGGGCAGGGCAGCCGCTGGACGGCTGCCCGTCAGGGGGACGCGGCGAGGTTCGGCCGGGGCCGGCGCCGGTCGTCGAGCGAGCGCCGAGCCGGCCTGTGGGAGCATCCATTTCGCTGGAGCCACACGGGGGTTACAATCCATTCTCTTCCGGTCGGTCGTCGTGAACGGATGGAGGATGCGAACCCGTGCCCGAAACCGGTGTCAGCGGGCCGCGCACAGGCGCCGCACGAGCCCGAGCCGATGGTGCGGACGGGGTCGACGGCTCTCGGGATCCGGCTCACGCAAGCCTGCGGGCGTTGGGGCGCCGGTCATTCCCGTCGACTATTGAGATTGACGGTCGGTCGTACACGTTTGAGCGCGGCCTCAAGCACGATTTTTTTGCCGCTACGGCGCTGTATGTGGGCAGTTCGGGCGAGATCGTACTGAAGATTGGTCGGCGGTCGCACTTTCTCGGCGTGCCGTTGGGATGGGTCGGGCGGTTGCTCGCACGGCATGAGGCGTTCTTGTACCGGCGCTTCGCCGACCTGGAGGCGGTGCCGCGGTTTGTCGGCATGTGGGGGGACGATGCGATCGCGCACGAATACGTTGCGGGCCACGTGTTGCGCAAGAATGAGCGCGTTGCCGACGATTACTTCGACCGTTTGCGCCGCGTGCTGGAGGTCATGCATTCGCGCGACGTCGCATACGTGGACCTGGAGAAGTGTGAGAATGTTCTCGTGGGCGACGACGGCCGGCCGTACCTGTTCGACTTTCAGATTTCGTGGTTCCTCCCCCGCAAATACGGCGGGCACCTGCTGCCGGCCCGCTGGCTACTGCGCTGGCTGCAGCAAGGTGACTTGTATCACCTGCGCAAGCTGCAGCGGCGCACGCGGCCGGACCAGCTCACTGAAGCCGAGTTGGCCGAGTCCTACCGTCGGCCTTTCCACGTTCACCTGCACGGTTGGCTGACCAGGCCGTTGCAGCGCGTTCGCCGCGCCGTGCTGGAGCGCATTGACCCGTCGTCTGAGAAGGGCGAGCGCGGGCGCTTTCCTGATGAGCCGGTGTGAGGGGGCTCCCGTTGAGGCGCACGGCCACCCGTGCCTCTTCTCTCTCGTCTTGGGGTCCGCGCGTGTTGCCGTACGTGGAGTCGCGGCAATGTTCTGCGTGTCGGCTCAGTCGCGCACGATGGACGTTCCCGCCCGCCCGGCAATGGCTTGGTCCAGCATGGTGTCCGATGTGATGATCGCTCGCGCGTCGGGATGGCCGGATTCGCTCAGGAAGTTGACGGCGGCCTGGACCTTCGGGGCCATCGAGCCGGCGGGGAAGTCTCCGGCGTCCAGTCGGGCGCGCGCTTGCGACGCGGTCAGTCGATCAATGGGCTTCTGGTCCGGCTGGCCGAAGCGCTCGTAGATGCAGTCTTGATCGGTGACAATGACCAGGAGATCGGCGTTGACCCCGACGGCCAGCAGGGCGGCGCAGAGGTCCTTATCGATGACGGCCTCGACCCCCTCGTAGCCCCAGCCCTGCGTCCAGATGACAGGAACGCCGCCGCCGCCGCACGCAATGATCAGTTCGCCGTCATCGTGGAGCCTGCTGATCTGGCGAATCTCCTTGATGGCCAGCGGCTTGGGGGACGGGGCGAGGCGTCGGAATCCTCTGTTGGGGATTTCGGCCATGTTCCAGCCGTCCTGCTCGCAGTGCCGGCGGGCCTGTTCCTGAGAGTAGAAGGCCCCGATGGGTTTGGTCGGCTCGGCAAAGGCCGGATCGTCAGGGTGGACCTGAACGGTGGTGACGATGGCCACTGCGTACCGGTTGATGCCCCGCTTGAGCAGTTCGTTGGTCATGCACTGGGCGATCATGTACCCCATGCCCGCCTGGGAGTCAGCCACGCACAGGCCCAGGTCGATCGGATACACCTCGTGCTGTGACAGTTCCACGCGGCGCAGGATGCTGCCGACCTGGGGTCCGTTTCCATGCGTGATCAGCAGGCGGTGGCCTGCTTCGAGCAGATCGCAGAGAACGGCCGCGGTCTTCCGCGTGCGGGCGAACTGCTGTGTGATCGTCCCCCGTCCGGTGGGGTCCGAGAGGGCGTTGCCGCCGAGGGCAACGGTGATGTTGTGCGATGTCACCATGGGACGTGCATTCCGTTTCCTGAGCTGCGGGGCATCGACGTCCTGCGCCCGCATTGGTTGTCGGCATCAGTATTGTAAATCATCAGCAATGGCCGGCAAACGCGTCACGGTGCTCACGCCTGAAACGCCCCGGCCGCTCATGGGGGAGGCGCGCGGGCCGGGCCTTCTCCGCCTCCGGCGGATCCGACCGCTTCTGGCTGACTGGACCAGGGCCTGTAGGGTTGCAGGGGTTCCATGAGAAACTTCGAACGCAGTCCGCCGCCCTGGCAAGCTCCTTGCGAGACCGGCCGGACAGCCGGTGCCGCCCTCGAACGGGTCTCTCCACGGGCTTCTAGCGTCGCGCGCCTGCGGTCAGCCGGAACCGATAGAGGCGCATCAGGTGACGTAGATATCGGACCTGTTGGGCGAAGGTGAGCTTGCTTGCCCCGGCCGTTCGATCGGCGAACGTGATCGGTACTTCGACGCAGGTCCGGCAGCGGGCCTTGACCATCAACTCCAGGCCGATCTTGTATCCGATCGGATCCAGCGGCGCCGCCCTGCTGAGTGTGGCGCGGGACAGGGCGAAGAACCCCGACATCGGGTCGCGGGCGGGTGTCAACGGTCTGGCCAACAGGGTGGCCACCCGGCTGTTGAGACGGCGCAGGAACGACCAGCTCGCCTCGATGTGGGCACCGGTCACGTACCGTGAGCCGATAACGAAGTCGGCGTGTCCGCGATCGATGCACCGGACAAGCTCAGGGATCATTTCCGGCGGATGCGACAGGTCGGCGTCGAGCACGACCAGGATGTCGTGTCTGGCTTCGGCGAACCCCCGCAGCACGGCTGAACTGAGCCCGCGCTCGGTGGTCCGCACGACGATGCGAACCGGATACTGCGCACGCAGTTCATCGACGATTTCGGCACTGCCGTCGCAGGAGTTGTCGTCGACGATGATGAGTTCCGCGTCCAAGCGGGCCTCACGGAGGGCCTCGAACACGCGCCGGGTGAGGGGGCGCAGGTTGTCGGCCTCGCGGTAGGTCGGGACGATGATGGAGACTCTGGGTCGATTTGGGGGCATCCGGCGCATCATAGCCGGCGTATAAGAGGGGGCAAGTGGAGGCGGCGCCTGAGCGATTGACACCGGATGGCGCGCCGATTACAACCTCGACACACGGGGCGTGCGGTGGAAGATCCGGGTCGTAAGTGGATTTCATCATGTCGATGGTCGCGGGAGTCGGAGCGAAAACCGTTCAGGCGGTTCTGGCGTTCGGCCGCTTCTGGTCGTTCGGCGGGTCGATGCTGATGTGGTCGGCGGCGGACCTGCCGCGATATCGGGCCTGGCGTCGGGTCATGCCTCAGTTCTACGAGGTGGGCAACCGGACCCTCCCGGTGATCCTGGTCACCGGCATGTTCGTCGGTCTGGTTCTGGCGGTTCAGGCGTACGACCAGCTCTTGTCGGCCAGGTTGGAGGAGCACATGGGTGTGCTGATCAACCTGACGCTGGTCAAGGAGTTGGGGCCTGTGCTGGCCGGGGTGATGCTGGCGGGGCGGATCGGCGGTGCCCTGACCGCGGAGCTCGGCACGATGAACGTGACCGAGCAGCTGGATGCGTACCGGGTGATGGGGGCGGATCCGATCCGTCACCTGGTGGTGCCGCGGTTTCTGGCCTGCCTGCTGCTGACCACGTTGTTGACCTTCTTCTGCGATCTGATGGGGTCGGTTTCGGGATGGTTCATCGCGGTGATCGTCAAGCACGTGCCCAACGGCCCGTACTGGTATCGGACGGCGGAGGCCATCGAGTTCTGGGACGTCGGGGTCGGGCTGGTCAAGAGTTTCCTGTTCGGCGGGGCGATCGGGACCATCTCCTGTTACAAGGGGTTTTACTGCAAGCCCGGTGCCGAAGGCGTGGGAAAAGCGTGCACGGAGTCGTTTGTGGCGAGTTTCATCGTGATTCTGATCATCGACTTCTTCGTGGCCACGTTCGCGATGGGGTTGTACAAGGCCTTGTACGGATTCAAGCCGCTGCTGTGAGGTTGGTGCGTTGGCGCAGGATCGAAGGACAAGTCAGTCGCCGGAGTCCGAGGTGCCGGTGATCCGGCTCTGTGACGTGCACAAGTCGTTCGGTCGGCTTGACGTGTTGAAGGGTGTGGACGTGGACCTGCGTCCTGGCGAGACGACGGTGGTGATCGGGGAATCGGGGGCCGGCAAGAGCGTGATCCTCAAGCACATTGTGGGGTTGATCCGCCCGGACCGGGGTTCGGTGCACTTCCGGGGGCAGCGGGTGGATACGATCGGCGAGCGTGAATGGGCGAAGTTGCGGACCCGGTTCGGCTTTCTTTTCCAGCTGGGGGCGTTGTTCGATTCTCTTACCGTGGGCCAGAACGTCGCGTTTCCGATCGTCGAGCACGGGACTTATTCGAAGGGGGAGATCGAGAAGATCGTGGCGGACAAGCTTCGGATGGTCGGGCTGGACGGCATTCAATCGAAGCGTCCGGTGGAGTTGTCCGGCGGTCAAAGGAAGCGGGTAGCGCTGGCCCGGGCGATCGCCCTGGATCCCGAGGTCGTTCTCTACGACGAGCCCACGACGGGACTGGATCCGGTCCGGGCCGACGTCATTAACGAGCTGATCCTCAAACTGAAACGGGAGCTGCGGGTCACGGGGATCGTGGTGACGCACGATCTGGCCAGCGCCCGGAAGGTGGGTGACCGGATCATCATGCTTCACGGAGGCAAGTTCGTGTTCGACGGTTCGCCCCAGGCTCTCGATCGGTGCCGGGACGAACGGGTTCGCCGCTTCGTCGAGGGGCGGGCGTCGCAGGAAGATCTTCGCAGCCTGCAGAACAGAGGTGGTTCATGAGCGAGACGAGGCGGAACGTTCTGGTCGGGGTGTTCATGCTGGCGGGGCTGGGCGCTGCGGGCACGATCATGGTGCTGTTCGGCGAGTATCCGGCCTGGCTGGGCGGCGCCGAGTGGGAGTTGACGATCCGGGTGAATCGGCTGTCCGGTGTCCGGGAGGGCACGCTCATCAACATGAACGGCGTCGAGGTCGGGCGTGTCGATCGGCTGGAGTTCACGGACCCCCAACGCCCGCACGAAGGCGTGAAGATCATCGCCCGGATCAAGACGAAGTACGATATCCCGCAGCAGACGCGGGCGGATATCTACGTGTCGCCGATCGGCCTGGGCCGGTCGCGCATCGAGTTTGTGGTGCCCTCGCAGAAAGGCGAGATGGAGATGCTGCCGAGGGACGAGGCCAGCATCCAGGGTGAGATGGCAAACATGCTCGAGGACGTGCTTCCTCCCACGATGCTTCCGACGCTGGAACGGACGGCTTTGGAGATCGGGAACCTGGCGGCCGAATTGCAGCCGGTGGCCGCCGACCTCCACGACATGTTCGAGAAACGCACCGTCCGCGAGGTGGATGATCGAGCCGTGGTTGCCCGCGAAGTGACCGCCACGTTGTATACGGTTATCGAACGGTTCGACCAGACGTTGAAGCACTGGAACGACGTGATGGGTGACCCGGAGGTCAAGCAGGGGATGCGGGAGGCGGTGCTGAACCTGCGAGACGTCACCGAGGACGGAAAAGCGACGCTCAAGACCATGCGGGAAACGTCAGCGACCTTCGAGGCCGACCTGGAGCGCATTTCGGATGAGATCCTCGCGGCCGTCCAGGACGCCAGAGCGCAGGTCAACCGGATCGGTCCGTTGTTGGACAACACGGCCGAGCTGACGGAGAACCTGAACGCCGTCGCGCTCCAGCTCAGTGAAGGTGAAGGGACGATGGGACGACTGCTGGACGACGCCCGGTTATACGAGGCGTTGCTGATCTCGATCGAGCGGATCACCGACCTGGTGGACACGTTCCGGCGCCTGGCGGCCAAGTTCGAGCGGGAGGGGCGCATCGGGCTGAAAGTCGAAACGGTGGTCGGTCCGGTCGACAAGGACATTCCGATCTCGCCGCAATGAGAGCGCTGTCTGAGGGGCCGACGGTGAAGCTCATTCGCCTGTGGAACTGACTGTTCCGTGGGCCTTCCGGCAGGCGAGGATCCAGTCCGACAGGTCCGCAAGCCCGCCCCGCATGTTTCCACCGGGGGCGTATGAGAAGGGGTGCGAGGGACGTCTGTCCGCCGGGCCGGGTTCGCGTCTCAGGTTCGGGACGAGCCCGGTCTCACCTCGAGGTACGGAGGCGGCGCCTCGCTTGGCGGCGATTTGCAGATGGTTCCGTCCACGACCGGATAGTACCGTCGGCGGAACTGCTCGGGCGTCATCCGAGCATGGTCGGCCAACGCCGCGACCGTCTCTTCCGATTCGAAATCCTCCTTGTCGAGCCGGATCATGTAGGCTCGCGCCACGCGATAAGTGTCGGACGATAAATCGACGACGCGGATCCGCGTCCGGTTGGTGGCCGGATCGATCATCTCCTCGAAGAACATCGGCTTGAGGTGCCCGCCCTGGAGCGTCACCATGACGCCGAGCGGATAATTCGCCTCCCGGTCTAGGAGCATGCGCACGGCGCCGTGCCCCAGGTCGCGGCAGTAGGCCATGTCGAACGGGGTCGGGGGCGCGCACCGAAGCTCATAGCCCAACGTCTCCGCCACCAGCGTGATCTTGTCACCCCGCTCGGTGAAGCGACGCGTCAGCTCCTTCTTGATGATCTGGTCCAGGGGGATCTCCGCGAGTCGTGGATGGCCGGCGGCGTCCACGGGCACCTCCTGCCCGAGGATCTGCTCGAGGCCCGCACGGTCGCCCAGGCGGTACGCCAATCCCTCCGCGATGACGGCCACTCCGTCCGGGCGCCCCATCGCCCGGCGCTTGAAGATGGCTGCCTCGATCACGTCGACGATCTGCGACACGGTGATCTGATCGAGGAACTCTTCGGGGATGAGGGTCAGCGTGGCCCCGGCGGATTTGCCGATGCCCAGGGCCAGGAACCCCGCGTTTCGACCCATGGCGACGACGAGATACCACCGGCTGGTGGTCTTGGAGTCTTCCATGAGATTGGCCACGATCTTGGCACCGTTATGGCGGGCGGTGCTGTAGCCGAAGGTCGGCAGGTCGCCGGGAAGGGGGAGGTCGTTGTCGATGGTCTTGGGGCAGTGGACGACGCGGATTTTCCCTCCGGACGCTTCGGCGATGATGCGTGAGCTCAGCGCGGTATCGTCGCCGCCGATCGTCAGCAGGTGCGTCACGCCGAGCAGGTCCAGCCGGGCCATGACCCGCCTGACCTTCTCCCGGTCGGCGGCGACCACGGTGGATGTTTTCAGGCGAGCCTCGTCGAGCAGGCTGGTGCGCGACGTCCGCAGGATCGATCCCCCGTCGAAGTGGATTCGGGCGACTCCGCTGATCTGCAACTCCACGGTATGGAGGGCGACGTCGAACTCATTGCCTGCCAACCACTCCAGGCCGTCGTATATCCCGATTGCCCGCATCCCGCTGTTGATCGCATCGATGGCCGCGGCGCTGATGACCCCGTTGATCCCCGGGGCGGGCCCGCCGCCTACTAGTATTCCCAGGCACGGCTTGCTCACGGTCGTGCTCCTTGAACGGTCCCTGACCACGACATAGTCTAGCGGCTTCGATCGGCGGTCTCCACCGGCGTCCGAACGCGAGTCCCGGGCGGGCCGACCCGGGGATCCGCCGGCCGTTGTTGTTCGTCGGCCGGTTCGAAACCGCACTTTTGCGTTTCGGATACGGGATCCTCCGCCCCGGCGCGGGGTTTGCCGCCGGTACAGCGGGCGGGCGAGGTCCTGATATCGGCGTGCCGGACGCGGATCGTGGGCGCCGGAGCTTGCGGCGCGGGGTAAGATAGTGTAAACGGCTGTCTTGCGTCGCGGCTGTCGGGCCCGATGCAGGGGCCCGCATGCGATGCCGGTCATCCGAGAGCGAGGGTTGCTTCCGTGCCGGGGTGGCATAGCCAATGCTCAGGGTGAGCCGTGCGGCCAGGACGCACGTTTGGTCTCGATTCGATTGACCCCGCCGTTCAGAATGTGTTTCGGGGGTGCAGTCTCGGCTCCAGCGAGGACCGAAGGACCCGCACGGGTCTAAAGCCCCCGGGGGCGTATAATGCTCTGAGGAATACCGGCAGCTACAAGGCGCCGTGCGGCAACCGCGGTGAGGCGCGAACAAGCGAGCCGGATTGCCTGTGTGCAGAAGCAACCGATGAAAACAGACGAGATCCAGGGCATCATCGAGAAGCACTTGGGTGACGGGGGCGGGCTGATTTCGGTTCTCGAGGAGATACAGGCTGTGTACGGCTACTTGCCGGCGGACGCGCTGAGGCTGGTGGCCGATGAGACAAAGCGCTCTCTGGTTGACGTCTATGGCGTCGTCACGTTCTACAAGTCGTTCAGTCTGACGCCCCGCGGCAAGCATCTTTGCTCGGTCTGCATGGGGACGGCGTGTCACGTTCGTGGGGCGCCTGTCATTGCGCAGGAGTTTGAACGGCGTTTGGGAATCCGCGCCGGCCAGACCACGCCAGACAGGGAGTTCACGCTTGAGACGGTGAACTGTCTGGGGGCCTGTGCGCTCGGGCCGATCGTCGTCGTTGACGGACACTACTTCTCCAACGTCGACACGGCGCAGGTCAAGAACATCGTCAAGAAGGCCCGTGCGGGACTTGAAGAAGTCAAGGTCAAGACGGACCGGCGTATCTTCCCCGTTTCCGTCAGTTGTTCGCGGTGCAACCACAGCCTGATGGACCCGGACAACCCGGTTGACGGTGTTCCGTCGGTCCGCGTAACCGTTTCCTTCGAGCGCAAGCATGGTTGGCTGCTGTTGTCATCACTGTACGGCAGTTACACGGTTGAATCGGAGTACGAGATTCCCAAGGACATGGTGCTGGATTTCTTCTGTCCGCATTGCCACGCGGAGCTCAAGGGCGCTTCGAAGTGTCCGGAGTGCGGCGCGCCGATGGTCTCCATGGTTGTTCGCGGCGGCGGGATTGTTCAGGTTTGCTCGCGCCGCGGATGCAAGGGGCACATGCTGGATCTGCACGGGGGCGGATTCTGAACGTCGTCTGGATCGAACCGCTCGGCTTGCCCGTAAGCGGTCAGGTAGCGGGATAGGTTCATGCAGAAGCTGTTAGCCATCGAGGATTTCACGGCGTTGCAGGGCCGTCTGATAGCCGATCGGGATCCGCGCATACCCTGCCTCGTGATTTCGGCGGGCACGTGCGGCCAGGCCAGCGGTGCCAATGACCTGATCCGGGCGGCCAAGCGGGAGCTTCTGGGCAGGGGGCTGGTGAACAGGATCCATCTGCGCATCACGGGATGTCACGGGTTCTGTGAGGCGGAGCCTTCCGTACTTGTCGAGCCGCGGGGCACCTTCTACCCGAAGGTGGGTGCGGGCGAGATGGAGAGAATCGTCGAGGCCGTCGCCGCCGACCAGGTCCTCAACGACCTTCTTTTCGTGGATCCGCAGACCGGGGCGGCGGTTGAGGCGCAGAGCGAAGTCCCGTTCTACAGGAGGCAGGTTCGGACGATTCTCGCCCGCAACGAGAAGGTGGATCCGATTCGGATGTACGACTACATCGAGAACGGCGGCTACTCGGCGCTGGTGCGTGCCCTGGAGTACGAGGATCCGGCGTGGGTCGTCGACGAGGTGAAGGAGTCGGGTCTGCGTGGCCGAGGCGGCGCGGGCTTCCCCACCGGGCTGAAATGGGAATTGCTGGCCAGGCAGCCGAACGGACAGGGCAAGTTCGTCGTGTGCAACGCGGACGAGGGGGATCCGGGGGCGTACATGGACCGCAGCGTGCTGGAGGGTAACCCTCACAGTGTCATTGAGGGGATGCTGATCGGCGGTTATGCGACCGGATCCAACGAGGGCGTGGTGTACGTGCGTAACGAGTATCCGCTGGCCATCAAACACCTGGTCATCGCGCTGCGCCAGTGTCGCGAGCTCGGGCTTCTGGGCGAGGATATCCTGGGAACGGGGTTCTCTTTTGACATCAAGCTGGTTCGAGGCGCCGGAGCGTTCGTCTGCGGCGAGGAGACGGCCCTGATGCGGTCCATCGAGGGCAGGACGGGGGAGCCGTCGCAGCGGCCGCCCTTCCCGGTGGAGAAAGGTATCCACGGCAAGCCGACGTGCATCAACAACGTCGAGACGTGGGCCAACATCCCGATCGTGATCCGCGACGGCGCCCGCCGCTTCTCCAAGGTGGGTACGCCGAAGAGCACGGGCACGAAGATCTTCAGCCTGGTGGGGAAGATCAAGAACACGGGGCTCGTCGAAGTGCCTATGGGCATGCCCATCCGCGAGATCGTCGACGAGATTGGCGGCGGACCGGTGGGTCGGGCGAGGATCAAGGCCGTTCAGACGGGAGGGCCTTCCGGCGGCTGCATACCGGCGGAGAGGTTCGATCTGCCCATCGACTATGACAGCCTGGCCGACGCAGGATCGATCATGGGCTCGGGCGGCATGATCGTCATGGACGAGAGCACGTGCATGGTCGATGTGGCCAAGTACTTCATGAAGTTCCTCGAGGACGAATCCTGCGGTAAGTGCTTCACCTGTCGCAAGGGCATCCAGCGAATGCGTGAGATCCTTGACGACGTGTCGAGAGGTCAAGGGAGCCCTGAGAAACTGGAGTTGCTCGAGGAACTGGCGAACGTGGTCAAGGACACGACCATGTGCGCTCTGGGGCAGACGGCGTCGAACCCGGTCCTTTCCACGATACGCTATTTCCGTGACGAGTACGTTGCGCACATCGAGGGCAGGCGATGCCCGGCGGGTGTGTGCAAGGCGCTCGTCACCTACTCCATCAACGAAGACTGCACGGGATGCACGGCCTGCGTACGGGTGTGTCCTGAGAGGGCGATTTCCGGCGCGAAGCAGAAGCGCCATGTAATTGATGCCGGCAAGTGCATCAAGTGCGGTGCTTGCAGGACGGTCTGCAAGTTCGACGCCATCGATGTCGTGTAACGCCGGCACCTGGTAACGAGGATCGGGAGCGATGATCACTCTTACCATCAACGGGCTGGAGACCTCGGTTGAGACGGGAACGACGCTGCTCGAAGCCGCCCGCTTCCTCGGCTTTCCGATCCCGACGTTGTGCCACAAGGACGGGTTGTCGCCGTATGGTGCCTGCCGGTTGTGCGTGGTCGAGATCGGGGAGGGGCCGAAGGCGAAGCTGGTCAGCTCGTGCACATATCCGGCCCAGGAGGGCCTTGCGGTGCGGACGGCCTCCTCGCGCGTTCTGCGGGCCCGCAAGATGGTTCTGGAACTCCTGCTGGCGTCATGCCCGCAGTCCAAGACGATCCAGGACCTGGCGTCCGCGCACAACGTGCGTCAGCAGC
>CP070691.1:685855-688546 GCA_020353195.1 Phycisphaerales bacterium | reverse complement strand
CCGCTGGCTGCCGGCGACCTCGACGGCGACGGATACGACGAGGTGCTCGTCGGCGCATCCGAATCCTCCGGCGGTGTGACGAGCCGTGTATATGTCGTTCGCGGCGGCCCCGATGCGCACCGGCGGGACGTCATGGATCTCTCATCCACCAGCGCCGATCAGGTCGTCAGCGCGGCGCAAGTCGACGACAATCTCGGCTCGTCGATCACAACCGGTGATGTCAATGGTGACAGCATCGACGACCTGTTGATCTGCGCGTCCACCGCGGATTACGGCGGGCGCACCGACGCGGGCATCGCATATCTCATGTACGGCGGCGAGAGCTTCTTCGCGTCGCCCACGCGGGATCTCGGCAACACCACCGACTGGGACGTGCGCTTCGCCGGTCCGGTGGCCTACGGCGATATGGGCGCCTCGCTCTCGCTCGGGGGCGGGGACAGCCATGCGGCCGCCATCGGGAAGCTCAACAACGACGGATACGGCGACATCGTTCTCGGTGTCCATCTCGCCGACGCCGCCGCGACACAGGCCGGCCGCGTCTACGTCGTGTTCGGTGAGGAGTTTGCCAGCGGAACCACGCTGGACCTGGCGTCCGGAACGAGCTACGACGTCGTGATCTACGGCGCCGGCACGTACGACGAAACCGGCGATTTCGTGCTTACCGCCGACATCACCGGCGACGGGCTTGACGAGCTGATCATCCCGAACCGCTACTTCAGCCAATACCTCTTCGACTCGGAAGGCGCCGTTCACATCTTCCGTGGCCGGGAAACGTGGGCCGGCGTCTTCAACCTCAGTGCGGTGCCGGCTGACATTACGCTGCTCGGCCACCGCAAATACGACAACCTGGGCGAGTCGGCAGCCGTCGGCGACTTCAACAACGATCTCATCGCGGACCTTGCGGCCGCCGCCCCCGGTGCCGACGTCGGCCCGCACACTGATCAGCAGGGGGACGGCTTCGTGTATGGGCTCCTGGGGTCGGGCGCGTATCAGACTGGAACGCACACCGTCGACTACGCGACGGCGACGCCTGACTTCCTGATCGTCGGCGAGTTCCAGGAAGGGCTCGGTGCCGAGACGGCGGCCGGTGACTTCGACGGAGACGGGTATGACGATATCGCCGCCGCGGAGCGGTTCGGTGGACCACAGATCAACGGCATCGTGGACGTACTGTACGGGCGAGACTTCGCGGGTAACCCGATCTATACCGCCGCCGTCAGCACCGATCTTCGGATTGTCGGAGAACCGGACGACCGGATCGGCTTCTCGCTCAGCACGTCGGACGTAAACGGCGACGGTGTGGACGAAGTCTTCTTCGGAACGCCGTTCAACAGCAGCCCGCCGTCGACGGGAACGGGCACGGCCTATGTCTTCGCGCTGGTTGCCGGCGATGTTGACGGAGACGGCGACGTGGATCTTGGCGATTATACGCTCTTTGCGGACTGCATCGCCGGGCCGGGCGTCGACGTTGCACCAATCGGCTGTGCTCAGGAACAGTTCCGGCTCACCGACTTCGACCGCGACACCGACGTGGACGTGGCCGATTTCGCCACGTTTCAGGAAGCGTTCACGGGACCACTTCCGTGACGTCGTAGGCCTCGATCGGCGCGGGGATGTCCGGGTCGTTGATGTCCAGCGAACTGTCGAGGACGGCAACGTTCACTCCCGTCCCGTCCACCGTCGTCGGCAACGACGTCCGCATGACGTCGGCCTTGATCTGCGCCGCAGCCGGGTCCTTGAGCGGGTACGACGCGGGGTGGATTTTGCCGTCCCGACTTGGCGCCAACATCCCGTTTGGGTATGATTTCATTTAGGGGTAGGGGATTCGGTGAACGGGGGATGCCCCTTCAGTGACACTCAGGCATGCGGGCCGACTCCGTCGGGCCGCCCTTGTGGTGAGACGTGTGATGATCACCCGAACGGGCCTGGCGTGTGCGATTCTGGTTCACCTTGGTTCTGAGGTCGTTGCGGGCACAACGCCGCCCGGGCCGGAGCGGCGGACGGACGCGGCAACCGGTATGCTGGCAGCCGGCACGGCCGCGTCGATCGACAGGACGAGTGATGTCGCAGCCGCGGTTTGCGACACAAAAGACCCCACGGCGGACCGCCCTCGCGTCTGCGAGCCGTGCGCCGGTAGCTGCTTTAGCGAACATACCACGCCCGGCTGCGATCAGGTGGACTGCTGCGAGGCCGTGTGCCAGGTGATGCCGGACTGTTGTGGCGTTGCATGGGGCGCCAGCTGCGTCAGCGCTGCGTTCGCAATTTGTGAACCGGAACCCACCGGCGCGTGCTGCTTCTACGAATCCTGCCGGCATTTTTTTAGCGAAACCACCTGTGTTTTCGCCGGAGGCTCGTTCCAGGGGTTCTTCGACTGCACCGAGACGACCTGCTCGGGCGGCGCGACGACGCCCGAACGCGCCTCGACCGACGCGGGAACGATCTATTGCGAGCCGTGCGCCGGTAGCTGCTTCAGCGAACATACCACGCCCGGCTGCGATCAGGTGGACTGCTGCGCGGCCGTGTGCCAGGTGATGCCGGACTGTTGTACCGTTGCATGGGGCGCCAGCTGCGTCGGCGCTGCGTTCGCAATTTGTGAACCGGAACCCACCGGCGCGTGCTGCTTCTACGAATCCTGCCGGCATTTTTATAGCGAAACCAACTGTGTTTTCGCCGGCGGCTCGTTCCAGGGGT
>CP070691.1:676197-685755 GCA_020353195.1 Phycisphaerales bacterium | reverse complement strand
GTCGTAACGCCCGGGATGTGCATGGAATGCCACGACCTGGACCCCCACGCCGGAGCCGCGAAGCATGCATCCTGCGGACGCTGCCACATCGAGCACCGGGGCCGTGAGGCGAAGCTCGCCCGGGCCGAGTCGGCCCGCTGCACCGGTTGCCATGCGTTCGAACCGTTCGAATCGAAGCATCCGCAGTTCGAGCTGATTGCCTCCGCGGAAAAGGCGGCCGCCGCCAAACGGGCAACCGGAGTCGAGATGCTCCATTGCCTCCATGGCGACACAGAATGCGGCGATTGTCACAAGACCCAGAGCGAGGGCGACGGTTTCGTGCCCGTCGAATTCAGCGCGACCTGTGAAGACTGCCACGACGCCGAGGACCACGGGCAGCCCGGTACGTTCGACTGGTCAGACATCCGCAGCACGATCGCGCCTGAGACAATCCCGAATGTGTTACTGTCTAACGCCGGGTTCGCCGCGTACGTCGATTCGCTGCCGGACGGCTCATCCAAAACCGCCTTGCAGGAAGCCCGTGAGCAACTGGTCAGTGACGAGCGCGAAGCCTGCTTCGTCTGTCACCATTATGTCAGCCGCGAAGAGACCGGCCGGCACATCGTGTCCGTCAAGCGCGCCGAAACGAAACAGTGGTTCCCCGCCGCCAGATTCTCACACAGGGTTCACGCAGAACAGGACTGCGCCGATTGTCACGCCGTTCCGGACGAGCCCGAGAAGGAAGCGGGGCGACTGATCCTCCCGGGCCGCGAAGCCTGTAGCGAGTGCCATAATCAGGACGGCGCGTCCGACGCGTGCCTGACCTGCCACCGCTATCACCCCGCCTGACCAGCAATGCGCGGCTTTCGATCTTCAACCGAACATGATGCCCGTGCACAAAACCGGTTGACGCCAGAAGACACCGAGCACCGGCCGTTCGACGCCAACGCGCCTACGATCCGGACCGCCCGTAACCGGAAACGACCGGGCACGGACAACCCGACCACCGCGAATCGAAAACCGCCAGCTACGCCCGCTCCACCAGCCGGTCGATCAGGTAACTGGACAAGTCCATCGCCTCTGTGGTGAAGTCGCCGAAGTGAGCGCGCATCTCCTCGAAGAGCTGCCGGAACCCCTCGAAGTTTCGGCCTACGATCAACTCGCGCACCTCGTTCGCCGCCGCCGCGAACGCCGCCGTCACCTCCCCCGCCGCCGGATTGCTCATCCCGATCGACGCGTACAGATCGGCGGACTGCCCGAAGTGCCGGGCCGTCATCAACAACTCAAGCAGGTAGATCGGCGACGTGAAGCTCAACGTCTCCTCGATGGAGACACCCAAACGGGCCAACGTCTTGCCCATGACCTCGGCCCGATAGTGCACGAGAACCTGCACGATCGCCATCGCCCGGTCGTGGCTGGCCGGGTCGGCGTCTTTGATGACCAGCCCCCTGGCGTGCAGCATTCGGCGAAGCCAATCCTCCCACTCCCGCCCCCGCCCCGGACATAGAACAACCCGCTGGCCCTGGAGCGAATGCACCGACGGCCCGAACATCGGATGGGTCCCCACTACACTGGCCGACGTACTCCGCAACATCGCCTCCACCGGAGCCTGCTTGATTGAGGTAACGTCCATAAGTAGCGCATCAGATCGCACCAGCGGGCCCAACTGCTCGATCACACGAATCGTCTCGGCAATCGGAACGCTGATCACCACCACATCCGCAGCGGAAGCAGCCTCAGCAGGAGTCGTTTTCGTCTGTAGGTCAGCCGCAATAACGTAATGCCCCAGATCCTCGAACAACCTCGCCATACATCCCCCCATCTGCCCGTTGCCCCCTATAATCGCAACGGTGCAGGGATCGACGTCAGGGGGAATCTCGGCACGAAGGGCAGACTGGCGGTCCCGGCTTTCCCACATGACCAGCCGATAGATGCTCTCGATCACGTTCGGGGCGAGCCCCAACTCCACCGCCCGCGCCCGACGGTCGTCGATGATCTGGCGCTCCCGGGCAAGGTCACGAATCTGCACACGATGGTGGCGCTTGTACTCAGCCAGCTCGCCCACCAGGGCGGTTCGCCGGGCCAGCAATCGCAGAACATCGCGATCGACCGAGTCGATCATCGCCCGCAACACCGATAGCGGGCGCGGCTCATTCGAAGGAACGCCACTCATGAAACACCTTGCCCGCACTTGGCAGAACCTGCGCGCAGTCGGCCGCGAACCGGCACACCCCGGTTGGCGACACGACCACGCCCATAAAGCAAAACACCCACCATGTCGTCTCGCCCCACGGACAGCGACCTCAAGAGAACACGCCTGCCGGCCAGGGTCGACTTCGGCCAATCGGGCGCCAAGCACACCGGGCCCGACCACCGGGACAGACCCGCCCACTGCCGCAACGAGCCTTTCAGCTGACCGCGGCGCGGACGTTCCGGACAACGACAAATGCCGCTGCTCCCAAGAGCGGCTCTTCGGCGCCCTCCACCGCAGCCGGAAATCTCGCCGGCCACCGAACCGCACGACTTATCGCAGCCGCCATTTGACTCTTATCGGCGCCGGGGGGCAACACCGGCGGAAGCCACACGAGAGCGGCCAGAGGGCACCGACGCCGGTACGAGCAGCTATCCGTGAGCCCGTCCGTCGCAGCCCCGAGGCGGCGCCGATCAATGCAGCGACCCCGGACAACCGGGAACCGCGCCGATTGGCACGTTTTTATCACTACCTGTTGACATTACGAAGCGGTTCTGATACCCTACGCGTGAGGATAGGGAGAGAATTGGACGTGGGGAGGAGACGAGAGAAGACCCAGTCGCCCAGATTCCCCATTTTGTCCAACCTGCATTATCCGCACGTCTGCTGACAACAGGACGTGCGTGCGTGAGGAGCCAGGACAGGGCAGCTCGCGCAGCTGCGTGCACCTCGATGCTTGGGCGCCACGGAGTCGGGCACGGCCCGATGCGTGGTCAGGGTGCCAGACGGGAGGGAGAAACTTGCAGTCACGACCGACATCGGCATCCGCAGCCGATCGGCTGTTGATTGTGCACGTCAACCCACAACGCCTTCGGCATCTGGCGGAGTTGGCGGCGAGCGCCGGCTATCAAGCGCGCCGGGTCCGCAAGCCGTCCGAGCTAGATCCCCTGCTGCAGACCGCCCCAGTGTACGGGATCGTCATCGTGGGGTCGTCGCCGTCGGCGGACGGCAGCTCCATTCGCGGCGGGGGCAACGACCATTCGGCGGCACTCGAGCTCGTCTCGAGGATCCACAGGCGATGGAGCGATACACAGATCCTGATGGCTGTCGACACCTCGTTCACTCGCAGCCAATGCGCTCAACTGATCGACGCCGGCGTACGCGGGTTCATCCAGCTTTCGAACGGAACAGTGAACCGGGAGTTATTTCGCCGGCAACTCGCCGTGGCGAGGCAGCGCTTCGACCGCAACCGCCAACCCTCAGCAGCCGATACCGGCGGCACCATCTTCGACAGCACGGGTTTTGTCGGGTGCAGCCGGGCCATGGGCGACGTCCTGCGGCGGGCCGCTCGCGCCGCACGCATTTCCGACGTCCCGGTGCTGATCTACGGCGAGTCCGGAACGGGCAAGCAGCTGCTGGCGGAAACCATCCACCGTCTGGACTGTAAGCGATCCAAGCGGCGCCTGGTCTCGGTGAACTGCGCTGCGATCGCGGGTTCGCTGGCGGACAGTGCGTTGTTCGGCCACGTGAAGGGCGCGTTCACCGGGGCGACCGAGAGCCGACTGGGCCACTTCCGCGCCGCCGACGGCGGGACGATTCTGCTGGACGAGATCGGCGAGCTCGACCTGAGCCTGCAGCCCAAGCTCCTGCGGGTGTTACAGGAAGGCCTGGTGCTGCCGGTGGGGGCGGACGAGGAGAAACCCGTCGACGTGCGCGTGATCGCCGCCACGAACCGGAACCTGGAGGCCCTGGTGGAAGAAGGGCGGCTCCGACTCGATCTGTTCCAGCGACTTAACGTCATCCCAATTGACATCCCCCCGTTGTATCAGCGACCGGAGGATATTCCACTGCTGGTCCGGTTCTTCCTGAAGCGTTACGCCGGCTACTACCCCAACCCGATCACCGGCATCGACGACGAGGTGTACGGATGGCTGTCCCGGCAGCGGTTTCAAGGCAACGTTCGCGAACTGGAGAACGTAATCCGCCGGGTTCTAGCCTTCAAAACAGAAGGGGACCGGATCACGATCGCCGACCTGGCACCGGTCCGTCACGTCGACGCCGACCCCGCCCAGACCGCCGACGCGGTTCTCGCCCGCGAGGTTGTGGACTGCGCGCGCAGGATGATGGGGAGTGGGCACTCGACGTTCACGGAGCTGATCGACGAGTGCGAACGCCTGTTGCTCGCTCAAGCGATCGAGCGCTCTCGCCACACGCAGACGGATCTGGCCCGCGAGTTGGGCCTGTCCCGCCGCACCCTCTATAACAAGCGTAGAAAACACCGGCTATAGCCCCGCGCCGAAGGCAGTGACCCACGGCGGCGGATCCCCCGCCCCCCCGGCGAGCGCCGCCAAGCGGGAACGCCGGCGCCAACGAGTGCTGCATCACTCCGGGCCTGGGACGCCGTGTGGGGCTGGAAGTTGCAGCAGGCAACGAGTATCCTTCCCCCGGCCCGTTCAGGACGCGCCTGCATGTAGACCGGAACCACGCGAGACGATGCCGAAAGACCTTGACATCCGTCGTGTGCTGATCATTGGCAGCGGCCCGATCATCATCGGGCAGGCATGCGAATTCGACTACTCAGGCACTCAGGCCTGCAAGGCGCTGCGCGAAGAGGGGATCGGCATCGTCTTGCTCAACAGCAACCCGGCCACCATCATGACCGACCCCGAGCTGGCGGACCGCACCTACATCGAGCCCGTCACGCCCGAGACCATCGCCAAGGTGTTGGCCAAGGAGGCGGCCAACGGCACACCCGTGGATTGCATCTTGCCCACACTAGGCGGGCAAACCGGGCTGAACTGTTCCGTGGAAGCGGAAGAGCGGGGCATTCTGGCCGATTCCAACGTACGGATGATAGGGGCCGACCGCGACGCGATCCACCGGGCGGAGGACCGCACGGCCTTCAAAAGCACGATGGCATCCGTCGGCCTGGACCTTCCCCGCTCCGGCGTCGCCCATTCGATGCGGGAGGCCGACAAGGTCGTCGAGACGGTCGGGCTCCCCTGTTGCATCCGCCCGGCGTATACGCTCGGTGGATGGGGCGGGGGATTCGCCCGGACGCCGGACGCATTTCACCGGATCGCGCGGGGAGGGTTGGAACAATCCCGCGTCAGCGAGATTCTGATCGAGGAAAGCCTCTACGGCTGGAAGGAATACGAGCTGGAGGTGATGCGCGACCGCAAGGACAACGTGGTCATCATCTGCAGCATCGAGAACGTCGACCCGATGGGCATCCACACCGGCGACTCGATCACCATCGCGCCGGCCATGACCCTCAGCGACCGCGAATACCAGAGCATGCGGGATGCGGCCATCCGTGTGATCCGCGCGATCGGCGTAGAGACCGGCGGGGCGAACATCCAGTTTGCCGTAGACCCGAGAACCGGGCGAATGGTGATCATCGAGATGAACCCGCGGGTGTCGCGATCGTCGGCGCTGGCGTCAAAGGCGACGGGGTTCCCCATCGCCAAGGTCGCCACGAAGCTGGCCATCGGATACACGCTCGACGAAATCCCCAACGACATCACGAGGGAGACGTTGGCCTGTTTCGAGCCGACGCTGGACTACGTCGTCGTGAAAATGCCGCGGTGGGCATTCGAGAAGTTCCCCGACGCCGACGAGACACTCACCACGCAGATGAAATCCGTCGGCGAAGCAATGGCCCTCGGGCGCACGTTCAAGGAAGCACTGCAGAAGTGCATTCGCTCGATGGAGATCAAACGCTTCGGGCTCGGACTCGACGGCAACGACCTGTGGCTGAAGTGGTACCGCCAGTCGCAAGCCCGCAACCACGCCGCCGTCAGCTACGTCTGGGTCGACGACGCCGGCGTGGAGACCGATACACGCGGCGTCTACTTCGGTGGGACGAACCTCGGCGAAGCACCCGGAGACTGGGAAGAGGAATCAGCAACCGGCTGGCCAGTATCGGCCGACGTGCTCCACGACAAGCTGACCAGCCCGTGCCAGGGACGGCTCTATTACATTCGATATGCGTTCAAGCTCGGCTGGTCCATCGACAGGATGTACGAGCTGACCGGTGTCGACCCCTGGTTCCTCTCCCAGATCGAAGAGCTGGTTCGCTTTGAGGAGGAGCTGGCCGCCATCGACCTCAGCGGCGGGGCGGCTCGCCTCGACGTAACAGTGCACGACCTGTACCGCCGGGCCAAGTCGATGGGATATTCCGACGTCCAGCTGTGCAACCTGTGGCGTCTCGACCCCGATGCGCCGTCACTGGTGGAACTGCGGCGCAACCGCCCGGTCTACAAGCTGGTCGACACCTGCGCCGCGGAGTTCGAAGCGTACACGCCATACTACTACTCAACGCACGAGACCCCGCTGTCCACGATCATCCACAGCCCCGAAGCGGTGCGGGAACTGCGCAGCGGGCTGCAGGGCCCTCACCCGAGCCGGCCCCGGGCCGCAGACGACAACGACATGTCCGCGGTCGCCACGGCACCCGGCAGCGACGGGCGAGGCAACGTCCGCTCGCTGATCGAGTCACGGAACATCAAGCCGCCTTACGGCTACCGACCCATCGACGCCGAGCACCTGGCCATCACCTCGCACGACGACGAGATCCGGGTGTCGGACAAGCCCAAGGTGATCATCATCGGCGGCGGGCCCAACCGCATCGGGCAAGGCATCGAATTCGACTACTGCTGTGTGCATGCCGCGATCGCGGCCAGGCAAATGGGCTACGAGGCCGTGATGATCAACTCCAACCCGGAAACGGTCAGCACCGACTTCGACACGAGCGATCTTCTGTTCTTCGAACCACTCACCCACGAAGACGTTTTCAACGTCTGTGAGCGCCTCAACGGAAGGGCATTCACTGCACCGGCCCGGTCGGCACCTGCCGCCGACGAGCCGTCCGGCCTGGTCCAGGGCGTCATCGTCCAGTTCGGCGGGCAGACGCCGCTGAACCTCGCGGGAGGCTTGGCCGCCCGCGGCGTGCCTATCATCGGCACCAGCCCCAGAAGCATCCACCTGACCGAAGAACGCGAGCACTTCAAGCAGATCATCCATGATCTTGGGCTGATGCAGCCGCCGAACGACGTAGCCAGCACACTCGAGGAGGCCCTTCGCATCGCCGACGACATCGGGTATCCGGTGATCGTCCGCCCGTCATACGTGCTGGGCGGGCGGGCCATGGAAATCTGCAACAACCCCGCGGACCTGGAGCAATTCGCCGCGAAAGCCTGGTCAGCCAGCGACCGGGACGAGCCGGACGGCGCGCGAAACCCCATCCTGATCGACAAGTTCCTGCTCGACGCCGTAGAGGTAGACGTTGATGCGGTGAGCGACTACGGCCAAACGGGCACGGGGCACGACGTACGCCGCTGTGACGTGTGCGGGATCATGGAGCACATCGAAGAGGCCGGAGTCCATAGCGGCGACAGCTGCTGCACGCTCCCCCCGTACTCGCTGTCGCCGTCGCTGATCGACGAGATCATCCATCAGGTCAAACTCCTGGCCCGGAACCTCCACGTGTGCGGGCTGATGAACGTCCAGTTCGCCATCCACGAGCGAGCGGTGTACGTGCTGGAAGTCAATCCTCGGGCATCTCGAACCGTGCCCTTTGTCAGCAAGGCGACCGGCGTGCCCTGGGCCAACATCGCAACCAAGGTCATGCTAGGGCACAGCCTGAACCAGGCCCTCGGTGAAGCGGGCATTCGCGACGTGCGGGAACCGAAGCACGTCTCGGTAAAAGCCCCGGTCTTTCCGTTCAACAAGTTCCACGGCGTGGACGCCGTGCTGGGCCCGGAGATGAAAAGCACCGGCGAGGTCATGGGCATGGACTACTCGTACCCCATCGCGTTCGCGAAGGCCATGCTGGCCGCAGGCACGACCCTGCCCACCGGCGGAACCGTGCTCGTCAGCACGAACGACCCGGATAAGCCCCGGGTGGTCTCCATTGCCCGCGAACTGCACGAGATGGGCTTCGAGATAGTGTCCACCATCGGCACGCACATCGCCCTGAAGGAAGGCGGCGTGCCCTCAACGGTCGTGTCGAAGCACCCGGGCGAGGATTGTCCTTTTCTTCTCGACCTGATCCACGCCCGAAAACTGGCCATGCTGATCAACACACCCATCCACAAGGGGGCCGCCTGGGAAGAAGGCCGCTGGCGGGCGGCCTGCATCCAGGAGAACATCCCCCTGGTCACCACGCTGGCCGGCGCCCGCGCCGCCGTCGGGGCGATCCGGGCGCTGAGAAGCGGCGACTGGCCCGTCGCCGCCATGCAGGACTACGTGGGACGAGGACAACCGGCATGATCTGCAAGCTCGCGCTCGAGGACGGAACCGTATTCACCGGGCAGAGCACCGGCGCCCCAGGGACGGTGACCGGTGAGGTCGTGTTCAACACGGCCATGGCCGGCTACCAGGAGGTCCTCACCGACCCGTCCTACTGCGGACAGATCGTCGCCATGACCTCCAGCATGATCGGGAACTACGGCGTCAACGACACCGACCAGGAATCCCGTCGGACGTTCCTGTCCGGATTCGTCGTGCGGGAAATGGTCAAACAGCACAGCAACTGGCGCGCGACGGGAGACCTGCCCGCCTATCTGAACGACAACGGCGTCGTCGCGGTGACCGGCGTTGACACCCGGGCCCTTACCCGCCGGCTCCGAGTCCTCGGCTCACTCCGCGGGGCCCTGTCCACCAAGATCACCGACGACCGCGAGCTGATCGCCCTGGCCCGGGCAACACCGAGCATGGCCGGACACAAACTGGCCGACCGCGTCACCCGGGACGAACCGTGCGGCTGGGACGAGCGGCTACCGGGAAACGGGGACACGACCGCACACCAGACCGCCGCCGCGCTGCACGTGGCCGTCATCGACACCGGCGCCAAGAGCAACATACTCCGCCACCTCGCCTCCCGCGGGTGCCGGACGCGCATCGTTCCCTGCACCGCACCGGCAGAGGCGATCCTCGAATCGAAGCCCGACGGCGTCCTGGTCTGCAACGGCCCCGGCGATCCCGAACCCGTCGTGGACACCATTGCCGCGCTACGCAGCATCATCGGCCGGGTACCACTCTTCGGCATCTGCCTGGGGCACCAACTGATCAGCCTGGCCCTGGGCGCAAAGACCCACAAGCTCAAGTTCGGGCACCACGGCGTCAACCACCCCGTGATGAACCTCGCCACCGGCCGAGTGGAAATCACCAGCCAGAACCACGGCTTTGCAGTGACCGAGGAGTCCCTGCCCGGCGCCGGCGCCGTCGTCACCCACCGCAGCCTGAACGACCGCAGTGTCGAGGGGTTCGCCCACGCGTCGGACCCGATCTTCGCCGTCCAATACCACCCCGAAGCCGCCCCCGGCCCGCACGACTCCACCTACCTGTTCGACGGCTTCATCGAGATGATGCAATCCGGACAAGTC
>CP070691.1:671510-676097 GCA_020353195.1 Phycisphaerales bacterium | reverse complement strand
GGAACGACCAGCAGGTACATACTGGCGAACGTGGGCTCGTACGACAACAACGCCGCGTTCCGGGCGAGTGGGCTGCAGACCGAAGGGGCTGCCGCTCTCGAGGCGTTCTTCAACTGGGTCGACACCACCGATCCGGACATGTGGCTCCGCCTGACGACATACAACGGCATTGATTACCCCAACCCGGCCCTGGATACACGGGGCAAGGTGCGGTTCAAGATCGTCAACAAGGGCGAGATCACCGATGGTGCCATCGGCCTGTGCATCGGCATCCGTGAAACCGGTGTGGACGTTGACCAGTTGGCGGACGGCGGCACCGGCGGCCCGATCGAGTGGGTGGGTGTGAGCACGGATCTGAGTGTGATTGAAGCGGGCACGAACGGGATCATCGAGTCGGCGGTTGCGGGCGATGACGTTCTGATCGACACAAACGGCGTGCAGGCCATCAACTGGGGTCTTGACCGGATTCTCCAGTCGGTCGCCAATCCGAGCAGCGACGACGTGGCGGCTTCCGGGTACGTCCGCAGCAGCGCCACCGGCGGTCGGGTTCCGATTCCGGCGATCACGATCCCGGTCTCGGTGGTGCCGAAACTGCTCGAGTGGAACCTCGACACGGGGCAGGTTTCCGTGGACGGCGGCACCGCGGTCGGGGGCACTGCTGGCTTCACGGGTAACGGCGACCTGTCGGATGCGCCGAACGACCGCGGGACGTTCGAGCATCTGGCGATCACGAACGTGGTGACCGACGAGGCCGTTAGCATGGACTTTGCGATCGACGAGCTGCAGTTTGAGGCTACGGTTCCGGACCAGCCCCCGCCGCCGACGATCCGGGGTCCGGTCTACGACACGCACACGACCGTGGAGGTGGAGTGCGATACGGGTCTCCCGTACAACGTCACGTTGGCGGAGCTGTTCATCAACGGCGCGTCGCAAGGCACGGAGGCCCCCGTGGGGAACGTGGCGACATTCGGTACTGTGGTGCCGCTGGAGCTCAGCCCGAGTGACGTGTTGACGGCGACGCAGACCGGCAACGGTGTGGAGAGTCCACCTTCAGTTCCCGTGGTTGTATACGGGGAAGGCACGGTGCTGGCGGACGATTTCGAGGGATACACGGACCAGGCCGACATGGAGACGATCTGGGGCCAGACGCTCCCAGCCGCCGGCGAGCTGTTCAGGCCGCGACTGATCACCGGCAGCGCGTCGAGTTGCCAGAACATGGTGGTCAATGACTACCCTGAGAACATCGAGGGTTCGAGGCTGTACCGTTCGATCGGCGAGGTGAACGGCACCGATCCGGAGCCGCTGTGGGTGACGTTCCGGTTCAAGCACGATTACAACAGCACGAGCGCCCGCGCGCGTTTCGAGCTGACGCCGGCAACGGACCCGGCCGTCCGGACTTACGGTGCGATCGGTTTTGCGTTCACCAACGGCGTCGGCGATGAATGGGGCGAGCAGTACACCAGCATGACGAACTCGCCTTCGCCGGTTCTGACCGGATACGTCAGTGATTACTTCAACTACGACTACGCCCTGACCGGGATCGAGCGTGAGCCCGGCGTGTGGCACAAGATGCAGATGAAGATCGACAGCAACTACGTCAACTTCTACATCGACGACCAGTTGGCGAATCCGGTGGGCACGAACGGTCTTCCGATCGCCACGAACGGTGTCCCGCTGTATCCGAACGGCGTGAACCGCGTGAACAACGAACCGTTCCGGCACGTCGTGCTGAGCATCGGCTACTGGGGCGGCGGCCCGCTCGAGATGTACGACGACATCTCGGTGACGATCGCGGATACGACAATTCCGTTCGGCGATCCTCATCCGGTCGATTCTCCGACGGTGGTGGGTCCGGTGTTCCCGGCCGGTACGCTGGTCGACCTGGTTGACATTGACAGCAACGCGGCGCAGGTGGCGGTCTACGCCAACGGGGTAGGTCCGGCCATCGGCACGGCGACCGGGCCGTTTCTGGACAACACGGCGACCGTGAGCGTGTCGCCCCGGGTCAACGGCGACGTGATCACGGCGACGCAGACTGTTGAGGGTACGGAGAGCTGCTTCTCGTGGCCCGAAGTTGTCGGCGTTCCTACTGTGAGCGTGCAAGCGCTGCTCGTTCCGGGGCAGGATGCGGTCGAGGTCAGTGATCTGGAGGAAGGGCTCGCCGAGGCCGTGACGGTGTACAAGGTTTCGGGCGGGGAGCCTCTCGCACAGCTCGGGACTGTCGCCAACCCGGCCACCGACCCGGTGACCGTCACCGTGACGCCGCTGGTCAACGGCGACGAGATCGCCGCCGCGCAGACGATCGGCGGGGTCGAAGGCCCGTTGTCGGCGGCGGTGACCGTGACGGTTCCGGCCCCGACGTTGCCGGGAGGGCTTAGCGTCGAAGACACAGTCGTCACGGTTGAAAGCGTGCATCCTCTGGCGACTCTGGTTACGGTGTACGTCGACGGCGGTGAAGCCGGGAGCGTCTCACCCATGGGAGCCACGACGGTTGACGTGCCCGTTCCGCCGCTGTTTGTGAACGAGGTCGTGACAGCTACGCAGACGATCGGCGGAGTTGAAAGTCCGCCCTCGAATGCGGTGCTGGTGAGCTTCCCGATCTGCCTGTGCATCCTGACGGATGATTTCAATACGGACAACAGCGCGGACTGGAATATCAACGCGACGGCGGACACCGACGCGACGTTCGCCTACGATTACAGCCTGGTCGGCGTGCCCGCGTCACCCAATGGCGAGGGCGGCAGGCTCGGTCTGCGCATGGCGGCCAACATTGTGATGCCCGGGACCATCGACTCCATCACGGTGTCGCCGAAGAACATACTGCCGATGCTCGCCAGTCAAGGGTATCGCATCGAGTTCGACATGTGGATCAACACCGTCTGGCCCGAGACGTCCAGCGGTTCGACCGAGTTCATCAGCGCGGGCATCGGTTACGACAACGTCACGATCAACCAGGCTGACGGCGGCGGGCTGAACGACGCCACGTCGGGTGACGGTGCGTGGTTCGCCATCAGCAGTGACGCTGATGCGTTAGAGGATATCCGGGCGTACCTCGACCTTGCAGCGCAGTCCCCGGCGACCGGGCAGTTCACCGCCGGCACCGACGCGAATGCGAACAACACGAACTTCAGCCAATTCTACATCGACCTGTTCGGGATCCCTGAGGTTCCCGCGGAGCAGATCGCCCTGTTCCCCACGCAGGGTGGCCGGCCGATGATGGCGGGAGCGCCCGGAATGGCCTGGCATCGCATAGCGGTCACGGCGATCGGCGACTGGGCCAGATGGGAAATCAACGACGTCGTTATTGCGAACCTGGACGCCACGAACGGGCCGATCTCGCTGGACGGGAACGTCTCGTTCGGCTTCATGGACGTGTTCACGTCCGTGTCGGGCAGACCACAGTTGAGCTTCGGCCTGGTCGACAACCTGAGAGTCCTCATCGGCCATACGCCGGGAACGAACGGTGACTGGGACGGTGATAGCGACGTGGACCTCGCCGATTACGAGGCGTTCGAGGATTGTATGGGCGGCGCGAATGTGGCGCCCACGCCCACGTCCGGCCCGAGTTGTGTGAGCTTCTGCCGCAGCGTGTTCGACTTTGATGACGACAACGACGTGGACCTGAAGGACTTCGCCGCTTTCCAGGAGGCGTTCTGACCAGGGGCGGTTCCGCTTTCGGGGTTCCGCTCCGCTAGCGGATCGCAGCTGATCGAAGCTTGATCGTCTCGGCTCGCCCGTTCCCGTCATTCAGGAGCGGGCGAGCTTCTTATACGAGAAAAAGCGCGGGGCCGCGAGTCCGGCCACACACTTTGTCAGCGTGGACGCTTACAGAATGACCGTCCCTCATAATTAGGAAATCAGTAACTGTCCTGAGTTGACGCGTAACTGTCCTGAGTTGACGCTGGTCGGTCCAACGATCGGGTGCACGCCGGCTTGTGGACCGCTTCGGTTCGAAGGTTCGGATCGAGTGGCTTCCCCCCTACGCTCCGGACCTCAACCCGGTGGAACCGGTGTGGTCGCACACGAAGTACGCCGACCTGGCGAACTACATCCCGGATGACGTGCGAGACCTCGCCTGTGAGGTTGCCCGGTCGCTCGACCGAACCGCTGGCAATCAATCCCTGTTGCGTTCCTTCTTTCACTGTGCCAAGCTCAGGTTGTGAGTGCTTTATATGGCTATTCAATGGTCAATAGATCCCGACCATCAATCCGCCGGACGCGCGGATCGGTCGGCACCAGATCGACTGTCCGACGAGCTTCTTCCCGTTCCCGGTGCAATCGTTGACCGAGGTGGCGAATTTGCCGAACGGTGGCCTTCTTGTCGTTCGCCCGGCGAACCAACTCCAACTGCTCGTCTTCATCTTCACAGCGGCTCTTAGCGATTTGGGTACCCAAGGAATGGCCTTTCGAACCGAGAGCGCATGTCGAGCATCTTGTTGCGCGGGCTAGCTGGAAGTGGTAGTATGAGCGTCGGCTGGTGGCAAGTCACCAGCAGTGGATTAAGGAAGGACCGAAGGTATAGCTAGTCTGAACTGATATAAAGGGCCCGACATTGACATGGGCATGGACATGTGGAAGTACTACGGC
>CP070691.1:648977-671410 GCA_020353195.1 Phycisphaerales bacterium | reverse complement strand
TCCGGACTCATGTAGCGCACCGTGCCCAGGATGTCGCCGGTCATGGTCAGGCCCGGATCGCTCTCCATGTAAGCCAGGCCGAAGTCCGTGATCCACAGGTGCCCGTCGATGTCCAACAGCAGGTTGCCCGGCTTGATGTCCCGGTGAAGAACGCCCGACTCGTGGGCATGGTCCAGGGCCTGAGCCGCCTGGATGCCCAGGTGGCAGACGGACCGGAAGAACGCCGGGCTCTTCGTGGAATACTCCGAGGCCAGTGCCTGCATCGCGGCGCTACTGCCGTGGCCCACGGGAGTCGGGGTGGGCAGTCCGCCGGCGCCACTGCTGCCCTTGCCCGGGGCCCATCGACCGGCGGCCAGCGACCGCGTCTGCTCGGACGCCGGATGCGGCAGCTCGTCCGGCTCGGCAGCTTCCAGGCCGGAGACGTGCCGCAGCTCGCCGATCACGGCCGCCAGCGTCTGGCCGTCGATGTACTGCATGGCGTAGTAGTGCACGCCGCGCTCGCAGCCGACCGAGTAGACCGGGACGATGTTCTGATGATGGAGTTGGGCCGCCGCCTGGGCCTCGTTCTTGAACCGGTGGAGCTGCCGCTGATCCAGGACGGCCGCAAACGGCAGCACCTTCAGCGCGACTTTCCTTCCGAGCGACACCTGCTCGGCCTCGTACACCACCCCCATCCCCCCGCGCCCGATCTCCCGCACGATGCGATAATCGCCGAGATGCCCCGTTACCCGATGGGCCGGATCGGGCTCACCGTTCGACGCAGCTTGATCCGAAGTGAGCGTACGTACGGCCTGCAGCGCACCGAGGATCTGACGGATCGGTTCGGCGTAGTGTGGGTAGCGTTTGACGTAGTCCTCGATGTCGGGCTGATCACCCGAGCTGGCCCGCTCGGTGTACTCCTCGGCCAGCCGGCCGACGACCGACTCCATCGAGGCTTCCTCGGCGGTGACTGTGTTCTTCACAGATGCGACTCCGTCAGACCTCCAGCGCGCAGAATCTCGTGGATCTTCAGCAACGCCCGTGTGTGGCGCCGACGCACAGTGGCGGCCTCCAGATCCAGAACGTAAGCCGCCTGCGGGCTCGACAGCCCTTCGATATCCAGCATCAGGATGATGTCCCGATCCAGTTCCTCGAGCTGGCCGATTGCCCGGCGAACCCGGTCGGCCAGTTCCCGACGGGCGGCTTGTTCACTGGGTGTGCTGCCGCCGCCCAGCAGCCGCTGGGCCAGCTGCAGCGTCGAGCGATAAGGCCACGCCGCCTCGCGCCGCACGCTCCGCTTCTCGGCAACCACGTGGCGTTGGCGCGCCTTGGCCAGCCGTTCGTGAGCTGTCTTGCGAAGCCACACACGAAAGGGCATCGGCTGGCGTTGCAGGTAGTCGGCAATCCGGCCGGCCGCTTCGAGCTGCGTCTCCTGCACAACGTCCGATGCGTCCACCCGTCGTCGCATCTGCTCGTCCATGCGTAAAGTGATGACCTGCTGGAGGTAAGCGCGGTGCCGGGCGAGTAGCTCATCCAGAGCTTCGGCCTCTCCGGCCTGGAGGCGCGCCAGCAGCTGGCGCGTTTCGGTCGAGTCGGTGACGGTCTCGTCCATCACGGCCCTCCACCCACATACCGCCGAAAACCACCGCACCCGTGACGCCCAAAACCAGAAAACCTGCAGAAATCTCGCCGAAATGGTTCCCGGGCGGAGGGCGAGACGTCGTCGTCGATGCCACCAGCCGGCAGGAGGGGCGCGCGACGGCCGTGCCCCGGTCGCAGCAGGCTGTGCGGCATCGTAGACATCACGGCTGCTCCTTCGCAGGAACCGTCGCTGACGTTCCGATGGCACCTGCTCTGCTTCGACGTGATTGACCTATAGTGTACCCGATTTCCCGGCCGATGGCGCCATGCCGGAGTCTCCGACGGGCCTGTGCGGGCCGGACGATCGCCGATGCAGCCTGATTCCGGGTTGTTCAGGCCTGCAACCTCCCGGCGAGCTGGCAATCCCCTCGAAATGCAGCGCGGACGGCGTGCACACGTTTGGGCCTTCAGCTGGATGAAGATGATTCGCCCCTCCCCGAAAGATCGGCAGGTGCTGTGAGGAGGCACCAGGGGGCGATCACTCGTGCGAGGGCGATGCGTTCGCTGGCCGTTCCCTCAGCTCCTGCTGCTGATGATGGTGGGCAGCCCACGACTCAGCTTCGATAAACACGCGGCACACGCCGGGAATCGCCAGCTTGATCTGCCGATTGAGTTCCGCCACCACTGCTTCCACGGCGTTGCCCGGTAGCTCGTCGGCGAAATCAACACTTAGATTCACAAGGATGCTCTCCGGCCCCATGTGCATCGTGATCAACTCGTTGACCTGCTTGATTTCGGGGCGGCCAGAGACGATCTCACGGATGCGGCGCTGCACGTTCCGATCAGCCGCTTCACCGATTAGCAGCCCCTTGGTCTCCCACGCCAGCAGCCCCGCGACTGCTCCGAGGATCAGTCCTATGACGATCGAGGCTGCGCCGTCGAAATAGGGGCTCCCGGTGAACTGCCCCAGACCGATGCCGACGAAGGCGACCATGAGTCCAAGCAACGCCGCAGAGTCCTCGAGCAGGACCACGAACATCGTTGGGTCCTTCCCTCGACGCACGGCTTCGAGGTACCCGCGATCGCCCTTCGTTGCCCGAAAACCGCGCAGCGCGAACCACCATGCCCCGCCTTCAAACATCATGGCAACCGTCAGCACGACGTAGCTGACGCCCACGTGCTCGACGGTACGGGGGGCGAGCACGTGCTTGATCCCTTCATACAGCGACACTCCGGCACCAACCGCGAAGATGAGGATCGCCACTACGAAGGACCAGAAGTACACCTCCTTGCCGTGCCCGAGTGGGAATTGCTCGTCAGGCGGTCGGCTCGCCTGCTTCAATCCCCAGAGCAACAGCAGTTGATTACCGGTGTCCACGACGGAGTGGACGGCCTCCGCGAACATCGCGCTCGAGCCGGTAATCGCAGCGGCAATGAACTTCGTAAGCGCGATACCCGCATTTCCCACGAGCGCGGCGTAGATGACCTTTCTGGAGCCTCTTGCCATCAGTGGGATTATAGCGGAAGTGGCGTGGATAGCTCGCCCGCCCCAGACCATGCCGTCACGGGAAAGCCGCCTGAGCATCGCCTCCAGAGCCCGCAACGCCTCCTCGCTGTCGATGCCGAACGTGCGCATCCGGCCGCGAAGCGTGACAGGGACATGCGGACGGATGGTGCATGAGCCTCAAGGAGCAGCAGGGGGTTTCTTGAGGTGCTTGTCAAACCAGTCAACAAGGAGCAGCCAATCGCGACGCATGTCCTTCCAGCCGTGCTCGGCTCCGGGTCTCACCACGAGCTTTGCGGGGACGCCTGCCTCTTTGAGCTTCGCGAGGAATGTCTCGGCTTGCTGGATGGGCACCAGTTTGTCGGCGTCGCCGTGAATAATCAGTGTGGGCGGATCGTCGGATGACACGTGCGTGATCGGCGAGATCTGCCGGGCGATTTCCCTGATTCGCTCCTCGTCCGTGATCCGCTGGAAGATCTTCTGGCCCTCATCGAACTCGCGGAAGTCAAACGGAGCCCTGTAGTCGGCCAGCACACCGTGGCCGAGTTCGTATTCCTCGGGCTTGCCGTAATTCAGGAAATCCGTGGGCGGATAGAAACAGGCCACCGCCTGCACGCGACTGGAGACGCGCGCCACGGGATCCTTGGCGTCGGGATCTCCCTGCTGCCCGGCGGTCCCCAGCATCAGCGACAGATGCCCGCCGGCCGACCCGCCCGCAACACCGATCCGGTCCGGGTCGATCTTGTAGTCGCGGGCGTGGTGCCGGATGTAGCGTACTGCTCGGTGCATGTCCGCGACGATCTCCGGAATCGTGAACTTCGGCTGGCTGCCGTGCACGACGGCAAAGACCGTGTAGCCCCGGGCAACGAACTCGGTCACGGGGAAGTGCTTGATGGCCTCGTGCGAGGAGAACCACCCGCCGCTGATCACCAGCACGACGCCGATCCCGTTCGCATCCTTCGCGGGCGTGAAGACGTCCATGGTCAGGGCCATGCCGTGCTTGCGGCCGTAGATCACGTCTTCCATGCGCGTGTACTGGGCGTCGCTCGCCGCGGCGCTTGCCAACGGAACGCACAAGCTTGCCAGCGCCAAGATCCACGCGGGTTTCATGGGTGAGTTCAGGAACTGCAATAATCCGTTCTGTGGCATGAAAGCACCTCGCAGCGTGTGCCAGGTAGAAAGTGCCATGGCTCAAACGCGGTCAAACGAAACCACTACCGGAAAGCTAGCTGTCTTGGCAGGGGACGTCAACGCATGTTGACCGACCGAATCGAAAGATCTCAACCATGCCCGGTGATCTACCGGCCTGTCGGCTGTTTTTTTCGGGGCAAGGTCACTTCAGCGTCGTGGAATAGATGTCGGATTGGATGAGCATCCCTGGCTCTCCCTTTTGCCCATGCCCTCAGAACACCCCCGGCATTACCCGCCAGCGCGTCTTCTCCGCATATCCTTGAAACTCTTCGTCGTCGCGCAGCAGACACTCCTCTTCCTTGATGCGGAGCACCTGAAGGCAGGTCACAAGAGCAAGGACGCCCAGGTTGTAGAAG
Organism: Phycisphaerales bacterium; assembly: GCA_020353195.1. Lineage (GTDB taxonomy): Bacteria > Planctomycetota > Phycisphaerae > UBA1845 > UBA1845 > JAFGJQ01. The sequence continues at coordinate 666,799 of CP070691.1, read as the reverse complement.
GAGGTGTGATTCAATACGTAGCCGTACGCACTGAACATGAACGCCAGGTAGATCGGATGTCGCACGAACCGGTACAGGCCATCCCTCCGGATGCCTCGCCTAGCAACCACCGTGCCGGGCTCCCGGTTCAGTGTACTGATAACATACACCTGTATGGCCAGGCCGATAGCCTGCATCACTGTAGCGACGGAGAAATCGGGCACGCCGTCCGTCGGGCGGAACAGCAGGGCCGCAACCGTCCCGCACAGCGCGATTAACCAGGCATAAGCCGAGGTGTTGACGAATTGCGTCGTCGATTTGCGAACGTAGAACTGGATTTCCAGTACGGCCTTGGCCAGGATCATCAGAATGCTGAGCCTTAGCGTGTGGGCAAGCGCTGCCGCGTGCGTCCACACGAAAAGGAGGAAGAACAGCGGCACGAGAGTATTGAAGATCCCGGTCGCGATGACGGGCGCCGTAACGTCCGGTTCTTCTGGTTTGGCGACGTTCGGAGGAATGTACGCGCGAGCCGGTTTGACGGTTTTCATCCGTTCCTCGCGTCTCACATGTATGAGAATCGCCGCTGCACGAGCGGCTGGACCGATAACCAGACCACGACTTCCGCGCCGCAACACCCGAAACGTATGATACGTCAGCTTAAAGGCAAGAAGCTGTTTCAAGACCCATGTCCCCTGGCCGATCTTCCGGGCGCAAATGAGAAGAGCCGCGCGTTCGTGGAAGGCTTGAAAGTGACACCGGATTTTCGAGATCCCTCGACAGATGCGGACTCTCCTGAGCATACCATCGCTAGCCAGGGGCAGGAGGTGAAGATGCCGCATCACCCTGCCTGAAGCCCCGAATCCGGGCGAAGCCAACGTAAGCGTCTGAGAACGCAGGACTCTATCTGCCGCTGGTACTCGGGCTTAGCGTCAGGATGTTGGGACCGAAGGCCGCCCGCAACAAGAACGTGACTGCCATCCTCGACGTCATCTGTAACGGCGTCTCCCTCATGGCTTGGGCGCACTGAGGTGACACTCTGATTTCTCGGGCTTCTCGCAGGTTGAGTCTGCGCTCCGATGGCGTACGCCTTGTTCGGCGCCACCTCGATTCGCGCCCCGCCACGCAGACGGTTCTCCATGATCACGGCGAGCCGAGCCTCCGAGCGGAGGCAGCTCATAGAGGTTCCAAGGGGCAGCGGGACTCGGTCGGAGCGCCAACAACGGAAGTACGCGGATGCCACACGCGCGTCCTTGGCGAAGATGGAGCTAAAGAGAGTCCGCCCGGCGAAGAATCGCTCGGGCGGACTCAATAAAGCACTCGGTATCTGCAGCCGCGGTTGCTACGGTCCGCTCATCACGCTTGCGAAGATGAAGAAATCGTCCAGGTCTATGGTCTCATCCTGGCCGGTCATGTTGGCGGGCAGGCATGCCGGCCACGCCGACTGCGTGAAGCAGACCTGAAACTCCGCGAAATCCCCCAGATCCACGTCACCGTCGGGTTCGAAGTCGCCGTCGCCGTGAGTGATGCATGTGCCACTCCCTTCGTGGCACCACTCGCCGCCTGCACAGGGAAAGCCGCTGTGCTCGGAGCAAAATCCGTCAAAGCAGTATTCATCACCGTTGCAGAACATGCCGTCGTCGGTGCACAGGGTGCCCGGCGGCTCGTAGTTGTCCAGGCACATCCCGGCGCCGTCGCAGGTGTCGGGATTGTCGCAGTCCGTGTCGGTCGGATCGCCGCACGGCGTACCGGCTGGACTATCCGGGTGTATGCACACTCCGAATCCGTCGCACTCGTCGTCGGTGCAGTCGTTACCATCATCAGTACACAGCGTGCCCGCTGGCTCGTAGTTCTCATAGCAAGCGCCGTACCAGCAGTAATCGGGGTTGTCGCAGTCCGTGTCGCCCGGATCGCCGCAGGGCGTTCCGTTCGGCTCATACGGATGTATGCACAGTCCGAATCCGTCGCACTCGTCGTCGGTGCAGTCGTTGCCGTCGTCGGTACACGGGGTGCCGGGCGGTTTGTAGTTGTCCACGCAAGTACCGAAACCATCGCAGGTATCCGGATTGTCGCAGTCCGTCGTGCCCGGATCGCCACAGCCCGAGCCCGCGGGGTTGTAGCAGTTGTTGCCGGCTTCGTTGCACGTGTCGTTGCACTCCGGGCCGCCGAGACAGGGGTCGCCTGAATGCACGCACGTGCCTCCGGAACACGTATCCGTACCGTTGCAGAACAGCCCGTCGTCACAACTGGTTCCCTCGTCGGTGACCGTCAGGGTGAACGTTCCTTCCGCCGCGCCCGTGCCGTGGACGAGAATCAGGTACTCCCGTCCGATCTCGCTGCACCACTCGACCTGGGAGGTGTTGCCGGCGCAACCGGGGTAGTTGTCGTTCCCGCCGACGCAGGTGAGCGCGCCGCAACCGTTGGTGTAGACCCGGATCCTGGTGTCGAAGTCCGCGCTGTTGCAGGTGCCGGCCCGGTAGAGGTGGTCGTTGCCGATGATCGAGTACCACAGGGCGCCGCCGGTACCGTCACCGACGCCGCAGTAGGGCGCCGTCTCGGCGTTGACACACTCGCCACTGGTCTCGCCCACGACGGGGACACCCAGGGTAAGGGCGGTCGCTCCCAAACACGCGTCGTTGGCCACGGCCCAGTGCACCCGGCCGTTGGGGTCGTCTTCGTAGGCCTCGCCGGCGCCGGGGCCCGCGGCGTCGCAGAGAGATACTTCGCCCGCGTTATTCGGTTTGCTCACGTTGTACGGCGCACTGCCCAGGATCCAGGTCGTCCCGGTGGCGTTGAACGTTTCGTCGTTCGCAATCCGCAGTAGGCAACCGGACCCGCCATTTGAGAAGGTGCAGCCGTCGAAATCATCGTTGTCGTCCCCCGCGGCGGTTCCCACGTAAGCGCCGCTGTCGACGAATACTCCAGCAGATGCATCGGTCCCATACCTGGTGAATTCGGTATTGCGCGCCTCGATGCGCCCTCCGCTGTAGACGATGAACTCGGTCGACGTCTCGGCTGCCGAGCTGGCAATGTAGTATGTACCACCGTCAAAGTCCATGGTTCCTTGGCATAGGGTAGTATTGTCGTTGTAGAACTCTCCGCCGCTCATGTTGAACTCGCCGCCGACTTCTATCATGATGCCATACCACCAGCCAGGCGTGCCATTGTCGATGAGGAAAGTTCCGCCGGTCTGATTGTAGACGCCGCCGTTTTCGACGTGGAGGCATTGGTAGTAGTCATCGGACGCGACGATGCTACGGTTGAACGCCCCGGTGCCGCTCAGGTTGAACTGCCCGTCACTGAGGATGTGCAACGCCTTGATGTCAAACACAGCAGCGGTGACGTCGACCACACTTGTAGAACCCACCTCAAGGTAGGCGTCGTCCGTGTTCACCCCGTCGCCTAGGGTGATCGCGGTTCCCGCCGAGGCCGGCCCCGTGACGGTCGCAGTGTACCCGCCGATATCGAGAGTTCCCGCGTGGATGTTGACCACGTAGGCGGAAGTGTCGTTGGCGAGATACGTGCTCGCGGCGGCTGATTTGTCGATCCGGAGGTTGTAGAAACTCGGCGAGCCGTAAATAAAGGACGAGGAGCCGCCATCAAACCAAACCGTCCCGCCGGTCGGCGTGAAGTTCCCGGCAGTGGCTGTGAGGTTGCCTTCCAGGTATATGTTGCCGCCGGTGATGGCCTCGCTGGCGCCGGACTGGAACTGGATATTGCTGGCGCTGTCCAGCACACCGCCGGAGCCCATGGTCAGGATGCCGCCGCCATGAAAATAGGGGCCATTGCCGGTCACGATACACGAGCCGGGATCGATTATGAAATTGCTGTTGTAAACATCCATGTATTGCGTGGTCAACGTGTAACCATTGACGTCCAGGTTGCCTCCGTGGACATACGTTACATGGGAAACTCCGGCGTCGGCGCTCAGATAGGTGTAGGCCCCAACTGTCTTGTTGCAGTCTAGCCTGTAAAAAGTCGGCGAACCGTAGATGTACGACGTGGAGGCGCCGTCACAGTAGACCGTTCCGCCGGTCGGCGTGAAGTTCCCGGCAGTGGCCGTGAAGTTGTCTTCCAGGTAAATCGTGCCGCCGGTGATGGCCTCGCTGGCGCCGGACTGGAACTGGATGTTACCAGCGCTGTCCAGTACGCCACCGGAACCCATGGTCAGGATGCCACCGCTGTGGAAATAGGGGCCATTCCCGGTCACGATGCACGAGCCGGAGTCTATGATGAAATTGCTCGTTTCTACATCCATGTATTGCGTGGTCAATGTGTGACCGTTGACATCAAGGTTGCCTCCGTGGCCCCACGCCCACTGTGCCCCTGTGTCCGCGCCCAGATAGATGTATGCTCCACCCGTCTTATCGGGGTCTAGCCGGTAGAAAGTCGGTGAACCGTAGATGTACGACGGCAACGAACCATCGAAATAGACATAGCTGGAGCCGGCATTGAATGTGCCGCTAAGATTGAAGTCTTCACCGACGTAGATTTGGGGAGCGTAGCCGGTGCAGTCCAGTGTGCCGTCGATGGTGAGATCCTCGTCCACAAGCAAGGTGGCGGTGGTGGAGTCCATGTTGACGACGCCGCCCGGGTCGATGATGACCTCTCCATTGTAATCTCGGAGTTGGCCGTTGCCCGGCACGTAGACCGTACCGGTACCATAGATGCGGATCCGACTGTCGTACGCAGCGCCGTAGTAACCGCGCCTGACAACCCCACTGCCCACATCGAGCACCCCGTAGATGTCGAGGTCGCCGGCGACATCTGTGAGGGCATTTTCGTTGTAATACACTCCACTGTCATTGATCCCGAGGCTGCCACCGACGAGTATGGGGCCCGCATCGGCATGGAACGTGCCGCCGCTGTACACGAAGATACTGTTCGCGATCGTAACGGCTTGCCCGTTGGCATCGAAATGGCCCTCGTTGACATAAACCCTGTAGGCCGTAAGGCCGTTGTCAGTCAGGTGCGTGTAGAAGGCGGATGATGTCATGTACACGTTGACGAAATAGAACACCTGGCCGCCGAAATCCGCGTACATCGTGTACCAGTCGTCCGTGCGGGCGTTGCGGAAGCGAATCTCCCCACCAGTGACGTTGACGGCTGCGGCGGGATCGATGTCAAGGGCACGGTAGCTCGAACTGTAGCACTTCTGGATCCACAGCGCACCACCGCTCATGGTGAACGTGGAGCCGGCCGGGAACTCGACCTTGTCAGCGCTGCTGCCGCCGTCGGCCACGCCGACGGTTCCGGTATAGGTCCCGACGTAGACGTAACCGGCACTGATGTCAACGGTTCCGCCCGAAGCGAGGTCCAGCTCGTCGCAGATGTAGACAGAACCGGAATCGACGTCGAGCGTACCACCGCTCTCCACATCGATATCGGAGTAGTAGTCAAGAGTGGCCCGGCCGACGTAGAGGCTACCACCGTTTACCCAGAGCGTGCTGTAAACGTCCACGACACCGGAGAGGTTGTAGTCGATGTAGAGGTATCCCCGCACTTCCAGAGACGCACAGTTGTATGATCCACCAGTGCCTCCCACGTCCAGGGTATTGGTCAGATGCGGGTAGTTCGGGCATCCACTGGGTATAACCACGTCGACCGTGGCGTCGGGCACGTTGCCGTCCGCCCAGTTCGAGCCGGTATTCCAATCGGTGCTGGTCACACCGGTCCACAGTCCCGCCATGCCCTGGTACATGGACGTGAACGAGAAGGTGTAGCTCGATCCCTGGTAGCCGTAGTAACTGTCAATCATCAGGTCGAAGTAGCCGGTGGAGGGGCATGTCCAGGGGCCATACCAGGCTCGGTAACTTGCACAACCACCGTCTCTGTACCATTGCTGGGTGCAAGCGCCTTCGATCCACATGGTGAAATCGTTGTCGAAGTTCGCGGCGGCGCCGTTGTCGCACGTGCTGTACCAGTAGGGATTGTTGCTCGTGTAGTGGTAGTCATAGGGCAAACGGCACGGCCCATTGCCCAGGTCGCTGGAGTACAAGGCCCCCCAGGTACCGGCGCCGTTAGTGAACGAACCGTCCCATTGCGTGCAGGTGCCCGGGCAGTTCGGTACGCGGAGTCCCTGAGCCAGGGTCCGCGTCGGCGGCGAAGCGAGGGCCATCCGCAAGTGCAGTGGCAGATCAATGCCGTAGTACGCAAACGCGTTCCAACCCATGCACAGATGGATCTGCTGCTGGTATGCCTCTTCCGCAAGCGAGACCGCGCGGCTCTTGGCCTCGGCCAGCCTGGTGGCCAGGGCCTCGTCGTCCAGGCCGGTCATGCCGTACTCTGCGATCGTCTCGTCCGGAAGCGGCTCACCGTTCAGCAGGAGTGTCGCTGTCTTGGCTTCCGCCCAGGCCTCCGTGATCGCCTCCCACAGCTCATGCTCGCCGGCGACCACGTCGTGATACATCGGCTCCACGGTGACGGGGTACCGCCGTGCCGGATCCTTGAGCCAATCCGCCGAGACCTGGACGACCACGCGAATCCCATCCATTTCGAAGCGGACCTGGTACGTGCCACGGACGGCACCCTCCTGATCGAAGATGCCCGGATCGTATTCGCTGACGCCCGGCACCGTGGCGTCGTGGACCACGATCGGAGGCATGTAGACGCCGACCATTTCACCGGCGTGAATCAGGCTGAACCAGTCCGACTCAAAGTCCTCGGTCGCGGGCTCCAGGCCGTTGTACACTACCCAATCATCCGGCAGGATGATGGATTCGGAGAACGCCACGCTCGCCCCGGCCGGCGCCTCCCGCAGCCAGTCGGCAGCCGCGTCAATCGTGTAGCGCTGTTCGACGCGTTCGGAAGCGACGGTCATTTGCGCCGTGACCTGCGGGTAGACGCCCTCGTAGGCGACGGTATCGCCGGAGACAACCGCCTCGACCGGCGCTGCCACCAGCTCGGCCACCACACCCCCAACGGCGTCGGTCACCTCCAAGGCGGGGCTCACCCAATGGCCATGGTCCTGGCCGTAGAAGCTCATGACGTACCCGGCCTGCCCCGGGCTCGCCGCGAAGTAGGAGTGGTACGTGTTCGTCTGGTTCATGTAGGCGAACTCAGAACGGGAGCCGTTCGCCTGGGTGTTCGGAACGACGGCCGTCAGGATGTCCTGCCAGGCGCCGCTCTCATCCTGGTAGTGAACGGCGCGGGGGGAGGTTCTCCGCTCGTTCCATCGTTCGGCGGTGTCGACCCGGAAGTACTTGTGGATGTCGGCCCGCTGCTCCAGGATCTCGTCTTCGGGTCGAAGTCCGTGGTACAGACCGCCTTCGGCAAACCGGTAATCGAATTCGGACACGCGACTTCCCGGCTCGACATCCGTGAACGACTCGTGTTCCTCCACGACCGGCTGGAACTCAAGATCCTCCAGACGACCGGGCTCGTCCGGCGGGTCAGCCGTCGGGACCTGCTCGGGCACAACCTCCTCTTCCGGTTCCACCTCCGGTACATCGCTCGTTTCGGGGCCGAATACGGCTTCGGAGAGGAGTTGCGGCAGCACCACGTCGTGGGCTGCCGCGAAGGCGACCACGTCGGCGCCGTACTCCGATGGAACGTACGGGTAGTCGTGTTCGACCGCGTCGTCGTGACGCAGGTGCTCACAGACGCCCAGGTGCGAGAGCAACGACTGCGCGGTATGTTCGGTGACCACGCTGGGATCAGACAGGTCGACCAGATCAGTGAACTTGATGTCTCGGACGATCGCCTTGGCGATCAAGGCGCCCAACACATGCTCCGTGCGAAGCAGCTCACTCCGGAGTGTCGCGCCGGGATCATCTTCGCCATCGAGCAGGTCGGCGAATTGGAGCCAGCCCACATCTTCGTATCCGACCAGCTGCCGTTGCAGCTCCTGCTGCTGCCGGACGAGCGTGCTGATCTCATCGCGGAGGGCATCCACCTGTGTCTGCGTCCAATCGGGCAGCCCGGGAGCGGTGTTGACAATCGGTTCCTCGGCCTCCGCCGGTTGCGGAGCCGATGTCTCGGTCGCCCCCTCCACCTGCTCAGGATTCTCAGGCAGCGTGACCTCCTCTGGAGTCTCCTCCCCGGTCGCTTCCGGCTGGGCCGGCGGCGCCGGGGCCACGCGTTCGATACCTCGGTGGTCCGACACACTGGTGATCGCTGTTTCGTCGTGTTCCGGTCCCTGACCCTGGGCCGCTCCCAGCGCGAGCGAAATGAGCGCCACAACGCTTGCCGCGCCGACGAGCCTGTGCAGAATGGCCCCCTTCATGATGCACCTCCAATCTCGTTGAACAACAGTAACGTGAGTTCAGTTTCGGATAGACGACGGGACCGTAGCGCCCTGACCCGGGACGCCGGCAGCGCTCCTCGCCCGAAAACAGCGGTAGGTCGCTGAGACGGCCCCTATGTCATTCAGATTGAGATGACCTCGTGTCGTCCTCCGGCCCGGGCTGCGAGGATAACAAAGGAAGTGTTGTATTGTCAATGCTTAAGTGACGGAACCTTCGTGAATCCACCGCCTCCTGCAGTGAGGATTGAGAAGGCTCTGCCGTTTTTGTTTGTTTGAGGCGTCTAGGGTAGATGGTCGTCTTTAAGAAAGGCGCCGAAGTGCAAGGAGGACCGCGATGAAAGACTGGCAGGGTCAGGGCTACGTGAAGTGCGAGTGTAAGTGCCATATTGTGATGCTTGCAGAGTACCGTCGAAAGACGCTTTGCCGAAGAATCCGACGGGGAATCGGGCCGATTCTGCGAAACCTGATCTGCCGACGCGACGAAGTGGATGACCCCCGTTTGGCGATGCTGAGGCTGGGCAACCGCAAGCTATCGGCCAGCCAGCTTGGGGACCTTTTCGAGCACTGGGCGGGAGGATCACGCCGCAAGACGGGACGATATGGGGCTCCAAGATCGAGGTGAATGTCGGGATCGCAAACCAGATCGTAGAACTGAGTGCCCCCGCACGGACTAAGAAACTAAGGCGAGGATGCTGTGGCCAAGGGGCGCGTGCAAGAAGAACCTGATTGGCGTCACCGACGTCGTTCCTAGCTGCGTATCGTCTCGCGCCTTGGAGGGACTGAGGTGACAGGGTGATTCCGCGGACTTGTCAGAATGTCTGTCCTGGGCTCCGGCGGCTGTCGTCTGCCCGGCACGCGAGCCTTCCCCCGCCTGCGAAGATCGCCGCTGTTTATGTGAGCTCGTCATCCCCCGTCTTCACCGTCTGACCCGGCAGCCGTGCCGCCAAGCGGGCGATCTCGAGTTCCAGCCGTTTGACCTCGCGAGTAACGACGTTCTTGTTCAGCTCCATCCAGTACCATACCTTCATCGCCATTACATACACGATGCATAGCACGCAGCCGGTTGACCAGCCGAGCATCTCGCGGACAGTGTTGGCGCGGAAGAACTGCACTGCGCACACGACGGCCAACGCGAGGAACGCCATGCACCACACGCTGGCCAGGATCACGAGCCACCTCAAGCGACCACGAAACGAATCGATGACCATCTCGTGAACCGCGGGCTCGCCGCCGATCTCGTCAAACAGCTCGGCGTCCTGAGCCTGCAGTGCTTCGCGGATCTTGCGATCGATCTCTTTCATCACCGTTTCCTTTCCAGCACGTGTTTGAGTTGATTCCGAGCGTGATACAGCCGCGACTTCACCGTCCCGACCGGCAGCGCCAGACTCTGCGCGATCTGCCGGGTGGACAGCCCATCCAGGTAGAACATGGATAAAATCACGCGGTGATCAGTCGGCAGTTTCCGCAGCGCCTGCAGGAGTCGGTCGATCTCGTCCGTGCGGGTTTCACCATCAGCCGGCCTGGTGGCTCTTACCGCCGCGTTGCCCGTGACGTTCTGCATGAGTCTGCGTTGGCGCTGTCGGCGGCGCGTCCAATCCGCGCACTTGTTCGTGACGATACGCAACGCCCACGGCTGAAAACGCGCGGGGTCATCGAGCCGCCGGATGCCGCGGACGATCGCCAGCCACGTGTCCTGGACGACGTCTGATGCAGCGTCAACCCGCCCGGTAAGTCGCCACGCGTGCCGTCGCAGCCGGTGCTCCCAGCGCCCAACCAGCGCCTCAAGCGCCTTGGCATCACCGTCCTGGCACCGGAGCACGAGGAGTTCGTCCAGAATATCGTCCGGCGATCGGGTCATCGCTCCTGATAGTACGGTCGTAACTGCCGCTTGGGAGGTTCAAACCTCTCGGGGCGAATCGGCCCCTGCTGAACACGCGGAGCATCCACGAGTGCTGTCCGACAGCAGCCCGGGCGGTTGAGTCGAGCGTAACGCATTGACTGCATAGGATTTGAGGCGTTGCTGGCGCTTGCGCCGGTCATCAGCATGTCCCGGTCACGGTCATCGCACCAGCGCGCTCCCGCTGCTCGTGCGCTAACAGCCTGTCCGTGATGGACTTAGCTTGCGTCGGCTCTTGGGGAGCAGCTTCGAGAGATGGGCGAGCAGCCCGCGGGCGACCCGGACCACATCGCTGATCTGGTCGGCGATCGCTGCGATGATCCGAGTCGCGGGAAGATGCTAGCCGTTTGACCGCCGGGCCTATATATATAAACGCCATGGCCCTCGTGGCATCTTTCCCCGCCGAAGGGACTTTCTCTCTCTCGGCGGTCCACGAGAGCCACAGCTTATCTGCCTCAATCCCCGTCCTTTCGAGGTGCCCGAAGGCAGCGCCTCGGGCAACGCCCGACATAGAGAAGTGTACACCAGAAATCACAGGCTGGCCCGGTGTTCGGCGGATTCTTTGTGAGCGGGCTGACTAGGCCCGCCCACAGGGCCGGCCGGTCGCACGGCTTCCTAGATTCTCGCCGGCCTGTAGGAGCAGGGGAGATTGAGCGTAGGTGCCTCCGGAACATAGGCAAACGAGCCGTCGGAGCCGCGCTCCGTCCGGGAGCCCTGCTTGTCCGCTGAGGGAACACAATGGAACCCGGAGTCAGAACCCAGGTCGAAGCCCTCGAAGCTGCCGGCTACTTCGTCTCGCTGGGTGAGCGCCTTGACGGATCCTGGTGGGCCGTCGCTCGGAAGGACTCGCGCGAGATTCGCGCGGTGAGCGGGCGGACCTGCCTGGAGGCTGTAACGGAGCTGCTACGCGTGCTGGGTTTCGAGCGGCCGGCCGAACCCCAGCGCTGAGCGCAGGAATGGATCCCTGCCCCCGTTGTTGCCCGCAAGACGGTCTTGACCGTGGTCGCGAGAATCAGTTGAGCGACGCACCAGCGTCCGGGCAGATTTTCCTGCGTGCATATTGATCGCCGAGGTAGATCGCGAATAGGGCGAAGTCACGGAGGTCTACGTCGGCATCTCCGTTAAGGTCGGTCAGTTCGCAGCCGGTTTCCACTCCGCCTCCCGGACCGCTCAAGCACCCTGCCAGGATTTCGAAATCAACGAGATCCGTGTCCCCGTCGCCGTCGATATCGGCCAGCGCGCACTCGTCCGGCACACCGTCTCCATTGGCGTCCTGGCTGGTGCCCCCGGCAATGTCGCATTCGTCCGGCACTCCGTTTACGTTACAGTCCCCGAATGCGCGGATGATCAAGTCTCCCGACAGCGCGACATCGTCGATGTTCCAGCCGGCAAACTGGTAGTTGTCATCCGTGGGGCCCATGGTCCAGCGCACAAAGACGGTCGGTTGGCGGTCCGCAATGGCGGATATGTCATACTCACAATTCACCCAGGGCCAATCGCCCACCTCGCCTGCGTTCTCCCACACGGTCACCCAGGCTGCACCGTCATTGCTGACCCGCAACGAGGCGTGATCGTACGGTGGTGTCTCCACCCAAAGCCAGCGCCAGAACGATAGTCCCACATGCTCTATGTCCGAGCAATCGATCGGGGGCGTCGTCAGATGCATCTCCGGCAAGTTGGCTTCGTACAGGCCTTCGAGGTTGTAGCCGTATACGTTGTTGCCGGTATAACCGTAAATGGGGTCGTATCCACCGAAATCGCTGCCATGCCCGATCGGTCGCCCCCAACTCCACAAGCCTTCCGTGGTCCAGCCCGGATCGGAACTCAACGGGAAGCTGATCGTTTTCCTAATCCGCGTGATCTCGCATTCGTCCGGGACACCGTTCGGTTGGCAATCCGGGCTGACGGTGCTCGCGATATCGCATTCGTCGGGAACGCCGTTGCTGTTGCAGTCGAAACTGGCGTCGTCGGCCACATCACACCAGTCCGCCACACCATTGCTGTTGCAGTCCGAGTCACCCGGCCCGACAACGCAGGCATCGACCAGGGCGATGATGACATGGTCTACGGCTGCCTCCACCGTGTCGGACATGCACGTAGTATCCTCCTCGGCCCCGAATCGCACGCGGACCGCGCTGGTCAGCGGAATGACCGATTCGAGTCGGTGACTGTCGGTGTTCCAGGTTCCGTCGCGCGGCTCCTCGGATATGACAGTTAGCGGATACCACGTCAGCCCATCATCCGGCGAAGCCTCGACCGTGAACGCAGCGACCAGGTTGCGCGTCGCATCCTGCACGGACCACCACCACGCATAAGAAAGTAGCGCGTGGTCCTGACCCGCCAGATCGATGGCCGGCGATACCAGGTACACCACACCGTCGTCAACGTCACCGTTGAAATACTGGCCTGCAACCGGCCCCTCTCCAGTAAACGCACAACTGCACCCTTCATAGGCGGTCATGGGCTGAATCGGGTGCGACAGGTAGAACATGCCGTTCGGGTCGCCGATGATCCAATCCCCTTCAACGGCCGTGCTCCCGGAACCGCGCAGTTGCCATCCCTGGACGTTGCCTGACTCGAAGTCCTCATACAATGCCGTAGGCAGACACGTATCCGCATCCTCGTCGCAAGCTTGCTGTGGGCACGGTTCGACCGTCACACAATAACCGCCCGGGCACTGGTACACGCCGTCACAGAACCCGTTGGTCGGGCAGTCACCGGCGTCTCCGCAGGTGCAGGCGTACAACTTGACATCGTCGATGTACCACCCGTGGGCACGCGAGTAGAAGCGGTCAGCGAACTCGAACATGAACTGGACGACGTCACCGCCGTGCACCAGCGGGCCCAAGTCCACCAGCGAAGTGAACCAGCCGTCGCTCGTCCCGCAGAAGATCGGTTCGTTGTGCACGGCCAACAGCGTGTCAATCGCCGTCCAATGCGGGGCATTGTGCTGATACAGGCAGGTCGGAATCAGCATCCACGGTCCGCCGTTGACGCTCACATGGACATTGCCGCCGTCGAAGCGCCGCACGGTGGCCGCATACTGCAAAAACGAGAGCAGTGGCTCGTCGGCGCCCGGTGGGATCGGTATTGTCGGGCTGAACAGCTGCGATGCCGCCACGTCCGTCACGTCGAAGGTCTGGATATCCTCGCAGTACCAGGCCGTACCCGGTCGCAGCTCGGGTAACTGATCGACCAGGATCCAGCCATCGCCGGCGGGTGGCGCCGTGCTGGTCATGGTCCATCCGGCGGCTCCCCCTTCGAAATCTTCCTGATACAGCACGTGCTGCTGAGAGCACTCGTCGGGGGCGGCAGCGTCGTATTCACCGACAGTGGCGCCGCAACGACCGGTGGTATTCATCTCGACGGCCAGCAGTGCCTTGTCGACTTCCCCGGCGTCCACCGCGCTGAACATATCGCCGGTGGGCAGTCCTGTGCGCGGGTCGTTGGGGTACGTTCCGATCAAATCCTGCGCCGCCTGGTTGAAACAGTGATACGCGTCCTCGAAATCGGACGCCGGGGTGAGGTAGATGGTCAGCGTCCGGTACCAGACCGCTCCGGCCTTGATGGCTCCGATTCCGTTGACGGTGTGGCCGTTGAACGTCTTGCCATCGACGAGCATGGCAAATGCGTGTGAGCAGATTGTCGACCCGCTGTGGACTCCGCCGGAATCCCACGGCACGCATTTCTGCAACAGGCTATTGGCGTAATCCGGATCGCCCTGGCACAGCGGGTCCCACATGTCGCGCACGACGCCGTACGCGGTGCCTTCTCCCGCCAACCAGCGCACGCCGTCGACGTAATCGGGCGCGGAACTGCAACCCGTGCGCAGGTTGTTCGGCGTATCAAGACCGGGACCGGTCGGACTTGGGGGCCAGTAGGGCGGTCCGCTCGGAGGGCCAGCAACCGCGACATCCCCGTTAAACAGATCCACCAGTTCCCCGAACACATCGGAAAACGACTCGTTCAGTTGCCCCGACTGATTCTGGTAGATCAGAGCGGCCGTGTGCTGCGTGATGCCGTGGGTGATCTCGTGGGCCACGATATCGTCGGCCAGCAGATCGTTGCAGAACACCGCGCGCTTCAACTGCGTGTCCCACCAGGCGTTCGGGCACCGATCGATACTGTAGTAGTTGGCCGTCGCTGACATGACCATGCCGGCATCATCGATCCCGTCCCGCCCAAACGCCCGATCAAAGAAGTCGTAAGCGTCACCGAGGTAGTCGTAGAGCTGATTGACCACTTCCGGCGATGCGACTGGTGGGTCGCCCTCGGATCGTACCAGGGTGCCCGGCAGGACGGCCGTGCCCTGCGCATCGTACACTTCGCGGTAGCGGTCGGAATGCACGAGAGGCCAATGGTCAATGACCTCAGCCGATTCGGCGTCGACGAAGACGACTTCGCAGATCCCCCGGTCCCAATCCCTCAGCTCGATACGGTACGCAGGGCGCGCACCACGCGGCGGATCACCGTACCAGGCGGGATCGATGATCACCAACTTCGCGCTCGTCACCTCCGCGTCCGTCGTGTGCAATGCTCGGCATGCGATGCTTACCGCCTGTCGCTCGCCGAAAGCCGGAACGACCGTGACATCTTGGTGAATTGCATAGCACTCGCCGTTGGCCGCCACGATGCTGCCGTCGGGCGCCTGGTGGACTTTCAACATACCGGAAAACACGGGCACGCCGTTGTGCATCTGCTGATAGCTGGTGTGAGTCCACCCGAGCGTGTCGGCGTGGAGCTTGGCGCATTTCAACTGAATGGCAGGGTCGTCGATGCCGAACAGATACGCATACTGCTCAATGAAATCACTCGCCCGCGGCTGTGACCGCCCGGCAGGCAAGACGACGTTGATGGCACCACCGTCCTTCGCCGTCACCATGCCGGCCATCCCGGTCGCTCGAGATCTCTCGATCTGGAGCGAGTCTATCGGGCCTCGCGCCCAAACGGTCGCTGCGGGCCCGACGACGGCAACGCAGAGCGCGAGCGGCAAACGCGGCCTGCTCATCCTACAGCTTGCCGTGTTGGTATTCATGCCGAATCCCCGGCGAAAGATCTGAGTCCAGGGACCGCACGCCGGTCCGTGTGTCCGACGCGCTGAGTCCAGTATACCAGGGATGGCACCGTAACCGGGTGGTCCCGTGCTGTAAGAAATTGTTGCAGCGAGCTCGCGCCATCGGCCGGGTTTCGGATGTCGTAGCACGGACGCGGTCAGGCGCCTGAGATTCAGCCGCCGTAAGCGATAAGCGACACTGTATTTACCGCGCGGCTTCGCGGGTGCGGCTGCGAATTGTCGATCGCGCCATGCTCTCATCGCGCGATCGTCCGGCCAAGCCAGCGTGGTGGGGCGGGCTTCTGTCTTCCGTTTGATGAGAGGCGGTGGAACTCATTCGGCATGATCCCGCCACCAGGCGACACCGCGATCAGGAGTCCCGGGGGCCGCCCAGCGCCCGAATCGCGGCGCAGAGCGCGGCGACGTCGCCGAGCCGCTCGCCGAGTTCAGCCGGGACAATGCGGCAGGCAGCTACCGCACCGGGCAGCGCTTCTTCGACAAGCACTTCCCTCGCTGGGCCCAAGATCAACTCGCCCAGCCGTACGGCCAGAGAGCCAAGGACGATTACCTCAGGGTTCAGAATATCCAGAAGGATCGCCAACCCGCGCCCCAGATGTCGGCCGACTTCCCCGAACACGGCCAGCGCGTCGCCGTCCCCGGCACGGGCGAGATCCGCCAGATCCCGGGTCGTCACTTCGTTCTCGTGCCACCGCTCGGGAAAGCGCTGCGCGGCGAGCCTCGCGATTGCGGCTCCCCCACACAGCCCTTCCCAGGACCCCGCTTTGCCAAATGCGACTGGCCCGCTGTCCGCGATCCGCACATGACCGACCTCAGCAGCCAGGTCACAGGTCCCCCGATAGAGATCCCCATTGAGAATCAGTCCGCCTCCGAAACCGGTGCCCGCGGTGAGAAACACCACGTTCTGCGCACCTCTGGCCGCGCCGAAGTACCACTCGGCCAGCGCGCCGGCATTCCCGTCATGCTCGATGTACACGGGCAAGCCGCCCTGCGTTTCCAACAACGACTTGAGAGCTATGTCATCCCAACCCGGAAGATTCGGCGGTGAGTGAATGACACCACGCTCGATCTCAAGAGGCCCGCCGACAGACACCGAGACAATGCCGGCAGGACGGCCTTGCCTCGAGGATCGTGCCAGCATCGTCTTGATATGGTCGCTCAGTTCGCGGAACGTGGGCTCAAAGCCCCGCTCCGTCCGCGTGGCGAACTCCGACCGATCGTGAATCTCGCCGGACCGATCGCCCAGCACCACCGCAGTCTTTGTGCCACCGATGTCGAGGCCAAGAATCCAAGGTTCCACGGGACGATTCCCTGCAAGCAGTACACAAGCTCAGACACACGGCATCAACAGACCGCGGTGTCGGGGATTCTCAGCTCCGGAAGCTATGGCCCACGACCGCTTCACGCAAGAGACGAACCGAGACCGGCGTTATCGCCTCTGCCCGTCTGGCCAGACGAAATTCCTGATGCAGCTGGTCTCGTGTCCGTGCGCTGATCGCCGACCTGCACTCCCCGAATCGCCAACAGTCACTACATACACATCAGTCCGATGTCCAGGTGCGATACTCGGGTTAGCCTGTGCCGCTGGGCTCGTTCGCGAGTGCGGCGGGTAGACCCATTGCGCGTCGCCAGGCGGCCAGTTGACCGAGGTGCAGCGCTTCGTGGGCGGTGCACAGAAACGTCAGCACACCGCCCGTCGTGGGCATCCATTCGTTCAGGCGCCATTTAAATGGTGTCTCAAGCGTCGTCGGGTCTGCGTTCCGTATCCCTGCCGTCACTCGTTCGTGTTGACGCATGAGTGCGGCGAGCAGTTCGTGCTTGGGCGGGTAGGCCTCTGCGACCTCTGACGGGAAGCGCCGGTCACCAGGGCCCTGCCGCTCGAAGAGTTCCGCCCAGCCTGGCGGCACATCGCGGTCCAGCCCGAGGATCTCCGCGGCAATGGCCGAGGCAATCACCAAATGTCCGAGCGCAAAGGCCGGATGGTTCTCGTGTCCCGGTCCGGCCGACCGGGCCATCCACTCGTCCGGCACATCGGCGACCAGCCGGCGAGCATACACCAGGTTGAACGCGTATTCGTCGAGTATCGGGTCCATCATGCAGTCTCCCTGGCGAGACACCCTCCTCACGTGGGCTCCTCGTTTTTGGAGGGCAAGAATGTTCGCCCGGCAAGGTCACGTGACTCTGAGCGAACGACAACCTGGTGCGCCGGTCTACGCACCGGTGAAGCCGACCTGGAACAAGGCGAAGTCGGCCAGGTCGATATCATCATCCCCGTCCAGATCGCCGTGCTGGCAGCCCTCGTATTCCGGCACTCCCGGGCCGGCCAGGCATGTTTCCCACGATACGTAGTCGTCCAGATCCACGTCGCCGTCAGAATCGAAATCGCCGTCACCGACGGACGGGTACGCCAGCGGGGCCTCGAACACCGCGTACGCGACGCGCTCGCCCGTGTGCCGCCGCTCCGTATCGCCAAGCTGATCCTCGTCGAGCGAGAGGTTCAGCGTCGTGGTGGTAGCGAGCGTCGGGCCGTAGGCCTGGGCCCAGGACCCGTCGGCCCCGATCATCCCCGCCTGGCTCAGCACGGCCACCGTCGGCGCCGTCGCAAAGGCGGTGTCGAAGAGATACGGGTACGG
>CP070691.1:634789-648877 GCA_020353195.1 Phycisphaerales bacterium | reverse complement strand
CGTGGACAATGGAGCCACGAACGATGATTGGAGAACGTGTCGAACTTGCACTATCGATTCGGGAAACCATGATGCTGCTGCTGACGGTGACGGGCATTCTGCTGTGGACACTTCCCAGCCCTGACGTCTGCGAGGAACTGGACCGGATCTATGCGAGGAGCTTGGCATCCGGGATTGTCGAGCAGCACAACGCTACTGCATCCCGAGACGTGCACGCGATTTCCGAGCTCGGTTCCGGCGAGCGCAAAAAGGCGGCTACTGCTTTCGCGGCGAAATCAGCTGCCCAGGGTCGGGCGCTGATCATGCGGATTCACCTCGGCGCTGTGAGCCATGTGGTGGCAGTCTGCTGCTGGTTTGCTGCGGTTATGTGTCTTCTGGTTCATGGCCTAAGCGACTTGCCGGAATCGACCCGCCATGCCGTCGGGCAGTGCGAAAGCCCCGCGTCTCCGGGGCGACGGCTGGCGCTTTCCGCCCCCGACTGATCGCGGATGCCGGAGAGCCCGCGACCCACAGTGCCCCCGTTGCGCCCGAAGGTGGTCTCTGCCCCGGGTCGCGGAAACGGCGTGGCCGGCCGAAGGCCTCTATTCGGTCGGTTGCCTTACTTGACCTGATACGGTAACCGCCACCTCGCCCCTTGCGATAGTAGGATGTGTCCCCTGGGACGCATTCTTGGCGTCTGGCGCAAGGAGAATGACATAAGGCATATCGGCGTCGATTTGCATCGCAGAACGGAGGTGTTCGCGGCGATCCGCGATTCGGGGGAATCCGCGGGTCCCGCGTCAGGTCCCGACGGCGGACACCGACCCGGTCAAACACGTCAAGCGTGTTGAACAACTATCCGACCTCCGACGGAGACCCCGGGCGCTGACGCCGGATGAGGTGAAACGACTGTTGGCGGTGGCCGGCGTCCGCGAGCTGGTCTACCGGCTCGCCCTGGGAACCGGGAAGCTCCTGCGGCGCTTAGACGCGCTTAGAGCCCGTTCTCGTTCAGTCCGCGCGGCACTGAATGGAATCGCGCGGGACTTGAATCGCGAGACTACGCTCTCTACCGCCGCGCCAGGTCCTTCCACTCCGGACCGCCGATGCCGTAGTACTCCTGTTCCCATCGGAGGGCCTCCTGGCGGGTGTCGGCCAGGTACAGGATTTCGCCGAACGGCCGACCTGCGAGCTGTTGGAGGAGTCGGAAGAATCTGCTCCGCGGTCTCCAGGGGCGAACGACCCACTTCTGAATCGCGTCGTGGAACTCGACGTACGACGCGCGCCTCACGGCGAGTCGACCGATAGCATGCCAGTTGATCTTGTCGGTCCACAGGCTGCGAACTTTCCCATCGGGGGTAATTCGGATCCGGGTCATCGTGCACCCTCCTGTTCCCGCTCTCCGCACCGCTCGCGGATGCGGGCTTCCGGCTTGTCGTGCTGGTGGTCGATGCGGCCCGCTAACGCGTTAGCGATTTCCTGGGTCGCAGCCTTGCAGGCTGGACCGGTGAGGTTCAGGGCGTCGATCTGGCATGTGCCGTCGGATGCGATAGTGATCTTGACGTGTTTGCCTCGGGGCATGAGTTCGTAGCTCCTTTTGTTTTGACATCAGGCATCGGGCTACCGGTACCCGGCGATCGTCACCTCGATCTCGCCGCTGGGCAGCCGCTGGCGCTCGACCGAGCGACCGCGAGCCCGTTGCTGGCGAGAGATCACCTGGTAGGCGTATTCCTGCTTGATCCGGTTCTGCATCGCCGGATCGAACCGACACCGCTGGTCGTACTCGCTGATCCACGACCGGTACGTGCCGTTCGGCGGGCGTTCCCAGCCGACATCCTTCGCGGCTGTTCCCACGTGCTGCCGTCGGATGACGACGTGGGCTTTCTGGGGTCGGACGTCGCCCCGGTAGCCGTAGAGTAGGACGGCCTCCTGGTGGACCTCAATCTGGTCGGCGCGGAAGCCGCACTCAATCAGCGCCGCGATCAACGCCTGGGGGTCGCGGAACTCGGTCTGGCATTCGACGAAATGGGACATGATTGGACTCTCCGAAATATGCGTATGGTCAACGCGGCAGGCGGGCCGATCCGCCTGCTGATAGGCTCAAGTGCCTTACACGCAGTGCTTTACGCATGGGACGACCTCCGGTACGATGTCGCAGGCCCAAGGCTAGCCGCACGCGACACGCGATCCCGTTTTTCGGCAGGGTGTACCGTATGCTTGGACTGTTCCGCCGCCACCAACCCGCGCAGCCGAAGTGCCGTTGGGTGGGCGTGTATCGGTACGAAGGTCGCATCATGGTTCACGCCGGTGGCTTGACCAAGGAAGGATTGGGCGTCGCCGCAGAGCCCGCTTTCTCGTGCGCCGCTGACGAAGTAGTCGCTCTGGGAGGTTATGTTCGCGAGGCGCTTGCACATTCACGGGGCGGCATCGAAATCCCGGCAGACAAAGAGAAGTACTTCCGCCCTATCTTGAAGCAGGCGGGTGCAGAGTGTTGGAGACAGCTCCACACGGGATCTATCTATCTGTCCATTTTGCAGCAGGAGGGTGCAATGACTCTTTTTCCACATCGCACGGGAGGCACACGGGGGATAGAAAAGGGATTTCAGCCGGTTCCGGGGAGCGAGCACGTAGTGAACGCTAACGTGCCGGATGCGGAACTCGGCAAGGCAGTTCTGCTGGCTCTAGATGACTGTGTTCCCTTCGGAGTGTCATAGGTCAGCCACTATTGCTACTGTCACTTGCGCCTGGCACGCTGATGTTTGGTCAGTTACCAGGCAACTCACTATCCTCCATTCGTACGACATCACTCAGTCCAACACCACCCTTCTCTTCAGCCTCCCGGTGAGGACGCTGACGTTCTCGGGGTTCAGGATGTGGTTTTTCAGTGTCTGGCACGCCCGAGAGAGCCTCTCGGCAACATCCGGCTGCTGGGCGAGATCCTGTCCCGTCAGCCCGGCGATCTGCTGCTTGAGCTGGGCCAGCTTTGCCGTGGCATCGACGGAGCAGAGCCACCTCTTCAGGAGTCCGCATGTCCCTGAAGCTGATCCGAACGTCCGGTTGATGGGGAGGCCAGGCGCAGAGTCAGCGATCGCTCGAGTTCGAGGCGTTTCCCCAGTTGGCGATCACGTCAGGGTCGACGCCACCGGCGCTGGTGCCTGGTGCGGGCGCGTTGTGAACCGGCGGCGCGTGGGGGCCGATTCGGGGCCACGGGCGGCGCAGCACGTTCTCGGCCCAGGCGCGTAACTGCTCTGTTTGCATGCTTCTGTTCAGCTCGTCGTGATGGCGAGCGATCTGGTGCTCGAGATTGCCGGCGATGTGGCGGTCGTAGTACTCGATGTCCCAGACATGAAGGGGCGTTTCCCCATGCCCCGCGGCGACGAGCGTCTTGCCGTCCGGGGCAAACGATACGGAGGTGGCGGCGCCGTCGAAGCGATCGAACGTGAGGACATTGCGACGCTCGCTTAGATCCCAGAGCTGTACCTGCCCATCGTCGCTGCAGGAAGCCAGTAGATTGGGATGACCCGGCATGTACGCCACCTCCCAGATCACGGCTGTCGACGCCTGCAGCCGCAGTTCGAGAGACTGCGTGGTCAGGTCCCAGACCTGGATCTGGCGACTCCAGCAAGCGGCGGCGAGCTTCTTCCCGTCAGGGCTGAACGTCGCGGTCCACGGCGTGATGACCGTGTCGACTTCCGCCAGCAGGTCTCCCTGTACAGAGTACCACCGAAGCGTCCCACGGCGATATGTGACGGCCAGCGTCTTCCCGTCGGGGCTGAATCGCACGCTGAGCGCCTCACGATCGATGGCGGGGATCGTCGTGATGATCCTGCCGTTCGGCGCGTCGCGAATCTGGATCGTTCCGTCCTGCCACGTCGCGGCGAACGTGTTCCCGTCCGGACTGAAGGTCATGGAGTGGGTGGTCGCCGCACGGTTTCCGTTCAGAGTGTTGATGATGGCGCCAGTGGCGAGGTCCCAGAATTGAATTACGCCCGAACTGCACGTCGCCAGAATCTTGCCGGCTGGATGGAAGTGGCAACGGGACCGGTGCTTGAGATCACCCTCCAGTGACGCCAGTAGGCGACCAGTCGCCGTTTCCCAGAGGCGCACTCGGCCGGCGCCGTCGCTGGCGGCGATGAGGCGGCCGTCCGGGCTGATGGTGGCGGGTCGGTGGTCGGAACTCCGGTCGAGGCGGAGTACGCCGCCTTCGCTAGCGATGTCTTCGATGCGAACGGCGGCGCCCGGGAACAAGGTGAAATCCCCGGTGCCACGCGCGAGGAACCGATCGTCCGGGCTGACGTCAGCGCCCTCGACGCCGTGAGCCGCCAACGGTCGGCGCGTGCGCGTTCGCAAATCCCAGGCATCAATGCGCCACCACCCGCCAACATACAGGGACTGCCCGTCCAAGGAGAATCTGAGGAACCTCACCGTTCCGTTGGCCGCCTCGATCGTATCGGTGCATTCACGCGTCTCGAGGTTCCATACTTTGATGGTCTTGTCCGTACTTCCCGAGGCAAGCATGCGACCATCTGGTGAGAATGCCAATGCCCCGATGCTGCCCCTGTGACCCGACAGCGTCGCGACCGACGGGCTCACGAGGTCACGCCAAAGCCTGATGGTACGATCGACCGAAGCGGAAGCGAGCAGCGCCCCGTCTGGGCTGAAGCACACGCATTGAACGACACCCTCGTGCCCTTGCAGTGTTCTGATGGTGTTGCCGAACGCGGCATCCAGGACATGAATGGCTCCGTCGCCCGTCCCACAGATCAGGTGTGCTCCGTCGCGCGAATAGCAGACTGCATAGCAAGCATCTGCGTGACCTTGCGCCGTACGCACCGGCGCGCGGGTTCCGAGGTCCCAGATGACGACCGTACCGTCGAGACTCGCCGATGCGAGGTGTTGCCCGTCAGGACTGAAATCGAGTCCGTACACAGGGCCGGCGTGTTTCGTGAGGACCGCTACACACTCGATGGCGGCGGTATCCCAGAGCTTCACGATGGCGTCGTCGCCGCCTGAGGCGACCAGGCGGCCGTCCGGGGCATAGGCGACGGCGCGCGGCGCCCTTTCGTGGGTCCCCAGCGTGGCGAGACTGGGGTTGCGCGAATAGAGCTCCCAGAGAGCCCAGTACGAATGGTCCGAGATGGGGTTCCGCAGATGCTCACGCCAGATGAGCTCCTCCGCAGCATGCAGGGCTCCCTGCTGGCCGAGCAGCCGCCCGCGTTCGATGTTGCTGGCTGTGAGCTCCGCTTGCAGCCGGGTCGAAGCGGCATCGGCGCGCTGTTGTTCGTGCTGGGCCAGCTCGAGAGCCGCGACGGCGCTTTTGCGGGCCTTGCGCTCATCGGCGGCCAGGTGGCGATTCTTCTCGGCCTGATAGAACGAGACACCCCCGAATGCGGCCAGGAGCACAACGAGAAGGGCCGCCGCCAGCGCGATTCCCCGGTAGCGCGCCACCATTTTCCTGAGCACATAAAGCGCCGAATCGCGCCGGGCTTCGATCGCTTCACCGCGAAGGTACCGGCGGACGTCTGCGGCCAGATCCGATGCGGCCTGGTACCGCCGTGTCTTGTCCTTTTCCAGTGCTTTTGCCAGGATCGTCTCCAGGTCGCCGCGAAAGGCCGTGCTGATCGAACTGAGGCGTGTGGGTTCCTCCTCGCGGACCATGCGGACGGCATCGGGAATGGACCGGTTGCCGACGTCGAGAGGGAGTCGGCCGGTCAGCAGTTCGAAGAGAACCACGCCCAGCGCGTACACGTCGGAACGCGTGTCCAAATAGGCCGGATCGCCGGTGACTTGTTCGGGACTCATGTACGCGAGGGTGCCGACCAGTTGGCCGACCGCAGTCTGGAGCGTCACGGTGTGCACGTCCGCGTCGGTCACGCGGGCCACACCGAAGTCGAGAACCTTGGGTTGCCCATTGGCTTCGACGAGGATGTTGCCCGGCTTGAGATCCCGGTGAATGACACCTTGATCGTGCGCGTGCTGGACCGCGTCGCAGACGCTGGTGAACAGATCGAGGCGCTGGCGTGTGTCCAGTGCGTTCTTCTGCGCGTAGCGGCTCAAGGGTTCGCCGCGGATGAACTCCATGGCCAGGAATGGCCGCTCCACCACCCCGCCCGATCCGGTCTTGAGAGTGGCCGTGCCCGCTTCGTAGATGTGCGCGATCCCGTGATGGTGCAACTGGCCCAGCACCTGGGCTTCGTGCTGGAACCGTTTGAGCAAGTGCGTTCCGCTGAGTCCGGCGCGGATCACTTTCAGGGCCACGGTGCGTGGGGGGTTCTCCTGGCGGGCTTCGTAGACCACGCCCATCCCGCCCTCTCCGATGACGCGTACGATTTCGTAGCGGTCGATCCGCTGGGGCACGACACGCCCAAAATCAGCGCCGCTCTTGGACAACAGTTCGTTGATCTGTTCGATTTGGGTCGACCCCGTCCCGACGTCCACGCCGGAGATTCCGATCATCGGCGTGGGCTGGTCCTCGGCGGCCAGCAGTGAGCGCACCTCGTCGAGCAACTTGCGATCGTCGCCGCAAACGCGAATCAGGAAGTCGTCACGTTCATCCGCGGGGCGATCCTTGGCGGCGACCACCAGCTCTGCTACGCGCCGAAACCGTTTTGGATTCACGCGTCGGCCCTCCCGCCCAGCTCGCGGCGTAGCCACAGACGGGCAACGGTCCAATCATCTGCCACAGTCTTGCGCGAGACGCCGAGCACCTCCGCCACTGCCGGGTTCGTCAGCCCACCGAAGAAACGCAGTTCCACGACGCGGCTCTTGCGCTGGTCAAGGCTCGCCAGCTTGGTCATCGCTTCGTCGAGATCCGTAAGATCGAGATCGCGTCTGGCGTCAGGCGCAACAGCTTCGTCCAGTGTGATCTTGTGCCAACCGCCTCCACGTTTGGCGGCCCGACGCCGACGGGCGTGGTCGGCGAGAATGCGGCGCATAGCGGATGCCGCGACGGCCATGAAGTGTGCGCGGTTCGCCCAGTCGACCTGCGCCTGCCCGACCAGTTTCAGGTAGGCCTCGTGAACCAGAGCGGTCGGCTGGAGGGTGTGGTCTGGTCGTTCGGCGCGCAGAAAGCTGCCGGCCAGGGCGCGCAGCTCATCGTAGATCACAGGTAGTAACCGCCCCGCCGCGGCCTGATCCCCGCCGGTTATCTGATCCAGCAAGTGCGTGACATTATCTGATGTTGGCGCAGACATCGCCCGCAGGATCCTGTATCCGGCCGCAAACCCCTATTATAACGAAGCTTACGCGTCTTCTCAAGCAATCGCGGCGTGTATTCCCGCGCTGTTGCGGTCAGGGTCGTCGGTCGGCTTCCACACATTCGCCAAGAATGCCCGGATTTCCGGTGGCGCGCGGGTGCTGCTTTGCGCGTTGTGCTACGGGTGATGAATGAGGTCAAGGCGTCGCGTGGCGCGTCCACCTCCAGGCGGTCCCCTCTGGGGGCCTGACAAGAGTGTCGCCGCCGTCGGGTCCTGACGCTTAGTCACAATGAAGGAGTAGTCGTGATGTTATCGCAGCAACTTCACCGTACAGCACTGCTGGCGTTGGGCATGCCGATTCTGATGATCAGCGTCCACGCTCGGGCGGACGTCGGTCCCCCCGTCGAAATCCGCATGTCCCTCGACGAGATGCGTCAGGCCGTCTCTGGCGAGGAATACGCGGGGGTGTTTGAGGTTCACGTGCACCGGGCCGGTACGCTGGCGGACTTCAAGCTGCTCGGTGAGGGCTGGAGACTGCTGTCGCTCGAAACGCCGGGAGATCCGGTGTCGGTCCAGCCGGGCGTGGTGCGGATACCGTTCCGCGCCGTGCCCGCCCACGCCGACGAGCCGATCGGACTGAGTCTGGCCTACAACGGGCGGAGGGTTGCCAAATCGGCTCCGGTTGGACCGGCGCACTTCGCCCGCGCGGACCAGCCCCGCCCGGCCATCCGCGTGGAGGGCTCCAGCGCCCAGGTGCTGACCGACGGCCAACCGGCGAGCGAGCCCGAGGATCCAAGCGGGTCCCCGTCCGGACAGCCGCCGGGTGCTCGCTCGACGTTGCGGGTGGTGGGGCGCATCATGTACTACCGCTCCGACATGGTGGCGGTCGGCGCCGACACTATCGACGTGCGCGTCTGGGACAATGACGACGTCGGCCACGACGTGATCTGGGAGGGGCACACCGATTCGGAGGGGTACTTCGACACCGGGGTGGTCGAGCCGGAGAGCGACCCGGGAGGCCCGGACCTGGTCGTCTACTTCGAGACCGAGACCGCCAACGTTGTTGACGTCACGGACAACAGCTGGCAGGAGTGGACCTATTGGTGGGAGACGCCGGAGGTGGAGAATTTCTCCGGAAGTTTCTACGACTTCGGATGGATCACCGTGCCCTCCGGGGATATGCCGGCCCTGCACATCTTCAACAGCATCGTCCGGACCCGGCGATTCATCACGACGTGGAGCTCGTACCAGCCGTTCAAGGTCCAGGTGGAATGGCCGGATGACAGCGCCGGCGGGGGGGCTTGGTTCGAGTACTACACCGACATGTCGGAGATCCACATCAGCACTCAGCACCAGTGGTGGGAGGACACGCACGCTCACGAGTACGGCCATCACTTCATGCACGTCTACTCCTGTCCCTCCTGCCCTCCCGACCCGGATTACTGCTGGGACCCCTCGTGCGATCCCGACCCGCCCGACGATTGCGGGCATTGCCTGTGGTGTGAAGAGACGGATCACGACGCCTGGAACGAAGGCTGGCCCGACTGGCTGGCCGATGCGGTCACCCGCTCGTTATCGTGGGACTACCAATTCGACGACGGCACGGCCTATCAACCCCTCCTGTTTGTTCCGCAAGGCTTGGAGACTCCGGCAGTGTGCTTTGACTCGGGTGTCATGGAGGATCCCTTTGAGACCGAGGGGATTGTCGGCGCTCTGCTGCGCGACATCGAAGACGATACTGATCTCGACGGCAACAGCCTCAATGATGACCATAACGGCGACGGGATCATGGATTCGCTGTGCCGGGGCCCGGAGCCTATGCTCGTTATCCAGGCCGAGTACGATCCCATCACGGTTACTGAATTCATCAACGACTTTCGAACCTATGCTCCCGAGTATGCCGACGACCTGTGGCCGACGGCGTTCAACGTGGCTCCGCAGTACGTGGCGGGGTTTCCGCCCGACACCGCGCCGCCGGGGACGGTCCCGGTCTGTGACTCGCTCACGCACCCGATCGGAGTGGGCGGCTCTTTACCCTGTATCACCGTTTCGTGGCAGCGGGCCGACGACGATGTAACCGGCGTGTGCGACTACAGCTACCAGTGGGGCCAGAACCCGGCCGGCGCCGAGCCGCCCATGATCGCCTATGCGGTCGACTGGAACGGCTGCTTCCTTACCGCCACCGATGGCCCCTTCAACCTCGGCGACTGGTACATCAGCATTCGGGCCCAGGATTGCGATGGAAACTGGAGCCCGGCGTGGAGCACCTTCGGTCCGTTCGAGATCATCGATTGCAACGGCAGCGGGGACCTAGACCTCTGCGACATTCGTGGCTGCAACGCAAGCGACGTTGCCGGTCCCTCTGACTGCGAGGTCGGTCAGGCGGACTGCTTGCCGGGCAGTTGTGAGACCAGCCAGGACTGCCAGCCCAACTACGTGCCCGACGAGTGCGACCTCGCAACCGGGTTCAGTAATGACTGCAACCTCAACGCCCTCCCTGACGAATGTGAGAACATGTACCATTGGGACGGCCCCAGCGGATCGTGGCACACCCCGGACAACTGGCTCGAGGGGACGGTGCCCACCGGCGGCTCCGAAGTCTGCATCGACGTGCCGGGGACCCCGACGGTCACCTACTCGAATAACGCATTAACAGTGGGCACGCTCGCGTGCAGCGAGAGTCTGAACATAGCCGGCGGGTCTGTCCCTTACGCCGACCTAACGCTCGGCGAAGCCTCGTGGGTCGACGGTGACCTGGGGCTCAGCGGAACCGGCACCGTCCTCCGGGTGGACGATCGCCTCGACATCGGCGGGCTGTTTGAGTGGACCGGCTCCGGCGTCAGCAGTAGTGCCAAGCTGACAGGATCTGGCGTAACGTATGCGAACGGCGGCGTGCAAATCAGCGAGAACGTAGACCTGGAGGATCATTACCTCATTCTCGACGGCAACAGCACGTCGGTCTGTGACGGACGAGTGGGCTTCCCTGGGACTTCCGTGTTCGAGATTAGGCCGGGTTCGACCTATGAGCACCAGGGGGGCACGTATTTTCTCAGCGGCTCGACCGGCGACAGCTTCGTCAACGGCGGCACGCTCATCAAGTCAGTGAACCCCGGATACAGCAACATCTACGTGTTCACCGAGAAATCGGGCCTGATCCACGTGCAAACCGGCGCGCTTAGGTTCTACCTGGGCGGCAACAGCAGCGGCGACTTCCTCGGCGACCTGGGCACCACGTTCGAGTTCAACGGAGGACACCAGTTTCTCCCCGGCTCGAGCATTGTCGCTGACAACGTCCTGTTCCCTCAAGGGGGCCATACGGTCCGAGGCACCTACGACGTCACGACCGCAACAACGAACAAGGCCACCGTGCTGACCTTCACCAGCGAGGCAGACATTATCAGCTACGGGGCTTCCTTCTATATTCTCTATGGCACCGTCAACTTCGACGCAATCGTCGGCGGGCCAATCCAGTTCGATACCCTCAGCATAGGTCCGGGGGCCAGCGGGGACGGAGCCGCGAACTTCAGCAGCGGCGATCCGGTGCAGGTCACTAACCTCATCCTCGGTCCGGGTAAGATCCAGGGGCCGGGTCCCATCACGATCAGCGGATTGACCACCTGGAATGCCGGCGGGGAGTTTTATGGTCCTGGAACCATTAATGCTGACGGCGATGTGCTGGTCAACCCGAACGGTGATCAGAAGGTGCTTCGCGACTGCGTCTTCAACAACGCCGGCACGGCCACGTTCCTCGGCGGGTTCAACAGACCCACCCCGGCGGTGTTCAACAACCTTGCCACCGGCGTCGTAGACATCCAGTTCGATGGCGGCGCCATCTTGGGCTACGCCCAGCCTCTCAACAACGCCGGTACGATAGTCAAGTCCGCCGGAACCGGTACGAGCACGATCCAAGCGGCCGCGATCAACACGGGGACGGTCGAGGTCCAGACAGGCGTGCTCAGGTTCTACACGGGCTACGGCGGCTCCTGCGTCCAGACCGCCGGGCAGACCGTGCTGAACGGTGGAGATCTGCGCATCGACCCCGGTTCTATGCAGATCAACGGTGGACTGCTAACTGGCGCCGGAACGATCACCGGCAACGTCCTCAACGTCGGCGGAACGACCGCGCCCGGGCTTTCGGTGGGCGTGATCGACATCGACGGCAGTTACACGCAGACGACAGGCGGTACGCTGGAGATCGAGATCGCCGGCCTGACCCAGACAAGCGAGTACGACCTGCTTTCCGTCTCGGGCGTTGCGAGCGTCGCCGGAGGCCTCGACGTGATCATCTCGACCAACGGCTTCGCGCCGGCACCGGGGGACAGTTTCCAGATCCTCACCGCGGGCAGCGTCGTCGGCCAGTTTGACACCGTGAACGCGACTAATCTCTCGCCGTACCTGAGCATGGGGGTGATCTACACCGTCACCGACGTGACGCTCAATATGGTCGGGGTGGTTCCGGGTGACTGTGATCTCGACGGCGACGCGGACTTGGACGACTACGCTGACATGGAAACGTGCCTCTTAGGTCCCGGCGGCGGAATCGGGCCCGCGTGCGCTTGCTTCGACTTCGACGACAACGGCGACGTAGATTTGGGCGATTTCGCCGAGTTCCAGACGGTGTTCACCGGGCCATAGAGTAAACCGGCGGGACGAGGTCCTGTTGTGCTCGGGAGGAGCACCCACCAAGCTGGCCGAACCAGCCCGCGCCCGCCGGCGACCAAACCGTCAACCTGTCCTTCGTCGAGCGCTTGCCGGGCGGTCACCAACGCGCCAGCCTTCAATCCAGCACCACTCGCCGCTTGAGCCGACCGGTGAGCGCGCTGACGTTCTCCGGGTCGAGGATGTGGTTCTTGAGCCCCTACAGAAACAAGGCCGGTCGCTTGCCGGCCTCGCCTCGTGTGTTATTGATGTCGTTCTACCCATCGACTACCTGCAGCGTCCGTTGCCCAGGCACTTGTTCGAGCAGCAGTCGCTGTGCACCGTGCATGCCTCACCCGGCAAACCGCACGACGCACAGTCCGGATCCTCCGGTGCCGTGCAAGACGGCCCCCAACAGCCGTTGGCCGTGGGTGGTCAGGTCGCCCCAGAACTCCTCGGGGCCCTTGACCAGCGACCAGAGACTCGGCATCCCAGATTCCCGATCGGCAAGTTCGCTCTCAGAGAGCCTCGTGGGCGTGTCTTCCTAGCTCGTTTACCCATTGGGGCCGGGGGATACGCTCCTCTTCTGCCTCATCGCCGGCTTTACACACGAAAGGACGCACTACCCCTCAAACAGCACAGGGTGGAGATGCAGGTAGTTCTGGTAGAATGGTACCTGGCGGGTAGAGGGGATTGTCGGGATGCGCGGGACATGCTTGGCCTTCTCACCACTGACGGCTGCGGTTGATGCATGGAAGTCAAGACGTATGTGATGACGCGGAGCATTCCCCTTCACCTGCCGGTGGTGATCTCGCTTGGCATTGTCTGCCAACTCGGCCAGATAGTGTTCCTGCGCGAACTGTTGATGGTTTTTCATGGCAACGAACTCTCCATCGGGATCATCTTTTCAGCATGGATGATCTGGGTGGGCATTGGCAGCCGCGTGGGCGCCATTGTTGTTGAGCGGCTCGGTCGCCCCATCTATCTTGTGTTCATCACTGCAGCAGCCGCGCTGTGTACGCTGCCGACCACGATTCTGCTCATTCGCGCGCTTCGTGGGTTCTTTGATGTTCTCCCTGGCGCCTACCTGTCTTTCCTGGATCTATCCATCTCATGCTTCATCCTGATGGGGCCGGTCTGCTTGCTGCTCGGCGTGCAGTTTGTCCTCCTGGCGCGGGTGTGGCGCGAGAACGACAGGACAGGGGACACCTCTGGCGCGGCGAAAACCTACATAGGGGAGGCGGTAGGCAGTGCTGTCGGTGGAATTCTGTTCACGTTTTTCCTGGTGCATCACTTGAACTCGTTTCAATCGGTCCTCCTTGCCGGCATGCTCATGGTCGGCGCGACACTGTGGTTGACACGGGAGACGAGACGGGACGCAGGGCCGGCTGCGGCGCGCAAGCGCTTGGCGCTTACAGGCCTGTTGGTCGCTTCCGGCATCGCCCTCCCGTTTTTCGAAGACGTGGACGCATGGGCACACAGGCTCCAATGGCGGCTGTTTGCTCCGGAACACCGACTCATTGCCACCCACCAGTCGAAGTATGGTGCCATTTCCGTTGTCCAGCGCGAGGACCAATACAGCTTTTTCCAAAGCGGCCACCTGGTCTTCTCAACCGCCGGCCCTGAAGCGACAACTCTCGCGCTGGAAGAACAGGAGGGTGTGGTATTCGCCCACTACTCGTTGGTTCAGCACGCGAATCCCAAACGCATTCTGCTGATCGGTGGGGGCTTGCGTGGCACGCTGAGGGAGATCGCCAGGCACCCGGTGGAGAGGATTGACTATATCGAGCTGGACCACGTTTTGACCGAAACGGCCCGGCCTTGCCTGTCTGCGGCCACGCTCGATGCGCTCGACGACCCTCGCGTGCGGTTGATACACACGGACGGCAGGCTCTTCGTCAAGACTTCACACGAAACCTATGACATGATCAGAGTCGATGTTCCCGACCCCGCCACCGCTGTGCTGAACCGCTGCTATACCAAGGAGTTCTTCCGTGAAGCCCAGGCCCGTCTGAGCCCCGGTGGAGTATTTGTCACCGGCGTCACGTCCACCGCGGACATGCGGAGCACCGCGGCGGCGAACCGCAATGCGACCATCTACCATACCCTCAGAAGCGTGTTCGCGCAGGTGCTGCCGGCAGGCGGACGCTCTCTGTACTTTTTCGCTGCTGATGTTCCAGGGCAGTTCCATGCGGATGCCGAGACGTTGCGAGCGCGCTACCTCGAACGGAACATTGAAGCAGAAGGCTTCTCGCACTGGCACTATGATATATTGCTG
>CP070691.1:631938-634689 GCA_020353195.1 Phycisphaerales bacterium | reverse complement strand
TATAGATATCTTTGCGGAATCGGCAGATAATGGACTTTTAAGTTGTGGTCGGGTAGTGGATCATCTACACGAAAATAGCAGTTCCCAAGCCGGTAGGACATTTGAGTTTTTGGTTTGTCTTGGTATTATGTTAGAAATGAAATCCAGCGGTGTAGCTGAGGAAATACACAATGCTATAGAGAAATCCGGGAAGAAAGGCAATTCATATGGGCAAATGCACTATGATCATGCTTAGCACATTGGTACTGACGGCTTTTGCCCTGACCGAACTCTCGCCAGCTGGAGGTACGGAGCCACCAGTCGACTTGCAAAAGCAACTGCTGGTAGACGACTACGTCATCGCCGAGAAACAGAATGTCACTCGTGAGCTAGGCAAGGTCAAAAAATACCGGCTGATTTGCCGCACCGATATCGGCGGCCAGGGAGCGGATCGGAATCCGGACGAAGCCGGCTTGCTGGCCACGCAGATCCTGCGGATGACCGGCGTTCGCGGCGGCCTCGTCGTCCAGTTGGGCTGCGGCGGTGGGCAGTTGACCGCCGCGCTGCACGCCGACGACGGCTACTTGGTGCATGGCCTCGATCGGGACGCGGAGAACGTGGGCCGGGCCCGGCAACACGTCCGGTCCCTCGGACTCTACGGCATCGTCTCGGTGGATAGACTCGTGGGCACACGGTTGCCGTACGTCGACAACCTGGTGAATCTGGTGGTCGCGGAGGACTTGGACGGCGTGCCGCTGGAAGAGGTGCGGCGAGTGCTGTGTCCGCAGGGCGTGGCGTACGTCAGGCAGAACGGCCAGTGGACGAAGACGGTCAAGCCGCGTCCGGCCGGGATCGACGAGTGGACGCACTACCTTTACGATGCCCAAGGCAACGCCGTCTCACATGACACGGCCGTCGGGCCGCCGAGGCACCTGCAGTGGGTAGGTTCGCCGCGCTGGTCACGTCATCACGACCGCATGGCCAGCATGAGCGCCCTGGTCTCGGCCGGCGGACGCATCTTCTACATCATGGACGAAGGCTCCCGAGCCTCGATCCAGCTGCCGCCGAAGTGGGTGCTGATAGCGCGCGACGCGTTCAACGGCACGATCCTCTGGAAGCGGCCGCTGGAGTCGGCTTGGCATCCCCACTTGTATCCGTTCAAGAGCGGCCCCGCTCAGTTACCGCGTCGTCTGGTCGCCGTGGGCGAGCGGGTATACGTGACTTTGGGCCGGGACGCGCCGCTGCGCGTGCTCGACGCCGCCACCGGCAAGACCATCCGCACGATCGACGACAGCCGCGCCACGGAAGAGATCATCGTCTCCCAAGGCGTACTGTTCCTGTTGGTTACCGAGACGCCGGTCGAGTGGGAGAAGTTTCGGTCGCTGTCGAGTAACGTGGGCCAGGAGAGAGTCCGCGTGGCCAAGCAGTGGCCGTGGAACGAGAAACCGCGCCAGCTCTTGGCCGTCGACACCGAGTCGGGCAGGACGCTGTGGCGCCGGGAGTATCGCGTCGTGCCGCTGACGCTGGCGGCCGACGAGAAGAACCTTTGCTTCCACGACGGCGAGCGAATCGTCTGTCTGGACCACACGAACGGCCACCGGCGCTGGCGCAGCGACCCGGTGGGTAGAAGACCGTCGATCGCCAGCAACTTCGGGCCGACGCTGGTCCTGCACGAGGACGTCGTGCTGTTCTCCGGCGGCGACCGCCGGCAGTCAGGACTGGACCTCGCCTCCGGCAGGATCCTCTGGTCGGCCGAGCATCCCCGTTCCGGGGACAATTCGCCGGAGGATCTGCTGGTGATCGGCGGGCTGGTCTGGTCCGGAGCCACCGCCGGCGTCAACGACTCGGGCGTATTCAGAGGCCGCGACTTGCACACCGGCGAAGTCAAGAGCGAGTTCCCGCCCAGCGTCGAGACCTACTGGTTCCATCACCGCTGCCACCGGGCCAAGGCCACCGACAAGTACATCCTGACGTCGCGCACCGGCATCGAGTTCGTCGACTATCGGGCCAAGAGTTGGGAGATTCACCATTGGGTGCGTGGCGGCTGCATCTACGGCGTTATGCCCTGCAACGGTCAGGTCTATGCGCCGCCTCACGACTGCGCCTGTTATCCGGAGGCGAAACTGTGCGGCTTCAACGCGCTGGCTCCGGCGGCGGCGCGCCGGCCGGTGCCCAAGGACCTTCCGGACGCTGACCGGCTCCAACGCGGCCCGGCCTACGGCCAGGACGTCCGCAATGCGGATCGCCGTGGCGATGACTGGCCCACGTACCGTCATGACGGGGCCCGAAGCGGCTTTACCAAGACCGCTGTGCCCGGCGAGTTGAAAGAGGCCTGGCGGACGGACCTGGGCAGCAGACTCACCAGTGTGGTCGTGGCCGAGGACAGACTGTTCGTGGCGTCGGCTGACACTCACACGGTACACGCTCTCGATCAGTACTCCGGCGCCGCCGCCTGGAGCTACACAGCCGGCGGCCGCATCGACTCGCCGCCGACGGTGTATCAGGGCCGCGTCCTGTTCGGCTCGGCCGACGGTTGGGTCTACTGTCTGCGCGCGGCCGACGGCGAGCTCGTTTGGCGTTTCCGCGCCGCGCCCGAGGATCGCCGGCTGACCTCGTACGAGCAAATCGAAAGCGTCTGGCCGGTACACGGCAGCGTGCTCGTGCAAGACGGGATACTCTACTGCGTGGCGGGCCGGTCGATGTTCCTGGACGGCGGCCTGCGACTGCTGCGCCTTAATCCAGCCACCGGCCGGAATCTCTCCGAGACGGTGC
>CP070691.1:628653-631838 GCA_020353195.1 Phycisphaerales bacterium | reverse complement strand
TTCCCGTACGAGCCGAGAATCGTGCCGCCGTCCTCCCAACCGTAGGTGGCTGCCATCACTGGTGTGGCCAGCAGAGCGAAAGCCAACAATCCTCCAATCACTTTCATCATTTGCTCCTCCTTTAATCAGATGTGCCACCGCGCAGCGGCAGACCTCGCCGACCGCGCCGGACCTCAAACCGCCACTCTCCCTCTCTGCCCTGGAGGCTTGCCCACGATCAGCGTGGAGACGTGACCTCGTTCCCAGGACTGTAGTCTACCGGTTTCCGGACGCCCGTCAAAGGAGAAATGGGCGGAATCGCCGCAAAGGCCGGGAGCTTCGGGGCGGTTCACGCCGGCTCGCGTTCGCGCGTTGCCCCCGAATCATCGATCATGGCGTCATCCCGTCGGGCGAAGATCGCAACTAGCACGGTCGCAAGTGGTTAGCAGCGTTTTTCCGACACGTCTGCAGCGGGCGTCGAATCTGCCGCCGCGACCGCCCTGCTTGCGCCACGGGCCGAGACGTGCCCAACCGGACGCGCGCCCGTCGGACCGGATGTCGCGCGATTTGAACCGGCGCCCGGTCGATACGTGAGTCGGCTGCCTGCTATTCCGCGCCCCGACGCACCGCAAGCAGTTGCGGAACGTGCCCTAAGTTGGGGCGTCTGAGCTCTCCGCTAGGGGCCGCACCTCTGCACATGATCGCGTCCCCGGGACCACTGTGTGGGGCAGGGATGCCACGCCATTGCACCCATAAGCGCTATCTGACAGTAGAATTCCTTGAAGCCGGCAGGGCTGCACGGTAAGCTGATACGGCGTGGTCGAAGAACGCGGGGGAACGGCGCGCCGTCGATCGCGTCCAAATGGGGAGCAGGGAGACGCTCTCGGGCGTGCTCTGTGTTTCATTTCTGGGCCGTGGGGAGCGGCCAGGGGCACGTCAGTCACATTTCTACTGAGGAGGAGACCACATGTGCACTTCTAAAATGACACCGGTTCTACTCATGATGGTGAGCGGGGTGCTCCTGGCAGGCATGACGGCTCGAGCCCAGACCATCTGGTATGTGGATGATAGCGCCACCGACGGACTGAACGACGGGACAAGTTGGGCCGACGCGTTCCTGGAAGTTCAGTCCGCATTAGCGGTGGTGCAGCCAGGTGACGAGATCTGGGTGGCGCATGGAACATACCAGCCCTACTACGACGACAGCTCGAATGGCCAGTACGGCGAGCGCGGCGCCCCCCTTGTACCCTGCGTGTTTTCAACGTTCCCGTACCCGCCTTCGCAGGAATTTGAAGAGCGTATCGACGCTCGGGAGCACCTGGCAGAGCGCCGTCGGTATGTGACCGAGCAGCCGCGGACCTTCGACAACGAGGTCTTTTTCATGAACGTGGCCGGAGAGGTCGTTCGCTCTGATCGCTTCACTATCCGATCGTCGGATCTGTTTGGCGATTTCGACGGCGACGGCGACGTAGACCTGACCGACTACGGCGTGTTCGAAATCTGCCTGGACTTCTCAGGGCCCGGTGTTGCGACCGTCCCGGCATGCGATGTGTTCGACAGTGACAGCGACTCCGACATCGACCTGTTGGATGCCGCCGCGTTCACCTTAGCGTTCACCGGCCCGCTAAGTCAGTTACTCGTCGAAGCGGGTGAGCTTTTTCCTGCCACTTGCACCACGGACTCATACTACAGCGGAGAGCCCGGTACCGCCGGAAACAACGCTCTGAATGGAACCGCCGCGCAAGCCTCCTACACGCAGGACGATTTCTGGTACGCATGGACTGTGGACTCGACACCGGTCGACAGTGGGCCAATTGTCATCTCCAACGCGGCCTTGCCAGCAACCGCGTATATGATTCTGCCGACCGTACGCACTGGTGACTACGTATTCCGTCTGACCGTGACCAACCTGATTACCGGTGAATCCGCGTTTGACACCGTCACGCTCGACATGGACGCGCCTTTGGTGGCTACGATCGAAGGCTGTCCCGGCCAGTCAGTGGAGGACGGCTCGATCGTCACGCTGACGGCCGTGACCAACAGGGAAAACGAGGTGCTCAGCTACGACTGGTCGGTTACCGGCCCCTCGACATTCGCCGGCCCGAACGGTCTGCCCACCATGGATGTGGCGGC
Organism: Phycisphaerales bacterium; assembly: GCA_020353195.1. Classification (GTDB taxonomy): domain Bacteria; phylum Planctomycetota; class Phycisphaerae; order UBA1845; family UBA1845; genus JAFGJQ01. The sequence goes on along the minus strand of CP070691.1, from coordinate 629,726 downwards.
TGCTACGGGCGTGAGCACGGTGACCGTGGAGGTTACCGAGGGTACCGACACTGCGACCAGCGATCCCTGCACATTTACCGTGCTGCCTGCCACGATCTTCGACATCGCGGCCGTTGACCCGATCCAGTTCGAGGGCGACAGCGGTCCCACGACATACAGCTTCACGGTCACGCGCGCGTACGGGGACCTGACGCTGTGGGCCCAAGTGGATTGGGCGGTCGCCGGCGGAGGGACCGACCCCGCCGACCCGCTTGACTTCATGGGGGCGGTTTTCCCGAGTGGCACCGCGGCGTTCGTCCCCGATGATGCTGAGGAAACCATCACGGTCGAGGTCGCCGGCGACACGACAATTGAACCGGATGAGACGTTCACGGTCACGATCAGCAACCCGCTGATCGGCGTCCTGGGCACGGATTCGGTGACGGCGACGATCATGGACGACGACACTACCGCAGACCCGGTAATCACCCTGCCGACTGGTGCCGCTGCGACGGTCGGCCAGAACTCGCTGATTGAGGGAATCTCGGTCAGCGACGCTGACAACACGACGCTGACGGTCAACATGGTGACGGGCGACGGCTTCATCAGCTTCGCCTTCGCCCCCGCATGTACGGCAGTGGACGGCGACGGCAACCCCGTAGTGGCCGCAAACGTCCTGAAGGATGAGTACACGCTGAGCGGCACGATCGTTACGATCAACCAGACGCTCGCGGGCTTCCAGTTCACGTCGGACCGGCCCGTGAGCAACCCGGGCACCGACCAGGTGGACTTTACCGCGACCGACGGCGACGGCGGCGTGGGAACCGGGACGCTGGATATCGCGGTCGGGACCCTTTTCACGTTGACTCCGGGCGATGACACCGGTGCCAACTTCACCGGTACGGCCGGCGGCGACGTGTTCCTGGATGCCGGGCCCGGCAATTTCGGGCAGAACGACCAGCTCGTCGGTGGCGCAGGGCCGGACATGGTTGAGATCCAGCTCGCCGGCGCCGGACCGTATCCCAACGTCGTCGGCGGAACGAGCTTCTCGGCGACCGGCATCGAGACGCTGTGGTTCAACGGCACGACCGCCG
>CP070691.1:574066-628553 GCA_020353195.1 Phycisphaerales bacterium | reverse complement strand
TCTGAAGTACTCTATCGTAGAGAAACATCGGGGAGAGAGTAACGGTGGGAAGCAGAGAGAGATCCCGCAGGTGCGGGAGGTCTCTCTTTTTTAATGGCACGGGAAGGTGCCGATGGACCGGAGGCGGAAGTTGATGAGGCGACTCCTGACTGGCGGCTGTGTTGTACTACTCGCCCTGCAAGGGGCGACCGTGCAGGCCGCCAGCTATCCCCTCCAGATATTCACTGATAACGGCCAATGGGGCACTGGGGGGACACCCGGTCCGTATGATCCGAATCTGGACATGTGGGTCGACGTCTACAACGGGTTGGGAACGGTGAGCTTCGAGTTCCACAATGAGAACGACCCATCGGTCGAGGGAATCATCACTGACGTTTATTTCGACGATGGCACGCTGCTGGGGATTTCGGAAGTGATCAACGGGCCCGGTGTGCTTTTCACGCCGGTCGCTACGCCCGGCGACCTGCCCGGCGGCAACCTGCTGTATCCGCCGTTTGAGACGACGGGACAGTTCAGCGCGGATTCTGATCCGCCGGTTCCGCATAACGGGGTGAACATCGGTGAATGGGTGATTATCCGGTTTGATTTGATGCCGGGCGGGACGATCGATGACGTGATCGCGGAGCTGGCGGACGGCACGCTGCGTATTGGAGCACGCATTCAGGCGTTGGCCGACGGATCGAGCGAATCGGCGATAGCGGTGCCTGAGCCGGCCACTCTCGTCTTCTTTGCCCTGGGCATGCTGGGAGTGCTGAAACGACGATGGTAAGCGAATCCGCCTGATGGCGGATCGTAGGAGAGGATTGGCGAAGGGTCGCCCGATTGGTGGCGACCCTTTTCGCTGCGCGGCATACGGGGTGGGAGCAGCTGGGCGGGCAAGCACGTCGGGCGTGGGGCGATCCCGTGTCTCGTTGATGCGGCGGGGATGTTGAATGGGGTGTGACGCCGGGGACGCGCGTCCGGTGCTCGGGCGGCGCCGCGCGGGGCAAGCCGCTGGTTGGGGCGCGCGGACCGCGCTGGGGAGCTCACGAAGGGCGGGCTTGGCAAGGTCGCAGTCAGGCGGGGAGACGGTCCACGATGCTGTCGGCCAGGCCGTAGTCGACGGCCTCCTGTGCGTCGAGCCACTTGTTGCGGTCACAGTCTCTTTCGATCTGGTCCTCTGTTTTTCCGGTGCGCTTGGAGAGGATCTGGTAGAGGCGCTTTCGGATGCGGATGATCTCCTCGGCCTCGATCGCCAGGTCTGTCGCGACGCCAAAGAGCACGCCCCCGATCATCGGCTGGTGCAGCAGCATGCGGGAGTTGGGCAGGAGGTGGCGCTTACCGGGCGCGCCGCCGCACATGAGGATGGCGCCCATGCTGGCGGCCATGCCCAGGCAGTACGTCGCGACGTCGCAGGGCACGGACTGCATAAGGTCGTAGAGTCCCAGGCCGGCCGACACCGATCCGCCCGGCGAGTTGATGTAGAACACGATGTCGCGCTTGCGGTCTTCATTGGCGAGGAAAAGGATCTGGGCGCTGACCACGCCGGCCCTTTCGTCGTCAATGCTGCCGCCGAGGAAGATGATGCGCTCCTTGAGGAGTCGGGAGTAGATGTCATACGCTCGCTCACCGTGTTCGGACGGCTCGATGATATAGGGTATCTGCTGGTTGCTGGCCATGAGCTTTGTGGTCTCCGCTGGGCTGGGGCCGGGCGCCGTGGCTGATGCCGGGCCGGGGGTGGACAGGATCGGACGAAAGGGCCCGTGTGTGAGAATCTCCCGGGCGCCGGGGATGCTGCGGGCACCCTGCTCACGAAGGTCCGCCGCCGGCTCGTTGCCGGTCATGTGGGGGATCAGTCGGAGCGATGCGGATTGGCCGCGCGCGATTGGACAGCGCCGCAGGATTCATGAAACGCGGTACTAGGCCTTTTTCTTCCTCTTTTCCTTGTCCTTGAGTTCCACTTCGAGAATTTCGTCGACGACTCCGTATTCGAGTGCCTGCGCTGCCGTCATGTACCGGTCGCGCTCGGTTTCCTCCTCGATTCGTTCGATCGATTGGCCGGTGTGTTTCGCGATGATCTCGTTGAGACGTTTCTTGTCCTTGAGGATCTCCTCCGCCTGGATGCGGATGTCTTCCGCCTGACCGGTGATGCCGCCGGTGGGCTGGTGCAGCATGACCTTGGCATTGGGCAGGATGTAGCGTTTGCCCTTGGTGCCGGCCATCAGAAGAAGGGCGGCGCCGCTGGCGGCCTGGCCGATGCAGTAGGTCGCGACGTCGCAGCCCATGAACTGGATCGTGTCGTAGATGGCCAGCGTCTGGTCGACGACGCCGCCGGGCGAGTTGATATAGAGGTTGACGTCCTGGTCTTTCTTGATCGACTGCAGGTACAGCAGGGCCATGATCGCTTCGCTCGCCACGTATTCGTTGATGACGCCCGAGAGAAACAGGATCCGGTTTTCGAGAAGGCGCTCGCCGAGCGTCTCGCGGTGGTCGCGATCGCGGCGCGGAAACTGTTGGAGCATCGGAGCGACGTGGCGATGAATTCTGTCCATGGGGATATCCTGTTACCTTCAAGGGGCTGCTTCGGGCGGGACCGCGCCCCGAGCCCGGCCGGGGCTCAGCGGTCTTGCGTCTTCCGCTTTGACGTTTTCTTAGCGGCGGTTTTCGTGCCGGTCTTCTTCCTGGTTTTCTTCGTCGCCTTGGCTCTAGGACGTTTCTCAGCGGGCGCGTCAGGTTTGGGCGCGTCCGTTATCTTCGCTTCCCGGATCAGAGCGTCACGGATCTTGTCGTTTCGAATCCGAACGTGAAGCATGTCTATCCGGTCGTTCTTCATCAAGTCATCCCGGACCCGGTCGAACCGCAACCCGCGCCGGCGGGCAATCTCATTGATCACGCCGTTGACCTCTTCCTCGGTCACCGAGATGTCGCGGTCTTCCGCGATCCTCTCCATGATGAACGCGAGCTTGAGCTCCTGGGCGGTTTCCTCGGCGGCGCTGGTCCGCAGCGAGTCGATCTCCCTGGTAATATCGGCTTCGGGCACGCCGGCCTGCATCTTCTCGATGACTCGCATGGCCACGATGCGTTCGGTTTGGCGCGTGGATATCCCCTGGGGGATATCGAGCTGGGTGTTCTTGAGCAGGTACTCGTCGATCTGCTTACGGAACGCCGACTGCAGCTGCACGTCCAGGTACGCCTCCAGCTCGCTCTGAATGAGACCGCGCAGCTCCTCTTCGGTTTGACAGGCGTAGCTGTCGAGGAAGTCAGCGTCGACTTGTGGCACGACCAGACGCTTCGCATCGTGGACGGTGAGTTCGGCTTCGGCGTCCTGACCGCGCAGCTCCGGTTCGGGGTACTCAGCGGGGATCTTCGTGCTCAAAGTGGTCGTGAGGCCCGGCTTCTTGCCGATCACGGCCTTGCCCAGGCCGGCCAACAGGATCCCGCCATACGCCATGTCGCGGGCTGCGAGCTGGGCATTCTCCTCCTTCATGACGACCTTGTCGCCGGCCGTCACCGTCAGGTCCACGATCAAGAGGTCGTCCTTGGCGATCTTCTCCTTCTCTTCGAGGGGTGCGAAGTGGCCGCGCACCGATAGCATCCGCTGAACCTCTGCGTCCACGTCTTCGGCCGTCACCTCCATCTTCGGCCGGACAATCTCGATCCCCTCCAATGAGGGCAGCTCGAACGTCGGTTGGATGTCGACTTCGCACTTGTAAACGAGCGGCCCGTCGCCCGGGATCCGGATGTGCTGCAGGGCCTCCTGCGCGTCGAGCAGGCGCTCGGTCGGTTCGCCTCGGTCGCCCTTGGGCGGGGGGGCGGTCACCAGCAGCATCGGATCGCCTACGGTCTTGATGTCGTCACGCTCGGTGACGGCCATGTAAGAACTCAGCACCATCCGTGACGACAGCTCCTGGCCGATCTCCTTGCCGAACCGCTTCTCGACCAGCTTGAGCGGCGCTCGCCCCCGGCGAAACCCCGGGACCGTCTCCTCACGGCGGCGTTCGGAAAGCTGCTGCTGCAGCTGGTCGTCGATGATCGACCGGGGAACCGTGATGGTCAGACGGCGGCGCAGCGTGCCGATGTCCTCGGATTGGACCTCGGCTCCCTGCTTGAGCTCCTCCATGACACGCTCATCGTCGGAGAGCTCCTCCTCGGTCGCGGTTTCCTGCTCGTCGGCCTCGAGTGTTAGGTCTTCGTCGGCCATGCAGACACTCCTGGTTCGGGCGAAGAGGGCAGTGAAGTCTGGCTGACCTTCGGCCTGCCGTCCCCGCGTCCGCAACGTAGGCTACCCGAGCAGTCTGGTGCTCGCAACCGGGTCGGGCGAAATCCTGGCCGACCGCACTGGCCCTGAGCGATCGCCATACGTCGTCACTATGGGCTTGGCCCGGCAGGACAGAGCTTTCCCTCCGTGCGACGGAGCCACGACGTGAAGGGTCCGTGTCGCCCACGACCTCGGGGAAGAGACTGCCGGTCCGTCGAGACGCCGGGGCTGGCCGGTCGCCTGGCCGCTCCGTCCGCATACAAAGAGACCCGGACGGATAGGATCCGCCCGGGACTGACGCCGTCAACAGCGGGTGATCGGATTTGAACCGACGACATTCACGTTGGCAACGTGACGCTCTACCGCTGAGCTACACCCGCGCAGGCCCCGGATCGTTCGACGGCCTCGGCGGCTTGAGTGACCCTCGGCCACCCGTCTTCACTGTTACCCGGAGGGGCCGGCGTTGTCAAGTTCAATCACGGCCGGCCGACGACTGACCCGGGCGCGCCGGCACGCGCAGCGCCGCATTCAGAATGGAGGTCGGGGCAGGTCGAAGCGATCGATGGTCCGGGCGAAGGCGGATCGGCCGACGTGCCCGACCGCTTTGAGCTTGCCCGGATCGACCGCACCGTCGTCAGCCAAGACCCCGTCGCTGACGTGAATGGCGGCGATCTGCCCGAACACCACGGTCCCGGCCCCCGGATGCTTGCCGAACCGCTTGATGTCCACGAGCGTGCACTCGATGTTCACGGGCGACTCGGCCACCAGAGACGGGCGGACCAGCCTGGCCGGGGCCGGCGTCAAGGTGGACGCGGCAAAACCATCCACGTTCGGCGGATGATCGAACGAGCAGCGATTCGCGGCCTCGGCGATACGCTCCGTGACCGTGGCGACCACGAACTCCTTGACGGCTTCGATGTTGTGCAGGCAGTGGTCGGCCGCAGGATCGCAGTGGTGGGCCGGGGCGAACATCAGCATCGGCGGGTTGGCAGACACCATGTTGTAGAAACTGAACGGTGCCAGACTTTTGACGGCATCCACCGACAGCGTAGAGACGAGCGCAATCGGCCGGGGTTGAACGATGGAGATGGCCAGGCGGTAGATGTCGCGCCACGTGGAACCGTAATTGCGCGTATCCAAGAACATGGGTTCGCCGCTTGCCTCGCGGGCGTCGCGTTTCGAGACCCGCAGAGCCACTTGCGTTCCGAAGCGCTTCGGGCGGATCATACTAGGCACCGCCGCCGGACGCTGCAAGGGCGAATACGGGAGCCGGACGAAACCGGGCTTCGGTCCCCGGCTCGGCGGCGGAGCCTGGCTCCCGTCCGACGCCGGTGCTAAGATGAATGTCGGTGTGTGATCGCCCGGACTGGAGGTAGACATGACCGGTCAACACGTGGTGGATCTTCGGAGCGACACGGTCACTCGACCGACGCCGGCGATGCGGCGCGCGATCGCTGAAGCCGAGGTGGGCGACGACGTGCTCGGCGACGATCCCACCGTCAACCGTTTGCAGGAGCGGGTCGCCGAGCTTCTCGGCAAGGAGGCGGCGCTGTTCGTCCCCTCCGGGTCAATGGCCAATCTCACCGCCATCCGGGCCTGGACCGAACCCGGTGACGAGATTATCGCCCATGCCGACAGCCACTTCTATCAGTATGAGGTGGGGGCCGCCTTTGCGGTGGCGGGCTGCTCGGCACGGCTTCTGTCCGGGCGGCGGGGCATCTTCGCGGCGGACCAGGTCCGCGCCGCGGTTCGGCCCGCCGGGTCGCACTTTCCCCGGTCCCGCCTCGTGGTGATCGAGAACACGCATAATCGCGGCGGGGGGGCAATCTGGCCCTTGGAAGAGGTAGCAGCGGTTCAATCGACGGCGGACGAGTTCGGGCTTTCCGTCCACATGGACGGCGCGCGTCTAATGAACGCCTCGGTAGCGAGCAGGCACGCCCCCAGCGAATACGCCGCCTATGCCGACACGGTTTCGATGTGCTTCTCCAAGGGCTTAGGCGCGCCGGTCGGGTCGGCAGTCGCGGGGACGGCCGAGATAATCCGTCGTGTGCACCGTTTCCGGAAGATGTTCGGCGGGGGAATGCGGCAGGCGGGCATCCTGGCGGCAGCGGCCCTGTATGCCCTCGACCACCACGTCGAACGGCTGGCCGAGGACCATGCCAACGCCAGCCGGCTGGTGGCGGCCCTGGCACAAATGCCCGGCATTTCCACCGACCCCGACGACGTGGAGACCAATATCGTGTTCTTCAACGTCGAAGAGTCCTTCGGTACGGCCCAGGGCCTCTGTGACGCCATGCACGACCGCGGGGTGTGGATGCTGCCGGAAGCGCGGCAGCGCGTCCGCGCGGTGACCCATCTCGACGTGTCCGCCGACGACATTGACCGTGCCATCGCCGCTTTCCAGGACGTCCTGCGGGCGCGGTGATGAACGGCGCCCCGTCAGCTCGGGGGCTTGCCCGGCATCATCCGGATCAGCGTCGGTCTGCACAGGCGGGCCGGAACGCGTGGGAAGCCGCCAGACCGCATCATGAACCGGCGATCGGCTGAACCAGAGAATCCTCGTCCCCCAGATCCGATGAGAACAACTCGGTCAGGCTCCCTGCCCACCTGCATCTGCTGCCTGATGAGCCCCCTTGATCAGGCCGTCTGATTCTCGTTCCCTCTGCGGCTGATTCCGTGCAGCGCCGGGCGGTTCCTCCGGCTGAATCAACGGGCGATCAAGCGGGAAAGGCTGTTGAGAGAGGATTCGCGGTGCGATGACCGAGCGGACGAACTCCGGAGCGGTCGCGCTGACATGGCCACCGTTCCAACCGAACGCCGAGTACGCCGGTCTCCAGTGCAGGTTCACCACTTTCGCGTATATCGCTCTCTCCCCGTAAGGGAGCGATCGGGGAACACGGAAGCCGGTCCGGCCTGCGGGAGGCCCGCGCCGGCCGTCTGCCGTGATCGCCACGGAACGCAGAATCAGGTCCTCCTTGCTGGACGTGGCGTACAGTTTCTTCCGGACGTGACGCAGGGCGGGCGACAGATCGCGATCGGCCGAAACTGACGACGAGAACAGGACCACCGAATCGACATCCACGCCGGCGGGCAGTCGCTCCAGTGCATTGAGGACTATGGCCGTCCCGGCGGACAGCCCCATCAGATGGATCTGGCCATCCGGGACGCGCTCTCGAATTTGCGCGACGCGCTTGGCCAGAGAGTCGGCCTTGCCCTTGCTCCGCGCCACCACCAGGTGGTCCGTTCCCCATCCCAGGAACGACGTCCACACGAAAGTCTGAAAGTCACCCTCGTAACCGGCCGACCGCAACCCCCGACGTACCGATCCGCCGGCTGTGAAGTGGCTCGCCCCGTCCAGGAATATGACCACCGGCGTCTGCCTGGGCGGGTGGCAACCGCCCGCGCAAAGTGAGACGGCCAGACTCGCAGCTGTCGCCAAACACAGAAGGGCAGATCTGCTGCGTCGCCGCGGAACATGGCAGCCGATGTCGTGCGGCATGGGCCGACTCCTTCCGTCCAGTAGGACGGTTTCCAGGCTACGTGTTGTGGCCCGTGTCGTCGCTGCCCGCCTCGCCGGAGTCGCCCGGAGGTGGCGGCGGCGCCTCGGCGGGGGCGCGGAGCTGCTCGACGACGATGGTACCGGCCACGAGATCTCCAATGCGCTGCCGTTTTCGCGTCAGCAACATCAGCACCGCTGAAGGCAGCAGTTGGAAGATCGGAAACATCTCGACGAAGCGGAGCACGTTACGTAGGACGATGCGGCCGAACGAGCAGCGGTGTCCCCGTTCGGTGACCACACGACACTGTGTGATGAGCTTGCCGGGGGTCGCGGCCAGTATCGCCTCGAAGGCGGTGCAATACGCCACGTAGACAGACGTCGCGATCAGCCAGTACCAGAACAGGTCGTACGAAAGGGCGATCAGCGCGCTGTCAACCGGGATCGACGATCCGCCATCGGCCTGGAGGACTTTGAGGTGGGCCCACACCAACCGGTAGCTCAGCGGCGACACCACAAGCAAATCTAACACGAATGCGGCGGTTCGACGGGCGAAGCTCGCCAGCGACTGATGCTCACGGAGCTGCGCCGGCTCGGCGACGGAGTGCCGACGGCGACTCAAAACCGCCAGCAGCAGCGCCGCCAGAACGACGAACGGCAGCGCCAGACGAACCCGATCGTCGATCAGCTTCACCGGCCCGGGAGCAAGCCCTTTGACCTCTGCCGGAGGCTCCGCCGGCTCTCCACTGACCGACCACAACCCGACGTGAACCAGGCCGTCGGCGGTCGCAAAGCCCAATGCAACGCGGTCGCCCATAACGCTGGCCTGCAACCGGGTCGGCGACAGCGTCATCTCCGGGTCTGTCGGGATGGGCAACTCCACCCGCTCCCACTGGTCATCGGCGCGGTAGGCCAGGCCGATGGCCGCTCCCACGTCGGCCGCTGACCCGGTTGTGGTGATCACGACGGGCTGTCCCTTGACGGTCACGACGCCCAGCACATCGGCGCCGCGCAAGTCGGGCACCCGGCTCGGTGCCGACCACTCCAGGGCCGACGACTGGCAGTAGACGACGTCCCCGTCGTCCAGTCGCGAGACGAAGAACAAGTGGAGAACGTTGTCATGGACCGCCAGCCAGCACGGCGCCCCGTCCTCGACCGCCGCAGTTACGTCACGATCATGCGCCCAGGCGCCGTGCGTGTATCGCACAATCACCAGCCCCGGGTGTGATGAGGCGGCGGTCCCGAGATCCGACGGACGGGCCTGGCCGTCAGGGTTACTCGGCACGACCGGTTCAGGAGGGGCGACCGGCGCGAACGCGACCGGGCCTTGAACGATGCCGTAGAGGATGCCAGTGGTGTTGTCCCCGGTCAGGGCCAGAGGAACCGCGTTGTCCGGAAGCCGTGCTTCGACCGACAGCGACGCCGATCTCGCGCTGCCGGCGGTCGGCGGCGCAAGGCTCCGGTGCGTGCCGTCACGGAAGAAGAGGTGCAGCACCTCCCTGCGGGCGGCGACTCGGACGATGTTCCGGCCCACGCTCGGGACGGGCACAGCCCTGTAGTCTCCCTTCTGGTCATCGGCGTGCCGCCGGGCGAAACATGCACGGCCCGTGCCTGTATTCGGGTCGGTGCGGATCTGGTAGACCCACAAGCCCTGATCGTTGCCGGCGAGCCCGAACCGCGAACCCTGGGCCCAACACGCAGGTGCGAATGCGAGCAGCCACAACACGCCAACGGTGTATCCGACTCCGGAGCGGTTGATCGGGCCGTTGCGGCGGCAGTCTGTCTCTTTGATTGTCACAAGGGAGCCCATCTGCGGCATTATCGAAAGGCGACGTTCGCGGTCAAGCGGGCGAACCGGCCGTTCATTTGGCGAGCAAGTCGATCGTCCGGAACTTCTCGACGTCGAGCAGACCCTGATCGGTCACCCGTAAGGCTCCGATCACCGAGAGGCTCAGAAAGGACATGGCCATGAAGGGGCGCCGCAACCGGCAATCGAGCCCGGCGGCAGCGGTGTGAAGCGTCTTGAGCTTCCGGCTCAGTTCCTCTGCGGGCAGGGCGCTCATCAATCCCGCGATCGGCAGGGGAACGTCGGCCAACACAGTCCCGTCGCGAACGACGCACAAGCCGCCGCGGATTTTGACCAGGTGAACGGCCGCCTCAAACATGTCCCGATCGTTCGTGCCCACCACGACGATGTTGTGCGAATCGTGAGCCACTGATGAGGCGATGGCGCCGCTCGCCAGACCGAACCCGCGCACGAATCCCAGCCCGATGTTTCCGCTGGCCTGGTGCCGTTCAATCACCGCGACCTTGGCCAGGTCCCGCGACGGGTCCGCCTGGATCGTGCCGTCCACGACCGGCATCTCCTCAACGCTGCGTCCGGTGTTAATCTGACCGCCCACGACTTCGATCACGTGCACGTTGCAGGGCCCGGCGCCGCTTGCCTGCACGATGAACTGTGTGGGCTCCAGCCACTGAACGTTGATCGCGCTGCGCAGGATCGGAGTCCGGCGGAGCTTGTTGTCCGGGTCGACGCACACGCCGTCCGCGGCGACGAGCCGGCCGGATTGATACACCCGGGCCACCCGGCACGCGTCAAAATCGTCCAGAACGGTGATCGTCGCCTGGTACCCCGGGGCGACCGCTCCCAGACCGCGGAGCCCGAAGTACCGCGCGGTGTTGAACGACGACATCTTGACGGCATGGGACGGCTTGATCCCGGACTTCACCGCACGGCGAACCATGTGGTCGATATGCCCCTCCTCCATCAGGTCGTCAACGTCCTTGTCGTCGGTCACGAAGAGGAAGCGATCGACCGTGCCCGGGCTGACCAGGGGCAGCAGGGCGTCGAGGTCGCGCGCCGCGGAACCTTCGCGGATCATCACGTGCATGCCGAGGCGCAGTTTCTCTCGGGCCTCGTCAACCGTTGTACATTCGTGATCGCTGTGGATGCCCGAGGCGACGTATGCGTTCAGCGCCGGCCCGGTCAGGCCCGGGGCGTGCCCGTCAATCACGCGGTCGGCGGCCACCTTCAGCTTGTCCAGAATCACCTCGTCGTTCGCGACGACACCTTTGAAGTTCATCACCTCGGCCAGACCGAGCACCCAGGAATCCGAGAGCAGGGGCAGGAGATCAACGGCCGTCAGTTCCGCGCCCGAACTTTCCCACTGCGACGCCGGCACGCACGAACTCAGCGTCAGGTAGACGTGAATCGGGCAATACTTGCTCGACGACAGGATGAAGCGGATGCCCTCGGTGCCCATTACGTTGGCGATCTCGTGCGGATCCGCCACCACCGCCGTCGTTCCTCGGGCCACAACCACCCGCGCGAACTCGTACACGCTCAGCATCGACGATTCGATATGCACGTGCCCGTCGATGAAGCCCGGACAGACGTATCGTCCCGCGAGATCGACGACCTCATGCCCGTCGTATGACCCGATTGCGGCGATCCGATCGCCGGCAATCGCAACGTCCGCTTCGTACACCTCGTCCGACAGCACGTTGACGATGTGCCCGCCTTTGAGCACCAGGTCGGCGGGCTCCCGCCCCGCCGCCACGTCGATGACTTTCTGCAACTCCATGCGTGCCTCCCATCCGCCGAAAGCAGGGAGCGCGGATTATACGGCAGCCCTCGGTAGCCCGGTAGTGCACCGTGTCGACCACGTCGCGATCGGCCGTTTCCGGAGCACGGCGGCCAATGGCGTCCGGTGTGCATTTCGCCGGCAACCTCCCCCGGCGACGGCGGTATAATCGGGCAGCCGCAGGCCGGGGGTCGGATCGCGTGTCCCGTCCGCCTGTCGCGGATGGAGGGCGCGGTCCACAGCAGCAAGGAGCTCCCCATGTACTCCACGTTTCCGTTTACCCGTACCCGTCGCTACCCGTTCGGTGTTCTCATCGCAGTCGGCGTGATGTTGGCCTGGCCGTGCACCATGTTCGGCCAGTCGGAGGAATACGGCCCCGAGGTGGATGCGACTGAAGAGCCGCCCGTGCCGCCGGTTCCTCCGGCGTGGCGCGGTCGGACCCCGGAGTATCCGGACTACGATTCGCAGCCTCCGTACGACTATTATGACCGGCATTGGCGATACCGGATGCGAGCCTATCGCGGATCTCGCTTCTCCCGCGATTACTATCCCTGGGACGACCCTTATCGCTATCGGGACTGGCGCGGGTATCCCCGTTACCGCGGGTACAGTGTCTACCCGCGCGGCCCATACGACTACGGGTACGGATACGCGTATCCGTACGACCCGGCCTTCGACTACGGGTACGAGCGCGGTCACGATGACGGCCGGCGCTTTGCCGAATGGGAGTTCCGCTATCAGGTCGGCGTGCGATCATACACACAGGCGATGGAGACCGGCGTCGAGATGTTCATCAAGGGCGATTACGCGACCGCCGTCAGACAATTCATGCTGGCCGCCAAGTTGAATCAGGGCGACGCCGCCAGCCGCCTGCACGCCGCACACGCCATGGTCGCCCAGGGACGATACGCCGAGGCCGCCTTGAGCGTGCGCCGTGCGCTGCAGCTTCAACCGAAGCTCGTCTACCTGCCGCTCGACATCCGGCGCGAGTACGGCCGGAAGCAGGACTTCGAGAAGCACTACCAACAACTCAAAGACGCGGCCACGCAGGCCCCTGATGATGCGGAACTGTATTTCCTGCTGGGCTACTACCAGTTCTTTGCCGGACGAGCCGCCGAAGCCTATCGCTCATTGCAGAAGTCGGACGCCCTCGACCCCGGCAATCGAACGACGAAACGACTTCTCGACGCCGCCAAGCTCTCGACCCCGGCGGAACCGAAATCGAAACAGCCAAGCCCGCAGCCGGACGCCAAACAGCAGATGGAAGGCAAGACGTCCTGACCGACGCCGGCTGACTGGCTCAGACGAACCACTCGCAAGCCGCATGCTCCACGCCCCGGTGGAACCGAGCCGCGCAGCCCGGGGACATCGTGCCCGCGCGTTCGCGCGGCCCCTTTTGTCTCGGTCCGTCCAGACGGACATGGCCAGTCGCTCACGGGCAGAGGTATAATGGCCTGTAAGCTCGTTGCGGAAGTGCGTGGAACAGGCTTGTTCCGCCTTCAGAGGGTCAGACCCCTTTCTTGGCCCCCGAAAAGACGGGGAAGAGACTCGATCCTGCGAACGAGGAAGTCTCGCCATGGCCGGCTGCCCCGTCGGTCGGATCCCAGGAACCGTTGCCGTGCGCAAAGTCTATGACGTCATCGTGGTCGGCGGTGGGCACGCCGGAGCCGAAGCCGCCTGGGCGGCAAGCCGCCTCGGGGCGACCACGGCGCTGGTCACGCTCAAGCTCGACGCCATGGGCCGTATGTCCTGCAACCCGGCCATCGGCGGGCTCGGTAAAGGCCACATGGTCCGCGAGATCGACGCATTGGGCGGCTTGATGGCAGGGATCATCGACGCTACGGGCATCCAGTTCCGCATGCTCAACAAGACGAAGGGGCCCGCCGTCTGGGGCCCGCGGGCCCAGGCGGACTGCGGCGATTACGCCGGGAAGCTCCGGCAGTCCTTGCAAGAGGTCTCGAACCTCGACCTTGTCGAAGGCATGGTCGAGGCCGTCCGTACCGTGCCCGGCCGGGACGAACGCCCGCAACGCGAGCCCGAATCGCGTCTCACACATGGTGGCGCGTCCATTCTGAAGCGGCCGAGCGTGATCGGTGTGACGCTGGGCGACGGGCGAGCACTCGATGGGCAGGCCGTCATTGTCACCACGGGCACGTTTCTGCGCGGCCTAATGCATTGCGGGGAAGTCCGGACCGAAGGCGGGCGCGTCGGAGAGCCGGCTTCGAACGCCCTGAGCGCCGCGCTGGAATCCCTCGGCCTCGAGCTGAGGCGCCTAAAAACCGGTACGCCTCCGCGCGTTCACCGCGACTCCATCGACTACAACGCGCTCACACCACAGCTCGGCGACGATCCTCCCGTGCCGTTTTCCTTCATGACCGACGCACTCGATCGGCCGCAAGTCTGCTGCTGGATTACCTACACCAACGAGCGGGTCCACGGGTGCATTCGCGACAACCTGCACCGGGCGCCGATGTACAGCGGCCAGATCCGATCCACCGGCCCGCGCTATTGCCCGAGCATCGAGGACAAGGTCGGGCGGTTCGAGGACACGGCGCGCCACCAGTTGTTCCTCGACCCGCAGGGCCGTACCCACGACTGGATCTACTGCAACGGCATCGCCACCTCGCTGCCGCGCGACGTGCAGGATGCCGTCGTGCACGGGATCCGGGGGCTCGAGCGAGCCCGCATCATGCAGTACGGGTACGCCATTGAATACGACTTCGTTCCCACCCATCAGATCCAGGCGTCGCTGGAGACCAAGTGCGTTCGGGGTCTGTTCCTCGCCGGGCAGATCAACGGAACCAGCGGGTACGAGGAGGCCGCGGGCCAGGGACTCATTGCCGGCGTTAACGCAGTGCGCTACCTTCGCCGTGAAGAACCGCTCGTGCTGGGGCGCGACGAAGCCTACCTCGGCGTCATGATCGACGATCTGATCACCCGCCCGCCGGACGAGCCGTATCGCATGTTCACCTCCCGCGGCGAATACCGCCTGCACCTCCGCGCCGACAACGCCGACGCCAGGCTGACCCCGATCGGCCGGCGCGCGGGTCTGGTCGACGACGAGCGCTGGCGGCGATACCAGGCCAAACAGCGCGGGATCGAACGGATGCGGGTGGCCGTGGCCGCCGTCTCCCACGGCGGTCGGCTACTAAAGGACTGGCTCAGACGCCCCGACGCGTGCCCCGCGGAGCTGAAGCGCATTCTGGCAGCAGCAGGGCAGGGCCCGTTTCCGCCCGAGGTCGTCGAGGCGGTGGTCCTCGAGACCAAGTACGAAGGGTACCTGGCTCGCCAGCATCGCCAGATTGACCGCTTCCGGCGGCTGGAAGGCATGGAGATTCCTACCCACGTTGACTACTCGCAACTGTCGGAACTGCGACGTGAAGCCCGGGAAGCGTTCGCCCGCGTTGCCCCGCGGACGCTGGGGCAGGCGGCCCGGATCAGTGGCATCAGCCCGGCGGACGTTACGACGCTGTGGGTGTACCTCTCGGCTCGAAACCGCGATCGCCGGAGTGTCAGCGGCGAGAATACGGGGTGCTCGTAGGGGCAAGTGTCCGGTAAAAACCGGCGCTGCAAGGCTGAGCAGCCGCTTGAGTTGCGGCGAGCGGGCTTTTTTGTTTGACGCGACCATCTGCAAGTTGTATGGTATAGTAAAGATGGGTGAGATAGGCAAGCTGTCTGTGTGGGCGTGGCGCCGTACGGCGGGAAAGGGCGGCAAGGGATGATCGCGATGAAGAGCGTATACACGACGGGGGAAGTTGCGGACATCTGCAAGATCAGCCAGCAGACGGTGATCCGCTGCTTTGACAACGGTCGGCTGAAGGGCTTCAAGGTGCCGGGCTCGAAGTTCCGGCGCATCCCTCGCGAAGCCCTGATCTCGTTCATGAAGGAAAACGATATTCCGCTGGATCAGCTTGAATCGGGCAAGAAGCGGGTGCTCGTCGTCGATGACGACGAACCGATCATCGAGATGTTCACAGAGCTGCTCGAGCGCGATGGCCGCTTCGAGGTCAAGACCGCGTCGACCGGGTACGATGCGGGCCTGCTGACACAACAGTTCCGCCCGGACGTGATCCTGTTGGACTTCAAGCTTCCCGACATCAACGGTAACGTCGTGTGTCGGCGGATCCGTTCGGCGCCCGAGTTCGAGCACATCAAGATCATCGCCATCAGCGGTGTTGCGGACCCGGATGAGGTGACGGAACTCATGGCGGCGGGTGCCGACGAGTTCATCAAGAAGCCCTTTGAGATTGACGCCGTCATCTCTCGGATGGCCGAGTTGGTCAAGCTCTAGCGCGATGGCTGCTCCCCGGGGTCGGCCCGGGTCGTGTAGGATGGCCCAACGATGGCTTCCAGTCCGGACACTGCGACGTCGGACTTCGGCACGGACCGGCAGCGCGTGGAGATCATCCTGGCGCAGATCGAGGAACTGCCCACGCTGCCCGCGGTTGCGCTGCGCCTGCTGGAACTGACGACTGCCTCGGATACCTCGGCCCGCGACATCGTCGAAGTCATCGAGACGGACCAGGCACTGACGGCCAAGATCCTGTCGCTCGTCCGGCGGGCGGATCTCGGCGTGCGCGACGACGTGATGACGATCGAGCGAGCGGTCGTGCTGATGGGTTTTGAAGCTGTGCGCAGCGCCGTGCTTTCCGTTCAAATCTACGAGACGTTCGCTTCGGTGGAGCCCCACGACGAGACGGACTTCAACCGGGCCGAATTCTGGAAGCACAGTCTGGCCGTCGCGTGCGCGGCGCAGTTGATCGCGGAACGTCTGGACGATGGCGGGCGACCGGCGGAGGCGTTCGTGTGCGGGCTGTTGCACGACGTCGGCAAGATGGCGCTCGACGCCTGTTTGCCCAAGAGCTACGCGCGCGTGGTTCGTCGCGCCCAACGAGGCCATCAGTGCATCAGCGACGTTGAGCACGAAATCCTCGGGATCGATCACACGATTACGGGAAAGCGGCTGTTGACGCGGTGGAGGCTGCCCAAGGCGATCGCCGAATGCGCCTGGCTTCATCATCAGCCGCCCGACGCACTGCCGAAGTCCATCGAAGCGGCCGCGATGGTCATGATCGTCCATCTCGCGGACAACCTGGTGCGCCGCCAACGGATCGGCTTCTCCGGGTACAACCGCGTCGATCCCGTCGACGAGCTGGCAGACAGGATCGGGCTGCCGGGCAAAGCGCTCGATCACGTGATCGCCAGGCTCCCGGAGACCATTGAACAACACTGCCAGCTCGTGGGGTTAGACCGGCTGACGTCGACGGACCTGTACGCCGAAGCACTGGCTGACGCGAACGAAGAACTGGGCCGGCTCAATCAGTCGTTGGCCGAAACAAACCGCCGTCTTGCGTGGCGGTCGCGCTACTTCGACGCGCTGAGGGCGTTTCACGCCGGACTGACGCTGGACGATCGGGTAGGCGACGTGTGTCGATCGGCCGCGCGGGCGACGGCCAACCTCTTCGGCACCGAGCAGGCCGTGGGATTCGGCATCACGGAGGCGGAGGTGACCTTCCACGTAGCCGGCGAGAGTGACGAGGCCGGTCCGGCGATGCGCTTGCCTCCCTTGTCCGTGGAGCGCGGATCGGCAAGGGCGGCGGTCAACAGTGCGTCCTGCATCATGCCCGCGATGGAGTATTGGCCAGCCGTGGCGGATCATGTTGGCCACCTGTTCCAGGGCGAAGCGGTTTCCATGCTGCCGTTCGTTCACTCGAACGCGATCGTCGGCGGCGTGCTGTTCACCACCGCGCATGACCAGATTGCCCGCCACAATCAAGCCCGGGCGGAGTTGGAGTCGCTGTGCGCGGCATTCGGGCTGGCGGCGGCGACGGCCATCGTGCGGTGCGACGGGCAGCGGCTTCAGGAAGAACTTGCGGAAGTCAATCGCCGGCTGCACGGCGCCCAGGCGCAACTTCTGCGGGCGCGGTCGCTGGCGATGATTGCCCGGATGGCGGCCGGCGCGGCCCACGAGCTGAACAACCCGCTGGCCATCATCTCCGGGAGGGCCCAGATGCTCGCCCGTACCGCCGCCACAGGGCAGGAACGGCGCGCGCTCGAGATCATCTCCGAGCAATGCGACCGGGCGACGCAGATCGTCAGCGAGTTGATGGAGTTTGCGAAACCGTACACGCCACACCCCACGGAGGTCCAACTCGGGTCGTGGGCCGCGTCCCTTCGCGACCGGTGGCTGGATCGCTCGTCATTGGATGCTGACGAGTTCGTCGTGACAATATCGGACCCTGCAGTCACCCTGTACGTCGATACGCGCCAACTGTCTGAGATCTTCGACGCGATTCTCATGAATGCGATGGAAGCCGTCGCCGGCTCGGTTGCCCGTTTGGTAGTCAACTCCACCTCCACGGCGTCCGATGATACGGTCGTCATTGCGGTGCAGGACAGCGGGAAGGGCATGTCTCCGGACGTGCTCGAGCACGCATTGGATCCGTTCTTTTCGCACCGCGCTGCTGGACGAGGACGCGGACTGGGGTTGTCCCGGGCCGCTCGCCTGGCCGAGAACAACGGCGGGCGCTTGTGGCTCGATTCGACTGAGGGCGTCGGCACGACCGTATACGTCGAACTGCCGGCGGGTCGCCGGGCGTGACACGCCGCAGACACTCCTGAAGGTCCCCGCCAAACCTGACCGTAGACGAGGCGCAAGCGGAACACCGCGGTGCCGGTGCAACGAGGCGCCGGCGAGACAAGCTGCGGGCGCGCGAACGCCGCCGGAGCATCGGCCGTACGATGGGCAACGCCAAACCGCCGAAAATCCTGATCGTCGACCCGGACGCGCGCGTCACGGAGATGGTCGTCGATTGCCTGAGCCGCCGGTTCGGCGCGCAGCTGACCTGCACCGCCCGAGCGGAAGATGCCCTGGACATCGAAATCATTGAACCGCACGACATCGCAGTGGCGGATGTCGATTTGCCAGGTCTTGACGGCATCGCACTGATTCAACACCTCAAGGAGCTCAGTGATCGCCCCGTCATTCTCACCAGCGGCCGACCGACGCTCAGCCAGGCAATCGAGGCGCTGCGCCACGGCGCGGCCGATTATCTTCCCAAGCCCTTCCCCATGCCGTATCTGATCGAAGTGGTTGATCGGAGCCTGGTCGCGTATCGCAGGACGCGGAGGCGCGAGCAGCGCTACCGCCAGCTGCGGCGCACCGTGCGGCGCGTGCTCCGCGACCGCCGTGAATTGAACGACCGCATCGACCTGATCTGCCGTGACCTCGTGGGGGCCCACCGCCGCCTGGTCCACCGCGTCCTCGAAAACGAACAGGCCACCAACGCGTAGATTCGATCTCGTCCGGACGAGTGCCGCGAGGCCAAGACACGGAATGGGCCGGGCTCGGCCGCTCCGGAATCGCGCGGCGGGAGCAGAAGCGGCGTTCGCGCGGGGGGCTCTTCGAAAGCCGGGGACCTGGGCGAGAATGACCCGCCGGGGACGGCGCGGGCAGAGGCGCGACGCGGTGTGGCGCGCGTGTTGCGTCGGCGGGTCGATACATTTGAGGTGGCAAAGCGTCGACGGGGTTCCACGGGTCCGACAGATCACATTATAACAGAAAAACAGAATATACGCATAAGGCGCTGCGGCCGGGCGAAGCACGGGCCAAGAGCGAGGGTGCACACCCGCGGCGGCGAAGGACGCGGCGGCGAAGGACGCGGCGGCGAAGGACGCGGCGGAGCGAACGGGGCGAGGGAGCGGCAACACGCAAGAGGATACCGGCCAGTGAGAGGAAAGCGGCAGAGGCGCCGGAGGCCGCAGGGGCACGGTTCGGAAATCGCAGGATGGGGCTGCGCAGCGGGCGCAGCAGGGCGGAGGGCTGGGACGGTCACCGCGCGGGAGCCCGGACGGTGGTGCACGTGGGGCCGGGCGGCGAGACACCTGGCTGACCAGGGACAGAAACAGGGTGTGGGCGGGCCGGAGCCTGGTGGCCGGAGCGTGGGTGAGGTGCGAACGGGGAGAGCCGCCCAAAGGGTGTGCGGGGTGAAAGAAGTGGATGGCTGGCCGGGGATGCGTGGGGTCGTCGAGGACGCGTGCTGGTGGCCCGAGCGCTGGATGACCGTGGGACGTTCGGTAAGGGGCAGGCAACCGGGGGGCGGCAGGGCGGGAGCCGGGGGGTGTCGGCAGGGCGGAAGCTGAGAAAGCAAGACGCGCGGCGCAGGGACGATTGACTGGGCGCACGAGATAGGTCGACCGGGCGGGAGACAGGCCGTCGTGCGGGGCGCAGGAGGGGAGTTGCGGCCGTTTAAAGGGGGGAGCGGGAGGTTGTCGGCGGGGGGATCGGGGCTGTAGGGCCAGGGGCGGCGTGGGGTTGCCGGGGGGGTTGCTAGGCCGCGGGCGGCGTGGCGTTGCCGGGGTGCGGGGGGTGACGTTGTTGAGCTGACGGGGGGCTGGGGTGGTGGGCGTGCGGGCGTATCAGTGGGAGGTGGGGCGGAGAAAGGGAAGAGGAGGCGGTGGAAAAGAAGTTTGACATTAAAACAATATAATGTTATATTAGGGTATTAGTATACTATTTTTAGCGTAGGATTGGGAGTCGGTGGCCATGAACAAAGCGAGGCGCGCGGGCCATGCGGCAGCCGCGGGAGGGCGGCGGAGCGGACGAGCGGGGCGCGGGCGGCCAGCCGCGCACGGCGAAGGCACGGCGGAGCGAGCGAACCCGGCGGCGCGAGCGAGGACCGCGAAGCGACGGAAGGCGCCGAAGCGGGAGCGCGGCGCCAAACGGCGACGTGCAGGGGGGGTGCGGAAGGTGACCGGCGACGCGGCGGGGCTGGCGACGTGGTTTCCGGCGCTGCGAAAGCAGGGCGGGCGGGGTCTGGCGGCGATGGTGGCGGTGGTCGAGGGAACGGGGCGGGGATGGGACCGTTCGGTGGTGGTCATCGATCAGGCGGGAGGGGCGAGAACCGAAGGGGCGGGCCCGGAGGCGGCGGTGAGCAGGGCGGCGAAGGCGGTGGCGTTTCGCGTCCGGCAGGCGGAGCTGGCGGGCGTGCTGGCGGCGCTGGGCAGCCGACATCGGCTGCGGATCATGCTGAAGCTCCTGGAGGGTGCGGCGACCTATAGAACGTTACAGAAGGTGGCGGGGTTGCAGGCGGGTCCGTTGTATCATCACATCGCGCAGCTGCGTCTGGCTGGGCTGATCGGTCCGAAGCAGCGCGACCTGTACCAGCTGACCCGGGCGGGACGCGACGTGCTGTTGGCCGCGCTGCTGCTGGGGCCGCTGGCGAGGGACCGGCGTCGCCGTCCGGCGCCACAGGAGTAAGCCGGCGAACGGGGGTCAAAGTGAGCACGGCGGATGAGAACGCGGCGTCGGCGCGGAAGGTGCTTGTCGTGGAACCGTATTACGGCGGTTCGCATCGAGCGTTCCTTGACGCGCTGCAAGCACACAGCCGCCACGAGTTTCGTCTGCTGACGCTGCCGGCCAGAAAGTGGAAATGGCGGATGCGGGGAGCCGCCATCTGGTTTGCGGACGAGCTGTCACATCGGCCTGCGATGAATACCGACCTGATCCTCACGAGCGACATGTTGAGCGTGGCGGATCTGCGGGCGCTGCTACCGGAAACCTATCGCAATGTCCCGATTGCGTGTTATTTCCACGAAAACCAGCTCACATACCCGCTCTCGGAGGCTGACCGGCGCGACTACCAATTCGGGTTCACGAACCTCACGTCTTGCCTGGCCGCCGATGCAGTATGGTTCAACTCCGCATTTCACCGCGACGGCTTCCTGTCGGCGGCAGGGCGGTTGCTCACCCGGATGCCCGATTTCGTGCCGACCGGTTCGCTGGATGCGATCGCCGCCAAGGCCGAGGTGCATTGGCCGCCGGTCTCGGCTCCGCCGGAGCCGCTCGACGTGGAACCACGCGCCCGTTGGCCGATCACCATTCTCTGGAGCCACCGCTGGGAGTACGACAAGAACCCGGAGGAGTTCTTCGAGACGCTGTTTCGGCTCAACGACGCGGGCGGCGAGTTTCGGCTTGTGCTCGTGGGTGAGTCGTTCCGGGACGGTCCGGACGTGTTCCGCCGGGCGGGCGAGCGGCTGCAGGACAAGATTGCCCACTGCGGCTATCTCGAGGACCGCCGCGACTACTGGCGCTGGCTGGCCGCCGCGGACGTCATCGTCAGCACCGCAATCCAGGAGAACTTTGGCATTTCGGTCGTCGAAGCGTTGCTGGCGGGCTGTTGGCCGATCCTGCCCGATCGTCTGTCCTACGCGGAGATCCTACCGCCTGGCGCCCGGCAGGCGTGTCTTTATCGTGATGCGGATCACCTGTTGGCGCTGTTGTCGCGGTGCGCCGCGGACGGCATCGACCCGGTCCGTTCGCGCCGACTGATGCATGAGGCGCGCTGGCTGCATGACACCGGGCGCCGCGCCGCCGACCTCGACGACGCGATCTGCGCCGCGGCGGCAGGTGGCTGATCCGGATGCGATCCGGATGCAGGGTCGCCGTTATCGTCATGGGCAGGCAGAAAAGGCCGTTTTTGAGCCGGAAATCTGACGTCCGATAATATATGTTACGTTGCGTTGGGCAAAAGGGTGGTCGCGTTCGGTTCGGCTTGAATGCCCGGCCGTTGCAGCGAAGTCCGTTTCCGCCCGAGGAACAGCCGGGCAAACCTGCTGAGACGGCCCGCAACGGGCCGGTTTGCGGCTCCCGGGGCCGATGCCGGGCGCCGTGCAGAGACGAGCGCCGGCTTTGGCGGTGTGACGAAGGGTGTCCCGCGTGCTCAGGCTTGCCGCTACCTGCGGCCCGGCCTCTGGATCGGTGTCGCCTGGCGGACCCTCTCGCGAAGCATGCCGAGATCCACCTGGTCCGAGATCCCCAGTACCCCGCTCTTGAAGTCGTACAGATACACGTTCATGCCGTTGACGGTCGAGTCGATGACGTAGAGCATTTCCGTGCGCTCGTCAAACCTGCCGACGCCCATCACGTAGTCGCCCGCTTGCACGCCGACGCCCGAGGCGTAGACGGGTTGCGGCCGGCTGTGGATGACGATCAGGCCGACCAGGAGAATCACGGCGGTCGTGCTGAGGATTCCGATGGTTAAGTTTTTGGAGTCCATGGTTCGTTCCTCGCTAGGGCCGTCAACGGGCGGGCCGGAAATCGTTGGCCAGGTTCCGCGTGGTCACGTAGACGAGAGTCCCGCTGCGGTTCGGGGTGGGGACGAAGCAGTGCAGCATCCGTCCCGGTCCGTCAATGATGAAGAGAGCATCGAAGTTCTGGTGGACCTGGCAGGTGGTCAGGACGAAATCGCCGGGGCGGCCTGCGGCCTGTGCGAGAGCCGCCGGGGGCGACATGCTGCTGAACAGCAGCACCGCGAGCAGGAACAGATTCACTCCTACGAGGGCCACCACGATGGCACGTTTGGATATCATGGCTACTCTCCTTGACCCCGGGCAACAAGGGGCTGATCGCCCCACGGTTCGCTACTTCCGCCTCTCGCGAGCGCGAAGATGGCCATTGTGTCGCGAGCGGCTTGCGTTCCCGCGGTCACCGGCGGTTCAGCCGCCGGTGAAATGCGTCCGTGCGCCTGGCGCGCTATCTGGCATCATCGCGCTGTTCATGAAGCTCGGCACTAGCCCATGTGCGAGCGCTTCGGGTTCTTGAAGGCGATCGCGCAGCAGAGCAGGGTCATACCGATGGCGAACAGCCACTGGAACACCGGCTTGCTGGGGGACGGCTCCTTCACCGGTTGCTGGGCCAGCACGATCGGTACCCACGTCCACGCGATCCCGGCTGCCAGGATCGGCGCCCACCAGCATCGGGCCCGGCGCCGCCGGGGTGAACTCGCTTTGCCGCCGCTTGTGTCTTTCACGTTCTCTTCCTGACGCTTACTTTGGGACGCGGCCAGTCCTGTCCCCCGGCGTATTATAAGCCGGTCGATTCGCGGGTAAACCGTTGTTGTCGAGATTCGAGATTCTTGTCGTCAGGATTGCTGAATGGGCTTCGCCAATCGTCGGAAGGTGGCGGTGGGCAGGGCCACCGTGTCCCACCTGGGCGATCGGGGGCGACAATGGCTTCGATACGCGTCAAGTGGAATGCACAGGAATGCGTACCGCTGGCCGCCGTACGTGTGGACGTGCGGCGTGGGCAGGCGCTCGTCATCGCCGATCAGCCAGTACGCGAACACGAGAACGGCCTGGAAACCGTCGCCGAACACATCCTGCCAACTGGCCAGCCCCTCGATGTCCGCCCGCGTGATCCAGTTCTCCCAATACCGCTTGCTCGATTGCGTGTCGTAAGGGTACTTGCGGCCCTTGACGTCCACGAGCCATTTCTGCCCTCGGTCCCGGTAGACGAGGAAATCGAACGATTTGACCCGCGCCCCGGCGAAAATCACTTTCTTGTGCTCGTCGACCGGCACGTAGGGAATCCCCTGCGACCGCAGATAATCCTCGAACGCGGTTTCGTAGTGGATATGCCGCCGGGTCATGGCGCAATTGTACCGGGGCGCGAGGCGGGGATGAAGGCGGGAGTTTGTGCGGTCGGGTCGGCGGGGAGGATAGCACGCCAAACGCTGGAATCGGTGGCGGTCGCCGGGAGCATCGACATTTGAGTTTCGCGTGAGCTGACGCGTCGGCTTTTCCGCGCGTCAGATCGGGTGTGGCCGGTTCAGGGGGTATCGAGCGTGGCGGTGACCTCGTGGCAGCGGCCTGTCTGGTCGTACACGGTGAACTCGATCTCAGTCGTGCCGATCGGATTGAGTTCCTCGGCCCGGGGTTCGTACGTGATGGTATACCGCCCGTCGGCGGGGCCGGCGGCCCTGAATCCGGGTCGGTCCGGCTGATCCCCGTAGACGGACGTCGTCGTGCCGTCGGCCTTGCGAATCTGCATCCGCCCGCTGGCGAAATCGAGGCGACTCGGGGTCTCCTGCAACTCCAGGACGATTCGGGCCTGATAGAGGACCAGGCGCACCGAATCGGCGGCCACCTTCTCGTCAGGTTCGTCGACCGGGCCGGCGGGCTCGCCCAACTGTGCACCGGTCAGGGGCAGGTCCGGTCGGCCCATCGTCCGGTAGGCGGTTGCCGAGGCCTTTATGACCGTGTCGGGTGTCCCGGATCGCAGCGTATGGGCGAAGCGGAAATGACCGTCGAGATCCGGCTGGGCCACGAAGCGGGTGTCGTCGATCTGGAGCACGCAGTAGTCGGCGATCCCCGTCGGGTCGAGGGGGCGCTTGGCGAGCGGTTTGGAGATGACGAAGTCGAAAAGCACCTCCTCGCCACGGTGGGCGTATTGCTCGTCGGCCACCGACCAGGGCCCGCGTACCCTCGGCCCGGTGCTGCTGGCCAGCGATCCGCTGAAGCAGCCGCCGTTGCCGGCGAGCAGGGCAACGACCGCCAGCATTGCCCCCGCGCGCGGGCGGGTGACCACGGATCCCCGGCGTGTTCCGGCCGTTGAGTCAGGATGCTCCACGCCGCCCATGATGAGCCCTTCTCGCCTTCCTGGGTTTCTTGGTCTTGTTCCCGTTCTTGTTCGCCTGCCGCTGCTTGACGTAGGCCAGGATATCCTCTTCGCACTGGAAGAGTTCGTCGTATCCGTAGCTGCCGCCGGCGTAGTCGCAGTCGCCGGCCTTGTATTCGCGGCAGATTTTCGGACGGGTCTCGTACACGCGGCACCGGTTGTCCGGAAGGAGGCCGCCGCACTTTGCGGGGATCTGCACGTACCAGTCGTCGTCTTCGACGAAGACCGTGATGCCCTTGTGCATGAGGTACCACCGGATGTCGTCGAAATCGCGCCTCGATTCGGGTCTGTCAATCGGAAGCGCGATGTAGTGACAGCAGGCAGCGGTGCAATGCTCGCAACAAACCGATCCCATGTTTCTTCTCACGTTCTTGCCAATGCGTTCCCCTGCGTGGATTATAGGGAGGCCGTCATCGATGAGCAACGGAGAGCCGCGTAAATGTCCTCGGCGCGCCCTATGCGAATCATTGCGGGACGGTGGCGATCACGCGCGCTGCTGCGTCCGTCCGGTGAGCAGACGCGTCCCATGCCCGACCGGGTGAAGGAGGCGGTGTTCGACATCCTCGGCTCGCTGTTGACCGAGCCCGGTTCGCTGCCGCCGGTCCCGGTGGCGGACGTTTTCGCCGGATCGGGCGCACTGGGTCTGGAGGCGATGTCCAGGGGGGCGGCGGTGTGTTATTTCTTCGAGCGGCATCCTCACGTTCTCGCGGTGCTCCGGGCGAATGTGCAGGCCCTTGACGCCGGCGCGGACGCCCGCATCATGCCGGTCGACGCGTGGCAGGCTCCATGGCATTGCGTGGCCCGAGAGCATCTCGTCAAGCTGTTGTTGGTCGACCCGCCGTTCCGCGATTCTCGGGATGCGTCGGCGGCGGGTAAGGTCGGCCGGTTTCTGGCGCGTGCGGCGGCCAGCGATCGGATCGCGGCCGACGCCATCGCCCTGCTGCATCATGAGAAGTGCGCCGCCTACGACGTTGACGAGCCGGCGGGATGGCGGCGGTTTGACGCCCGCTGCTACGGAATCAACGCGCTGACCTTCTTCCGCAGGTGCTGAGGCAACTGTCGGGCCGGCTTGCCGGCCGGTCAGCGACGTGCCGGAAGGCGCGCCCCCCGGCGGCCTGGATGTCGAGTCGGGCGATGCCAGTGGGAGGTTCTGATCGTGCAACAGACACCTCAGCGACGAGCGGCGGAGCAGATCGCATCCGTCCTGCGCAAGGCGGGCCACGTCGCGTTGTTCGCCGGAGGGTGCGTACGCGACATGCTCATGGGACGCTCGCCCAAGGACATCGATATCGCCACCGACGCCCCGCCCGCCCGCGTTGTGCGCCTGTTCCGACGAACCCGGAAGGTCGGGGCCAAGTTCGGAGTCGTTATGGTGCGGGTGGCAGATTGCGAACTGGAGGTCGCCACCTTTCGCACGGAAAGTGACTACGCCGACCATCGCCGCCCTCGCAAGGTTGTGTTCAGCACGGCGGAAGCCGACGCGCAGCGCCGCGACTTCACGATCAACGGGATGTTCTACGATCCGGTCGCCGACAACGTGATCGACTACGTCGGCGGACGGGCGGACCTGGATGCGGGCCTGATTCGCGCCATTGGCGAAGCTGACCGGCGGTTTGACGAGGACCACCTGCGCATGCTCCGGGCCGTACGATTCGCAGCGCGGTTCGAGTTCAAGATCGAGGAGCGGACTCACGAGGCTATTCGGCGTAACGCGCCCGGAATTCGAACCATCAGCGCCGAGCGGGTACGCATGGAAATCGAGCAGATTTTGACTGACGTGAACCGGCGCCGCGGCTGGGAGCTGCTCCGCCGGGCGGGGCTCTCGGCGCATCTGGCGGAGGGACTGACCTGGACCGACGCCCAAGCGGATGCAGGCGCCCGGCGCTTAGACGCCCTGCCGGAAACGGCGTCGTTTCCACTGGCGCTGGCCGCCCTGCTGCGGGCCGAGGCGCCGCCGGACGCACGCCGGGTTTGCACCCGATTGCGGTGCAGCTCGGCCCATGCCGCCGCCGTCGAATGGCTGCTGGCGCAGTTGCCGCGCGTGACGGCGTCGGCTGACCTGGAGTTGGCCGACATCAAGCTCCTGGCGGCGGATCCGCGATTCGCTGATCTGACCGCCCTGCTGCGGGCGGACCTGGACTCGCAGGGCCTCTCGCCCGAGCCTCACGCGCATCTGCTGGACCGCGCGAGGCGCATCGTTCCCTCGCAGCTCAGCCCCCCTCCCCTGCTGACGGGAGAGGACCTGGTGGCCCTGAACGTGCCCGCGGGCCCGCAGTACGGGAAGATCCTCGCGCAGGTGTATCGGGCCCAGTTGAACGACCGGATCAGCGACCGCGAGGCGGCCCTGGCCATGGCGCGTAACCTGCTGGAAGAGAAGGAGTAATGCGGATTGCGGCTGCGTCCGCGTTTGCCCGACCTTCCTGGGTCCTCTACCCGCCGCCCATCGCGTGGATACGGTCGGTCAGATTGTTGATCCGGTTGATCCGCAGGCCGAAGTTCTCTCCGACCTTCACCGCGTGGCCGCGCCCGATCTCCTTGTTCGCGATGACGAGATGAAGTTCCGAATTCGACGGAGTATCGAATTCGATGATGGAGCCTGCCGTCCAGGCCAGGATCCCGGAGAGGGTCAGATCCCGCTCGACCAGGGTCACGATCACCGGCACCTTCATCCGCATGATGCGGGCGACCTCGGGCGGGTGCTCAACCGTGGCCGGCTGTTCCATGTCTGGGGCGCCTGGCGGGGAGGTGGGGCTCGGTTCGGGCGGGCCGGTTGCGACGCCATCGCTGCTGCCGCCGTCTTCGATGGCCTGAGCCAGGTCACCGGCTGAGGCGAGCAAGGCATCGATGTCGGCTTGGCTGATCATCCTGCAGGCTGTCTCCGGGCGTACCGCCCAAGGCCCCGCGTGCCGCGGGCGTTGTCCCTTGTGTATCGACGTCTCAGTGGGCGTAACTTGAGATGTTACGGGAACTTGGAGACCACGATACAGGCGTTGTGGCCGCCGAAGCCGAAAGAGTTGCTGATGACCCTGGTGATTCGCATATCCTGGGGGCGGTTGGCCACATGACGCACCGCGCACCGCTCGTCGGGGTCATCGAGGTTGATCGTCGGCGGAGCTACGGAGCCTCGGATCGCCATGATGCTGGCGACCAGTTCCACAGCGCCGCTGGCGCCAAGCAGATGCCCGATCGAGCTCTTCGTGCTGCTCACGGCGATTCTGTCGGCGGCCGGCCCGAAGACGCGGTTGATGGCACAGGCCTCGGCCACGTCGCCGAGTGGGGTGGCGGTGCCGTGGGCGTTGATGTAGTCGATGTCCTGCGGCGAGAGGTGGGCGTCCTTGATGGCGGCCTGCATGGCCTGGATGGCCCCCTCGCCGTCTTCGTGGGGTTGGGTGAGGTGCTCAGCGTCGGCGCTGCTGCCGAATCCGGCGACCTCGGCCAGGATCAGGGCGCCGCGTTTCTCGGCGTGGCTCAGCTCTTCAAGAACGAACACCCCCGCGCCCTCACTGAGGACGAACCCGTCGCGCCCCCTGTCAAACGGGCGCGAGGCCGCGGCTGGATCGTCGTTGCGGGTGCTGAGGGCCTTCATGGCGGCGAAGGCGGACAGTCCCAACGGGGTCAGGGCGGCCTCCGATCCGCCTGCCAGTATGACGTCAGCTTGATTGCGGCGGATCATCTCCATGGCGTCGCCCACCGCGTTCGAGGCGGAGGCACAGGCGGTGGAGACGGCCTGGCTTGGCCCCTTGGCGCCGAATGCGATGGAGAGATTGCCGGCCGCCGCGTTGACCATCAGCTTGGGAATCGTGAACGCGGAGACCTTGCCGGGTCCTTTCTGCAGCAGGCGGGCGTACTGGTCTTCCAGTTCCTTGATGCCCCCGATGCCGGAGCCGATGATGCAGCCCACGCGCGGGGCGTCCACCCGGTTGAAATCGATCCCGCTCTGGCGGACCGCCTCGTGGGCTGCCAGCAGCGCCATCTGGCTGAAGCGGTCCATGCGCCGCGCCGCCTTGGGGTCGATGACGATTGTGGGGTCGAAGTCGCTGCACGCACCGCCGATGCGCACGTCAAACTGCGAACAGTCGAACGTGTCGACCGGTGTGATCCCGCTCTTGCACGCGATCAGGTTGTCCCAGAACGTCTCAACGGTGCATCCGAGGGGCGTAACCACCCCCATGCCCGTCACGACTACGCGTCGGTCAGACATGCGCCGCTCTCGTCACAAGGAAGTTCAAGCCCCAGGCAGGTCAGCTGCCGGAAGCGGACGCGCCCTGAGCCCGTTTGGCCAACTGCTGTTCGACGTAGTCCACCGTGGCCCCGATGGTGCCGATCTTCTGGGCGTCTTCGTCCGGCACGTTCATGTCGTACGCCTCTTCCAGGTCCATCACCACTTCGACGATGTCGAGCGAGTCGGCATTGAGGTCGTTGACGAACGAAGTTTCCCGCGTGATCTCCGACGGGTCCCGGGCGAGGTGCTCCGCCACGATCGAGATGACTTTCTGTTCGATTTCTTCGGTTGAGGGTATCGACACAAGCACTCCTCCTGCACTGTACTCTTGCCTTCTTGCGAACCCTGCCGCAAAGACGCCGGATTCTAGTCTCTGCAAACCCGCCTTGCAACCGGTCCGGAGGGTCGTCTACGTTCGCAATCCGCCATCCACCTGGATCACCTGCCCGGTAATGTACGAGGCGGCCGGGCCGGCCAGAAACGCTACGACGGCAGCGACTTCCTCCGGCTGACCGAACCGCTGCAGGGCGATCAACGGTCTGACCGTGTCCTTCACCTTGTCCGGCAGCACGTCTGTCATGTCGGTGGCGATGAAGCCCGGCGCGACCGCGTTGCACGTGATGCCGCGTTTGCCCATCTCCTTCGCGGCGGATTTCGTCAGACCGATGACACCGGCCTTGCTGGCGGCGTAATTGGCCTGGCCGGCATTGCCCATGATCCCGGAGACGCTGGCGATGTTGATGATCCGCCCCGATCGGGCCCGCAGCATGGCCTTGGCGGCCATCTGTGTGCCCAGGTACACGCCCCGCAGGTTGATGCGGATCACCTGCTCCCACTGGTCGTCGTCCATCGACAACAGGAGAGTATCGCGGGTGATGCCCGCGTTGTTCACCATGACGTCGATGCCGCCGAACTCCCCGACGACGTTCTCGCCGAGCTGGCGCATGGCCCCACCGTCACTGACGTCCACGATCTTGTCGACGGCCCGTACGCGGGAGTCCTGCAGCTCTGAGACCATCGACTTGAGCGGATCGGCCAGAATGTCCACTGCCACGATGCTCGCGCCGCGGCCAGCGAGTTCCACGCAGATGGCCCGGCCGATGCCCCGGGCCGCCCCCGTAACGATCGCTGTTTTGCCTTGCAGTTCCATCGTCATCCGTCCTTCCCGTGGTCATCTGTCATCCGCCGGGATTCTAGCCCATAGCACCCCGGACCGTAAGGGAGGGACCAGTCCTCATCGCCCCGGGCCCGGTTGGCGGTCGCAGCGGCGGATGCAAGCCCGAGCGGCGACAACGCCGAATCCCCACGTCGGGGACCCGTGACGGAAGTGGCCCGGAACCGGCTTCCTCCGCCTTCGGTGGCTCGAATCGCTTTTGCGCGTTCCAGAAGACCGGCTGGCAAGCCGGCCCCGCACATCGGAGGCATTGGCTGCGGGCCTGCCTAGCCCGGCGACGACGGCCACGCAGCCAGGTCGCCCGGCGTGGCCATGTTCACGACCTGTGCCCTGCGGTCGATCTTCCGCATCAGACCCTTCAAGACGCGCCCCGCTCCCACCTCAACGAACCGGGTGAACCCGTCACGGATCAGTCGCTCCATGGATCGTTGCCACAGGACCGGGTGGGTCAGCTGACGCACCAGGGCGTCCCGAATCGCATCCGGGTCTCCATGGGGTCCGGCATCAACATTGGCCAGCACCGGGATGCGCGGCGGATTGATGGTCGTGGTCGTCAGCGCCGTCGCCAACCCGTCGGCGGCCGAGGCCATCAACGCGGAGTGAAACGCCCCGGCGACCTTCAGCGCGGCGGCCCGGCACCCACACTGCTCGGCCAATTCAAGGGCCCTGCCGCACGCCCCGCGGGCCCCGGATATCACAATCTGCCCCGGGCAATTGAAATTCGCCGGTGCGAGGACCTCGCCCTGCGAAGCCCTTTCGCACAGCGTGCGGGCGGTCTCTTCGTCTGCCCCGATCAGGGACACCATTCCGCTGGGGTTGGCGTCGGAGGCCTGCTGCATCAGTTGCCCGCGGCGATGAACCAGTCTCAGCCCGTCGTCGAAGCTCACTGCGCCGGCGACGTACAGGGCCGTGTATTCACCGAGGCTCAGGCCCGCGGCGGCCGAGAAATCCTCGACCGACGCCCCGTTCTCCCGCATGGCTTGCCAAAGCGCGGCGCTGGTCACGAAAATCGCGGGCTGCTGGATGTCGGTGCACTCGAGTTTGTCGGCAGGACCTTCAAAGCAGATCTGCGAGAGCCCGAATCCCAGTACGTCGTCCGCGCGACGGAAGACGCCAGCCGCTGCGCGACTGGCGGCGGCCGCCTCGCGCCCCATGCCCACGCTCTGCGAGCCCTGCCCCGGGAAGAGGATGGCCTGTCCGGTCATGCTGAATTGCTCCAGAGGCAGCCTCTGTTCCCGTCACAGAGGCCCCGGGTCGGCTCATTCTCACAACCGCAGCAGAGTCACGACCCAGGTCAGCCCGCCGCCGAAACCCAATAGCATCACCAGGTCGCCCTGCGAGAGTCGTCCCTCGCGCCGTGCCTCGTCCAACACCAGGGGGATCGAAGCCGCGGACGTGTTGCCGAAACGGTCGATGTTCACACCCAGCTTCTCGACGGGCAGGCCCATTCTCTTTCGAGCCGACTCCATGATCCGCAGATTCGACTGGTGCGGGATCACCATCTTGATGTCCTGGGCTTTCACACCGGTGGCCTCGAGCGCCTCGGTGACCAGTTCATCCATCTTGGCCACGGCGGCCTTGAACAGGTTACTCCCCTGCATCCTCATGTAGTGGAGGCCTTCGGCCACGGTTCTCTCCGACGGCGGCTCCTTACTGCCCCCCGCCGGTATCCAGACGGCTTTGGCGTCTTTGCCCCGGGCGCCGAGGTTGTGGTAGAGGATCTGGCGCGAGGGGTCGGATGAGCGGGAGACGACCGCAGCGCCGGCCGCATCGCCGAAGAGGATGCAGGTGGCCCGGTCCTGGTAGTCGGTGATGCGGGTGAGGGTCTCGGCGCCGACCACCAGGACGTTGTCGTATCCGTTGCTGTCGATCAGCGAAGCGGCGGTGACCAGGCCGTACACGAAACCCGTGCAGGCGGCCACGATGTCGAAGGCGGGGATATCGTCCAGCCCCATTTCGGCTTGCAGCCAGCACGCGGTTGAGGGCAGCGGTGTCTCCGGCGTGACGGTGGCGACGATGATCATGTCCAGGTCACGGGCCTCGATGCCGGCATCGGCGAGCGCCCGTTGGCCGGCTTCTTTGGACATGGTCAACGTGGATTCGTGCTCGCCCGCCCGCCGTCGCTCGCGGATCCCCGTTCGCGGGCGGATCCACTCGTCGGACGTGTCGAGGTAGGCGGCGAAGAAGTCGTTGGTCAGGACTTCCTCGGGAATATATGAACCGGTCCCCCGAATCATGACCGGCAGCGGTCGGCTCATGTGTACATCCTATTTGTCGCCGAGTCGCTCGACGATGGCCTCGTTGAAGTTATGCGACAGGAACTTCGCCGCCGCCCGAACGGCGTTGCGGATGGCTCGCTCACCGCTGCGCCCGTGGCAGATGATACACACGCCGTTGACGCCGAGCAACGGCGCCCCGCCATACTCGCTGAAGTCGTGGCGCGACCAGACCCTCTTCAGAGCGGAGTCGAACCGTTCCCTGGCCTGCGGATCCTCGTCTTCGAACTCCCGCGAGATGGTCGGGAACAGGCTCTCCGCGAGTCCCTCGACCAGCTTCAGGAGGATGTTCCCCACGAACCCGTCACAGACCGCGACCTGGCAGACGTTGGAGAACAGATCCTGCCCTTCCACGTTGCCGACGAACTCGAGGTTGGCGTCTCCATGGAGCAGCGCATGGGTCTGTTTGACCAGCTCGGTGCCTTTCTGGCTTTCCCCGCCGACCGACAACAGCCCGACGCGGGGAGATACGACTCCCAGCACCCGTTCCGCGTACAACGTGGACATGACCGCGTATTCGTGCAGCTGATGCGGTTTCGCCTGGATGTTGGCCCCGCAGTCGCACAGGACGACCGGGCCGTGGAACGACGGGATCGCCACGGCGATGCCCGGGCGGCTGATGCACCGCAGCGGGCGCATCTTCAACTGGGCTGCCGCGGCGAACGCGCCGGTGTTTCCCGCGCTGATCACGGCGTCGACCTGGCCGTCGGCCGCCAGTTCGGCGACCCGGACGATGGACGAGTCCTTGTTCTGGCGGAGGGCGTCCAGCGGAGCCTGTCCCATCGGGACAACCTGCGACGCGTGCACGATGCGCACGCGATCGGTGGCTGTGAGCCCGTCAATGGCGTCAAGCTCCGCCTTGACGCGCGACTCGTCGCCGACCAGAACCACCTCGACGTCATCAGCGTCAGACAGCGCTTGAACGGCGCCGGAGACAATGGCGTGCGGAGCCTGGTCTCCGCCCATGGCGTCCAGACCAATCCGAGCCGGCATTACGCCTCGGCCTCCTTGATGGGCAGGGAAACGTGGCCGCTGACGTATCCGCAGTTGTCACACGCAGCGTGCGGGAGCTTCGCTGCGTTGCACTTTGGGCACGCCGTCGTGTTCGACGATCGCAACGCGTGGTGCGCCCTGCGGGTCCGCGTACGGCACTTGGACTTCTTCTTGACGGGAACCATCGGCGGCTCCAAAAAAACTGGGCGAACCTCAACGGTGCGTGGCGCGGGCCCCGCGCACATACCGTCAGCGCCGCCCGGGGAACGAGACTCCAGGCAATGCCTCCACGCTACCGCACACGCGCGCGGCTGTCAAGCCTCTTCCGGTATGGTCGGCGGCCGCCTGAGGCGGGTGCACGCGTCTGAACTCTTACCCGCTCGCCGTCGGCCGGTTGCAGTCGATCCCGCCGTCGATCCGCTTGGGGCAATCGGGCTCTCGCCACAAGTGTCCTCAGGCGGGCGTTCCCGCCGAGGGACAGAGATTGGCCACCGGGCAGGCGTCGCAGGCCGGTTTCCGGGCCTTGCACGTCTCTCGTCCGTGCCGGACCATGACATGGGCGAAGTCGGTCCAGCTTCGTCGGGGAACGATCTGCATGAGGTCCTTCTCGATGGCGACCGCGTCCTTCGCGTTCCTTGCCGTCCACGCCAGCGCCATTCGCTCCGCGAGCCGTCCGACGTGTGTGTCGACCACAACGCCTTCATTCTTCTTGAACCACGTGCCGAGGACCACGTTGGCGGTTTTCCGGCCGACGCCCGGCAGCGCGACGAGTTCGTCCATGGTCGATGGGACCTCGCCGCCAAAGCGCTCGAGGATCATGCGCGTCGCGCCCTGAATGGCCCTGGCTTTCGCCCGGAAGAATCCCGACTGCCGGATGGCGCCCTCCAACTCGCGGGTCGTGGCGTGAGCCAAGGACTCGGCGTCAGGGTACCTTCTGAACAACGCCGGCGTGACCTGGTTGATGGTCTCATCGGTTGATTGGGCGGAGAGAATCGTCGCAATCAGCAACTGCAAAGCGTTCTTGTGTTTGAGGGCGGTGGACGGTCGGCCATGGACCCGCACCAGCTTGGCGAGGATTTTCCCGGCCCGGTCTTTGCGCTGTTGGAGGGTCTCGCGTCGGGTCCGAGTTCTTGCCATGGCTGCGCCAACCTGCCGGTTCACGACTGAGACGACATCTGCGTTTGACGGGTTCTGCGACCGTCGGTTGCCGCGCGAGGGGCCTCGACTTGATGACAGCGTCGGCCGTCGGCGATGACGGTCAGCGACAGCCGCCACTCTTCTGACGAGACCGCATTACCGCCGCCGTTTGCGGATCTTCCGGCGGTCTTTCTTGGAAAGCTGTCGGCGTCTGGCGGTGGTGCTGCCCTTCTGTTTGACGAAACCGCCGCCCGCCATCACCTGCGTCAGGCGACTTCCCATCTTCATCCGATCGACGAGGGATCTGCCGGCCATCAGCTTCATGGCGTCGCGCATCTGCCCAAAGGCCTTGACCAGCCCGTTGACGTCCTGCGGCTCGGTGCCGCTGCCCCGGGCGATGCGCCGCCGCCGCGAATGGTCGATAAGGCTCGGCTTTGCCCGCTCCTTTGGGGTCATCGACAGGATGATGGCTTCGAAGCGCTTCATCTCCCCCTCGTCGACATCGGTGTCGGGGATCTGGTCGCTGAGCCCGGGGATCTTCTTGATCATCTCGCGCATGGAGCCCATGTTCTGGATCTTGCGCAGGTGGCCCAGGAAGTCGTCCAGGGTCATCTGTCCCTTGGCCATTTTCTTCTCGAGCTTGGCCGCCTCCTGAGCGTCGTATTGCTCCTGGGCTTTCTCGACCAGGGACAGCATGTCGCCGGCGCCGAGGATGCGCCCGGCGATCCGCTCCGGGTGAAAGGGCTCCAGGGCGTCGAGCTTCTCGCCGACGCCGATGAACTTGATCGGCTTGCCGCTGATGCGCTTGGCCGACAGTGCCGCCCCACCGCGGGTGTCGCTGTCGAACTTCGTCAGGATCAACCCGTCCAGCTCGAGGCGCTCGTTGAAGGCTTTGGCGGTCGCGACGGCATCCTGGCCGGTCATCGCGTCAAGGACGAGATAGATCTGATGGGGTGTGGACGTCGAGGCGATCTTGGCGACCTCGGCCATCATCTCCTCGTCGATGGCCAGCCGCCCTGCTGTGTCGAGGATGACCACGTCGCGGTCGGTCTTGCGGGCCTCGAAAACCCCGTTGCGGCACACCTTGACGGCGTTGAGGTGCCCGCGCTCGGTGTAGACAGGGACGCCGACCTGCGCGCCGACAACCTCCAACTGGTCGATGGCGGCCGGTCGCTTCAGGTCGGCTGCCACCAGCAGCGGGCGCTTGGCCCGCTTGAGGATGAGTGTCGCCAGTTTGCCGCAGGTCGTGGTCTTTCCTGACCCCTGCAACCCCGCGAGCAACAGGACGGTCGGACCCGGAGTGGCGAACGGGATTCGCGGGTCGACCGGGCCCATCAGCGCCACCAGCTCATCGTGGACGATCTTCCACATGAGCTGGTCCGGTTTCAACGTCCTGATGATCTCTTGCCCGATGGCCTTTTTTCGGACCTCGTCGCAGAACTGACGGGCGACCTCGACGTGGACGTCCGCCTCGAGCAATGCGGTGCGAATGGTCCGCATGGCCTGAGCGACGTTCTCCTCGGTGATCCGGCCTCGCCCTCGCAAGCCGCGAAAGACGTCGCCGAGTCGTTCTGTCAGAGCGTCAAACATGATTGCCCAGAAGCCCCGATTCTTCGGAGGCCTATGACCCGGTTCCTGCGAGATCGGCGTTCCCGTCGGCCCCACGACGGGCCGAAACGCGCGTTGCAGCCCTGCGGTGCGGCCTGTCCCAGCTTGTTGCTCAACGTGTTGTACGGGACTGCCGATGATCCTCACTGTCCTTTTTAACGCCAAGAGGGGCTTCGGGTCAATCGGGCTGGCCTTCTCCGGGGGGCACGCTACACTCTACATCCGGCTGGAGGACACTGGGGAACCCAACCGGGCTTTGTGGGGTCACCAAATGGAGGGCAGGTCACGAGTATGTGAACGTCTGTTTCGCGCGTGGTGCGTGGGGCCGGTCGCCCTGGCGATTGCGGGCGGCGGGTGCGTCTCGCCGGCGGTCCTCTCCCAGGCCGAACGGGCAGAGGCGTCCGGCGACTATCACCAAGCCTATGTGATCTACTGTGCGGCTGCGCGGGCCAACCCCAACAGCGGGAAGGTTCGCAGCGCCCTGGACCGCGTTGCGCCGCTGGCGGCCCAGGGATGGGTGGGAGCCGCCCGCGATTTCGAGCAACGTGGGCAGTATGACCTCGCGTGGCAGTGCTACATTCGTTCGTTGCTGATCCGCCCGTCCGACTCGGCAGCATTGGCAGGCATTCAGAAACTGGAACGCGAACACGCGGACCGGGTGGCGGCCAGCAAGAATGCGTGGCAGCGCTACGGCGAGCGGTCACTCCAGACCGTCGGCGTGGACTGGAAGCGCCTCGCCGGCGCGCAAAGGCCTGCTGGTGACGATGAGCCCGAGTCGACCGCTGAAGCCGGGCCGGGCAGGCCCGATCACGCCGCAGCGGCGGCCACTGAGGATGAGCCGGCCGCGCCCCGCGCCGATGCGCGGTTGCCCGCCGCGCCCGCCCCGGCGGCGGCCGATGCGCGCCCAACGGCGCCGGCGCCGGGCAAACCGGCCGTGAAGACCAAGCCGGCGGCCGTAGAGACGGCGGCGGCTGCCGCCCTGGAGGCGGACACGTCTGCACAGGGCAAGGACGGGTTCCTCACTACAGCCATCGTAAGCCGCGAGGACGAGCGGTTCTCGGATGTCGCGATGCTGCTCGACGGTGTTCGCGTGCGGGTGCTGGACACGGATCCCGGCCCCGACGCCGACGTATCCATTTATCGCGGAAGGCGACGGGTTCACAAGATCAGGAATTGGCGGGTGGGCGAGTCGGTCGGGATTACGGGCGCCTCCGGCCGGGCCTATGAGATCAGGCTGATCAGCATCTTCGACGCCACCGAGTCGATTCGGGTGGGGATCCGCTCGATTCCGATTCAGCCGGCCGGAGAGTCTCTCTGAAGCGGTAGGCGCGATTCGCCGCTTGTTCCCGCGCGCGGGACCAGCCTACCGGGATCCCCGGCATTGCAGCAAGGTGCCGCACGCGCCCGGAGCACGCGTGTTCCGGCGGATTTGCAGGCGGGGTCCACCTACGGGCCAAGGAACTCGTCCGGATCGCCGGGAGCATCTTCCGGGCGCTCGGCCGGTGCCGTGGCCCCACCCGGACCCCTAGGTCGCATCATCCCGGGCCCGCGGGGGGCAAGCCGGCGCTCCAGGTCCCGCTCGATGATCTGCTCCCGATCCTTCGCGTCGCGCTCGAGCCGTTCGCGCAGCCGGGCGATCCCCCGTTCCAGACGCTCGATCTCCATCCGACCGATGCTTTGTCGGACGTCGAACGCGTGCTCCAGGTGCCCGCGCAGTTCACGTCGAAGCTCCTCTCGGCGCGGCCCATCGCGCCGATAGAGGCGCATGATCTTGCGCATGCCAAGTTCGTTTTTGAACTCTTCGACTCGCAGGTTGAATAACTCAAGCGGATCCTGATCGTACGACCGCATGAGCCGCAGCATCTCGGGCATGAGGCGGTGCACCTTCCGTTCTGCCAGGCGAGGGTTCTGCTCCAACTGGAGGTAGTACTCCCTTGCCGCTTCCGGGAAATGTCCGTCGAGAAAGTCGAGCACGCGTTGGCGTTCCTCCTCGCCCAGCTGATCGGAGAAATGCTCGGCCCGCCCGAGCCGGCGCTCGCCCCGCCCTCCTGCTCGCCCCCGGCCCGGTCGGCTACGATCGCGTGGGGGCGTCGGCTGGTCCGGGTCGCGGACGTCGGCGGGTCCACGGTCGTCATCCGCGGACTGCTCGGCCGAAGGGCGCGTTCGGTCCTGCTCGCTTTCCTCGCCGGGCGGCTCGCCGCCCGGCAGCGACGTAGTCATGGCCGCAGCGAGGCACACCGTGCCCGCGCGGTAAAGCCAGTGTCTGGTTCGATTCGTCATCACGCGTCTCCACACAGAGAAACCGGGACGCTCCGGCAGCCCGCTGCACTGCGAGCCGCACGCATCTTCATTGCCTTCACGCGGGCTGCTCCGAAACATCCTGGTCGGAATCCAACCCGTTCATCAGATCGTCGATCTCTGAGCCCAGATCGTCGAACTCGGAGTCGTATGAGGCGTCCAACGTGGACCCGAGCAACGCTGCCTCGACCTCCTCCAGCGCGTCGCGGAGCAGGGCCACGCTTTGTGCGTAGTCTGAATCACGGTCTTCGACGGTCGCGATCAAGTCGTCCAGCGGGCTCCTCGCATCGGCGACGGACCCGGCGTCGGGCACGTACAGCCCGATCAGGACCCCGAGCACGATCGCTGCAGCCGCGGCCAGCGATGCAATCCTCGCCGCCGGGGATGTCTTGCCCCCACCGCCCGCCGGCGCCGTGCTGACGGCGCCGCGCCGCACCTCCCGGCGGATCCCTCGCTTGATACGGTCCACGAGCGCGGGATCGACATCAGGCGCCGGGTATCTCTTGAGCCAGTGCTCCTGGGCGGCGATTCGCACCAGCAGCTTGAGGTGCTCCAGAGAGGCTACCCCGGGCACCCGCGTCTCGAGCCCGTGGAGCCACTGCTCGTTCTGCTCGATCTCGGCCAGGATGTCGCGGTCGTCGAGAGTCATGCGTATCCTCAACTGTCGGCATCTCCCGCCAGCATCCGGCGGAGCTTGGTGAGCCCCCGGTGGGCCCGGGCCAATGCAGTACCCAACGGCGTGCCCATCACCTCGGCGATCTCGGCGAAGGTCATGTCCGAAAAGTGGCGCAGCATCACGACCTCGCGTTCGGGCGCCGGCAGGCTGGCCAGGGCCTGCTGGAGAGCGTCGGCGTCTTCGCCGCGTTCCATCCGGTGACCGGGCGCCTGCGCTGAGGCGTCGGCGGGCTGCCGCCAGGTGCGGAACCGATCCCCCTCGGTTTCGGGCTCCTCGTGGATGGACAGCGTCGGCGGCGTGCGGCGGGCCCGGCGGATGTGGTCGCGGGCCAGATTCGTCGCGATCCGGAACAGCCAGCCCTCCAGCGCGCTGCGGTGCTCGTACCGCGGCAGCATCCTGACGACCCGAACGAAAAGGTCCTGCAGCAGGTCCTCCGCGTCGGTCCGCGAGCCGGTCAGGCGATAGAGGAACCCATACAGGCGGTTCGCATACAGGTCGACCAGCACGTCGTACGCGGTCGGATCGCCCTGCCGGGCTCGCTCAACCAGGTTCCTCAGATCGGCCGTTTCCTTCATACGCCGCCTTTGGGGCTTAACGCCTGCGAACGCCGGAGATTGCCGTTTTTTTCTCCCGGGAAGACGGGGCGAGCATCTTCCGTCGGCTGCCTGCGGTCCCGACCGCCTCCGAGCAGGCGACGGCAGCGTAGCGGTCCGTTTTTCACCCGGGGCTTGCAAAGGCGGCCGGGTGCCGTACACTAAAGGATTCTCCAGGGCCCGCTGGGGGCCATGGTACCTGATCCGGAGACGTGAACCATGCCTCGGGTGTGCCATTTCACAGGAAAACGGACCCGCAGTGGGCGGAGCATCGCCCGCCGCGGAAAAGCGAAGTACCTCGGCGGGGTCGGGCGAAAAGTCACGGGCAAGACGAAGCGGATGTTCCGGCCCAACATCCAGCGCGTCCGTGCCGTGGTCGACGGGAAGGTCTGCCGGATCAAGGTGTCGGCCAAGGCCATTCGCATGGGCCTGGTCGTCAAGCCGCCGAAACGGAACTACACGCCACCGGAGTCCCTCCCTGCTGAATAACGGAGAGCAAGACGGGACGGGAGCTTGTGCCGGCCGGGCTCGATTCTGCCCGTAAGCGGGCACGCACTGAACGCTACCGACCCGTCTCTGTTTGTCCTGGAGGCAACCGTGGGCGCAACGATCGATGAAGACTCGGTCAGGCACATCGCCGTCCTGTCGCGCCTGGACTTGACGGACGAGGAGGTGGCCAAGTTCTCGTCGGAGTTGTCGGCCATCGTCGACTACGTCGATCAGCTCAATGAGCTGGATACCGGTGACGTTCCCCCCACTGCCCACGTTCTTGCCGTGCACAACGTCTTCCGTGCGGACGAGCCGGCCCCCTCGCCCGGGCCGAACGTCGTACTGGCCAACGCTCCACAGAGGCAGGATACCTTCTTCAAAGTTCCCAAGGTACTGGATCAGGACAGCGCATAGACGCTTGTGGCGGCATGAACCTCGTCGAGACAGCACAGGCCATCCGGAACAAAGAGCTGTCTGCGGTTGACGCCGTCCGGCAAAGCCTCGATGCCATTGCCAGGCACGACGGGAAGTACCGCGCGTTTGTCCAAGTCGACGGCGACCGGGCGCTGAGCCGGGCGCGGGAGGTGGACGAGGCCCTCGGGCGGGGCGCCCCGGTCGGTCCGCTGGCGGGCGTGCCGGTCGGCATCAAGGACAACATGTGTACGAGGTTCGGGCGCACGACGTGCGCGTCGCGGATCCTGCACAACTTCGAGGCACCGTACGACGCGCACGCGGTCGAGCGGCTGGAGCGGGCCGGCGCGATCATCGTCGGGAAGACCAACCTGGACGAGTTCGCGATGGGCAGCAGCACGGAAAACAGCAGTGTGCAGCAAACGCTGAATCCGTGGGACCCACGGCGGGTGCCCGGCGGCTCGTCGGGCGGCTCGGCGACGGCGGTGGCGCTGGGAATGGTGCCCGGTGCTCTGGGCAGCGATACGGGCGGGTCGATCCGCCAGCCGGCATCGTTCTGCGGCGTCGTGGGGCTCAAGCCGACCTATGGGCGGGTCTCCCGCCACGGACTGGTGGCGTTCGCCAGCAGCTTGGACCAGATCGGGCCGCTGGCGCGAACCGCCGCCGACGCCGCCCTGCTGCTGTCGGTGATCGCCGGGTACGACCCACGGGATTCGACGTCGGTGGACGAGCAGGTTCCGGAGTACGAGGCCGGACTCGACCGCCCGCTGAGGGGCCTGCGAATCGGGATCGCGCCTGAGTACTTCAGCGAGGGGCTCGACGATCCGGTCCGGTCCGCGGTTGAGGCGGCTTTGGACGTCTACCGGAAGCACGGGGCGGTGGTGTCGGAAATCCGCCTGCCGCACACCCGGTATGCCATTGCCTGCTATTACCTTGTGGCCACGGCGGAGGCGTCCAGCAACCTGGCCCGGTATGACGGTGTTCATTACGGACATCGTACGGAGGGGATCGACGACGTGATCGAGCTGTACTCGGCCTCCCGCCGGGACGGGTTCGGTCCGGAGGTCAAGCGTCGGATCATGCTGGGCACGTACGCGCTGTCGAGCGGATACTACGACGCGTATTACCTCAAGGCGTTGAAGGTGCGCACGCTGCTCCGCCGCGACTTCGAGCGGGCGTTCGAGACCGTGGATGTGATCGCATCACCGGTGGCCCCGACTACGGCGTTTGCACTGGGAGAGAAGACCGACAATCCGCTGGCGATGTACCTGGCGGACGTCTACACCACATCGGTCAATCTGGCGGGGGTTCCGGGCATCAGTATCCCGTGCGGCTTCGACGGGGCGGGGCTGCCCGTCGGGCTGCAGTTGATCGGGCCGCCGTTCGCCGAGGACACGCTGCTGGCGGCGGCCCACCAGTTCCAGCTGGTGACGGACCACCACACGCGCGCGGCGGTCTGAAGCTCCTTCCCCGAGGCGGTAAGAGGCAGTCCGCAAATCAGCCGGGCGGGTTACGTGCTGCGTTACGCATCGACGATCACTGTGGGACAGCCTGCGATGATGCGGATCTCTGCGCAGGTGCCGATGCGTGCGGCGCGGGCTGCTGCGGGAGAACAGTCATCGCCGAATCGCCTGTTGTCGTGGGCCGGGGTTCGCAGGCCTGGCCGACGCGATGACCGGCGGTATGGGACGGATATGGTGTTGTCCGGAGCTTCTGGCTAAACCCGTGCTAATCTCCGTCGTCCGGTGGAAATCGCCAGAGTTCCAAGAGCCAGCAGCCACAACGTTGCAGGTTCGGGGATGATGGCACCCACGGCGAGCGTCGAGGCGTCAGAGAAGTCCTGGAAGGTGCCCCCGGCGTCCGTGAACCAAGTGCCGAATGTCAGGGTCATAATATCCCCGTCAAATACTCCGGCGAGACCGTCCAGAGAACAGAATGTGCCCCCGGTTCCATTAAACTCGTTGTCATCGGTGGTGATCACGAGACCTTGAATATTCCCGACGAAGTCAGCGGAGCCCAGAGTGTTGAGCCAAACGCCGCTGACGGAGCCGCTGAGGGTGTCGCCATCAAGGTCGGTCACGACGAGCGTCCCGGCGCTCGCCAAGATTTGGGTGGGGTCTTCGAGTCCCATGGGGAAGACATTCATCTCCAAAGAGAAGAATTGACTGGTGGCGAGGACACCGTCAAAGATCGCATCCCCAAACGGATCCAGCCGCGTAACGTCACCGTCCGTGTCATCGCCGTCCACGGCAGTGAAGAGCGTACTTCCGGCGTCAAAGTCGCCGCTCAGATCGCTGAACGAGAACGTCAACGCCGGATCGACGGCGCGGGCCGGTGCCGCCCAAGCTACCGCCATTGCCAAAACCATGAGAATGTTGATTGAACGCATCTCTCTCTCCGATTCATAGGCTTCTTCCCCCGACGGGCTTCGCCAAAGCCGTCAGCGGCGCATGCGCGCAAGAACGTGCACATGTCTCTCATATTCTAGCACCGTTGAGGTAACATGGCCAAGAGAAAAGGGGTAGGGTCTTGGCGATGCAGTGACGATTCCCCCAGGCGAGCGTGATCCGATAATGCAGGGCGCCGCGAGAGAAGGGCTTTAACGATGCATTCGCCTTGGGGCTGCATGCCACCGGGCCGCTTCTCGGACGTTTGGATCTGCACTCCGCGGATTGGTCGGGCGGGCATTCCGGTGTGTGGCGCGCCGCGCCGGACGGGCAGGGCGCCTGTGACAGGATGCTGTCCGACGAGACTAACGTCAACAGCGGGGCCGCAGCACTGTGCGCCATTGAGAGTGAGTGCGACGTCGTTGTCGGCCTACAGCGGGCCGGTGCAGTTCG
Organism: Phycisphaerales bacterium; assembly: GCA_020353195.1. Taxonomy (GTDB): domain Bacteria; phylum Planctomycetota; class Phycisphaerae; order UBA1845; family UBA1845; genus JAFGJQ01. The sequence continues at coordinate 585,063 of CP070691.1, read as the reverse complement.
CGGCGAACAGGGTGAAGTCGCCCAGGTCCACGTCCCCGTCGTTGTCGAGGTCGGCGTCAACGCCGGGCTGACAGCCCACCGCCGGCGGATTGCCCGTCCCGGCGAAGCACTGACAGAACAGCGCGAAGTCGTAGAGGTCCACCTTCCCGTCGCGATCGCAATCTCCGGGCACCACCGAAGTCTGAGCCACCAGAATGTCGTAGTCGGTTCCGATGGTTCCGCTGAGGTTGTCGGTCGAGTCCCACACGGTCACCCAGTTGCCGGCTCCATCGGTGGTGATTTGCGGGTACCAGTCATTCTCGGAATCCGTGGCGGCGTTGTTGTTGAGTGGCTCCGGATCGGTCCAGGTGAGGCCGTTGTCGTTGCTGCAGGCCACCAGGATGTCGCCGTCGGTTCCGATAGTCGCGCCCAGGTCATCGTGAGAGCGCCAGACGGCCAACCAGATGCCGGCGGCGTCCGTGGCCACCTCCGGGTACCCGTCATGCCCCAGGTCCGTAGCAGCGTTGTTGTTAAGCGGTACCGGGTCGGTCCAGGTCGCGCCGTTGTCCGTGCTGCGGGCCACCAGAATGTCGTAGTCGCTTCCGATGGTCCCGGCCAAGTTCTCGGAGGAGTGCCACGCGGCTACCCAGTTGCCACCCGCGTCGGTAGTCACCTGCGGACTGAGGTCGTTGCCCGAATCCGTAGCGGCGCCGCTGTTGAGCGGTGCCGGATCGGTCCAGGTGGCGCCGTCGTCGGTGCTGCGGGCCACCAGGATATCGTAGTCGGACCCGAAGGGCCCGCCCAGGCTGTCCATGAAGAACCAGACGGCCACCCAGTTGCCGGCCCGGTCGGTAGTCACCTGCGGCTGCTTGTCCTGCCGCGAATCCGCGGCGGCGTCGTTGTTCAGAGGCGCCGGATCGGTCCAGGTGGCGCCGTCGTCGGTGCTGCGGGACACCAGAATGTCGTAGTCCGTTCCGAACATCCCGGTCGACCACCACACGGCTACCCAGTTCCCGGCTCCGTCGGTGGTTACTTGAGCGTACCAGTCATTCCCGGAATCCGTTTCGGCGTTGTTGTTGAGGGGCGCCGGATCGGTCCAGGTGACGCCGTTGTCGGTACTGCGAGCCACTAGAATGTCGTGGTCGGTTCCGATGGTTCCGCTAAGGGTGTCGATCGAGTCCCACACGGCTACCCAGTTTCCGGCTCCGTCGGTGGCTGCCTGCGCGGACCAGTCATCCCCGGAATCTGTGGCGGCGTTGTTGTTGAGAGGCTCCGGATCGGTCCAGGTGACCCCATTGTCGACGCTGCGGGCCACCAGGATGTCGCCGTCGGTTCCGATGGTCCCGCCCAGGTTCTCGGAGGACCACCACACGGCCACCCAGGTGCCACCCGCGTCGGTGCTCACGTGCGGAGCGCAGTCGTCACCCGAATCAGTGTCGGCATTGTTGTTGAGCGGCGCCGGATCGGTCCACGCCGAGCCGAATTGCCGAGTTGGGTCCTCTGCCGGCGCGGAGCGGGACACTGCCAGAAAGAACGCGGTCAATGTGACGATGAATACCGTCCTCCTCCGGTCGACGGCAGGAGGCACGGAAACGAAAACGTTACGCCGCATGCTGCTGGGTCTCATGCTACTTTCCTCCTTTTCCCTATGACCGGGTACGGTGCCCGAGCAGAACAGACCAATAGGTTTCCCTTGATCCGCGATCTACGCGCGGCCACTCAGCTCGCGCTGCAGAACGGATCGCTGCCGGTCGAGCATCGTGTCCGGATCAATGCCTCTCGCCACTTTGCTTTTCGTCTCCATGAACAGGGATGAGACCTGATAGCGGGACTTCACGGCGTCCCGCCCGGCGTCGTCCTTGAACGTCATCACGTTGATCGTGGGCTTGTCCCGCACGCCGAGGGCCACTGCGGCAATGGGCCGCTTCCTGACGGGCGCGGTTCTGTTCGGCTTCCTGGCGGGCGTGGGTGCGTTCCGCTTCACGCCCCGAGGCCTTGCTCCCCGCGGACAGCGCCCGGATGATCCGGTACGAGCGGGCGCGGGCGCCGGACCCGACTGGGGGGCCGACCTCACCGGGTATGGGGGAGTCGCCGGGCTGGCCCGCTTTCAAAGCGCTTGCTGCAGGCCCGACCCTGCCTGGGGCAGAATGGCGTGGTTCGTCGCCCATGGCTCACCTCCGGTCCCGCCTGAGCGCCGCTTGAAGTGTGCTCCTCCGGTCAGTCGCCTGACAGACTCAACCGGCCAAGCCCGCGCGGATGCCATCCGCGATGCTACCCGTCCAGAACGAGTCCACCTGAGCTGCGTCCGACATCGTCCTCAGGCTCGGACACGCGATCAGTGACTCCATCATGACCGTACGCTTGCGTGACATCACGCCCTCCCCGCCACCGGCGAGATGCCTCACGGCCACATCTCGCTCCAGGGGTGCCGGCGGTTCAGACGGGGCTGGGAACGCGGCTCGGCTCCCAGCTCGTGGGCACTCGAAGGAACCGGCTCCTGTGCGCGTCGACGTTCATCCGCGCACCTGCTCGCGCTGAACCCTCGCTCTGGACTTGTGCAACTGGTTCTTGACGAAGTGCGGCGGTCAGGGGCCTGAGATCGCCGTTGATGGGAAAGGGGGGTGCGGATCCCCTCTATCCGTCGCACCCGCCGGAACCCCCATCCAATCGCAGGACGAATAATTTAGCACCATTCAGCCATAAAGTCAACAACGATCGCCGTGCGTAAAGCATTACTTCGCGCAATGTTGCAGCCCTGTAAGGTTTGAAGCGTGCCTGATGCGCTTCGCTGGACGTGAGCCGGAAACGCCGTTGCGGGTTCCCGCTCCTCATTCAGACGTCGGGGTGAGAGTCGACCGCCGTCATCGATGACGCGGACCACGGAACTGTCGTTGGCCCTGAACAACTGGGCTCGCAGCGCGAAATCTCCGTCCGGCAGCTTCGGCTCTCCTGACATCCCCTGACGATGAAGAGACCCGGAGCGCATCATTCCACGTAGCCGAGCGACCGCAGGCGGTCGAGCCGGTCGGGAGTCAGGGGGATCTCCTCGACGGGTTCACCGGCAGCCAGGCGGCGGTTTCGGCCGAGGCGCTCCTGAACCAGCGCCGTCAGGGATTTCAGTTGCGCGGGGGCGTTGGCGGCCAGGTCGCGCTGCTCCAGCGGGTCGTCGGCGATGTTGTAGAGCCTTGCGGACCCGGAGTCGGCGTGAAGAATCAGCTTCCAGTCGCCGCGGTAGAGTGCGTACTGTTCTGGTCCTTTCTTGACCGCCTCGGCGAACGCCGGCAGCGGCGCCGCCGGCGCTTGGTCGGCGAGCAGCGGCAGCAGGGAGCGCCCCTGCGCCCGGGAGACCTTCGGCAACCGCAGCTGCTCGACCAGCGTGGGGAACAGGTCGATCAATCGGACCGTGTCGGCCACGCGCGTGTCCGCAGGCAGAGCCGTAGGCCAACGGACAATCAGCGGCACGTGCAGCTCCGGATGGTGCGTGCTCAAGCCGTGGTCCCAATGCCCGTGCTCGAACAGCGCCTCTCCGTGGTCGGCCGTCACGATGACGTACGCGGTTTCCCACAGCTTCATCGTCTGGAGTTTCGATCGCAGCTCGCCAAGGTAATGGTCCGCTTGGGCTACTCCCGCATCGTATCGGGCTGCCCAGTACTCCTGGTAGTGGCTCAGCCGTTCGAAGCGCGGCAGGTCGGTGCAGCCGGGCGGGGCCCCGCCCAGATACGCCAGGCGCCGGATGTCCTTGTCGGTGATCGAGCGCTTGGCGGGCATGGCGTCGACCTCGTCAACCAGCGGGTCGAGGAATTCGGGAGGGGCATGGTAGGGACCGTGCACGTCCATGTAGTGGAGGTACAGGAAGAAGGGTCGCTCGACGTCCCGCTGCTGCAACCAGGCGATCGCGGCATCGTTGATCACGCTGCCCGGCGTCGTCAAGCCGATGAACGTCGTGTCGAAGTGATCGAAGCCCTGCGCGAATCCGTAGTCGGCCAGGACAAACGGGTTTGCCACGAAACCGGCCGTGCTGTATCCCCGGGCCCGAAGCGCCTCGGCCATCGTGTCGAACGAATCGCGAAACACTCTGATCTTCGGGACTTTCCGGTTCGTGGCGTCGACGGCGAATCCGAAGTCAGTGACTTGATGAACGCCCGGGTAGCACCCGCTGAACAGGGATGCGATCGACGGCTGCGTCCACGGAGCGGCGGCGATTGCCCGCTCGAAGATCACGCTGCCGGCGGCGATGGAGTCGAGCGTCGGCGTGAGCTTGCGCGGGTGGCCTTGGACCCCTAGCCGGTCGGCCCGCAGGGCATCGATCATCACGAGGATGATGTTCGGCGTCGGCCCGTCGACTGCGGGCGCGGACGCTTGGTCCCGGGCCGTGCGTTCCCGGTCGCAGCCGCCCTGCATGCCGGTGACCAGGCACAACACGGCTGACACAAGTATCCGTTGAAGCGCTTTCATACGTGCATGCGGGCAGACCGCTGGCTCGGTTCGAGGTGGTCACCCGTTGCCGGGCCCCTTCCGGAGTCGTGTCTGCCCCTCCGCATTCGACGACTGGGATTCTACGCGACCCGGCGAATCCCGTCGACGCTGCAGGCGGCCGCGCGTCCGGGTACGGGGTTTCGCGCCGGTTCGATACCGTGTACGATCCCTGACTGTTGAATGACGGGCTCGTCAGGTCTGCCCTTTGGGGACCTACAGGGCGGCGTCCGACCGTTTACCGGCTTGCGATCAGCAGGCATAAGACACCAGGAGAACACTATGATCGTTCGTGACATGGCTGCCGACAGCGTGCGGTTGAGGCGCACCGTCGTCGTGCGGGTGCTTGACGGCTCAGGGACCCAGGTGGCGCCGTCGGCGCGCCTGTCGGTGCGGCGTACGTGCGGGCCATCCGTCCGCTGTACCCACATCCTTGCCTGCGCGCGTCGTGCGGTGTTGCAGATCTGCCTCGCCGCCGTGTTGCTGGCGGCGACCGCTCGGGCGTCCGAACCATCGCAAGGTGCCGGCGATGCGGGCGCCGAACTCGATGCACTGTACGACGCCTATGTTGCCCGGTTCCGTCCGCTCTATCTCGAGCAGTGCCAGGCCTGGTGGGACGCCAACATCACGGGGACCGACGAGGCCTTCCAGCGGCGGCGCGAAGCCGATGCCAAGCTGCTCGACCTGCACAGCGATCGGCAGACGTTTGCCAGACTCAAGGCCCTCAAGGACGGCGGCAAGGTCACCGACGCCACGCGCAAGCGCAAGCTCGTCGTCATGTACCTCAGCTTTCTGCCTGCCCAGGGCGATCCTGAGTTGTCCAGGAAGATCATAGACCTGGAGGCGAAGGTCGAGCAGACCTGCAACCACCACCGGGGCGTAGTCGACGGCCGCCCCCACACGGAGAACGACATCCGCAAGATCCTGGCCGAGTCGACCGACTCGGCTGCGGCGGAGCAGGCCTGGAAAGCGTACATGGAGGTCGGGGCCAAGGTCGAAGCGCAGTTGGCCGAGCTCGTTCGGCTGCGGAACGAGTCCGCTCGCCAGCTCGGTTTCAACAGTTTCTATTCGATGAAACTGGCCACGCAGGAGATCGACCCCGCTGAGCTGTTCCAGCTGTTCGATGAGCTCGACGAGTTGACGCGCGAGCCCTTCGCCGAACTCAAGCGGGAACTCGACGCCGAGCGGGCGGCCCGCTTCGGCATCGACACGGCCGCCTTGCGCCCGTGGCACTACGGCGACCTGTTCTTCCAGGAAGCCCCCACGAGGGGGCAGGCGGTCAATCTGGACGCTCTCTATGAGGGCAAGGACATCGTCGCCCTGGCGACCGCTTACTACGCGAGCATGGGCATGCCCATTGAGGACGTCCTGGCCCGCAGCGACCTCTACGAGAAGCCGGGCAAGAGCCCCCACGCATATTGCAGCGACATGGATCGCGCCGGCGACATCCGCATCTTCTGCAATCTCAAGCCCAACCTCATGTGGATGGGTACGCTGCTGCACGAACTGGGCCACGCCGTCTACGACAAGTACCTCAGCCCGGACCTGCCCTTCGTCCTCCGCACCGCGTCCAGCGGCGTGACCACCGAGGGTATCGCCATGCTGCTCGGGGCCATGGCCAACAACGAGGAGTTCCTGGTGAAGGTGGTGGGGATCGAGCCGGGCCCGGCGAAGCGTGCGGTGCCCGCCGCCCGCCGGGCGCTGCGAAGGGAGAAGCTGATATTCAGCCGCTGGGCGCAGGTCATGGTGCGTTTTGAGCACGGGATGTACGCGAACCCGGACCAGGATCTGGGCAAACTCTGGTGGGACCTCAAGAAACGGTACCAGCTGCTGAACTCCCCGGAGACCACGAGCCGCCCGGACTACGCCGCGAAACACCACGTGGTGGCCGCCCCGGTTTACTATCACAGCTACATGATGGGCAGCCTGTTCTCGTGCCAGGTGTATGACTACGTGGCGAAGAACGTCATGGGCGTCGCCGACCCTCACGAGACGAGCTTCTTCCAGCGGAAGGACGTCGCCGACTATCTGCGGGAGAGGGTCTTCGCCCCGGGCAAGCTCTACTCGTGGGACGAGTTGACCCGGCGGGCGACCGGTGAGCCTCTGACGGCCAAGTACTTCGCCCAGCTGTACGTCAGCCCGCAGGATCGCCAAGCGGGCTCGGGCGGCGCTGCCCGTCAGTAGGAGATGCCGAACGATTCGTACTGATCGGTGGCGGGCGATTCGACGCAGCGGGTGTCGTGGATCAGATCGCCCATCTGTACGCCGATGGCGTCGACGAAGCGATCGATCTCGCTCGGCTCGCCTTCCGCAACGAGCTCCACGCGTCCGTCCATCAGGTTCCTGACGGTTCCGGTGACTTGAAAGCCGCGCGACACGTGTACGGCGGTGAACCGGAAGCCGACGCCCTGCACCCGGCCGCTGAAATGGATGGTACGACGAACGTTCATGGTGCCAGATCGGACGATGTTGTGCTGTCGGATGAAGCTGCGCGGTCTCGCGCCGGTAAAGCGGCACGGTTCTACTGGGCGGCCCGATCCTCGGCTTCGGGCTTTCGCTTCATCATGTAGACTTCGGCGCCGTTGTTGCGGTATTCGACGACATCCATGTAGGCCCGCATGAGCATGATCCCCCGTCCGTTGGGAAGCGGTAGTCGGTCACGGGTCGTGGGGTCCGGCACCGACTCCGGCGCGAAGCCACCGCCCTCGTCCGCCACGACCACGACCAATCGCTCGTCGGTGACGGCGTAACGAATCGTGACCCGTTTCGCCGGATCGCACTTGTTGCCGTGCTTGACGGCGTTGCTCATCGCCTCTTCCAGGGCGAGCTTGATCGCGAAGAGGGTGTCCCCGCAGAAGCCGCAGTCCTCAGCCTCTTTCAGAACCGTCTCCTGCGGCTCCCTGGTCGCTTTCAGTGCGCTGGGGATTTCGATGACCTTGAAGGTCGCCTCGTTGTCGGGGTCGACAGCCGCCATAGTAAGCCGACGGGCCCGGGGTACCCGCCGCCAATTGCCGGCCAACGTTCTGGCAGGACGGTTAGAACTCTGTCAGGGCGTCGGCTACCGTGTTGCGGATCTCGAAACGCTTGCGCAGGTTGGTGATTTCGAAGACGTCCATGATCCGCGGGCTGATCCCGGTCAGGATCATGCGCCCGCTCTTCTGTCTGACCAGCTCGAACAGCTTGTTCAGGGTCCCCAGCGCGGCACTGGAGAAGTGCCCGACGTTCGTGAAGTTCAGCACCAGCTTGATGCCGGCCGTCTCGCTGACCAGGTCCATCAACTCGGCCTCGATCTCGCGAATCGTCAGTTCTTCCAGGATCTTGCGTTCGGCGAATTCGACGACCGTGACGCCGTCCCGGTCTTGGACGGTCAAATGGCCTTGCTCTTGCGCCATGCAGAGGCTCCTGTAACGTAAGGTATTGTCGAACCTACAAGATACCGGAGTCTATCGCCGGGCGGTGAAAGCGTCAACAAGCGAGTTCGTGACGGGATTTTACGCCCCAAAAAAGCGAAAAAACAGGCCACCAGGGCACGTTACGAACGTATAATGCCCGGATTGATCACACCCTGCCGAGAAGTAGTGTGGCATGAGACCAAGAATCTGGCTTACCGCGTTCCTGCTCGCCGGGCTGAGTTGCCTTTTCGACGTCGACGCGGCGCTGGCCTGGGGCCCGGCGACGCACGTCCATCTGGGCACGCAGATGCTGGCTCAACTGGGGCTGCTGCCCGCTTCGGTGGCCGTCCTCCTGACGCGCTGCGCCGTCGACTATCTCTACGGCAATGTCGCCGCGGACGTGGTGGTCGCCAAGCGGTGGAGCCGGATCAAGCAGTTCTGCCACCATTGGACGACCGGGTTCCGCCTGTTGGAGACGGCCCCGGATGAACGCGGACAGGCGTTCACACTGGGGTACCTCTCGCACCTGGCGGCCGACACCGTTGCCCACGGAAAGTTCATCCCCCGGCAGTTGGCGGTCTCGAGGACGACGATCAGCTTCGGACACATGTACTGGGAAATGCGGGCGGACCATGCCCTCGCCCCGGCACCGTTCCGGGAGCTCAAGGCCCTGGCGCTGCACGATTTCCAGATGCACCACGACCTGATGGCGGGTGTGTTCACCCAGACCTTCCTGCCGTATGAGATGAACCTGCGGATGTTCGAGCGGATCAACCGCCTGGTGACGCGACGGCGCTGGCAACGATCGGTAGGGGTTTGGGGGCGGTACTCGCGCTGGCCGCTGTGCGCCGAGCTGCTGTGTCGCTATCACCGCGAATGTCTGGACCGGATGACGTCCATCCTGTCCGACGGGCATCGTTCACCCCTGCTGCACGACGACCCGAACGGCACCTCGGCCCTGCTGCATGCGCGCGTGAGCCGCCGCGAGGTGCGCCGCCTGCGCCGCCGCGGGCTGCCCCTGGACCACCTCGTGCAGGAGGCGGCCGCCTCCTACGCCCCGAAACCCGAACCACGGATCGCGGTGGCGTGATCCGATCCCGCCGGCATGGCACCACCACGAGTCCGCGGCGCGGTCCTGCCAACTCGATACGCGCGCCCGTTGGGACGATAGATTCATGGAATTGCTGTGGTTGACCGGGCTTGTCGTCGCCTGCCTGGCGGGTGTGCTGCTGGCGGTGGTGCAATTGCCCGGCACGTGGCTCATCCTTGCCGTGGCGATCGCGTATTCATGGCTCGGCGATTGGGACCGGCTGACGCCGACCGTTCTGTGTGTGCTGGCGGGCATGGCCGTCATCGGCGAGTTGGTCGAGTTCGCGGCGTCGGCGTTGGTGGTCCGGCGGGCGGGGGCGTCGAGACGGGCCAGCTGGTATGCGTTGGGGGGCGGCTTCATCGGCATGTTCGTGTTTTCGCTGCCCTTACCGGTCATCGGCACCGTCGCGGGCGGGGTGATCGGGTGCTTCGTCGGCGCGGTGATCGGCGAGATGACCGTCCGCGACGATATGATGGGAGCCGCCCGGGTCGGGTTGCTGGCCGCCGCGGGACGTGCCCTCGGGACCGTGGGTAAGCTCCTGGTGGCCGTTGCGATGGCGGCGTTGTGCATCGCGTTGGCGGTCGCCTCGGCCCTGGCCGTCGAGTAAGTGGTCACTTTTCTGCGCCCCCGGTCGCGACTCGACGCCGGTCCCGGTAGGATAGGCCGATCCACCGTCATGTGCGTTACGTAGAGTGCGGCTCATCATCTGCTTCGACGACGGAGGCCCGGTATGAAACGCTACGAACGCATCCTGGTCTGCATCGAAAGTGCTGAATACGGCGCGCCGAAGCTCCGCTATGTCGGTGCGATCGCGCGGTTGGCCAAGACGCGGGAATTGCACGTTGTTCACGTGACCGAGGAAGCACCCGCAGCGGAGCCGGACGAGGCGGCCCCACCACTCCCCAACCCGGTGACTGCCGAAACGCTTCGCGACTGCGCGAAGGAGCACTTCCAGGGGCATGGGAGCGAGAGAATCATCTGCGAGGTGGTGACCGGACCGCCGCTGCTGGAGATCCTCCGCTACGCCCACGACAAGGAGATCGACCTGATCGTGATCGGGCGTCTTCGCGATCCGCGCGGTGCGACCGACAGCGACGCGCTGTTCGCCCGACGGTTGACCCGCAAGGCTACATGCTCGGTGCTGGTGCTTCCGCTGGATGCCGAGGTCAAGCGCAAGGGGAATATCTTGGCGCCGGTCCGCAATTCGGATTGCTCGGCCAATGCCCTGGAAGTGGCGGTGGAGATTGCGGCCGCCACCGGCTACGGGCTCGTGTGCCTGAATGTCTTCCGCGTCAGCAGCGGCTACTCGCGCGTCGGGATGACACTGGAAGAGCATCAGGCCAAGCTGCGATCTCATGCCGAGAAGGAGTCGGAGAAGCTGCTGCGCCGCGTGAAGACCGGCCACGTCAAACTGTCGACCCTGCACCTGCCCGACTTGTACAACCACCCGGTGCCGATCATTCTCGAGGCGATCCGGACGGAGGAAGCCGACGTGGTCGTCATCGGGGCCCGTGGCCGGAGCGGCGCCGCCGGGGTCCTGTTGGGCACGGTCACCGAGCAGCTCATTCAGAAATCCCCGGTCCCGCTCCTTGCTGTCAAGAAGAAGGGCGAATGCATCGGCATGGTCCAGGCGCTGCTCACCATTGCCGGGCGACCCTGAGCTGGGCTCGGGAGTCTACAGCCCGACGCCAAACGTACTGACTCGACGATTCACGCGCAGCATTCAGGCGCGGCGCAGGCGTCGACGTACGTCGGCCCGGTGCAGCTCGCGGGCCAGCTCGACGGCGGTTTGCTGCTGCAGGTCCTTGAAACCGGTCTTGGCCTTGCGATACAGAGGCCGCACCGCTACGGGATACAGCACGGCCAACGATGCCCCCGAGACTGCCAATGCCGGCAGCAGCGCTTTGCCCAGCTCGCCCGGCCACCTTCCACACAGATACGCCGTCACGATCCAGAGCAGCGACAGCGGTATGCCGATCCCGGTCGCGAGCATCACGATTGCGGCGACGCAAGCCACCGGTGCAATCTCCAGTTTGCGCAACTGCCGCGTGATGGCCTCGGCG
>CP070691.1:569426-573966 GCA_020353195.1 Phycisphaerales bacterium | reverse complement strand
TGCCGAGCAGGAAGACCGGATCCTCAACGACGTGTCGCTGGAGCTGTGCGGCAAGGCCCGCGATCTGGCGGACCGGCTCGGCGTCAAGGCGGGCGCAGCGTTGCCCGGCGCGAACGTCCGCGAGCTGTCGCACCGCCTTATCGCTCACGGCGCCGACAATGTCTACTGCGCCGACCACCCGCAACTCGAACACTATCGCACGCTTCCCTACGCCCGGGCAATGTGTCAGTTGATCACCAGGCACAAGCCGCAGATCGTCCTGTACGGGGCGACACCGCTCGGACGGGATCTCGCGCCCCGCATCGCCTCCGAGATGCGGGCGGGTATGACGGCCGACTGCACCGACCTACAGATCGGCGACTACGTCGAGAAGCAGGCGAACAAGACACACACGAACCTGTTGCTGCAGATTCGGCCCGCCTTCGGCGGAAACATCATCGCCACCATCATCAACCACGACCGCTGGCCGCAGATGGCCACGGTCCGAGAGGGCGTCGTGGCGATGGGCCCGGGTGACCCCAAGCGCCGCGGCGAAACCGTCGAAGAGAACGTCGAGTTTGACGACTTCGATCTGGCCGTCCGCCTCATCGAACGCCATCGCGAGCCCCGGAAGATGAACCTCAAAGCCGCCCGCATCATCGTCACCGGCGGCGGTGGTGTCGGCAGCAGGGAGAACTTCCGGCTCATTCACGATCTGGCCGGCGCCGTCGGGGGCGCCGTCGGCGCGTCACGGGCGGCGGTCGACAGCGGTTTCATCGGCAAGGAGCACCAGGTCGGGCAAACCGGGACCACGGTCAGACCCGCACTCTACATCGCCTGCGGAGTCAGCGGTGCCGTCCAGCATCGGGCGGGAATGGAGGAATCCGCCAAGATCATCGCCGTCAACCGGGACCGCGAAGCGCCGATCTTCTCCATCGCACACTACGGGATCGTCGGTGACTTGAACAAAGTCATCCCCATGATGATCAGAGCTGTCAAGGAGCGGGTGTAAGGGCCTGGAACTGAAGGAAACACGATGTGACCGAAGCTCGTGGAATCGGTTCTCTACAGGGCCGACTCTCGGGTCGGTGAATGGACAGGCTGACAAGCCCGTCCCACATGGATGGTGGGAGACTATGCAGCCGACCGCGTGGAAACGGTGGCGGCAGCCGCGGATCGAACGCGAGTTGATGCGCATGACCGATGTGCTGCAGCGGCTCGGAGCCGACCGCGTCATCCTCTTTGGTGAATACGCCCGGGGTGATTGCAGGAAAACCGGCAGCGTGGATCTTCTGGTCGTGCTCGACACGAAACAGCGCATGGCCGACCGAATCGAGCGAGTTCTGGAAGCCCTTGACAGCGAAATGACCGTAGAGCCGCTCGTGTATACGCCCCAGGAGTTCGAGCGCCTCAAGGCAAACGGCGGACCCCTGATCGAAGCCGTCGAACACGAGGGAAGAGTACTGTATGAGCGGGCAACCTGACGCCGATCTCGCCGAAGCCCGACCGTGCAACAGAAGCGATGGGGTCGGCCCGGCAAACCGTCGAGCGAGCGTAGTCCGGAGGTGATTTGTGCCCAATTTCTTCGAAGACAACGACGACATCCAGTTCTCGTTTGACCACCTGGATCTCGCCGCCATCGCCGCCCTGCAGGAGGATGGCTTCACCCGGACCGGAGGACCCGACAGCGAGTACGCGCCGACCGACGCCGCCGACGCCGTGGACAACTACCGGCGGATTCTCGCCATCGTCGGCGACGTCGCGGGGAACCAGATCGCCCCACGGGCCGAACAGGTCGACCGCGAGGGAAACACCCTCAACGAAGACGGAACCGTTACGCTGGGCCAGGGCGTGCGGGCGAACCTCAAAACCCTTGCCCAGGCCGACCTGATGGGCTTCACCCTGCCCCGCAAGTACGGTGGACTGAACTGCCCGAACATCGTCTACACGATGGCAATCGAAATCGTCAGTCGCGCCGACGCATCACTCATGAACATCTTCGGCCTCCAGGGAATCGCCGAAACCATCAACGCCTTCGCCACCGACGACATCAAGCAGCAATACCTTCCCCGCTTCGCGGAGGGACAGCTCACCGGAGCAATGGCCCTGACCGAGCCCGACGCCGGAAGTGACCTCCAGGCCGTCAGCCTCCGCGCCTCGCAGGACGACGACGGACAATGGCACCTCAACGGCGTCAAACGCTTCATCACCAACGGCTGCGGCGATGTGTTGCTCACCCTCGCACGAAGCGAACCGGACATCAAGGATGGCCGCGGATTGAGCCTCTTCGTCAACGAACGCGGGCCGCAGCTGAAAGTCCGCCACCTGGAAACCAAGCTGGGAATCCACGGTTCGCCCACCTGTGAACTGGTGTTCGACGACGTTCCCGCCAAGCTCATCGGACAGCGGCAACTCGGGCTGATCTCCTACACGATGAGCCTGATGAACGGCGCCCGCATCGGAATCGCCGCCCAGGCACTGGGCATCGCCGAAGCCGCGTTCCGCGTCGCCCGCGAGTACGCCCACTCCCGAAAGCAGTTCGGCGTGCCCATCGAGCAACTGCCGGCGGTGGCCGAGATGCTCTCAGACATGAGGATCGCCATCGAAGCCACCCGCGCCCTGACGTACGAGGCAAGCACAAGCTGCGACATCGAGAACAACAACCTTCGGGTGCTGGAGTTCGACACCCCGGATGACAAGGAGGAAGTCAAACGGCGCAAGGCCGACGCCCGCACGCTCAAGCGGCGAAATGGCATGCTCACGCCGATGAGCAAGTACTACGCTTCAGAAATGTGCATTCGAGTCGCCAACGACTCGCTGCAGGTCCTCGGCGGATCCGGCTACATGACCGACTATCCCGTCGAACGTCACCTTCGCGACGCCCGCATCACGAGCATCTACGAAGGCACCACACAGCTCCAGATCGTCGCCGCCGTCCGCGGCGTCTGCGGCGGAGCCTTTGAGAAACTCGCTGCCGACTACGAGGAACGCGAGTGCAACGACCCCGAGCTGAGCGATCTCAAGCACAAGCTCGGTGAAGGCAAAGACCTCGTGCTCGACGGCATCAAGTTCATCAAGCAGCGCGGCGGCCAGTACATGGACCTCTACGGCCGAAAACTCGTCGATGCCGCCATCGCCGTGCTCGTCGGCCACCTCTTCCTGCAACAAGCGAAAACCAGCGACCGCAAACGCGCAGTCGCGAAGCGCTTCATCGAGACCAACGCACCGACCATTCGGCGCGATATCGAACTCGTTTGCAGCGGCGACGAATCGGTCCTCGACAAGTTCGAGACACTGGCCGGCCCCCCGGTCGCCAGCACATAAGCGTCACGAGCAAGGGTGGCATGGCCTGCTTGCGTGACCATGAACATGCTCACACCTGCGTGAGCATGGCACGCAGACAGCCCACCTTCCGCGCCCACGCCGGTGCGCCGCCCGAACGCATCGCGTACACCGCATCGACGAACCGGCAACTGCAGGCGCGGTCAGACGGACCCGCGCAAGACAGGGGCAGGGCTCAACGGCCCCGCCCCCACACACAAACCGTCTGCAGTATCACGGTCACTCCGCCACCATCGTGGCACCCGAAACGCGCTACTCTTCCTTGACCTGGACCTTTTTCACTTTGGCCCTCTCGCTCTTCGGCAACGTCACGGACAAGACGCCGTTCTTCAGGTCGGCCTTGATGTTGTCCGCGTCGACCTCGTTCGGCACACGGAACGAGCGGGCGAAACTGCCGAACCGACGCTCGCGAACACAGTAGCCTTCGCACTTGTCTTCCGCGTCCGAACCGTGCTTCGCCTCGATGGTCAGAACACCATCCTCCAGGGTGATCTCAACGTTCTCCCTCTCCACGCCGGGAAGGTCCGCTTCGATCACGTACTGCTCCTCGTCCTCGCGAACGTCAACGTCGAAGCGGCGCACGTGCCCTCTCCAATCATCACCCTCCCACAGGTCCAGCATCCGGGAGACCGGGCTCAACCCGGACGACCAGAAACTAGCTCTGGGCACTCTTGCATGCGTAAAGATCCTAGGCAGCATGACGCACCTCCTGTCTTTCTGTCACTTCGGGCCCCCATAAGCCCCGAAAAATCCGAACTTACTCAAACCTCGCCAATACGATATTCAACCGCCGTGCCAGACCCGAGCTGGCGCGTAAGTCACTATCAGGAAATAAGTTAGAGACCATCCCCGGGCGCGAGAATCGCGCCGGAACTGCCAGGTTGACAGCGGTTTTCGACGCCTATTAGCCGTAACCTGTTATCAAGAAAGAAGTTATAGACTGCCGCGCCAGAATGCGCACCGAAGCCACGCCGCCACATCGTTCCGGTGGAGCCGAAACGGTGGACACGTCTGCTGGCGGATGCCGGCTGCCGTCGCGCGGCGGAGGGGCCTGGTTCAATCGTCGTACCGGTCCTCGAGCCGCTTGTACTTCCGCTTGTACTCCTCCTTGTCCGCCTTGGCGTCCTCGTACTTGCGGCGGAGCGAATCGTTCTCGCGCTCGAGGTACCGGATCTGGTCGTACGCTTTGACCAGTTCGGCCCGCGCCTCCTCGTGGGTC
>CP070691.1:545299-569326 GCA_020353195.1 Phycisphaerales bacterium | reverse complement strand
TTCCGCGGAAGATCAGGCCGTCGGCGAACATCTTGAAGAACGCGTGGCGGACGGCTTTGGAGCACACGTCGTCGAGGGTGAATCGCGTGCGCTGCCAGTCGCAGGAGCAGCCCAGCAGCTTGAGCTGGCTGAGGATGCGGGTTTCGTACTGGTCCTTCCACTGCCAGATGCGTTCGACGAGTTTGTCCCGGCCCAGCTCGTGGCGGGACAGGCCTTCCTCTTCGAGAATGCGGCGTTCGACGACGGCCTGGGTGGCGATGCCCGCGTGGTCGGTGCCCGGCTGCCAGAGCGCGTTCTTGCCCTTCATGCGGTGCAGGCGGATCATGATGTCCTGCAGCGAGTTGTTGATCGCGTGGCCCAGGTGCAGGGCCCCGGTGACGTTGGGCAGGGGAATCATGATGACGTAGCGCCGCTGTGGCGGGCGCTGGTCGGGAACGGCCCGGAAACAACCGCTCTTCTCCCAAAGCTCGTAGGTGGCGGCCTCGACGGCCTCGGGACTGTAAACCTTTTCCAGCTCGACGGTTCCAGCCATAGCTGCGAATCCCCAACAAGCATCCAGGTTGACCGAGCCTATTAGCGTATCGTGCGGGGCGGGGGCGAGTCAAATCATCGTCACCGCAAGTGTGCGGAGCGCTGAATGCAAGACATCAACAACCACGCAGTTCAGATGCCACTCGATCTGACAGCCGCCCCGGGAAGGTGTCCCAGCGCGCCATGATGCGCGGGGTGTACGGCGCGGACGCCCGATAACGGTTCGACCAGCGGTTTGGCAGCTCCAGCCGGCAATCCCGCGGTTTCATCGGTCTCGGGTCGCCGTGGATTCTTGCCGATGGGTCTCCAGGCGTGCCTTTGAGGCCGCCGGAGATTCCTCGGGACGTGCGCAAGGGGCTATCCCCAGACGCTCAAACGACGGGCGGACAAGCCGGCGCCCGAACAGCCCCTATAACCGATCACCGGCGGAACCTAACGGAATCTATCGTGCCGACCAGACAGGCCGCCAAGCCGGGTCGAATCATTCCGCTGCCGGATATCAGCCGCATGCTGACACCCGACCGCATCCGGCGGTATCCCCTGCTTTTGCTGGCGGTGACGGTAACGATGTATCTCGTCGGGGTCGCCCGATCGGACCGTTGGATCGAGCCGAACGGAAGGATCATCGGACGCGACTATCTGGCGTTCTACATGGCCGGTGACATGGCCGGCCGGGGGCACATCGATCGATTGTACGACCCGTCAGCGCAGACCGCGTACCAGAAACGGTTCATGCGGGACATCAATCCGCAGTGGACGGGAACGTGCCTGTATCTGAATCCCCCACACTATGCCTGGGCGTTGTCATTCCCGGCGGCGCTGGGGTACGGCCCGTCGCTGATTCTGTGGTGGGTGGCGTCGATAGGCTGCTTCGTGGCGACGGTGTGGCTGTGGCGCCGCTGGGGCAGCCCGGTGCGCGCAGGCGCGGCCATTCTGCTTGCCGTGTGCATGCCGGCGTGGTTCTGGGCGTTGGCCGGCGGTCAAAACAGCTTCTTCTCGCTGTTGATCCTCACCGTGTTCTGCACGCTGCTGATAGCCGGACGCGACGCGTGGGCGGGCTTGGCCCTATCGCTGCTGGCGTTCAAGTTCCAACTGTTGCTCGTGCCGGCCGGTTTGTTGCTCTTCAAACGGCGGTGGCGGGCGCTATCGGGGCTGGGAGTCGGCGGCGTTTTGACCCTGGCCTTGACGGTGGCCGTGTTCGGCTGGCACTCCATCGCGGATTACGTCGCCTTAGCAACGCAACTGGGGCGGCTCATGCAGGTCGAGGGCTTTGACGTCTGGAAGCAGCACTCGTGGCATGGGTTCTTCGCGTTGCTCGGGCAAGGTTGGATGCCCGCCGGATCGGTGCGAATGCTCGTGGCGGCGGCCTCGGTGCTGTCACTGGTGCTGCTTGGCCGGGTGTGGCGTGGGGCATGGTCCAGCGACTCGCCGCGATTCGCGCTGCAACTGTCCGCCCTGATGATGGCAACGCTGCTGACCAGCCCGCACCTGTTCCACTATGACATGCTTATCGCGACGCTGCCAGCGATGCTCTGGCTGCGGGCGTCCGGCGACCGTGACGTCACCGTGGCCTCCGCAGGTTTCAAGGTCCTGGTCGCGGCCGGCTTCGTCTGGCTGGCCATGTCCGGCGTGGTGGCGGACGCCGTTCACGTCCAGCTCTCCCCGTTTCTGATGCTTGCATGGCTGGTGTTTGTTCGTCGCGTCATCAGGACGACTCCCTGACGCTGGCGGATCACGCGGGCGCGGCGCGCGGCGAACCCTCATGGACTGCCCGGGGTAAGCGTGTATCTTGCTGGCGCTCGGTTCGACACGTATTCTCCCGTCCAGAAGGAGAAGTCCCGTGCAGCCACACCGTGCCCATACCGTCATTACGGTCCTGTGCGTGGCCGTCTTGCCGGGGTGTCTATCCGAAGTCCGGTCGACTCCGCCGATCGTCGCGTTGATCACCGACTACGGGAGCCGAGATGCGTACGCCGGCGTGCTGGCGGGGGCGATACTGCGGCAGTGCCCCGACGCGCATCTCGTTACGATCACCCACGAAGTACCCGCGTTCGACGTGGCGGCGGGGAGCTACCTGTTGGCCCGGGCCGCCGGTGAGCTCCCGCAGCATACGGTGACCGTAGCCGTGGTCGACCCGGGCGTGGGAACGCAGCGACGGTCGATCGTCGTGCGGACGAAGTCCGGCCGGCTGTTCGTCGGCCCGGACAACGGATTGTTCACCGGCGTCATTGCGGACCAGGGGCTCGCCCGGGCGTGGGAGATCACCAATCAGCGGCTCCTGCGCCCCGGGGCGTTATCCAACACGTTTCACGGTCGGGACATTTACGGCCCGATCGGCGGCCGACTGGCAGCAGGCATGCCGCCCGATAACGTCGGGCCGGTCATCGCGGACCCGCAGCGGCTCGCGATCCGACCCCCGGCCCGCACCGACGGCGTGTGCACCGGCCTGGTACTTCACGTGGATCACTACGGAAACGTCACGACGAACGTCCCTGCGGCCTGGCTGGCCGACGGACTGACAGCGGGGCAGGCGTCCGTCATCGTGAAAGTCAACGGCGAACGCTTTGAGGCCGTATACGCCCGAACTTATGCGGACGTGCCGGCCGGGGCGTTGCTGGTGCTGGGCAATGCCGAGGGTCGGCTGGAGATCGCCCGCAATGCGGCCTCCGCCGCCGGGTTGCTGAAGGTCACCGCCGGCAGCGAGGTGGAGATCCGCTTCGACCGATAGCGGGCCGAATACCGACGCCCCCACGGCCCCCGGCACGGGACGCGCCCGGCCCCTGTGCCCCTTACGGCAACTCCGGCATGCCCTCCCATCGCCTCTCAGGCGGCTTCCGGGCCCCGCGGCGAACGCCCCGAGGGCGCGGGCCGGGGCTGCCCGGCCGGGCGGCCGGAGCCGCCGCGACTCCCAGGAGTTCGACCTCGTAGATCAGGGTCGAGTTGGGCGGGACGCCAGGTTGCGGGCGATCTTTGTATCCCAGCTCGGGCGGGATGATCAGCTTTCGCTTGCCGCCGATCTTCATCGACCGAACGCCCTCGGCCCATCCGGGCACGGCTCGGCCCAACGGGAACGTCTCGGGCGCTTTCCGTGGAATTGATGACCGAAAGAACGTCCCATCCTCCAGCCAGCCCGTATGGTGCACGGTGACTTGGCCGTCGGGTTCCGGGGACTCTCCCTCGCCGACTTTGATGTCCACGTACTTCAGGCCTGACGGAGTCTCGACCTCGTCCTCGGGCCTGGTGGGGGTCATCTTCAGCACGACCCGCACGAGCTCGACATCCATCACGATGGTCGAATTGGCCGGGGCGCCCCGCACGTCCCGGTCCCCGAACGCCAGGTCCGGCGGGCACACCATCAGCCGCCGCCCGCCTTCTTTCATGCCGCACACGCCTTCCGCCCATCCCTTGAAATGGGTGTACGACACGGGCAGCCTGAACGGCGAGCCGGTCTCCGGCGACCCCTGCCAATACGTCCCGTCCGCGAGCCAGCCCTGGAAGCGAAACTCCACAAACGCGTCGTGGGTGGCCTCTTCGCCTTTGCCGACGATGAGGTCGTGGAACTTCAGCCCGGACTCGGTAGTGACGAACTCGATCGCGCCCAGGTCCGGCATTTTTGGCTTGTCGGCAGCGGGAGGAGGAGGCGCTGTCGGTTTCGCAGGTGCGGCCGGCCGGGTGGTCACCGGTTGAGTTGTCGCCGTCTTCTCGTCCGGTGCAGCAGGCTCATCGGCGGCCGTTGCCGCCCCCACTGCGCACGCGAGCACGAGCACAGACGCGCAGAGACCCGTTCCGCCCGATTTCCACTGCATTGGAACGCTCATGGAACCAAACCTCTCTTGTCAGGCTGCAAGTGATTTCGGCGCTTTCGCGCCGCACGCTCCGTTCAGGACCACCATGATAAACAAGGTCCGGTTGCCGTCAAAGCCGGCGGCGAACAGGACCCGTGGACCCCTGACCGCGTGCATTGCTATTCTGGAAATCGAGCGTTCGAGTCCGCCGCATTCATCCGTTCATGCTCACCGTCAGCACCGACAAGATCAGGGCTGACCGTCAGACTACGAGAGGCGCACACCTGATCTGCACCGGCGTCACGTCCGCCGGCGGCGCCGCTTCCTGCTGATGTCGTGCCGTGAGGGCGATGGATCATCGCGTCCCGGCGGGATATGATCTGTCCCATGGCGGAGGTACCGATGGCGGCACACCCTGAGGATGCCTGCGAGCGGCAAGCCCGGAGCGTGCATATGCGGTGGAGCTACCGCCTGTGCCGGGCCATCGTGCGGGCTGCCTATGTTTTGTGGGCGTGCGGGCGCGTCTACGGAACGGATCACGTTCCACGGACCGGAGGCGTGGTGCTAGCCTGCAACCACCAGAGCTTCCTCGACCCGATGCTGGCCACGTTGGCCCTGCCCCGCGAGTGCAGCTACATGGCCCGTGACACGCTGTTCCGCAATCCGGTCTTTCGCCGGGTGATCGAACTGTTCAACGCGTTTCCGGTCAGGCGGGGTGAGTCAGACGTGGCCGCGATGAGGGCCTCGCTGCAGCGATTGGCCGACGGTGCCCTGATCACCGCATTCCCGGAAGGGACCCGCACGGCTGACGGGCGGGTTCGTCCGTGCCGGCCGGGGGTGGTCGTGCTGGCCCGCAAGGCGAAGGTGCCGCTGGTGCCTGTGGCCATCGAGGGCGCGTTTGAGGCATGGCCCCGCCACCGCAGGTTTCCGGGGCGGGCCAACATCCTCGTGGAATACGGTCGGCCGCTGAGTCCCAGGGAATTGGCCGCCGCCGGGCGGGACGAATCCGCCAAACGGTTGACGGCTGAGATTCGTACTATCCACAACCGCTTGCGGCGGCGGGCGGGCAAGCCGCCGTTCATCTACGGCGACTGACTGTCTGCGGGCTGATCATGGTGGCCTACGACGTGGCGTGGGTGAACCGTCGGGTGAGCCCAGCCGCTCGTCGGTGGATTCGGGGGTGATCACGCGGTGATCGTGAAACTGGCCGAGAAGCGGGGTTTCTGTTTCGGTGTCGAAGATGCGATCGAGATTGCCGAGAAGGCGATCGACGAGCACGGCGCCGGCAACGTGGTCGCCCTGGGCCCGGTGATCCACAACCGGCAGGTGGTCGAGCGGCTGGAATCGGCGGGATTGCGCCAGTCCGGGAGGCTGGAGGAGCTCGAGCCGGGGGCCAACGTCCTCATCCGGTCGCACGGTGCGACGCCCGATGTTCTGCAACAGGCGGAAAAGAAGCGATTGAACGTCATCGACGCAACGTGTGTTCTGGTGAAGAAAGCCCAGGAGGTGGTCAAGCGTCTGCACCAGGAAGGGTACCGGGTGGTGATGATCGGCGACCGCAACCACCCGGAGGTCCGGGGTGTGATCGCGTACGCGCCGGACGTGGTGGTGATCGATCACGTTGAGGATGTGGCGCGCGAACTGCCCCACAAGGAGAAGCTCGGCATTGTCGCCCAGACCACGCACGCCCCGGAGCACGTGGCTCAGATCATCGCCGCCATCGTCAAGCGTCCCTACGTCGAATTGAGGATCGTCAACACGCTTTGCCTGGAGGTGATCCGGCGTCAGCAGGCGGCGGTGAAGCTGGCCGGCGAGGTGGACGTGATGTTCGTGCTGGGTGGCCGCCATTCCGCGAACACGCAGGAGATGGCCCGCCTGTGCCGCGAGGCGGGGGTGGACACGTATCATCTCGAGACCTGGGCGGATTTCGACCCGTCCATGGTCGAGGGGAAGAGCATCGCGGGGATCGCCGCGGGCGCGTCCACGCCGGACTGGGTCATCAACGACTTCGCCGATCGCCTGCGAGAAGTGTGACCCGCCACCCGACGCTTGCCCGCATCCTGCCGATTCCGTAGCATCGCCCGGTCAGGGGAATCGCGGGTACGGTCCGTGAAACCAGTCTCCGACCCAGCCGTGGGGCGCGCGTAGGTTGATGACGATCGAGACGTGGTGGTGGCTGCTGTTTTGGACGGCGTCTGGCCTGTGCGTGGGCAGTTTCCTCAACGTGGTGATCTACCGCATCCCGCTGGGCTTGTCGATTCGCCATCCCCGCCGGTCGTTCTGTCCGTCCTGTCAGACGCCGCTGCAATGGTATGACAATCTGCCGCTGGTGAGTTACCTGCGGCTGTCGGGGCGCTGCCGCTGCTGCGGCAATCCGATCTCCAGTCGCTACCCGGTGATTGAGGTGGCGACGGCGGTCGTGGTGCTCCTTCTGCTGGATGTGTTCTTCGTCGGGCAGGTGCGCGAGGGAATCTACCGTGGAGCGATCGGCTTGTCGTGGCGGCTGGCGGAGGATTGGCCGATCTTCCTGGCCCACGTGATCCTGTTCGCCTGCCTGCTGGGCATGTCCGCGATCGACATCGAGAACTACTGGATTGACACGGCCTTCGCCACACGGGCCGTTATCGCCGGGTTCATCCTGCACGGGCTATGGACGCCGCGGCACAGTCTGGCTTCAAGTGGTGGCGGCGAGGGGTGGATCCGCCCCTGGGACGGGACCGCCGTCGCGTGTGTGGCCGCTTTTGTGGGCCTGCTGGCCGTCGGCATTGTCCGGCGTTTGTGGGGATCGGGCGGCGAACCGGACCCCGAGCCCGGGTTGCCAGCGGACGACGCCCCAGGCGCCCCGGCGTCCGCGGCCTCCGGCGAATCAGACCGGGTCGCCGCGGAAACCGGGTCGTTCGAGGCCGAGATTCAAAACGCAGAATCGGCCGCGGCGCCGTCGGTTCCGGGCCGGCGTTGTGGCCGGGATTTGTTGTGGGCCTGGGCCCTGACGGGTGCTTTGGTGGTCCTGATCGTCGTTCTGGCGGGTGCGGCCAGGGCGTCCGAGCACGCCGCTCCGGGCCTTCGCTACGCGTTGCCGCTGGTGGGATTCCTCGTGCTGATCATCGCTGTCGGCTCGGTGGCGCGTCCGGCCGACGCGCAGGTCGTCCAGGCGATCGAGTTGGAGCGCCCGCAGGCCCGCAAGATGGTCCTGGCGGAGTTTGCATGCCTGCTGCCGGCGATTCTGCTCGCGGTGGTGGCGCTGCTGGCATACGCCCGTTCGGACCCGCAGGAGGGTTGGATGGTGTCGGTGCTGCACTGGGCCCCGACCCGGTCAGGCGGCTGGCAGCCGGTGTTTGGCCTGGCGACGGCGGCGACGGGGTACGTCATCGCGGCGGGGGCCGGGTGGTTGATTCGCATCGTGGCGACGCTGATATACGGGAAGGAGGCGTTCGGCGACGGCGATATCTACGTCATGGCGGCGGCGGGATGCGTGGCAGGTTGGCCGATCGTCGTCCTGGGGTTCCTGATGACGTGCGTCTTCGCGGTGGCGGGGGTGGTGATCATGCTGCCGTTCAAGCGGGCGCGGGCGATCCCGCTGGTGCCCTGGCTGTCGCTGTCGTTTCTGGCCACTGTCGTTTTCTATGAACGTCTGCTGGAATTTCAGCCTGTGCGGACCGTGATTGAACTGGCCGAGATTACGATGTCTGCGGGAAATTCCTGATTTCCCTGTCCCCGAGCGGAGCGAGGTTCCGATGAATCAGATGCTGAGGAGAATCAAGACTTATTCCAAGCTCGGCCTGATTGTAGCCGTTGCACTCGTCATCGTTTTGATTATCTTCAAGAACTACGGCCGCAGGGTTGACGTGTGGTTCTTCGGCGACTTCAGGGATGTCAGCATCCTGTGGCTTCTGTTGTGCACGGCGGCGGGATCCATCGTGTCGTATTGGGTTTTCCGCACCGTGTTCTCGTTGTGGAAGGAGATGCGTGAGTTGGGGCTGGAGTCCGCCCGTCGGGCTGCCGAAGAGCAGCAGCGCCGGCTGGCGGAGGAACTCGCCCAGCAGGAGCGGCGGATCGACGAGAAGCGATCGGAGTTGCTGCGGAAGGAGACGTAGACCAGTGGGCCGCCGCGCGGCGGTCCGGTAACAATACACGCGTCGCCGAAACGGCGTTGGGAACGCAAGGTTTGCAACACGGGCATAGACGAGAGCCGAATGCCCGCGAGCAAGGAGGCAGAGCAATGTCAAGAATGCTGCGAGGTTTGTTGGTGGTAGCCGCCGCGTGCGTGGCTGTGGTTTCGATGGGTTGCAACGGCAATCAGGAGAAGATCGCCCTGCTGGAGGGCGAGAACCAGCGCCTGCTGGACGACTGCAACGCCTGTCAGGATGAGCTGATGGCGATGCGCGACCAGTACCTGGCGATGAAGGCCGAGAACGAGGCCCTGCGCGGGGAGCTGGCCGACGTCGAAGTTCCCGAGGGGTGGCAGGCGGTGCCCGGTGGAGCCATGATTGCCATTGAGGGCTCGTTCCTGTTCAACTCCGGGCAGGCGGTGTTGCGCAAGACCGCCATCCCCACGCTCCAGCAGGTTGTCGCCACCATCGAGCAAACCTATCCGGACAAGGAGGTTCTCGTCTACGGCCACACCGACACGGAGCCGATCAAGAAGAGCAAGTGGAAGGACAATTTCGAACTCAGTGCGCAGCGGGCGCTGGCGGTGGTTCGTGAACTCGGGAAGGCCGGCATCGAGAAATCGCGGCTGGTCGCCGGCGGGTGCGGAGAGTATCAGCCCGTTGCGGACAACAGCACGGACAAGGGGCGGCAGCAGAATCGTCGCGTGGAGATCTACGTGCTGGATCCCAAGGTGAGGACCACCTCGAGATAGCCGCTGGAAACTCTCGCGAACGGTCGTATTACAGCGGGCAGCCCGGGGCCGGGCTTGGATGAGCATCCGACCGACCCCGGGTTGCCCGTTCTCTTGCCCGGCAGTGGCGAGTGGGCGGTCTCCGCTTCCGGAGTCGGGTCCTCTGCGCCGGTCCGGAACGTCATTTCTTGTACACAGGGCTGCCGCGCCCGTACAAAGCGTGTAAACTCAACCGGGTAGCGTGCAAAGAAGGATTGAGGAGTTGTGGTCGATGGTTCGCCGGGCGTGGATCCTGCTTCTGGTCTTGGTTTCGGCGCGGGCCGAGGAACCTGCAACCACTGCGCCGGCGGCTCGGGGCGATCGCCCGGCGCCGGCGGACGCGTTCTGGCCCAGCGACGAGCTGATCGAATACCGGCTCAAGCGGGCGGTGGACGTCGTGGACCAGCGGTACGACCTGAGCGACGGGCAGAAGCAACACCTGGAACAGGCCCTGCTGAGCCGCTGGCCGAAGTTCATCCACGACAACGAAGAGCAACTCAAGTCGCTGCTCAACGAGATGATCGAAGCCCGAATGGCCACAAAGCCCCCGGATCCTGACCGGGTCGCGGACTGGGCCGGCCGGGCTCTGCTGATGTGGGAGGCCGTCGAACAGCAGATTGCCGCCGGCGATGAGGAGATCAAGCGTATCCTCGACGAGGAGCAATGCGAACGGTTCGATCGCGACCGTGAACGACTCCGGACCCGGTTCGGGGAGTTTCGCGAGACCCTGGCGAAGTGGGAGAGGGGCGGGTTCGACCCGAGCACCTGGCCGAGTCTCGGGCGACGTGATTCAGCCGAGCGGGAGGCGGGGCCGCACCGGTCGCCGGAGGCCCACCAGCCGACAACGGCCCCGGCCGACACCGATGAGATCTCCGCCGAGCTGGATGCATGGTCGCGCTTCGTTGATGAGTTCTGCGAGACGTACGAGCTCGACAGAATGCAGCGGGTCACTGCCCACTCGATTCTGAAGGAAATGCAAGAGCGGGCCGAAGCCTATCGGGACCGGCGAAGAGTCGAGATCGAGAAGCTGGAACACCTGATCAACGATCAGACGCCGGGCAACGAAGACCTGGTCAAGCGGCAGGCGGAGGAGCTATACGGACCGATCGACGAGATGTTTCAAGAGTTGCGCCGCCGGCTGGAGGCCCTGCCGACGCCAGCCCAGGTCCGCAGGGCCGGCGCGGCTGACCCCACATCCCAACCGGCAGACCGAACCGAACCACCCCCCGCATGAGCGCCGGTCAGTGAGCGCGGCCCCAAGGCAAAACAGGCCGGCACCGACGTTGACCGCCGCGTTTTTTGAACAACCACGACGCTCGGGCTACAATCGACTCCGCGACGCGAGCCTTGTTCTGCGGATCAGCCAACGTCTTGTGTGGAACGGAGTTATGGCCGTCGGCGAGAAAGTCGTGATCGCCATGAGCGGTGGGGTCGATTCGAGCGTCTCGGCCTGCCTGCTGCATGAACAGGGCTACGAGGTGGTCGGCTTGTTCATGCGGTCCGGCACCCAGATGCCGGAACCGGCCTGCAACACGGACGCCGGTACCCCTCCCGGCGCCCGGCGGCCGTGCTGCGGCGCGTCCGACGCCGCGGATGCCCGATCCGTGGCTGGGATGCTCGGCATCTCGTTTTACGCCCTGAACTGTCAGGAGAGCTTCGACGAGATTATCAACTACTTCGCGGACGAGTACGCCCGAGGCCGGACACCCAACCCCTGCATCATCTGCAACGCGAAGCTGAAGTTCGGCACACTGCTCGACTATGCCGATGCTGTCGGTGCTCGGTCGGTCGCCACCGGGCACTACGCGCGAGTCGAGACGCGCGAGGGGCGGAAGGTGCTCTGCCGCAGCGCCGATCGGTCCAAGGACCAGTCATACGCCCTGTTCGGGTTGGAACCCGAGATGCTCGAGCGTGTGATGTTCCCTGTGGGCGGCCTGTCGAAGCCCGAGGTGCGGGCTGCGGCTGCGCGGTTCAATCTTCCCGTGGCGGGCAAGCCGGATTCGGCCGAGATCTGCTTCGCGCCCGACCGGGACTACGCTCAGGTCGTGCGACAGCGGCGTCCGGACGCCTTCGCCGCGGGCCGCGTGGTGGACGGCAGTGGGAACGTGATGGGGCAACACCGAGGGCTGCCGCATTACACGATCGGCCAGCGTCGGGGTCTGGGCATTGCCGCCGGAAGACCTATCTACGTCACTGGGATCGACGCGGAATCGAACACGGTGACCGTGGGTGACGCGGACGCACTGCTGTGTGCGGTGCTGGAGGCGGACCGCACGCGGTTCCTGGTCGACACGCCGGAGACGTTCCGGGCCAACGCGAAAATCCGCTACCTGCACCGGGACGCGCCCGCCACGATCGAACGGACGTCCGCCTGCACCGTTCGCGTGACGTTTGATCAGCCTCAGCGTGCCGTTACGCCCGGCCAGGCCGTCGTGTTCTATGATCGCGATGTCGTCCTGGGCGGCGGGTGGATCGTGCGCGGCTGCAAGGCGTAGACTCGGCAGGTGCCGGGCGGTGGAGGCATGCGGGTCAGGTTTGACGGCCTGTCGGATTCCCCGGGGGAGCGATCGGCCGGCCGGGGCTCGCCTGCAACGAGGATAGCTTCCGGTCTGCTTGATTCTGATGCTGGACCCTGACCGAGTGTCGAACATTCTCTTCCTGCACGCCGGCGCGTTGGGTGACTTCGTTCTCGCGTTGCACCTGGTGGCCGCCGCCCGTCGCCGATTCTCCCAGTCGCGGATCGACGGGGTCGTCCGCTGTCCGCTGGCGAAGTGGGCGGCGCGGGAGGGTATGCTGGAGACGGCCCGCGATCCGGATTCGGTCGGCGCGCACGCGCTGCACGCCGAGCCGGTCCGGGACGACAGCCCCATCGCCCGACTCGTTCGGGGTTCCGATCTGGTGATCAGCTTCCTCGGCGAGGCGTACACCGTCATCGGTCAGAATCTGCAAACGCTGTGCTATGGGCGCAGCATCAACATCGGTCCGACCGCGTCGGCCGGAGCGTTGCTCGCAGGCCGCCATGTCACAGAGCAATGGCGCCGCGACATCGCGTCGGCCGGGCTTGCTCTGGACGTCGCGTCGCGACACCTGTTTCGTCGCGAAAGCGACGCCGGGCGGGAACCGAGTGTGATCGTGCATCCGGGAAGTGGGGGGCGGTCGAAGTGTTGCCCCCTGGCGGTTCTCGAAGCTGCGGTCTGCCGGCTGCGCGACGGCGGGCGCCGCGTGTCATGGATGATCGGCCCGGTGGAGATGGACCTGTACGGGCCGGGCTATGCGGCCAAGCTTGCGGACACCGCGCCGGTGATCTGTGAGGAGTCAATCGACGCAGCGGCCGACTGCGTGCAGGGCGCGGCGGCCTTTGTCGGCAATGACGCGGGGATGACACATCTTGCCGCTGCCTGCGGCGTGAGGACGGTGGCGGTCTTCGGCCCGACCGACCCGGCCGTCTGGCGCCCGCTGGGGCCGGACGTCGAGGTCGTGCAGTTTGACTTCGAGATGCGCGGCGTGGATGCCTCCTCGGTAGCGCAACGAATCGCGGATGCCGCATCCGGTCCGTGCAGGAACAGGTGGGGGTCGTCTCTCAATCGATGACAGCCTGGATGCGCGCGATGAGGTCGTTGGCCGTCTGTTCATCTCCGGCTTCGCCGATGATGCGCATGATCGGTTCGGTGTTCGAGCCACGGATATGGACCCAGCCGTCAGGCCAGTCGATCCGAATGCCGTCCACGTCGCTGATCTTCTCCCGGCTGAACGCTTTGCTCACGGCAGAGAGCACGCTGGCGACGCGTTCGGGGCGGCAGTCGAACTTCCGCTTGACGAGCGTGTACCGTGGCAGCGCGTCGACGATTTGCGACAGTGGCTCGGCTTCGTCTGTCATCAGTTGCAGCACGAGCGCCATGGACACCAGACTGTCACGCACATAGACAATTCGGGGATCGATCACTCCGCCGTTACCTTCTCCGCCGATGACGCAATGGCGCTGTTTCATCATCTCGGCCACGTTGGCCTCACCGACGGCGGACCGGTACACAGGGCATCCGTCGAATCGGCCCGCAACATCGTCAATCATCCGCGACGTGGAGAGATTGGCGCAGACAGGTCCGGGCCGGCTGGCCAACACGTGCCTGGCCGCCAACACGAGCGTGTATTCCTCGCCGATGTAGCGCCCCGTCTCGTCGGCGATCGCCAGGCGATCGGCATCGGGATCCTGCGCGAACGCGGCTTCTGCACCGGTGGAGCGCACGTGTGTGCACAGGTCGGTCAGGTTCTCGGCGATCGGTTCAGGGGGGTGCGCAAACCGCCCCGTCGGCTCGCCGTTGATGTGGACGACTTGGCAGCCCAGCGCATCGAGCAACCGCCTGCCGGCGGGTCCTCCGGCTCCGTTGACGCTGTCCAGCACGACCCTGAAGCGGCGGTCGCGAATGGCGCTGATGTTGATTGTTTTCAGCACGGCCTCGACGTGCCGTTCATCGGCCGATCCGTCGACGGACACGTGCCCGACGTCGTCGGCCGGGGCGAACCTGAACTTGCGGCGGTGAAAGACGTCGAGGATCTTCTCCGCCACCGGTCTGGGCGGGGCGACGGCGTCGGGACCGATGAACTTGATACCGTTCCAGGGTGAAGGATTGTGACTGGCGGTGAGCATGATTCCGCCGGCGGCCTGGCGTGCGGCGACCATCAGGGCCGTGGTCGGCGTGCCGCAGACGCCGATGTCAATCACGTCGCACCCGCAGGCGAGCACGCCGCTGACCACCGCGGCTTTGATCATCTCGCCACTGACGCGGGAATCCCGCCCGACGACGATCGGCCCGCGGCCCAGGTAGGTCGCCAGGGCGGAGCCGGCGTCGGCCGCAACGCCGGGAGTCAGGGCCTCGCCCACGATTCCTCGAATCCCGCTCACGCTGGCCATCAGGGGTGCACGCGGGGCGGGATTCGCTCTTCGCGCCCGTTGCCGCTGAGGTTTGCCGTCAGTCCACATGCCTTGTCCCGGGGCGGCGCGGCACAAGAAGCGCCACCGTCCCGTCTCTCTCGTTACGGGAGCACGAGTCTCTTGAACTGCCGTTTGCCGCGTTGGATGATCTGACCCGACCGGATTTCGATTATCGCTTGCGCGTCTTCCAGCGTGTTGCCGTCGAGGCGAACGCCACGTTCGCTGACCAGCCGCCGGGCTTCGCTCTTGGACGATGCGAATCCACAGTCGACCACCAGGTCGGCTGCCGCCGCGTAGCCATCCGTCACGATCGCCGCCGAGACGACATGGTCCGGGATGTCGTCGGGCAGGCCGCTTTGCCCACCGCCGTGAATACGGAAGAATTCCTTCCGGGCGACCTCGCCCGCCCCGGAGCCGTGATACTGGTCGACGATGTCCTTGGCGAGCATGATCTTGGCGTCGCGCGGGTTGTGCCTGGCCGGATCGGTGATCTCGCGGACCGTCTGCATGGGTACGTGAGTGAGCAGCTCGAAGTAGTTGACCATCAATGAGTCCGGGATGCTCATGATCTTGCCGAACATGTCCGACGCACCTTCGGTGACGCCGACGTAGTTGCCCAGCGACTTGCTCATTTTCTCCTTGCCGTCGAGCCCGATAAGCAGGGGCACGACCATGACGACCTGCGGCGGCTGGCCTGCGTTGCGCTGAAACTCGCGCCCCAGCAGGTTGTTGAACGTCTGATCGGTACCGCCCAATTCGACGTCGGATCCTATCTCGACGCTGTCGCGGGCCTGCATCATGGGGTAGAACAGTTCGTGCGCGTAGACTTCCTGCCCTGCCTTGGCCCGCTTGCTGAACGTGTCGCGCTCCATCATACGGGCGACCGTGGTCTGGGCGGCCATCCGGATCACGTCGGCGAAATCCATCGGTGCCAGCCACTCGCTGTTCCGCCGAATCTCCATCTTGTCCGGCGATAGAGAGAGCACTTTGCCCGCCTGGTCGAGGTAGGTTCGGGCGTTCCTGGTGACCTCCTCGTCGCTGAGGATAGGGCGGGTCTTGGAGCGCCCGCTCGGGTCGCCGATCCGGGCCGTGTAATCACCGATAATCAGGACGGCCTTGTGACCGCAGTCCTGAAAGTCGCGCAGTTTTCGCAGCACGACCGTGTGGCCCAGAGTCAGATCCGGCGCCGTCGGGTCCATGCCCAGCTTGACCCGCAGTGGCGTTTTGGTCTCGACGGACCGCGCCACGCGCCGGCTGAGTTCCTCCGCACTGTAGATGTGCTCGCATCCCCGCACGAGGATGGCCAATTGCTCGTCAACGCTTCTCATCGATCGTCCCGCATCTTTCACACTCGCATCGCGAAGGCCATCCCAGCCGCTGGGGCTGACCGGCCGGACCGTGCGTCATGCGTGCGTGCCGTCCGGCGATGCTAACGGTCCGGCGCAGACGGATCAAGGACCACCGGCGCCGTAGAGCTCCCACGTAAGCGTCTTGAGATTGAACAGTGTGTGGAGCAGGATGGGGCCCGCCAGCGCCCCCTGACGTTCGTACAAGTATCCCAGCATGATGCCAAGGACCGTCAGGGCCGGCACCGCCTGCCATTGGGCCCCATGAGCGAGTCCGAACAGTACGCTTGCAATCAGGACAGCCGCCCACCGCCGCCGCCAGAGAGTAACCACCACAGTCTGCACGATGCCACGGAAGAAGCACTCCTCGGCGATAGGAGCGACGATCACCGCGCCGAGCCACAACGTCACCGGCGCCCACGGCGGTTCCTCAGGATCCCGCAGCGCCTCGATCACACCGTGTTCGGGCATCGGATAGTCGGGCGCGAACTCGCGGAACACCCATTCGGTAACACCGAAAACGATCCCGCATATCGGAAACGACATGAGAAGAAACGCGACGGTCCGGGCCGCCTGCCGGCCGATCCGCCCGTTGCCGAGCAGGAAGCCCGTGAGGCCGCCGTTGAAATACTGCCAACCCATGCCAAGACAGGCGATCGTGGCGGCGGCCATCCCCACGCTGCCGGTGCCGAGGCCGGCGGCTCGATCCGAGTAGCCGTCAGCCAGGCGATGCAGCAGCGGCGCGGCGGCCCAACTGGCCATGACAAACACCATAACGGGAACGAGCGCCATCTCGGGCGGAAGGAAGTTCTTGCGAGGTACGGACCGGGCCAGCGGATCGCGGCGGTCCTTGGCCAGCCAATACAGTCCGTATCCCGCCACCAGGGCCAGGCCGATCCAGAACAGCCACACGTCCGCTTGCCTCAGCCCTGCGGGAACATCGCCGGCAGGTTCGGTTGCGTTGCCAGTCGCCAACGCCAGAGCTACACTCGCCGCGTGGGTTGGGCAGGAGATCATGGTGCCAACTATATTGGACCGGATCGTCGAGACCAAACAGAAAGAGCTGGCCGAGCTTCGCCAGCGCGTGCCCGAAGAGGAATTGATCGCCCGCGCCCGGGATGCGGAGCCGCCCCGCGATTTCCACGCCGCAATCCGGGCCGACCCGCCGCGCGGCATCCACCTGATCGCCGAGATCAAGAGAGCCTCACCGTCGGCGGGGCTGATCCGTGAGGATTTCGACCCGGTCGCGATCGCCCGCGCCTATCACCGGGCCGGGGCGTCGGCGCTGAGCGTGCTCACCGACGAAACCTACTTCCAGGGGCATCTGTCTCACGTCCCCCAGGCCAGGCAGGCGGCTCCCCTGCCCGTGCTGCGCAAGGACTTCACGCTCGATACGTATCACGTCTACCAGGCCCGGGCGGCCGGCGCCGACGCGATCCTGTTGATCGCCGAAGTGTTGGCCACCGACGAGATCGTGGCCCTGCTGCAGTTGGCCGACTCGCTGGGCATGACCACGCTCGTCGAATCCCACAACGCAAACTTGCTGCTGGCGGTCTATGCCGCCGTTCGGGCGGCCAACCCGAAGCGGTACCTGTTGGGCATCAACAACCGCGACCTGGCCCGCCAGGTCACGGACGTGGGCACAACCGTGCGCCTGGCCGAACTGCTCGATGACACCTCGCGCCTGGTGGCCGAGAGCGGCATCCAGACCCGCGAGGACGTGCTCCGCGTCCAACGCGCCGGCGCGGCAGCCATGCTCGTGGGCGAATCGCTCATGGCCGCCGACGACATTGCCGCCAAGGCGGCCGAACTGCTTGCGTAGGCCCGGTCCTGCAGTCCGCTACAGAGCCTGCATGAAGACGCGCGATGCCGCACGGGCGTGGCGGCCGGTCAGATGTTGTCGCCCAGGAAGAAAGCAGCGGCCATCCGATCGGCTATCGGCTGGTTCGAGAAGACCAGTGGGATCAGGAACTCCATGTCGGTGTTGGGCTGACGGAGGTAGTCGGCCATCTCCAGCCGCCAGCGGGTATCGAAGGTCATCAGCTTGTCCTGTGACCGCCGGCTTTTCAGTGCGGCGGCTGTCACGTCAGCGGCGATCTTGGCTGACCAGATGCCCGGTACGATGCCCTCACCGGAAACGGCGGACAGGAACCCGCCCGCTTCGCCGATCACGAGCGCGTGCTTGCCCACGTGCGACTCCATCTCCAGCGCCCCCAGCGGCAACGGGACCGCGATCACGTGGTCGGCCCGACTTTCCAGGTCCGCCGGACCGATGCTCCTTTCCGCGATCAACCGGCAGAGGCGGTTCAACACGGCGACCGCCTCCGCTTGCGAGCCTGGAACGCTGACGGCCACGGCCATCCGCCCGTGCGAAGCCACGGTCAAACCGAATCCCCCGTCGCGGGTCAGCCCCAGGACGATGCCCACCGAGTGCTTGTCCGTCGCACCTGCCGATGTGGAGGGAACATGAAGATACGCCGACCAGCACGTCCCGGCCGGGACCCCCAAGCCCAGGCGATTCGCCAGCGACGAATGGCGACCCGCCGCCAGCAGCAGAATGCGTCCCCGGATCGGCTCGCGGTCTTCGACTTGTGCGGCCACCGCGTCCTCGCGGACGAGCACATCGGTAACCGTGGATTCGTGCGTGAGCTCGGCCCCGGCGGCGATTGCGGTTTCGATGAGCGTGTTCTCGAAAGCCGCCCGGTCGATCACGAAGCCGGGTGCCCCCGGCAGTTCGGGGGCGGCGGACTTGGCCTGTTCGGCATGGAAGAACCGGACGTCGTTAATCGGGCAGCTCAGGATGGGCCCGGTGTCGGCGCCGGTCTCGTCGAGCAGCGGCACGACCTTCGAGCCGACCCAGCCGATTCCCGCGTCGTCACGAGGGAAGCGGCCCTGGCCGATCACCGCCACCCGCAGTCCCCGCCGTGCGAGCAGAGTGCCGGCGGTAGTCCCGGCGGGTCCGGTTCCTACGATCACCACGTCGTAGTTCATTGCCACACCCGCTCCGACGGGGCAGACCGAAGAAGAGCACGGGCTGATTCGGACGTGCCGGGCCTTTGTCCTGCCGGCCTGGCGACCCGTGGTTGAAGCATGCGGGACGGGCTTTCTCCACCCCGGGCGGACCAAGCCGTCTTCCCGCCTCCGCGAAGACCGACTGAAAAGCCGGACCCACGAAGGAACGCCTTGTACCACGGGCTGTTGGTTTATTCCAGGGTTTCGATGGCCAAGCGTCGATGGCGGTAGACGGCCTGTCCGGTGATACCGTTCTGCCGCAGCACGGGGACGGCGTATCCGAAGTGGCCGGCCACATGCTCGGGTCTGTGAGCATCGGAGCCGAGGATCATTGCCCGTCCCCCCAGCTCGGCGTATCGGGCAACGACGGGGGCATCGGGCATGGGCCGTCCCGGGCCCGCGCGGACGGTGGACGTGTTGATCTCCGGAACCAGCTCGGCAGCCAGGCAGGTGCGGAGAATTTCATCGACGATGTCCGCGCCGTCATTCGGGTCGTAGTGGTTGAAGAAGCGGTGGGCGTAGCGGCGGGCCAAGTCAAGGTGACCGAGCACGTCGAAGACCCGCCCATGCTGCTCGCCCAAACTGTTGGCCCAGCGAGCGGCGTCGAGCACGGTCTCCAGGTACAAACGGGTACCGCCGACCGGGCCGAGCTCCTCCCAACCGCGCCGCTGGTGGATCGCCCCCCGTCGTGTCCAATGGACGCTGAGGATAACCAGGTCGAACTCGTGCTGCTCCAGGTGATCGAGGATGACCCTGGCGTTCTGCGGCTGATAGCAGATCTCGATTCCCTTGCCGATGAACAGGCGGTCGCCGTACCGGTCGCGGAGTCTGGCGATATCGTCGGTGTAGCGGGCCTCGTCATATCGGCAGGCGGTCCATTCGTCGGCGTGAGTGTCGAAGTGTTCGGTAAACGTCAGCCCGCCCAACCCGAGTTCGAGCGCCCGCCGGACGTTGTCGTCCGGCTCGGTTTCGGAATCGAAGGAATGTTTGGAATGCAGGTGCTGATCGTAGAGCATGTATCCGTTTCTCTGAGCGCGGCCTTACCGGCCCCGGACCGGCACCCGCGGCGGCAGCTGCGCGGGTGTCCGGCGCCGTCGACGGGATCGAGCGGGCGTCGCCTCGTACTGTAGGCCGGTCGCGGGGGGGCGGTCCAGCCGGCGGGGGGGTTGTCGCCGTCAGAGTAGCCGGGGGGGTTGGCGATCGGGCGGGGGGCAACTATACTCCCTACGGGCCGGCGCCCGCGGGCAAGCGACAGAACGCGCAGCCGAGTTCAGGGCCGAACAGGCCTGCACCCGGTTCGGTCGGCCGGGCGGCCCCCACTTGCCGGCCAGGGGAACTGGGCTGAGGATCCACGTCCAACGCGGGAGACCCCTCATGACGAACGTGACGCAGTTCTCGGTGTTCATGGCCAACAAGCCCGGGATCCTGGCACAGCTTTCCCGGGCGATGGCCAAGGAGAAGATCAACATCACGGCCCTGTCCATGATGGACACCGCCGACACCGGTGTGCTGCGGCTCACCGCCGACAAGCCGGACGCCGCCCGGGCGGTGCTCCAGAGTCTCAACGTGCCCATGACCGAGACGGATGTCCTGTCGGTCCCGGTCGCCAACCGTGTGGGCGCCGTGGCCGATCTGTGCGAACGGCTGTCCAAGCACCACGTCCACATCTCGTATCTGTACGCAACGACTGGAGGCCGGGGGGCGAAAACCACCGTGGTTCTGAAGGTCAACGACGCCCGCAAGGCGATGAGGGCGATCAGCGGTCCGACGAAGCACGTCACGGGCAGGGACATGAAGATCAAGCTTCGCCGTCCCGGTGGCGGAAAGCGGCGATAGCGCGCAAGTCCGGGGGTCCACGCGGTCGAGTGGCCCACGTGCCAAGAGGGGCCGGCTATGTGACGGTGTTCACCGATTCCTCGAACACGTGCAGGGCAACGTCCACCTGGGTTTCGTTGATGCTCAGGGGCGGGCTGAACCGGATGCTGCTGGGACCGCATTTCAGCAGGAGCAGCCCGCGCCCGAACGCCTCCAGCAGAATGCGATCGCGGAGTTTCGGTGAAGCGATGCTTCCCCCTTTAACGATGTCCACCACGGACAGCAGCCCCAGGCCGCCAACGTTGCCGAGGCACCGGTGCCGGTCTGCGAGCCGTTCCAGATCATCGCGCAGGCGTCGGCCCAGGCATTCGGCGTTGGACGCGTAGCTCTGTTCCAGCAAATCCAGCGTTGCCTCCGCGGCGGCGCAGCTGACGGGGTTCCCGCCGGGCATGTCGGCCAACGCGCCGGACGCCGCGGTCATGACTCTCGCGTCCGCGATCACGGCGCCCAAGGGCATACCGCTGCCCAACGCCAGACCCAACACGATCACGTCCGGCACCACGGCAACGTGCTCGCAGGCAAACATGCGCCCGGTTCGGCCCATTCCGGTCCGAATCTCGTCCACGATCAACAGGATCCCGTGACGATTGCATAGATCGCGCAGAGCGGGCAGGAACGACGGCGGCGGGACAACAAAAGCGTCCGTAGTTTGGATCGGCTCCACGATGACGGCGGCAACGTCGTCGGGGTCGACGTGCTTTGCGGACAACCGCTCCTCCACGGCATCGCTCTCGCCGTAGGCAAGATGCGCCACCTTGGGCAGCAACGGACCGAACCCGTGTCGCGGCCCCAACTTCGACGAGCTCAGCGCCATGGCCCCTAAGGTCCAACCGTGGAAGCTGCCGGTGAAGGTGACCAGCCAGGGCCGCCCCGTGAACCAGCGGGCCAGTTTCACGGCGGCTTCGATCGACTCGGTGCCGCCGTTGGCCAGCAGCACGTGTTTCGGGAGGTCGCCGGGGGCCAGCGAAGCCAATCGCTCGGACAGACGCGTTCGCCTGCCCACGTAGAAATCCGATCCGCTCACATGAATGAGGCAGCGGGCTTGGCGTTCAACGGCGGCCACCACCTTGGGGTGCGCATGCCCGGCCGCGAACGTCGCCGGACCGGCGGCGAAATCGAGATACCGGTTGCCGTCCACGTCTTCGATCACCGAGCCGTACGCGCGACTCGCGACCAGTGGATGCAGGCGGTGGCGATCGAGGGAGGCTACCTTCCGGTCACGTTCGATGATGGCCTGGGCTCTCGGACCCGGTGGCGGTGTCTCGATCCAAGGGGCGGGCCCCAGCCAGTGCCCGTCACCGGGTGATCGTTGTTCGTGTTGTTTGATCCTCAGCATGGCACGGGCATCCGAATGGCGGGATCCCGTGGCGGCCCTCGGCCGCCCCTCCGCGATCCATCCGATGGATATCGGCTAATGACGGGCCCGAGCGTTGGCGGGAGTCGAATTGTCACCACGTGCACCGTGGCGATCACGCTCCTGGAGGGGTAGATACCCTAGCGGGCGACAAAACGGGCAGAGGAGTGGCGGTGGATGGGTCTATACTTTCTTATGGGTCGTTCGGGCGACCCGTGTTCCGTCGTCCAGCTCGACGATTTCGTAGTCGCCGAAGAGATTCGGTGCCTCCCGGCGGGCCACCTCCAGGATCCTGGTGGCGACCCCGCGGATCTCCACGTCCGCGTGTTCGTTGGATCGCAGCTCGATGAAGTGACGCAGGGCCCGGGTGTTGGCGGTCACGAAGATCTTGGTTTCGGTCGCATTGGGAAGAACGGACCGGGCCGCCTGGCGCGCCAGCTTGCGGCGAAGGGTCCTGTCCGGCTCCGACGCGAAAACGTGTTCGAGGCCGGCGACCAGCTTGACGTACGCCTCCTGGGCGTGCTCGACGGCGGACCGCCACACCTCGTGCAGCTCCGCATCACCGGCAATGCAATCCGGTTCAATGAAGTCCGCCACCGATTCGTCCACGTATCGCTGCGAAAGCTGCGAGTAGCCGAACCCCGCCCGATGGCGAATCAGCTCGTGGGTGAACGATCGGGACACGCCGGTGATAATGAAACTCCAGACGCTGTGCTCCAGAACGCTCCCGTGCCCGACTTCCAGAAGCCTCTCGATATAGGCGGCGTTCCCGCCCGGGCGCGGCTTGGCGAAGCTCATGTAGCACAAACGACCCGCGATTTCGCATAGCTTCTCACCAGCCACCGAGCTGTCAGTGGCCCAACGGGATACGCCGTGGTCGGCGAGGAACCGCTCGATCTCGGAATCGTCTGTCTCTTGGCGGCCCACAAGATAGACTTGCGGCTCCCGAATGATTCGCATCGCTCGCTCCTCGGCGCTCTGCGCAAACGGTGGCGTCAGTGCGGCGCGGGCAAGCCGCCTCGGACCGACGGCGGCTACGCGCTTCCGATACCCAGTCCCGGCGCGTCAGGCGGGTAGACGGTGGCGCCGCGGAGCACCGGACCGGTGAAGGGATCATCCGCCAGCAGCAGATGGCCGTCCAGGTCCGCGAAATCCGCCAGCGGCGCCAGCTGGGCGATGGCCGACACTCCGATCGACGTTTCCACCATGCACCCGACCATGACCTTCAACCCGTGCGCCCGGGCCAGGCGAATCATATCAAACCCCTGTCGGATGCCGCCGCACTTGGACAGCTTGACGTTCACTCCGTCCACGCGACCCGCCAGCTTCAGCACGTCGTCGGGCGTCGCGCTGTCCTCGTCGGTGATGACGGGAACGTCCACCGCTTCGGTGAGGCGCTGTAGTGCGTCATATTGCCCCGAGGCGATCGGCTGTTCGATCAGCTCGAGGTTGAACCGGCGGATGGCCTCGATGCGATCGCGGGCCTGGTCCGCCGACCACCCGCAATTGGCGTCGACCCGCAGCACCTGGTGTGGGGCGTGCTCGCGAACCGTCGACAGGATCGCCTCGTCGTCCGCGGTACCCACCTTGACCTTGATGATCTCGAACGCTGACGCCTCGCGCGTCTTCTGGGCGATCAGGTCCAGATTGTCGATCCCCACGGTCATGGAGGTCGGCGGGACGGCTGCGGCATCCAGCCCGAGCAGACGCCAGACCGGCACCTCCAACTTCTGCCCGACCCAATCGTGCAGTGCCTCGTCGATGGCCGCCACTGCCGCGCGATGGTCGTTGAACCGATAGAGCAGCCGATCCACGATGGGCCCGATCTGGAACGGATCGTCACCGAGCAACGGGCCCGCCTGGGCCAACGTCGCCTCCACGGTCTCGAGCGACTGTCCATAGAAGGAACTCGGGGCGGCTTCGCCCCGGCCCACGATGCCGTCGCGCTCGATCTCGACGATGATCCGATGAACGTCATTGCCGTCGACGGAACTGCCCGGCCGGGCGATCCGGAACGGATACTTCGTGTGTACGGACAAACGGCGCCACGTCAGCTTCATCGTACCACGCATCGTACCCCACAGGCGCACGACATTCCAGTGGGCGCCCCCTGCTCCGGACCGACTGGCTGGCCCCGTGTCGCCAGGATAGAATCCGCACACGGAATCAGCCGAACGCGCGAGCCGGCGCGCCGGGGCCGCGATTCCCCGCGACCATAACGAGCCGCGACCGTAAGGGAGCGATCCTCGTCCGAACCGTCCGCCGAAGGCGGATAAAGAAGCGGCTAACGTCCGCCGACGTAGCGAGCATCGACC
>CP070691.1:522433-545199 GCA_020353195.1 Phycisphaerales bacterium | reverse complement strand
CGTCGCTGCCCCGGCCGGTGGAAAGCAACACGACGGCCAAGGCAGCAAGCGTAGTGAAGGTGGTCATCAGGCACGGGCGGATGCGCCGCAGACCGGCCTCCACGACCCGTTCTTCGATCTCCCCGTACCCCCGGACCTTACTGCGGGCAAAGGTCTGGTCAAGATACGTCCCCATCACGATGCCGTCGTCCACGGCGATACCGAACAGGGCGATGAAGCCGACCCAGACCGCCACTGTCAGATACATGGCATCGCCCTCAAATCCACGGTCCATGAACCCGGCAAGATAGAGCCAATCCTGAATGCCCGGCCACCACTTGAGAAGAATGAAGCCGCCGGCGAACGCCACAGGACTGGCCAGGAACACCACCACGACCAGCGAGAAGCGCTTGAACCGGAGGTAGATGAGCACGAAGTTGATCAGCAACACTAGCGGCACCAGGATACTCAGACGTTTCTTGGCTCGGATGTTCCGCTCGTAGCTGCCGGTCCACTTGAGGGAGTACCCGTCCGGTACGTCCAACGTCCCATCTGCGACGGCCCGGTCAAGGACGGCCCGCCCTCGATCGACCAGGGTGGTCTCGTCGACGCCGACGTTCGCCATCGTAACGTAACTGACGTACTTGGCCCCTTCGCGGCGAACGCTCATCGGGCCGACGACGTTCTGAATGTCAGCGACCTGCGTGATTGGGATCTGGGCACCCGAGGGCGTGGGGACGAGGATCCGTTTCAGGTCGGGCAAGTCGTCGCGCAGTTCGCGCTGGTAACGAACACGGACCGGGTAATGATCCAGACCTTCGTAGGTCGTGGTCAGGTTCTTACCGCCGACGGCCACCTCAATGACGTCCTGAACCTCGCGGATGTTGATCCCGTAGCGGGCGATGGCCTCGCGGTCGATGTGGAACTCAAGGTAAGGCTTGCCACTGACACGAACGGCGTTGACCGACCGCGCGCCCGACAGGCCGTCGCGGAGAATCCGCTCGATCGCCACGGCCAGATCCTCACAGGTTTCGAGGTTGTCGCCGTAGACCTTCAGACCGATCCTGGCGTTGAGCCCGGTGCTGAGCATCTCGATGCGCGTGCGAATCGGCTGAAGTTCAACCGACGGCAACACTCCGGGATACCGCCCGGCCTCTTGAATGCGCGCCCAGATTTCCCGCATCGTGCGGCGGCGCTTGCGTCCCGGATGCTCGGGATCGTCAATCACAGGCCACTGATCGCGCGGCTTGAGCGCGATGATGGTCTCCAGCATCCCGACGGGAGCGGGGTCCAGCGGCGAGTCGATTCGTCCCAGCTTGCCGACCACTACGTCCACCTCGTCGATCTCGGCGAACTGGACGTCCTGCTTCTGCATGACGTCCATCACTGTGTTGATCGAGCCTGCGGGCAGGACACTGGGCATGTAAAGGAAATCGCCCTCGTCGAACGGCGGCATGAACTCCTGGCCAATGCCGGCATCATCTCTCATCGCGGCCGCCAGCGGGGCGAATGCTTCGAGGTCCACGGGCTGTTTCGTACGCTGGTCCACAGGCGGCAGGCCGACGACGGCGGCGACGACGGCCGACCGTCCCTGGGCCAGGTTCGCGGCGTGCAGGCCGACTGCCACCAGCAAGGCGGCTCCAAGATATCCGGCTCTCTTGGGCCAGACCGTCCAGCGAATCCTGCGCGTACGCCGTCTCGCTGCGCGAATGGAATCCACGACCAGTGGCAGGATGATCAGGCCGACGACCAGACCGAGGCCCAGGTGGACCCACCATGCCAAAGACCATTCGTCGACGTGCAGACCGACCCGGCGCAGTGGCGCCGTCAGCGCCCC
The DNA here is from genome assembly GCA_020353195.1 of Phycisphaerales bacterium. Taxonomy (GTDB): domain Bacteria; phylum Planctomycetota; class Phycisphaerae; order UBA1845; family UBA1845; genus JAFGJQ01. Next base: position 543,383 of record CP070691.1, on the reverse strand, counting down.
GAGGAAATGAGCCCACCCGAGCCAGATCGAAAGACCCCAGACCACGATGACAGCGGGAACGGAAAGAAACAGCAGCTTGTGTCGGAGAATCCAGCGCAGCAGCGGCTCATACACACGGTGGATCAGGCGGCTCGTGGGATTCTCCTCGATCGCCCGCATGCGCTCACGCAGCGTAATCCAGCTTAGAACAAAGGCCGCGGCGCCAATCGCCACCGCATCGACCGGCTGCCCGAGATGCAGATACTCGCGAAACGCGCGGCCGATGTCTGCCAACGGTCCGGAACTACCGAAGGCCGTCGTCCAAGCCCAGCACGCGACCACCGCGATGACCGCACTGATGACCGCCGACCACGCCCGCGACAAGCGGCGCTCGCGCAGCATCACGGAAGCCAGCGGTGGAACGACCACCAGCGCCATCAGAACCGCCCCGACCAGACAGAATGTCTTGGTCCAGGCCAGCGGCGTGAACAGCTTGGCCGACTGACCTTCGAGGAAGAACACCGGTAGAAAGGAGATCACCGTGGTGCTGATGGCCGTCAGAATGGCCCCGCCGACCTCCACGGCCGCCCGGCGGATGACCTCCGTTCGCTTCGCTCCGTCCACGATGGTCATCCGTCCGCCGTCACGACCCTCGACGACACGCGTGTACTCCGACCGATACATCGTGAGATGCTGATGGATGTTCTCCGTCATCACGATGCCCATATCGACCATCGTGCCGATGGCAATGGCAATGCCCGCCAGGCTCATGATGTTCGAGCCGACCTCCAGAGCTTGCATGCACACGAAGGCGAAAAGGACTGCCAGGGGCAGCGTGACCGCAATGACCAGGCTGCTGCGGAAGTGCAGCAGGAACAGCACGACGGCAACGACCGTGATCAGAAGCTCTTGCCACAAGGCCGTGCCCAGCGTGGTCATCGTCTCGTGGATCAGCGTGCTGCGATCGTAGAAGGCGTTGATGCGGACACCGGGCGGCAGACCCGCCTCAATCTGCGTGATTCCCTCCCTGACTCGTTCGATGACCGTTAGAGGGTTCTCGCCGAATTGCATGACGACGCAACCGCCGACGGCTTCGGCCCCCATCTTGTCCAGCGCACCGCGCCGGAAGTCGGGCCCGGTAGTCACGTCGGCCAACTGGCGCACGTAGATCGGCGTGCCGTCCGTGGCCTTGACGACGATGTTCTCGATGTCGGCGATGGCGGCCTGCTCGCGCCGAGAACGCGCGCCCGTGCTGCGAGCGCCGCCGCCGAGGAAGCCGACGCCGCGAACCAGCACCTCCATGCCACCCTGCTCGATGACCTTGGCACCGACGTCAACGTTGGACGCCTCAACGGCCGCCACGAGAGCGCCAAGCGGCACGTTGAAGGCTCGCAGCGCCTCCGGGTTGACGTCGATCTGATACTGCCGCACGTACCCGCCGACACTGGCCACCTCACTGACGCCTTCGAGGCCCTCCAGGGCCAGCTTGATGTCGAAGTCCTGTATGCTGCGCAACTCGTCGAGCGGGACCTCGCTGAAGACCAGGTCCACCCCGGTCAGCGGGCAGGTGTACGGCTCCGCCCGGTCGAGCGTCGACGCCAACAGCGGATCATTCCGTGCCAGCGCCCGGCGGGTCGAGTCGACCAGGACGCCGTCTTCGCGGAAGCGCAGACCCGGTCGGCGGGGCGAGTACCACCCGTTCTCAACGGTGTACCAGAAGACCTGGCCGAGGGCAGTAGCATCCGGCCCCGGTCTCGGCACGACGCCTTCGGGCAGGTCGCCCCGGGCAATGGTAAGCCGCTCCAGCACGCGGTCTCTGGCCCAGTAAAACCCAATGCCCTCGTGAAACACGACGTAGACGATCGACCAGCCGAAGCCGCTGGTCGCCCGGATCTCCCTGACGCCGGGAACGCCCTGCAAGGCAACGGTAAGCGGATACGTGACCTGCTCATCCACATCCTTGGGGCTTCGCCCCGCCCACTCGGTGAAGACGATCGCCTGGTTCTCGGCGATATCCGGAATCGCGTCCTTGGGATTCTGCCGAAACGAATGCCAGCCCCAGCCGGCCAGCGCGGCGCACAACACGATTGCCAGGATGGGCGCGCTGAGGAATGTCCTGACCACTCGATCAATCATCGGCCAAGTGCCCCTTTGCCGGCGTCCGCCGGAGCGTGATGACCGCCATGATCCCGCGCCGATCCAGCCCCGAAGCCGCGAACGCTGAACAGGCTGGGCTTGCCCGTAATCTGCATCTGGCTGTCAATCACGAAGTTGCCGCGCGTGACGACCGCTTGTCCCTCACTAAGGCCGTCAAGAACGGGGTAGAATCGCCGGCCGGTCTCGTCCCGCGCCGCAGGACCGACACGAATCTCCACGCCGCGGTACACACCGGGCTCCGTCTCGACGTAGACCAGCGTCCGCTCACCGGTGCGCATCACCGCCTCCGAAGGCACGCTCAACACGGGCACCGCCGGCCGCGACGACGTGTATCCGGGAAGCGACTCGACGGAGACCATGTCCATCTCACAGATCGGACAAGTCGACAACGTGTCACCCGTCTCCCACGGGTGCATCGGACATGCGTACGCTCCCGGCGCTCCCGGCGCGGCGGCCCGGCCCGCTTCGCCCAGCACGACATCGATCTCAGCGGTCACGAACATCTCGGGTTTGAGCCGCCTGTCGGGATTCTCGACATTGACCCGGACCTTGATCGTGCGAGTCGTCTTGTCCACAAGCGGGTCCACGAAGACGATCCGGCCGAGGAACTCCTCCCCCGGCAGCGATTGGGCTGTGACTTTGACGTCCTGGAAAGGCACGATCCAGGGCAGGTCGGCCTCGTACAGGTCCAGCAGCAGCCAGACCTGGGTCAGATCGGCGATCTCGTAGAGCGGGTCACCGGTCCTGACATACATCCCCTCCATGGCCGACTTGTGGATGATCGTCCCGCCCAGCGGAGCGTGGACGACCAGGCGGCGAGCCGTCTCGCCCGTCCGTTCAAGCTCGCCGATCTGCCTCTCGGTGACCCCCAGCAACTCAAGCTTCTGCCGCGCGGAGGCCACCATTCCCTCGGCACGCCGGCGCGACGGCTCGAGGGCATCCGCTTCCATCGCGCCCAACGTGCGTAGCGCTTGAAGCAGTTCCTCCTGGGCCGAGATCAACTCCGGGCTGTAGATCTCCACCAGATGGTCGCCCTTGCTGACCACCATGCCCGTGAAGTCCGCAAAGAGCCGGTCGATCCGGCCTCCCGTCCACGCGCTGACCATCCTGCGGCGCGTTTCGTCGTAAGTCACTTTGCCGACGGTTCGGATACGCTTATACAGGTTTCTTCGGGCCACCGGCTCGGTGGCCAGCCCGGCCAGGCGGCGGGCATGCGCGCTCAACGATATCTCGGCTTCCTCGGTTTCGTCGCCGCCGGAGTCCAGCGGCACCGGCTCGCGCTTCATACCGCAGACCGGGCAGCGGCTGGCAGGATCATCGCTTCCGACGTCGCCGCACTCTGGCATGGTGCACATGTACCAGAGCTTGCGCGTCCGAGGCGTTCGTGCCGGCCGATCGACCGTGGCACCGACAGGTATGACGCCAGGCTGGTCGCTGCCGAAGTATTTGGGTATCAGCCTCATTCCACACCTGGGGCAATCGCCCGGCTCGGCTTCTCGAACATCCGGGTGCATCGAGCATGTCCAGTACTCGATGTTTGCCTCGGCCGCACCACCTTGCTCCGCAGCGGTCAGTGTGCCCGACAACCTCGCCGCCGCCGCCCGTATACGGTACGTCGACCACGTGGCCAACACCGCAATAACGGCCAGCACGACGCACCACCGCACAAGAACTCTCCTCACCTCAGCAGCATGCCTGTGTGTGTCACTGTTCATCGTTGCTCCCCCTGGGGCCGGCGGCCAAGAACGGGATTCGCCCCATGATTCCGACCGTTTGCGTTCCCGTGCGGGCATATGCGGAGGATGATCGGGTCTATCCCCTTTTCTCCTCCAGTTGCACACTCACCTGACGTTGCAGCTCGGAGAAGGCGATCTCCAGGTCGGCCACCTCGCGATGAAGCATCAGCTCGAAATCGAGCAGCCGCCGCCAGTTGTCAATCACGGTGAGGAAGTCGGTCTTGCCGGCCTGATAGGACGTCAGGGACACCTCGTACGTCTGCTTTGCCTGCGGAATCAACGTGGATTCCAGAAGCCTGATCGTCTCCTGCTGCGTCTGCACACGCACCCAGGCATCGTAGACGCGAAACGCGATCTTGTTGAGGACGGCCTGCTTCTCGTGCTGTGTTTCGTGTAACCTCTGCCGGGCCTCCCGTTTGGCCGCTTCGATCCGACCGAGCCAGATCGGCAGATTCAGTTGCAGCGTCAGCGCCCAGTTGTCATCGCCCCCGTCGCTCCTGTCGTTGTAGGGCGGCCGGATACCCGTTTGCGGGTTGATCGGCGGTATGAACGGATCCCGCGGCTCCGTGTAGGTCCACTCGAATCCGATCGTCGCGTCGGGCCAATGGGCCAGCCGGGCCAACGCGATCTCCTCTCGATCCCGCTGGGCCCGATGGGTGAAGGTCGCCAACTCGGGGTTGTGCGCGGCGGCCAACGCGATGAGCTGCTCCACATCGGCGTCGAACGTCCGAGGGCTGATCGGCAGGGTTCCGGCGAGTTCGCGGTCCGGCGGATAGTCGAGAAGCTGGTTCAACGCCGCTGCAGCGGATGCCCGCCGGCGGCCCAGACGGTTCTCGTCGTCGCGCAGCTTCGCGATCTCAATCTGGATCCGAAGAAGGTCCTGCTGCTCTGCCCCGCCCGCGCGATACTGGCTCGCCAGAACCGGCTCCAACTCCTCCAGCAATTGCCGGTGAGCCTCGGTCAGCTCGATGGAGCGATCCGTCAGATAGAGCCGGTAGTAAGCCTGCTCGACGTCCGCGATAACCCCAAGCCGGACGGCGTTGAGCCGCTCGATCGCCATGCGCACCTCCGCTGCGGCGGATCGACCGGCACCCTCCAACTTGGCCGGCAGCGGTATCGTCTGCCCCACACCGAGCGTGAAGTACATGTCACCGGCCGCTGTCTGAATGGGCTCGGGGCGGACAATCGCACGCAGAACAGGATCGGGAAGAGAAGTCACCTGCGCGATGCGTTCAAGCTTCGCCCGGGCGTCAGCCGACGCCGCCCGCACCGATGGATTCCGCTCCAGCGCCTGCCGCACATAACTCTGCAACGGCGACGGCGAAGCGGATCGTCGCCCGTGACCTTCTTCCTCTTCGGTGATCCCCACACCGACAGAACGCTCAGCAGAAGGGACGGCGGGCAACTCGCCCGACTCACCCTGGTCGAGCAGGATAGACGGCCTGTGCCAGTCGGTAATCGCCTTCGACACTTCCTCCGCGGCGGATCTGTGGGTCGAGCACGCGGAGGTCACAGCCAACGCGGCGACAGTCATAGCACTCACGGCGGTGAACAGCACATCTGTTATGGTCTTTGCAGCGTTCATTACGACACCGCAATGCATGGACATGATCGCTACTGTCCTCCCAGCAGGCCGCGCCGCATACCCGGCCCCCCAAGTCTCCACCCAACCGCCCTGCAACGCAACAGAGAAAGACACGACTGCCTCCGTGCGACCGCATCACCGGCGGACGGCAAGCCGGCACAAGGCCGTCCCTCAGCCAACCGCCGTGGACAAGCGCTCGATGACCTCCCGCAACACGTCGATAGTCCGATCGATCTCGTCGGCCGTTGTGAACCGCGACAGACTGAAACGGATTGCACCGTGGGCGATCCGCGGATTGACGCCCATCGCTTTGAGCACGTGCGACGGTTCGAGCGAACCGCTGCTGCAGGCGGCCCCGGCCGACGCGCAGATACCACGCTCACTGAGCAGAATCAAGATGGCTTCGGCCTGCAGGCGCTCGAAACCGATGTTGCTCGTGTTGCACACGCGCTCAGCGCCGCCACCGATCACGTGCGCAATCGGGATCGCCGCCAGTACCCGCGCCTCAAAAGCGTCACGTAGGCGCCGGATCGAACCGATTACCTCCGGGCGCAGATGCATCGCTTCCGCAGCCGCCACACCGAAGCCGACGATCGCGGGCACGTTCTCCGTCCCCGGCCTCAAATCGCGCTCCTGCCGGCCGCCAAAGGTCACCGGCGTCAACCGCGTGCGCTTGCGAACATACAACGCGCCGACCCCCTTGGGACCGTGTAGCTTGTGGGCCGAGAGGCTCAACAGATCCACCGGCAACTCCTTGACGTCGATCGGCACCTTGCCGACCGACTGAACCGTGTCGAGATGAACCTGAACGCCATGCCGCGCGGCGATCTCACAAACTCGCCGCGCATCAGTGAGCACCCCGGTCTCGTTGTTGGCATGGATGACCGAGACCAGGGCCGTGTCCTCGGTGATTCTGTCTTCGAGCATCGCAAGGTCCAGCCGACCCTCATGATCCACCGCAACCTCGTCGACCCGGTAACCCTCTCGGGCAAGCCGTTCCACCAACCGACGAACCGAACTGTGCTCGACGGCCGACGTGATCAAGTGTCGCTTGACAGGCTGAGCTCCCAGCGCCCCTCGGACCGCCAGATTGATGCTCTCGGTCCCGCCGCTCGTGAAGATGATCTCCCCCGACGCAGCATTCACCAGCTGCGCCACCTTCTCGCGGGCGCATTCGACCTCGTACCGCACCCGCTGGCCGAGCCGGTGAGGACTCGACGGGTTGGCATACTCGGCCCGGAAGAACGGGCCCATCGCCTCAACGACGCTGACCAGCGGTCGGGTGCTCGCGTTGTTGTCGAGGTACACCACCATACGCCAAAACTCCCGAAAAACCGGGTTGACTTCCCCGCACAAGGAGGATAGTCTACTATTATAGTAGACATTTAAGGGCCGGACAATGAGGGTCTCCACACGAGGACGATACGGGCTGCGGGCGATGCTGGAACTTGCCAACCGGTACGGAGAACAGCCGGTGCTGATGAGCACGGTGGCCGAAAGCCAGAAACTGTCCCGAAAGTACCTTCATGCCCTGCTGACCCCCTTGAGGTCGGCTGGGCTGGTGCGAAGCGTACGAGGGGCCCGCGGAGGTTTCGTGCTGGCCCGGCCACCCGCCCAGATCAAGCTGAGCGAGGTCTTGCACGCCGTAGAGGGTTCGCTGTCGCTCGTGGACTGCGTGGCCGACCCCCGCGTCTGTGACCGATCAAAGCGATGCCCGGCTCGTCGCGTGTGGGAGGCCCTCAGCGGTGCCGTCAAGGACATGCTCGACCACGTGACCCTGGAGGACATGATGGCGCCGGAAGTCAAGACGTGCTCCGAGTCCAGGAGAGAGAGAGAAGAACGGAGGTCCAGCAAGCCCAGCCGGAACTCGAAGGCCTCCAGCGTGCCGCCCCGTGGCCGGTGAATCAGAATGAAAGCGAGATGACGCGCGCCGCGTTGATCCCATACGGGGGCAAGCGGGTGCGCATTCGCGCTGAACAGGGAAAAGGACGATGATGACTCGGAGGATCGTGCTGATCTCGCTTTCTTCAGCAGCGTTGCTCACGTTCACAGGCTGCACCTCGATCGCTGAGATTCCCGGAACAGGTGACCCGACCGGCGACGGGGTCGTTTCCGACGTGGCCGCAAAGGCGACCAACGTGGCTGCTGAGATCGGCGGTGCTACCGGATTTGGCGGTACGCTTATGGACGGGTATCTGGACCATATGCCGCCGCATATGGGCTTCTCAAGTCCCGGTGATCTCGCTCGGGCCGACGGAAGCCTCACGATCCGCCTGTACAACGACTCAAAGGAGCATTGTGAATTCCACCTGGCGTACTTCGCGAGCCATTTGGGGCTCGAAGACCAAATGCTGGATGTTCCAGTCGCCGCCGGCGAGAATGTCGCCGTCAACATCCCGTGTTCCGAAATCGTGGGTGTGGGGTCTGTTGGGACGCCCGGCGAGATTGGCTGCCACCTCGTGGGAGGCGAGGCGGTGCTCAACACGATGGCCGTCCCCGGATTCTTCGGACAAGATTACGCGTGCGCCGGGACCTATGAGATCTCTTTGACACCAGACGTCGACGACCTGGATGGCGACGGAGACACGGAAGAACTCATCATTGTAAGCGACGGAATGCGGTTCCACCTGATGGACGGCGAACCGCATGGGCACATGCACGGCCATGGGCCAGGCGCGATGGGCCCGCATATGGGCTGGACAAGCAGGTCCAACTCGGACAACCGCAGACAAGACCCGGGCCAAGAGACGTAAGTAATTTACCCGCAACGTGTTACGGGTTCTCCGGAATCCCGGCGCGGCAGGAGAATGGAGACTGACATGAGCGGTGAACGGCTATTCAATCCGGTTTCGGACGGAGACGTGACTCGCGCCATCCTCAGGAGTTTCCTCGAGGAGATCGAGGAGTATACCTCGTCGGACGCAATCGTCGTCGGCGCGGGGCCGTCCGGCTTGATCTGTGCGCGAGAGCTGGCGAAGAACGGAGCCCGCGTTCTGCTCGTCGAGCGTAACAACTACCTGGGCGGCGGCTTCTGGATCGGCGGCTACCTGATGAACAAGCTCACCGTGCGCGCGCCGGCCCATGCCGAGCTGGCGAAGCTCGGCGTTCCGCTGACGGAGACCAGAGACGGCCTGTACGTCGCCGACGCCCCGCGGGCATGCTCCAAGCTCATCGCTTCCGCTTGCGACGCCGGCGTCAAGATCCTGAACATGACCACCGTCGACGACGTGGTGCTCAGGAATGGCCGCGTCCGAGGGGTGGTAGTGAACTGGACGCCCGTCGGGGCGCTGCCCAGGCAGATAACGTGTGTCGACCCCGTCTCCTTCGAAGCCGGCGTGGTGGTGGACGCCACTGGACACGACGCGGTGGTGGCAGAGAAGCTCGCCGGCCGGGGGCTTATCACGCTGGCCGTCATGGGCCCGATGGACGCCGACAGCTCAGAGGACGCAATCGTGGAGAAGACCGGCGAGGTCTTCCCCGGGCTTATCGCATGCGGCATGAGCGTCAGCACGGTGCACGGTTTGCCTCGCATGGGGCCGACGTTCGGGGGGATGCTCTTCTCCGGTCTCAGGGCGGCAGAAATCGCCTCGGTACAGGCGTTACCCGCGTGCAACACCAAGGCCGAGCCTGCATTCGCTTGAGAGCCGCGCCTCCGTTTACGCCGTGATCGGGAGACCATGGCCTCCTGTCCGGCTGGCGCGTTTGACCGAGTCCCCAGCAGCCTGCAGAAGCCGGCCAAAGGCAACTTGTGCTCGGTCGGCGATGACTCGCAGCGCCGGCACCGACAGGGTTTCCACAGCGCTCCTATGCCTCCAACAAGTCGTGTACCGCTCCCGCGCTGCGGGCGCGCGCCGACGTCCTCGTGGCACGCCTCAATCATCTGAACGACTTTGCCTGAAGCGACAACGGAGGGCCCGTCCCACACCGTCAAGCATCTTCCGTGGGCCGCCTCCTCGAACACGTCCGGCTTTTTCCGTGGACGGGCTCATCCGGCGTGTTACACTCAGATCGCGCCAGGAGAGGATCAACGGTACGGGGCGCGACCGATTGCACGAACATCAAGATGGGGTCTAGCTCATGTCGGATCTTGTTCGAGGACGGTTGTGGATCGTCAGCTTGCTCACCCTGACCGGTGGCACGCCGGCGATGGGTGATCCGCCGGACTGGCTTCGCATCGGCAGTGAGGCGATGGTGGCCAGCGACTCGGCGTACGCGTCGCAGGCGGGCGTGAGTATCCTGCGGGCGGGCGGCAACGCGATCGATGCAGCCTGCGCGGTGTCGTTCGCACTGGCCGTGACACGCCCGGAAAGCACCGGGCTTGGCGGCGGCGGGTTCCTGATCGCCCGGTTTGCCGACGGTCGAGTGGTGGTGGCCGACTTCCGGGAGACAGCCCCGGCCCGGGCTTCGGCGGACATGTACGTCAAAGCCCAGGCTCGACATCCGGACGGTCCGCCGCCGAGTCGGATCGGGTACGTCGCAGTGGCCGTCCCCGGGCTCGTGCGGGGTCGGGCGGAGCTACTGCAACAGTTCGGCAGCCGGTCGCTCGCGACGGTGCTGAAGCCTGCAATCCACCTGGCTAAGGAGGGGTTTGCCGTTGATGAACACTACGTCAGCGCGTGCACGCACGTCGCCAGGCAATACGAAGAATACCCGTCGCTGAAGGAGTCGTGCGGGTATGTGTACCGGCGCCATCTTCGGTCGGGGGACCTGCCGCAGGTGGGAGACCGCCTCGTGCAGCCGGAGTTGGGCCGCTTGCTCGAAGCGCTGGCTGAGCAGGGAGCTGACGTCTTCTACACCGGCGACGTTGCCGACGCCATCGCGCGAACCATGGTGCGGCGCAACGGTGTCATTCGACGATCGGACCTGGCCGGGTACAAGGTCGCCTACCGCAAACCGATCCGGACGACGTACCGCGGATACGAAGTCGTGGGCATGCCGCCGCCGTCATCCGGTGGAGTGGCGTTGGCGGAGGCGCTGAACATCCTGGAGGAGATCAACGTGGCGTTGCTGTGGCGGTCGGACCAGGCCGCCGTGCGGCACTTCATGGCGGAAGCGATGAAGCACGCATTCGCCGATCGCGCGCGGTGGTTGGGTGACTCTGATTATGCCCGAGTGCCGGTGGGGCTGCTGACGTCGAAACCGTACGCGGGACGGTTGGCCCGCACGCTGCGCCCTCGAACCACGCGCGCCCCCGAGACCTACGGAACGACGCAGATTCCGGACGACGCCGGGACCTCTCACTTCTGCGTGGTCGACCGCTGGGGCAACTGCGTCGTCAGCACCGAGACGATCAACACGAGTTTCGGCTCGCTGGCCGCCGTCGACGAATGGGGCTTGATCCTCAACAACGAGATGGATGACTTCACGACTGTGCCGGGCGAGGCCAACGCCTTCGGACTGCGCCAGTCAGTGAATAACGCCGTAGCACCGGGCAGACGTCCGCTGTCCAGCATGACGCCGACGATCGTGCTCGAGACGGGTCGGCCGATACTGCTGATCGGCGCTTCGGGCGGCCCGCGGATCATCAGCGCAGTGCTCAACGTGACGGTGGGCGTCACGGATCTGGGAATGTCCCTGGAGGAGGCGATCAAGGGGCGGCGGATACACCACCAATGGTCTCCGGACGAGGTCGTATTCGACGCCGCCCCGGACCCGCAGATCGTTGCGGACCTGCAATCGCGGGGGCACACGATTTCGAGCGAATACGGCACGGGGATCGTGCAGACGATCGCCTTGCGAGAGGGTCGACTGATCGGCGCGTCGGACCCGCGCAAAGGAGGCCGACCGGACGGATACTGAGCGGCCGGACGCGAACAGGCAGCGCCATCGCGTGGGCAGCATCGGCAGTGCCCCCCTGCAACCGACCCTGTGAGGATGCGATGCGTCCCGGGCCTTGGTCGGACGACCTCTTCCCGTGCCCGTTTCCGACCCCTTCCCGGCACCGGCCCGTTGTCAGCACAACGTGTCAAGGCCCCGTGCCATGCCGCTGCTGTGGAACCCACACGCCCGCTGGAGCAGGAAGCGGGCGGCCTGCCGGGCACCGCGTCGTGACCCGCCTCCTGGTCGGAGACATGCAGCCAGTGGACTCGGCAGAATTCGCGTCATAAACTATGTTGGTGGACCGGCTTGCGGGCTCCGGCGGCGCATGTCAGTGGTTTAGGGCGATCGGCAGCCGATTATCGGCCGATATAGGTACCCTGTCATGGCCAACGGAAATGACATTGCCAGGGAGTTTCCCCTGATTCACGACTCGGCGCCCCGAGTGCGCCTGTCGGTGATGCGCGGCCCCGGTGAAGGCGCGGGTGTCGAGCTACGCCGCGTGCTGTCACTGATCGGGTCGCGAGAGCGGTGCAAGATATCGCTGCGACATCGCGGCGTGGCCCCAGTCCACTGCGCGATCGTCAACACCGGCGATGGCGTGTTCCTTCGGGATCTCGTCACCGACAGCAAGACGTATCTGAATGATCTGCCGGTTGAGTGCGAGCGTCTGGACGACGGCGACGTGATCAAGATCGCCCAATGGGAGTTCCTGGTCAAAGTGACGCCCCCGGCCAACGCCGCCGACGCTGACGCCGCCGGTCTTGTCAACCTCGAACCGACGCAGACTGTCGCGCTTCAGGCACGTGACAACGGGCAGCTCATCAAGCTCCGCCGCGAAGTGTGTGTGATCGGCCGGCGTCCGGGTTGCGACGTGCTCCTCCAGTATGACCGAATTTCTCGGGCCCACGCACTGATCGCGAGCTACCTGGGCCAGCCAACCGTGTTCGATCTGCTGAGCACTCACGGCGTGAGCCTTAACAACCAGCCGGCCGTCTGCGCTCCGATTCACTCGGGTGATCAGCTGGACTTGGGGATGACGGGGCTTCGGGTCGTGATTCCGCTCGGTCCTGCGCGGCCGCCGACGGAACCGACCAGCGACTCCGGCGTGGGAACGACGGTGATCCGTCTCGACGATCGAGACGACAAGATCGACATTCGCGCCGCCGAAACCGATCCCTCCTCCGCGGGCTGATCGATCCCTGCGCCTTTGGCGATAGGCAACAATACCGCAAGCTTCGGCGCCTTCTCCTTCTCACCGGCAACCGACGACGTGAGCGGGGCAGTCAGCCTCCGCCTACAGCCCCGTACATCCCGCCACAAGCGCGAAACCGCATAGCAACGGAAACAGCATCGGGACCATCAGATACTCGAGCCCGCCCGTCCAGAAGAGGGCGAGGAAAATCAGGATCCCGTAGGGCCGGATTCGCGCATAGAACCGCCCGAGCGAGCCGGGAAACAGATGCTGGAGGATCCACGATCCGTCCAGAGGAGGAATCGGGATCAGATTGAAGAACGCCAGAAGCAGGTTGATCATGAAGGTGAGCTTCAGAACGAGCACGACGGCCGCCACCACCTCGGCGCCGACCATGCCCGAGACCTCGACCTGGGGCGCCGGCGACGCCAGACCGACGATCCGAGCGTCGGGAGCCGCGATCGCGAGCACGCACCCGAGCAGCAGGTGCAGCATCAGCGCGACCGCGGCCAGCAGGAGGTTGGACCCGGGACCGGCCAGCGAAACCAGTATGTGCGCGCGGCGATAACGACGGACACCGCCCAGCTGCACGGGAACCGGCTTGGCATACCCGAACACCGGCGCGCCGCCAACGGCCAAGAGCAGCGGCAGTATGATCGTGCCGAACAGGTCAATGTGGGCGATCGGATTCAACGTCACACGGCCGAGAGATCGGGCGTAGCCGTCACCACACCACCAGGCGGTGATGGCATGACCGCACTCGTGAATTGAAAGCGACGCCAGGACAACCAGGATGGCGGCCGCAATGGCACCGTGACTGTAGTCCCAGCTTCCGGCGAACAACCGGTCGTCGATGTCATCGATTCTCTCGGCGCCGACGTGAAGAAACGACCAGACGCCAACAAGCGAGACGCTCATGCCAATCAGCGCCAGGACAAGGGCGACTTTGCACATGAACCGGGCGTGGGCCAGCGCCACCGTCGGACGGGAACGCACGCGGAACACGATGATGAGAATGACGGCAGAGAGTCCGAACACAAGCCCAATGACCGGTATGAACGCCAGTGCGGCACAGATCATTGCCCAGACTGACGTGTGGGTAACCTTGGGCCATGCCGGGCCTTCGGGCGCCGGCCGCGGAGTCGATCGGGATTGCTCGACCGCGGCTGCCGCGGGATCAACGCCGATAGCAGCGAAGAACTCTCGAGCCGCTGCCGGTAAGACAAGGAAACCCACCTCAAAGTCGAGCCCTTGAAACCGGATGACAACGCCCTGTTCGAGCACCCCGACGTACAGGTCGCGGTTCCAGTCCGCGCGCTCGAGCCGCAACACGTCATCGCCCGATCGGACGGTGATGCGCTGCGGGTCAGCGTCAACGTGCCAGTCGCGTCCCTGCCCGTCGGTCCAGATCATCCCGCGTGACCCTGTGTCCTTCCACGTCCCGCCGACGAACGCCGCAGCTCGTCGCTACCGGAACGCGGCATCCACAATGCCCATGCTTGCCGCAGGCAGTATAGGTCAATGCCAGATGTGGGGGAAGCTCGACGGCCGCACGCAGGACCCCGGACCAGAAACGAACGGGGTGGTTCGCCGTCAATGCTTCGGCAGCACGTCGACGAGCTGGTCAATCTCCCTCGGCGTGTTGTAGAAGTGGGGGCTGGCCCGCAGGCGACCCGAGCGCGTGGTAATGATGATACGGTGCTCGGCCCGCAGGTGATCGCACACCTCCTCATGGTCGTGGGCATCCGACATGAACGCGACGATGGGACTCGCCTCGCCCGGTTCACGGGAACTGATGACACGATACCCCTTGTCTCGCAGGCCCGCGACCAGACAATCGGTCAAATGCAGCACGCGCTGCTCGATGTTGTCGATGCCCACCTCCAGCAGAAGCTCAACACACCCGCCCAAGCCGTACACGCCCGGCAGGTTATATGCACCGCTGTCGTAACGCCGGGCGTCGTCGTGAAACTCGAACTGGTAGTGGTCGAAGTCCAGCATGTTCTTCATCGAAGCCCACCCGATCGTGGTGGGACGCAGGTAGCCCTGCACGTCCTTGCGGACATAGAAGATCCCGATGCCTTCCGGGCCGCACAGCCACTTGTGAGCGTCGGCGGACAGGAAATCGATGTGCATCGCCTCCACGTCAATCGGCAGAGCACCCAGTGACTGAATCGCATCGACGCAGAAGAAGACGCCCTTGTCCTTACAGAACCGCCCCAGAGCGGCAAGATCGGCGCGGAATCCGCTGGCGAACTGGACGGTCGAGATCGTCACGACCCGGGTCCGGTCATTGACCAGCTCCGTGATCCGTTCGAGAGGGATCCGCCCGTCCTCTTCGATGGCCGTCCGCAACTGCACGCCCCGGGCCGCCAGCGCCTGCCAGGGATACACATTGGCGGGGAACTCCACGTTCGTGCTGACCACGTTGTCGCCGTTTCGCCAGCTGAGACCGTTGGCCACCATGCTGAGACCCTCGCTGGTGTTCTTGACGAAGGTCACCTCATCGGGATTGGCGTTGATCAGGCGGGCGCAGAGCTGGCGGACCTGATCGGCGTGACGGTAGAAACCGCCCCCGACGGAGGCTTTCTCCTCACAGTGGGCCAGATAACGGCGGGCAGCCTCGCACGCACGGCGCGACATCGGCGCCACGGCGGCGTGGTTCTGGAAATTGTAGTTACGCGTAATCGGAAACTCCGCTCGGATGGCTTCCCAATCCATGCTAACTGTCCTCATTCCGGTTTCACGGTCACCGATCAGTAACGATCACAAGCTCCATCCCGCGAAATACTATACAATCCGCCGCAAAACGCCAGTCGCTTCCCCCGTCGCCGGCGGAAACCGGTCATCTGCCCCCGAGGTCGGGCCGGGTGCGCCAAGGCCGAAATGCCCGTTGGGGTCGCTGCCGGATCCGTTGCAAATTCACATGAGCCCCGGTACACAGGCGGCGCTGAAGACGGACAATCAGCAAGCTGGTTTCAAGAACCTCGCTGACGATCTCGCGCGGGCCCGGGCCCGCCGGGTGGCCCATGAACCCCGTCCAGGTTGCAGCCAACTTGCTTCCCGTTCTGTTCGACGACGAGCACTACCTCGTAATCGACAAGCCGGCGGGGCTGGCCGTGGAGTCACCCACCTCCCGGCGGACTGACGACCTGGTCAGCATGCTACCGCGACTGTTGGCGGCTACGGGCCGCGACCGACCCGCCGCCGACGGTACGGGATGGCGCGCAGTCGAGCGAGTGGACCGTTTCGCGTCGGGGCTGGTGACCTTCGCCCGAAGCGAGGAGGCGGCCGCGGCACTGGCCGAGCGGCTCTCCGCCCCGACCGCCCGGAACCGCTACCTGGCCGTCGTCCGGGGCAGGGTGAAGCCCCGGCACCTAGTGGAGCCCCCTCGCGCCGGCAAGGGTCAAGCGGCGGCTCGGCCGAGGCCCACCAAGACCGGCGCCGCCGGTGTCAGCCTGGGGCTGAGGGTGCTCCGGAGCAAAAACAACCTGTCGCTGGTGACGTTTGAAGCCCCAACCGCCAGCGAAGCCGACCTGCGCCGCAAGCTGTTCATGATGGGTGTGCCAGTGCTGGGCGACGTGCGGTACAGCCGGCGACGGGATCGGCGGCAGAGCGGACGGTACTTCCTGCACCGGGCGGGGTTCAGCGTCTACCACCCGTTCGATAGGCGGATGCTTGTGGTCGACAGCCCGCGGCCGGCCGCCTTCGACGCCGTGGTCCTGGGACAGCCGGTCGTCGGCGAGCACCTGCGCACGGCGTTGGCGTCCCGCCTCCCCTGCCTGCTCGACGCCGGAACCGATTCGTACCGCCTGATTACCGGCCAATACGAAGGCGTCCCCGGTCTAGTGGCACAGCGATACGGCCCGGTGGTGTTGCTGGAGCCGCAACAGGGAAAGTTCCAGGGCGGGGCCGACTTGCTGCGCCACATCGGGCAGTGGTACGCCCGCACGCTCGGCGTCACCTCCGTCTACGCGAGCGACGCACCGAAAGACCGCTCTCGCCAGAGTGGGGCAAAGCAGTCGGCGCGCCTGTGGCAAAAGCCGGTCATCGGCGCCCATGGCAATGAGGAGTACGTGATCCGGGAGAACGGGCTCAGGTTCCTGGTCCGCCCGTTTGAGGGCTTCAATGTGGGCCTGTTTCTGGATCAGCGCGAAAACCGTCGACGTGTCCGCGAGCTGGCGGCGAACCGGCAGGTGTTGAACCTGTTCGCCTACACGTGCGGGTTCAGCGTGGCCGCGGCAGCGGGCGGGGCGACCGCGGTGACCAGCGTCGATCAGCAGAAGTCCCGGTTGGAACAGGGTAAGGTCAATTTCGGCCTGAACGGGCTACCGCTCGACGGTCACTGGTTCATCTGCTCGGAGGCGTTCGAGTACTTCACCCGGGCCCGTCGGCAATCGAAGCAGTTTGACCTGATCATTCTCGATCCGCCTACGTTTGCCCGCTCGAAGAAGCCACAGCGGGCGTTCCGCGTCGAAGCCGATTTGCGCCGTCTGATCGAAGAGGCGCTGACCGTTCTGACTTCGCGGGGCCTGATGCTCATCTCGACGAATTCCCGCCGCGCGTCGAAGCGATGGCTGTCCGCTCAAGTGGCCGGCGCCGCGGGCAGCCGCCGGTTCACGACCTCCGAATTGCCGCTTCCCGTCGACTTCGCCGTCGACCGCGACCACGCGAAGTCACTGATCGTCCGGTTCACATGACGGGAATCGGGCACTCCGGCACGCCGGCCGCCGTGCCCGTTCCGCTTGTTCGTATCGGGGCGACCTCTATAATGCCCGGGCCGGCGGCGAAGTTTCGCCCGACCCGTCAGTAACGAGGCGGAAGCCGTCACAGTAGCCCTCAGACCCGGTACGGCCTGCGCGAATCCCCTTCGAGAGGTTGGCCCACCGACCCGGAAGACCTCGCATGCGACCGGAAACACGGAACAGCGTCATCCTCGTTCTGGGAACCGGGACCACGGCCGTCCTGAGCCTGGCGTATTGCGTGTACGCAGGCCGCAGGCTGGGGCCGACGGGAGGCTACGCCGATTTCACCGCTGCCCTCGCGTTCGCTTCGTTCTGCAATATCGCGCTGGGGCCGATCAACGGGACCATCGCGAAATTCAGCGCTGGGTATGCGGCACGGGGTGAATACGGGAAAGTGCGGTCGATCTACCGGGAAGCCGCCAAGCGAATGGCGTTGTACGGGTTTGTCGTGTTCGCGCTGGCGGCCCTGGCCGCCGGGCCCGTCGCTGAGGCGCTCAATTTCCGGTCCACAGCGTCGCTGATGATTGCCTGCGCCATGGTCTACCTCACGCTTCTGGTCAGCGTGGGCCGGGGCGTGCTGCGGGGCGTGCAGAGCTTCGGGGCCTACAACCTCAACATCGTCGCCGAAGCGACGATTCGGCTGGCCCTGGGTGTCGCGATCTTCGCATTACTGCGGACGGCCGTGGCGGGTCTGAGCGCATACATCCTCGCCCTGCTGGCCACGCTGACCCTGATCTGCGGGCAGTTGCGCGGCGCGTGGCGGGGGCATGACTGCGAGCCGCTGAATGGAGCTGCGATCCGACGATTCGTTGCGCCGATGTTCGTGATGATGGGGGTGTCAGCAGGGTTTGAGAACATTGACCTGCTGTTCGTCAAGCACTATTTCGGCGAGCTCGAAGCCGGCATCTACGGATCCGCCTTCATCCTGGCCCGCGCGATCAGCGTGGTGGCGACGCCGTTTCAACTGCTCCTGCTGCCGCTGGTCGCCGGCCTGTACGAGCAGGGGCGCCCCCTGGGACGCACGTTCGGACGGATTTGCGTGTACTTCGCCCTGCTTGCCGCGGGGCCTCTTCTGCTGTTCTGGCTGTGCTCTGAGGGGATCGTGGCCGGGCTGTACGGGCCGGCGTATCACGGTGCCGCCCCGCTTCTCTTGCCGTTGGGGCTGACCCGGCTGGTCGGATACCTCAGCGCGATGATCGCCCTGTTCTATGCGTCCATGGGGCGGTTCGGGTTCCTGGGCGTGTACGTGCCGGGGCTGATCCTGCAGGCGGCCGCATTGACTCTCTGGCACACGTCTCTGAGCACGGTTGTGGTGACGGTGTTGATCGTGCAGACGGCTGCGCTGGCGGGCATGGTCGCGCACCTGATCCAGGGACGACGCTCAAGACGCCGGGAATCCACTTCCCGAATCCAGGTTGACCACGCCGCAGAATGCCGGCCATGGCGGGACGATTGACGGGCGGACCCCGTAATACGCGTCTTGCCCGGCCCGTTCCCGTCCCGTATGTTGCACGCTGATGAACCAGGACGCCGAGTCCGTGCACGGCAAACATCCGAGGGCATTCAGATGAAGAAGGCACTCATCACCGGCATCACGGGACAGGACGGTTCCTATCTTGCGGAGCTTCTGCTGGAGAAAGGATATGAACTGCACGGGATCATCCGCCGCGCGTCGACGTTCAACACGCGGCGTATCGATCATCTCTATCGCGACCCCCACATCAACGGCGTCCGCCTCTTCCTTCATTACGGCGACATGACGGACGCGTCGAACCTGGCCAAGCTGCTGCATCGCATTCATCCCGACGAGATCTACCATCTGGCCGCCCAGAGTCATGTCCGCGTCAGCTTCGACATTCCGGAGTACACGGGCGATGTCACCGCCCTGGGCGTAATCCGGATCCTCGAAGCCATCCGGGAAACGGGCATTCCGGCGCGGTTCTATCAGGCAAGCTCGTCAGAGATGTTCGGCAACTCGCCGGAAACCCCCCAGCGCGAGACGACACCGTTTTATCCCCGCAGCCCGTACGCGGCGGCCAAGGTCTACGCCTACTGGGTGACGGTCAACTACCGGGAAAGCTACAACGTGTTCGCCTGCAACGGGATCCTATTCAACCACGAGTCGCCCCGCCGTGGAGAGACGTTCGTCACCCGCAAGATAACGCGCGCGGTGGCCCATATCAAAGCCGGTCTGCAGAAAGACCTTTACCTGGGAAACCTCGATGCACGCCGCGACTGGGGACACGCCAGGGAATACGTCGAAGCCATGTGGCTCATGCTTCAACAGGACGAACCGGATGACTACGTGATCGCCACCGGGCAGACCCATTCGGTACGCGAGTTCCTGGAAGCGGCGTTTGAATACGCCGGCCTGGACTGGCGCGAGCACGTGAAAAACGACCCCCGGTATTGCCGACCCACGGAAGTGGACCTGCTCGTGGGCGACGCAACCAAGGCGCGAGAGCGCCTCGGCTGGGCACCCAGAACAGGGTTCCATGAGCTCGTGCGCCTCATGGTCGACGCGGACATGGCGGCACTGGCGGGCCGAGACCCCCAACACACCTGAGCTCCCGACCGACCGGATCGGGACATCCCGGACAGGAGTCGCGCCCTGTGCGCGGTTTGCCCTCAATCAGCATCCTGATTACAATCCTCATCGTTGGGTCGTCGGTGATCCAGGCGTCACCCGGCTACAGCTTCGGTCCTACGGTCCCGCCCCACGCGGGAGCTCAAGAGTTGACCACCGTGGTGCCCGTGGTCGTGCGCAGGACGCCTGCGCAGGACCAGGAACACGCAACATGGCTCAAGTCGTCCTCGTAACCGGTGGCCGCGGGTTCTTCGGCCGCCCTCTGGCCGAAGCCATCGGCCGGCACGGCTACGAAGTCGCAACTCCCGGTCGTCCGGACTTCGACCTGATGGATCGGACCAGCGTGGACAAGACGCTGCTTGCGGTTCGGCCCGACATCGTGGTCCACTCGGCTGCGTACTACGGCGGCCTGGGGATCTGCATGGCGGAACCAGCCCGCATATTCCATCGCAACGTGTTGATGACCGTGAATCTTCTTGACGCGGCGGCCGAGGCCGGTGTCAGACGCTTCGTGTCGATCAGTTCCGCCTGTGCCTACGCCGGGAACATCACCGGCGATATGCGAGAGGAAGACTTCTGGGCCGGGCCGCTGCATCCGTCGGTGGAGGCCTACGGGTTCACCAAGAAAGTGCAGCAGGTCGGACTGAACGCGTACGCCAGACAGTTCGGGCTCAAGGGACAGATCCAGATCATCACCAACCTGTACGGCGAAAACGATGTTTTTGCTGGAAACCGTCCGCACGTCGTTGCCGCGCTGATCAAGCGATTCTCCGACGCGGTGGAGGCAGGAGCCGACCAAGTCGTCTGCTGGGGCACGGGGGCGCCGGTCCGCGAGTTCCTTTACGTAGGCGATGCCGCCGAAGCAGTGGCGCGGCTGATAGAAAACGGGTCCGGTGAGCCACTGAACATCGGTACCGGCGTGGGGACCAGCATCCGCCAGCTTGCCGCCCTCGTCGCCCGTTCCACCGGGTTTGACGGCAAGGTCGTCTGGGACGCCACCAAGCCGGACGGCGTCATGCGAAAGGTCCTCGACGTGTCGAAGATGAAAGAGGCTCTCGGCTGGGAGCCACCGACGTCACTGGAGGCGGGCCTCGAGAAGACGATACAGTGGTATCTCGCCAACAAAGAAGAGGCCGACGCCCGGCCCTG
>CP070691.1:507104-522333 GCA_020353195.1 Phycisphaerales bacterium | reverse complement strand
GGTGAGCCGGTGTTTCAGTCGTGGTATCCGAAGCTGCGGCGGTTCGGACCGCTGACGACGCGGACAGCGGAACTGATGAAAGCCGACCTGCAGGCGGCGCGCGACGACTGGTTGGACGAAGCCGCCGACGACGCCGACCGGAAGCAGCGTAGTGACAGCGGATTCCTTCGCTTCTACAATGAGTCGTCGGGCTTTGCTGATCTGCACAGCCTCAGACACAGCTTCGCGTCGGCGCTGGCAAAGGCAGGGGTTGCGCCGAAGCTGGCTATGGACCTGATGCGGCACCGGAGCATCGGACTGACAATGCAGCACTACAGCCACACCTTGACGCGGGACCGGGCGGCGGCGCTCGCCGATCTGCCCGAGTTGCTGCCCGCCGCTGCGCGGGAAGCTGAAGCCGCGACCGGGACCGATGGAAAGCCCGCCCGGCGCGCAGCGCATGCGCAGCGCGCAGGTGACTCCAAGCGTCTAAAACTGTCCCACGGTGACACGCCCCCGAAGCCCGCGCCGAAAGCCTCAGCAGCGCGCAAGTCCCCGAAAACACAACGAGTTGTCGCAGAGTGTCACACCTTGGCAGAACTGGGCAGGGGCGGACTTGAACCGCCGACACACGGATTTTCAGTCCGTTGCTCTACCAACTGAGCTACCTGCCCGGCAGAACGCGTCAATCGGAGCCGCGCGATGATGCCCGCCGTAGCGGCAGACGCCGGCTTCGACGACCGCGATCTTTTACCAGAAAGGCCCACGCCGGGCAAATCGCGTTTCCGGGTCGTCGCCAGACTCGGGCACGACGCGGGGGGCCGCTGCAGGGCCGGCTCGCTTCGGCCGCCCGGCCGACTGGATGCGGCGCGGGACGCCGGGTGGAGCCGGTCTGCCCGGGCTAGATGCCGGCGCGGTGGGTGGCGGGGTCCGCCATGCCGGCTTGTGCCGGTGTCGGCCGGCGACCGAGCGCGAATGTGGGCAGCCCGGCGGGGTCGGGGCGACCGACGTCTTCCGAGCCGATGCTGCACTTCGGGGCCGATGATCGCTGTGGCCGCTTGAAGGGTCTGTCGGGCTAAACCTGTTCAAACGGCTCGAACAGTCGCTTGTAGTCGTCCTGGCAATAGCGGTCGGTCATGCCGGCGACATAGTCGCACACGACGCGGTGCACGCCTTGTTCGTCGAGGCGCTGTGCGAAGCGCGCCGGCAGCATGTTCGGGGTCTCCACGTACGCGCGGAACAATCGCTCGATGAACCGGCGGGCTTTGGCATCCATCCGGACCAGGCGGGGATGGTGATAGAGGCGCTCGAGCAGGAACCGTTCGAGCTCGGCCAGCATCGCAGACGCGTCAGGCGAAAAGTCGACCAGCGGGTGCGCATGCCGGCGGATGTCGTCGACGATCGCGGGCCTGCACGCGTCGATCCGCCGCTGAGATTCAGCGATCACGTCCAGCAGCAGCATGTTGAGCAGGTTGTCCAACACGGGGCGGCGGATCGCCGGCAGGGGCAGATCAGGATGGTCCGCCCTGACCGGGGCCGCCGACTCCGCCCACAGCCGCACGGAAGTCACGTCGGGCTCGACGATCAGGCCGGCGGCGATTGCATCCTCAAGGTCGTGGCAGTCGTAGGCCAGCCGGTCCGCAACGCAGGCGACCTGTGCCTCAAGCGTGGGCTGCTGCTCGAGCGACTGCAGGTCGGCCGGCAGGCCGTCGAACACCTCGGGCGAGGGCTGCTGATCGTAAACGGTCTCGTGTTTGGCCAGCCCCTCACGGACTTCGAAGGTCAGGTTCAGTCCGCGGAATCGAGGATACGGATGTTCGAGATACTCGATGACCCGCAGGGACTGCCGGTTGTGGTCGAATCCGCCGTGGTCTCGCATCAGGTCGTGCAGGGCGGCCTCACCGGCGTGCCCGAACGGGGGATGACCCAGGTCGTGGGCCAACGCGATCACCTCCGCGAGGGTCGGGTTGATGCCGAGGGCGACGGCCAATCGCCGGGAGGTCTCCGCCACCTCCAGCGTGTGCGTCAGTCGCGTGCGGAAGTGGTCGTCCTCATAGGTCACGAACACCTGGGTCTTGTATTCCAGCCGTCGAAACGCGGCGCTGGACAGGACTCGGTGGCGATCAAGCCCGAACGCGTCGCGGACGGGGTCGGGCGGTTCATCATAGACCCGGCCTCGCGACTCGGCGGACCGCATCGAATACGGCAGCATGCGTCTGTCGATCGAGTTGCTCATCGTCGGCTGACAGCCGATTGAGGGCCTGTGGCCGGTCCGTTCCATACGGGTTAACGATCCGACGGTCTCCGGTGCCGGATCGGCGGGGTATCAGCGGCCGTCGACCCCGTTCGCCTGCACCGCCGGTCACGGGCCGGCCCCGGCGCGTTCGCGCAGGCCCATCTTCACGGCGTTGCTCACCAACTCGTCGTAGAGGGCGTCAAGGCTGTCGGGGACCACGCGGGTGTTGCCGAGGACGGCCATGTAGTTCGTGTCGCCAGCCCAGCGGGGCACCACGTGGCAGTGAAAGTGGTCCGGTACGCCCGCCCCGGCACAGTGCCCGAGATTCGAGCCAACGTTGAAACCGGACGGGTTCAGCGTCTTGCGAAGCAGGGTCACCGACTGCCACGTCAGCGTCGTGATCTCGGCAGCTTGCGTGTCGTTCAATCGCACCGGGTCGCTTTCGTGGGCTGTCGTCGCCACCAGCAGATGGCCGTTCGTGTAGGGAAACCGGTTCATCACCACCAGGCCGTACCGTCCCCGCCACACGACGTGGTTTGCCGCATCGGAGCCCGGGTCATCCCGGTATCGGCACAGGAAGCAGCCTGTTTCTTCTGCCTCATCTGCCAGCGACCGGAGGTACTCCATCCGCCAGGGGGCCCACAGATTCGCGTTGAAATCAGCCATTGCGTCCTCTCGGAGAGCGGTCGAGTGTACCGCGGCCCCGGGCGATGTACAACCGCCGCTTCTCAACGGGGCATGATGCGGATACACTGCCGGAGGTGTCTGTGACCTGCACGAGCTTGGACGATAAGGTGTTACTGTCTATGCGTACTGGATTCGACAGGGACAAGGGCAGCGTGAGCCTGCTGTTGCTGGTGGCGGCAGGGTGCGTTTTTCTGAGCGGGTGCCAGCGCGACGCGACCCTTACCGGCGCGAACATCCGCAAGGCTGAAGTGCGTGTCGTGACCGATCAGGGGCTCGTTCTGGACGAGCAGGCGACGCCCACCCAGGTGGCGTTCGTACTGCTTCGGGCCATTCGCGACCAGGTGCGAGCGGCGGACACCGATGCCCGCGAGAAAGCACTCCAGAGGCAGTTCGCTCTTTGTGCTCCCGAGACCATCTACCAGGCCCACTACCAGTACTACACGCGTCTCATCGGGTCCTACACGGCTGACCGTGACGAGACCGTGTACAGGGTGGTGCGCTCCTGGGCGCCGAGGGTGGCTCGATACGTCGGTGCTTTCGATTTCGACTGGCCGGCTGCCGAACAGCGGCTCGTCCAGTCCGCGGTGGGTAAGGGTGCTTCCGACGGCAACGAGATCTCGTCCGTTCTCGTCGAGGCCGCCGACCCCAATGGGGACCCCAACGCCTCGGTCGTCATCAAGATCGACCTGACTCGCGAAAGCGGATTCTGGCGGGTCCGTTGGATCGGGTTCTGGCGGAAGACCCGCCATCTCGGCAGGTCAGCCCCATCCACATCCGCCCCATCGAACGCTGAAACGGACGCCTGACGCCGGCTTCCCCGGCCGGAGCAGGCGGCAGGGCAGCCATGGAACCGACTGCCATCGTCGTCAAAGGTGCTCGCGAGCACAATCTCAAGAACGTCTCGCTCACGTTGCCCCGCAACAAGCTGATTTGCTTCACCGGCGTCTCGGGCAGCGGCAAGAGCAGCTTCGCCTTCGACACGCTCTACGCTGAGGGGCAGCGCCGCTACATCGAATCGCTCAGCTCATACGCCCGGCAGTTCATGGGGCAGTTGCCCAAACCCGACGTCGACCTGGTGGCCGGCCTGAGCCCCGCCATTTCGATTCAGCAGAAGACCAGCGGCTGGAACCCTCGCAGCACGGTCGGCACGATTACCCAGATCCATGATTTCCTGCGCGTGCTCTTCGCCCGCGCAGGGACTCAACACTGCCCGCAGTGCGGGCGACCCATCTCCGCCCAGACCCGCGAACAGATCGTCGAACGGATTCTGGCCCTGGCGGAGGGGTCTAACGGGTCGAAGCGGATAATCTTGGCGCCGGTCGTTCGTGGACAGAAGGGGGAGTACCGCGATCTGTTCGAGGACATGCTCAAGCAGGGATTTGCCCGCGCCCGCGTCGATGGGCGGATCGTCCAACTCAGCCAGGACCCGCGCCTCGATCGCAACATCCGGCACGACATCGAGATTGTCGTGGATCGAATCGCGGTCAGCCGGGCCAACCGGCCACGATTGGCCGAAGCCGTCGAGGCAGCGTTGCGGATCGGCGACGGCACGCTGGTCGTGGCCGCGATCGAGGCCACCTGCCGGCGGTCGAAGGGCGGCGGTGGGGGGGCAGACCTGCTGTTATCGTCGAAGTACGCCTGCACGAAGTGCGACGTCAGCTTCGAGCCACCCTCCCCGCAGATGTTCAGCTTCAACTCGCCGGCGGGGATGTGCATGACCTGCGACGGTATGGGCACGCGGTTCGACTTCGATCCGGATCGGCTCGTACCCAGACCGCGGCGGTCGTTTGTGGGTCTGGCGATCGAGCCGATGCGTACCCGGATCGGGCGGTGGCGGCGCCACATCTACGAGGGCGTCGCCCGGCATGTCGGGTTCAACCTGCGGACGCCCTGGCGCGACCTGCCGGAGAAGGCCCGCCGCGCCCTTCTCTACGGAACCGGTGACGCGCATCTGACATTTGAATGGCGGTGGTCCGGGGGCGTGTGGCAGCACGGCGGTACTTTCACCGGCGTCATCGCCGAGCTGCGCGAGAAACACAAGAAGGCCAAATCCCCGATCATTCGCGCCTTCTACGAGAAATACATGACAAAAACCGTCTGCCCGGACTGCAAGGGGCGCCGCCTGAACCGGCAGGCCCTGGCCATGCGCGTTGGGGATTTGGGGCCGGCGGAGGTGTCGGCCCTGTCTATCGAGGCGGCGCAGGCGTTCTTTGAGAACCTCCGACTGACGCCGACCAAACACGTCATCGCACAGGAGGTGCTCAAGGAGATCACGGCCCGGCTTGCCTTTCTTCAGGACGTCGGGCTGGGCTATCTCACCCTGGATCGTACCGCGCCCACGCTATCGGGCGGCGAGTCGCAACGCATCCGTTTGGCGGGGCAGATCGGGTCGGGACTGGTCGGTGTGCTCTATGTGCTGGATGAACCGAGCGTGGGTCTTCACGCCCGCGACAACCGTCGCCTCCTCGATTCGCTTGAACGGCTGCGGGACATGGGCAACACCGTGATCATCGTTGAGCACGACGAGGAGACGATGCGGACGGCCGACGAGATCATCGATTTCGGACCGGGCCCGGGCGTTCGCGGCGGAGAAGTCGTCGTCCGGGGCGACATTGCCAAGGTGACTCGCTCGAAGAAGTCGATCACGGGTGCGTACCTGACGGGCCGGCGAGAGATTCCTGTTCCGACGCAACGCCGCCCGGTGGCGCCGAGGAAACCGCGGGCGCGCAAAGCGTCAGCACGGAAGACAGTGGCGAGCCGCTAGACTGACGCTGCCTGCAGGGGCGTGTCGGCAGGCTCGACGTGGCGGGAGATCCTGGCAGCACCGGCCGGACGGCCTGCGACTGACGGAAACGGTCCTCGCGGTCCTGTGTGCAGGACATGCAGGCTGCTATACTGTGCGAAACGTTTCCCGGTCAGGAGGCGAAGTACGTGTCGTTCTGGACTGACATCATTGCCTACTCCCCGACGTGGGTGGACGTGTATCCCGAGCGTGTGCGGCGGTTCGTGTCCACGGCGGTCGGCACGCCGCCGCCGAGTGCGACACCTCCCGAGATCGCGTGCTTCGGCGTGCATGACGTGAACGGTGATGCCCGTAGGCAGGCTGCCAACCCGGACATCGACGCGCTGCTCGAGAAGCTCGCCGACCAGGCGGCCAAGGCGGAACGCGTCGACTGCGAAGCGACCGGCGTCTACGAACCGCCGAGTTGGACCGAGTTGAGCGACACGCACGTCGGTCCGTTCATCTCAATCGAAGGGTCGGCCGCCAGAGTCTGCCAGGGGTTGGCCGCCGCCGACAAGACGCCATTCGCCGAACTCGAGGTGGTCGGTCTCCAGCCGGGCAAGGAGATTGTCGACTTGCTGTCCTTCTCCGGCGACGAGGCGTACCTCGAGTTCTCCGAGCTGAACCTCGAGGTCGGTCCCAACGTGGCCACGTTTCTGAGCGATCCGCCGGAGTTTGCCGGTTGGCTCCGCGTTGTGTTGAGCGGCGAGGGCCAGCCCCATCCCCTCACCAAGCAGCAGCTGATCAAGCGCGCCCAGGGATGCGCCCCGCTTCGCCGGATCGTGGACTATGCCGGTGAGTGCTTCGCCGTCAAGAAATGGCGGTGGACGGCTTCCTGCAAGGGTTGAGCTGGCATCCCCCTTCGCTCACTGCCTGGATGTGCACACGCGGCGAAGCGCGTCGAAGAACCGGTTTCGCAGAGGGTCTCTCGGGTCCTGCGGATCGCAGCAGAAGACGCAACCGCGACGAGCGGACCCGCTTCGCAGGCAGTCGGTGATGGCCTCGATTCGGTGCTTGGCTTCGTCCACGGCCGGCGTCGCCCCCCCAATGGCCGTGTTCATCAGGATTACGTCACTTTCGATCAGGCCGTGGTACGCCGGGTGAAGCTGACTTCGCGAGGCCAGATCGCGGCCGAGCGGCGAGCGGAGAAACCGCCGCATCTGAGACGCTGTCAACTTTGGGCGGTCCTCGTGGCTGTCGTCCTCCGGGACGGCGGACTCGCCGCACAGCCCGAACATCTCCGCTGCGAAAGTGGTCGTGTCGTCCAGCGCCGCGCGCAACGCTTCTGCCGCCCGAGCGTCGGTCCGAAACAGCTCACTGACCGATGACGGGGCGGCCATTACGAACAGTCGGGCATTGTAGGGATACGCATACCGAAGGCTCGGGTCAGCGTCGGCCTCGATGATGATGTCGCTGCTGCGGTCCCGGCGGTGGATCGCAGCCAGCTTCTCGGGAAGTAGCTCGAAAATCTTCCCGGCGTCGTATTGGACCCAGCAGGCGCTGACCACACCGCAGTCTTCCGCCGGGACCGTGACGCAGACGGGCTTCTGTTTATCACCGTCGGCCCGCGTCAGACGCACGTAGTGTGGGGCCCCGACGTAGCACTGTTCGATCATCTGGCGGATGACCGTGCTCTTCCCGGACCGGCGGGGTCCGCTGACAAGGGTGACGGTAATGGCCATAGTTATGCGCACACGGCGCGGATTCCGCGCTGCGCCCTCAGAAGCCTCAATCACATTCTAGGACCGCCGGCAGGCCGGGACTACCTGGTGCCCTCGACAGTGCCCGAGTTGGGCAGATCCCCGGGGCGCCGGGACGCGGTACGAGCCACCATCGCCCCAATCACCGATCAAGCCGGCGATCGCATCATCCGTTTGACCCCGGCCCCGCCACCGACTAGAACGCCGCCTATGTTCGCTGCCCTGGGACGCGCAGTTGCCGAACATCCACTCGTGTGCTTGCTGCTGTGGGCGGCTCTGGCCGCCGGATTGGCGTGGTCCGGTCCGTCGGCCGAGAGTGTCGCCGCCGCCGAGCCCGGATCGCTGCTTCCGGACGACCAGCCCTACAATCGCGCCCTGGAGTTGGCCGGGCAGGCCTTCCCACAGATCAGCGCGCGGACGCGGACCATCCTGATTTTCGAACGCCCGACCGGACTTACGCCCGCAGACTTCGACCACCTTGAACAGACAGCACGTCGGCTGAGCGCCCAGGCAGATGGACGGTGGCGGGTCCTGGCGCCGTCGACCCACCCATTCCTGAAACCCCGGCTGGTCAGTGCCGATGGCCAGGCCGCCATGATCCTCGTGAACCAGGACGACAACTACCTGACGCGAAAGTGCGTGTCCCGCGTTGAGGCCATCGAAGCCGCTGCCAGGACCGATCTGCCCGAAGGCCTGACCCTCGATGTGACCGGGGAGGGCGGTCTGGGCCGAGACGTGAGCAGGGCCGGCAGCAAGGCTTACCACCGCACCACCTGGGTCACGATCGCGGCGGTGCTCATCATCCTGGTTCTGGTATACCGGGCTCCGCTTGCTGCCGCCGTCCCACTGGTTTCCATCGGAATCAGCGTCCACGTGGCCCTGCAACTGCTGAACCGGCTGGCGGCTGCGGGCTGGGCCGTCAGCGACCTTGAACGGACCTTCGTTGTGGTACTGATGTTCGGGTCCGGTACCGATTTCGCCATGTTCTGGTTGGCTCGGTACCGAGAAGAAAGCCCGTACACCGATGCGGCTCATCGGGGTGCCGCCGCGACCGTCGGGACCGGCCCGGCGATCGTTGCCAGCGCCCTCACGACCATCATCGGGCTGTCCATGTTGGTCTCGGCTGACCTGTCCCCGACGCATAATGCCGGTCGGGCCCTCGGCTTTGCCCTGGCGATCTCGATGATGGCGGCGCTGACCCTGACACCGGCGGCAGCCCGGCTGATGGGCGGCTCACTCTTCTGGCCTCGTCGGCCGGCCGTCTCGGCGAATGCGGGCACGGTGTGGTCCGCCATCGCCGGCGGCATCGTGCGGCGTCCGGGACTCATGCTGGTGGGGGTGGCCGCGATGCTGGCATGGCCGGCGTGGGAGGGCGCCCGGATCGACTACCGATACGATGCGTTCGGGGTGGCCTCAAGCGACAGCAGCGCCGCCCGGGGGCAGGCGACGGCGGAGAAGCACTTCACCCCGGACGCGCTTTTCTCGTGGACGGTGCTGGTCGAATGCCCGCCGGAGAGCGCTGCAGGGATCGGCCTGGATACCCTGGCTGCTGAACTGGGCGCCCGCTGCGCGACCATCGAGGGGCTGACCGACGTATGGAGTCTGGACGCGCCGCTGGGGAAGTCGGTGGCGACCCGGCTCATCCCCCGAGCCATGGCGGCCGGCTCCTACATCAGCCCGGACCCGCCGTGCATCCGCGTCGAGGTGATGCAGCCGTTCAAACCGCTGTCCACCGGGGCTATGGACTTGTGCTCGCGAGTGATGGCGGAGGTTGGCAGTTGGGCCGCCGACCGGATCGGCCCGGGCGCCGCCGTCCATGGCATCGGGCTAACTCCGTACATCATCAACGTCCGGCACGTTTCCGACGCTGATCAGCGCCGGATAATGGTGCGGGTCGGTCTCGCCGTCGCTGTCGTGGTTTTGATCTGGATTCGTCGTCCCGTCCTGACCCTCTGCATGGTCGGCGCGACGTTGGTTCTGTATCTCACGACGCTGGGGATCGCGGACCAGGTATTCGGGCGGGGGCTTCCCGACGGGGGTCTGGACTGGAAGATCAAGCTGCTGCTGTTCGTGATCATGCTGGCCGTCGGGCAGGATTACAACATCTTCCTGGTGTCCCGCATCGTGCAGGAGCGCCGGTCAGCCGGCGCCCGGGAAGCGACGGCGCGGGCCCTGACCACCACCGGACCGGTGATCAGCGGTTGCGGTCTGATCATGGCGGCTACGCTGGGTTCCCTCGCGGCAGGGGGACCATTGTTCTACCGGCAACTCGGGTTCGCCTTTGCGCTGGGCATCCTCCTGGACACATTCGTCATTCGCCCGGTGGTTGTTCCCGCGTGCTATCTCCTCGGCGAGGCGGCAGGCCGAAAACGCAGCCGCTCGCCCCGGTGCCCACCCGCAGGGGCGTGCGGGACCACGGGAACGCCTTTTTTTCCCCGTAACGAATGAGCCCGGAACGTCCGATATTAGTTAACAGGGCGGCGGTGTGGGCGATGTGCCCGTTATTGACCGCGGATGTGGCGATGGATATAGTCGCCGGAGCACGACCCGGGGGTGGGCTCGGGGCGGGCTGTGCGGGGCGCAGTGAGAAAGTGGAATGATCGTCGATTGCTACACGCATATCTGGGAGTCGACCTCGCAACTCGGGATGGACGTGCCGGGCGACCGGGGGCGGATCGCCGTCCCGGAGCATGTGTGGGATCGCGCGGTGCTCGGCACCGCCGGGGCCGAGCGTCATCTGGAGGCTTCGCGCCCCGTGGACACCGTCATCGTGCTGGGTTTCAAGAGCCGGTACCTCGGGGCGGAGATTCCGAACGACCTGGTGGCCGACTACGTTCGCCGCCATCCGGACAAGCTCGTGGGTTTTGCGGGGGTGGACCCTGCCGATCCGCGAGAGGCCTTGCGGGAGGTTGTGCAGGCCCGAAACGAGCTGGGTATGCGAGGCGTCGGCGTGGCGCCCTGCGCCCAGGATTACCATCCCACCGACACGCGGGCGATGGGCATTTATGAGAAGGCGTGCGAACTGGGCATGCCGGTGATGTTCCATCCGGGCATCCACATGGCCACTGCCAGCAAGCTGGAATACGCTCAGCCGGTGCTGCTGGACGAAGTGGCGCGGGAGTTTCCCGACCTGAAGATCGTCGTCGCGCACATGGGCTACCCGTGGGTGTCCGAGACGGTAGTGCTGCTGGCCAAGCACCCGAACGTGTACTCGGACATCAGCTGGCTGCTGCATCACCCGTGGGAGGGATACCAGGCGCTGCTCGGTGCGCATCACCACGGGGTGATGGCGAAGCTCCTGTTCGGCAGCGGGTTCCCTTACACCGGTGCTGCTCACTGCATCGAAACGCTCTACAGCATCAATCACATGGTCCAGGGGACGAATTTGCCCACGATCCCTCGGGAGCAGCTCCGTGGGATCGTCGAGCGCGACGCTCTGGATTTGCTCGGCATCGCGCCTGTCACCTCGCGGCGCAACGGATCTCCCGGCAACAGCCAGGCCGTCCCCGATGACGACCTGTAGAACACAAGAACGGGGCACATCGAGGTTCGCCGGGTTCCTGATCTGTGGGAGCCTGTGCGTGCGCGACTGAAGCGAGAGCGCTAATAGCCGGGGCAATCGGCCTGTCTCGTTTCCTCTCGGAAGTAGCATGGCCAAGGTCACACCAGCATACGAAGAGTCGCGCAATTTAGGCCCGGGCGCCACACAGCCCCGACCCTCGGCGCAGCCTCGCCTGCTCCGGACCGGCCCGGTTCTTCTCCTGCTCATCCTCGTCTCATTCATCTACAACTGGTACTACCTGACGGGCGGGTTTCAGGGCGAGGATTACATCATCGTCGGTATGCTGAGGCAGGATCATCTACCGTTCTCGCGCTGGCTGGGGTTCTGGGCCACGGCCGACTATCCCGCCCTCACGAGCATCTGGTGGTTCGAGGGACACGGTGTGACCCCGTTTTGGAGGCCGTTTCCGTCCCTATTGATCGAGTGGTCGGTCCGCATGTTCGGCGAGCGGGCGCTCCCGCTGCACCTGCTCTCGGTCGTCGTGCACGGACTGGTGGGCGGTACGCTGTTCCTCCTCGTGCGCAGACTTACGGGTGGCTTCCTGCTGGCACTCCTTGCCGCGGTGTTCTTTCTTTCCTGCGAGGATCATACGATGGGGGTCGGGTGGATCGCGATGGTGACCGACCTCGTCTGCGTGCTTTTCGCGAATCTCTCGTTGCTGGCGCAGGTCGTGTGGCTCGAGAGGAGAAAGCCCTGGGCCCTGATCGCCTCGCTTGCAGCGCTCGTGCTCGCGCTGCTGTCGAAGGAGAGCGCCGTTGTGGCACCGCTGGCGATCGTGCTGATGACGTTGTTCATGCCTGGCGGCCGCGAGACGGAGTTGTCCGTCACGCGTCGATCGTCTGTGCGATCTGCCGGCGCCGCGTTTCTGCGTGACTGGCTCTCCTGGCTCCCGGCCGTCGCCATGCTCGCTGCCTACCTCGTGCTCTACAAGGCGATCGGCTTCGGGGGCTTCACCAGCGGCATGTACGTCGACCCGCTCAGCAACCCCGGCGGATACCTGACTCATCTTGTCGGACACCTGCCCGTGATGTGGCTGGCGACGCTCTCGCCGGTGTTTCCGAGCTTGACCATGTTCTGGCCCGCCACGATTGCCCCACTCGCTGTAGCCGGTGCTATAGCGTTCATCGCATGGGTTGCGGCACTGTGGTGGATGCGCAAAAGCGCCCTGATCGTATGGGCGATGGCGCTCTACATCCTGGCGTTGCTACCGCAGATGAGCGCGGACGCCGCCGAGCGGGGTCTCTACTTCCCCATGATTGGCGCGAGCATTCTGCTGGCTGCGCTTCTCATGCAGATAGGCCCTGTCGTTCGCCGGGTCGGTCGCGCGGCTCGCGCCGCGCCCGCCGTGACGCGCGTTGTCGGCTGGGGCGTGCTCGTGTGCGTCCTGCTGCCCGGTGCCGTTCTCTCCGCCACGCTGCCCTACGTGTTCGTACCCGCCTTCGAGAGGCCGAACGAGCGGGCCGCAAGCATCGTCCGCCATGTGCAAGAGCGCGATCCCGGCCACGTTCTCGTGCTTAACACGCCAGGACTCGCACATACGTTCTACCTCCAGCCGCTCGTGGCGTACTACGCCAAGCCAGGTCTCGACGTGCGCGTGTTGTCGTCCATGAACGGCGTGATGAGCGTCGAGCGCGTCGATGACGACAGCTTCATCCTGCGAGCCGACCGGAAAGGCTGGCTCACCAACTTCTTCGCCGGGGTGCTCCGCTCGCCGCGTCGGCTCAGAGCGGGGAAGGTCTATGAAAGGGACATGCTGCGGGCTACGTTCGTCGAACTGACTCCCGATCGCCGCGACGTGCTCGCCGTACGCTTCGAGATCGACCGCCCGCTGAACGAGCCGGGCATGCTCTTCGTGCAGTGGAACGGCCAGACGTTCTGCCCGATCGACCTCGGCGCGTTACCTGTCGGAGAGAGTGTGACGCTGGCCGACACGTCGGACGTCTGGGCCAGCATGTGGTGAGACGATCCGTGCCGAGCACGATCGCATCCTACGGGGCCTCGCGGTGCAGGTTGTGCGCGGTTAGAATGCCGGCATGCGCGTTGACGGCCATCCACTTACATTGCTGGGTATGACCACGCGGCGCCTGTGTCGCCGCCCGATGCGAAGCGCGTTGACCGCGCTGGGCGTGGCTATCGGCGTGGTGGCGATCGTCTCCCTGAGCACGATCGTTCGCGGATTGTGGCGAACGACCGATCAGGCCATCCACTTCGGCGACGCCGATATGTTCGTTTTCCAGGCCGGGGCGGCTGCGGATCTTCTCAGCACGCTGGAGGAGGATGAGACGCGTGCGAGATTGCTCTCCACGCCCGGTGTCAGCAGGGCTGTGGGATCGCTTTGGCACATATTGCCGGTTGAGGATCGCCCTTTTCTGCTCGTGTTAGGATTGCAGGTGGAGGACGTCGCTGCCTTCGGCGCCGAGCTCGTCAGTGGCCACTACCCTCAGGCAGAAGACGACGTGATGCTCGGAACGATGGCCAGCCGGCTCCTCGGCAAGAGGGCGGGCGATGCGGTGACGATGCAGGGTAGAACCTATCGGGTTGCCGGCGTCTTCGAGACGTCTGTCGTGTTCTACAACGGGGCAATCATCCTGCCACTGCCGACGCTGCAGCGGCTTGCCGGCAAGCCGGGCTGCGTCACCCTGTTTCAAACGTACTGCGAGGAAGACGCGAATGTGAGCGCCATAGCAGACCGGGTCGAGAGCGACCATCCGGATCTCGTCGCTGTGGCGAGCGTCTCGGAATACACCAAGGTGGACCAGGGGCTCGAGATTGCCAACGGCATGGTGTGGACCGTGACCTTCATCGCGGTGGTCATCGGCAGCATCATTGTCGCGAACACGATGTGGATGTCGGTGCTGGAGCGCACACGTGAGATCGGCATCCTGCGAGCGGTGGGGTGGTCGCGGCGGCGCATCGTCTTCATGATCGTACTCGAGGCCGCGGGGCTGGGTCTGGGGGCCTGTGTCATAGGCAGTGCTCTGGGCATGGTCCTGGCCTGGTCGACGAAGTGGCTGCCGGTGTCGAGTCTCTTCATGGAGCCGGCGTACGATGCAGCGACGCTGCTGCTGGCGTTGGGAGTGGCTTTGCTGCTCAGCATGCTGGGCGCCGTGATGCCGGCCTGGCGAGCGGCGCGAATTCTGCCGGCGGAGGCGTTGAGGTATGAGTGACGCACCGACGGTCCACACGCGCGGCATTTCAGCTTGCGGCCTGGTCAAACACTACGAGGGCGGGCGGGTGCGCGCGGTCGACGGGCTGGATCTGACGATCGATGCGGGAGAGTTCGTCGCCATCTGCGGACCCTCCGGCTGTGGCAAGACCACGCTGCTGAACCTGCTGGCTGCGGTCGATCGGCCTGACTCGGGGAGTCTGAGCGTGGACGGCCAGGTGTTGACGGAGATGTCGGAGACCGGGATCGACACCTTCCGGCGAGTAACGGTGGGGCTCGTGTTTCAGTTGCACAACCTGCTGCCGGATCTATCCGCCTTGGAGAACGTTCAGGTTCCGCTGCTGGGTGCGGGGGTCTCGCGAAACGAGCGGCTCAAACGGGCGTCTGCGCTTCTCGAACGCGTCGACCTGCTGGATCGCAAGGATGCGCTGCCGGCAGCCCTGTCAGGCGGCGAGCGCCAGCGTGTCGCGATTGCGCGGGCGCTGGCGAACCGACCGAGCATTCTGCTGGCCGACGAGCCGACGGGGGCTTTGGATTCCAGGAACGGCCAGCGGCTTCTTGATCTGCTCGATGATCTCCAGAGAGAGAACGGTACGACACTCGTCGTCGTGACTCACGAGCAGAGCGTCGCGAGCCGCGCGGGGCGCATTCTGAACATGCTGGACGGGCGCATGACGGACGGGGCGGCGTAAGATCATGAAGGCACCCGCCAGCATGCCGCGTCGCACGCTATCTCGCTTCAGCTGAACACCATGTGGTCTCACGCTCAGTTGCGCCGGGCCCGAAAAACAAACCTGACACCTTTTATTCGGGCTCACGGGTCAGGACGTCGAAGGCCAGCAGGGGGGTGATGCTGTCGAGTTCGTCCAGGCGCCAGCACAGGTCCAGAATGCGCTTCGCGATTTCTCCGGAGACGACGCCCGCGGCGTTGCGGTAAAACTTGTCCATCACCTCGTCGTCGGTCATGGGGTTGCCGGCATGACCTCTCGGGAAGTCGACGCGCTTGTCGAGCTTCGTGCCGTCGACCAGCTCGATCTTCAAGTGGTTGGGGATGCCCTTCGGATAACCCGCGTTCAGGGCGTCGTCTTCGTAAATGCGCGTCTTGTCCAGC
This sequence comes from Phycisphaerales bacterium, assembly GCA_020353195.1. Taxonomy (GTDB): domain Bacteria; phylum Planctomycetota; class Phycisphaerae; order UBA1845; family UBA1845; genus JAFGJQ01. The sequence continues at coordinate 507,110 of CP070691.1, read as the reverse complement.
AGGTCG
>CP070691.1:503398-507004 GCA_020353195.1 Phycisphaerales bacterium | reverse complement strand
TGGAGGCCGCGGGACGCGCCAATTGGCAGGTCCTGGCCGTCACGCCTGACTATGGCGGCGGCGTAGCTGTCGGCGCCGGAGTAGCGTTCGGCTTCACGATCCGCGTTCCGCAATCCTGGAAGTACGAGTTCACCGCGTGCAAGATGTCGTCAACGCGTTGCTGTCCGTTCGGCGGCCGCAATCTCCGCGGCTCCGCCTGCATCATGCCGTCGAGGAGTATGATCCACACGCATTCTGTCATACTTCCACCTCCACTTGATCGCGCAGCCAGTTGACAAACTCGCACTGGCGGATGTCGTCGCGGAGGATGTCGTCATCGATGCCCAGCTGCCAACGCAGATCTTTGCGTTCTGGATCCGCCGCGAGCGCCTCGAGGCGGTCGACGTACTGCACGAGGTCGTCGTGATCTCGGAAGAGTCCCTGCTTCACGAGTCTTTCTTCTCGCGCCACGATGAGCCGCGCCATCTCGTGCAGATCGTACTCCGGATGGTATTGAATGCCCCAGAAAACACCGCGTTCATACTTGACCTCGACGGCCTGCACGCGGCTGAAATCGTTTCCTGCCAGTAATGTCGCGCCCGGTGGAAGCTCGGTGACCTCGTCGTCATGGCTAACGAAGTGGCTGTACACGAGCGGCTTGCCCCGGAACATGGGATGATTCCGTCCCGCTTCTGTGAGGCGCATCTTTCGACCGATCCCCATCTCCCGACCGCGCGGATGGGGACGGACTGTGCCGCCGGCGACGTACACGGCAATCTGGATGCCCCAGCAGGTCCCGAACTGCGGAATGCCTTCCTCGTACGCGCGCCGGACGAGGTCGTGCTGGCTCGTGACACTCTCTTTCTCAACGTCGAACACCGTGAGGCTGCATCCCGGCCACAAGAGCCCGTCGTACGACGCGAGTTCCGCGGGCGCGTCCGACGGCGCATCGCTGGCGAACCAGACGTCAACCTCCGCATCCGGGACGTAGTCTCCGAGCATGTCGCGATACAACTCCCACGCCAGCCGCATCCCCACGTCGTTGAACTTCTCGCGGCTCGGCTCGGGATATCCGTCGGTGATCAAGAATCGCAGTTTCTTTGGCATTGGCCTTTTCCCTTTTGCTACCGCTTGTCAAGATCCTCGAGAATCGATGGAAGTTTGCTGTAGTGATCGCAGACCGCGGCCGCCGGGCAATCGGCGGCGCTTCGATCTTTGACAACGGTGAGCAAGACGGCCCGAGCGCCGACGCGATCCGCACCCTCGACATCGTTGTACGGTCGGTCTCCGATATGCACCAATTCATCGAGCGAAACCGCCAGTCGCTCCGCGGCGGCCACGAATACTGCCGGTGCCGGCTTCGACCGCCCGCATTCATCCGAAAAAACGAACGCGTCGAAGTAGTCCACGAGCCCTTCGCCGGCCAGGAGTTCGCGCAGCACGCGGCCCGGGCTGAATATGGCGTCAGAGACGACGCCGAGTTTGTATTTTTCTTTCAGCGCGGCCAATGCTGCGTGTACGCCGGGCACGGGATCGGGACGAAAATCGAGTTCCATCTCTTCGTGCAACTTGACGAGTTCGGCGAGTTCGCCATCGGGCAACGTTCGCCCCAGGCCAGTGAGGACCACGTCGAGTCGGTCGCGGACGGTCCACGTCACGCACTGATCGTGCCAAACCTTGCGATACGCCGCGTCGGTGATGTCGCAGGCGAGATCGACGGTTTCCCGGGGGATCGGCGCATGCCGCGCAAGAAACGTATGAAGCAAATCTCGCCGCGCCTCCGGTTTCGGTTTCTCGCCCGCCGCCGCCCGTTTCGGTTCGTCGGAATCGTCGATGAAGATGCAATCCCACAAGTCAAACGTGACCGCACGAACGGGCGCCTTGAGCACGGTACATCCTCCGACTTCTCCAGCAAACTGTAAATTGTGAAGCGCGGTCATGATACTGGCCGGGATTGCTGGAAGCAAGAAATGGAATTTGCCTCCGAACGGGCGTGATTTCCTCGGCGGACCGACATCAAAGTGACAGCGTACCCACGTCGCGATTCGGAAGTGTGGATCATGGAAGAAGTATCGCAGTTCAGTCTTCCCACCGACATTCGTTCCGGCGAGGGAGCGCGCTCGGCGCTGGCAGACTTTGCCGGGACGCGCGAAGTTCACCGTCCTCTCCTCGTTACGGATTCCGGGCTCGTGGCCACGAGAGCCTTCAGGCTAGTGGTCGACGAGATGGAACAAGTCTGGTCCGACGCGTCGGCGCAATTCACCGGCGTCTCGCCGAATCCCACCGACCTCGACGTCGACGGCGCGTGGGCGGCGTACGCGGCAAACGGTTGCGACGGGATCATCGGCTTGGGAGGCGGTAGCGCGCTCGATGCGGCCAAGGCGTTGCGACTCAAAGCCGCGTTCCCCGATGTCGCACTGTCGGCGATGCTGTGGGGCCCAAGAACTCATGCGGCGACCCATTCGTATTCATGGTGGAGGCCGCCGAGCACCGACCGAGCGCTGATGTGGAAGCGTTCAGGCTTAGGCGCGGGGACGACATCGACGGGCGGCGAAAGGGCGAGCGCACGATGGGGACGCGCTCGATTGTAGTGCGCGGCGTACTCCGCGAGGATCGTCCACAGGTGCCGCTCGTTGATGATAATGAGGTGATCCAGGCACTCGCGGCGCAGGGTGCCGACCAACCGCTCGGCGATGGCGTTCGCCTTGGGCGCCCGAACGGGCGTGAGGATCGTCTCGATGGCGATCCGGGCGGCGCGTGGGATGAAGGAACCGCCGTAAGAGCGGTCGCGGTCGCGGATCAGGTAGCGGGGCTGCTCGCCCCAGGGCGTCGCCTGGATGAGCTGGCGCCAGACCCACTCAGCGGTGGGGTGGGCGGTGACGTTGAAGTGGACGAGGCGGCGCCGGTCATGGGTGACGAAGAAGAACACGTACAGCGTGTGCAAGGTCACGGTGGGCACGGTGAAGAAGTCGGAGGCCCAGATGTGCGGCGCGTGGTTCCTGAGGAAGGTGTGCCAGGACTGGGAGGGCGGCGGCCGCCTTGCCGAGCGGCGATAACAGCGGACAGACTCCGCACTGACCTCGAGGCCGAGCTTGCGGAGCTCGCCGCGGATGCGCACGCTGCCCCAGCGCGGGTTCTCGCGAGCCATCCGCTGGATCAGTTGCTGCAGCTCTATGGGGAGGTGTGGTCGTCCCGGGTGGCGGCGGCTTTTCCAGGTCCAGAAGTGGCGCCAGGCACTGCGGTGCCAGCGGACGACCGTGTCGGGCTGGACGAGGACGAGGGCGGAACGCCAGGGCGACCAGATCCGGGAGATCCACGACCAGAAGAGACGGTCTGCGGGCGTAAGGCGCGGGCGTCGGGACGAGCGTGTGAGGACCATGAGTTGCTGCTGCAGGGCGAGGTTCTCCAAGGCGACGTCGAAGTGGGAGCGTAGGGCGCTGCGCAGGAAGCGGCAGGCGAGGTGAAGGTAGGTGAGCAAAGCGCGGCCTCCTTCAAGACGGATGCGGTAAGGCTCGCGCGGACGCCGTCTTCGGTCAATCAGTCAGATTCGGATGAGATCCCTGGTCCCCACAGGGGAGCAGCGGGAGTTCAGGAACTCTGCCTCGGACGCCCTCTGGGAATGGGAAG
>CP070691.1:484028-503298 GCA_020353195.1 Phycisphaerales bacterium | reverse complement strand
GCGACCTCTTGACCCCCAGTCAAGCACTCTAAACCAGGCTGAGCTACGCCCCGTCGCTACGACCAGAATCTCTAGGCCAAGGCCAGCGAACACCCCGGGTACCGGCGACCCGGCCTTGTCAACAACCGAAGTCTAGCCCTTCTCGAGGCCAGCGCCAACCGCCAGCATCTCCCGGCGCGACACGACCACGCTGGATGCCGCTACCCCGCCTCACCTGGCAAACTCTCCAGCCACACCGCCGCGGAGGCTTCAGCAACGCGGCAATCGCCTTGGCGAGACCCGGCGAGAGAAAATGGGAAGGCACAGCGTCCGGCAGATGCGCACCAATCCGCGGTTCTGTTTCAGCCGATTGCCGCCACAGCGCTTAAGTCGCTCGCCGGCATCGCGTTGCCCTCCGTCACAGCATGACCATCCCACGCCGTGGTTTCCCCCGCGTGGGATCAACCGAATGCCCCGGAGGGCTCACGACAGCAGCGGCGGCCAGACGGTCTGACCTCCCCCCACATCCCGGCCAAGCCACCCGAGCTTCCCCAAGCGAAGGGTGCCGTGTGACGCCCCGCTCACGGTTCGCTTCTTCATCCGCCGGGCCCTCGAGATCGCGATCGTCTCGTCAACGACGCTACCCGCTCATGGTGGAAACCGTCGTTCGCCGCATCCGTTCTTGGTGCACCCACATCGCCAAACCGCACACGCCCAGACAGCCACGCGGCTCGTGGCACACCCTTCTATGCGTCCGACACGACTCTCACCCGGCCCATGACCGACCGGCTGACAACGTGCGCCGGTTTCCACCGACATTCCCTTGTCCGTCGAGGCCCGATGCTCACGTCTGTTTTCGTGCAGCCAAAGCGTCGGCGGCGCAACAATGAACAATGATAAACGCGAGCTAGTCGAACGCCTCCTGGAACCCGGCGAAGTCGGCCAGATCCACGTCATTATCCTTCGGCGAGAAGTCGAACATCTCGCAGCCCACGCCAACAGGGCCGTTGTCAGGTCCGGTCATGCAAGCTGCGAGAATGACGAAATCAGCCAGGTCGACATCACCGTCTCGGTCTCCGTCCCCCTGGCGGACGCCGAATATGTCGATCTCCTTAACGATCGGGGCTTCAAAGGCCGGGCGGTACCCGTCGGTGTCTTCCGGCTCAACGTCGGGGCAGTTAGCCTGATACCCCGCATCCTCGTTGGCGTTGCCTCCCCAGGGATCGTGGAACCGTCCGCCCGTGTTCGACACATCGAAGAAGACAAGCCGAACGTCGGTCACGCCCTCGGCCACGACAAGCGAGAGAGCGTCATACACGCGCGTGTACGTCGCCCGCAGATCGACCGGCGCTTGATTCAGGTATCCGAAGCCCCCGGTGGTGACCGTCAGGGCCAAAGGCTCGAACGTCTGCGCGTAGTCCCTGGAAACATATACGTCGTAGTGCTGGAACAGCCGACCGTTGTACGGAGCGTTCGGGTCTTCGTTGGCAGCAAAGACCACGATCTCTTCGACATCCGTCGGGCTGGCGAAGTCGTAACGGACCACCAGCGCCGCCCGGGCGAAGTCACCCAGGACGGCTTCGACGGTAGAGCCCTCGATTCCGTCGGTCAGGTCGGCCAGCCCGCCGGCGGCGCCGCCGGGCGTTGCCCCGTGGAAACCCGGACTCGGGGTGTCCTCAAGGGGCATGAGACAATTCGGCGCACTCAGGACCCAAGCCACCACACCGTTCTCCGGATCGATGTTCCCGTTCGAGTTCAAATTCTCGAGGATCCCGATCTGCCCGTTGATCATGTCGTCGGCTGCAATGGAGAGTGACAGGCCCGCCAACGTGGTCTGCATCTCGTACTCGACCATCACCGAGGTGGAGCGCACCGTCACCGACGCCGACGGCGGCCCTTCGACCCCGGCGACCGTCTGCGTGGCGGCGATCTCATGACCCTCGACGAGCGGTGTCACGTCGACGGTCACCGGGTCGGTGGCCGGATCGGTCACCGTACCGAGAATCGCAACTGGTTCCCCGTCCACCATGCGGTACACCGTTACCGCATCGGCGAGCCCTTCCGCCAGGTCGCTCACGTCGACAGCCGTCTGCCCGACGACCAGGAAGTCTTGCACGGTGACTGCAGGAACGCCGACAACCTCCGGCCAGGAGAAACAGCTCTCCGTACCCCCAACGGTCTGCGTGGCCGTGATCACGTCGCCGTTGACCCGGGGCGACACGCTCACGGTCGCCGTGTTGTCCAGAAACGGCCCGGTCGCCGTGCCAACGGCCGGACGCACCCCGTTGGCGAAAACCGCCACCTGCGTCGCATTGCTGTCAATGTCAACCAGGTCGACCAGCGTGCCGGTCGGCAACACTGGACCGAACACCGTCGGAGCCTCGACCGGGTTCGGATCGCCGAATGGAACCGGCGTATCCGCGATCGTCACCGAGATGTCATCGTACATCTCGATCGGACCACCGCTCCAGTAGCCGATGCTCAGCACGACGTACCGGAAGGGATCGTTGTTCACGCGGGTCACACCGTTCGGATACACTGGGATACCGTTCGTGCTGAGCGGGAGACCGTTCGTGCCGACCGGATTGGCCAACTGGTCGTCGATATAGAAGTTGACATAGTTGCTGTCGATCTTCATCTGCATCTTGTGCCACACGCCGGGCTCACGCTCGATCCCAGTCAGCGCGTAGTCGTAGTTGAAGTAATCGCTAACGTATCCCGTTAGAACCGGATCGGGCGAGTTCGTCATGCTGGTGTATTGCTCGCCCCATTCATCGCCGACCCCGTTGGTGAATGCGAAACCGATCGCACCGTACGTCCGTACGGCCGGATCGGTCGCCGGGGTCAGCTCGAAACGCGTGCGGGCGCTCGTGCTGTTGTAATCATGCTTGAACCGGAACGTCACCCACAGCGGCTCCAGATCGTTGCCGTTCACCTCGCCGATCGAACGGTACAGCCTCGAACCCGCAACGTTGTAGGGATAATCATTGATCACCATGTTCTCGCAACTCGACGCGCTGCCGGTGATCAGTCGTGGCCTGAAAAGCTCGCCGGCGGCCGGGTCCGTCTGACCCCAGATCGTCTCCATGTCGGCCTGGTCCGTGTATCCCTCGAAATCGTCCGCCAGCACCGTGCCTTCCCCGTATACAACCACGGGGACTGAAGGTGGACTCTCCACACCGTTGCCGGTCTGCGTCGCGGTCAACACGTTACCCACACCGAGCGACAGACCACTGAACGTCGCCACGCCACTCACCGGCGCCTCGGTGCCTTGCGACTGGTCGCCAATGAACAGCTCCGCCAACGTGACGTTGTACGGGAGACCTACGTCGCACTCCACCTCCACCACGGTGTCGGTGTTGTAGACCGGACCCCGGATCCTCGGCGGTGGCGGCTGATCTGGAACCGTTGCCTCAAACTGCAGCTCGTCGATCGCAAACTCGATGTGACTTTCCAGATCGGCAACAACGTTCGTGATGGCTAGGTGCTCGAACGTCCCACGGTTGTTCGGCGCGTCCGTCAGGTCACCGTTGCCCGTAAAGCCCGCAGTACCTCCGACCCCCGGGGCCCCGTCCACGGAAACCTGCCCCGTGGTGAGGTTCCACTCGACCAGCTTCGGCACCACCGAAACCGGAATCGTGATCGCCGGAATCGGAAGCCGACTGCCGGTGGCGCTGCTGAAGACGTACCCGTAATCCGCCACGTCGTCGCTGGTCGGATTGGCGACCGACTGGAGAATCCGGTCGGGGCCCCAGTTGATAGCCTGGACCCCGTTCGTGTCGATCAGGACATCATCGCCCGCAACCGTCGACTCGATGATTCCGTTCGTGCCCGCGTCAATCACGCTCAAGTCCGTGCTCACGCCCACCCACTCGATCGGACCGCTGCTGCCCCCGTCCGCCAACTGGGCAACGTCAACACCGGTTTCACGGATGCCGATACACAGACCGACAGTCCCCTCACCAGTTGGTGGAATTGGACCTTGGTTCACGATCTTGAACCGCACCTTGCCCCGCGTGTCCAGGGCCGGATTCGGGCGTTCAGCCCCGTTGAAGGTCGTGAGGCGCAGCCACCCCTCCGGGTCAGAGGGGTCAACCCACTTGAAGAACGCTCGAAGGGCGGCGGCTCCCTCAGTCAGCAGCCCGCTCGCCCGGAACGCGGCGTTGTTGTCATAGCCCACCACGTTCGCCAGCACGTACCGACTGGTCGTTCCAGAGAACTGCGGTGTCCGAAACATCTCCTGGCAGGTGGCGGGATCGTCGATCGGCGGGCCGTTGAAACCCACAACCTCCGACGGATACTGGGCCCACGCCGGCACCGGCCACACCAGGGTGGCGACCACGCCCACTGCCGTCAGGTGTAGCAATCTTGTCATCATGAGTCGTCCTCCGAAACAACGGTCTCTGTTTGGTTACTGCCCATCCCAGATTGTCCACCACTGTCGGAAAACCGGCTTCTCCCTTCCATTCGGTTCGCCGTCAAGCGTGATGCTCAAAGGTCGCGAATCAACCGGTAGTAGAAAGCAGGAACTCCGTTCCACCTCGATTGTGACAGCAGGGAGCCGCTCTTCTCATCGATTGCGTTCCACCGCTCGGCTGGCTCCCAACGCAGACGCCGACGGTGCCGCTTGGAGTGCTCACCAAAGACAGGCCTACAGCGTCAAGGGGACCGAACGTGGGGCGATTACGCCCAGTTGCCGCCCCTGCGGGTCCTGTGGCGGCCACCATCACGGGCTCTTCCTCCCAGAAAAGCCCCTCAAGCACCGATAACCGCCACTTTCCCGATCGCCATAGGCGCCGCCCCAAAGCCGAATCCTCAGCGCGGAGCAGGCCGGCATCAGCCTTGACGCTTATTGTAGCACGATCGCCCCGCCATTGGAACCGCCAGTTGGCACCTCTGAGTGAGTTTTTGCGCGTCATCCCGCAGGGCGACACCTCAGTCACCAGGACGAGGCCTACAGGCCAACATGAGTCGACTGATCGCACGTCAGCCGTTCTGCGCGTGCCTGACGCCCGCCGTGCCGGGCCCGATCCTGTGCGGCAAACGGAGACGCCACGCGAACCGCATGGCCGGTTCCAAGGTGGCAGCATAACCGTCGAAGAACGCGGTCTAGGTGTCTCTGCATGTGTAAAGCATGGGGTGGAACTGGCAAGCGTCGCGCGACTACACTCCGGGGGATGCGGCCTCCCTCTTGCCGCTTGGAGCAACCGAAGTTCGCTCGTTTGCCGTACGAGACGTCAGCCAACGTCCGTTCGTCACAGATGCGACGGAACCGTCAGATCGACTGACGCGGGTTCGTGCCCGACGCGGCTCCGGCGTACCGCATATCGACTCCCATGGACGACTGACATGTTTGCCCCGGAATGTGGATTCGCCCCGCAGTGGTGACTGATCGCCGTCCGCTGGCGCCGCATACGGGGAGAATGCAGCAGGGCGTTGCGCCCGGTTCCGATTTCGATTGAACAGCGCAGGAGCAGTGGGTATACTGAACTGTTGGGCCAAGGCGCATCCGCGCCCGCGTACGGAGCGACAGGGTGGCGGTGTCGCCATGACGGATGCAGGGGGCGGACCATGGCAAGCGCTGGGAGCAGAACGGGATTCGGGTTCCGGAACTTCGGCATTCTGCTTGTCGGTACGGCCATGTGCCTGCGCGCCTCGACCGTATTCGGTGACGATCCGCCGTTTGTGGCCGTCAGTCCTGGAGCGCCGATCTGGGGAGGGGGCATCCTGTTCACCGATTCGCTGGCGGCTGACATTGCCGCTACGGGTTGTCAGTTCGTACGCATCAACTTCCGGCTCGACGGAAACCCCAGTTGGACAGAGCCTCATCTGGCCAAGTACGACACGATCATCATGAACGCGCGGAACCACAACCTGCAGGTTCTGGGGCTCATCTGCTATGAGGCGGTCAACGGGGGACAGGCGGACTGGAACGAGAACTACGATACCACCGGGATGAACGGCTATATCGTCGACTTCGCCGCCACCGCGTACATGCTGATGAACCGTTACAAGGACGATATCAAGCACTTCGAACTCTGGAACGAACCGGATTGTTGGTCCGTCCCCCCTGAGAGCAACCCGTTGGAACCCGGCTGCTTCTACATCTGGCCGGCAAACTACGCCAACCTTCTGGCAGAGACGTACAAGAAGTGCATCCAGGACGGCGGATCCGATTTTTTCTCCACTAACGGGATCGCCCTGGTCACCGGCGGTCTCTTCGCGCATGACATCGGTGGTTCGTTTTCGACGTCGCGGGCGTATATGACAAACGTCTACGATCAGACTCTGGTGTGGGACGCGTTCGAGTTGGACCCCAACAACCCCACCGGGCGCCGGTACCCGTGGGACCACTTCGGCTACCACTTCTACCTCAATCAGGGAGAACCGGTCAGCACGACCGAGCTGGCGGCATACTTCAACGACATCCGGGCGATGAAGAGCATCTACAACGACGCCACGGATTTCTTCGTCACCGAATTCGGATGGAACACGCAGTCCGTCAGCGAGCAGCGCCAGGCGGACAACCTGGCCGAATCGTATGACTGGATGCGCACACAGGGTGACATCGTCAGCGCCCACTGGTACTGCTGGGCCGACGGAGGCGGCGCCGAATGGGGTCTGGTCGCCGGTGGTGTCCCTAAACTCTCCTACTACGAGTTCGTTAATCAGTGCGGTCAGAGCGTTCCGCCGTCCGCCGATTTCTATGCATATCCGCTTTCAGGTTACGCGCCGCTGGATGTGCAGTTCACCAGTACGTCCGGCGGTCTGATCGACACATACCACTGGGAGTTCGGCGACCTGGAGACCAGCGCTGACGAGAACCCGATGCACTCCTACCAGGACGGTGGAATCTACACGGTCAGCCTGACGGCCACCGGCCCCGGCGGCCAGAACACCGAGACGAAAACCGACTACATCAGTGTAACCGTGCCGGTCGATCCGGCCGACTTCGACGTCGACGGTGACGTGGACCTCGCCGACTTCGCCGTATTCGCCCACTGTTTCACCGGGTCGGGCGTCACGACCTTTCCCGCCGGCTGCGAGACTGCATCGGGCGTGGGCGTGCCCGCGACCCACACCTACGAAACGGCCGATTTGCTCAATGGGCTGTCCGCGCCGATTTCGGCTGCCGACCTGATTCACGGCCTCGTCGGGGCCGTTGAATCGGGCGGCTTCTATGGCGGATTGAACCCGTCTGCGGACGTGTACGACCTGACCGACGGCGTTGCCGGCGCTCCGACGGAGGCGGTGCTGGCCGATTACTCGCGCCCTTCATTGCAGATTCGGTATGACCTCACAGTCGTACGGAACATCGAGAGCATCAACGTGTTCGCCGCCGGCAGCGACGGGCGCGTGTTCCAAAACTATGACGTGCAGTATTCGGTGGTCGGCGATGCATCGTTCCAAACGCTGATCGACAACGTCACGACCGGCCCGTTCGGGCAGGTCAACAACGGGGCCATTGGCGCGACGCTGACGCAGATCGCCGGTTCGCAGCCCGGCCCCATCGGCGTGGACGTCGACTCGCTGCGGTTTGTTTTCTACGACGTTTCGACGGTGAGCCCGGCCAGCGTGTTCTGGGACGAGTGGGACGCTGATGAGCCCGGCGACATTGACGGGAATCCCAGAGCCTACGTGGGCAGCGTTATCAAAGAGATCGACGTGTTCGAGTACACGGGCACTCTGGCAGGCAACATCGCAGACCTCGATCATGACGGTGACGCCGATTCAGACGACTTCGTGGCGTTTGAGTCGAGTCTGAGCACGTCAGGCCCCTGAAACCGATTTGCGAAACTGCCAATGGGCGCCGCCGGCGCGTCGGTCGGACCCTGTGTGTGGACAGAGAGATTGTCATGACCACTGTCCGCGCGTCGCTGTGTTTCGGCGCGGTTCTCCTGGTGGCGCGTGCTGCGACCGTTGCCGCCGGGGAGAACTACGCTGAGCATTTCGCGATGAACATCGGCGCGCCGGTGTGGAACAGTGCGCCGACATTCACCGAATCGGTAGCCGACGAGATGAACGACGTCGGGGTCACGTGGATCCGGATGGAGTTCATCAGGGATTTCACCGGCGATTTCATCGATTACGGCGATTACGACGAGATCGTGAACCGTGCCGGCGCGCATGGACTGAAGATTCTCGCTCTGGTGGATTACCAGACCAAGCAGTACTCGGTGCAGAGCGACTGGGAGAACGACGCATGGCAGGACAGCTTCCGCGATCGTGTGGTTGAGATCGTCAACCACTACAAGGATTTTCCCTCCGGACCGATCAAGTTCTGGGAGGTGTGGAACGAACCTGACGCCATGGGCGGCATGAGCGCCGCGAAGTTCGGGCGGTTGCTGTCGATCACGTACCCCGCCATCAAGAGCGCTGATCCGCTCGCAACCGTCGTATCCGGCGGGCTCACCGGTCATTACTACAACCCGACCTCGTTGTATCTGCGCGACGTATACAGCTCGAGCTACTTCAGCGACTACAAGTCCGCCCACGGCATCTATCCGTTCGACATTCTCGGCCTGCACCCGTACGACTGGCAGGCCGACCCGGATACGTACTTGGCGGGCGATTTGAACGCGCAGTGGAACGTCCGCTGGCGCATGAACCATTATGGCGATTCGTACAAGCGGATCTGGTTCACCGAGTACGGCTGGAACACGTCGTCGACCGCCCCGACCAGTATCAACCCGGGCGGGACGCAGGCCGAGAACGAGACCCTTCAGGCCACCTACCTGGAGCACGCCTACGCGATCGCCCAGCCGCTGACGTATCCCGGCGGCGCCGAGTACGGGCCGTACGTCGAGAAGACGTTCCTCTTCTGCTACAAGGACTTCTATATCGGCACCGAGGAGTGGTTCGGTGTGGTCGACGGCGGGGGCGACCACAAGCCGTCGTACGGCAGCTACAAGGCCCTGACCGGCGCAGCCCTGCAGGACGCCGCGCTGCAAGCCACTGTCACGGCGTGCGGCGAGGACCCGCCCGACGAGCTTGCCGTCTGCGCCTGTGACGGCACACCGTTCACCAAGTGGGCGTGCCTCCATACGGTAGACGATCACACGCTCACACTAGACCTGCATCAGGCGTATCTCGTCCACGAGTTCCGACTGGCGCACGCGGAAATGAACCACGAACCCGACTACCTAAACACCAAGTCCTTTGAGATCCAGTCCAGTGCCACGGGAGGCGACCCGTGGGTCACCGAGTTCGCCGTTGACAACGCCGACCGCGAACCTGTGAACATTCTGACCTACGTCACGGACAAAGAACTGCGACATATCCGTCTGCGGATTACTGACGCCAACGATGGTGGCGACGGATGGGCGCGCATCGCAGAGTTCGAGGTATGGGGCGTTCCCGTCGAAGCGCCACCTCCGCCGACGAATCCGGCTGACTTCGACGACGACGGCGACGCCGACCTGGCGGACTTCTCCGTCTTCGCGCACTGCTTCACCGGATCGGGCGTCACGACCACCCCGCCCGGTTGCGAAACCGTACCGCCGGTGCCGACATCGGAATGGGAGGCTGCCGATACCGTCGGCGAGTTGTCTCAGGCGATCTCGGGCAGCGACCTGCTCCACGGGATGATCGGCGCCCTGGAGGCGGGCGGCTTCCACGAGGCGACGCCCGGTGGCGTGGCCGGCGGACTGGTCGACCTGACCGATGGCATCGAAGGGACACAGGCAGAGGCCGTGCTGGCTGATTATGATGATCCTTCCCTGCAAGTGCGCTACGACTTTGCGACGCCACGCGATATCAGCCACATTCACGTGTTTGCCGCCAACGAGACCAATCCGGGAAACGGGCGCGTGTTCCAACACTACGACATCGAGTACTCCGATTCCGGCGCCCCGTCACTCCAGCCACTGATCAGGCAGGTGACCACCGGGCCATTCGGACGCTCAAACGATCTCGACTCCGGCCATCCCGATTACATCGGCGCAACCCTGACGCGGATCGACGACCCCGGTGGCGGGCCCATCGCCCTGAATGTGGATTCATTGCGCTTCATCTTCCATGCGGTCGCGAACATCGAGGGAACGTTCTTGAACGAGCCGGATGCCTACGTCGCGAGTCTGATTAAGGAGATCGACGTGTTTGAGCACACGGCGCCGCTGACGGGCAACATCGCCGATATGGACGGCGATGACGACGTGGACCTCGACGATTTCGGCGCAATGGAGGCCTGCATGACGGGGCCCGGTGACGATCCGGGGAACCCGCCGTCCATCCCGGACGGATGCCTTTAACCGCCGTGCGTTCACAGCGTTCCAGGGACGCCCATGACTCCGAAGGACCGAATGATGCTCGCGCTGCGGCGCGAAACCCCTGACCGGGTGCCGGCCACCGTGCACCAATGGCAGGACTCGCATCTGAGAACCTACCTCGACGGAATCGACGCCCTGGCCGCATTCCGTCGATTCGGACTCGATGCGGCGATCACATATGTTCCCCTGCTTGAGACCGACTCGCCCGACTGGCGACAGCACGTGAACACGACCGACCTCGGCAACGGCCGATCCATCCGGCATGTCACGACCACGACGCCGGGAGGCGTGCTCACGCACACGGTCGAGTCTGATCCGATCACGGCCTGGACCCGTGAGCACATGGTGAAAACGCCCGAGGACGTCAACCTGATCGACAGGTACATGCCGGTACCGCGCCTGGACACAAAGGCCGTGGCTCGCGAGTACGATCGACTGGGCGACAACGGCGTCCTTCGCGGGCTTGTCATCGGAAACCAGGGCGGCTGCTGGCAGGATGCGTGCGAGTTGTTCGGCCTGCAGAACCTGATCCTCACTGCGTGCGACAACACGGAATGGGTCCACAGCTTCCTGCGTGTGCTGCAGAAGAAGAAACTGCTGTACATCAGCGAGTCGCTTCCGGGGACGAAATACGATCTGATCGAAACCGGCGGCGGAGCGGCCTCCAGCACCTGCATCTCGCCGGAGTTCCATCGCGCGTTCTGCCTGCCCTATGATCGTGAACAGCACGACGCGCTGCACGAGATCGGGCTGCCCGTCGTGTATCACACGTGCGGGGGCATGATGCCGATTCTCGACCTGATCATCGAAAACGGCTGCGACGCTAGCGAGACCCTGACCCCGCCGGGAATGGGCGGCGACGCCCGACACGCCGAGATCAAGCGGCGCATCGGCGCCAAGGTGTGCCTGGTCGGCGGGTTGAACCAGCATCAGGTGTTGGACTGCGGCTCGCGCGACGACATTCGCAAAGAGGTGTTCCGCCTGTTCGAAGAGTTGGGCCCCGGCGGCGGGTACATCATGTCACCCAGCGACCATTTCTTCCACACCCCACCGCGAAACCTGCAACACTACGCCGAGGCCGCCCGGGAATGCCGGTACGGATAAGAACACGACAGGATACCTCCCCATGACGAACAATCCGCCCTCGGCATGGGTGACAAGGCGGGTGGACTCCCCGGAATGCGCCCGATCATCGTTCATCTCAGCCACAACCAGGCAAACCGGGCAGGCGTCTTGCCCATGCCGATGCCGGGGGTCAACTCCTGCCAGCCAGCCCGCCCGCTTCCGTCGTTGTCGTTGACGAGAATCGAGAACCCCATCACCGTGCCCGGCTCGAGAGTCGTCGACGAGACCATCAGAGACGCCGGTATAAGCAACTCGTACGTGGTTACGCTCCCGTCCCGGTCCGCGCGCACTGCGGCGACCAGCTTGGCCGAGAGCGCCTCCTGGGGCCAGCCAGGCGGGCACGCGCCGAGGTAGCACCAGGCAGGCCCGCTGCTGTTGAAACCGACTTCCACTTCGTAATCATTGCCGTCGTACGGCTCGTCCGGGCGGGCATCACTGCCCATGTCGAGCCCAACCTGGAGCGAGTCCCAGTTCCAGACAGCCCGCGTTTCGGGAAACGCCAGAACGTCGTCCTTCGCTTCGACCGCTACCCACAACCCGCGAGCGTCATACGCCACCCATGCGGTGACGGTCAGATCTTCCGCTGCAGGGGCCTCCGTGGCGTTGACGTACTCCCAGCGCAACATCTGCGGCTGTATCGGTGGGATCATGCTCTTCCACTCGTCCAGCTTACCGTCGATTTTGGCCTCCGACGGTGCTGCCGGACACGCGATCAATGCCCGTTCGCAGGTGGTGGTGATCTCCAGACCGCTCGTCTCCAAGCGCAACTCGATCGGCACTGACTTGCCGCCATCGAACGTCTTGAGACTCAGCGGCAACTCGGCCGTGCGCGCGTCGCCCGGCTCGAGATTAACGCGCACCGGTTCGCCACCGGATTCGCCGGCGAGGCGAAGCGACAGCGAGCCTGTCGCCGCCTTCGCTCCTGCGTACTCGATGCGAACCGGGAGCTTCGGAGCCGATGCCACCAGCTTGCCGAGCCTGCCAAAAGAGAGCCGCACCGGCGATTCGACCTCGACCAGCCTTCGGCCAACCGCGAGCGGATTTGCCGCATCTTCGTGACTGAGACGCCAGACCATGTCGTGTCGCCCGACATCCATCCTCGATGTGTCGATCAGTATGCGAGCCGCACGGGTCGAGTCGGGGCCCACCGTCAACGCGGGCTTGATCTTTTCCTCTCGGTGCTGCGGCGAGGCCACGAACAGTTGCAGCGGACGCGGCGTGGGGTTTGTCACTTCGACATCAACGCCCGCGTCCTCGCAGCGCGGCACACTGCTGATCACCGGGTTGTCCCAGCGAACGAGCTTCTGATTCGTAATGGCCGGCCCGGGGTTGACGACGTACACCGGGTCCTGCCCGATCGCCAACTCGTATTTACCCCCCTCGTTTCGGTGGATCGTCCAGTCGCCGTCCAGGTGCTGGACAAGGATCACCGGCATGTCGAGGTCGAGTTGAGTCGGGGCCGACTCGGCCCCCCACTGTCGCCACATGGCGAGCACGGTCTCGCCGTCGTCGCCCGCGAAGAGAAAACCCGAGACCCCCGGCGCCGGCCGGATGGCCGCTACGAACCGCTTGTCGTTCAGCCGGAGGCACATCGTCCGATAGGCGGCGTAGGACGCCTTGACGCGGTAGTCAGCGTGGGTCAGCCCGCGATAAACGCTCAGGTCGTGATGCTCTGGATCGTCCGTCCAGTCGTTGAGCGTAAGCTGAAACGTCTTCTCGATGCCCAGGGCCAGCAGTCCGATCGAGTAGCGCACGATTCGTGATGCCTGGTCGTGTTCGCTCAGGCCCACCGGACCGGTGAACAGGCCCGTCTCCGTGTGCCAGATCGGCTTGTCGCCGTCGCCGTACCGCCGCATGATCGCCCGCATCTTCTCGACTGCAGGCCACTCGGTCGTGACGTCCAATTCCTGCCCGTAGTTGTGGTACGACAGGACGTCGAACGAGCCCTTCGCCCCGTGCTGGTACATGCCTTCGAGAAACGCCAGGTCGGGCCCCGCCAGCACGCCGCCGACAATCACACAGTCCGGGTCGGCCTTCTTGGCCGCGGCGTACGCCGCCTTCAGCAGCTTGGTGTACAGTTCGGGATCGGGGCGGGGTTCCCAGAAGGGCTGAATGTTCGGCTCGTTCCAGATCTCCCAGGCGCCGACTCCCCACCACTTCCCTTTGTCGGCGCCGGCCTTGTACCGGCGGACCATTTCGAACACGTAATTCGCAAACGCCGCTCGCTCGTCATCGGTCTGCGGGCCTGCGCCGCCCGACCAGGCGGACGAGTAGCACAGAATCACCAGGAGGTTTATCCCCTCTCGCTCGTAGGCGGCCATTGCACGGTCGAAGTCGTTCCAGCGGAACTCGCCCTTCTGCGGCTCGCACAGCCCCCACCAGAAGTCCTGCCGGGCCCACGTGGCGCCCGTATCGCGGAACACCCGCAGGCGGGCATCCCCCTCCCACCACAGGTTCGGATCACCGGCGGCAAGCCAATGCGAGAACTGAGGCCCGTGCATCCCGAACGGACCGTCCACAAGCCCACCGGCTTCACTCGGTGGACTCCCGACGGACGCGCCCGAAAGGCCGGCCAGAACAACTGCCGCGATCATCGCTCGGGCAAAGACACGCTCTCCCGCCATCACGCTCCTCCGAATCACAGACCCTGGGATGGGACACACTTCCGTGCCGAACAGGCGGGTGAGCATAAAAAGAAACCGCGAAGCGCACAAGGCACCTCGCGGTTCTTGATGATCAGTTTCGCGTCGCTGCTCCGCTACGCCGTGTGCTTAGCGGCGACGAAGCAAGGCCAAGCCCCCGAGGGCCAGCAGCATGAGACTGGCCGGCTCGGGAATCACGTCGATCACGTCGATTTCCTTGATGATGCTGGCCTCGAACGCGGCGGGGTTGCCGTCCGTGTCCTCGGGATGGCCGGCATCCCACGGATCCCAGAACCCGCCGGTCGTCTGCCCGACGCAGTAGAAGCGGAAGCGCAGTTGCACAACATCCTGCAGAAGCCACCCATAGCTATCGTTGCGGATCCGCGTGGCGGTCGAGCCGACGAACTCCGTTTGCCCGTTCCAGTTCCCGTACTCAGTCGATCGCACGTAATCGAGCAGCTCGTAGGTCGTCGGGTCACCATCCAGCATGTATTCCACGTCGTAGTTCTGGTACGCCCGGCTGTTGTAAGGCGGGCCCGGATTCGACGCAAACACACGGATCTCCCTGACATTGATCGGGGTGGTGAAGTCGTAGCGGATCTGTAACGAGGGGTTCGAGAAGTCGGCCAGAACGGCCTCGACGCCTGCACCCTCGATCCCGTCGGTCAGGTCCACTTCGCCCGGCGCTGGGGTCGCGGCGTGGAACCCACCGGCTTCCACCGTTCCGAACATCCCGTTGAGGGCGTCGGTAGCGTCGATGGGCCACGGCAATAGGCCGACTGTCCCGTCGACTTTGTACTTGTCGTACATCGGCACTCCCATCGCCGCCGTCCCGAAGGCGAGCACACACAAACCAGCAATTACTATCCTCATCTTCCTATCCTCCTTAAGAAGCAGCGAGCCGTATACGGATCGAGATTGCTCCTCGTGGCGCAGAACGCGCCCGTTGCACGCGCTTTGTTCACTGCGGATTTGTGAGAGAGAGCCAGGCGTGTACGCCTTTTTCTCCTCCGCCGATATTTAAATATAGCACTTCCGGGGGGCCCATGCAACCGAATAATGCCCGCCTTTCAGCGCCCTGGCAGCCGATAAACCCCGTCTGGCGCCGTCAGGAAGCTGGGGTATCCTCTCCCCGGCACGGCACGTGCTGACTGTCGATGCCGGCACGGCCCCAAGCCGGCCACACGCGGGCACAAAGCGCGATCACGCGTTTTTCAGTGCTACTGAATGGCGCGACCGGTTTTCCAGTCACGATCGCTCATCACGTCGCGCAGCTGTGCGCGAACTGCGCGGCCCGTGATACCGCATGCCGCGCCCGCGGCGCCCGAGTGTGAACTCGGCGCGGTCGACAGGCCGAGAGGACCTGCGTCTGCCCTGTGCGGCGCGTCACCCGGCGGGTCCCGTCTCGCCGATAGTTTCATTGCCGCAATAGGGCGGATTCAGCGGCGCGAGCAGGATTGGCCGGCCCCCGATCGCGGCGTCCTCACCGGACGGTGGCCGACTTTCCGTTGCGTCTGCCGTTTGGACGCAGTAGAATTAAGGGGGAGCGCTTAGGTGGGGCTGCGCAGGCAGCTGCGCATTCCGGTCAATATGGAGGAGATAGCCCGTGTCCGCGAAATGGGCAGGGACACGCCGCATCGGGTTCACGCTGATCGAACTGCTGGTCGTCGTGTCGATCATCGCCCTTCTGATCGCGATCCTGCTGCCGTCGCTGAAGAAGGCCCGCACGCAGGCCAGACTCACCAAATGCGCGACCCAGCTCCACGACATCGGCATCGCGCTGATGTCCTACGCCAACGATTACAACCGGTTCCCGCCCCAGAACTCTCTCGGGGCGCCTCCCCCGGATTGGCGATCGATCGAGACCGTGGCGGATCGTGAGGGAGCAGCGTTCTGGACCTACGCGGTCCATAAGGAACTCGCGACGCATATGGGAGGCCTGCGGTCCAACCAGGCCGGCGAGCGAAGCAAGGTCCATCAGGTTTTCTACTGCCCGGATGTCCCGGACACGAAGCTGTTCAACACGACCGACAACTTGAATATGGCGGACATACTTTCCGGCAGCTACCCGGACGGAACCTATACCGGCAACGGCGTTCGGGGTTCCGAGGACGTTTATCTGCACATCAGCTACGCCTATTACGGCGGGTTTCATGAGGTTGTCAACGACCCGGCGAAACCCCGCAGCACCGATGAGGTGATCAACGGCGTTCCACGGTGGCGCATATTCTACGTGAAGACCGAGCCTGACGCCTCTCGGGTGTTCATGTCCGACTGGGTGATGCTCTGGGGTGGAGGCGTTCAATGGCGAATCAACCACGGCATGCCATGGGGAAGCACGCGGGGCGCAAGTCGGCCCAAGTTCAGCCCACCGACCCAGATGACCGGTGCGAACGAGCTGTTCGGCGACGCCCACGTCGAGTGGAAGGGCAAGGGGCATTTCTTCCGGTTGCTCGAGGTCCCCACCGGGGCGATGGGGTGGCTTGAGGCAATAAGTAACGCTGCGATTCAGCGAAACGTGGATTACATGTGGTGGTAAGCGCACCCGCTACGGCGGGCGGGGGCCACGATCTTGGCGCTCGGATGCCGGTAAGGAGGAAAGTGGCAAATGAGAATCCATATTACGAGCATCGCAGTGGTCGGGGTCTGTTGCCTGCTCCTAGACACTTCTGCCCGCGGAGATGTGACAAGAGGATGGAAGCTCGCCGGAGGCACCTTCCGAGTGCACGAACTCGCGACGGACTTCTACGACCTGTCGGAATCGGTCACTGACACCGATCTCATCAACGGCTTCGGGGTCTGCGTCAACGGCCTGCCGATCGACCAGGGCATTAACGAAAGCGCAATCGCTCCGTTCACGTTCGGGTGGATCGATCCGTACAACGGATACGCCTGGAACACCATCGATCCCGATGCGCTTGACGGAGTCGGCTCGTGGCTCATGAAGGTTCCGGGAGACGACTGCCTGTCGATCGACTACCAGAATCCGAGCAACGGGTTCTACAACCCGGCCGTCTACGGGGACATGCCGGATCTGGTCGACGGCCAACCCCAATCCCGCCTGACTGAGGACACGTACGACTACAGGAAAACCGTCCTGCGCGACTTCGCCCGGGCGGCGCTTGTGGTTCGTTACGGTTTCAGCACGCCGACGGACATCGGGCGAATCCGCATCTTCGCCGCCAACCTGGACAGACCCGAACACGGGAACCCCGGGCGAATGAGCCGCATCTTCCAATACTACGATGTCTATGCCCGCACAGGTGACTGCAGCGGCGGTGCCTGCCCCGCCGGGCCGGGGATGTTCGACGGCTTCGACGAGTTCTTCCTCGTGGCCGAGAGGGTCACGACCGGCGAACCGGGCTGGGTGTCGAACAACCCGGCCCAGAACCCGACGCCGTGGGAAGGGACGATGACCGAAGTGGTGAACTTCAACAGCAATACCCTGATCGCGGGCTGCACCGACCTTCGCCTCGTGCTCTACTGCGTCGGGAACACCGACGGGTTCTTCCTGGACCCGTGGCAGGGAAACCGTTACATGCCGCCGGATTACCAGGACTTGTGCCCCGAGATGACTTCCAACGGGACGCCCACGCCCACGCGCCATTACGAAGGACTGCTCGTACAGCCCGAAGACGGGTACAGGAAGGCGTTTGAGGCTCCGATCATCAAGGAGATCGACGTATTCGGCCCGATCCCCACGCCGTGGGGGGATATCGACTACGACGGCGATCGCGACATGTTCGACTTCAGGGCGTTTCAGGACTGCTTCCTGGACGACGTGACGACGAACGGATGCTACCGGTTCGATTACGAGCCGGACGCTGACGTCGACGTGCTCGACTTCATCAGCTTCGAGGCGCAAATGACCGGCCCCTGACAGGTTAGGGAGCCTTCGGCTCGGACGGTTTCCTGCGGGCAGCCTCTGCCAATCGGGGCTGCCCCTTGTCGTCCGGCCGCAGCGCGATGGGCCGGGCGCGCCCAGCAGGAGGTGGGTGAATGCATGGTGACGAATGGCGACGGGGGGTCACGACGGCACTGTCGGCAGTCTGCGCCGTAGCATGGTTGGCGCCGGCCGACGCCCCGGCGGCCGACTCGCAATGGCTGTACGGCATCCACTGGTACGGCGACCCCAACGGCAGCGTTGTCGAGACCATGACCGGCGGCAAGGGAATCTGGTCGCTGGAGATCGTGGTGCCCTACAGCGATCCCTGGTGGCAGGCAGGCGGTCAGCTCTGGAAGTTCCAGCAGATCGTCGCTCGCGGCCACACGATTATCTGCCGCATCGAACCGAATTGGGGTTACGCCGTTCCGAAGCCGCCGCACACCCCTGATCTGACCCAGTACCTTCTGGACGTCGCGGCCACCGCCCAGACTCTCTCCGACGTGTGTCATATCTGGCAGATCGGCAACGAAATGAACCTCTACGGCGAGTGGGGCGGCGACGTGCTGACAGCGAGCACGTACGTCGCTCAGTTCGTGCAGATTCGAACCGCAATCAAGTCCGTACCCAGCTCGCTGGGCGAGCAGATCGTGCTGCTCGGGCCGGTCTCGCCGGGTGGCGTGGTTGGGGGCGTGCGCCACACGGACGGGAATGTCTACCTCGGGCAGATGTGCGACCTGCTGACATCGGGCGACCTGGACGGGTTCGCCATTCACGGCTATGCCGCGCCGTGGAACGACGCCGCTGCCGCCCGCCTCGAGTTCCAGGCCGGCTACCTCAGCCAACTGGCCGTCATTGACGAGAAGGGTTTCGCCGACAAGCCGGTCCATATCACGGAGTGGAACCGCCGCGTCGAGCCGATCAACGACTACAACGAGGCGCAGAGCGCGCAGTTTCTCCACGGCGCGTTCACCGACCTGCACACCTGGAACCAGACACTCGGCGCACACCCCATCAGCAGCGCGTGCTGGTTCATCTACGACGATGCTTCCGGCTGGGAGGGGTATTCGATCCTCCACCTCCACGGGATCGGGCCCGGCGGAGCGGACAACGACCTCTGGGACGCGTTCCAGTATGCATGCACGCTGGACTATCCGACCGCCGCACCGTCGAGCGGCGCTGCCCCGCTGACGTACGACGGTGTGCCGCCCGGCGTCAACATGGCGTTGTACTCGACGGCTGTCACGACGGATTCGAATCACGACCAGAACTCGACCGGTGACAAGGCCATCGACGGCGTGATCGCCGCGGACAGCAAATGGGCCAGCGCCGGCACGTCACCGCCCCACTGGCTGCAGCTCGACCTGGGGGTC
>CP070691.1:478867-483928 GCA_020353195.1 Phycisphaerales bacterium | reverse complement strand
GCTCACCGGCAGTCAGGCCATGGCATTGGGTGCAATGGCTTCCGGCTTGAAATTTTATTCCGGCTATCCCATGTCGCCGTCCACCGCCATCATGTAATTTGTATCCTCCCGGGCTGATCAATACAGCATCGTTCTCGAGCAGGCTGAGGATGAAATCGCAGCCATCAACATGGTCATTGGTGCCGGTTTCGCCGGGGCACGGGCCATGACGGCGACGTCCGGCCCTGGGTTCAGCCTGATGCTGGAGAACATCGGGCTGGCGATCATGACCGAGACCCCCTGCGTCGTGGTCAACGTGCAGCGCGGTGGCCCGTCGACCGGGTTGCCGACCATGGTCGGGCAGGCGGACATGATGCAGGCCCGGTGGGGATCGCACGGGGACTACGAGCTCATCGCCCTGTGCCCGCAGTCGCCGCAGGAGGCCTTCGACCTGATGATCGACGCCTTCAACTTGTCCGAGCTGTACCGGGTTCCGGTCATGTTCATGATGGATGAGTGCGTGGGGCACATGACGGAGAAGGTCGTCATTCCCAAGGCCGGGGATATCGAGATTGTCCCTCGCAAGCTCACGTCCCTCCCGCCCGGGGAGTTTTGGCCCTACCGCGTCGACGGGCGGGATACTCCGGAGTTTGCCCGGGCGGGGGACGGGTACCGGTTTCACACGACCGGCCTGACTCATGACGAGCGCGGCTATCCGGTGATGAGCGCGGCATGCCAGGAGATGTGCGTGCGGCGCCTTGTCGAGAAGATCACGCGTAACGCCGAGCGAATCGTCCGTTTCGAAGAGGACGGGACGCAGGACGCCGACGTCGTGCTGGTGGCCTACGGGATCACTGCCCGTGTGGCCCTGATGGGCATGGAGATGGCCCGGGAGCAGGGCGTGAAGGTGGGGATGATCAGGCTGATCGTCGCTTGGCCGTTCCCGGAGAAACGGATCAGAGAGCTGGCGGACACGGTCAAGGCGTTTGTGGTGCCCGAGGTCAACTACGGGCAGATGGTTCTGGAAGTGCAGCGTTGCGCTGAAGGGCGGGCGCCTGCGGTGCCGGTGCAGCACGGCGGGGGCGGCGTGCATGACCCGGAGGCGATCGTGGAGGCCATTCTGAGGGCAGCAAAATGAAAACGGTGACGGAGCAAGCGGGCGACCGACCGCAAAGTCGGGCGCCCCAGGTTGAGGACGAGCATCCGGTCGCTCCCTATCTTCGCATGGACCGGATCCCGCACATCTGGTGCCCCACATGCGGTATCGGGACCGTGGTCAAGTGTTACGCCACGGCACTGGAGGAGACCGGGGCCGACCTGGACAAGGTGTCGATTGTCTCCGGCATCGGGTGCACCGGTCGCGTGGCGGGTTACATGAAGCTGGACGCGTTCCACACGACGCACGGACGGGCGGTCCCCTTCGCCATCGGGTTGAAGCTGGGCCGGCCGGAACTCTCCGTGACCGTCTTCTCCGGAGACGGCGACCTGGTGGGGATCGGCGGGAACCACTTCATCCACGCGGCCCGACGCAACATCGACCTGCTGGTGGTCCTGGTGAACAACTTCATCTACGGCATGACCGGCGGGCAGAACGCGCCCACCACGCCGCTGGCGGCGAAGACCTCCACGATGCCCTACGGGAACTTCGAGCGCCCGTTCAACCTCCCGCACCTGGCGGCCAGTTGCGGGGCGACGTACGTGGCCCGGTGGACCTCCCTGCACGCGCGCCGGCTGACCCGGTCGTTCAAGGAGGCGATCGGGCGCAAGGGCTTCCGTTTCATCGAGGCCATCGCGCCCTGCTCGACGTTGTACGCCCGACTCAACCGGCTGGGCACGGGCTTCGATCTGATGCGGTTCTACCACGACGCCGCGGAGATCCGCCACAACGCGGATCCGCGTGACGTGGGTATCGACTTTCAGGGCAAGATCATCTGCGGAAAATTCGTCGATGAAGAGCGCCCTACTTTCTCGGAGTTGATGCACGCCCATTACCAGAGAACGCTGGGCGACAAATACGTGCCCATGCCCCCCGAGGGAGGTTGGATCCATGAGTAGGACGGAGATTCGCATCACCGGGTTCGGTGGTCAGGGTGTGGTGCTCTCGGGCTACATCATCGGTCGGGCCTGCGCGATCCATGCCAACAAGCATGCCACGATGATCCAGAGTTTCGGTCCGGAGGCGCGTGGTTCGGCGTGCAGCGCGACGCTGGCGGTGTCGGACACGCGCGTCCTGTACCCGTACATTCGGCGCCCGGACGTTTTCGTGGTCATGTCCGCCGAGGGCTACGAGAACTACCGCGATGAACTCAAGGACGACGGTACCCTGGTGTATGAGGAGAACCTGGTGCATCCGACGCTCAAGCAGGGGCAGCCGTCATTCGGCATCCCCTCGACCCGGATCGCGGAATCGCTGGGGCGATCCATCGTCCAGAACATCGTGATGCTCGGGTTCTTCACGGCCGTGACGAAACTCGTCTCCCGAGACGAGATGCGCGAGGCGGTGAAGCAATCGGTGCCGGCAGGGACGGAGGAGTTGAACCTCAAGGCCTTCGACGCCGGCTGCGCGCATTTCGATGACGTGTACGCTCAGGGCGGACAGGAGAAAGCGGCAGCCGCGGCGGAACCGACCGGGCAGCGATAAGACAAGAGAAACAGGAACCCGTCGCAGCATCATACGGGCAAGCGTGCCCTGCAGTTTGGACCCCGATGCCTCGCAGGAGGTGCAAGAGCATGAAGGCTCAGTCGGACAAGTTGGCAGCCGACCCCGAACCGGCGCCCGAAAAGCGAGCGCTGGTCATTGGCGGGGGGATCGCCGGCATCCAGGCGGCCCTGGACCTGGCCAACGCCCGCATCCGCGTGACACTGGTGGAGAAGTCGCCGTCGTTGGGGGGGCGCATGGCCCAGCTCGACAAGACGTTCCCCACCATGGACTGTTCGATATGAATCCTCGGGCCTAAGGCCATGGATGCCGGTCGGCATCCGCTTATCGAGGTGATCACGAACGCGGAAGTCATCGGCTGCCGGGGCGAACCCGGTGATTTCCGCGTCCGCGTGCGGAAGAACCCCCGCTACGTGCGCGAGGATCTGTGCGTCGCCTGCGGGCAATGCGTGGATGTGTGCCCGATGATCGGGGGCAACGAATTCGACGTCGGGCTGAAGGCACGCAAGGCGATCTACCGACCGTTCCCGCAATCGGTGCCGGCGGCCTACGTGATCGACCGCGACGCCTGCCTCAACTTCCTCGGCTACCTCAGCGAAAAGCAACGCCAGCGGCTCGAGAAGATCCAGAAGATCAAGGGCCGCAAGAGAGAAGACTACGAGCCCAATGTCCTGGTCTGCGGCCACTGCACGAGTGCCTGCGGCGTCGACGCCATCGACTTCGACATGCGCGCGGAGGAGATCGACCTGGACGTCGGCGCGATTCTGGTGGCCGTGGGCTTCCAGGAGTTCGACGCCCGGAAACTGGGGAATTACGGATACGGGCGTTTCCCCAACGTGGTCACCAGCCTGGAATTCGAGCGCATGCTCAACGCCTCCGGGGTGACCCAGGGGCACGTGGTGCGCCCGTCGGACATGAAGACGCCCAAGCGGATCGTGTTCATCCAGTGCGTCGGCGCTCGCGGCGAGGGCGGGCGGCCTTACTGCAGCCGATTCTGCTGCATGAACGCCGTGAAGGACTCGATGCTGGTGCGGCAGCACGATCCCGAAGTCGAGGACGTGACCATCCTCTATACCGATCTGCGGGCGTTCGGAAAGGGATTCGACGATTTCGTGCAGCGGTCGCGGGACGAGAAGAGCGCGACGTACCTCCGAGGACGTCCCGCCAAGATCGATCACGATCCCGATGACGATACGCTCGAGGTATTCGTGGAAGATACGCTGGGGCACCGGCAACGACGCGTCAAGGCCGATCTGGTGGTGCTGTCGGTGGCGGCCGCCCCGAACGACGGTGCCATCCGACTCGCCGAAGTTCTGGGCATCGAGACGGACCAGTATGGTTTCATCGCGCGGCAGGATCCAGCCATCTCCGCGGTGGAGAGCACGCGGGACGGAGTCTTCGTCTGCGGCAGTGCCGTGGGACCCCAGGTGATTCCGGACTGCGTCGCCCAGGCGTCGGCCGTGGCGGTCCGGGCCCAGTTGTTCCTCACCGGGCACCGCGTCGAAGAGAAAGACGAGTCGGTCGAACCGCTCGACCTTTCGGGCCCGCCCCGCGTGGGCGTGCTGGTCTGTCACTGCGGAGTGAACATCGCGGGCGTCCTGGACGTGGAAGAGCTCGCGCGTTCGGCGGCGACCGTCCCGGACGTGGTCGTGGCCAACACCGACCTGTTCGCCTGCTCATCGACGGGTCAGGAGGAACTCGTCGAACTGATCAACGAGCACAAGCTGAACCGGATCGTGGTCGCCGCCTGCACACCGCGCACGCATGAGCCCATCTTCCGTGAAACGTGTGCGCGGATCGGCTTCAATCCCTACCTGGTCGAGATGGTGAACATCCGGGACCAGTGCTCGTGGGTCCACTCGAAGCAGCCGGACGAGGCGCAAGACAAGGCCCGCGCCCTGATTCGAATGGGTGTCGCCCGGGCCCGCCATCTGGAGCCACTCCAGGAAAGCGATGTGCCGATGACTCGTGGAGCGCTGGTCATCGGCGGGGGGATCGCCGGTATTCAGGCGGCCACGGATCTGGCCGTGCAGCGATTCCCCGTCACCCTTGTGGAGAAGGACTGCCGATTGGGAGGACGCCTGGCGGCACCCCACCTGAAGCACCTCTACCCCAACATGCGTCCGGCGGCGGACGTGCTGGAGGAGAAGCTCAAGCGGCTCACCGAGAGCGGCGCCCGCGTCTTGCTGAACACCGAGGTTGCCGACATCACCGGTTTCGTGGGCAACTTCGAAGTCACGTTGAAGAGCGCAGCGAAGGAGGGACGACGCGACCGGGCGGCGAAGGGGAAGGCGGAATCTTCGGCCGACGAGACCGGGGAGGTGCTGGCGGTCGGGGCGATCATCCTTGCCGTCGGTGCCGACCTGTACGATCCACAAGGAGAACACGGTTACGGGAAGTACCCGAACGTGCTGACGAGTCAG
>CP070691.1:475716-478767 GCA_020353195.1 Phycisphaerales bacterium | reverse complement strand
TTTATCGCATCGGCAAGTTCGAGGTGACCGCCGGGCAGTATGCCGAGTTCCTCAACGCCGTGGCGAGGACGGATACTTACGGGCTGTACTCGACGGAGATGGGAGACCCGTCCGGATGGTACGGATGCAACATCCAACGCAGCGGCTCACCCGGAACCCATAGCTACAGCGTGGGCCCCGATTGGGCGGATCGTCCGGTGAACTACGTCTCCTGGGGTGATGCGGCCCGGTTCTGCAACTGGCTGCACAACGGGCAGCCAACCGGTGCGCAGGACCTTACGACCACCGAGGACGGCTCTTACTACCTCAACGGGGCGACGACCGATGCCGAGCTGATGGCCGTTGTGCGCAAGCCGTGCGCCACGTGGGTGATTCCGCCGGAGGATGAATGGTATAAGGCGGCGTACCATTACAACGACGGTGTGACGGGGAATTACTGGGACTATCCGACGGGATCGGACACGGTGCCGACCGCGGAGGCCCCGCCTGGCACGGACATGACCAACGGCTCGGCGAACTACGATGATGTGATCGGCAGCCCGTACTACCGCACTGAAGTTGGTGCGTACGAGGCCAAGCCGTCGGACAGCCCGTACGGCACGTTCGACCAGGGCGGGAACGTGTGGGAGTGGAATGAAGCCGTCATCGATTCGTGTCGTGGGCTTCGTGCCGGGTCGTACAACGTCATCGGCGACACCCTGCACGCGGCGACTCGCATCGACGTCAGCCCGCCGACGGACGAGGGCGGCTGCGTCGGGTTCCGCGTCGCCGAGGTTCCTTGAGCCCGCTACGCTCGTGATCTTGGCCCTGGCCAGCGTGGGAGTGCTGCGAAGGAACACAGCGTGACGGGATTGCCGTCTGGCTCGTTCAGGCTTGTGGCTTGTGTTTCTCGTGATCGCCCTTCCCACCGCCCTGGAAGAGCGGAGCGCGATCTTCGGCGCATAATCTGTAGTGTAATTCGCCCGCCCGACCACTGGATCGCGGCTGACGCAGCATGGGCGCGGTTCTGCGCGATATTGGTGAGATCGGACCGCCAGTGGGGCGCGGATCGTGCCGATAATCCAGGCATGGAGACCAGCGTCCTGCCGTTCGACGTCGAGGCGGCCCGACGGCGCCGATCGTCCACCCCGCAGGCCGAACCGCCCGCACCGGTGACCGTGCGCGAACTGGCGCCGGACGATTACGCCCGCTGGGACGACTACGTGCGCACCGCGCCCGACGGGACCATCCATCACACCATCGCCTGGATGATCGCCGTGCGCGACACGTTCGGCCACAAGCCGATGTACCTGGTGGCGCAGCGCGGCCACGACTGGGCGGGCGTCCTCCCGCTGTTTCGAATCAAGAGTCTCTTCGGCGGCACCATGCTGGTCAGCGTGCCCTACGCCGTCTATGGCGGCATTGCCGCCTCGGACGAGCACGCCGTCAGAGCTTTGCTACGCGCCGCCTTCTGTCACATGGAACGCGAGCGCGCCAACTGCATCGATCTGCGAAGTGTCAAGGCCGCAGATCCCGACCTGCCCGTCAATGATCGTTATCTCACGTTCCGCCGCGACCTGCCCGACCGGCCGGGCGACGTGCTCGGCAAACTGCCGCGAAAGGCCCGGGCGGCCGCCCGCAACGCCCGCAACAAGTTCGGCCTGACCGTCGAATTCGACGACAAGCACCTATCACAAGTGTGGCGCCTCTACTGCCGAAGCATGCAGCGCCTCGGGTCGCTGAACTATCCCTATTCATTCTTCCAGCGGCTGATCGACGAAACGCCGGACGGGCATCTGGTCTCTCTCATCAGGTACGAGAACCGCCCGATTGCCGGCCTGGTGACCTTCCTGTTCAACGGCGTCTGCATGCCCTACTTCGTCGGCTGTGATGCCCGGTACAACCACACGGGCGTGAACAACTTCATCTACCTGACGGTCATGGAACGGGCGGTGGAACTGGGCTGCCGGACGTTCGATTTCGGCCGATCACGACGCGACAACACCGGGTGCTGCAACTTCAAGACGTTCCAGGGGTTCGAGCCGCAGGTCATGCAGTATCAGTGCGTTGTCGCCCCAGGCCGGACCGCCCCCGACCTGACACCGTCGAATCCGAGGTTCGGGTTGGCCCGCAAGGTCTGGCCGAGATTGCCGTTACGACTGACCCGACCACTAGGGGCCTGGTTGTCCCGCCACGTACCGGGCTGATCGACCCGGGCAGCAGGTTCGTATGAACATCCTCCATCTCGCCCATCGCCTGCCCTACCCGCCGAACAAGGGCGACAAGGTGCGCTCGTACCATCAGATCGCCCATCTCGCCCGGAACCACGCCGTGTGGTGCGCCTGCTTCGTCGACGATCCTGCTGACTTGGTCCACGTCGACCGGTTGCGAAGCCTATGCCGAGAAGTCGCCGCGATCCGATTGTTCAAACCCGTCGCCGCGCTCGGCGGACTGTGGAACCTCACCACCGGCGGGACCTTCACTGAAGGCTTCTACCAGCATCTCCATATGCTTCGAACCCTTCAGCGCTGGAACAGAACCGTGGACTTCGACGCCGTGCTCGTGTTCTCATCGGGGATGGCCCCGTATGCTCGATACGTCGACGCACCACGCAAAATCGTGGACTTCTGCGACCTCGATTCGCAGAAGTGGTCCGCCTACGCGCGGCGCGGCGCCGGGCCCAGGGCACCGCTGTTCAGACTCGAAGCCCGGCGACTGGCCCGACACGAACTCGAGTGGCTCGACGCCTTCGACGCAGCCGTTGTCATCACCGACGCGGAAGCTGCCGACCTGATACACTCCCCGCTTCGGCACAAGGTGCACACCGTCTCCAACGGGGTCGACCCGCCGGCCGGCTGCGACCGAATCGCCCCTCCGGACCAGCCTGTCGTCGGGTTCGTCGGGGCCATGGACTATCCGCCCAACGTCGACGCCGTGCGCTGGTTTGCCGAAACCACGTGGCCGCTGATCATCCGGAGAGTCCCCGGCGCCCGGTTCGAGATCGTCGGCCGCTATCCCACGCGACCGGTGCGCGAACTCTCCAGGATCGAAGGCGTAGAGGTGATCGGCGAG
>CP070691.1:454232-475616 GCA_020353195.1 Phycisphaerales bacterium | reverse complement strand
GCATTTCTGGGACGTGTGGCACGGGGGCAAACCGTTCGAGCGTTATCACGAGGTCACGCCCCGGTTCTGCAGTGAGTTCGGGTTCCAGTCGCTCCCGTCGCCGGCAACGTTGCGAAGCGCCGTCGGACACGACGACCGGGATCTCACCAGCCCGGTGATGCAGCATCATCAGCGGCACGAGGCGGGCAATACGATCATCGCCGGTGCCCTGGAGCGGCTGTTCCGCACACCGGTCGACTTCGACGCTCTGTGCTATCTGAGCCAGCTGGCGCACGGGCTCGCTCTCAAATGCGGCGTCGAACATTGGCGCCGCAACAAACCGCGATGCATGGGCACGTTGTACTGGCAGCTGCAGGACTGCTGGGTCGTTGCATCGTGGGCGAGCGTCGACTACGAACTTCGCTACAAGGCCGCCCACTACTTCGCCCGGCGGTTTTACGCCCCGCTCCTCGGATCCGTCGTCGACGGTGATTCCGCGCTGTGCCTGTGGGCCACCAGCGACCTGACCGCTGACGTCGAGGGCGCCTACTCGCTGGAACTCTGGCACGTGGAAGGCCGATGTCTGCGACGGCTTGACGGCGCGTTTCGCCTGCCCGCGCAGGCGACTCGCCGCATCGCCGAGACCGCTTACAACGACCTGATCGATCCGACCATCGCCAGGAGCGACCAACTGGTCCGCATGGTCATCGATGCCGACGGCTACCGGCATGAGAACCTGCACGTATCGACGGCGTATAAGGAGCTGAACCTGCGTCGGCCCGAGATCACCACGACCGTGACGTGCGGGACGGACGGATTCCGCGTTGCACTGACGACGGACATCCCCGCGCTGTTTGTCGAGCTGGACAGCGGACGTGTCCGGGGCGTGTTCAGCGACAACTACTTCGCCTTGTTCCCGGGCGCGCGCGTACACATCGAGTTCACGCCGGCTGGCGAGGCCGACGTGTCTGATCTGCGTCGCGAACTCCGCACACGCAGCCTCCGCGACACCTACTGACTGGCGTCGACCGACCCCCGCTTTGGCGACGGCGTTTTGAAACGGCGCTCACGCGCCTTTCAGTGCCGCCATCGGTATGGCGGGCGCGCTCGATCAGGCGTTCCCGGAACCGCCGCATCATGAGCGGCTCTGGTGGGTTCCTCCTCGGAATCCGGGGTGGCGCTGCCTGCGGAGCATCTGCACGCCGCAGCCGACGAGCAGGAGCAGGGCCGTCGCCGGCTCGGGGCTTGTGATGAAGAAGGCGTTCGACCCGAATTCCACGCGAACCAGGTTCTGTTGAAGGCAGCCCAAATCGGGCAGCGGCTCGCTCAACGTGAGCGTGGCGATGATCTCGTTCTGGATGGCGCCGAGCCCGCCGAGAAACACCGGAATCGGGTCTGCCACCAGGCCGGCTTGCGGTCCATCGATGCTGACAGGGCCGTCCAGGTTGGCCCCGCCGAACGGCGTCGCGCGAGCGGCGGTGGCCGTTATGAAGTTCGGCAGGGCGCCGGTCCCGTCCTCATTCCCGTAGCCGTACTCGCCGCTCACATCGAACCCCGGACCGTATGTTCCGGTGTTGAAGTTAACCGACGTGCTCGTGTCGCCGATGACGACGCATCCCCCGGTGATCTCCGGGTCGCCGTTATAGCCGGCATGCCCGAAGTCCCAGGATATCCCGGTAAGCAGCTGGTCCGAGCTGTTGAAATCGTCCGGTACTCCGGTGGAGGTGTTCTTCGCGCGCACCTCGAGGGTCGTCGAGTCCAGGAGCGTGAACTCCAACTCGGCGGACAGGCCGGACAGGTCTGACAGAAAGAACATCTCACCCGCAGACGCATTCCGGCCGCCGAGAAGACAGACAACGACCGCAACAAGTAACCGCTGCATTTCCTTCGCTCCTGCTCAGTTCGTCGCCCATAAACAAAAAGAGAGCCGGCCCGCACAGTCGCGGACCTCTGCTCTCTTCATTGCACCTCGTACGCTATAGGACCCCTTCGAAAGTGATTCTACTCGATCGGTGACGTCCGTTTCAAGTCGAAAACACCGTCCGATAAAATCAGACCTCATTCAATGTGGTTTGCCTCGAGTGAACGACAACGTTATGAACCGTGCACTGTCGGTTATCGGAGAGGCGGGCCGAAGGCCTCGTGCCCGCCATGTCGGCGAGACTCTCCTGTTGCGTCATGCGCGGTGACATTCTCGACGTGCGGGTGCGTCCTAGGCCCGACTGCGCTCCAGGTCAGTCGAACCCGCTACAACGAGGTGATCCACAAAACGACGAGCGAGCAGCTACTGTTGAACCTGGTGAGGCTTCGGTACCGCGAGGATCCCCTGTTCATCGAGATTGGGAACGTGTCGGCCCAATTCGTGTTTGACGAATCCGCCGTCGCCGTGCGATACCGGGGATACTGGTTCTACATTGATGATACTGATCTGCACTCGAAGTCGACGTTCGCATTGTTGAGGCAGTTGTTCTCCCTGCCGGCCGGCCAATTCAAGGGCGCCGCCCCCGTGCTCACGCTGCCGGTCGGAGGTTGCCCCGCGCGTGCACGACGAAACCAGCCGCGGGTGCGCGCAGACCACGACGTTCGTCACGTCGCCGAGTTCAGCAGCGCTTTAACGCCGGTCGGCTTGCCGCATCCGCGGCTCTCGTGTATAGTGGTGTGTGCTTGACGTGGGTCGGGATTCAGAACGCAGTCATTACATACCACGTTTCGACGAAACAATTCGTGGAATCTCCAGGAAGGGAGGAATGCAATGGCCAAGCGCACAAGTGCCGCCTGCCCGTCTGGCTGTCCCACCATGCTTGTCGTCACGGCAGTGACCATCGGCTGGTTGGCGCCAGAGGCTCAGGCGAGGAACCCGTATCGCAGCAACTTCTTCGACGCCTATCCGTCGGCAGTGGGGACGGTTTTGGACACCGTGCCGAGTCACCCCACCCACTGCGGCATGTGCCACTTCGATTTCGCCGGCGGTGGAACGCGGAATCCGTACGGGCTGGCGGTCGAAGCGACCGACCGCTCCGTAGCGGCGATCCTGGGCCTTGGGGGTCTGGACTCGGACGGAGACGGGTTCAGCAACGACATCGAGATCACCGATACCGTCAACTTCGTCAACACGCCGACCTTCCCCGGTCTGACGCCGGCCAACGTCGGCCAGGTCTTGAATGTTGTTGTGGGCGACATCCAGAGCCACCTGGTGCCCAGCACCGGCGGGGACACCACGCCTCCGAGTGTCATTCTGATGGTGCCCAACGGGGGCGAGACGTATGTGGCCAACACCGGCACAACGGTCGAGTGGCTCGCCAACGACGCCAGCGGTATCGCCGCCATCGACCTGTACGTGTCGCTGGACAACGGAGCGACGTTCAAGCCTGTAGCGCAGGGATTGCCCAACACCGGGACGCACACCTGGTTCCCGGCGAACCGCCCCACAGCCCAGGCGATCCTTCGCGCCGAGGCTACCGACAATGCGTTCAACGTAGCACACGATGACAGTAACGCCGCGTTCACCATACAGTCGCCGCCGGGCGGGATCGTACCGACGACGTTGCGCGACTTCGACCAACCGGGGAGCCAGCCGTTTGAAGCGGGCATCCTGAATCCTCCGGAAGCGTGCGCCGTCTGCCACGGTGGTTATGACAATGCCGTCGAGCCCTACTACAACTGGCAGGGCAGCATGATGTCCCAGGCTTCCCGCGACATGCTGTTCGAGGCCAACATGGTCATCGCCAACCAGGACGCGCCTGATTCCGGCGATCTGTGCCTGCGCTGCCACCTGCCCCGCGGCTGGCTCCAGGGTCGTTCGGTGCCGACGGACGGCAGTCAGATGCTCGATACCGACAGGAGCGGCGTGGCCTGCGATTTCTGCCACCGGCTGGTCGATCCGATTTACGACCCCGTGGCAAACCCGATGGAAGACCAGGACATCCTGGCCGCCCTGAGCTTCCCCGGGACGGTGTTCGCCAACGGCATGGCCGTGATCGATCCGACCGGCGCCCGGCGCGGGCCGTTCACCAATGCGGACAGCGGGCACCCGGTCCTGGTGTCGCCGTTTCACCGCGAGGCCGCCCTGTGCGGGACCTGTCACGACGTGAGCAATCCCGCGTTCGAGAAGGACGGGAGCGGCAATTACGTTCCCAACGCCTTCGATACCACTGCCACCGACTTCTCGTCCCACACGCTGGCACCGGTCGAGCGCACTTACAGCGAGTGGTTCTACAGTCTGTACAACCAGCCGGCCGGCGTCTACGCCCCCCAGTTCGGTGGAAACCTGGATTACGTGGGCTCGTGTCAGGATTGCCACCTGCGCGACGTCACCGGCCAGGGATGCAACTACGGCACGCCTCCGATCCGAGAGGATCTTCCGCTGCACGACATAACTGGTGGCAGCACATGGTACCCTGGCTTGCTCAGCACCTTGTATCCAGGGGAGGTGAACGACGCCGCTTTGCAGGACGGCATCCTCCGGGCAAGGTACATGCTCCAGAACGCCGCCGAGATATCCCTGGAGCAGCAGGGCCGCAACCTGCTGGTCACCGTCGTCAACAACTGCGGCCACAAGCTGCCGACTGGGTATCCCGAGGGCCGGCGCGCGTGGATCAACGTCAAGTTCTACGACAGTTCCATGACACTCATCTCGGAGTCCGCCGCGTATGACTTGGCCACGGGTGACCTGGGGCACGATGCGGAAGCCAAGATCTACGAAATCAAACCCGGTCTGGACGAGGTGACCGCTCCGCTGGTGGGTGTGGACCCCGGGCCGTCATTCCACTTCGTGCTGAACAACAAGGTCTTCAAGGACAATCGCATCCCGCCGCAAGGATTCGCCAACGCCGACTACGCCTCGTTCGGCGGTTCGCCGGTCGCCCATACGTACGCCGACGGGCAGTACTGGGATGTCACGACCTATGCGATTCCCTACGAGGCGGCCTCGGTCGACGTGACGCTGTACTACCAGAGCACGAGCAAGGAGTTCGTGGAGTTCCTGCGCGACGAGAACACCACGAACACGAAGGGGCAGGAGCTCTACGACCTGTGGAACAACAACAACAAGTGTCCGCCGGAGGCCATGGTTCAGGGGCAGCTTGCCTTGGCTCCGCCCGTGTCGGGCGACGCCAACGGTGACGGAAAGTTGACCCTGGACGACTTCGCCACGTTCCCCGATTGCATGACCGGCCCCGGCGCAGTACTGTCGGCCGGCTGCGAGCCGTTCGACTTCAACGGAGATTTCGACGTCGATCTGGCCGACTACGCCGGGTTCCAGATCGACTTGCCCGCGTTCGACGCCGTCGCCCCGGCCGAGCCGACCGGCTTGGTGGCAAGCGCGGACGACATGTTCATCAGCCTGGACTGGGACGACAATACCGATCCCGATCTGGCCGGCTACAACGTGCTGCGTTCTACGAACAGCGGCGGGCCGTACCTTAAGATCAACGATGCTCTGCTGCTCACCAGCGACTTCACCGACACCGGCTTGAGCAACGGCGTGGCCTACTACTACGTCGCGACGGCCGTGGATACCAGCAACAACGAAAGCGGAGCCAGCACCGAGACAGGTGCGACGCCGCAGCCGAGCGGCGGGATCATCATGCACGTTGAATCCATCGTCCTGGCGGTCGACGATCAGGGCGGCGGCAACAAGTATGCGGTGGCGACGGTGACGATCCTGGACGACCTCGCGCTACCGGTGGAGAACGCCGCCGTGACCGGGACGTTTTCCGGTAGGTTCACCGGTACAATAACCGAATCGACGAACGCTGACGGTGTGGCCGTCCTCATCGCCGGCCCGGAGAACGGAGGCACAGATCACACGTTCTGCGTAGATGACGTACTCCACGCGACGCTCATCTACGACCCGAACGCGAACGTGGAGACTTGCGACGTCTACCCATAACGACGAACCGGGGCGGGATCCCGGGCTGGGTTCGCCGGATGAACTGAGGGCAGGAAGCCGCGACTGGCGGCGGCCCGGGCCGCCGGAGCGGGAACCACCGCGTGGTTGCGACTGCGGTTCGTATGCGTTCGCTCTTCGGTGCTGAGTGCCTTCCGGTCAACACTTCAGCACGGCGCCGGTCGTCGCCGAGGTGACCAAGGAGGCGTACCTGGCGAGGTATCCGGTCAGTCGGCGTTCGACGGGTGTGTATTCCGCCCGTCGGCGCTGAAGTTCGGATTCGGCGAGTCCGACGTTCAGACGCCGGTTGGGGATGTCGATTTCGATCCGATCACCGTTTCGCAGCAGTCCGATCGGCCCGCCGGCGGCGGCTTCCGGCGACACGTGGCCGACGCATGCGCCGGCCGTGCCGCCCGAGAACCGTCCATCGGTGATCAGCGCGCATGCATCGCCGAGGCCGGCGCCTTTGATGTAGCTGGTCGGGGCGAGCATCTCCTGCATACCCGGCCCGCCACGAGGGCCCTCATTGCGGATCACCACCACGTCGCCGGCTTTGACGGCACCGCCGAGAATCCCCTCGCACGCCTGCTCCTGCGATTCGAAGATGACGGCGGGCCCGGCGTGCTGAAGCATGGCCGGCTGCACACCGGCGGTCTTGACCACCGCCCCGTCCGGAGCGAGGTTGCCATACAGGATGGCCAACCCCCCTTCCGGTGAGTACGCGTCGTCGAGCGGGCGGAGACAGTCGAACGGGTCGAACGTGTTTGCCTCGATCGCGTCCAGGACGATCGGCCCGGCGTGGTCCGGCAGGTGGTCGACCTGCTTGCGGCGCAGCGCGGCGGCGTGAATCTGCTTTGACCAGTCATCGGCGGTTGGGTCGATGCGCCCCGCCGATGCCAACCCGGTTGTCTGCACGCGCTGACCGCGTCGGCGGATGTCGTGCTCGTCGAGGTTCTCCGCCAGCGTTTTGCCGGTGACGGTCATGCACTGGCCGTTGATCAGCCCGCTGACGCCCCGCTCGAGCTCGCCGAGCAACGTCATGATGCCGCCGGCGGCCTGCAAGTCCTCGACGTGATACAGCCGGCCGTCCCTGCCCGGCGACGGTGCGATCTTGCACAGTGTGGGCGTTCGCTGCGACAGGTCGTTGATGCGTGCCAGGTCGTATTCGATGCCCGCTTCATGCGCGATCGCCGGAACGTGCAGGACCGTATTCGTCGAGCCGCCCATGGCCATGTCCAGCACCATGGCGTTGTCGAAGGCGGCTGGCGTGAGGATGTCGCGGGCTTTGATATCATTCTTGACCAGCTCCACGATGCGCTCCGCGGCTCGGCGGTAGAGTTCGAGCCGATCGACGGCGGTGGCCAGGATCGTCCCGTTGCCCGGCAGGGCCATCCCCAGCGCCTCGCACAGGCAGTTCATGCTGTTGGCGGTGAACAGCCCGCTGCACGAGCCGCACGTCGGGCAGGCGGCGTTCTCGATGTCCGCCAACTGAGCGTCGCTGATCTTGCCCTTGCCGTGCTCGGCGACGGCGATGAAGGCGGAGATCAGGTCGACCGTGTCTCCCGTCGCGGTCTTGCCGGCCTCCATCGGTCCGCCGGACACGAAGATCGCAGGCACGTTGCACCGGGCTGCCGCCATCAACATCCCCGGGACGATCTTGTCGCAGTTGGGAATGCACACCAGCCCGTCAAAGCAGTGGGCCTGCACCATCGTCTCGACGGCGTCGGCGATGAGCTCGCGCGACGGCAGCGAGAACTTCATGCCGCCATGCCCCATCGCGATCCCGTCGTCCACTCCAATCGTGTCGAACAGAAAGGGAACGCCGCCCGCCTGCCGCACGCACTGTTTGACGAACTGACCGACCTTGTCCAGGTGGGCGTGCCCCGGAATGATGTCGACGTAACTGTTGGCAATGGCGATGAACGGCTT
This sequence comes from Phycisphaerales bacterium, assembly GCA_020353195.1. GTDB lineage: Bacteria > Planctomycetota > Phycisphaerae > UBA1845 > UBA1845 > JAFGJQ01. The sequence goes on along the minus strand of CP070691.1, from coordinate 467,821 downwards.
GTCCAGGTCGGCGTCGGTGTAGTTGCCGGTGGCTTTGAGCAGGCTTCGATGCGGCGCCCGCTCCGCACCGCGTTTGATCCTGTCCGAACGCATGACGGTGTATCCTCCGGAAGACGGGGATGGGGGTTTCTCTTGGATGCTTCCCTGACGGGTGCGCGTGCTGCGCCGGTGCCGCCGGCGACTTACCCGGCAATGCGCGCGAGCATCAGCCACACCGCGAGAAAGAGACTCCCGTCCCCTTCTCTCCGGCGACCGCCTCGGCAATCCGGTCGCCCATGTCTGCGGTCCCGATGGATTCCCGTCCCTGGCTGGCGATGTCGATCGTCCGCGCCCCGTCGGCGATCACGCGATCCACCGCCGACTCGATGCGCTCGGCGCCCGCCGGCCAATCCAGCGAGTACCGGCACAGCATGGCTGCACTGAGGATCATGCCGATCGGGTTGGCGATCCCGCGGCCCGCGATGTCCGGTGCCGATCCATGAATGGGCTCATACAAGCCCGGGCGCCCCTGGCCGAGCGAGGCCGACGGCAGCAGCCCCATCGAACCGGCCAGCACCGAGGCCTCGTCGGTCAGAATGTCGCCGAACATGTTGCCGGTCACCATGACGTCGAACCGCTTCGGTTGCTGAATCAGATACATCGCGGCGGCGTCGACGAGCACGTGCTCGATCCGCACGTCGGGGAATTCCTCGCGGACCACGCGGTCCGCCGTCGCCCGCCACAACCGCGACGACTCCAGCACGTTGGCCTTGTCCACCGACGTCAGGCGGCTTTGCCGGCCACGCGCCGCCTCCGCTCCACGGCGGATGATCCGTTCGATCTCGCCGGTGCTGTAAACGAGAGTGTCGAATGCGGCTTCACCCGTCGGGTCGCCGCGTCGCCCCCGTTCGCCGAAGTAAATCCCGCCCGTCAACTCCCGCACCACGAGCAGGTCCAGACCGGAAACCACCTCCGCGCGCACCGGCCCGGATGACGCCAACGCGGGATGAACCCGGACAGGCCTGAGGTTCGCGAACAGTGCCAGCGCCTTGCGGAGGCCGAGCAGCCCCTGCTCCGGACGCACGGATGCGCTCGGGTCGTCCCACTTGGGCCCCCCCACCGCGCCGAGCATCACCGCATCGGCATTCCGGCAGACCTCGAGCGTCTCGTCCGGCAGCGCCGTGCCGGTCCGGTCGATGGCGTCACCGCCGATCAACGCCTCGTGAAACCGCAACCGCCCGCCGGAGACGTCAGCCGCGGCGACCAGGACCTTCTTGGCTTCCGCGATGACCTCCGGCCCGACGCCGTCGCCGGGCAGCAGCGCAATTGTTGCTTCCATGGCTCGTTCTGATCCCCGTTCGCTCAGTCCCGCGCGTCTTGCGCGAAGCGCCGCATGCGTGCTGCTGTCGCGCACGGCACCGCTAGCGGTGTCGTCGGTCGCTACTTGAACGCTTATGCCGGCTCGACCGTGACTTCCTGACGCTTCTTTGCGATGACGCCCTCGTTTCCGCTTGCCCGCAGCAATCCGTATTCAAAGCTGTCGTACAGCGCCTGCCAGCTGGCCTCGATGATGTTCCGCGACGCCCCGACCGTCGTCCAGGTCGCCTCCCCGTCGGTGGTGTCGATCATCACCCGCGTCACGGCTCGGGTGGCTTGACTGCTGTCGAGGATGCGGACCTTGTAGTCGACCAGTCGGAACGCTTTGATCGCCGGATAGACGTCCACCAGCGCCTTTCGCAACGCCCGGTCCAGCGCTCCGACCGGTCCGACGCCGTCGGCGGCCGTGTGGTGCTCCTGATCGCCGACGCGGATCTTGACGTTGGCCTCGGCCAGATGACCCCGCCCCGCCCGGTGCTCGACGACGACCAGAAAGTCGATGAGCTCAAAGAACGGCCGGTAGTCGCACCGCTCCCGCCGCATCATCAGCTCGACCGATGCTTCAGCGGCCTCAAAGGCGAACCCCTGGTTTTCGAGTTCCTTGATCCGCGCCAGCAACTCTGCATGCGGGCCCGTGCCTTCGTCCTGCAGCCCGAACTCGTCCGCCTTGTGCCGGATGTTGCCCCGACCAGACAGCTCCGACACCACCACCCGCGTATGGTTGCCGACCAGATGAGGGCGGCAGTGCTCGTACGAGCCCTCGTCGCGCCGCAGCGCCGCCACGTGCACGCCGGCCTTGTGCGAAAACGCGCTGCGTCCCACATACGGCGCGCCGGCCGGATGCGACACGTTCGCCAGTTCACTGATGAACCGCGATACCTCCGTCAGCTTCGCCAGCTTGCCCTCGGGCAGGACCCGGATGTCATTCTTCAGCTCCAGATTCGCGGTAATGGGGCACAGGTCCGCGTTGCCGCACCGCTCGCCGAGCCCGTTGACCGTGCCCTGGATGTGAGTACAGCCGGCCCGGACCGCCGCCAGCGAATTGGCCACCGCGCAACCGCTGTCGTTGTGGGCGTGGATGCCCAGGGATGCATCGATCACCTTCCTGACCTGTGCCGCCGCCTCCTCGATCTGCCACGGCAGCATGCCCCCGTTGGTGTCGCACAGCACGACGGTGTCGGCCCCGCCGTCGACCGCGGCCCGCACGACGGCCAACGCGTAGTCGCGGTCGTCGTAGAAGCCGTTGAAGAAATGCTCGGCATCGAAGATGACGCGGCGGCCCGCCTTCTTCAGGAAGGCGACGCTCTGCTCGACAATCCGCCGGTTGTTGTCCAGCTCCGTACGCAAAACTTGCGTCACATGCCGGGTCCACGCCTTGCCGAAGACCGTGGTGACCTCGGTCTCCGCATCAAGCAGGGCGCGGAGGTTCTCGTCGTCCTGCGGGTGCAACGAGGGCCGGCACGTGCTTCCAAACGCGGCGATCCGCGCGTGCTTCAGCTTGAGCTTGCGGACACGTTCGAAGTACTCGGCGTCCTTCGGGTTCGATCCGGGCCAGCCTCCCTCGATGAGGTGGATGCCGAAATCATCCAGGGTATGGGTCACGCGCAGCTTGTCCTGGACCGTCAGGCTGATCCCTTCACCCTGCGTGCCGTCGCGGAGCGTTGTGTCATATAGCTCGATCACGATGACGCGTTTCCTCCCCGGACCAGGCCGGTCTTGCGAGCGTAGGCGAACAGCCCACCGGCTGACACGATCTTCTCCGCCTCGCCCAGCGGCTTCAACGGGTAGATGCACGACGAATCCGCCGCCCCCAGCCCCCAGCTTTGCAGGTCCACTTCGACGCAATCGCCCGTCTCGAACGCGTCATAGAGCCGGTACGCGCTTTCGATCGGATACAGCTCACCCGTCGCCAGGCAGTTGCGAAAGAAGATCCGGGCGAACGATTCGGCGATCACCACGCGAATTCCCGCCGCCCCGAGGGCAATCGGCGCGTGCTCACGCGACGAACCGCATCCGAAGTTGCGCCCGGCGATCAGCACCGAGTACTCGGACGGCGCCCTCCCCGGCTCCACCAGGCGCTTCGGGTACTGATCGACCGGCAATCCGCACAGGGCATACCCGCCGAGACGGATGTACTCCTCACGAATGGTGGGGATCAACGAGAGATACTGCCCGGGAATGATCTGGTCGGTGTCGATGTTGTCGCCCACCACATACACTTTGCCGCCGACTCTCTTTCCGCTCATTGCACGGCCTCGCTCAACAAGCTTGCGGGCTCTGCACTTTCCGGACGGCGCGCGCCGACCTGTCGGCCCGTGCCGCCGAGGATCGCCCGAAGCATCCTCATCGTCCTGCCGTGTCCTCCTGCCGTTACAGGTAATCCCGCGGATCGGCGATCCGGCCCGCCAGCGCCGAAGCGGCCACCGTGTACGGGCTGGCCAGATACACCTTCCCGTTCGGATGACCCATGCGCCCGGGGAAGTTCCGATTCGTCGTGCTGATGCAGGTGACCGGCTCGTTCATTCGGCCGAACGTGTCCTCCGGTCCGCCCAGACACGCACCACACCCCGCGTTCTCCGTCATCCGTACGCCGGACGCCACCAGGATGTCCCACAGGCTCTGCCCGTTCCGCTTCGTGTCCTTCAGGTGCCGCACGATCGTGGGCGTAGCCGGTACACCGAATGTGTCCGTGACCACCCGCCTGCCCCGGACGACGTCGACAAAGGCCTCGAAATCGACGGCCTTGCCGCCCGTGCACGATCCGATGTAGGCCCGGTCTATTCTGACGTCCGCCAGCTGCCGCGCCGTCCGACAGCAGCCCGGGTCGGGCGGCACGGCCACCGTGGGCTCCAATGACGACAGGTTGACCCGGTGTTCCGTCGCGTACTTCGCCCCGCCGTCGGGCGACACCGGTTCGTACGGGCGGGTGGTCCCGTGCTCCTTCATGCGGGAATCGACGAACGAGAGCGTCGTCTCGTCCGCGCCGAAGATCGCATTCTTGGCCCCCGCTTCCACGCCCATGTTGGCGATGGTCATGCGCTCCTCGATCGTCAGCGCCGATACCCCGTCACCACCGAACTCCATCGCCCGGTACGTCGCGCCGTCGAAGCCGATCCTGCCGATCACGGACAGGATAACATCCTTGGCCATCACTCCCGGGCCCGTCGCGCCGTCGAGAATCAGCCGCATCGTCTCGGGCACGCGGAGGAGGATCTTGCCTGTCCCCATGACGAACGCGGCGTCGGTGTTGCCGATGCCGGTCGCGAACTCGTTGAACGCGCCGGCGGTGCAGGTGTGCGAGTCCGTCCCGACGAGCACCTCACCGGGGCAGGTGTGACCCTTCTCGGCCAGTGCCACATGGCAGACACCCGCATACCGCGACCCGTGCTGTGCCGACAGCGGTCCTTGTGACGCATCGAACGCCCAGAGGCCGTCCTCGTCGTCGATTACGTCGTAGAAGTACCGGATCCCTTGTTCCCGCACGAACCGGCGCAGAATGTCGACGTTGCGGTTCGACCTTCGGTCGGACGTGAAGATGTAGTGGTCGGGCATGATGACTACCCGTTGTGGGTCCCACACGCGAGCACCCGGCCCGAACTCACGCTGAAAAACGCCGATGGTCCCCGGCCCGCACACGTCATGCGTCATCAGCACGTTGACGTCGACCAGCAGGTTGTCCCCGGCGGCGGCCTTGCGCTTGCCCGCCGCGCGGGCGAGCAGCTTCTCCGTGAGGGTCATGCTCATGGCTCGGATACCACTTGCTCGGACTGCGAGTCGGAGGCGGCTTGACTCTCGTCACCGGCGCCGGGCGGTTTGAATCCCGCGGCCATCGCGATCTTGTTCAGCGCCGCCACATAAGCCTTGGCCGACGCGACGAGAATGTCCGTGTCCGCCCCGTGCCCGCTGAAGGTGCGGGGCGCCTCATCACAGGTCTGCACGCGCACCGTCACCTCGCCCAGGGCGTTCATGCCGCCGGTCACCGCGTGAACAATGTACTCCTCCAGCTTCACCGCGATCGGCACGATATGGTCGATGGCGGTGAAGATCGCATGCACGGGCCCGGTGCCGGTCGACGCCTGCGTCTGATAGCTCCCGTCGGGGGTCGTGATCGACACACTGGCCGTCGGAAGCGCCGGCAGGCCGCACGACACGTGCACCGACTCCAGCACGAAGACCTGCGGCGGTTGGTAGAACTCGTCGGCCAGCAACGCCTCGAGGTCGGCTTCGGTCACGACCTTCTTCTTGTCCGCCAGGTTCTTGAAACGCTCGAATGCCCGGTTGACCTGACCCTTGTCCAGATGCTCATAGCCGAGTTCGGCCAGACGGCTGCGAAACGCGTGCCGCCCCGAATGCTTGCCCAACACCAACTTGCTCTGTGTCAACCCCACCGTCTCGGGCTTCATGATCTCATACGTCGTCTGATGCTTGAGCATGCCGTCCTGATGAATCCCGGATTCGTGGGCGAAGGCGTTCGCCCCAACGACCGCCTTGTTCGGCGGAACCGTGATGCCCGTGCGCACCGAAACCAGATGGCTGGTTCGCATCAACTGCGCAGTGTCGATCCCCGTCCGCATTGCGAACCGTCCGCGGCGCGTATGCAAGGCCATCACTACTTCCTCCAGCGCGGCGTTGCCCGCCCGTTCGCCCAGGCCGTTCATCGTCACTTCGACCTGGCGGGCCCCTGCCTGGATGCCGGCGAGCGTGTTCGACACCGCCAACCCCAGATCGTCGTGACAGTGCGTCGACACGATGCACCGGTCCACACCGGGCACGTTGGCCATGACCCCCCGGATCAGCTCGGCGAACTCGCCGGGCTCGGCATAGCCGACCGTGTCCGGAATGTTCACCGTGGACGCGCCGGCTTCGATGACCGCCGCCAGGACCTCGTGGAGAAACGCCGGATCGCTGCGGCTGGCGTCTTCCGCGCTGAATTCGACGTCGTCGCAATACTGACGGGCGTACGCGACCATCTCCGCGGCCCGCGCGAGGACCTGGTCGCGGTTCATCCGTAGCTTGTGCTTCAGGTGGATGTCGGAGGTGGCGATGAACGTGTGAATCCGCGGCTTCGCCGCCGCCCGCACCGCCTCCCGGCACGCGTCGATGTCCTTGGTCACCGCCCGGGCCAGCCCCGCGATGATCGGCCCGTCCGGCGTCCCCACCACCTCGGAGATCCGCCGGACCGACTCCAGGTCGCCCGGCGACGCAGCCGGAAACCCGGCCTCGATCACGTCGACACCCAGCCGGGCCAGTTGCCCCGCGATCTCCAGCTTGTCGTGCGAATCGAGCGTGGCACCCGGCGACTGCTCGCCGTCACGAAGCGTGGTGTCGAAGATACGTACATAGTCGTTCATGTCCAACGCCTCTGCTGTCCGCCGGCCGTCACCTTGTCGACTGAATGAACGGCATCAGGGCACGAAGCTGTCTGCCGATCCGCTCGGCGGGATGATCGGCCTGCTGCTCGGCCAACTCCTTCATCTTCGGTTTGCCCGCCTTGCATTCGGCCACCCATTCCGCCGCGAACGCGCCCGACTGGATGTCGGCCAGCAGCTGCCTCATCGCCGCCCTCGATGACTCTCCGATCACCCGCTTGCCGCGCGTGATGTCGCCGTACTCGGCCGTGTTGCTGATCGACTCGCGCATGCCCGTGATGCCCCGCTCGTAAATCAAATCGACGATGAGCTTCACCTCGTGCACGCACTCGAAGTACGCCATCTCCGGCGCATACCCGGCATCCGTCAGAGTCTCGAAGCCCGCCCGAATCAACTCCGTAAGCCCGCCGCACAACACCGCCTGCTCCCCGAACAGGTCGGTCTCCGTCTCCTCGCGGAACGTGGTGTCGAGAACACCCGCCCGCCCGCCGCCGATGCCGCAGGCGTAGGCCAGCCCCAACTCCCGTGTGTTCCCCGACGGGTCCTGGTGCACCGCCAGAAGACACGGAACTCCCCCGCCGGCTTCGTACTGGCGGCGGACCAGATGCCCGGGCCCCTTCGGCGCGACCATGAACACGTTCACCGGTTTCGGCACGACGATCCGCTTGAAGTGGATCGAGAACCCGTGGGCAAACCCGAGATACGCACCGTCCGTCAGGTGCGGGCCGATCTGCGCGTCATAGATCCCTGCCTGAATCTCGTCCGGAACCAGAACCATCACCACGTCGGCCTGCCTCACCGCCGACGATGTGTCGCAGGTCTTCAGCCCCGCCTGCTCCGCCCGGGCGCGGGCGTCGCTGCCCGCCAGCTCACCCACGATCACGTCATGACCGCTGTCGCGCAGGTTCTGGGCGTGGGCGTGGCCTTGCGACCCGAATCCGATGACCGCGATCCGCTTGTCCCGCAATACGCCCGGGTCGGCGTCTTTGTCCATCAATACGTTCAACGAAACTCCTCCTTTGGGGTTGTGCAGCACGGCGGCGGCGTCGCCTCACCAAGTCCCGCTACGCCAGTTTGCGCTTCCGCTCGACCTCCGCCTGATCGTGCTCCCGCGTCCGCACCACCTGCAGCTCCGTCATGTCGAGCACGTCCACGATCCGGTCAAGTTGCGGGGCGAACCGGTGGGCCGCCCGCTTGGGCGCTTTGATGACCACATTGGCCCGCCCGTCAGCAGCCGACACGTACGTCACCTCACCCCCCAGCCGCGAAACCAGCATCAACACCCGCGGCAACGCCGACATGCGCCTCAACACCAGCGCGAACGTCAGCAGCTTCATGATTCTGACTCCACCATTTCCGCCAGGCTCGCCCCGGCGGGCACCATGGGATACACGTTCTCCTCCGGACGGCATTTCGCGTGCAGAAGGACCGGACCCTCACAACCGTACCACTGCTCCAACGCCGGTCGGATCGACTCCCGTTTGTCCAGCGTCAACGCCTCGAATCCGTACACCCGGGCTAACGCGGCGAAATCCGGATTGTCGGACAGGTCCACTGCGCTATATCGGCGATCGAAGAATAGCTCCTGCCACTGCCGCACCATCCCCAGGTACCTGTTGTCCATGATTAGGACCTTGACCGGCAGGCGGCAGCGGCTGACGGTCGCCATCTCCATCATCGTCATTTGGAACCCGCCGTCCCCCACGATCGCCACCACCGGCATGTCCGGGCACGCCGTCTGGGCCCCCACCGCCGCCGGAAGCCCGTACCCCATCGTGCCCGCACCGCCTGACGTTATCCACTTTCGGGGATGGTCGCACTTGACCCGCTGGGCCGCCCACATCTGATGCTGACCGACGTCCGTAACCACAATCCCCGAGCGCCCGATAAGCTCGAATAACGCGTCCAGCAGTTCCGTCGGCGGAACCTCATCCGCCTGGCCCCCGCCGGCCTTGGTCAACCCCGTGCCGACGGAAGCGGCCGCCCGCTGCCAGTCCAGCACAGGCGACATGGGTTCCGCCTCCAGCAACGCGTTCCACTGAACCAGCGCGGCTTTCAGGTCCGCGTTGACCGGTGCGTCCACCGGGACGATCTTGCCGATCTCCGCCGCGTCGACGTCGACGTGGACCACCTTGGCCCCGGTGGCGAACCGGTCGGTGGCGCCGGTCACCCGGTCGTCGAACCGGTTCCCGAACCCGAGCACGAGGTCGGCTTCGTCCACCGCCCGGTTCGCCTGACGAAGTCCATGCATGCCGAGCATGCCCAGGAATCCGGGATAGTCCGGATCCGCCGATCCCAAGCCCATCAGTGTGCTCACCACCGGCACCTGCGTCCGCTCACACCACTCGCGAAACTCCGTCACCGCCCCCGACAGCCCGCACCCGCCCCCGACAATGCACACCGGCTTGCTCGCCCCGCGAAGCAACCGGTCCGCAGCGGCCACCTGGGCCTGGTCCAACGCCGGAACCGGATCGTATCCCGGCACTTCGCTTACCCGGGGCGTCGCGCGGGTCGTGTGACCCAGCAGCACGTCCTTGGGCAGGTCGACCAGCACCGGACCCGGACGACCCGACCGGGCGATGAGGATCGCCTCGGCCATGACGCCGGGAAGGTCGTCAACCGATCGCACCAGATAATTCTGCTTCGTGATGATGGTCGATACGCTGAACGTATCCGCCTCCTGAAACGCATCCGTCCCGATCAGCGGAGTCGCCACCTGTCCGGTCAGGCACAGCAAAGGCACGGAGTCCATCATCGCCGTGCAGATTCCCGTCGTCAGGTTCGTCGCCCCCGGCCCGGACGTGGTGATCGCCACCCCCAGACCCCCCGACGCGCGGGCGAAGCCGTCGGCGGCGTGAATGGCCCCCTGCTCGTGACGCGTCAGCACGTGATTCAGCTCCGAGCCGAGCAACTCGTCGTAGAGCGGCATGATCGCCCCGCCCGGGTATCCGAACACCGTACGCACGCCCGCCCCCGCAAGAGCCTCGAGCACCACCCGCGATCCGCTTCTTCGTGTCATCTCGTTTCCCACGCGTCGGGTTCTCCACGTCGAGAACCAGCATCAACCCCACGACCATCCCAAAAAACAAGCCGCCATCCGCGGCAGCGAATGTCGGCTTGGGTCGTTTCCGGCTTTTGGCCTGGAACCGGTGCCTCATCGCTGCCGCTATACGCGGCTAACGATGATAAGTAGAACCAGTACCAGCAGGACAAGCAGGTGGTGATAGACGCAGGCCTCCCGATTCACCACCGCAACCGGCGCGGAGCCGGCGCGGCTTGCCTCTGGCAGGTGTGAACCTCGGTTAAACTGGGTGCCATACATCTACACCTTCCCTCTGCTTCTTGCTATTAGCGTACCCACTCCACAGGCAACCTGCAACTCGGAAATGTACGGAGACGCGATTTTCGCTCACTTCGGCACTGTTTTACAGTATCACTTACGCCCGCGCCCGTGGACGCCTACCCCAACTCCTGCTGAATCTCGTCGGCAATCCGGCGGACCTCCGCTGGCGAGGCCCCCCCCGACGTCCGATAGCGAGCAGCGTCCGACGCGTCGGCCGTCACCGCCGATGGCCCGTGCTGCTGCACCTCCGCCGCGACAGCGTGGTGGGCCTCCCGCAGGGCAAGTCCGTCCAGCACCTTCCGCTCCATGTGCAGCGCGGCCCCGATTCCCCCTTGCGCCAGCGAGGCCGCCAATCGGTCGGCATCGAAGTCGAGCTGTTCCAGGAACGCCCCGGCCATCCTGCACAACGTCGTCAGCTTCTCGACCGTCTCGTGGACGAGCGGTTTGATGCACTGTAAGTCCCGGTTGTAGCCGCCGGGGAGCCCTTTGAGCAGCGTCAGCGCGTGCCCGTGCGCCGTGACCACGGCGCAACACTCGCCCCGCAGCAGCTCCATGGCGTCCGGATTGCTCTTGTTGGGCATCATGGACGAGCCGGTGGCAAACGACCGTGGATATACCGTCCAGCCCAGCGGCGTCTGCGTAAAGACGATCACGTCCGCTGCGAATGACTGGAGGTGCAAAGCGACCTGGGCGGCCAGCGCCAATAGTTCGACGCATTCGTCCCGCGTGGTGGTCGAATCCAGCGCGTTTCGCGACGGATGCTCAAAGCCGAGCGCCTCGGCCTGCAGACGCCGATCGATCGGAATCGACGAACCCGCCACCGCCCCGGACCCCAGTGGGCAGCGCAGTCGCCAGTGCGACACGCAGAATCGAAGGTGGCGGCGGACCCGGTCAAACGCCGTCGCGTGGCGCAGCGCCCAGAACCCCACGCTGCCCGGAGCGGCGAACTGGTTATGCGTCTGCAATGGGAACACAAGGTCCGCCCAGTCTTTCGCCCGGCGGCACGACGTGCGGATCAGGCTCTCGAGATCGTCCGACAGGGCTTCGCCGGCCTCTATGACGTACATCTTGAGCAGCGTCGCCACCTGGTCGTTGCGCGATCGCCCGGTGTGAATCTTCCTGCCGGCGTGCCCCACGCGCTCGGTCAGCGTCGATTCGATCCAGGTGTGGATGTCCTCGGCGTCCGATGCCGGACACGGTGCGGTCCCGTACTCTCGCTCGATCGCATCGAGACCGTGCTGGAGGTTCGCCAGGTCGTCGTCGGTGAGAATGCCGGCCTCCCGCAAGGCCCCGGCGTGGGCCCGCTGCAGCTTCAACTCATGCCTTAGAAGAAACCAGTCCTCCTGCAGGCATTGGTTGATCCCCGCAAACGTCGGATGCAACGTTGATTCCTGCTTCCACAGGGTCTGCATAAGCGCCCTCTGTACTCGATCGGCCGATCGTGGACAACCACGCCAGGCGAATGAACCCTTCCGCGTCCTGGTGTGAGTAGTCGGTGCTCCTCTCGAACGTGGCGATATCCTTTCGGAACATCGGCTGGGCCGCGAGGATCTGAGCGGCGTACGGTTGGGGCTCCAGCTGCATCGTCACCGTCCCGTTCAGGCGGCTCATCAGCTCGCGGGCCGATGATTCCACCAGCACCCGCTGGTCGGAGAAGTACTCGCCGCGGTACAGCAGCGTGCCGTATGCGGCGCCCACGTCCACATACCGGTCGTACATCGGCTTGTTCAGGCAGGTTCGGGCCAGTGCGTCGGCCGCCAGTTGCAGAACCTTGGCCGCCGGGTTGATGTACACGCCGCGCGACTTGATTCCCGTATAGCGGTTCTCGATCACCAGATCCCACGCCCACGGCGCGTGGCGGTACGTGACGTTCAGCCGCGACACCATGTCCGCCAACGGCATCGCCTGACCATCGATCGCCACGGGCACCCCCTTCTCGAGCGTGATCGCCACTGAGGCAGGCCCCTTTCCCCCGCCCTTCGCGCCGCCGAAGCGATCGGCGACGTTTTCGAGGATTCTCTCCACGTCCAGGCATGCGGTGGCGTCTTCGAGCGGCCCTCCTTCGACGCTCAGGTGCCACAGGTTCTCGTCGAGGCTGAAGTCCTTCGTGACCTCGTATCGATCCTCGAACCCCTTGCTGCGCAGATAATCGACCAGGTCCTGGCGCCCACCGAACGCCCACGTCTTCCAGGGGGCCAGCACCGGGCACTCGGGCGCCAGAGAGCGATACGCGAACTCGAAGCGGATCTGGTCGTTGCCCTTGCCGGTGGCGCCGTGGATCAACGTGGCCCCGCCCAGTTCCCTGGCCCGCTGAATCTGGGCCAGTGCAATGAACGGACGGGCCAGCGCGGTACCCAGGCGATACGTGCCTTCGTACGTCGCTGCCAGCCCGATGGCGGTCGGAATCACGGTCTTGAACATCGCAGGTCTGGCGTCCGCCACCCGCGCGGTCCTCGCCCCCATCGACAACGCCTTGCCGCACAGCGCCGCCAAGTCCTCCTCCTGTCCTACGTCCACCAACACGGCATGTACCTCGTACGCGCGATCGATCAGCCAGGGAACGATCGCCGACGTATCCAGTCCACCCGAGTAAGCCAATACACACCGCTCATCGTTCATGCTTGTCTCCAAACCACTGCTCCAGATGCCGCAGCGCGACCGCCTGGGTCCGCCGATTCCTCGTCGCGATGAAAACCGTGTCGTCGCCCGCCACCGTGGCGACGATGGCGGGGTCGCCCGCCTCGTCAATCGCCAGCGCCACCGGCTGGGCCTGCCCCTGCAAGGTCGAAAGGACGATCAGGTGCGGCCCGCAGCTGGTGAACCCCAGAACAACACCCGCGTAGTTCAAACGCGGAGCGCCCCTGTCCTCGCCAGTCGACAGCACATACCGCCCGCCGGACTTGCGAATGCCCAGCTCCGCCAGGTCCCGGCTGAGCGTGGACTGATTCACCGTGATCTGTTCCTGCCGCAAAACCCGCAGCAGTTGCGCCTGCGTGGACAAGCGCTTGGCGCGGACGGCTTCTGTGATAATCGACTGCCGCTCGCGTTTCGTTGTCGGACGGCTCGTGCTGATCATCACGCGACCACTATACCACGGTATGCCGATCCATGCAACATATTATCCACATGATCGAACGATCGTCCAGCCGGACTTGCCTGAAAAGTGGTTTTGTTTCCGGACCCGCAACCGGGCGCGAACGTGAATGATGCGCGAATATGCATCACATCTGTTTAACGGGCAGGGGGTTACGCTGCTATGCGGCAGATTGCTGCATGGTATCGCCGCGCTGCGGGCGTGACGGTTGATCGCCGCATGGCCATGCGGGCCGAGGGGGGCCGAGCCACGGGGCGAGGCCAGCGACTCTGGCCGACCGCCAAAGCGCTCCACTTGCCCGAGGCGCCCGGGATTGCCGGCGCGCCCGGGCGGCGTGACCGAAACCGGCGCTACGGGCCGATCAGTGCGGACGCGAAGGCGGTGTAGACGGTAAGGTCGACGTCGCCGTCGCCGTCGAAGACGGCCG
>CP070691.1:431858-454132 GCA_020353195.1 Phycisphaerales bacterium | reverse complement strand
CAGCGGCAGGCCGTTCTCATCGACCAAAGCCGTCAGCGCGGTGCCCGCCGTGGCCGGAACACCGCCGTCCGTCGTCAACGGCGCCGAGGTGGACACGCCGCTCGAGCCGGCCACTGTGCCGTCGGCGTCCAGATTGCCGTCGAACTCGACGCGGGTCGTGGCGACGGCCAGGCTTTCCGTGCCCAGCGGAATCGTCAGGTTGCTCAGGACCCCGGGGATGATGTCGCCGTTGGCGTCGGCGGCGAATCCCTGCACCAGCGACCCGTTGGCGGTCACCAGCGTGTTGGTCTCGTCGAGGCGAAACGAACCGTCGCGGGTGTAGACCCGGTCGTCATCGGGCGACTGCAGGATGAAGAAGCCCGCGCCGTCCATGGCCAGGTCGGACTTGACGCCGGTGTCCTGAATGGAGCCCTGGGCGAAGTTGCGCTGGATGCTGGCCAGCCCCGACCCGTGCCCTGTCTGCATCGGGTTGGTCCCGCCGCTGGTATCACTGGGGGCCGTCCCGCCCTGGATCGTGTCGTAGAACAGCGTTTCGAAGAGCGTACGCTGTGTCTTGAACGCCGTCGTGTTGACGTTGGCGACGTTGTCACCAATCGAGTCCATGAGATATTGGTTGCTCTTGATGCCGGTGAAACCGGTCAGCATTGCCGATGTCAAACCCATGCCAGGACCTCCCTGAAACTGGTTTGCAGACTGTGGGACCGGCTTTGCGGCCGGTCACGCTTCGCCATCCTGGCTTCGTTATTCGGTTGACGCCTCGAGATCACCGGCGTCATTCGTCGATCCGACTTCCAACACATCCAGGAACCGCAGCTGTTCACCGCTGTCGAGTTCGAGCAGGGTCTCGTTGCCGTCTGTCCGAATCGCGGTCACCACACCCTCTTTCGGTGTGGGGTCGCCGGGGTCACGTGTGTCGACCCCGCGAACGAGCTTGCCGACCAGCTCGCCAGCCGCCTGCTCGATGGAGGTCACGGTGTCGAGCTTGGACATCTCCAGTTCGACACCGGAATCCAGCTGCAGCAGAATCTGTCCATCGGTAGCAAACCTGATGGCCAGCACTTTGCCGCTGATGACTTGCCCGTCCGGGCCGGGTTGCCCGGTGACGAACCGCCCGATCAGTGACGAGGCCGACCCGAGTTGCTGCTGCTCGGACAGTGACTGCAGCGACTGAGTCAGATTCGCGTTCAACTCGATCTCGCGGATCGAGGACATCTGTTGGAGCAGTTCCTGGTTACTCGTCGGTTCCAGCGGGTCCTGATTGACCAGTTGAGCGATCAGGACCTTGAAGAAGTCCGCGCCGTCGAGTTCGCTGAACCCTTTGGGCTGCGATGCCGCGACGGCAGCCGAGCCTTCTTGCACTGCTGTGGTTTCCATGGCCCACCCTTTCTTGAGGATCCGTTCACCGTCCTGGCGGGCTCCGCCCTGGCCTGGTCGGCCTCACGCTCGCCCGGATTCCGCTGCGGACGGAACCCAAACGACGGCGACACGATCAGGCTCGAATGTCCAGCCGCATCTCCGACGCGGCGCCGAAAAAGACAGTATCCGCCCATTCGGGCGGACCTGTTTGTTCGTCATCAGCCAAGTCGCCTGCGGCGACAGGACCGCTCCGATCGTCGCCCGCATACCCGACGTCTCGGGAGTTTCGCCTCCGCGAGTCGTCGTGGTTTCCCACCGGCGCTTGCTGCGCACCGTCGGATGTCGGATCCGGCAGCTCAAGCCGGTCGATTGTCACCCCGTGATTCGCCAGGGCACCCCGCAACCCGTCAAGTCGCGACGCCAGCAGGTTTCGGGCGTCGCGCGTTTCGGCTTGAATCAGCAGCTCCATGCGCTGCTGAACCAGGCGCACGTCGATGCGGACACGCCCCAATTCAGGCGGGGTCAGCTGCAAGCGGGCGCTCGACTCTCGTTGCCCGACGTTCATCCGGATGAACCGGACCAGCCGGTCGAACGCGGCCTGCCGAGGCGCGGGCATTCCCTTCGCCTGCGCCCGCTGTCGCGGCGTGCGGTCGGACTGACCGGTGCCGCGCGGGTGCGCGCCCGCTTGGCCTCGCCTGCCTGCCGGACCGTCGGGAGCCGGTGTCGATTGGGTTGCACTTGCCG
This sequence comes from Phycisphaerales bacterium, assembly GCA_020353195.1. Classification (GTDB taxonomy): domain Bacteria; phylum Planctomycetota; class Phycisphaerae; order UBA1845; family UBA1845; genus JAFGJQ01. Next base: position 452,032 of record CP070691.1, on the reverse strand, counting down.
ATCGGCCAGATTCTGGCGCCGCCCGGGCGCCGAGAACTTCACCGATCTTCCCGGCCAACGCACCTCCGTCCGATCGGGACGACGCTGAGACAGTTGCGCCGCCTGAAATCGCTGCCGGCGCCGTGCACTGTGCCTCGAGCGGTTTGCCCCCTGCGGCGCCGGCGAGGCGCGGCGCCGACGGCATGATTCGCTGCCCGTCTCCCGCGCCTACACGCGGTGGCGACGGGCGCTCGACCGAGCGATCACCGCCGGACGACGTGGACATGCCCGGTGCCGGGCCGGTTGTCTTTGAGCCCGGCGCCGCGCGCCGGCTCCGACCGGCGTCGGTCGAAGCCGTCGAACTGAGCCTGCCGCGTTGATCGGCGCACGGCGGGTTCGCCTTTCGCTGCTGATCGGTCTTGTTAACGCGAGCACGGGGCGGATTTCGCCAAGCCTCGTCCCTGAGGTGCTTGCGGCGCTGCTGCCGAGCCAGCCGGGCGTCGTCAGACAACTGGGCGAGCCGCTTCTCGCTGGCGTCGGCGGCCGACGGCTTGAGGCCCCGCCCGTCCGGGACGATCGAGTCGACGAAGGTGGTGATCCGGTTGCCGAACATCGCCTGTGTCGCAGCGAACAGGTCGGCGAAGACCGGGCCGTCGGGCGCGGCCTCGAAGTCGCCGGGCCCGGGGTCGCCTGCGGGCGTGCTAGGCGCCTTCGGCTGCCGGACGGATGCCAAGCTTACGTCACCCTGTGCGATCATGCCATTACTCTTCGGGCGCCGCGACCTTGGACCAGTCGCTGTCCTCGGGCGCGGTCTCGCGCACCAGTTTGAACACCTGCAACGCCTTGCCCCGCAGAAGCGGGTCTTCCATGGCTGCCTCGATGATCTTCATCCCCTTGCGGGCGTTGAGCTCCAACAGCGACCGGGCGGCATCCTCGCTGCTGGAGCCTTGCAGGAGAAGGTCCTTCGCCACATCGGGTTTGGCCACCGCCAACATCTCGGTGGTCTTCCTGAATCTCTCATCCTGTTCCTGGCGGCCCCGTTGCTGCTGCTGCTCTTCGAATTTCCGGCGGTCGTCCTCCAGCTTCTCCAGGTCCTCGACGGTCTTCTGCATCAGGAGGTTGACCGCAACCTGCTTCTGATACAATTCGCTCACCTTGCGTTGCTCGGCTCGGCGCTTCATTTCCTCTTCATCTCGCTTGCGCGCAATGGCCTCTTCCGAGCGGGAAGCCTCCTCCACGGGCCCGGCCTGCTGCGCACTCTCGTCGTCGGCGTCGGTGTCTTCCGTTAGCAGGATCTCCGCGGCGGCGCGGATGTTGTCGGCCTTGAGCCGTCCGGTGGCCAGGAGATATCCACCGGCGCCCGCCAGGGCTATGACGTGGATCAACGCCAGCAAGGCCACCAGGTTATACGCTGTGCGAAACATGCCTCTGCTCCGTCACGCCGTTATCCGTGCCCGTCGATGCAGCTGCAACGAGATCTCATCCCCTTCGGCGCGATCTGCCCGCCGCTCCTGCTCGCAATGGCGAGCCAATTGGCGCTCGCGCAGCTTCTCGATGGCTTTGACCTCCTTGTTGGCTCGGGCCAGCTGCCGCTGCTCTTCCCGCAGGCGATCGCGCTCACCGCTCATCGCGATTTCGGCGTCGCCGATCGCCCGGTCCATGGCGGCGATATAGGAGCGATAGCGTCGCAGCGCCGTCACGTCGGGTGCGGTAGCGTGCTGGACCCGGCGCGATTCTTCCACCGCTTCGCCGATTCCGTTCCGGCATGCGGTGATCCGCTCGGCGATCCGTCCGATCCGGCGTTGGCGATCCGCCACGATGCGGCGCGCCTCGTCCCGCTTGCGCTTCCGCACCTTGAGGACGGCCTCGAGACGGAATTGGAAGCGCTTGGCCATCGTTTGCTCCCCATATCAAGGTCCGTGGTGTCGCGCCGGTCAGGCGGCCACGGCAGACTCCTGACGCACCGTAGTGATTTCGCGGGCCAGCTCGATCAACGCGGTACGCGACTCAGCGAAGGTGACACGATCCTGGATTCGCTGTCGCAGGAACGCGTCGATCCGCGGCTTCATGGCGACCGCTACGTCATACTCGACGTTGTTGCCCTTGGCGTACGCGCCGATGTTGACCAGGTCCTCAATCTCGGACCAGACCGCCAACACCGATCTGACCTCGGCGGCCGCTTTCAGGTGCTCCTGATCGGTGACGTCGACCATGACCCGGCTGATACTCTCGAGCACGGAAACCGCGGGGTAATGACTGCGGTTGGCGAGCGCGCGGGACAGCCACACATGCCCGTCCAGCGTGCCCCGTACGGCGTCGGAGATCGGCTCGTTAATGTCATCGCCCTCGACCAGCACCGTATACAACCCGGTGATGGACCCGCGTTCCGTGTTGCCCGCCCGCTCCAGCAGCCGCGGCAGCAACCCGAAGACGCTGGGTGTGTGCCCCTTCGTCGCGGGCGGTTCGCCGGCGGCCAGGCCGATCTCCCGCTGGGCCGTCGCCACCCGCGTGACGGAGTCCATCATCAGCAGGACGTGCCGGCCCAAATCGCGGAAATACTCGGCGATGGCCGTTGCGACAAAGCACGCCCGCACCCGCAGGACCGGTGATTCGTCCGACGTGCTGACGACCATCACCGTGCGTTTGCGGCCTTCCTCACCAAGGTCCTTTCGAAGGAAGTCGCCGACCTCCCTCCCTCGCTCGCCGACCAACGACACAACGGTGACGTCCGCGGCTGTGTTTCGGGCGATCATGCCCATCAGCACGCTCTTGCCCACGCCGGTGCCTGCGAACACGCCCATGCGCTGCCCGCCGCCGACCGTGTGGAGGGCATCGATCGACCGGACGCCGGTGGCGATGACCTTGAGGATCGGGCGCCGAGCCAGCGGCGCCGGCGGCGTCGTGTAGACCGGGTACTGAGCTTCCACCGTGAAGTCGTCGCGGCCTCCTTCTCCGGCGCTGATGACCCTGCCCATGCCGTCCAGCACACACCCGAGCATCTGGCGTCCCACGGGTACGGTCTGCATCGCCGCCGACGCAGTCACCGGGTCGCCTTCGGACACCCCGCGCGGCTCACGCAGAGGCATCAGGACTGCCGTGGTCGAACGGAAGCCGACGACCTGCGCATCGATGGACGGTCCGCCGAACGGGGTGATCCGGGCGATGGCCCCTACCGGCGCCAAGAGCCCGTCCGCAAGCACCGTGAGCCCGGTCACGTGAGACACCCGTCCCGTGACGGTCATCGGCGTGCATTGCTCGACGAGATGGAGCTCATGCTCAAACACGTTCTTCACCTTGTGCCGCGGGTCGGGAGAGCACCAGCGCCGCGATCTGGTCGATCTGGCTGTCCACCGTCGCATCCACTTCGGTCGTGTCGGTAACGATCGTGCATCCTCCCGGCGCGATCGATTCGTCCTCGACAATTCGAATATGCCCCTTGCCGCCGACGTCGTTGGCAACATCGGGGGCGAAGCGACGCATCGTCTCGCCGTCGGACCGATGGACGCGAACCAGCAGATCCGTCTTCCTGCCCACCAGCCGCAGAGACTCCTTCAGGTTCTCCACGGCGCAGTGTGGATCGACGGCCACTGCCCGCTTGGTCACCTTCCGGGCGACGCGCACCGCGAACATCAGTACGTCACGCTCAGCCTCGATTAGAAGATCGCGCTTCAGCCCCTCAAGTTCGTCGACGATCGAGCGCATCGCCTTAGCCAGGTCGGCTTGCTCCGCCGTGAACCGGTCGCTGGCTTCGCGAAGCGCCTGTTCACGCCCGGCGACCTGTCCCTCGGATTCACCGCGCGCGAAGCCCTCCTGATATCCGCGTCGTTCGGCATCCTCGCGTATTTGTCCGGCCGCCGCATTTGCGTCGGCGACCAGCCGGGCCGCCTCCCGTCGGGCGACATTGGTGATCTTGCCGGCCTCGACCACGTGATCGGCCAGGTCGATGGTCTCCAATCGCCGCATCGGTTTGACGTTCGGTTGCCCTGCCTTGATGACGGTGGACATTCGAGACTCTCAGCTATCAGTTCTCGGCGCTGGGACCGGCTTGCCGGCCGGTCATCACGCCTCGGCACTCCGGAGCAGGCGCTCCCGGTCGCAGCGCGCTCGAACTCTCGGTTTCAGCGGTTCAACGCTCCTGCGTTCGAACGCCTCCTTCGACGCCTTACACGATCAGGTCCTTCTCGCCACCGCGTCCGGAGATGATGATCTCGCCTGCGTCCTCCAGACGCCGCACGACATCCACGATCCGCTGCTGGGCAGCCTCCACGTCGGAGAGGCGGACCGGGCCCATATATTCCATGTCCTCGAGGATCAACTGGGCCGCCCGCTCCGACATGTTCTTGAAGATCTTCTCTTTCAGTTCGGCGTTGGCGGTGCGCAGGGCCAGTGCGAGTTCATCGTGGTCGATCTCCTTCAGGACCGCCTGCACTCCCTTGTCGTTGATCAGCATGATGTCCTCGAAGACGAACATCAGGCGGCGAATCTGCTCGACGAGGTCAGGGTCCTCGCTTTCCAGGGCCTCGAGAATCCCCTTTTCCGTGGAGCGGTCGGCCAGGTTCAGCATCTCGGCCACCGCTTCCACGCCACCGGCCTTGTCGAACGTCTGCGACACCAACCCGGACAACCGCATCTCCAACCCCCGCTCCACCTCCTTGATCATCTCCGGATTCGTCTGATCCATGTTGGCCACCCGGCTGACCACTTCCAGCTGCTTGGCCTGGGGCAGCCCGACCAGGATTTCGCTGGCCTTGGACGGCGGAAGATGGGCCACGATCAGGGCGATGGTCTGCGGATGTTCATCCTGAATGAACGTGAGCAGGTTCTCGCCGTCGGTTTTCTGGAGGAAGGTGAACGGCTGCTGGAGGACCTGGTGCTCGATCTGCTGGAGTATGCGGTTGGCGTCCTCGGGAGGAAGGGCCCGATCCAGCAGCATCTTGGCGTACCCCATCCCGCCGGTTTCCGCGTACTTCCGAGCCAGCGCGGTGTGATAGAACTCTTCGATGATCCTGCCCCGCTGCTCCTGATCGACCATGTCAAGCGAGGCAATCTCGCGGGTGATCACCTCGACCGTGTCCTCGTCGAGGTGTGTCAGAACTGCGGCAGCGGACTCCGGATCAAGAGCCAGCAGCAGGATGGCGGCCTTGGTCGCCCCGGCTATGCGCTCTTCATCCTCCGTCAGGGACATCACGGACTTCCGTTTCGCCAACGCTCTGGTCTCCTACCGGTTTACTGCTCCGCCTCCACCCACCGCTTCAGGAGGTCGGCGGCAACCTGGGGAGAATCGTCGACCATGCGGGACACCTGCTCGCCGAGTTGCTTGAATTTCAGCGAATCCTCATCCACCTCGTGCCCCTGCAGCATTCCTTCCGGCATATCCGCCTCGCCGACCGGGCCTCCCGGGATACGCAGGATGCCGTCCGGCCCGGTCACCAGATCGGGGTGCCGCTGTTCGGCCTGATGGCCCGGCGACGGAATCGCCGCTGCCGCCCGGCTGCTCTTCCGGACCATCAGGATCAGCATGAACAACGCGAACAGCGCCAGCAGAAGGAGCCCCGCCTCCGGGATGTGCTCCCGGGCCATCCCCAGGTAATCTCCGCCCTCGGCGAGTCCTGCTTGCGCCATCGCTCCAATCCCCTCTCGCGGGACGCCGGTGGCAGGGTCGAAGTCGTAATACGGTTCCACGATCACGTCCTCGGGGGCCTCGGCCTGGATGATGCTCATCACGTTGCTGCGAATTTGCTCCTGCTCCCTTTTCTTGATCGCTTCAAACACGGGCTCGCCGTCGGCGGGTTCGGTGTCCTTGTTGCCCGGCTGGGCCTTGAATACGCTGACGAAGAAGCTGCGTGGAATGCTGATCGCTGCGGTGATCCGAAGAGTCGCCCCCGGGAAGATGTCCGCCACAGTGGTGGATTTCGGCTTGGTTTCGAAATACTCCTCCCGGCTTTCTTTCTCCTCACTGCCGGAGGCAGTGCCGGTACCGTTCAACGCGATCCCGGTATTGGGATTGGCCCCCGTCTCGCCCGCTGTTTGCGCGCTCGTGCCCTTGAAACTTCGAGTCTCGCCGGATCTCGGTGTCGGGTCGGCCCACTCGACGGTCTGCGTCTGCCGCTTGGAGCCGTCAAGCTCGACCGTAACCGCTGCCAGAACGCCTGGAATGTACGACAGGTGGTTCAGGATTTTCTTCAGCAGATGTTGCTCTTCCGCCTTCTTGCGATCCAGCATGTTCGCGGCCCAGGCGTTCTCGGGATCGACCGGGTCATAGGGCCTGAGGGTCACCGCATCGATGACATTGACTCTGTGAGGTTCCAGCCCTGGCACGGGGCCCGCGACCAGCCGGGCGAACGCCTCGACGTTCGCCTGGGTGATCTGATGGCCTCGAACCATCGTGACCCACACCGAAGCCGTCGGCACCGTAGCCGGCCCGGTGAGGCGCCGCTTCGCCTCCGACTGAACCAGCACGCGAGCGGAGGCGACGTCCGGCGCGGACGCGATGATCTTGGCCAGCTCGTTGCCCAGCGCGATCCCATACCGCATCCTGTTCTGTCCCTCGGGCCGGAATGGTGAATCGTCCTTGAGAAGCTCCGCGAAACCGACACTGGTGTCCCGCGGAAGGGCGTCGGCTTTGTTCAGCACTCGAATAGCATCGGACTGATCCGATGCAGACACGAAGATGCGCTGGCCTCGCGTTTCGTGATCGATGCCTCTGGTCGCCAGGGCTTCCTCGGCGCTGTCCAGTTCGTCGTACGACAGGTCCTGGGGCAGCAGCGGTACCAGGTCCGGCGCGGCCGACCAGGTCAGCAACCATCCCAGCGAACCGGCCACAATCACGGCGCACAGAGCGATAGCTATCCTCTGTGACGCGTTGAGCAACTTGAGTTGGCCGCCGATCTGCTCGGTGAGGCGTCGAAGCATCTCCATGGGGTCACTCTCTTACCGGCGTTGTCGGATTCCTTTTCCTCAAACGCGCATCTGCTGGATCTCGTTGTAGGCATCAGTCAGCTTGTTGCGAATCTCCATGAGGAGGTCGAATGCGACGCCGGCCTTATTGATCGCGGCGAACACTTCCGCCACGTTTTGCGTCTCACCGCGGTACAGCGACTGCACCTTCTGGTCCGCCTCCTGCTGCAGGCGGTTGACCTCGTTCAGGTTGTCGAGGAGGATGGTCTTGAAGTCCTTTCCCTCCGGTTGAGCAACGCTCCGGACAGTTCCCGCCGGTCCCGCCGGACCGAGCGGGTCGAGGCCTCCAAGGTTGTGAATCGGCGCGGTCATGGTTCATGGGTCTCCTGGGCCGGCGGCTTACGCCAGCAGGCGTAAGGTCGACGCCGCCATCGTTTTGGTGACCTCCATCACGGTGACGTTGGCTTCATACGCCCGGGCGGCGAACAGGGCATTGATCATCTCCGTACTGAGATCGACGTTGGGCAGCAGCACGTACCCCTTCCTCGGGCCTGTTTGTATCGCGTCCGGATGCCCCGGGTCGAACTTCTGGTGAAACGGGGCGGGGTCGTGAACGATCTTCTCAATGTGGACGCCCGGTGCGCTGCGGTTCTCTCTCGACTTTCCGGTGGCGAACAGCGCCACGCGACGCCGGTAGGGGTTGGGATTCCCGTCAGCGTCGCGGGTGGCGTCGATGTTGGCGATATTGCCCGCGACGGTGTCGATGTGAGTTCGCTGGGCAACCAACGCCGAGGTGCTGATATCGAATGCTTCGAACATGGCGCGTCGTCTCCTCGGACTTTACCGTCCGCCTTACATCCGTCCGCGGATCGCCTTGCGAAGTGCGTCGAACCGGGTCGCTAACAGCGAGTTGGTCATCTCGTGCCACATGGCGTTCTCGGCCAGGCCGGCCATCTGCCGCTCGATCGATGCATTCGTGCGGTCGTGGAACAGGATGTTCTCCGAAGGCCGGTGCTCCGGCGTCACGACGAGTCCGCCGCGAACGTTCGTTCGGACTTGGCGCCCGCTTTCGACGACGAAGCGCGTGGCCGGATCACTGTTGCGCTTGTCCAGCGCCCGCCCTAAGGCCTGCTGAAATGCTTTGACGTCGAGCTGCCTGGTCTTGTAGCCGGGCACACCGATGTTCGCGACGTTCTCCGCGATCATGCGATGGCGCTCTTCGGTGAATATGGCCGTATTCACCAGGGCCGGCATCGCACCGCGATTGATCAGGTTCTCGAAGAACACCGTGTACTACCTCCGCACCTGGGCGTGCGGCGCAGGCCGTTGTCGCGCGCGGACCCACGGCTCAGTCATCCGCCCCGCCCCGTCATCCGCGTGCATGTGACGTACCATCCGTCGCGTCCGGCCTCCTTGTCCCGAAAAACTGCCTTTCCCGCGACCGCCACCGGCAAAAACTGCGCCCTGGCGCAGGTCCTGCGGGCACCGCCTCGTGCCTTGTCAGCCTGCCCCGGCCAGCGCCGGCTCCGGCGCGTGGGGACGCATGACTCCGGCCCGCCCGGATTCCGCCTCCGCCTCCTCCCGCCATTTCTTGAGTTTCATGCCCAGCGTGCGCACGCCCATTCCCAGCGTTTTGGCCGTCCGCTGACGATGTCCGTTGTTCTGGGCCAACACGTCTTCGATCAGCCGCCGCTCCATGTCTTCGAGCATTCGTCCGGGACGGAGTTGAAGCGGCGTCAATAAGGATGCGGCGGCCGACTGCAGCCACCCGCGAACGACCTCCGACGTGAGTGAGCCGTCGTTTACCATAACGACGGCACGCTGACACAGGTTCTCCAGCTCGCGAATGTTGCCGGGCCAGGCGTATTCCTCCAGCAGGCGATAGGCGTCCCCGGTCACGTTCAGGTGCCTGCGGCCGGCGTGGGCTGCAATATCCTTGAGGAAGTGATCCACAAGGGTCCGGATGTCCCGACCGCGCCGCCGCAACGGTGGCAGGTGGATCGGGAGCACGTTCAGGCGATAGTAGAGGTCGCCGCGGAACCGCTTCTTCGTCACCGACTGCTCGAGATCACGGTTTGTGGTGGCGATGACACGGACGTTCGCCCGACGGGTGGTGCTGCTGCCGACCCGCTCGAACTCGCCTTCCTGCAAAACGCGGAGCAGCTTGGCCTGCAACGGCAGGGCCATCTCGGAGATTTCGTCGAGCAACAGCGTGCCGCCGTCAGCGAGTTCAAACCGCCCTTTGCGCTGGCGGTCCGCGCCGGTGAAGGCGCCTCGCTCGTGGCCGAACAGCTCGCTCTCGAGCAGGTTGCCCGACAGCGCGGCACAGTTGAGGCACAGCATCGGGCGGTCGGTGCGGCGCGACTGGGCATGGATGGCACGCGCCACGAGTTCCTTGCCCGTGCCCGACTCCCCCGAGATGAGCACGGTTGCCTCGCTGCGGGCGACCTGGGCGATCTGGCGGCGGATCTGCAGCATGGGCTGGCTGTCACCCACCATCGTTCGCGGCCTGGCTAAATCATGCAGGGACGCCTTGAGCGCCTCGTTTTCGGATTTGAGCCGCCCGTGCTGCAGCGCCCGTTCCACCTGCACGGTGATGGCATCGGCCTCAAACGGCTTGCCGATGTAATCGAAGGCTCCCAGCTTCATCGCCTCGACGGCAGTGGCCACGCTCCCGAACGCCGTCATCATGATCACGGGCGTGTCGCAGCCGCGCGACCGCAACGTCCGAAGGAAACTGACGCCGTCCATCTTCGGCATCTTCAGGTCGCTCAGCACCAGGTCGAACTCGCCGCAGACCACCCGCTCTACCGCGTCAGCGGCGTTCTCGAAGGCCTCGACGGTGTGGTCGTCACGGCGCAGAGTCTCCGACAGCGAATCCCGCATCAGCGGCTGGTCGTCCACAACACAGATCCGACTCATATCGACTCCCTGTGATCCACGGGCTCCGTGTCGCCCGCGCCCCTGAGGCTCAGCGTGAACACGGCCCCGCCGCCGTGGCCCGGTCCGACCGTGACTTGACCCCCATGCGACTCGGCGATGCGATGCACGATGGACAGCCCCAGCCCCGTGCCCTGGTCCTTGGTCGTGAAGAACGGGTCGAAGATGCGCTGGGCCAGTTCGGGCGCTACGCCCGGACCGTCGTCCGCAACGGCAATGGTCACGAAGCCGTCCTCGCCTTCGGTGACATGGATATGCACGGTGCCGCCCGGCCCCGCGGCGTCGAGCGCATTGAACACGACGTTCACGAGCGCCCGGGTCAACTCACGGTCATCCGCATGAACCTGGACTGCGCTGGCGTCCGCATCCACGTGGATCGTTGCACCGAGTACATCCCGCTGCGGCGCTGCCAGCGCGAGCACCTCGTCGAGCACGCGGTCCAGTGAAATCGCATGAAGCTCCAGGCGATCGTTGCCCGCAAATGCCAGAATGTCGCTGACGACGGCATCCAGCGACGTCACGGCGCCGGCGATTTTCTGCACGAGTCGCTGGGCCTCTGGCAACCGCTCAAGGTCACGGTCGAGCATGGACGCGTACAGTTGAATCGCCCCGAGCGGATTGCGGACCTCGTGCGCGACGCCGGCAGCCATCTCCCCCAGCGCTGCCAATCGCTCCTTGCGCGCCAGCTCTCGGTTCTTCTCGTCGAGCTGCCTGTGCAGGCGCTCCACCTCGTCGGTTAACCGGAGATGGGATTGCTCCAGTCGCTCGGTGACACGGCTGTAGGCCTCGATGATGTTGCCCAGTTCGTTCTGCTGGAGATTCGCTGTCGGCTCAGCCGTCCGGGTCATTGCTCATCCATCCTGTCCAAACGGGTGCCGCTGGCCCGCGGGAGGCCAGCGTATGCGGTGAGCATGCGCCGTCCGGGCTGGACCTTCGACACCGCCATGGCCGTGCGGGACTTTCGGGCCGCCAACAACTGGGCGTCCGTCTTGTCAGCCGCGATGATCCGCCCCAGGCGCTCGCCGGCCTCCGTGAGCAGTCGGTCAGCCGTGCTTCTCTGCTCGCGCGTCAATGACTCGCGTACCGCGGGCCAATCCGTGCGGAACGGCTCCAACCGCCTGGACACTGCCGTCAGTTCATCCGTCAGCTTCTGCCGATCGGCCAGCAGTCGAAGAAGCGGATGCGGATTCTCTTCGGATATCAGGTTGCGTTGCCGATTTGCGAGCGTCTCCAGGTCTCGATAGAGGTCGACCTGTTGCTGCAGCAGCCCCAGCACGTCGTCGCCGGCGAGGTTCCCGGACATCGCTTCCCGAGTGTGTTTGATCGTCATGGCGTCGCCTCGGCCTGTTGTGGCGGTTCCAAGAGCCCCGACGTTTCGATCCAGCCGAAATACTGTTTCCACTCCGCCCGTGACTCGGCCACGATGGCACTCTCGAACGCAGTGTCCGGCAGGGTCTTGACGAGATACTGGGCGCGGCGAAGGGCCGCCTTTCCTTCTTCGTGCTGGCCCAGGAAAACGTAACAGTTTATGATCTGAACGTAGGCCGCCAGCGACGAGGGCGAATCCTTGTAGATCCACGCCGCCCGCTCGAAGATCTTCAGCGCTTCGCCATATTGCTGCAGTTCAAAGAGGCAATCACCCTGGTACAACCGGGCGTGGCGCAGATACAGTGAGTTTCTTTCACTCAACTGGCTCTCGTCCTGCGCTTCGTACCGGCCGATCAGTTCGCCGAACAACTCTGAGGCACGCAACAACCGGCGTTGCAGCTCCTTGCGCATGTTCTCGCGCTCGCCGAGCAACCGCGCGTCCTTCAGGTCCTCTTTCAGGGCCAGTGCACTGAGACGATAGCTGTCCGCCAGAAGGTAGAGACCCCGCACCGCCCGCTCATCGTCGGCGTACCGCCGCAGCGCTTCCTCCAGCGTCGAGATCGCCTCCTCATATCGTCCCTCGCGGTTCAGCAGGTCGCCCAGCATGAACAACGCGACGCGAAACTCGTAGGCCTCCGGTGTGAACAACTGCCAGTCTTCGAGTATCCTCCGCAGTGTCGTCTCCGCCTGATCGACGTAGTCGGTACCCAGTTGCATGTAGCAGTCCGCCAGCGGAATGAGCGATTGACTGGCCTGCAGGGTCCGCCTGAATCGGTCGTAACATTCCCGATAGGCTTCAATCGCCTCCTCGAACCGCCCGAGCGAATGCAGCGACTGGCCCAGACGTACCCACGCTCGCGGGGCCAGGACGTCTTCCGGGCGCTCCCGGACGAACTCGCGCAGCAGCGCGATGGTGCGCCCCCGAGCACCGCCTTCGTCAAACAGATCCGCCGCCCGCCACGCCGCCGCCGACGAGAGCCTCTCGTTCAAGGTGTTGATCCTGGCGAGGCGGACAAAAGCGTCCCCCGCCGACAGAAGCAAGCGACGGGCCTCCTCGTGAAGGGCCTCTCGCCGCAGTGCCGTCTCCTCGGATTCCTCCAGGCTTCGGGCCTCCGCCTGCACGGACCGGGCGAGATTCGCTCTCGTCTCGCCGAGAAGCTCAAGGTAGAACGACAACCGCTCGACGTTGACCGGATCCACCAAGGCTGCAGCCGCCTCAAAGAAGTCCAGCGCCAGCCCGTTCTGCCCTTCCGCGCGGAGACGCTGACCTGCCACGGTCACCGACGAGCGCACGACGTCCGCGTTCAGCATCGGTGATGCTTCGAGTTCCGGCAACGCCCGTATCACCTTGCGATATTGGTCGAGTGATTCAGGCCAGCGATGAAGCTCTGCCAGGGCTTCCGCCATCCCCAGTTGGCTGGCCGCTGTATGACGCAACGACACCTCCGCATTGACCACATCGCGAAAGAAGGACAGCGCCTCCTCCGGACGCTGCGCCGACCCGTCGTTGAGCACAACCCGTCCCAGCAGCCATCCCGATAGCGCGTACACCTCTTCCCGAATGCGGAGGCGGTTTCGCAACGCGCGGAGCTTCGCTTCCGCGTCGTCAAACCGTCCTGACCGGTAGTCGATGAGGCACAACAGATACTCGAACGCCTCCCGTTGGCCCGTCGGCTCAAACACCGGCCGAAGCCCCTCAACACAGGCCCGTGCCTCCGCACTCTTCGACTCGTCGAGCCACAGGTTCACCTTCAGCTCGACAGCCCAGTGCAGCAGCGGTAACCGCGCCTCGGCATCCGCGATGAACGCGTCGAGCAACGCGTGCAGCTGCTGGGAGGGGGTCGCAACGTGATGAGCCCGGAGTCGCAGGACCCGTCGGCGCAATTCGAGCGATGGCGAGCTCAGGCCCGCGATCGCCGCCTCATAGTGCTCCACCGCCGCATCGTGTTGCCCCAACCATTCATGCACCGTGCCCAGAACCTGGTGATCATCGGGAGTGGGCGGAACCCCGCTGCGCCGGGCAACGTCCAACTCCGCGATGACGCGCCGGGCCACATCCGGCGTCTCTCGTTTCTCCCGTTGGGCTTGCAGGAAGATGGCCCGTCCGATAATCAGATGGACTGGCCCCACTTCCCGCCAGTGCCGTTTCTCCTCCTGTCCCCGCTCCAGCAACCGGTCGCCGAACTCAATAGCCGATGCATACAGCCCGCCGCGCAGCAACGCCTCCAACTCGGCCACTCCCTGGTCGAACGGCAGCCGGTCCCGGGGCGGTCTGATCTGCGCAATGGAAACCAGCAGGAACACACATGCAATGAACAGTGCGGGGATTTGCCACTTTCCCGCGATCCGCTCACGCAAACGGACGTGCTCGAACATGCTGCTCATCCTGAGCCTCCGAGCAACGCCGTGGCATCCTGCCCGGCGCCATTACTTTAGAGGAGCGGAGGACGTTCGATGTTTCTCCTTCCGCTGAATGCCGCAGACGACTGGATGGCGCGTCCGCGCTCGTGTAGCCATCGCCAAGCTCACCCAAGCGCGAGCCTGCTACACCGCTTCGGCAGTTCAACGGTCTCCGCTCCGACCAGTAATACGATGCTTTGTCGGCAAGAATCGCGCGATGTCTTGACCGCGATTGACACCGCTGCAATGCCGGATGGTCAAGCGAGCTCGTCCCCACGAACGCCCGACCGAACGCCCCGGCGGGCGGTAGTCCCCGCGCCCGGCCGGCGCCTTCTCGCGGGGCGCGGGCGGCGACCGGGGTGTTGGCGGCGAGTCGACCTCGCGCGGATTCCCCGGCCTTGAAATCCATGCCGCCGCAAAGGATAAGCGCAGAATCTGCAGCCACGTCACGGTGCGCAGCCGGTCACGTCATCATGTGGTTCCGATAACCGGAATGACAGTTATCGGTCCGAAGGAGGTGTTCGGTCGGCGCGCGTCGCAGCCTGGATTGACGCCGGCGGGGGACATCGCCGGGCCTGGAGGCCTCCAGATGGAAGGACGTCATGCTCGCCGGCGCGCCCGGCTGCGGATCCCCACCCACACCAGCATGTACAACGGCAGCGTGACAAAACCGAGGCTGCTGAAGAGGCCGCACCCGCCGCGGGTCGTGCCGCGACCGGTCTTCGCCTTCTCGGGCACGCATTCACCCGAGTCCGGGTCGCACTCCTCTCCCTCGAGGCACTGGACCGGCCTGTTTATGCACTCTTCGACCGCGTCACCGTCGGTGTCGACGCACTCCTCGATGGTGCACGGATCGCCGTCGTCACAAAGGGCCGGAATGCATTGAGGTACCGGGAGCTCCGTGTCGGCCACGCATTCACCGGTGTCAGGATCGCAGCGCTCCCCTTCCGGGCACTCGACGTCCGTCTTCCAGCACATCCCCTCGATGCATTCGTCTACGGTGCACGGGTTCTCATCGTCGCAGTCCGCATCCGTCAGGCAGTCCATGCACTGTCCGGTATCTGGATCGCAGGACTGTCCCACCGGACACTCGACGGCCGAACGGTCGCATTCCCCCAGGACACAAACGTCGCGCGTGCATGGGTCGCCGTCCTCGCAGTCGCCGGCGGTCTTGCAGTCCACGCAGGCATCAGAAAACGTGTCGTCACACAGCTGCCCCGGGCATGGGTCGGTGCCCTGCATGCAGGTTCCGTTTTCACACCGTTCGATCCCGTTGCAGAACAGCTCGTCGTCGCAATCGGCGTCCGTCAAACAGTCAACGCAGACGTCGCTGTCCTCGTCGCACATCTGATCGGGGCAGACCTCAGCACCCGCGACGCATAAACCGCCCGAGCACTTCTCCACGCCGTCGCAGTACAGGCCGTTGTCGCAATCCGCGTCGCTGGTGCACGCCGGAGGCGTAAAGCAAACGTCATTCTGCTCGTCACAGCTCTGGTTGAGACAGGGGTCGTTTCCCGCCAGACAAGAGCCACTCAGACACGTTTCCTCGCCATTGCAGAACAGGCCGTCGGAGCACGAAGTCCCGTCAGCCACCGCCGTGCCGCCACAGACGCCGGCCGAGCAGACGTCGTTTTCCGTGCAGAGCCCACCGTCGTCGCACGGCAAGCCTTCGTTCATCAGGGTCACGGCATCGCAGTTGGGTGAACTCGCGCCGGGATCACACTCGTAGTCGGCGCAGAATGTGTCGAGCGCGTTACAGTTGACGACGGTACCGCCCGTACAATCACCGCTCTGACACGTATTCCCGCTACTGCAGACACTGTCGTCGCAGGTCAGTCCTTCGTTCCTTGGCGTCATCACGTCGCAGTTGCCTTCGCTGCCGTTCGCACCGCACTCATAGTCAGCGCAGAACGTGCCGACTACGCTACAGTCGACCGCCGAGCCACCCGTGCATGTGCCGGCCTGACACGTCTCGCCCGTGTTGCACACGTCGCCGTCATCACACGGCAGGCCGTCGTTCGCCGGCTGCGTCTCACATGCACCGGTGCCCGGGTTGCACACGCCCACGTCGCAGTCGATGTCCAGGTGCGAACAGTCCACGGGGTCGTAGGCGCAAACGAAGCTCACGCACGTGTCGGTCGTGCACAGGTCCGCATCGTCGCAATCGCTGCCGGTGCAGCAGCTACCGGGCGAGCTGCAATCCTGCGGACAGTTGCACGGATCCTCATCAGGGTCGCACGTGCCGTTGCCGCAGACACCTTCGGTAGTGAATGACCAGACGGGCCCGTCCGTCTCTCCGCAACCGTCGCGCGCTACGATCTTCCAGCAGTAGGTCGTTCCGGAATCAAGCTGCGGTAGCGACCAGCACGTATCCGCTGTGGTGCCGAGGAACTGCATACTCCCGCACGCACCGAAGTATACATCGTACGATGGAATCAGTGGACAGAATTGGGTAGCACGGGTGACGTCCTCCCAGCTGGGGCACCCTGAATCGCTGCATACGTTGGACCGATCACAGGAACCGTCTTCGAACCAATCGTAGTTGCCCCGGACCAGGATACCCTCTACCTCGAGCGTAGTGGCGCTGAAGACCGCCGAACCGGAGTTGCCGACGTACGTATCCAGGTTGGCCTGGAAGTACTCGTTCGGAGTGTTGTCGCGGACCGTCGCGCCGCCGGCGTATTTCCGCGGAAGACCGACCGGGTGGCCAACCGCCAACAGCGGCTCATTGTCCGGGACCTTGCCGGAGCAACGAATCTGAAGCGGGTTGTGCCCAGCCACTGCGCGATCCAGCCGGATGAGTCCCCAATCCGCCGCACTCTCCTGGCGGGCAATCACTTCACCACAGTAGTACACCTCAGACGCGGGAATCGTAAGGACCGGGGTCGTCGCGTCCGTCATGACAAAGCCGAACACGAACGCGGTGGTCGCGCAGTAGGCACTGGAGATGCAGTGACCGGCCGTCGCGACGACATCCGGGGCTACCAGGAAACCGGAGCAGTCAGCCGGATTAGGCTGGTCGCGGAATCGCTCATCAGGACAAAGCGGGCGGCCGAACATGGCCAGGTACCATTCGGCGTAGGTTTCTGTCGGCAGAGAGTACGTTCCGTTACCGTTGTCGGTAAGGTCGCCAATGTCGACCAAAGCCACCGTGGCGTCCCCGGCAGCCAGGATGGCAGGGTCAGTGACCTCGTACTCGTCGAGACGATCGTCCGGGCCGTAGATCACCTTCGGAATTGCGAACGTCTTCGCCAACGTGCCCCCGTTCCAACACAGATCGGTGTCCAGGGCGGTCTGGACGCCGCCGTCGGGCGGTTGGGGATTCGTTGGCGCAGGCGGAGGCGGGCAGTCGGGGATTTCGAAGACATAGTCACCGCAGTCACCGCCGTAGCCTTCAATGGTGACGTAGTACGTTCCCGCTGAAAGGTAGGCCGCGCACTCGGACTGAAGGCCGCAGGAGTCGTCGTTGTAACAAACGTCGCCACCGCCCGGTACTGTCCCAACCAGTAAGATCGTGTCGTACCACGAATCGCACAGCGAGAACGTCCAGAGACGCTCTTCCAGCAGCGTCACCTCGTAGACATGCTCCTCGCTCGAAAACAGACCGCATTCGTTGCCTGCTCCGCACGTGTTGCCGGACCATGTCCCCGGCGGCGTGACGGTGAAGTCCTGCGCGCAATTGCTGTCACACGGCAGGCCTTCCTGCCCACTCACGCACGTGTTATTCGCCTCGTCGGACTCCGTCACCATGAACATGTCGTCGGCGTAGAACCCGATGTAGTACGTCCCCGGTGGCACCCAGGATGTGTCGCACCACCCGGAGTAGTTCTCACAGGTCCCCGCGGCCAGGCCGTACGACGACGCGTAGCAGACGAGTGTATCGCTGACCGAGACGATAGCGTCCGCGGATGCGTAGATGCCACTCTCATGGTACCCGGCGCTGGAGGACCCGTAGTTACACACGTCGAAGTCGACGTACAGGGACCCGGGCACTGAGGGATCGCACCACGCCAAGCACGAAGTGACAACCAGGTCCGGCTGTGTCCCCCGCACGGACTTCTCGATCAGAACGTCTTTCGTCCTGCCCCGGGGTGTATGCTCGGTCCGTGCGTGATCGGCGGCGGCCGCTAAGTCAAGTAGAGCGGCGCCAACTACGACACTGGCTATCAGGCTCAGTACTATTGTCCCTTTCATCGGCCTTCCTCCGGTGCCCGAAGGCAGGTATTGCCACAACTATCGAAGCCAAGAGATCGTGCTAGGTGCATAACGTGCCCTGTTCACCTCGTGTACCGAAGGCGCATACGAAAGTCCCCGGCTGGCCTTGCCGATGAGAGCGCGATCAGCCTGTTGACGGATTTCCTGCATCCTCACCCTCCGCGCGAGCACGCTTGACACAGCGACATGAGAGCCTGCATGAACTCATCACCTCGCCAGGCGCAGAGGCCCCGCCCGAAGAAGGCCTGGGAACTAGGCAAAAGGCCGTCAGTGCCCCCCTCTCGACCAGCCAAGTTCTGAGATTCCGATCGACGGCTAAACCTCCGTTTCCCGGTCTCTACGCACTGGCAACTTCCGAAATACGTTCGCCGCAACAGTTCAGCGTTCGTGCTAAAGGGACCCGGCGCCGTTCGCTCTCAAGGTCCCCCCCGGATTGGTGTCCCAAAGCTGGCATGTTTGATTTCCCTCAAAGAGAAATGCAGACACGTACTATAGACTACTCATCACGTTGTGTCAAGCGGTTACATCGTCAAGCGACGAGACGCTATCGACGTCAACAGCTTGACGAGCCCCCGTGCGACCCTCCAGTCCACAGACCTTGCCGGTTCGCGCAGATACTGCGAGAGTGTTCCGCGGTCAACTTAGGGTTTTCCCCAAGACGACGTTTGGGCGCAGCAGGACAGCCGAGACGTACGCCCCGCGCCCCACTACGTGGGTGCTCGGCAGCAAACGTGGACCTTGTCCGCTGGGTCTTGGCAACTGCATGCATCGTGGATGACGCGCGTTTCAGCGCGAGCAGTCCTCGAAGCGCAGCTCCGGGCCGTGTAACTGCCGCAGATGTGGAGTACGGGGCAAGACTCAGGGATCAGCACCCGAGCCGCAACCCTGAATGGCCTCAATCGGATCCCATCGGCTCGGGCACGCGCCGGTTCCATGCCGGTCGAGGGCATTCGGGGCGGGCCGCTCGTCTTCGGGTGTGATAGGGTTAACGCACCTACGTGCTTCGCCGCCCTCCCCGAGGAGCGGTCCGCATTGACGCCGGCGGGGGACATCGCCGGGCCTGGTGGCCTGCAGGTGGAAGGACGTTATCCTCGCCGGCGCGCCCGGCTGCGGATCCCCACCCACACCAGCATGTACAACGGCAGCGTGACAAAACCGAGGCTGCTGAAGAGGCCGCACCCGCCGCGGGTCGTGCCGCGAGCGGTCTTCGCCTTCTCCGGCACGCATTCACCCGTGTCAGCGTCGCACTCCTCTCCCTCGAGGCACTCGACCGGCCTGTTTATGCACTCTTCGACGGCGTCACCGTCGGTGTCGACGCATTCCTCGATGGTGCACGGATCGCCGTCGTCACAAAGGGCCGGAACGCATTGACCTGCCCCAAGCTCCGTGTCCTCCACGCATTCACCGGTGTCAGAATCGCAGCGCTCCCCTTCCGGGCACTCGATATCCATATTCCGGCACATCCCCTCGATGCATTCATCTAAGGTGCACGGGTTCTCATCGTCGCAGTCCGCGTCCGTTAGGCAGTACAGGTCCAGGCATTCGCCTGTGTCCGGATCGCAGAGCTGCCCGATCGGACACACCACGGGCGCATGATCGCATTCTCCCATGACACACACATCGCGTGTGCATGCGTCGCGATCGTCGCAATCGCCGGCAGTCCTGCACTCCACGCAGGCATCGGCGAACGTCTCGTCACACAGCCGGCCTGGACATGGATCGGGCCCCTGCACGCAGGTGCCGTTTTCACACTGTTCGGCTCCGTTGCAGAACAGCCCGTCGTCGCAATCGGCGTCCGTCAGACAGTCAACGCAGGCGTCGCTGTCCTCGTCACACACCTGGCCGGGGCAGGCATCAGCACCGGCGACGCATGAACCGCCGGAGCACGTCTCAGCCCCGTTGCAGAACGCCCCGTCGTCACAATCACTGTCGTCCAGACAATCCCCCAGCAGAATGTCCAACTCGCTAACGTCGCCCGCGACAACCACGCCCGCCTCCGTGCGGTCCGAATACCCCGGGTAGGACGCCGTCACGTCGTACGCGGTTCCGACAGCAGTCGCCGGGATCAACGTCACGACGTAGTACCCGTTGCCGTCGGTCTGGACCGGGTCGAGCGAGCCGACCTGTACGGTAGCGTCGTCCATAGGATCACCGGTGATCGTGTCGGTGACGCGGCCCCACAGCGTCCCCTCGGTGGCGAAAGCCGGATCGCGCCAGGGCATGTCGGGGATCGGCGCGGAGGCGGTGAACAGATTGGCCGCCACGTAGGGATACCAGTCGGACCAGGTCTGCCCGGTGTTGTTCGTGCTTCTGTACGAGTACGTCGAGAATCCGTCGGCGCCGGCGTTCCGTGCATATTCCATCTGCGTAATGCT
>CP070691.1:425828-431758 GCA_020353195.1 Phycisphaerales bacterium | reverse complement strand
TCTACCGCAGACCGGACGTCAACACACGTAAGGAGGTACGAATCATGAACCGGAACACGCAGACAACGCCTAAACCCAACACCCACGGCGAAAACCGTGGCCAGGGCGCCCGGCGGCACAATCGAAAGGAGAAAAGTGTCATGAATACGAAGCGGAGTCACACAATCTTTCTGTCTGCCGTGCTGATGACGGCGGTGGTGTTCGCCACGTCAAGCCCGGCCTTTGCCAGTGACCATCTCAATATCGTGAGCTGGGGCGATCGAGTCCTACCCTCCAGCGAACTGACAGGGATTACAGCCATCGCCGCAGGATTAGACTTCAGTCTCGCTTTGTTGGCCGACGGCTCGATCGTGGGATGGGGGAAGGATATGTACGGCGAGGCCACGCCCCCACCGGGCAATGACTACGTCGGCATTGCCGCGGGACGATACCATAGCTTGGCCCTGAGATCCGACGGCTCGATCGTTGGATGGGGCAGGGATAATAACGGTCAGGCCACGCCCCCGGCGGGCAACGACTTCATCGTGGTTGCCGCGGGATTTAACTACAGCCTTGCCCTGAGATCTGACGGCTCGATTGTCGGATGGGGAGAGAATTACTCCGGCCAGGCCACGCCCCCGGCGGGCAATGATTTTGTGGGCATTGCCGCGGGGGGTGAACATTGTCTGGGCCTGAGGTCCGACGGCTCGATTGTCGGATGGGGCCGAAATGACTATGGCGAGGCCACGCCACCACCCGGCAGTGATTTTGTCGCCATTGCCGCGGGATCAGGTCACAGTCTGGCCCTGAAATCCGACGGCTCCATCGTGGCATGGGGCACGTATGGCAGTGGCCTTTTCTGCTGTGGCCAGGCCACATCGCCGGCAGGCAGTGATTTTGTAGCTATTGCCGCGGGAGATGCGCACAGCCTTGCCATGAGGTCTGACGGCTCGATCGTGGGTTGGGGTTGCCATTTGTACGACCAGCCCATGGAACCGGCACCAACCGGCAATGATTTCGTCGCCATTGCTGGGGGACGATATCATAGCCTGGCCCTGAGGGCGGATGGTTCGATTGTGGGATGGGGCTTCGATGGGTACGGCGCAGCCAACCCTCCGACAGGCAGTGATTTTGTGGCCGTTGCCGCGGGACGAGGGCACACCCTTGCACTCAGGTCCGACGGGTCGATTGCAGAATGGGGCGCAAACCAATACGACCAGACCACGCCACCGGCAGGCAGTGATTTTGTCGCCGTTGCTGCGGGACATTCGCACAGCCTTGCCCTGAGATCCGACGGCTCGATTGTAGGATGGGGCAAAAATGATTACGGCGAGGCCACGCCACCAGCCGGCAATGATTTTGTCGCCATTGCCGCGGGAGCTTCCCATAGTGTGGGCCTGAAGGACGACGGCTCGATTGTGGGATGGGGCTACGATTTCTACGGCCAAAACACGCCCCCGGCAGGCACTGGTTTTGTGGCCATTGCCGCGCGAGGTGCGCACGCTCTGGCTCTCCATGCGGACGGCTCGATTGTGGTATGGGGCTGGGATTTCTTCAGCTACGGCGCGCCACCGGTGGGCAATGATTTTGTGGCCATTGCCGTGGGATATGAGCACGGTTTGGCCCTGAGGTCTGACGGCTCGATTGTAGGATGGGGGAATAATAGCTTTGGCGCAACTACGCCCCCGTCGGGCAATGATTTTGTCGCCATTGCCGCGGGACATGCGCATAGTCTGGCGTTGAAGTCCGACGGCTCGATCGTGGGATGGGGCTACGATGGCTGCGGCCAAGCCACGTCCCCAGCGGGCAATGATTATGTCGCCATTGCAGCGGAAAACTACCACAGTCTGGCTCTGTTGCGGCCAAGCGATCCGGTCGGTGCCATGCAGTTCCTCATTGCAGACGTTCTGTCACTGAACCTCCAGCAGGGAATCGAGAACAGCCTGGATTCGAAGCTGGATGCAGCGCAGCAGGCGTTGGATGATCTGAATGAGGACAATGACGTCGCGGCCATCAATGCGCTGGGCGCGTTCATCAACGCGGTCGCGGCCCAGAGCGGCGTCCATATTCCGGTCGACGACGCGAACGCCCTGATCGCCGCCGCCCAGCAGATCATCGACGCGCTGAGCAGCTGATGGGCGCAACGGACAATCTGATGATCGTTGGCGGTGTGGTCGAGGATCCGGGAAACCTGCTCTCGGACTTCGGCCGCACCGCCGGCGTGACGCGGTTGCCGGGCGACGACGCGGCGGGTGACGATTGGAGGGATCAGCGTGTTGCTTCGGCCTGTGCGCGGAGGGCGAGCAGCAACTCCACTTCTGCCGGGTCCATGCCGGTTTGCTGTCCGATTTCAGCGGTGCTGCAGCCGGTGTCGGCGAGTTCATACACCACGCGGCCGTCATCATGCCGGCCGGCGCCAGCCAGGTCCGCCCGCGCGTCGCCGCTCACGGAAGCATCGACGACGGGTGAGCCGTCGGCGTCGCGGGCCAGACGGCCCAGCGCCTCGATGCGCCGGTCCGCCGTCCGGAGCATCGACGCCAGCTTGGCCGATTTGGTGTCGATCTCAGCGTGGATCTGGCGACTGAGCTGCTCCAATTCGAGCATCACGTGCCGGACTTCCCGGGACACGCGCTGTTCTTCCCTGATCTGCCGGATCTGTTCGCGGACATAGGCCCGGGGCGAGTTCTGGTTGCGGGCCACCCGTCGGCGCGTGGCGATTAGCAGCACCGCGCCGATTCCGACAATCACGACGATCGTGGCAATCTGCTGCGCCGACAGCGTGGCGGCCACGAGCACCGGGCCGGGCATGGTAAACAGATCGGCCGGCTGTGCGATCGCATCCATTGCGGGTTCCACTCCGTCCCTGGAGCTTCTGCGGGTCGGTAACGTCAGGATCGGGCTCGTTCCCAGGCAACCACGGCCGCGTTCATCACGTCCCGGAGGGTCAGGTTGTTTTCCTTGGCGATCCGGCGGCAGTCCTCATACTCGGGTGACGCGGTGATCACCTGCCCGCCGCGCCGGCCCACTTTCATCCGAACCGCCCCGAACGGCGTTTCGACGGTCTCGTGCACGCGGCACAGTTTCGACCGCCGGGCCGTGGATCGCCGCACACCGAACGTCGTCGTCTCCGCGAAGATGATCTCGGCCAGCCGGTCGGCGTCGGCGAAGGTGCTGATCACGATCAGCAGCGAGCCCGGACGCGATTTTTTCATGTATATCGGCAGACAGTACGCGTCGAGTGCACCCGCATCCAGCAATCGCTCCAGACAGTGCCCCACCGCCTCGCCGGTCGTGTCGTCCACGCTCGCTTCGAGGATGACGACCTCGTCGGTCTCGGCATCATCCACGACGGTCCCCAGTATCACCCGCAGCACGTTCGGACGGCCGGCGGAGTCCCGCTGCCCCGCGCCATAGCCGACGGCCTGCGGCGTCATCGAGGGAAGCGGCCCGAACGCATCGGCCACGGCGGTCAGGATTGCCGCTCCCGTCGGCGTGATGAGCTCCCCCGGCTCGTCGCCGCCGGTGATCGGGACACCCTCGAGCAGGACGGCCGTGCCCGGTGCCGGCACGGGAAGCACTCCGTGCGCCGTGCGGACCGTCCCCGATCCCACGCAGATTGGTGAGCACACTGCCCGGTCGACCCCGAGCTCATCGAGCGCGGTGACCGCCGAAAGCACGTCGACGATGGCGTCGACCGCACCCACCTCATGGAAATGCACGCTGTCGGCGTCGGTGCCGTGTGCCCGGGCTTCTGCGGCCGCCAGCTTCTCGAAGATCAGCCGGGCTTGCGTCACGATCCGATCGGGCAGTGCCGGAGCTGCAAGAATGTCCAGGACGTCCTGCAACCGGCGGTGGGGCTGATCACCCGGCTCGACGTGCACGGTGAAACGCGTGGCGGCGAAGCCCTGCTTGGTGATCTTCGTCGCCTCTACGGAATAGCCGCTCACGTCCAGCAGAGACAGAGTCTGCCGGACCCGGTCGATCGAGGCCCCGGCGTCCAGGAGGGCACCGACGATCATGTCGCCGGCAGCGCCGCTGAAACAGTCGAAATAGGCCAGCGTCATCGGGGTGTCGTCTCCTGTCCGGTTCGTACCCGCCCGTTCAGTGCCCGCCCGGTCACGGCGAGCGCGGTTTCACAGTGTAACTGTGACTGCCTGCGATTTCAAAGACGTCGCCGCTGCGGGGCCTGCAGCGCGGGCCGTCTTCTGTGACGCCGCTTGAGGGAGCGGTTCGGGCATGATAGCCGAGACCACCAGGCGCCTCCGTAGTCAATTCCAGCAGACCGGGCAAGGTTGGGGAGTTTACCTACTGCTCAGGTGCGCGGGAAACGGCCGATGAAGAGTACGGTAGTAGTGTTGTTTGGTTCACCGAGTGCTCTTGGCAAACGGCTCGCAGGCGTGCGAAACCCGCCTCGGGCCGTTTCGCCGTTGGTCGGGTGATCGTTACCGCGCGGAAGGCGATCGAACAGCGCAAAGAACGCAAAGAAACAGAGAGCATTGTCAGCCGGAGAAAAATGAGAACTCCGGACCGCTGCTCTCTGCGAGCATGCTTGGCCGGTATCGCGCGTGCGTCAGGTAAGTAGCGCTTCGTTTCGCAGCAGCGGGCCGGTTCCTGACGAACCCATCGACACCCAATGGCCGAGCACGCGGGTCTTCCCCATCTCCCGGATCGATAGCGATCCCCAGTGAGGAAGGCAATCGCTACCCCCGCTGCCGCAACCATAGTATACCACACGGAACCCGCCGGGACAAAGCCACGGACGCCGACTGAGGAGCTTCATTCGCGGACGCCGATGGCGGATGCCGCCGCGTAACGCTCGGTATGCGTGATGGAAACGAGCACGCGACTGACGCCCCTCGCCTCGGCGATGTTGGCGCAGTGGCCGGTGAGCGTCACCTCGGGCACGCCGGCCCGGTCGTTGAGGATCTCCATGTCGGTCCAGGCGATCTGACCGACCCAACCCGTGCCCAGCATTTTGAGAATGGCCTCCTTGGCGGCGAAGCGCCCGGCGATGCGCTGGACGGGGTCTTTGAACCGGCTGACGTATTCGCGCTCCCGGTCGGTGAGAATGCGCCGGGCGAAACGGTCGCCGTGACGCGACCGGAGGGTCGCGATCCGTTCGCATTCGATCAGATCGATGCCGTGCCCGACGACAGCCATCCTCGCAATGTATCCTGCATCGTGCCGCCAGGCAACGACCTGGCCAACCGGCCGGTCTTCCGGGCCGGCGCGTACCTGGACGCCCCCCGGCGCAGCGTATATACCACTGCGGATGACCTGCCACCGTCAAAAGCCCGACGCCGCCCGCCTGCTCGACGACCTGACCGAGCCGCAGAGGCAGGCGGTTGCGCACACGGACGGTCCTCTGTGCGTGTTGGCCGCCGCCGGCAGCGGCAAGACCCGCGTTATCACCCGCCGAGCCGCCTACCT
Source organism: Phycisphaerales bacterium (assembly GCA_020353195.1). Classification (GTDB taxonomy): domain Bacteria; phylum Planctomycetota; class Phycisphaerae; order UBA1845; family UBA1845; genus JAFGJQ01. The sequence continues at coordinate 426,349 of CP070691.1, read as the reverse complement.
GGCCGCCACCGTTACCAGCGCTCGCCGCGTGCTGGCCATCACGTTTACCAATAAGGCCGCCAACGAGATGCGCGAGCGGATCGAGGCCGTCGGAGCAGGCACGGAGATGACGGTCTGCACGTTTCATTCGCTTTGCGCGCGCCTGCTGCGGGTGTATCACGACCGGGCAGACCTGGCCCGCAACTTCACCATCTACGACACCGACGACCAGAAGAAGGTGCTCAAGGAGGCGATCCGGCGGTGCGACCTGTCCACGACAAACTGGTCGCCGGCCCGCGTGTCGGCTGTCATCAGCAACGCAAAGAACGAGCTGCTGACGCCGGAAGCGTTCGCCGAAGCGGCCGGCGACTGGTCCACCAAGTGCATCGCCCGCATCTACCGTGCGTATGAAAGTGTGCTCGCCGAGCAGCGGGGCCTCGATTTTGACGACCTGCTGCTCAAGATGGCCATGCTGCTGAGACGTGATGACGAGCTCCGCCAGCGGCTCGAACGGCGGTATACGCACCTGCTCGTCGACGAGT
>CP070691.1:421778-425728 GCA_020353195.1 Phycisphaerales bacterium | reverse complement strand
GCCCTTCATTCGGCGGCGCTGACGAACAAACCCGCCATCGAGGGGATGCGCCCGATCGTGAACCGGTCGAACGCCGGCGGGCCGGTGGCCGACTCCGTCGAAGCCGGCCCGGCCCGCCGCGACGAAGCCCTGGTCGCCCTGCGGGAGCAGCTTGGCCTGGACGCATCGTGCTCCGACGATGACCTGCTGACGGCCGCCTGCCGCCGCATCGACGCGCTCGAGCAAGCGGGTCGACAAAGCGATGCAGAGGCGCGGGTGGAGCCGGCTATCCGCGCCGGCAAGCTCACCGAGGCCCTGCGCCCCTGGGCCGTCACACTCGCCCTGCGCGACGCCGCCCTGTTCGACGAATGGGTCAAGTCGGCGCCGGTCCTGATCCCTCCCGGGCGCACTGACCCGCCCGACCCTGGGGAGCGGCCGCAACGGACGCTGCACCACCTCGAAACCGCCGCCCGCGCCGAGTACCACGGGCATCCCGAGCTGAAGCTCGTCACTTCCGAAGAGGCCTACGTCGCGGACGCGGTCCGGGACCATGAAGCGAGAATCGAGAAGTGAGAGCGAAGAAGCCAAACCGCACGCAGTGATCACGCGGTCTCGATTTTCCATGGTCAGTTTCCAGGCGTCAGTTTCCGGATTCCCCTTTTAAACACGACATAAGGATGACCCATCCATGGCACTAACAGCGAATCGAGAGGTTGACCGCTATGTGGATCAGGAGTTGCGCAGCTATCAGGTCGCCGCCGCCGCTCACATCTACAAAGGCGGTTTCGTGGGCCTGGCAGCCGACGGGCATGCCCGCTCACTCGCCGCCGGAGACCGCTGCGCGGGCCTGGCCTACGAGGAGGCGGACAACACGAGCGGCTCCGACGGCGACCTGGCCGTCCGCGTGTTCACGCTCGGCGATTTCGGGCATCCGCTCGCGGGAGCGGCGATCAGCGACATCGGGCGGGCGGTCTACGCCGCCGCCGACGACACGCTGACGTTCGACCCGTCCGGCAACTCGTTCGTGGGCTACGTGCAGGACTGCGTGACCGCCAACGAGATCATCTTGCGGCTGACCGTCACCGGACCCGTCCGAACTGCGATGATCACCCACCACAGTGCGGACTTCACACTGACGCCCGGCGACAGCGGCACCGTACACACGAACCGCGGGGCGACGGGCACCGTTACGGCGATACTCCCGCAGTCGCCGCCGCACGGCACCGAGTACAAGTTCGTCTGCATGGAGGACCGGGAGCTGAGGCTGGCACCCGGTGCCGGCGGCGTCTACATCAAAGGGGCCAGACAGGCGGACGGCAAGTACGTCAGCATCACCGACATCGGCGACTTCATCCACCTGATCGCCGACGGAAACGGCGACTGGGTGGCCGTCGCGTCGATCGGCGGTGCCGACGCGGATATCACCGTCGAGGCTTAGAAACGAGAACCGGAGAATCGAAAGCGGGAGGAGGGAAACTCCGGCAACGGTGCGGCTGGTTCACCCGTCTTCTCGTGTCCCGTTTGTCCACTCTCGATTCGGAATTCAAAAGGAGTCTTCCGTGGCCATCATCAATACCGGACTGTTGACCAAGGGATTGCGGAGTGAGTTCTTCAACCGCTTCGAAGCTGCGCCCACCTACTACCAGGACGTGGCAACGCGGATTCCATCCACGTCGGACCGGGAAACCTACCGCTGGCTGGGCACCGTGCCCAAGATGCGCGAGTGGGGGACGGGCCGAATCGCCAAGGGCCTGCGCACCGAGAGCTACTCGGTCGAGAACCTCAAGTACGAAGCCACCCTCGAGGTGGACCGCGACGAGATCGCCGACGACCAGACGGGGCAGATTCGCATCCGCGTGGGAGAACTCGCGGTGCGGGCGGCGACCCACAAGGACTACCTGATCAGCCAACTGCTGATCCACGGGGAGTCGGTGGGATACGAAAGCTACGACGGCGCGCCCTTCTTCTCGACCCAACACGTGTCCGGAGCGTCGGGCAACCAGAGCAACAAGCTGACCGCACCGGCGATGACTCCCGACGATCCGGCCGACACCGAGTTCAAGGCCGCACTGAAGCAGGCCATCGCGCAGATGCTGACGTTCAAGGACGACCAGGGCGACCCGATGCCACTGTCGGCCACGGGGCTGGTCTGCGTCGTGCCGCCCACGATGTACTTCACCGCGCTGGAAGCCATCCGCGCGGCCGTGGTCGACAACTCGTCCAACGTGCTGCAGGACATCGCCCGTGTGGTTGCGTTCCCATGGCTGACCGACCTGAGCAAATGGTACCTGCTGAAGAACGACGGCGTGATCCGGCCGTTCATCTTTCAGGACCGCGAGCCGATCGAGTTCAACGCCCTGACGGAAAGCAGCGAAGAGGGGTTCAAGCGCGAGAAGTTCCTCTACGGCGTGCGGGCCCGCTACCGCATGGCCTACGGATACTGGCAGTTCGCGCTGCGGACCGACTTCGTGGCGGCGTGAAGACCTCGCGACGCCAAAGCAGGGACAACCGCTCTGGGATAAGCTGCAATGAGCTATGTCACCAGCAGTGACATCGAGACCCGCCTGGGCGCAACCGCGTTCGTACAACTGACCGACGACGCGGGGACCGGATCGGCGAACCTCGACGTGGTTGATGAGGCCCGCGAGGGCGCGGAGGGTGAGGTTAACAGTTACCTCGCCCATCGTTATGCCGTGCCCGTCGATCTGTCCGCCCATCCGGATTCGGCCGCGTGGCTCAAGACCGTGGTTCTCGACCTAATCGAGCAGCGCCTGCACGCACGCCGGCCACCGGTGCCCGAGGCCATCGACGCCAAGCGCCGGGCCGCTCTCGAATGGCTCGAACGGGTCGCAGCCGGCAAGGTCGAATTGCCGGCAGCCACCGCCCCGATGCCGCACCCGGACAGGGGGTTCCGGGCGGCGTCGGCCGGCAACACCCGCGTGCTGTCCCGTGATGAGATGGAAGGCTTCTGACGCCTGCGCGCAGGTCAAGGTCTCGAGGCTGAGGATAGAGTTCCGTGCCTTCACCTGTTTGATTGTTGACCCGTTGCGGCAAACGGAGCGAGTGCAATGAGCGAGCTTGGCGATATCGAATCTGCGATCGTCAGTTTGCTCAAGTCCATCGAAGTGGAAGCCGTGCCGGTGTTCGCGACGGTGCGCGGCTACTCCGATCCGGATCGCAAACGGGCGGCGGCGGCCATCGTCCGACGGCGGCAACCGGCGGCCTTTGTGATCTACGCCGGTCGCACGCGCGCCCAAGTCAGCCACTCGATTGTGGGGGCGCCGAGAATCACGGTGCTGATCTCCACCCGTCATCTCGGCGGTGCGGATGCACCCCGACTGGGCGACGGCGAAGCGTCCGGTGGGTTCGATCTGCTCGGCCGCGCGATGCAGGCGCTGGACGGCGCGATTGTGCTCACCGACCGCCGCCTCTGGGCACTCGACGAGCAGGTGTTCACCGCCGACGAGCGGGTCGTGGTCTATGAGCAGCGGTATGTCGTTGACCGGTTGTGCGAGTCATCGCCGCCGACGTTCGGAGGGGCGGTCATTGCGGGCACGGACAGTCTCGTTTCTGTGGTGCCGGGCGACGCTGAAGCGGACGCCGTCGCGTTTGCCTTTCCGGGTATCGACGGCGTGTTCCGGCATCATCTCGGTCTGCGTGGCCGGCGGATTCGCTGGGACGGCCAACTCCGAGCCGCGACTGACCCGGACCTGAACACGCTGGAAGCCACCATCGAGAATTACGTCGGTGACCCCCGGCCGCGCGCGCTGGTCGACTCGTGCGGGCGAACGCATGCGCACTGTGTGCTCGAGTCGTTTCGACGCACCGCCGCCCGGCGCCGGCACCCGATCTCCGGACAGGCGCTGCAGGATTTCGAAGCCGTTTTCGTTTCCCTGTTCGCTTAAGGGACGCTTAAGTGACACCGCTCGACCATCGATGCAACCCGATTCGGCCGCTTCTGGTGGAGGTCG
>CP070691.1:413810-421678 GCA_020353195.1 Phycisphaerales bacterium | reverse complement strand
TTTCCGGTGATGTGAACAGCTACGCCGGCTCCGCGTACGGAAACTACACCTACACCACCGGCACGCCGGAAGACCCTTGGGATCAGGTCGGACACCAGTGGGTGTTCGACAGCGATGGTGGGGCCCGCGACGCTCTGGTTATCGAGGTCAGACTGTACAGCCTGTACACCGGTCCGGATCCTCAGGATTACTGGATCGACGACCTCGAGGTAACCACGTCCAGCGCGACGGCCACGATTACGTTTCCGTCGGCCGAGCCCTACGGAGCCTGCTGTGACGGCGCTGTGTGCGCCGTTACCACCGAGGCTACATGCATTTACGGCGGGGGCACCTACCTGGGCGCTGGCACCTCGTGCACGCCCAATCCTTGCGGGCCTACCGGCTCGTGCTGCTCGGCAGACTACAGCTGCGTCGATGGCCTTACCGTGGAGCAGTGCGCCGCGGCGGACCCGGGGGCCACCTGGGTGGATGGCGGCAGCTGCGCCGTGGACTGCGTCGCCCCCACAGGATCGTGTTGTCTGCTGGACGGTACCTGCGCGCTGGACCTGACCGAGGCCGAATGTTCGGGCATGCGGGGCCGCCAGTGGACGGAAGGTGCCACCGATTGCGTCCCGGCGTGCGAAGCGGCGACCCCGGCACCGATCATCATCTCCGAGTACTACGAGTCAGCGCCGGGTTACCGCAAGGCCGTGGAGATCTTCAACACGAGCCCCGAACCCGTGAGCCTCTACGGGCATGCTCTGGGACTGTATGCAAACTACGCCACGGTGCCGACCGGTGTTTATCTGCTGGACGATATGACCATCGGCGGGCTCGAGGTGCAGGTGTTCATCAACAGTGACAATCCAGACAATGATATCCCGAATTTCGACGAAGCGACGGCTGTCGTCGCCCCGAGCGTCTGCAACTTCAACGGGGATGACGCGGTTTCCATTCTGTTCGGCGACGTCGCGAACAATAACATCGCCGACGTCCTGGCAGTTCCGGGCGAGCGGGACGACGGCCCGCGCGGGAGCGATCCGTACAAGGACTCAGCGTGGGAGCGCAACTGCGATATCGGCACCGGCGTGGCGGACTTTGATTCGTGCAACTTCGACGGGCTGAAAGACTGCACGCTGGACGAGTGCCCGCCCGGAACACCGGTAGCGGGGTCATGCGACGACGGCCTCTATCCCGACCAGTGGACGTTTGAGGGCTTGAATCCGTATAACGACAACGGCAACCACTCGCTGGGCGTGCACGACGCGGCCTGCCTCGACATCAAACCGGGCTCGTGCCCGAACTCGTTCAACCGGAAGAGCCGCGGCGCGCTGCACGTCGTGGTGTGCGGGTCGGAGTTCTTCGACGCGACCATGATCGATATCGCCTCGATCCGGCTCGCGCGGGCCGACGGCGTCGGGGCTCAGGTGGCTCCGCATGAGGGACCGCCGGGACCGCACTCCTTCTTCGATGACCTGGCCACGCCGTATCACGGCGAGTCCTGTCATGAGCTCGGGGCCGACGGGTATGTCGATCTGCAGATGCACTTCAAGAACGAGACCGTTACCGCGGTTCTCGGTCTGGATGCGCTACCTCCAGGTGCGCTGGTGGAACTGTACGTCAGCGGCAACTTGGTTAACGGCGTTCCGTTCACGACGGCGGATGACCGCATCCGCCTCGTTCCGCCGGGCACGCCGCCCGGACTGGTCGCGGTGTCCTCGACCATACCGGAGGTGTGGATCGACGCGTATCCGCTCGACCTCCAGTTGGACGATGGCGGGTTCGCCGACTTCGAGCGGAGCTACCCGCAGAGCACCGTGGTTACCTACACCGCGCCGCGGATGGCTGACGGTGTCCGGTTCGCGCACTGGGAGATCGACGGCCAGCCGCAGGCTCGGGGGCAGACCGTCATCGACTTCGAAGTCGTCGGTGAGGTGATGGACGTGAAAGCGGTTTACCGCAATCCGGGGCTTGAGTCGATCCAGGGCACCCCGGTCGAGCCGATCGAAGTACAGCCGATCGGCGGCGGGATGCAGCCCGCAGGCCGCTGATCGGATGATGTAAGTGAGTTGACAGGGTATTCCCGCTCGGGGTCGGTAGCCCCGAGCGGGGAAACCCCGACTCAAAAGAACAAGGCGTTTGCTCCTGCAATAAGGATTCGTGACCTGCTCGCACCGGGCATTCGAGCTGTCCCAGGGGTGGTGCAGAGAAACTGAGAATCTCGACCACAATCTACGAGGCGGGGAAGGTTGCAGATCTACGCCTAGGCGGGTTGGGGTCAGAAGCGGCAAGGGCCGCAAGGGCACGTTGTTCGTGTTCTTGCGACCCTATGCTTTGGCAATCCGGCGCCGAACAGGTCCGCCGGCCGGGACGGGTCGGGGCTTGAACCCCCAACCGGTCGCAGGTCAGCCTTGGACAATGCGGACGATCGCGTCAGCCGTTCGGTCGGTGGCGCCCTGGTTGTCGAGCACGACTCGCCGGGCGGCTTCGCCGAGCCGGCGGGCAGCGCTTCCGTCGCCGCAGAGGCGACTGACGGCATCCGCCAGTTCCACCGGTGAGCTGACAACACGGATGGCGTCTGCGGCACGGAGGCACGCAACAGGCATGGCGAAATTATCGGTGCACGGCCCGACGATAACGGGTTTGGCCAGGGCGGCCACCTCCATCGGGTCGGACCCGCCGAGCGGCACAAGCGACCGCCCGACGAACACGGCAGTGGCCAGTGAATAGAACTTCCGTAGCTCGCCCATCGTGTCGCCGAGATAGACGACGGGAAGATCACCGGCCCCGGAGCCGACGCTACGACCGACCGGCAAGTCGGCACCCTGGGATTCGGCGTTCGGATCGGCCGCATCCGGGTGCTCGCTGCGGCGGACGCAGGCGAATCCCGCGTGGCGGATCAGATCGGCGACCTGACCGAATCGTTCCGGTTTGCGCGGTATGACCGCCAGCGCGATTCCCGGGTTGGACCGACGAATCCGCTTGTGCGCGTCAAGGACCATCGCCTCCTCGCCGGGCCCGGTGCTGCCGCAGACCCATAGGGGCTTGTCGCGGGCGATGCCCATTGCCCGGGCGAGTGCAGAGGCACCTTCGATCCGGTCGGCGACCTCGGCGGTGTCCCACTTGACTGAGCCGGTGACTTCGAGGCGATCGGGTGGAACCCCTACGCGGCGGAACCGCTCGGCGATCCGTTCGTCTTGGGCCCCCACCCAGGTCAGCCGGGCGAACATCCCCCGCCCGATGGCTCCAAGCAGACGCAGGCGCCGGCAACTTCGCGCCGTCAGACGTCCGTTTACGACGATGACCGGGATATTGCGGTCCGCGGCCATCCTGATCAGGTTGTACCAGACCTCCAACTCAACCAGAACGATCAGACAGGGTTTCACCCGGTCGAGCGTACGAGCGACGGCCCAGCTGAAATCGAGCGGGAAGCGGAAGACGCACCCGGGGCCGTACAGCGCGCGGGCCCGGGCGAAGCCGGTGTCCGTGGTCGTCGATATGACGACATCGTGGTCGGGCAGCCGGCGGCGAAGCGCCGCGACGAGCCGCGGTGTGGCGTTCACCTCGCCGACCGACACGGCGTGAATCCAGACGCGCGGGCGCCCGACGGGAAACTCCGGGACGCGTCCGAGTCGTTGCGCCCAACCTCGCCGGTTCTTGCCCTGCACCAGCATCTGATACGCGAGGACGGGCAGGTACAGGACTGCCCCGATCAAGTACAGCACGTCGGCCACCAGCGTCATGGCGGGCTCATCGTAGACGAGGCCCCGCCGCCGGGCAACCGGTTGCCGGCGCATCGGAGAAGACGATTGGCGGTTGACATTTCCCGACGGGTGAGGTTAAATCGCCGGGTGTCCGATCTCCACATCCGTGCCCCGGCGGTCGGCCTCTCGGCAAACGAGCGTGACTCGCGTCGATATCTGAGTCGCAAGGTAGGGGGCTTACGTTGACCACAGATACCGTGCAGTACGATCCACTGGCCGAACCGACGGCCCATCGGGTCGCGATGCTCAACCGCGACGACCGGTTGTTTCACATCATCCTGGCCCAGCAGTTCGATTGCGAACTGATCGAGACGATGTGCCGCCTGGCGGAGATGATCCGCAACATCGCCGAGTCCAAGCAGGGCAACCGGTTCCTGCGGTCTCTGCTGTCCCACAAGCGGGCCATGCTGTACTTCATTCAGCCGTCGACCCGCACGTTCCTGTCGTTTGCAGCGTCGTGTCAGATTCTGGGCGTCCCGTACAACGAGGTCCGCAACCCGTCCACGTCGTCGGAAATCAAGGGCGAAACCGAAGAGGACACGGTCCACGTCCTGAGCCAGTATTTCGATTTGATCATCATGCGTCATCCTGTGGAGGGCTTCGCCGAGCGGATGGCGTACAAGCTGAACAGCATGCCCAGGCCGATCCCGATCCTCAACGGCGGATCGGGCAAGGATCAGCACCCCACGCAGGCGATGCTCGACATGTATACGCTGCTTCGCAACTTCGAGCCCCGCCTGGCCGACCGGGCCCATCCGACGCTCAGCGGGAACCCGTTCGCGGGCAAGACCATCGCGTTTGTCGGTGACCTGAAGCGCGGGCGGACCGTCCGATCACTGAGCTACCTGCTCGCCCAGTACGCCGGCATGCGCCTGATCTTCGTCTCCCCGCCGGAACTGGGCATGGGCGAGGACATCATCGAGTACCTCGATCGGCACGGCGTCCACCACGAGAAGAGCGAGGACCTCAACGAGGTGATTCGCTCCTGCGACGCGGTGTACATGACCCGGCTGCAGGACGAATATGATCAGGCAGGCGAGTCGAGCAAGATCGACTACTACAAGTACAGCCTCACCGTGGAGATGGTCGAGGCGACCAAGGACAGCCTGGTCATCATGCACCCGCTGCCCCGGCGGCAGGAACTCGACGTGCGGCTGGACACCGACCGGCGCGCCAAGTACTGGGCCCAGGTCCGCAACGGGATGTGGATGCGGGCGGCCATGATCGCCTACATCTTCAACGTCGACGCGACCATCATCGACCACTACAAGACCAGCTACACGGCGTGATCGACCCCGGCACGTGCCTGTGAATTATTCCCCCGGGCCCCGCTCAAGTCCTGCTGCAGTTCGTGCCTGGGCGCCGCCGATACGAAGCGCCACGCGTGTTAGCAGCGCGGCTCAGAAGAGCACCGGGGCAGCGAATCCCGCCCTTTTTCGCTATCCGGCCGCCGCCCGCGCGGCAGGCGGGCGAAACCGTCGGTATTAAAGTCTCATTAAATCGCCCGCCGGAGTACCCAACGTGCATGCTGTTGCGGTATACTAAGGGTCGCTGTGCGTTGGGATAGCATGCTGCAGCCATCGGGAAGGCGAAAGGAGCACGAGGCGGCGGGACAAGGAGCGATCTCCACCTCGTAATCAGCTTCTCCGGCTGCCCTCCCGACGAAAAGCGCACGAATGCGGTCAATACGGTACGTAGTGGTTTTGAAGGAGGCAATGGGATGAGTTTCAAAGGCGTTGGGGCAGCGGCAGTCGTCGCAGGTCTGTTGTTCGCTTCGGGAACGGCATCTGGCGTCCAATCGAAGGTGTACGACTGGGAGAACGGGGCGACGATCCTCGGCATGTACCCGGCAAACACGTTCGCCCATACCAGCGTCACGTCGCCGGTCCACGGCGGATTGAGAAGCTTGAAGCTGGAGAAGATCCCTGACGGCAGCGCGGATACCAGCCAGGGGTATCTCGCGCACATCACCGGTCTGCAAGACGGAGATCTGATCACGGCCAGCTTCTGGATTCACGATGAGAATACCGAGGGCGAGGATCCCCGGGGACGAATCTGGGGGCACTACACCCGGGGCGGAATCGAGGGCTACGCCGGCAGCGCAGGCGGCAATGAGACCTATAGCGCCGGGCCCGGCTGGGGCCTCCTCAGCCACTCGTGGACCTTCGATGTCGGCGATCTGACGCAGTACGACCCGCGCACCGGCCTGGTCGTCGAGGCGCGCGTCTACGGTGATGACGGCCAATTCATGCACTTCGATGACATGACCATCAGCGCACCCGATCACGCGAGGATCCACGTTCCCGGCGAGCCGATGGCCTACGGCAGGCTCACGACGACCCAGGTGGATACCCCCGTGACCGTAAACCTGTGCTACACGACGCACTTCGCGCTCCAGGCGGTCACCATCACCACCCTCCCCGACCCCGCCCATGGAGTCCTCAAGGACGCGGGCGCACCCTTCAGCGTACCGCACGACCTGACCGGGGCCCTGACCTTCGAGCCGGCCGCCAGCTGGTCCGGTGTCGATACGTTCTCCTTCCAGGTAACGGATACGCAGGCACAGACCTCGGCGCCGGCCACCCAGGAAGTGGCCGTTCAGGAGGACACGGTGGTGATCAGCGAGGTGATGCTCCGCCCCAGCAGCTACCAGAGCACGTACGAGTTCATCGAGATCTACAACGACAGCGGCGAGAACATCTACCTGACTCGTCTGGATTCCGACGTGGCGACCGACGTGCTCACCGACGGGAACCTGGTGGATGAAGGCACGGGGCCGGCGCTCGTCCCCCCGAACTCCATGAAGATCATCGCCATCGACAACACGGCACAGTACCCGGACAGCTTCGAGGAGTTCCGCTGTGACTGGGGCCTGAATGCGAGCGACATCATTCTCGTCGACGTTACACAGTGGGAGTACCTGTCCGCACAACCGGCCTCGACCTGCTCGGAGGTCAACGCGTCACGCGTGCTGTTGTTCGGCAAGATCGGCACGAGTCCGGACGAGGTCCTGCTGGATGCCGTCGACCTGGGCTTGGTGAACTCGCCGGCCGGCAGCTGCAACGGCGCCAGCTACGCACTGAATCAGACGGACCTGACCGCCTACTTCCCGTCGGACCCCGCCCCGAACACGGCGAACAACGACGACGTTCGGGTCTGGAAGTGTTCCGGCGACATCACGGCTGGTCGCGTGTACGGGGCCGGCACAGGCGATGCGGGCAGTCCTGGATACGTCCCGACGCACGCCACGTCGGCCTACCCCTACGATCCGTGTGTGGGGGCGTGCTGCCTGCCCGACGGGACGTGCCTGGAAGCGGTGGTCAGCGCGTTCTGCACGCTTCAATGCGGGACCTTCCATGAGGACGTCGCCTGTGCCAGCGCAGGATGCACCGCGGGCGACCTGCACAAGTGTTGCCTGCCGAACGGCGAATGTGTCGATCTGTATTCCAGCTGCCAGTGTCTGCTCTATAACGGGAACTGGGACAGCGGAACCACGTGCACCGTCAGCCCCATCTGCTTCGTCAGCGCCGCTGCAGTCATCAACGAGCTGGACTACGACAACCCCGGCACCGACGACGTCGAGTTCGTCGAGGTGTACGGCACCCCCTTGATGGACATGACCGGCTGGTCGCTCGAGTTCTTCGACGGCAGTGACGAGGGCAATAACCTCTATCGAGCCGTCGACCTGACCGGCGTTTCGATTCCGGCGGACGGGTATCTGGTGATCGGTTCGGACCTGGCCCCCGAGGTCGATGCCCCGCTGTACACGGTGCTCGACACACCGCCCTACACGAACCTGATCCAGAACGGCGACCCGGACGGCGTGGTTCTGCTCCAGAGCGGCACGGTCGTGGAGGCGCTCTCGTACGGAGGTTCGTTCATCGCCCGCGGCGGCGCCACCGGCCTGCTGCCCCTGCGCAGTATCAACGCCACAGATACCGCCACCGGAGGCCTCCAGAAGATTCCGGACGCGTCGGCGGACGGGACGACCTGGGTCGCCACCACCGGTCAGACCGCCGGCAAGGTGAACGACTTCACGGGCGCCTGCTGTGACAACGGGGACTGCTCCGTGCTCACCGAAGCCGAGTGCCTTGCGCTGAGCCGTGTGTACATCGGCGACGACAC
>CP070691.1:404218-413710 GCA_020353195.1 Phycisphaerales bacterium | reverse complement strand
TGCACGGAGCAGACGACGACCGGGCTGTCGAAGGTGTTGCTCAGGGGCACGTTGACGGTGGAATCACCGACGGTAGTAACGCCGGACTCGAGTCGTGGCTCGGCTTCGCAGGAGTCGGGGATGCCGTTGACGTTGAGGTCGAGGCCCGGATCACCCGCGATTTCGCAATCGTCGGGAATGGCGTTGCCGTTGCAGTCCGGGCTGTCGCATTCGTCGGGAATGAGATTGGCGTTGCAGTCTCCGCTGACACCCTCGAGGAGATCGCATTGGTCCGGTGCCCAGTTGTCGTTGCAGTCCCGCCCGGGGCTCAAGCTTTCCGCCTCGATTACGACTTTTGGCTGACCGGGCGGCTCCCAGTGAAGCTCGGCCATCGCCAGGCCGCTGTTCTCGAAGTACTCCATGACGATGGGATAAGTGCTGTTTGCCTCCAGTGTGACCGTGCCCGACCATTCAGTCGGGTCCTGATCGACCCATTGGTCGATGATCAGCTGGTCGTCCACCCACAGGCGAACGCCGTCATCGGTAATCGTGTAGAACGTGTAAACGCCTGAAATGTTCGGCGTATGTACAAAGCCGGTCCACCGGACGCCAAACGTGTCGCTGCCGAACCCCGGCAGAGGCCGGTCGGAGCCCCAGTCGAAGTTGATTGTCTCATCGATGCGGCCGCGCAGCAGGCCTGTGAAGTCCATGTTATCGTAATACGCGCCGGCCAATCCGCTTCGAGTGTCGGATTCGCACTCGTCGGGCACGCCGTTGCCGTTACAGTCTCCACTGGTTCCGAGGGCGACGTCGCAATCGTCGAGATCGAAGTTGCCGTTACAGTCGTTGCCCGCCAGTTCGCATTCGTCGGGGATGAGGTCGCCGTTGCAGTCTCTGCTGCCTCCGCCGGTGGTGTCGCATTCGTCGGGAATGAAATTGCCGTTGCAGTCTTGACTTGTGCCCCCGCTGATGTCTTGCGCGTCGGCGATGTTATTGCCGTTGCAGTCGTTTCGGTGAGGTTCCATGTATAGGGTTGCGTACCCGACTCGCGAGCAGCCATACTCGATGCGCATGTAGCCGCTTTCGCCCCACCACGTACCCCACGAGTTGCGCAGGAACCACACCCCGTTCGAACCCTGGTTGTCGTCCCACCCCACCAGCACGACGGCATGGTTCACCGAGTGGTCATCGCAGGCGTTGAACACGCCGCCCGAATAGCCGTGAAAAGCACTGTTGACATAGACTGTCGTCGCGACCGGCCCGTAGGTCATGATGGCCTGCTTGATCTGGCCGATGTCTGACCCGATAGACGTCCAGGAGTCGAGACAATACGGGTGATAATAAGGACATGAGCACGGTGCGTCCGTAGCGGTATACGGGAAATCCACCTCGAAGACGGCGCCGCTGTCGCCGCACGGATCCGTCCAACCACCGCAGAGGAGGTAGTTGCTGGCCGTCGTGTGCCAACCCCCGAAGCAACTGCCGGCGTCCGTACAACTCACCAGCCACTGCTCAGCCAGATCTACGCTCATCCCGTCGCGAATCAGGATGCCGCATTCCATCGCGCCGATCGCGGCGAACGCCCAGCAGCTTCCGCACGACGCCTGGTTCCTGATGGGCGTGCATCCGTTGTAATCTCGCCAGTCGTATGAGGACGGCAGGCCGCGCGTCGGCAGGCTCGCACCGGTGGGGGCTTCCAACCGCCAGTCGGGAGGCTCAATCGCACCACACAACTCGTCCAGCGAGCGGCGAGTTGCGTCGCTCTCACCCACCGTGAAGGTCCAGCCCTCCGCCCGGCCGCGCTCTCGCAGCGCCTCGATGTCCTCGCTCGAGAGCTGCGCGTTCGCCAGGCCGGCGAATCCGAGTATCGCCAACGCCGCCGCCCCTGTGATCCGGCGCGCCCATTCGGCCAGGCCGGCGACCATTGCCATCTGATCCACACCACCGCTAAGCGCTCTCGCTGGCGGAGCTGTCATACCCTCGCTCCTGAGAAATCAAGTCGCCGCGAGCCGACCGTTCGCTCGCGCTTCCGGCATATCCTACCGGGAGCTACTCCGGATCACGAGCGGATTCCCTTACGGCTCCACCTTAATCGCCGCGGGGACGTCGCCGAGGAGGTCGTTTCTGCGACCATCGCAATCCAAGGATTCGTGACGACAGGCTGGCAGAATCCACCTCAGCGCACATTACCCTGTCGGCCCCCTGCGGTCCGTTCGGCCCATGGACCCATGGGAGGTCAGCCGTTTCATGCGAACCCCCGCCCATGCTCTCCAACCAGTATAAGCGAACCCCCCGCGCAAAGCCAAGCGCGAACTTCGTCGCCTGAGGCTCGGGTGTTATCAAGCAGGGGGCAGTGTGCGTCACCGCCGCGCCTCAGGCGAATAAGTAAACTGTAGCTGTATACGGGAGACACCATTTGTCTCCGGCGAGTGGCAACACGGCAAGAGATGAGCTTGTGGAGAGCAGGATCAACGGGAATCTGCGAACACAGGGCTTCTTGTGATTTGTTTCACACAAACTGAGGCGCGTTGCCATGTCGGATACGTGACGGTTTCGGTGTCCGTCCGGCGGAGCGGGCGCTGTCAGGGCGTCATGGTCTCCTGCGTTCGCAGTTCCGTGGCCGCTCTCAGCTTCCTGACGCTCCCGCTCAGCAACGCTGCCGGATCCATACAGTGGTAATCGATTGGATGCAGAAGCGACAGGGCGGAGTGTAGCCCGACGTTGTTGTAGTTGCCGACAGTTTCCGAAATCATCGTCTACGTCGGCGGTCATGGTTCAAGGTGTGCTTCGTCGAGCGCTCACGCGAAACGGCGATGGAGGCCGGGTGCGCCGACGCAGCCAGCGGGGGATCTACACCGTTGTTGACACGACCACGCCTTACGACACAATACGCGGAGTCGCGCGGGTTCTTGACACCCTTTGTTCGAGATTCGGATTCCACGACTCCGATCTGACGTTACGAGCCGTTGTTCAGGTGAAGGCCGCGCCAGGCCGGATCAGCACACAATCCAGAAGCGGGACCACCCATGACACGTTCTCTCATTCGGCCAGACGCGAACCGGAGGCCAATGAACGCTTCAACATGGCTCCAGGTCTTCGGCGCGATCGCGGTTCTGGCCATCGGCTCAGGCGATACATACGCCCAAGCCGGAAAGCAGGGACTGGCGAGGCGGTCAGGAGCGGTCGTTCCACTGGCCCCGAACGGTTCGTGGGTCTGGCATACGGATCCCGTAACGACGTGGAATCGCGACCGGCTGTTCTTCAGCTACGTCGACAGCGTCAACAATCGGATCATGGTGTCATCCTATGATCCGGCGGACGGGCGAATCTACCCGATCTCCTTTACGACCCAGCGGTCGAAGAGCGTCGACGATCATGACCATCCGTCGATTGCACCTCTGCCGAACGGAAACCTGTACTTCGCCTATTGCCGTCACGGCAGGGATCGCGGCTTCTTCTTTCGGCACAGCCTCGTACCGACGCCCGAAACGCTCGACGACGTCGGCGCTGAGCAGTTCCAGCCGATCGAGGCAAATACCTGCTATACGAATGTCTACTTCCTCAAGAAAGAAGCGCGTCTCCATTACTTCGGGCGCGCCTTGGACAACAAACCCACGTGGCTGACGTCCACGGATCTCGGGCGCACCTGGAGCCGACCGACGGCCTGGATCATCCCGGAGCACGGTGCGGTGCGCCCATACGTGCACTACGCCTCCAACGGGACCGACCGGATTGACATGATCTACACGGACGGTCACCCGCGTGACGAGAAGAACTCGATCTACCATGCGTACTACAAAGACAATCGTTTCCTGCGCTGCGACGGCGGGCTGATCAAGGCTGCGGATGATCTCCCGCTCGAGCACGAGAAGGGCGAGAAGGGCACGTTTGTATACCGATACTCCGAGCAGAAGTGGGCCCCCGGCCAGGGGCCGAATGACTGGATTCCACACGGCCGCGCCTGGGTCTGGGACCTGGAATACGACTCGGCCGGCAACCCGGTGTGTGTGTTCAGCGTGCAGGTTGACGCTCCGCCGGACGCTGCGTGGACGGAGGGGCGAATCTACTACTTCTATGCGTGGTGGAACGGCTCAACCTGGACGCGGCAGTGTATCGCACACGCGGGCAATGCGTTGTACAAGGGCGAGGACGATTTCGCCGGCGGGATCTGCCTGAATCCAGCGGACCCCTCGCGTATCTACATGTCGTCGAATTCCGCCAGGCCGTTCGACCTGGCGACGCTGAATGTGCCTGTCATCGGTGACGATGACTACAAGCTCTATCAGGGCACGTACGATCGCGAAAAGCGCAGGTGCGACTGGACATTGTTCTACGACAGCCCCGGGAACCTGGCGATCCGCCCGTTCGCACCGGCCGGCAAAGGTCCGGTCGACGCGCTGGTCTGGATGGAAGGCCCCAATTACCCGAACATGCGGAACTATCCCACGCGCATCGTCGGCTGGTTCTCGCGCGGATCGGCCACGGCCGACATCGAGCGTGCCGACAATCCCGCTCCGGCGTCTCACGATGAATGAAACGGCACCGTCGACGCCTCGGGGCGATCACAGAGACAGGGATGACTCGATCGATGTGCTTCGAGTCATCGGCCTCCTGCTCATCATGCTGGCCCACACGATCCCGTCGAGCTGGCTGCTGTTCCAGCTGCGGACGTTCGATGTTCCGCTGATGGTCATCGTGTCGGGGATGGCGTTCTGTGTGTCCTCTCCGCCGGCTCTGCGGCTGGGGTCGTATTACTGGAAGCGGATTCTCCGGCTCGTTCTGCCTACCTATGTGTTTCTGACGCTCTTCTTTCTGATTACCGCGTTGTGCTTCTGCCTGTCGGATCAGGCGTCCCCCTTCAAGGGCAGACTGGTCGGGACGTTCACCCTGCGAAACGTGAACTCCATCGGCTACGTCTGGATCATTCGGGTCTTCCTGCTGGTCGCGTTGACCGCTCCTTTTCTTCATGCGCTCTGGCGGCGTGTTCACCCGGCGTTGTTCGGCGCGATTCTCGTGGTCGCCTACATCTTCTATGAGATCGTGTTCCAGCGCGTGCCGAGGTTGGAGCCGTCCTGGCTGAACACGTTTGTCACCATCTACGTCTACTTCGCCATCTCCTACACGGTCGTTTTCGGCGTGGGCATGTTGCTGATCAGGCTCGGCGTCTATCCGCGCCTCGCGCTGGCGGTCGTGCTGGGGATCGCTTTTGCAGTATGCGTGTATGTGATGAGCCGGGGTGACACGATTCAGCTCAGGATGCAGAGCTTCAAGTACCCACCGAGAATCTACTACGTCTCATGGGGACTATTCATGTCGACCGTCCTGAGTCTCGTCTTCATGAAGGTGCGCCTCGGCGGGACTGTGCGGAGCGTGGTTCAGTTTCTGAGTTCCGTGAGCCTGTGGATCTACCTGTGGCATATCGTCGTGCTTTCCGTGATGAGCTGGCATATCGATGTCGTTCCATTCCTGAGAAACCCCTGGCTGAAGTTCGTGACCGTGGTGGTGGTGTCATCGCTGCTCGCGTACGGCCATCGCGCGCTCTTCAAGATGATTGCCGGCAGGCTGTCCCGCTACCCGACGGCAAAGAAACTCGTCAGTCAGACATTCCTGAAATAGCCCGCCCAGGGCCGTCATCTGACACATGGTGCCGACTCGAGAGACCAGCGCTGGTGGACCCGCGCGATCTGTTTGGGCATCTGATGCGGGCGCATTGCCGGTGCAGCGTCACGGGGCTGCCAATGAAGTGTCAGCGGAAATCTTTCCCTGGCTGGCGGGGCGGGCAGGCGTTTGATTTCCGGTGTCCCGATCTTATAGGATAGGCAGATGCGGGGCGCGCTGGGAAGGGGCCGGATTCGGCGCGATCCTTGCAGGGGACCGGGGGACGTCGGTCTCCCAGCCGGCCGGCCGGGGAAGGATGGGGTGTGCAACAGCTCACCGACTCGCTAATCCCGTGCGTCGCTATCACAGTGCTCGATCGCCGCGCCGCCTGGAATGGTGTGCCTGGCGAGCGTCCGGTAACCGCGCGCGTGGGTGCCGGTCTCCAGAACGTGCGGATCATCTCGGCTGCCGGGTGCTGCGTGCATGCGCCATTACTCAGAGTAGGACTCTTCAATCCCATCGGAGGGACGAAGCCATGTTGACAAGACGGGGTGGGTGTGTTGTGCGGCACGCTGCGGCTTGTTGTGCTCTTAGATGGCTCGTGTCTGCCTTGGTTCTTTGCGGGTCTGTGGCAGCGGCCGAACCGATCCAGTGGTCGTCAGGAGCGGCCGAACTCGTCGACATGAGCGACGCGGAGATCCAGAACACCCTCGGGGCTTTGGTAGCCGACTCGGCACGTCGGCACGTTGTCGTGCAGTTCAGGCGGCCTCTCGATCCCGGCCAGCGCGAGGCTGTCGAGGCCGCTGGTGCGACCCTGCTGCGCTCCTTGGGCGGCAACGCGTACTTCGCGTCCATCGATGCCGGTACAGACCCGGGCGCTCTGACCACCTTGCGCGCATTGCGCAGCGTGCAGGGTATCGAGCGGGCCTGGAAGATGCACCCCAGGGTGCTGGCCAACGAAGTCCCGGTCTGGGCCATCGTCCGGCAACTCGAGGAAGGCGATCCGATCGTCGCCCTGTACGTGCTCTTCCACCCGGATGTGCCATTGCTGACCGCGAGCATGAACCTCGTTCAACGGCATGGGGCCGTGGTGGTCGACGACCTCGAGTCCATCAACGGACTGGTCATCGAACTGCCGCAGGGAAACATCCCTGCCCTGGCGGATGAAGACGCCGTGCAGTGGGTCGAGTGGCCGCTGCCGCGCTTCGACGCGGTCAACGACAGCAACCGGGCGATCACTGAAGCCGACATCGTTCAGGGGACTCCGTACAACCTGGACGGCAGCGGCGTGACCGTGCTGGTGTACGACGGCGGAACGGCCCGGGAAACGCACAATGACTTCGGCGGCCGCCTTACCGTCTATGACAGTTCCGGCATGGCCGACCACGCCACGCACGTGGCCGGCACGATCGGCGGCGACGGATCGGCCAGCAGCGGGACCTACAAGGGGATGGCCCCGGGCGTCACCATGCTGTCCTATGGATACGAGTGGGACGACACCGGCATTTTCCTTTACAACAACCCGGGTGATATCGAGAGCGACTACGACGAAGCCATCAACGTCCGCGGGGCTGACATCTCCAACAACTCCATCGGGACGAACACGGCCCTTTATTGGGACTGCGCCATCACAGGCGAGTATGGCATCACGTCGCAGCTCATCGACACCATCGTTCGCGGCGACGGCAGCAATCCCGACTTCGACGAGCCCTTCCGCGTGGTCTGGGCCAACGGCAACGAGCGCCAGACCAGCCGATGTGGCGACACGTACTTCACCACCGCGCCGCCGGCCGGTGCGAAGAACCACATCACCGTCGGAGCCTTGAACTCCAACGACGATTCGATGACGGGATTCAGCAGTTGGGGACCGGTCAACGACGGCCGCCTGAAACCCGACATCTCGGCCCCGGGCTGCCAGAGCACCGGCGACGGAGGTGTGACCTCGACGTTCTCAACCGACGACTCGGCCTACGGCACGTACTGCGGCACCTCGATGGCCGCTCCGACGGTGACCGGCCTGTCCGCGCTACTGATCGAGGATTTCCGCAACCAGTTCCCCGCCAAGCCGATGTTCCGGAACTCCACGCTGAAGTGCTGGCTGGCCCACACGGCCGTGGACCGCGGCAACACCGGCCCGGACTACAAGTTCGGCTATGGCTCCGTCCGCATCCAGCAGGCCATCGACTTCATGCGGACCGGAAGTTTCCTGGAAGACAGCGTGGATCAAGGCGAGACGTTCTCCCGGAACGTGACCGTCGGTGCTGGTCAGAGTGAACTGAAGGTCACCCTGGCCTGGGACGATCTGCCGGGGACGCCGAACGTCGAGCCCGCCTTGGTGAACGATCTCGATCTGCGCGTCTACAGCCCGTCCGGCGTGAGGCACTATCCCTGGACACTCGATCCGAACGACCCTGCGGCGGCGGCGGTGCGCACAAAGGAAGACCACGTCAACAACATCGAGCAGGTCCTGGTCAACAGCCCCGCAGCCGGCACGTGGACCGTGGAGGTTCGCGGCTACAACGTGCCATCCGGCCCGCAGATCTACTCGCTGGTCGGCCACGGGACCGCCGACGTGGGCATCAGCTTCACCTTCCCCAACGGCCTGCCGGCTATCATGACGCCGGGCACGCCGGAAACCATCGACGTGGAGATCGTCGGCGCTGGCCAGAGCATCGTCAGCGGAAGCCCGACCTACTATTACCGATACGACGGCGGCTCGTTCCAGAGCTCGACCATGACCCACGTCGGCGGCGACCTCTACCGGGCCACGCTGCCGTCCGCCAGCTGCGGCGATACGCCGGAGTACTACTTCAGCGCTGACGGAACCGTGTCCGGAGTGGTGAACATGCCCGGCGGCGGGGCAACCTCGCCCTTCACCGCCTCGGTCGGCCAGGGGATGATCCTGTTTCAGGACGACTTCCAGACCGACACGGGCTGGGTGGCGACCGTGCAGGGGGCCAGCAGTGGCGACTGGCAGCGCGGTGTACCCGTCGATGACCCCGACTGGGATTATGACCCCAGTTCAGACTCCGATGGCAGCGGCAGGTGCTACCTCACCGAGAACGCAATCGGCAACACCGACGTGGACGACGGCTCCGTAACACTGACGTCCCCGAGCATCGACATGTCGGCCGGCAACGTCACCATCAGCTATGACTACTACCTGCGTCTGACGGACACGGCCGGCGGCGTCGATCGTCTGCTAGTTGAGATCAACACCAACGGCGGTTCCGGTTCATGGGTCGAAATCGCCCGGCACGATACCGACGGCGGAGTCAGTTGGCGGCATTCCACGATCACCCAGGCCGACCTCGACGCCGCCGGCGTCACGCCGACGGCCAACATGAAAATCCGGTTCAACACCAACGATGCCGATCCGCAGAGCATCAACGAGTCCGGCCTTGATGCGTTCCTGGTGACCAGCCTCGAGTGCGACGCTCCGGATTGCATCGACGACGGTGACTGCGACGACAGCAATCCGTGCACCGACGACGCCTGCGTAAGCAGCGCCTGCGAGTACACCAACAACACGGCTCCCTGCGATGATGGCCTGTTCTGCAACGGCGCCGATACGTGCGCGGGAGGCACCTGTTCGCAGCATGCCGGCGACCCATGCGTCGGCGGCGGCGAATGCGCCGATGCGTGCAACGAGACGGCCGACAACTGTTACGACCCGGCCGGCACGGTCTGCACGGACGACGGCAACGTGTGCACGGACAACGAATGCGACGGGTCCGGCACCTGTATAGCCGTCAACAACGCCGATCCCTGCGACGACGGCCTGTTCTGCAACGGTGCCGACACGTGCGCCGGAGGCACCTGTTCGCAGCACGCCGGCGACCCGTGCGTCGGCGGCGGCGAATGCGCCGACGCGTGCAACGAGACGGCCGACAACTGTTACGACCCGGCCGGTAC
>CP070691.1:380713-404118 GCA_020353195.1 Phycisphaerales bacterium | reverse complement strand
GCTGTGTTTTGCGCTGTGGCCCGCAGGGCCGGGCCTCGGAGGAACGGCGTTGACGATCGAGGTGCGACTTTTCGCGACGCTGCGGGAGTATCTGCCCGCGAGCGATGGCCGGACCAGTGCGCAAGTCGACGTGCCCGCCCGCGCTTCGGTTGCCGATGTCCTGGCCAAGCTCGGTATCCCTGTGGCGATGGCGTCTCTGATCCTGGTGGACGGCCGGCACGAATCGGACAAGCGCCGCAAGCTCGACGACGGATGCGTGTTGAGCGTCTGGCCGCACATCGGTGGGGGGTAGAGCGCGTCGGCTGGGGCAGCTGGTCCTGAACCGGGATCCTCCGAATCGACGCCGGTAGGTCCTACCGGGAACTGAAGGCGCTCCGTATTACACGGCCTGTTCGGCGTTTGTGCCAGCCGGCAGGCATCTTCGTGCGTTACGTGGGGACGTGCTTCGCGTAGATCGCCTTCGCGACGTCGGGGTCGTCGGTGCCCTTGACGATGGCTCGGCCGTCGACGAAGACGATCAGCTCGTAGTCACCGACGGTCGCCTTCACCAGATGCACGTTCGCGCGGACTTCGCTTGCGACCGGTCTGAGCCTCTTGGCCAGTGCCGGAAGGACGATGGTTCGGCCGCCCTTGCGGTTGACCTGGATCGCATCGCGACCGCACGGATTGGTCGTTAAGCTGATCCGGTCTCCGTCGAGGTACTCAAACTGCCGCTGTTTGCAGCAGATGCAGTTGCCGCGCTCGCGGGCGTCGGCAACGGCGATGTCCGTGAACCGTCCGGTCCAGGCGTCCAGGCTGACGAGGTTCCGATTCACCGCGTCGCGATGCCCGATGAGGATCTTGATCGCTTCGGACGCCTGGGAGCCCGCGACCATGTGAATCAGTGGGCCGAGGACGCCGACGGTGTCGCACGTGGGGCTCATCTCGAGCGGCGGCGCGTCCTCAAACACGCAACGCAGACACGGGGTCTCGCCCGGCAGGACCGCCATGCACAGTCCGGTGTCCGCGATCGCGGCGCCGTGCACCCAGGGCGTCCCGTGCTTGACGGCCGCGTCGTTGATCAGATACCGCGTCTCGAAGTTGTCCGTTCCGTCGAGAATCAGGTCGGCGTCCTCGGTGAGCCGCTCGATATTGGCCGGGTTGACGTCAGTGACGACGGATTCGACCTCGACCTGCGAGTTGATGCGGATCAGCTTGCGGCGCGCCGCCTCCGCCTTGGGAAGCCCGGCCTCGATGTCATCCTCGTCGCACAGGGCTTGTCGGTGGAGGTTGGCCCACTCGACGAAATCGCGGTCGCAGATGCGGACGTGGCCGACTCCGGCGCGCACCAGAATCTCGGCCTGCACGCTGCCGAGCGCCCCGCAACCGATGAGCGTCACACGGGATGCCGCAAGCTTCCGCTGCCCGGCCTCGCCGATGGGCGCAAACAGCATTTGCCTCGAATAGCGCCGCAGCGCCGGATCGAAGATCGTGTTGGATGGCCCGGTCGACGACATGACGCTGGACAGTAGAACCAAGCGAGGCGGGCTGTCAAGATTCCCGCGCTCCGCGCCGATGGCTCGGCAACACCGCGCCCCGCCGGCCAAAGGCTGCACGCCGACCGGAGGTAGGCCGCCGACCGGCGGTCAAAGCCTGCACGCTGGGTCAGGGTCGGCTGCCGATCGTCGGTCCAAGTCTACGCGTAGCGTCGCGGTCAGGTGCCGAGTGCGGGCCCAAACCCGCACGTTGGCCGGGGCTCGTCTGTGGCCCGCCGGTCAGAGTCTGCACGTTGGCCGGAGGTGGGTGGTGGCCCGCTGGTAAGTGGATCAGCGCGGATCGTTCGGCCGGTTTGCCGATCGGGGTATCGTGCGTTAGCCTAGACGAGGCGGGCGGGTCGTGCGGGGCGGGGGCGCACCTTCGTCGACGGCGCACATCCGTTGGCGGGGTCGTGCTGCCTTTCCACCGGGCCCGCTGCGGTGGTGGCCGACACATGTAGCGCTGGTGGCCGATACGTAGAGCGCCGGTAGCTCAGTTGGACAGAGCACCGGATTTCTAATCCGGCGGTCGGAGGTTCGAGTCCTCCCCGGCGCGGTTCCGAATATCCATGCGTTGTGCCCTGCGCGGAAGCGGCGCCTGATAACAGACCCGCCGCAGGAACCTTGTCAGCGGCGGGTCGCTCGCACGGAGGAGGAGACGAAAGGACGAGGCACACGCCCGTCCCTGGAAGAAGCTATGTCGTGTTTGCTTCTTTCCCCTCCGTTGAATTCAGCGGGCAAACGTGTTACTGACTAGCCGCCGGCGCGGCGCAGCGCCGCTACTCCGCGTCACAGCGGCCTGCCGCACGATCAAACGAAAGGGACAAGAACGGATTTCCAAAGGATGGTTGCCACGCCGCCGACGGACCACTCTCTCTCCCTCCGGCGGACTCGCGGACGCCGGCATCCCAGGCCCTATCCTGCGTCGGCGGCAACCCCATCCCAGGCACAACCGACATCTGCACTACAGGGCAAGCGGGCCGGCCGGATGCACCAGCCTTCTGGTCCGCCGGCGGCGCTAACGGCTCACCATTACTCCCAACGCACGCCCATTCACTGTCACGCCACGCTGGAGCTACTGCAACCTACGTGCCAAACGTCCGAATAACTGCGGCGACCGGTTCAATCCGACGCCGGCGAGACGTAGCCTTCTATTTAGGGGTGAGTTATGATGAGAGGCCAGCAGCCGCGGTCGGTCGCGGCCACGATGCCCGGCGCAAGGCACGACCGGCTCAAACGGGCCAACTCGCCCGAATCGGCCGCCCTGAGCCACCCGGGTTTTCCGCCCCCCCGGGCGGCGTCAGCCCCCGCCGGTGCACTCGGGCCGCATCGAAGAGCAGGAAAACAAGGACTACGCGGGGCAACAGACTGCCCGGTCCAACAGACCACCCAGCCCCCCGCGGGACCAAGCGATCGAACAGACTACGGCAGGTGGACCGCGAGCATTGTAATGTCGTCGCTCTGCGGCGTCGGGCCGCAGAAGGATGAGATGGCGGACCGGACCCGCTTGAGCATGGGCTGCGGCGTGAGCACGCCACCCTGGTGAAGCACGTCGCGCGTCTGATCCCATCCGAAGAGCTCGTCGTTGCCGTTCATGGCTTCGACGACTCCGTCGGTGTATGCGAACAGGGTGCACGGGTCGGGTCCCAGCTCCACCGTTCTCGAGTAATACCCGCCGACTCTGTCGATGCCCAGCGGCAATCCGCGATCGACCGTCAACTCATGCGACCGGTTCGGATCCCGGGCAACGAGGTAGGGGAGAAAGTGCCCGGCGCTGCCGATCGTGGCGGTCCGCTTCGCCGGATCGACGATCGCGACCAGGCAGGTGACGAACTTGCCGGCGTCCGTGTTTCGGTAGATCAATGAGTTCCACTGGTCGAGCAGATCGTCGAGCTGCCGCGAGGCATTCAGGGTGACGCGGACGGCCGCCTGCAGGTTGGCCATCAGCAACGACGATGCCACCCCTTTGCCCGTGACGTCGGCGATGAGGAGGCCAACTCGCCCGGCCCCCAGATCGATGACGTCATAGTAGTCGCCGCTGACGTGCCGCCCGGGTTCGTTGAGGGCGGCGATGTGGATGGCGTCGTTATCGGGAAGGGACGCGGGGAACAGTTGCTTCTGGATTTCCCGGGCCAGGCTGATCTCGCTCTCCAGCTGGAGCTTGAGCCGCCGCTCATCGTGCAAACGGCTGTTGACCAGCCCGATCGAGACCTGCTTGGCCAACCCGGCCAGGAAATCCATATCCTCGTCGGTGTAGCAGGCGCTGGACGACGTGCGATCGCCGTAGATCACGCCGAGGATCTGCCCCTGGTACTCCAATGGGACGCACAGGGCCGATCGAATGCCGTGCTGAACCATGCTGACCGTCGGGTCGATCCCGGCGGTTTCGGCGTTGACCACGACGGATCGCTCGCCTTGCTCCAGCGCCCGGGCGACGATCGTCCGGCTAATCGTCAGCTCGCCTTCCGCGCCCGTAGCGTTGCGGATCACCGGCCACTCGACGTTCCGGCCCTGCGGCGGACGGACGGCGACAGCTCCGCGCTCGAAGTGGAACATGTCGAAGCAGATGTTCATCGCATCGTCCAACAGCTCGCCGGGCTCCCGGAGGCGGGTCAGACGGTCGCTCAGCTCGTACAGGACCTGGAGGCGCTGTTGCGGCAGCACCGGCTCGCTGCGTGCGCTGGCATAGTGCGTGGACCTTTCGGCCCCGTCGTGGTCGGCCAACACGACTGATGTGCTGGACACGGCCGTGGCGCGCTGGTGGAAGACCATCGACCGTGTGCCGCAGACCACCACGTCGCCGTCGCTCAGTCGGGCGAAGGGCAGGGTCTGGCCGTTGACCTGCGTGCCGTTCTTGCTGCCGAGGTCTGTGACGACATAGCCGTCCGCGTCCGGGCGAATCACGGCGTGGCGGCGCGAGACGCCGACGTCCTCCAGGCACAGATCGCATCCGGGATCACGACCGATCACCAGCTCGCCGTTGCCCAGCGTTATCCGGTCGGTTCGCCCGTCGTGGGTTGTGAGCCACAACTCCGACATGGGTCCTGTGGTCCTTGGCGACGTGGCCGTTACGACAGCCTGCAACCTTCCTCAAATGTGATCTCAACACCGCCGCGGGCCCCGTGTTCCGGTCCGCCGAACACGGGTCAGATGACCTGTCCCCACCACACCGAACGAGGGTCTACGGCTTCTCATCGCACACGCATTCCATCTGTCCGCAGCCGGGGCACCCACCGGCGTACTTGCCGCGAAACGCACGTGTCAGGTCGATTCCTTCCACGTTGGCCAGCGTGAACAGCCACGCGCACACGTCGGCGAACTCGTCGGCGCGCTCGTGCGACGAGCCGTCCCGAATGGCGGAGGCCAACTCGCCCACCTCCTCGCACAACCAGAGGAAGGTGGCCGCGCTGCCTCGCTCGCGGTCCTTCCGACTGTACATCCTCTCGATCAGCTGCTGGGCTTCCCGAAGCGTCATGTCGGTGGGTTGGCCAGTCATTGGAGTCCTCGTCGCCACGCTGCCCCGCAGCGTCCGTCGATGGTCCGGCGCACTAGTATATCACATCGGTCGCCATACCAGCCAGCCGTCTCCGCCCGCGGCCATTGACTCGCACGCGTCGAGAGCATACGTTTCGAGCCCAAGGCTTGCTGCAAACGAGCCGGATGTTCCCTCTGTTCCGCGGGAGACGGGTGATGAAGACCGGGTTCAGTTCCCTGGTGTGTCCGGACTGGGATTTCGCGACCATGGTATCCAAGACCGCCGACTTGGGCGTTGACGGCGTGGAATTGTGCATGAACCGCGATCCCCGCATCTCGTCGCAGGCGGCCTCCGTCGCCGCCGATCCCGATGCCGCCCGCAAGCGGCTCGATGACGCCAACGTGCGGCTACTCTGCCTCGGGGCGTCGTTCCCCCTTGAGTCGCCCGTCAAGAACGAGGTGCAGGCCCAGCTCAAGAGCATCACCGACGCCATCGAGCTGGCGGGCCGGCTTGCGTGCCCTTACGTTCGCGTGCCGTTCGGCCGGTGTCGCTGGTTGGATACGCGGCCGCATGTCCTGTCGCGCGTGTCCGAGGCGTTCCGGGCCCTGGTCCCGGCAGCGGTGGCCAACGGAGTGACCGTGCTGGCCGAGAACGGGGGCGACTTGCCCACCAGCACCGACGTCTGGTTCCTCCTCGATGCCGTCTCCCACCCGGCGATCCGATGCTGCTGGAACCCCTGCGTGGCCCTGGGGGCGGGCGAGCGCCCGACGATTTCGATTCCCCGCTTGGCTCGCGGGATCGCGATGGTTCATGTGTGCGATGCCACGTTCGACGAGCGAGGCGCCTTCCAGGAGTACAACCTCCCGGGGGAGGGCAGCGTCGAATGGGAATCTGCCATCCGACTGCTGCGGGGTGTGTTCTTCGACGGGGCGTTCGTGTTTCATTGGCCCAAAGCACTCGATCCGTCTCTACCGGAGCCTGACGAGGTGCTGCCGAAGGTGGTTGCTCATCTGCGGGCGCGCATCGACGAGAAACAGGAGCCCCTCGCCGCCTACAAGAAGGACAAGCACGCACCGAACTACGGGGCGGCGTCGCCCGGGTCAGCCGCCTAAGCCCGCCGGCCGCTCGTGTTCACCATCGCGATGGTCGCCATGAACACCCTGCCTGCTCTTGCCATTGCCGCTGCGGGGACCGTTGTGCCGCTTGGCACGGATCCGGGAGTGTCGCTCCCCGGACCGGAGCCACCGCTGCTGATCGTATGGACCGCAGGGCTGATCCTGGCTGCCGGATTGACCGCGGGAATTTGCATCGTTGCCATCGCCGAAGGCGTGTCGATCAAGCGGCGCAGAGCCCGGGCGCTGCGGACCGATCCGCTGCGGTTGCTCGAGCCGTCGCCAATCCGATCGGCCATGCGGGCCTTGTGCGGCGCCGGCGCATTGGCCGTCGCCGCTTTGGCTCTTGCCGGTCTGGCCGTGCCGGTCCAGCTCGGTGTGTGGGGCTATCGCCTGTCCGGACTGCTGGTCGCGGTTACGACCGCCGCTGCCGGAACTGCCGTTTTCGTGTTGCTCTGGCGCCACTGGAGCCGGTATCTGGCCGACGTAGCTATGGGGCTGATGACGCTGTCGGTCTGTGGACTGGCCGCGATGCTCGTGCCGTCCGAGCCGGAAGAGCTGAACGAGCGGTATCCGTTGATGTTCAACGCGATCGTGTTCGCTCTGGCGTGCATGGCGTGGACGTGGAACTGGCTCGGTGGCGTGTGGGAGCAGCAACTGGACGATGGCCGCGCGTGGACGACGGCGGGCCGGCTCGTAGCGCCCGCCACCGACTTCTCCTTCCAGATCGCCGCCATCGGGCTGATCATCGCCTTCTTGATGGCGGGTTGGCCTCGGCTGCCGTCCATCGGCTGTGCCGACGACTCACTGGGGCGGATGCTGTTTGGAGTCGCCGGGCACCTGCTGCTGGTGCTGGCGTGCTTGGATTGTACCCGGCGGACCCGGCGAACGCGGTTTACTCGAGCCGCCATACTTGCCGTTGTCAGCTTGATGATCTTCCTCGGCGTCCGGGCGATCGGGTGAGCCTGCGGCGACCGGCGTGAGCCCCGGGGTCCGCCGCCGCGAGGAACTCCATGCGGTCGATCTTACTGCCCTCTCCTCTCTTCGTACGCGCCGGTACACCACCTCCCAGCGGTCCAGGCATGATTCCCAGTCATACTGCCGGATCACCATCCGCCGCCCCGTTGCCCCCATCGCCCGACAGCGCGGTCCGTCAGTCAACAGCGCGACGATCGCGCCCGCGAGCGCGTCGGAATCGCCCACCGGAACCAGCAGTCCGCTCTGACCGTCCCGCACGGTCTCCGGCAGGCCGCCGACTCGGCTGGCGACGACCGGAACCTCCATGGCCAAGGACTCCAACGCCGCCAAGCCGAAGCTCTCGCAGACCGATGGCATCGCGCTGAGGTCCCACCGGGCGATCAGATCCGGCACCGTCTCGTGCGGCTGACGGTCATACCAGGTGATCGCATTCTCGACGTGCAGCGATCGGGCGAGGTCCCGGCACGACCCCAGCAGGGGACCGTCGCCGACAAGCTCGAACCGCGCCGATGGCATGCGCGCCAGCACTCTCGGGATCGACCGCATCAGAACCTCAGGGCCATAGACCGCGCGAAACCCCTTGAGAAACCCGACGGTCGGCGGGCGATCGGCGTCGCGGGGCCGGGGGTGAAATCGCTGCGGGTCCACACCCAGCGGCACGCAGTCAATGTCGCTCGGATCCAACCCGGCGAACGCCGCCGTAGCCGAAGCCAAGGCCGGTCCCCACACGGTCACCGCCCGGGCCATCCGCAGCAACCGGCGACGCATGCGGGCCTCCGGCTCCGCATAGGCCTGAACATCGGGAGGTGGCACGATGTCCGATCCCCAGGGCGAAACGACCAGCCGACCGGCGCCGGCGATCTCCGACGTGATGCCCCAGTCATGCAGAAAATGAACGTGCACGATATCATGTTCGCTCATGATCCGGCGAAGGTACATCGACCACCGGCGGCGCCACCGGCCCGGATACCGCAGGCCGAACCGCGGTACCCGAAACGTCTCCACCTGCACCCCGGCAATGTCGCACCTTTTGTGCGACAGCACGCGAACAACCGATCCCCGCCGGGCCAGACCGGCGGCGATCCGCTGAACGTGAATGCTCGTGGCGTCACCGAGGATGCAGATCTTCACCAGCGGTCCTCCACGCCTGCCCCATCACACCCCGACACCCGCCGGAGCTTCGATCGCCCGATCCGGCACCGGCTCGCAGCGCGGCTCCCACGTGCCGGGCAACGCGAGAACGCCGGTTGGCTGTCCGCGGTCGTCGATGACCAGCGGGTAGCGGGCAGGTGATTCCGCCACCACCCGGCATCGATCCGCATCCCACAGGCGGGCAAAGGCGACGTAGTTTCCCCCGGCGTAGGGGAGTGACGGCACGTGCACCCGGACGCGGTTGACGCCGGCCGGCGCGTCATACCATCGGCCCTGGCGGGCGGAGTTGAAATTGACGAACAGCTCGCCCGACAGCCGCCGCGTCGACACCTCCACGCTGAGGCGCCGGATCGCGGATTTCAGGCAAAACGTGATCTCGATCGTCGCGGGCTCGTCAGCCTGCACGATCCCGGTGTCGCAACCCGCGGCATTGATGAAGCGAACGTCGCGTACCTCGCCGGCCATCTGCTCGCCGGGCGGGCAGTCGCTATATGACCGTTCGCCGGCCTGCATCATCGCGCGCAGATAGCGTTCGCTGGCCTGGCCGGGATCGCCCACGAACGTCACCTTCCCCTGGTCCAGCACGATCGTGCGGTGGCAGACGCCGCGCATCTGCTCGAGGTTGTGCGTGACAAAGACCAGCGTCGTCCCGCCGTCAACGAGTTGGCGCATCCGGGCCTCGCACCGCTGGCGAAACGCCACGTCGCCGACCGACAGCACCTCATCCACCAGCAAAACGTCCGGGTCGATGTGGGCCGCCACCGAGAACCCCAGACGGGCCGTCATCCCCGTGCTGTATCGCTTGACCGGCGTATCGAGGAAGTCCTCCAAGCCGGAGAACTCGACAATCCCCTCGAGCTTACGGTCGATTTCCCGGCGGCCCATTCCCATGATGGCTCCGCTCAGGAAGATGTTCTCGCGTCCGGTCAGGTCGCCGTGCAGCCCGGCGCTGACCTCGATCAGGGCCCCCAGCCGCCCGTTCACGTGCACTTGCCCCCCGTCGGGCCGCAGGATGCCCGCCAGCAGCTTCAGCGACGTGCTCTTGCCCGCTCCGTTGGGCCCGATGATGCCCAGCGCCTCGCCCGGCGCCGCTTCGAAGCTCACGTCCTTCAGCGCCCAGAACGCCTGCGCGGGCCCCACCCGGCCACGACCTTGCACCCGGCCCCATCCCGCCCCGATCCAGTCAGCCAGGCTGTCGTGAATCTGTCCCCGGCGGAACTGCTTGGACACGTTCTCGAATCGCACCGCGTAGCGCGCCATGCAGTGTACTCTCCGTCGTGTGGTACTCTCTTTTGTTGGCCGCTCCCTGACGGTCGCGGTTCGGATCGTTCGGGCATCCGATGTTCCACATCCGTCGGTCAGATGCACTCCGCGAACCGGTGCGACTTGCGCCGAAACCACCACCACCCCAGCGCGAGCATGACAATCGACACGCCGGCGGCACACGCGAACCGCCCCGTGAACGGCAACTCACCATGGATGATGCAGTTGCGATACCCTTCAATGATCGGCGTCATCGGGTTGGCTGCCACAATCCATCCCGTAACCGAATCATCCGCCGGCAACGGGTAGACCACGCACGTCACGAACATCCACAGGTTGATGGCCACGCCGAATACCTGCCGGACATCGCGGTAGAAGAGGTTCGCCATCGCCAGCAGCATGCCCAGCCCGGCCGTCAGCACGACCTGCACGCACAGCACCACGGGCAGCAGCAACAGCGTCGCCGGCGGCGAGTAGCTCCACCCGGGATCAACCAGATGGTAATACACCAGCAAGCCCGCCAGCACCGTCCCCGCCGCGCAGAAGTCGAGCAGCGACGATCCGATCGCCGCCAGCGGAAACACCTCGCGCGGAAAGTAAACCTTGGTGACCAGGTTCCGATTGGCGACCAGCGAGTTGACGCACCCGTTAAGCGACGCGCTGAAGAACGTCCATGGCACCAACCCGATGTACGCGAACAGGACATAGGGCATGTCCAGGTTCATCGCGGCGACCACGTTCACCGCACGCGTGAACACGAACGCGAAGATCAGCGTGGTGGACAGGGGGATCAGGACCGCCCACGCGATTCCCAGCAGCGATTGTTTGTACCGAACCCGCAGGTCCCGCCAGGTTAGGCACCACCAGAGCTGCCGGTACTGCAGGAGCTCGGCGGCCGCGGATGACGGTCCGATCACGTGCATGGACGCGCATATCCCTTCCGGAATCCCGCCCGTCAGTGGGCGAGACCCCGCTCAACTTCAATGTTTTTCGGACTTCTGGCACGCTATCTTTCGATCCCGGTTCCCAAAGCGTCCGAACCGCCCGAAATACCGGACGTACCGGCGTTCCAGTCAAACTCGTGTCCATAACTGTCCGATAAACCGGCATTGCAGCCGGACGAGGTCGAACCGCTGGTGGGTTTCCCTTTACCGGAACCGGGCAACATCCGAAACACCGGAACCGGCCCGGCGTCCAGAAGAGAAACCGCCGCCCGAACGGAGTATCGCTGCGTGCGAGTCCTGCTGGTCAAGCCGAACAACTTCAGCGACCACATTCAGCCGCCCCTGGGGCTCGGATACCTCGCCGCGCAACTGCGTCGCGACCACGACGTGGACATCTACGATTGCATCAAGGAGAAAGCGTCGCCCGAGCGGCTGGCAGAAGTGGCGGAGGCGTTCCGGGCCGACCTCGTCGGAGTCCAGTGCTACACGTTTGACATCTCCAAGGTCATGCAGATCCTGCAGGCGGTGAAGACCCGCTGCCCGCAGACGCTGACGGTGGTGGGTGGCGCCGACATGACGACCGACCCGGTCGCGGCCATGCGCCACTTCGGTCCCGACTGCGACTACGGCTTTGCCGGAGAGGGCGAAATCCACTTCCCGGTCATGCTGCAGGAGATCGAGTCGAAACGAACGTCGTTCGACAACGTACCCGGCGCGGTCTGGCGCCACAACGGCCGGGTCGTCGCGAACCCTCCATTCCTGGCGCCCGACCTGGACGCCCTGGGCGTGCCCGCCCTGGACCTGCTCCGCCCGGACACGTACCCCGAGGCCCAGCAGGGGGCGTTCTTCGAGAAGTTCCCGATCTGCCCGATCATCACCACCCGCGGTTGCCCGTTCCGGTGCCGGTTCTGCGCCGCCCCCTTGCTGGCCGGCCGCACCGTACGCCGTCACAGTATCGGGTATGTCCGGAATCTCATCGCCCTGCTGTATCATCGATACAACATCCGTGAGTTTCATATCCTCGACGACAACTTCACGGTGGACATCGGGTACGCCAAGTCCGTCATGCGCGAGATCATCCATATGGGCCTGGACATCTCTCTGGCCATGCCCAACGGAATCCGCATGGACTGCGTCGACGACGAGTTGCTGGAACTGATGAAGGCGGCCGGCGTGTACATCGTATCGGTGGCGGTGGAAAGCGGGAGCGATCACATCCTGCGGGCCATGAACAAAGGCACCACCACCGAACGAATCCGCGCGAACGTCGCACGCATCCGGCGCCATGGTCTCGACGTGGCCGGGTTCTTCATCATGGGGTACCCCGGCGAAACCGTGGAGACCATTCGCACGACGGCCCGTTTCGCGCGGGAGTTGGACATCCAGCGCGCCCAGTTCATGACCTTCGTCCCCCTGCCCGGGTCGGCCGTGCATGACAGTCTGGTGGCCGATGGCGAAATCAGCCCCAACGCCTGGGAAGGCGCCCACTTCGCGTTCGCACCATACGCGCCGCGGGGCATGGCGCGCCGCAAGCTCCGTTCGCTGCAGCGCAGCGCGTTCCTGTGGTTCTATCTTCGGCCGACGGTTCTGGTACGCCACGTCCTGGCGATCCGGTCGTACCGCCACTTCCGGTTCCTGCTCGCCCGCTTCTACCGCTGGATCCTCATGAAGCCGGCCACCGCCGAGCCGGTCGGCTGGGCCGACCCGCTGCGCCGCCTGCTCGGCAGGGTCAAGCGGATACTCTCCGGCCCGCGGGACCGCGAGGCCGTCAGCTTTCCCTCGACCGACGTGGCGCGGTAACCGGCGCCGGGTGCCCCGCGTGTCGCCGGCCGAAGGACGGGCAGCGCCGTGCCGTTGCGGAACTTGAGTCCGCCCGCCCACTGTCCGATAAATCACACGATGCGGCGATTCACCCGACACGTTAACTGGGTTCTGGCGATCACGGTGATCGCGGCGGTCCTGACGCTGCTTCCCGGGCGGGCGGCCATCGCGCCGGCCATCCAGGCCGACAACAACTACATCTACCTTGCGGCCGACAGGCTGTATGCCGGACTCGGCCCCACCTCGATTCGTCCGCAGGCGCCGCTGCAACCGTGGGAGTGGCACGGCGACTGGAGTTTTCTGACCCAGTGGCCGCTGGGGTATCCCCTGCTGCTCTGCGCAGTTCGATTCCTTCTGCGATGCTCCACTGTCCAGGCGGGTCAGGCGATTGCCATTGTTGCGTGCGCAACCGCGCTGGTGGGCTGGTTTGCGTGGGCACGGCGCGTGACACCGAAAGGCATCGCGGGCACTCTGCTGGCCGCCGCAGCCGCCGGCAGCGCCGTATCCGTCGCCGCCCTGATCAACCCCGCCACCGATACGATCATCATCGCACTGCTGCCGCTGGTGCTGCTGCTGACGCAACCGGCGGTTTGCGAGACGACTGCGGGATCGGACGCGACCGGCCGGCGGCGTTGCTACGCCCGGATCATCGCTGCCGGCCTGTTTGCCGGCGGGCTTTGCTGGATCCGCTACGCCGCGGTCTACATCCCCGCCGGGATCGGCGCCTTTTTGGCGGTGCGGTGGATCGCGCGCCGCGGAACGTCACTTCGTCAGGTCGGCGCCTTTGCCTTTGCCGCCGCCGTTCCGCTGGGGGCGCTGGTGCTGGTGAACCGCGCATTCGGAGGCGCTTCGCCTCTCCAGGACCAACTCAATCTCGGCAGCCGCATCGGGTTCACCCCGGACCCGACGGTCTTCGCCACCATCTGGTGGCAGTTCGCCGATTTGCCGTTCTATGATTACCACTGGTACAGCCACTGGGTCTTCGCCGTCGGTGTGCCGGTGGGCATCTTTGGATTCCTGTGCGTGGGCCCGTCGTGGCGGAAGGCTTTGCGCTCGCACGCGGGAGGCTCAGGCTATGCGTTGAGCGCGTGTGTTCTTGTCGCGCTGTTCGCGATGCTGGCAGCGGTGTCCGTGCTGTTCCGCTCGAAGCACACGTACGTGGACATCGCCCGCTACTACGCAGCCGCCAGACCGCTCTACTTCCTGCTGATTGTCGGACCGCTGATCGCCGTTGCGGGCAAGACGATCCGTGCCGCAGCCTGCATCCCTCTGCTCTTGTGCATGTCGTGGTATGTCCAGGTGGAATGGCCGAGACCCTACCAGCGCTGGCTCGCCGCCAACCGCCCGGTTACGGACTATGGCCGATGGGCCTGGTGCTTCGAACCCGGCGGCAACGAACTGTACCGCTGGCTGCGCGAGCAGAACGACCCGCATCTGATCGTCTTCAGCAACTTTCATGACGAGATCGCCGTCGAGACGTGGGTCCCCGCCTGCCCGCTGCCTGAGACCGAGGACCAGCTCGCGCGCTGGACGCGCCGCATTCGCGACGCTCGCAACGTCGACCACACCCGCGTGCTGTTCGCCCTCGACCCCGGCAACCACACGCGGGCGTACTACCTGCCTCCGCCCCAGGGCGTCGTAGCCCGATTCGGCCTGACCCCGTGCGCGTCGGCCCCCGAAACCGTCCGCCCCTACGTCTTCGACTACTCTCGCAGCCGGCCTCGTCTGGTCGCGCGCCCCGGGCACCGCCCATGACCGAACGCGAAACGCTCGCCCGCATGCCGGCCGTCGCCCGATTCGAGACACCGGCCCCCCAGCCGGTCGGACCGATGGGCCTGCCGGCGCCTGCACGGCACCGCGTAACCGGTTGAGCGTGCGGATCGCATCGGCTAGACTCCCGGTCTGCAGATCGTGTCATGGCGGTGTCAACGCCGCGCGGTTCCCGATTCGCGCGCTTCGGGCGATAACCACGATCACAGGAGGCGAACCTTGAACACCGAGTCATTCGAGTTTCTCAGAGCCATTCAGGAGACCCCCTCTCCTTCGGGATTCGAACAGCCCGTTCAGCGCATCGTCCGGACGCGGATGAAGAAGTACGCCGATACCGTCGAAACCGACGTCCACGGTAACGTCATCGTCGGGCTGAACCCCAAGGGCAAGCCACGGGTCATGCTCGCCGGCCACTGCGACCAGATCGGCCTGATGGTCAAGTACATCGACGACGATGGATACGTCTTCGTGGTGCCCATCGGGTCGGTCGACCCGGGTGTGTTGCCCGGCACACGCGTGACCATTCACACGCAGAGCGGCCCCGTCGACGGAGTCATCGGGCGACGCCCCGTCCACCTGCTCAAACAGGAAGAGCGCGGCGCCAAAGTCGAAATGCGCGAGCTGTGGGTCGACGTCGGAATCGCGGGCAGGAAGAAAGTCGAGAAGAAAGTCGCGGTCGCCGATCCCGTCACCTTTCGCCTCGGACTGGCTCGCCTGGGCACGGACATGATCACGTCGCCGGGGCTGGACGACAAAATAGGGACCTTTGTCGTGATGGAAGCGCTGCGGCTGGCCAGAGCCAAACGAATCAAATGCGCGCTGTTCGCCGTGAGCACGGTGCAGGAGGAGATCGGCCTGCGCGGGGCCACGACCTCCTGCTTCGGAATCGATCCCCAGGTGGGAATCGCGGTGGACGTCTGTCACGCCACCGACTACCCCGATATCGACAAACGCACCCACGGACGGGTCAAGATGGGCGCGGGCCCGAGCATCGCCGTCGGAGCCAACATCAACCCCACCGTCTCCGACCTGCTGATCAAAACCGCAAAGGCCAAGAAGATTCCGTATCAGATCGAGGCCGAACCGCGGGGAACCGGCACCGACGCCAACGTCATTCAGATCACGCGAGCGGGAGTGGCGGCCAGCCTGCTCAGCGTGCCGAATCGCTACATGCACACCCAGGTCGAAATCGTCAGCCTGACCGACCTGCAAAACGCGGCCAAGCTCCTGGCCGAGACCGTCGCCCGGATCAAGGCCGACACCGATTTCACGCCGAAATAGCGCAACAGTCCAACGCTGTCGCCTTACCCACACATGACGAGCCGCGCCCGTGAGGAAGCGGACGCCGCGCAGGCTTCCGCCACAGACCGCTACGTGCCGAACGCCGTCTGGAACATCGCGAAGTCGGCGAGATCCAAGGCCCTGTCGACGACGAAGTCGAAAATGCCGCACCCGGGATTCATGACGCCACCCGGCCCGGTCATGCAATCCGCAAACGCAGCGAAGTCATCCAGATCGATGTCACCGTCACCGTCGTAGTCGCCCGGGGTAACCGGGCATCCGGGAGCGACAAGCTGGATGTCATCGATGTTCCAGCCGCAGTACGGCCAGGCATCGTCCGTCGTGCCCATCGTCCAGCGCAAGTAGACGGTCGGCTGATCGTCCGCCACCGACGAGATGTCGAACTCTTGGTACGTCCACTCGGAGTCGGCCACCTCGTCCGTGTTCTCCCAGATCGTGATCCAGTTCAATCCGTTGTTGCTGACGCGCACGTAGGCGTGATCGTAAGGCGGTTGTTCGACGCCCAGCCAGCGCCAGAACGACAGCAACACGCCGAACTGCCCCGTGCAGTCGATGGCCGGGCTGGTCAGGTGCCGCTCCGGATCCAACCCGTTCTCGTAGTCGCCGCTGAGGTTGTACCCGTACACGTTGAGACCTGTGTGTCCGCTGGTCGGATCGGGACTGCCATGCTCGCCTCCCCCGCCGGTCGGCTGCCCGAACGCCCAGAGCCCTTCCGTGGACCAGCCGGGATCAACATCCAGCGGCTCGTCGAAGAACGGGGGCGCCACGACCTCGGCCCCGTACGTGTTGCCCGGCGCGCCGCACGGGTTCGTGACAGTCTGGCCGCCCGTGCTTTGGGCGACGAAGTAGAACTCCGGCGTAGACGTGCAGTTGGTTGCCGGCAGAACCGCCTGGTAGGAGTCCTCACCGAGGTGAACCAGCGGAGCATGGATGAAAGGACCGCTCGTGTCGTAACGATACACCAGCTCCGCGGTGCCCGCCGCCACCGAAGCACTCGGGATGATGTCCACCGCCACCACCGTGTCCTGCCCCGCGCTGATTCTGGCAGGTGCGCCATCAGGAAGAATGAACACCGCGTCGTTCGCCGCCCATTCGG
The DNA here is from genome assembly GCA_020353195.1 of Phycisphaerales bacterium. Lineage (GTDB taxonomy): Bacteria > Planctomycetota > Phycisphaerae > UBA1845 > UBA1845 > JAFGJQ01. Next base: position 387,691 of record CP070691.1, on the reverse strand, counting down.
ACAGAAACAGAATCCCCGGAAGGCTTTCCTCGCAGGTCGGGATGATCTGGTCGGGAGGCAGCTCGACGCCGGGGATGGCCGTTCGCGAACGCAGCTCGATCGTGAACGCGAATCGACCCTGGTCCCCGTACACCCAGTCCACCGTTACCCCGCTGGCCGGGTAGAGCGTCGAGTGGATCGGCCCGGCGCCATAGGTTTCCCCGTGAACGTCCTGAATCAGCCGCTGCATCTCGCCGCCCACCATGTAGAAGGTGGACCGGTCCGGCTCCGGAGGTTCGGCGGACGTGTAGCCGTAAGGCCACATGACCAGCTGCCCGTAACTGTGGTAGTCCATGAACGTGTTGATCGCGGGATTGCTGATGATGAACTGGCTCAACGCGACGGTTTCCGGCTCGCTGAAGGCATACGGCCCGCGGTAGAGTTCGCTGTCCGGATCGGCGCTCGAGCCGGGGCCGCCCCAGCCTTCGGCCCAGTTGCGGTTCAGATCGACGCCGTAGATGCCGCCGCCGTTGTCACTTCGGTTCTTCCGCCAGAGGCGTTCCACGTCCCAGCTGTAGACGTAGCCGTCCGGATTGACGCAAGGCGCCAGGTAGAAGTGGGTGCGGTCCACCAGCCCCTGAATGCACGGATCGGTGTCGTACTGGTTGACCAGACGGTCGGCCAGGAACAGAACCACCGGGGCCGAAATCCACTCCCGCGCGTGGATCGTCGCCTCATAGAACACCGCCGGTTTGGGGTCGGGAGTCGGCCCGGTGATATGAAGCACCCAGATGTCGCGGTTCTCGACCGAATCGCCGATGTCAATCATCTCGCACAGGTCGGGCCGGATCGTGACCAGGTAGTTCATGAAGGTCACCATCTCGGAGAAGGTCAGGTAATCGTCAAACTCGCCCCGAAACGGCGACCGGTACAGATGCCGCGATGAGGCCGGCCCGATGTCGTCGCTCAGGACCTTATAGAACAGGCCGGACTCCGCCAGATCGTCCATTCGATCCGGCGCGATAACGGCATCCAGGAGCGTGATCCCGACATAGTCATTCAGGATATGCGCGCTGAGATCCTCCACCCGCCCCAGGTCGGCGGCGGTGTTGACCTCCACCCGAACCACCTGATACCCGGTGTAATCCACCCGTTCGGCGGCGGCGGGACCGGCGAAGACGGCGATGGCAAGACAGACCATCAGACCCCGACCATCTCGTCTGCCAGGCATTCTTTACCCTCCGATCTCGGGCTGCCCCTGACCAGCCCCTCCCATGATAGCAGATACCGGGTGTGAGTTTCCAGATCGTCCGGCCGGTGCTGTCGCAAGGCGGCGCCGGTAGACGGCGAAGAAACGGCCCTGCACCCTCTGCCCCCGAGGCCTGGGGCTCCCGATCCCGCCGGTCTACCGCCGGCTCAGCTCGTGCACCGCATCGACCAGCGCGATGGCGTGATCCACCGGAACCGTACGCGAAATGCCGTGCCCCAGATTGAAAACGTGCCCCGGACGCCCCGCTGCCCGGTCCAGAACCCTCTTCGCCCGCCGCCGGATCTCCGGCGGATCGGCATACAGCACGATCGGATCCAGATTGCCCTGGACGCCCACTGAATCGCCCAGCCGACGCCACCCCTCGTCCAGGTTGATCCGCCAGTCCAGACCGATGACGTCGCCCCCCGCGTCGCGCATCAACTCCAGCAGCGCGCTGGCGCCGGTTCCGAAGTGGATCACGGGCACGCCCGGCCTGAGCCCCTCGATCACCCGCTTCGAGTGCGGTTGCACGAACTCGCGGTAGTCGTCCGGCCCCAACGCGCCGATCCAGCTGTCGAACAGCTGGATCGCCTGGGCCCCGGCGGCGATCTGCCCGTTGAGGTAATCGATCAGCACCCGGGCGATTCGCTCCATCAACGCGTGCCACGCCCCGGCATCACGGTACATCAAAGTCTTGGTGTGCACGTAATCCCGCGACCCGCCTCCCTCGATCATATACGACGCCACCGTGAACGGAGCCCCGGCGAAGCCGATCAACGGGATTCGCGGCGCCAGGGCCGCTCGAACCCGCCGGGCCGCCTCGAACACGAACCCGAGTGAACCCTCCACGTCCACCTCGCCAAGGTGGTCGACGTCGGCGCCGCTCCGCACTGGGCGCGCGATCCTCGGACCCGCCCCGTCCGCAAACTCCAGCCCCGCGCCCATCGGCTCGACGACGAGCAGGATATCCGCAAACAGGATGGCCGCATCCACACCCAGCCGGTCGATCGGCATGAGTGTCACCTCGGCCGCCAGGTCCGGGTCCTTGCACATCTCGAGAAACGACGCCTTCGAGCGCAGCTCGCGATACTCCGGAAGATACCGTCCTGCCTGGCGCATGATCCAGATCGGCGTGTAATCCGCCGGCTCGCGGCGGCAGGCCTTGAGAAACGTGCAGTTCCGATCCGCCAGGGGGGGCAGTTGCGTCATTGTGCAGTCCACACCAAGGGCCACTTCCTCGCTTCGGCCGGACCGTCCGGGCCGAACACTTGATCATGATCACTCGCCCGCCACGCAGCCGGCACGGCGCCCCCCCATATTAGGCCCACCGCCCGGTTTTCGAAAGCAAACACCTTGTGGACACCGCGCATTCGAGCCGCCGTGCCGCGTCAGCGGCCTCTCGTTCCCGGCGGGCTTCAGCGGCGCGATGCCGGCCGGAGCCCCTATTGGCCTGCTCGCACCTTCTGCCTGCGACGTCGGGGTGCACAAGCCCGGGACTGGTCGACTCGGATTGCCACAGAACGAACACCCTGCGCGGCGCGTCGATCGTCGACTGATGAATGGCGATTGGCGTTTGACGATGATAACGATGACGTGGTATGGGTCGGATGGTTGGACGGCCTAGGATCCGCCCTGCTGCCTTTCGGACGAGGGCGTTCTCGCGGATGCCAGGCGGTCCGCTCGGCTCATCGCGCCGACGGTAGATCATCACACCGGCGAGCACCGCGCCCGCCGGCTTCGCGCCTCAGTGCGCCTCCGAGCTCCGTCTCGAACAGTCAAGCTCCGTGACTGGGAAGCCGGCGAGCGCCGAACCCGGGTAAACAACCACTCAACCCTGCCGCCGAACCGGCTCGACTCACAGGCCGGAATCCACCGGCCGACGACGCGCGCGACCCGACGGCGTGCGCAAAAAAAGGGCGGCAGTGGTGCTCCGCCTGTGCGCCCTTCAGAGGTTTCGGAGCCAACCGCTTGAACCGCCGCGTTACCGCAACGGCCCATCCTCTCTTGGAATTCGCTTCCCGTTCAGAGTTCAACGCCGACCGCGTATCACCGTACTGGTTTGATGACCCCACTTCGTCGTTGGACCTTTCCTCGACCTTGTGGTTTTCCGCTGCCGGCCGTACTGGAAACGCTCGCACAGATCCAGTAGCGCCTCTCGTCGGTTTCCGCGTTCCTCCAGAGTATTACCCGGTTGGCCCTAGCCGGCGCGCCCTCCGAAGAGGACGACTCCGGCTCCTCTCATGGGCTTCGGCTCCCTTCAGCACTTGCCGGACTCGAGGATCCACTGGGCACGGGCTTTCCTGGCCCGCTTCGGTCCGCCTTCAGGGTTTGGTTACCCTCGTGACGGTTTTCGCCCCTCGAGACCTGGCCGGCCTTGTTTCATGCCGACAGCGCTCTTGGGATTTTTGACACCCTTCGAAGCGTTCCCCTCTCGAAAGGTACCCGAGGCTGTTACGCCTCCCGGTGAACCTGCATGCCGTTCCGCCAACCGTTACGCCAAATGGTGCGCCGAAGCGAACCCGGCCGGACCGGCTGGCTGCGACTTCCAGGCTTTCACCCTTTCGAGAGTCCCTTGTCCGGTGCAACGGATTAACGATACACCCGACCGGATGCTCCCTTGGGCTTCTCCCTTTTTAGGGCTTTCCACCGGACGCCTTGACCCCGCTTCCACGGGATCTCCTCTCACACGCTTCCTGTCGCGACGATAGCGCTCACCGCCGCGGCATCGCGCCCCAGAGTATCAATCAGCGCCCGACTGACCCGCTCCTCTCACGCGGACAGGCCGCCTTCGAGCAGCGAACAGCCCTTTGAAGGTTTCCGCGCCATTCGAGCCCCCATCGTTTGAGCCGATCGCGACCCGGGCTATGTGTTCACCAAACGGATCACCGCCCGTTACCGAGCGGCTGCCCCGCTTTTAGGGTCGCCCGTCTCGGCTCTACCGGAGTCGACAGGGCTCGATTGTGGCGCCAGGCCGAAGCAACCTTCCTGCCACCGATGGACAGAATACACGGTGTGGGTTATCCGGGCAAAAACAAAACCGCCGCGGGAAGTTAATCACAGAGCAACGAGTGAAGTTACGGGATTTATCCAGATCATAAGCCGTTGGCTTTGTTGACCTATCGCCGTTGTCCACAGTTGTTGCACATGCCGTTAATACGCCGATTATTTTCCGGCTCACAGAACTTCCCATCTTACGCGAGATCGCCTGCAACAATGGACACCCGGGCCCCGAGAACGGGCAGGCGAAGCCCAGTTGCCTGCGCCGCATGGCGTTACGGCAAGTTCACAATCTTGCCAATCGCTGACCACGGCGTCCGTCGTTTGACCGCGCGACGCGCGCCGGATACAGTGCGCCGCTTCGCCAGGCCGCTGGATGGCGTGTGCGGCTTGCGGTGTATCGGGCATTGGCGATGCGCAGGACGGGCTTGGTTCTCGACGAGTGTTTTCGCGGGCACGATACGGGGCCCGGGCATCCCGAACGCCCCGAGCGCCTGGTGGCTGTCGAGCGCGCGTTGCGCGAACGCGGATTGGCGGACCGATGCACACGGTTGCCCCTGCGAGAAGCCGCGACCGACCAGATCCACCGGCTCCATCGGCCTGACTACGTGGAACGACTCATCAGCGCCTGTCGCGACGGGGCGCCGTTCATCGACGTGCCCGACAGCGCAATCTGCCCCAAGAGCTACGACCTCGCGGTGCTGGCGGCCGGTTCGGTCATCGAAGCGGTCGACCTGGTCATGGCGGGGACGATCGACAACGCGTTTTGCGCGGTGCGCCCGCCGGGGCACCACGCCCTGGAGGATCGCTCGATGGGGTTCTGCCTGCTGAACAACGTGGCGATCGCAGCCGATCATCTGACCCGGCGCCACAGGCTCGAACGGGTCTTGATCGTGGACTGGGACGTGCACCACGGCAACGGTACGCAGGCTTTGTTTGAATCGCGGCGGGACGTCATGTACATCAGCCTGCATGGCGATCCGCGCTGGGTGTATCCCGGGACGAGTGGTTGGGCGACCGAGACGGGAATCGGCCGGGGCGAGGGGTTCACCTTGAACCTCCCGATGCGGCCAGGCAGCGGGGACGCCGAATATCGCCAGGCGTTCGACGAGGCCATCGCGCCGGTTGTGGCGTCGTATCGGCCCCAGTTCGTGTTGATCTCGGCCGGTTTCGACGCGCACCGTGCGGATCCGCTGGCGCCGATCGAACTTGACGACTCATCGTATGACTGGATGACCACCAGGCTCCTGGAGTTCGCGGCCAGCCACGCGGCGAACCGCTTGGTCAGTGTTCTCGAGGGCGGGTATGACCTGGACGCGCTGGGCCGATGCGCAGCGGCCCACGTTGCGCATCTGGCCGACGCAACGGGTCAGAGCCACAGTCAGAGCCACGGGCGCCAGCCCGTGGACCCGGAACCGGACTGACCGCGGGCTCGCGCCCGCGGCTCTGTGTTGACCGCGGGCTCGCGCCCCGCGGCTCTGTGTGTCGCGCCCGCGGATCGGTGTTGACCGCGGGCTTGCGCCCACGGCTCGGTATTGACCGCGGGCTGGCGCCCGCGGCTTGGTGTTTGGACGTGGATGACGCGCGATCAGGGGATCGATCGGTCAGACCCAGAGCTTCTCCGGGTATACCCCGCGATCGATGAGGCTGCGGATTCTCTGCACGACGTGCGGCTTGTCCTCCTGGTGCGTCACGCCGCACCACGCGTCCGGCGTTGAAAGCACTTTGACGCGGGCTTGGCCGCTGCTGATCAGTGCGTTGACGGCGGACGGGACGTGGAATTCGGCCTTCGCGTCCGACCCGTGCCCGGACAGAAACGCCGCAAAGCCGCGGCGCAACCGATCGAAGATCGAGGGCGTGAATCCCCACAGGTTCATCGAGACGATCGTCTGGCCGCCGAGATAGTGCGTGGTGCCCGAGCCGTCGGCGTACCTGGCTCCGTCGCCGTGTCGTTCGAGGTCGGTGATCTCGACGACGCTCTTCAGGAAGCCGCCCTCGTCACAGCGGCACACCCCGCGGGAGACGCTCCCGACCTCGGAAAGCGTGTCACCCAACCGGAATCCGACCATCGCGTAGTTCGCCACGTCCGAATCCGGCGTCGCGCACAGGTAGTCGCCGAGAGACTTGTAGGAAGCCGGACCGTAGAAGTCGTCGGCGTTGATCGCCGCGAGGGGCCCCGAGATCACTCCATCGGCGGTCAGGATCGCGTGCCCGGTTCCCCAGGGCTTGCGGCGGTCGGGCGGGACGCTGAAGCCCTTCGGCAGGGAGTCGAGCTCCTGGAACACGTACGTGACCGCGATCTTGTCCTCGAATCGTCTTCCGATCGACTCGCGAAACGCGGTTTCGATGTCGCGCCGGATGACGAAGACCGCCTTGTCGAATCCCGCCCGCAGGGCGTCGTAGACGGAGTAATCGATGATGGACTCGCCGCCGGGCCCGACGGGCTCGATCTGCTTGAGCCCGCCATAGCGGGTTCCCATGCCGGCCGCCAGAATCAACAGCGTTGGCTTCATGTCTGCTCCTTCGCCGCCGGGTGGTTCACTGAGCCACGGGCGCGAGCCCGTGGACCCGGAACCGGATTGACCGCGGGCTCGCGCCCGCGGCTCGGTGTTCGCACCGCGGTCACTGAGCCATGGGCGCCAGCCCGTGGACGCCGAACCGGATTGACCGCGGGCTACTGCTTCAGCGGCCGGCCCAGCTTCTCTTGCAGGCTGGTGATCTTCGATTCGAGTCGGCCGGCCGGCCCCTCGCGG
>CP070691.1:372170-380613 GCA_020353195.1 Phycisphaerales bacterium | reverse complement strand
CTGGGTGGGATGGTCATTCTGGGCGGGACGATGCTCGTTCAGTATCTCAGCACTCCCGTGAGTCGGGTGAGTGGAAGACCTATGCAGAAACGCAGGCAAGCGGGCAGACCCGGCTGGCTGGAGATCGTCTACGTCTGCGAAGACTCAAAAACGTACTTCGTGCGCACCTTTCTCATCCCACGGCGTGGCCCAGTCCAGTAGCGGAGTCCTTTCATGATTGCGGGCGTCAGTCGCCGCGTGTGCGTTGTGCTGGCGGACGGGTGCGTTGGATATCCGCTTTGAAACGGCTCGGTCATGCGGGTAGAATGACTGATTGAGGTCCGACGGATCGGGGATCCCGCTTCTGACGGCATCTGCCTGCGAACCGCGGGGATTCCGCCCGGGATCCGTGCTCCTTGCCGCATGGGAGCGTCCCGATCACGTGGATTCGTGGTCGTGTAGGCGGCACTGGCAAATGGGAAATCGCGTCTGAAGCCGCTTATCGGTCCCCAGTTGGAGGAGAAGGAGCCTTAGATCATGACGCGGATTCTAGCGCTGGCGTTTGGGTTCATCGCGGCGGTGTCGGCGGTGCACGGTGACGATGAGCGTGCGTTCATCAGCCCTGGCCGGCTGGCCATCGAGGCCCACCGGTACACCCCGACTTCGCCGGACCTGCTCGGGGACCCCAACGAGCCGATCATCCCACTTCAGGAACGGGCTGAGCGCGACAAGCCCTGCGCGACGATCTTCGGATACCTGCCCTACTGGGAAAGCTCCACCTACCTGCGGTACGATCTCCTGACGCACATCGCCTGTTTCAGCGTTGCGGTCAACAGCGACGGGTCGCTGGGCGAGGATCGAGGCTGGCCCTGGACCGGGCTGATCAACGCCGCCCATCAACGCGGAGTCAAGATTGTTCTGGTGGCCACCCTCTTTGAGCCCTCCGCCATTGAGACACTGGTCACGACGCCGGCCTACAAGAACAACTTCTTTGTCAACATCAAGAACAAGATGCTCGAAGGCAGCGCAGACGGGTTGAACGTTGACTTCGAGGGCAGCGGAACGGTCTGGAAGGCCCACATCAACACGTTCATGGCCGAACTGACCGCCTACCTGCATACCGAAATCCCCGGCTCCGAAGTGACGTTCGCCGGCCCCGCGGTGAACTGGGGCGATGCGTGGGACCTGGCCGGCCTGGCCGCCAGTTGCGATGGCATCTTCATCATGGGTTACGCCTTTTACGGAAGCTGGAGTTCGACCTCGGGTCCCAACGCGCCGCTCACCGGCGGCAGCATCAACATCACCGACACGGTGCTGAACCAGTACGGCGACGTGACGCAGAACAACCCCGAGAAGCTCATCCTGGGTGTGCCCTATTACGGGCACCACTGGACGACCGTGACCTCCGCCCCCTATTCAACGGTCACGGACTTTGTCAGCTCGACCCGCTTCCGCAATGACGAACCCGACTCGCAGACGTACGGCCTGTTGTGGGACGCGGTTTCGCAGACGCCGTGGTATCGATGGCACGACGGTTCGGACTGGCACCAGGTCTGGTTCGACAACGCCGACAGCCTGGGGCTGAAGTACCAACTGGCTCAGGACCACAACCTGCAGGGTGTGGGCATGTGGGCATTGGGCTACGACGGGGACCGCACCGAATTGTGGGACGAGTTGGAGCGGCGGTTCGACACCTGCCACTACTGCGCCGGAGACATCCACTGCGATGGTGACATCGACACCGACGATTACGTCGCGTTTGCTGACTGCATGAACGGGCCGATTGCACCGCCGACACCGACACCGCCGACGTCCGAAGCGCAGTGCCTCGGCACGTTCGATTTCGACGACGACCTGCACGTTACTCAGAAGGACTTCGCCGCGCTGCAGCAGATCTTCACGGGCGACGAAGGATACTGCAGGGACATCGTTTTTACCGGCTTTGAAGGCTACTCAAACGGAACAGAAGTCCTCTTCAACGATCCGCGATACTCCGGGTCGACAGACGTTCACCTGGAGCTCACGCCAAACGTCAGTGAAGTCACCGACGAGGTCGGCGCCTTCGGCGGCGCCAAATGCTATAAGCTCGAATGGCAATTCATTGACACCAGCCTCGAGCGCTGGATGCGGGCGACCTCCTCCAACGCCGACAACGTTCCGAACCCGACGATCGAACTCGACAAGCCGATTCGCCTCCGGTTGCGTCTCGACAGCGGTTCGCTCCGCGTGAGCCTCGGCGTTCGCGAGACCGGCACGACGGCGCTGCCCGGGGACGACGGAGGAACTGCCGGTACCATCGAATGGGTAGGTGCTGACAGTCAGATCGGCTTCGCTCCGCAGGGCAAGCTCATCAGCGCGAGCCCCGGCGTCTGGCAAACCGTGCTCTTCGATCCCCAGACCGACCCAATCCTCGGTTTCACCGGTGACGGCGTGCTCAACTCGCCAACCAACAAGGGAACACTTGAGCACGTGGCCTTCTCCAGCACGGGTGGCGCGGGGCCGTTTACCATCTACATTGATGACGTCGAATCCATCTGCGACGCACCGTAGCCCAATCAGGCGCGTAACGACCCCAGAATGCCCGAACGGGAGGGCTTGGTTCGGATCGGCCACGAGCTTCTCACTGCGAAGCTGAACGGCGTCCGCGTCGAATACGCACCGTCGTGCAGGGACGCCAGCAACCGCCTCGTCCGTCCCGCGCCGGATCCGGCCGCAAAGTCGGCGAACCGGACTATGGGCCCGTGAACACCCCCTGGAACTGCGCGAAGTCCTTCAGGTCCACGTCGCCGTCATCTTCGAGATCGGCGGCGTCACAGCCGGGCGCGGACGCGACGTCGGGGCCGCTCAGGCAGTCGGCAAACGCGGTGAAGTCGTCCACGTCCACGTCGCCGTCCAGATCCAGATCGCCCGACAACGGCACCAGCACGTATACTTCGAACGTCCGAACGTCAGCGTTCACCGCGCTCTCCGCGTGCCACGTCACGGCACCACCGTCGGCAGCGACGCTCGGGGCCAGGTCGTCATGACTGTTATCCGTCAACTGATGCACGGCCCCGTCGATCCAGGCGTAGATCTCCCAGTCTTCTCCGTCGAATCCCTGCCAGAGGACCCGGCCTCTCGAATCGACCCGCGGATACTGGTCGTGTGTCGCGTTGGCCGTCAACAGGGTCAGGCCGCTACCGTCGGCCATCGCCCGCCGGATCTCCCAGTCGTCAAGCCGTGATGACATCCACACCACCTGATTGTCGTCGCCGATCTGAGGATACCAGTCGTCGCGCGAGTCGTTGGTCAGCCGGACCGGCGTTCCCCCCGTGGCGTCGACACTGTAGACCTCGGTCGTGCTGAGCGAGACCCAACTGTGCCAGACCACACGCCCCGCCGCGTTGATCTGCGGGTACTCGTCCTCGTAGCTGTTGTCCGACAGATTAACGAGCCCCGTACCATCCGTGTTGGCGCTGTAGATCTCCCAGTCGCTGCCGTCGTGCCCGAACCACACCAGCCGCCCCGCGTCGTTGATCTGCGGCCAGACGTCGTCCCGCGGCCGCTCGCCCACAAAGCCATTGTCCGTCACCTGTACGAGGTTCGATCCGTCGATATCGCAGGAGTAGATCTCGTAGTCCGCGCCGTCCCAGCCATCCCACACGATCCGCCCCGCGTCGTTGATCTGCGGATGCCAGTCATCCGTGGTGTTGTCGGTAATGCGAACCACACCGGAGCCGTCGGCGTTGGCCGTGAAGATCTCGTAGTCCTGACCGTCAAAGGCCTGCCAGACCACCTGATCGCTCCCGTTGATTTGCGGCGCTTCGTCAATCCAGCCGTTGGCCGTGATCTGCACGTGACCCGAACCGTCAGCGGCGCAGGAGTAGATCTCGTAGTCCGTGCCGTCAGACCCGTACCATACCACGCGACCCGACGAACTCACGCGGGGATGCCAGTCCTCCACTACGTTATCTGTGATGCGCACCCGCACCGCCCCATATGGATCGGCCGGCGGGGTGGGGCCGCCGGGAACATGATCACCCCCCGCCTCCTCATGCTCGTTGATGTTGAAGATGTACTCCCACCAGTTATTCAGACGATTGTAGCCGTCATGGCTGTTCCGCCCCTCAACGTGCGGCATGTGCGAGTACCACCATTTCATGAAGTTCCGATGGTAGTCGGGACCGCCCCACGCCTCCCGATTGATAACGCTGTCCTGCCCCGTCAGATTCGGGAAGTTGTTCATCCAGTCGATGGCGGTGCTGGTCACGTAGGTGGGATTGGTGTAGTCATAGTCGCTCGCGGCATTGGGTGGGTAGTGCACCGTCCCGCAGGCCGCATCGCCCGACTGCGTGATGTTGTGTGTGAACCGCTCCCAGTCGGTACGGCTCTGCGTGATATCCCAGAATCCGCCGTGTACCTTCTTGATGTGGTCCTCGCATCGGTGCCCCAGGCTGTGGAGCATCTCGGCCACGCCCCGTTCATAGTTGAAGCCCATGATCGCGAACAACCGCGAACACGCGATCTTCGGCACGGGACCTGAGTTGATGTAATAGGCACCAAGCCCCGCCATGGTCGATTCCCAGTACCCGAAGTACGGGGCGCCGTCGATGTGAACCTCATTCACCTGACCGGCATCCACCTTCCGGGCGAGATCGTAATCCCGGATCACCGCTTTGTAATCCACCGCGTCCGGGGAATACCACGGCGCGCCATGATACAGCGAGTCGAAGTAGCTCTGGTCCGTGTACCGAAAGCCCGTCTGCTTGATCGGATACACGTCCGCATCAATCTCGTTCACAATCCGGTGCACCGCCAGACCGTGGCTCGCCTGGTCCATGTCCGAAATCCACCAGGCCGTCAGCGTCTGGGGGGCGACGTTCGGCCACCATGACGGTACGGCATACAACCGCTGGTTCACCGGCGTGCCGTCAATCTCCTCGATGATCGGGTTGTAGTGAACGACAAACGTCCGCGGACGCTGGACCCGAAGCGGGGCTGGATTGTCACTCCATACGTCGAGCCAGGCCTCCCCGTGCACCGGACCGAGATCGGCATGGACCGCCGTCGTGCCCTCGGCCACCCCCGTGGCCAGACCCGTCGGCGTGATCGTGGCGACCGCGGAGTCCCCTGTCGCCCATGTGACATCATCCGTCACGTCGTAACGGTCCGGCCCCAGACTCAGCGAAGCTTCCGCCGAGTACGGAAGCGACGTTCCTACCTCAATTGAAGCCTCCGCCGGCGACACCTCGATCATGTTGATCTGGCGGGCGACTCCGTCGATCATCACCGTGTGCACCGTCTCCGCCGTTTGCAGCTCCAACTCGTAAATGTGGACGTAATCGTCGCCGGACATCCGCTCGACCGTGAAACGGAAAAACCGCCGCGTCACCGGCGCGCCGTTCCACTCCACCCAGTTCACCGTCTCCCCGGGCGCAGGAATCGGCCCGAAGATCAGAACCCACGTGCCGCTCTGACTGTCCAGATCCGCGAGCGAGTCGGCCGCCTCCAGAGTCCAGTTGTGCTCAGGGTGAGAGAACTTGGAGCGCGCCGCGCCTGTTATCTGAGATACGGAGAACTCGATCGTGATCACCGCCGGGTTGACCGAAGCCGTACGCATCAGCGTGCCGAAGTTGCGGTCAAAGAGGCTCTCCGGACTGCCGATATCCCACGGCGGCACCGTCACGGTCGCCTCACCGTCGAGGATCATCTCCCCGATCGGTATGACCGCGGCCGGCAACGGCGCGGCAATAAAGAGTCCCAACACCGCTGCCACGATCGGGTAGTGCGCAACACCGGAACGCATTCTTCGTCTCCTCTCATTTGTCGCAAAGGGAACCCCGTCGATCCCCACTCAGGCCGGATGCCTGTTCATCGACATTTCCCAGCTATGGAACATCACACAGGCATCATATCCGGTTGGCCCAGCCGTTTCAAGTGACAACGGCGCACGTCGCCGAACTGTGGGGTCCGCGATATACTCCCTTTTCGCAAGTCGAGTATCTGATACAATGGGCACGATTGAACAGCCGCGCGATCCGTTTGGCGCAGGAGTGCCCCATGAACAGATCGATCCGGTTTCAACTCAACGGCCAGCCCGCCAGCCTCACCGTCGATGTCGAGCGCAAGCTCTTGTGGGTGCTCCGGACCGATCTCGGTCTGACCGGCACCAAGTACGGATGTGGCGCGGCGCACTGCGGCGCCTGCACGGTGCTGGTCGACGGAAAGGCCGTCAGGTCGTGCATGCACCCGGTGGGCCAGGTCGACGGCAAGGCCGTCACAACCATCGAAGGTCTGGCCGCCAACGCCGAGCTTCATCCCCTGCAGGCGGCGTTCGTCGCGCACGACGCCCTGCAGTGCGGCTTCTGCACGCCGGGGATGGTCCTCACCGCCTGTAGCCTGCTGGCGCAGAATCCCCGACCCTCGCGGGAGGAGATCATCAACGCGATGGACGAGAACCTCTGCCGCTGCGGCGGTTACCTGCGGATCGTGCGGGCGATCGAGGCCGCGTCCGCCGGCGCCCAAGGAGACCGGTCATGAACCCCGAGGGCCACACCGCAATTGAACGCGACGTCGGCTGCGAGCCCGTGACGCTGAATCGTCGAGAGATGCTTAAGCTCCTGGGCAGCGGGATCATCATTCTCATCCGCGCGCCGGAGGCGCCCGCGTCACTGCAGGACCGGCGGCGGAGCCGCTATCCTGAGGACTTCAATGCGTTCCTCCGGATTGGCGCGGACGGCCGCGTGACGGGCTTTACCGGCAAGATCGAGATGGGACAGGGGATCCACACGTCCTTCGCGCAGATGCTGGCCGACGAGTTGGACGTTTCCCTGTCGGCGGTGGACATGGTCATGGGTGACACGCAGCGCTGCCCCGCAGACATGGCGACGGTGGGGTCCCGCAGTACAAGGGAGTTCGGACCGGCCCTGCGCGCCGCTGGGGCGGAGGCGAGGTCCGTGCTGCTCGACTTGGCGTCCAAGCACCTGTCGGTGCCGAAGGATCAGTTGTTCGTTGAGGACGGCATGGTGTTTGTGAGGGGCAATCCGAACAAGAGCGTTTCCTACGGCCGGCTGGCCAAGGGAAAGCGCATCGAGCGGCGTCTCGACGAGAGCGTGCGCCCCAAGAGCAGAGCCAAGCTGCGCATCTGCGGACGGGACGCGCTGCGCGCTGACGCCGTGGACAAGGTCACCGGCAAGGCGCGTTTTGCCGGCGACGTCCGCCTGCCGGGCATGCTGTACGCGCGAATCCTGAGACCTCCCGTGCACGGGGCGAGGCTCAAGGAGGTCAATACCGCTCCGGCCAAGGCGATCGACGGCGTGCGGATCGTGCGCGACGATGATCTGATCGCAGTACTGCATGAGCGTCCGGACGTGGCGGACAGGGCCTTGGCACGGATCGAGGTCCAACACTCCCGTCCCTCGCCGACGGTTGACAACGCCACGATCTTCGATCACCTAGTTCGATCGGCGCCGCCAGCGCAGACCATCGCCTCGGCCGGCAACCTGGATGAGGGTCGAAAACGCTCTGCCCGAACGTTCGAGGCCACCTACCTCAACCAGTACGTGGCGCACGCTCCGATGGAGACCCACACGGCGCTCGCCCGGGTCGAAGGGAACACCGCCACGGTTTGGGTCTCCACCCAAGCCCCGAACTGGGTCCAGAGTGCGGTTGCGCGCGACCTGAGCCTGCCGTCGGAGAACGTCCATGTCATCACGCCGTTTGTCGGCGGCGGGTTCGGCGGCAAGACCAGCAACCGCCAGGCGGCGGAAGCAGCGCGACTGGCGAAGCTGGCAGGCAGGCCCGTGCAGGTGGCCTGGACGCGAGCCGAGGAGTTCTTCTACGACACCTTCCGTCCGGCTGCTGTTATTAACGTGCGATCCGGTCTTGGCGACAACGCCAAGGTTGTCTACTGGGACTACGACAACTACTTTGCCGGCTCGCGCAGCTCCGAACCATTCTACGACATTCCCCACCATCGGGTCCTGTCACGCGGCAGTTGGGGGGGCAGCCGAAGCGCCGGGGGAACCCGGGCTCACCCCTTCAGCGTCGGCGCGTGGCGGGGACCCGGGAGCAACACGAACGTCTTCGCCATGGAGTCGCAGATGGACATCATGGCCTCAGCAGCGGGCATGGATCCCTTGGCGTTCCGCCTACACAACCTGACCGATCCGAGGATGCGCCGAGTCCTCGAGGCCGCGGCAGGCACGTTCGGGCAACGATGGGCGAAAGCGCCGAGCGGCAGCGGCTTCGGCGTGGCCTGCACGGACTATCAGAACACGTATGTGGCCACGATGGCGGAGCTCTCGGTCCACAAGCAGACCGGAAAACTGCGGGTGAGGCGGATCGTGTGCGCCCAGGACACGGGCGAGGTGATCAATCCGGAAGGCGTGCGGCTCCAGATCGAGGGCGGCATCACGATGGGCTTGGGCTACGCGCTGACCGAGGAGGTCCGCTTTCGGGGCGGCGACGTTCTGGACAAGAACTT
>CP070691.1:365385-372070 GCA_020353195.1 Phycisphaerales bacterium | reverse complement strand
GTAGGCGCCCATGTCCACGATCGGTGATACTCCGTATCCGGTGTCGGGTGTATCCGGATCATCGAGCCTGCGCGGGTTCCCGTCGAGGTCGAAGGGGATCGGCTCGGACGTGTCCCCGTCACCGTCGAGGTCAGCGATATCCGCGGGCAGCGCCAGGTTGTTCGCGGCGTCGATGCACGGCGAGCCGGGGAGCAGGCGCAGGTCGCCGTTGGGCGCGTCTGCAAACATCGGATCGAGGTCGATGTTGCCTTCGCCCGGCCAGCCGCCCGCGACGTTGCTGTAGGTGACCACCGGCACCATGGGGTCGTCGGTCCAAATGGCGTCAGCTGCATCCCAGAGAATGCAGTTGGTCACCGTTGGTTCGCCGCCGGTATAGGTGTACATCCCGTTGCCTAAGCTGCCTGCTGAGTTGAGCCAGGACGTGCAGTTGACCACCGTCGTGTCGCCGTATTTGTTGTACATCCCGCCGCCGTCGTGGTACGCCTCGTTATTCGAGAACGTACAGTTGACCACCGTCGGGTCACCGCCGTAAATGTACATCCCGCCGCCGTCGTGGTACGCCTCGTTATTCGAGAACGTACAGTTGACCACCGTCGGGCTGCCGGTGGAAATGTACATCCCGCCGCCGTAGCCGTCGCCGTAGCCGAAGCCAGCTTTGTTCCCCCGGAACGTACAGTTGACCACCGTCGGGTCGCCGCCGATCACCATCCCGCCGCCATGACTGTCGGGCCCCCAGCCAAAGGCGTACCCCGCGGTGACGGTAAAGCCGTCGAGGATTCCGTTGGAGGAGATGTTGTCAGCCTTCACCACGTGGTAGCTGTTGTCAGATGGGTCGCCGGAGACTCCGATGTCGCCGCTGAGGACGGAGTCGACGGCCGGGTCGATCGTGAACGGATCGGGATCGAGCGGGCGCTGGCTGAGATCGGTCTCGCCGCCGGCGAACCCGCCGTAGAGAGCCACGCCGTCCACCATCTCGAAACTGAGGTCAGGGTTGCCGGTTCCGCCGTCGGGCTCGGGCTTGTAGGTGCCGGCGGCGACCCAGATCTCGGATACCGCGCAGTTGGCGTTGGCCTCGGCCAATGCGTCCTGGAGGTCGAGGTAGGCGTCGGCCCAACTCGTGCCGCCGTTCAGGCCTGTCGCGCTGTCGTCCACATACAGGATCGCTTCGCACTCGTCGGGGACGCCGTTGGCGTTGCAGTCGGCGCTGGTGCCGCCGGCAATTTCCTGGTCGTCGGGAATGCCGTTGTTGTTGCAGTCCGGCGGCCCAATCTCGAACGCGTTGTCGCTGGCCTGTCCCGTCATGTACGCGTTGGCCTCACCGTTCACGGCGATGGCCCGAGAACCAGACAGCGCATTGCCCGCGCCGTCGCCGGACGCGTCGATGATCTGCGTGATGACGCCCGCGGGCGTAATCTTGAAGGCGTTGTTGGTGGAGTATCCCACCACGTACGCGTTGCCCGCAGAGTCCACGGCGATGCCGTAAGGAGTATCAAGGCCATGGCCCGCGCCGTCACCGGTAGCGTCGATGATCTGGGTGATAACCCCGGCTGGCGTGATCTTGAACGCGTTGTGGCTTGCGTATCCCGTCACGTACGCGTTGCCCACAGCGTCCACGGCGATGCCGTAAGTACCATCAAGCCCATGGCCCGCGCCGTCGCCGGCAGCGTCGATGATCTGCGTGATGCCCCCGGCGGCCGTGATCTTGAACGCGTTGTCGCTATTGAGTCCCGTCACGTACGCGTTGCCCTCACCGTCGACGGCGATGCAGTAAGGAGCATTAAGCCCATGGCCCGCGCCGTCGCCGGTAGAGTCGATGATCTGCGTGATGACGCCCCCGGGTGTGATCTTGAACGCGTTGTTACTGGAGCGTCCCGCCACGTACGCGTTGCCCGCACCGTCCACGGCGATGCCGTAAGGAGTATGAAGCCCATGGCCCACGCCGTCGCCGGTCGCGTCGATGATCTGGGTGATGACTCCGGCGGGCGTGATCTTGAACGCGCTGTGGGTGTTGCCTCCCGTCACGTAGGCGTTGCTCGCACCGTCCACGGCGACGCCCCAAGCGTAATCAAGGCCATGGCCCGCGCCGTCGCCCGTCGCGTCGATGATCTCGGTGATGGCCCCGGTGGGCGTGATTTTGAAGGCGTTGTCGGTGTTGGCTCCGGTCACGTACGCGTTGCCCACAGAATCCACGGCGATTCCGTAAGGATTATCAAGGGCGTTGCCCGCGCCGTCGCCGGTCGCGTCGATGATCTCGGTGATGACGCCGCCGGGCGTCGTGATGAACAGATCGTCAAACGCAACCCAGGTCAAGCCGCCCGCATTGCCGACCTTCAGCACCACGAGAATCGTGCCATCGGTCGTCATGAAGTTGCCATCGTTGACAACAGTGACATCCGGGTCGGAGAACATGCCGTCCTTGCCGGCGGGGTTGTCCCAGCCGTCAATCTTGTACTCCAGCGTTGTGGTTGCCGGGTAGTCCGCGCCGTTCACCGGGACTTCGGCCTGGTTATCGTTAACGATGACCTCGGCCCAGTGGTTGTTGGCGCCCCAGGCCAGCGTCCGCCAGTAGCCGTCGATGTGCAGGACCGTGCCCGTCGGGAGCCCACTGACCATGGTCCAGATCCCGCCGTTGAAGGTGTCGCCGCCGCCAACCTGAGCCCAGACCTGGTTGGGCATGTCCAGGGGCGTGTTGATGGGGTCACCCAGCGCCGGCGGCCCCTCAGCGTTGGCCGTGCACATGTTCGTGCCGCGCTCGGTCCAGATGTTCCAGCCGGCAAGGCCGCCTTCGAAGTTCTCGTACCACACTGGCGCCGCGTTGGCCGATGCACACAACACCATCGCAAACGTGCCTGCTACGATTGCTGTTCGCATACTTAATTCCTCCTCCTAACTAGACACCTGTCGAGCCCTCGGCACTCGATCGCTGCACCGAGGCCGTCGTTTGGGTAGGAACCGGAGCCTCCGCAGCCAGTTCCTGCCCGACAACAAGCCGAACGGGCAAGCGGCAACCACACGGCTTGGGATACGTCGGAACATGGCGTGTTCCTCCTTCCGCCGACGACCATGGCGGGGCGTAGAATTGCGCGTGCTGCCGGCGAGCGAGCGGCGGTGAAGTGCGGCGCGTTCCATCCCGGCTTGAGCGTCTGAAGGATGTGAGGCAGCCCCGCCCCTCCTGGCCGTCGCGCCCGCCGAAGTCGCCCGCGTCAGCGGATTGACTCTATCGTACCAGATCGCGGCTCGGGATAGAACGCCAAACCGGGCCGTGGGGCCGTCTTCCGAGTGTTGCGGCCCCTGCGCCTGCTGCACGACCCGGCCGGCGGGAGTAGGTTTCACCGAGTGCTTGCCAAACGAATGCGGCAGGAGTGGCAGCGTAGGCGTGAGGAGTCGGAGCAGCTGGCTCAGGAGAAGTTGGCGCAGTTGAAGACGTTGTACTCACGGCTCGGGGAGTTGGTCTAGTGTCCGGGCAGGCGACAAGAGACGCGCCACCCGACCATCTAAGCGGCCCGTGATTTGTTACGGCTGCTTGCTGTCTGTCACAACTACCCCGTGAACGCCACCTGAAAGTCGGCGAAGTCAGAAAGATCAACGTCACCGCTGTCGTCGAGGTCGAAGCAAGTGCAGCCGACCCCAAGCCCGCCGCCGGGGCCCAGCAGACAGGCTTCGAGTTCTACGAAATCGTCCAAGTCCACGTCGCCGTCGCCGTCGCAATCGCCGGGCACCAGCGGAAACCAGAACCCACCGGTCACGCTATAGGTTCCGCCCGACATCTCGCCCGCGTCGGCTTCTCCGATGCTGCCGCTTAACTCGTAGTTCCCGCCAGTGCCGAACATTCCTCCACCGCCGTCAATCGAGTACCAGTCGATGGTGTAACCCTGGGCGCGGGTGGCACCGACGGGAAGGATCAACAACGCCAACCATGCTTGGATCATTAGCTGTACCACGCGATTCATCATAAACTCCCTTCTCGGCTTGGGCCGCTAGCGGACCAGTGAGATACGGGTCACGGTATCGCTTTGGCTGTTCACGACCCAGACGTTAGCTCCGTCGAAGGCAACACCACGAGGGTCGTCGCCCACGGGGAAGTCGCCGAGGTTGGCCCCGTCGGAGGCTCGCAGCTTGGTCACGGTATCGCTGTCGCTATTCGTCACCCAGACGTTGGCTCCATCGAAGGCCAAATCACGAGGCCAATTGCCCACGGGGAAGGTGCCGAGGTTGGCCCCATCGGAGGCTCGCAACTTGGTCACGGTATCGCTATCGCTATTCGTCACCCAAACGTTGGCTCCATCAAAGGCCACACCCCAAGGCCAATTGCCCACCGGGAAGTCGCCGAGGTTGGCCCCATCGGAGGCTCGCAGCTTGGTCACGTTGTGGTCCGCCCAATTCACCACCCACACGTTGGCTCCATCGAAGGCCACACCACGAGGTTCGTGGCCCACGGGGAAGTCGCCGAGGTGGGCCCCGTCGGAGGCTCGCAGCTTGGTCACGCTATTGCCGCCGCCATTCGTCACCCAAACGTTGGTTCCATCAAAGGCCACGTAGCGAGGGTCGCTGCTCACGGGAAAGGTACCGAGGTTGGCCCCGTCGGAGGCCCGCAGCTTGGTCACGTCGCCGGTAAGGTAGTTCACCACCCAGACGTTGGCCCCGTCGAAGGCTGCGCCTGTGGGGGCGTCGCCCACGGGGAAGTCGCCGAGGTAGGCCGCGTCGGAGGCTCGCAGCTTGGTCACATCGTGGTCCGCGGAATTCACCACCCAGACGTTGGCTCCATCAAAGGCCACATGTAGAGGGTTGCTACCCACTCGGAAAGCGCTGTTGAGCAGGTCCCATCGCAACAAGGCCACGTTGCGAAGATCTACGGTCGAGCCTGCTAGACCGGTGAGCCCCGAACCGTCGCCAACAAACGCTATGGCCTTTACGGTCCCATCAACTTCCAGTTTCTCCGAAGGCACTTCAATTCCAATGCCGACGTCCCCGCTGAAATACCCCATTCCTTGGAAATACCCTCCGTATCCGCTGGTGCTGTAACCATACACACCTTGGCTGCTGCTGCCGAGACCGCCGTAGTTATCGTTGATATTGCCCCCGTAGACTCCGTAGTCACCACCGCCCAACCATCCGTAGGTCGTCATGCCATACCGGCCGAATATACCGTAAAAGCCCCCTACATAGCCCACGGTGCCGATTTCAGGATTGGCACCCGCAACGGCATACCCGCCGTTCGTGCTGGTGTTGGTGGCTTCTATAACCGCCGCAGGAAAGTCAAATGAGCCAGTGACCTGAATCGGCAACTCGAAGCCCGCCGACTTTGCATAGATCGCGTGCGGGGTCGGCGTTACCGGCTGTCGCGGATCGAGGGTTGTGAAATCTCCGTCGCCCGGACACTGAACCGAAACTTCCAACCACCGAGCCTCGCCGATGAAGCAATCCTCGCCGAAGTCGACCGACGCGGCGAACAGGCCGTTGACCACATCGACGCCGTTCGTGCTCACCGCGCTGCCGACTTGGCTTCCGCCGCTGGCGGCGTCGTATAGCTCGAACTCAAAATCGCACGTGTCGTTGACGGGCCTGCCCTCGTCCTTGAGTTGCCCCTGGTAGGTGAAGGCGGTGCCGACGGGCGTCTGGGCGCTTAGCACGATCGGTACGGCTGCTACGGCCAAGACACTGACCGCGCTCGAAAACACTTTCGTCCTCATCTTCCTGCTCCTTTCAGATGTGTGGTGCCGAGTTGTAACGAAGCCCCCGCAGGTTCCAGCGCGGGGCCGACAACGACGTTCGGCCACCAGTTCCTACGGTACGTTCAGCGCTGATCCGGTGGTTCGGTGAAGTGCGGCGGTCTGCCGTGTGGGACCGCCGCCGATCTAAGACATGACGCCAATCCCCTCTCGCCGTCGCGCCCGCCGAACATCGCCCGCGTCAGCGGATTGACTCCATCGTAGCAGATCGCGGTCCGGGATAGAACGCCAAACCGGCCTGCGGAGCCGTTTTCCAGGCGTTGCGCCCCGTGCGCTTGCCGCACGATGCGTTCGGCGGGGATGGTTCACTGAGCGCTGACGCTTTGCCTGGGCTCGGAGGCCACGTTGTCGGCCGGCGCAGGCCGTTTATGCTTCCTGGTGCAGGATTCGGTTGGTGATCTCGCCAACGCGCGACGGGGTCGGGCGGCCGCGCGTGTCGACGACCGCCAGGAATTCGACGTTGTGCGGCTTCGGTGACATCCGGGGCGTGCTGACGCGGTAGCGCTTGTACTTCTGTGTGAACACCGACAATCCGCCCCGGTCCGCCAGGACGCCGAGCAGGCCGTCGAGCGGCATGTTGCCGTCGGTGCTGTAGCTGACGAGAATCCAGCGCACGTCCAATGCGTCGATCAGTGCACGAAACGCCGGCAGCGCATCGGCGGCGGAGTTGTAGGGCGAGCGCCGCTGCGTTCGCCAGTCCTTGCGGATCGCGGACTTGTCGTGCTTGCGCCCGTTGACGCGGATCTCCGGGTGCAGCGGTGGCTTGTCCCACAGAACTACCGTGTTGAGCACGTGATAGTTGCTGCCGTAGGGGTGCTGGTTGTACGGGGGATCGACGTAGACAATATCGGGCCGGTGCCCGATGGCCGATGCGAGATCCCTCGCCAGTGACTGGGCGTCCTCCCGGAAGGCGGCGTTGGGCTGGCCGTTGTCGAAGGTGGCCGGCGGCTTCAGCT
>CP070691.1:347140-365285 GCA_020353195.1 Phycisphaerales bacterium | reverse complement strand
GGTGGCGGAGAGGAAGGCGGTTTTGGCGTAAGCCTTGAGTTCGAGATTCGCAGGATTCCACTCTACGAGGCCTACGCAGAGGAGGTCGTACGCCTTCGTGATCAGGAGTCTCTGAAGTGGACAGAGATCGCCCGCCGGTTGCCGGTCGAGATTTCGCCCGAGTACGTCGCCATGGCATACCGGTTTGGAACGACCGGCGACCTGTACGGCCATCGCGCGGCCGCCGATGGCGGTATGCCGGCACGGACACGGCGGGGGAAGCCTGGCTGATGCTGGGCGGGACTGCCGAAGTTGGCGGCCGTAGTGTCAGTGTCAGTAATTCGTTCTTACTGCCACGGTTACGACGGAAGATGAAGCCCCGAAGACACACAGCAGAACCGGCAACTTCGCCTCCCCGAAGGGACCGGATCTGCCACGATTCTTCTGGCCGAGTAACCGTCGCGCCGGCCGGCCAACACCCTAACCATTGGTCGTAGCGTCGAAGTACAGAATGGCGGCGATTTCGAGAATAGGCGACCACGGAGTGGCTCTGAAGGACATCGGCTGACAGCGACGGTTGAAGGACGAACGCCTGTCGGCGTGATGTCACTGAGTGGTTGAGCGGATGGTTCGAGCGGCCCCAAGTAGCCGGGTCGTCGGGCCCATAACCCGGAGGCCGCCCCCGACCCAGTCACTACTGGGCCACGAACGGTACGTACACCGTGGACGACCTGCGGTTTCGCAGTGAGAGAGTGCTCGGCACGTGGCGACGCTTCATCAAGGCCAGGCCCAAGGTTTGGCCCGGACCGATCGACACGAGCCAGTGGCAGAGCCATGGACCTGATGCGGACAAGAGGAACGTGTACCTCAAGAAGACCCAGTTGCGGTTCAACCTCGACGTTAACCGCACGCTGTGCAAGGCGTTGCGTATTCCCCCCGACGTGGCCGAAAACTTCAAGGCCGATGTCCTGGGCACCTTGAGTTGGGATCGCGCCGACGTGTCCAGCGATTGGGTGCTGTACTGCGCGACCAGCAGGCTGGTGAACGACATCCTGCGGCTACCGGTGCAACTCTACGTCATGCGGTTCCGGGCGCTGGAGCGTGCCGGGACCGTTGAGTTGGAACGTGTCAACGAGCACGGTCCCGTCGACAACGACTTCAGTCCCGGCAACATGCTTTGGGAATTCTGGTTCCAGCGGTTCCTCAACCGGCCGCGAATCGGTGGGGCCAAGCGCGAGAACCCAGTTGCCATCGCCACGAGGATCCACGGCCTGAAGGGCATCACCGTGCTGCACAACTGCACGCCGCTAGCCCCACCGCCCTCATCGCCGTTCGGAACCGTTGACGTGATCTCGCTGGATCCACAATCCCTCATCCTCACTTCGTGCAGAAAGTCCGTCAGCCCAGCGGTTGACGAGTAATCGGGTGACGGTGCCGGCGTTCAGCTACCATGTACCAGCCGCGCTTGAAACGGCGATTCAGAACCGTCCGGGGCTGCTTCCTGTGTTTCCTTGAGGGTCCACTTG
Source organism: Phycisphaerales bacterium (assembly GCA_020353195.1). GTDB lineage: Bacteria > Planctomycetota > Phycisphaerae > UBA1845 > UBA1845 > JAFGJQ01. Next base: position 363,780 of record CP070691.1, on the reverse strand, counting down.
TTTTCTTCCGCCCGCCACAAACCCGACTTGTCCCTGCTTTCGGTCCGCCGCCGACCTATGGCAATCGACAGCCGAGCGCGTAGAATACGCGGGTCTGGATGGAGGCTACAAATCGTGTTCCGAAGTCAAGTCGTCAAGATCGGTATTGTCGGATCCTACGTTCCGAGGCGTTGCGGCATTGCTACATTCAGCAATCACCTGGCCAAATCGATCGCTGAGAACGCCTACAAAGAATCACTGTCTAACGGCGGTCCCGTGCGCATCGTGGCGGTGAACGACCAGGACGGCGCATACCAATATGGCTCGGAAGTGATGGCGGAGATCGGTCAGCATCACCGCGAGGACTACCGCATCGCCGCAGAAGCCTTGAACATCAGCAGGATTGACGCCGTGATCCTGCAACACGAATACGGCCTGTTCGGGGGTGACTGCGGCGAATACGTCTTCGACCTCGTGGACCGCTTACACAAGCCACTGGTGGCCACCCTTCACACGGTCTTGAGCGACCCCACTGAGCGGCAGTTGAAGGTGATGAAGGAGTTGTGCGAGCGTTGCAAGGTGGTGGTGGTGATGGCCGACCGGGCGCGAACCATCCTCACCGATACTTACGCCGTTCCCCGCCAACGGATCAGACGCATTTATCACGGCGTGCCCGATTTCGCCTTGGAAGACACAGAGAAGTTCAAGGGTATCCTCGGTCTGGCGGGGCGCCCTACCATTCTGACGTTCGGGTTGCTCAGTTCGAACAAGGGCATCGAGACGATGCTGGATGCCTTGGCCCGGGTGGTTCCGGATTGCCCGAAAGTCGCCTACGTCGTCCTGGGAGTGACCCATCCTGGGGTGAAGCGCGCGTCGGGCGAGTCGTATCGCATGTCGCTGGAACGGCGAGCAGCGAGGCTGGGGATTCACAAGAACGTTATTTTCCATAATCGATACGTCTCAGACAGCGACCTCTGCGAGTATCTTCAGGCCGCCGACCTCTATGTCACACCGTATCGCAGCAAAGAACAGATCACCTCGGGCACGCTTGCGTACGCGGTGGCGGCGGGCAAAGCCATCATCTCGACGCCCTACTGGCACGCGCAGGAGTTGCTCGCGGACGGCCGGGGACGATTGGTTGATTTCGGAAGTGTCGATCAACTGGCCGATGCCCTGGCCGAACTGCTTACTGATGAGGCGCGGCGCAATGCGCTGCGGCAAGCAGCCCACCGGCACGGCCGAGGCATGATCTGGCCTCGAGTAGCCACGGAGTATGTCAAGACACTCGGCGCGCTCCGAGACTCCATCGCCGCTACCGCTCGGGCCCGTGCCGCTGAGGGCAAGGTACTTCTGCGGCTGTCGATGCCTGAGGCGCGCACCGAGCATCTGTTCGTCATGACCGACGACACGGGGATCATTCAGCATGCAGTCTATTCGCTACCCGACCGCACACACGGCTACTCGACCGACGACAACGCCCGGGCCCTGATTGTCACGTCGATGATGTGGTCGCTGTTCCAGAACGAACGTGTGCTGCCCCACATCAAGAACTACCTGTCGTTCCTTCACCATGCCCAGGCCCATGGCGATGGCCGGTTCCGCAATTTTATGTCCTACGATCGGCGGTGGTTCGACGAAGAGGGCAGTGACGACTGTCAGGGACGAGCGCTCTGGGCGTTGGGCTACCTGGCCGCACACCCACCCGACGACTCTACCCGCATGTTAGCCGGGAGATTGTTCCAACAAGGATTGGAATCGCTGCATACGCTGACCAGCCCCCGCTCGTGGGCGTTCAGCATCCTCGGACTGAACTACTATCTTCGCACGGCCGATTCGGACACGCAGGCCCGGGCCCTACTCGTCGAACTGGCCAGCAAGCTCAACGATGCCTTCGCCGGGCACGAGGCCGACGACTGGCTCTGGCTCGAGGACGTGGTCACGTATGACAACGGTCGGCTGCCTCAAGCACTGCTCACCGCCGGGTGCGTGCTCAGCGAGCCGAGCATGGTGGATCGCGGATTGTGCGTTCTGAGGTGGCTGTTGGAGATTCAGACCGCTGATGAGGGCACTCTTTCGCTCATCGGCAATCACGGCTGGCTCCGGCGGCACGGGGAGCGGGCCAGGTTCGATCAGCAGCCGCTGGAACCGGCTGCCCTGATCGGGGCGTGCAAGGTCGCCCACCGGGTGTCGGGCGACCCAAAGTGGTTGGACGAGATGAGGCGGTGTTTTGAGTGGTATCTGGGGCGCAACGACCTGGGCCTGCCCCTGATCGATTTCAAAACCGGTGCGTGCTGCGACGGCCTGTGGGCGGACGGCCTCAACCGGAATCAAGGGGCCGAATCAGTTGTCTCGTGGTTGCTTTCACTCTTGATCATGCACGAAATGCAGACCGGGGACGCTGCCCACGCCGGATAGCAGCCGGTGGTGAAACTCATTCGTTTGTGGGACCGACTTTCCAGTCGGTCGTCCGGGAGGCAGGAGAGCGGTTTGATTCGCCGAAGGCGGAGGAAGCCCGCCCCGCATACTTCCATCACGGGGTGCCAGGCCCGTCCCGGCGTGTTGTTCGGTCTGCCGCCCGCCTGGCCGCGGGATCGGCAGCGGGGACCCGGTTACGTGAGAGAGTTCCGCCCATGAGCACGCAAGCGAGAGACCCGCGCCAACGCCTGTTGCGACGACATTCAGATAATCCCGTGCTGACCGCTCGCCACTGGCCCTACTTCGTCAACACGATCTTCAACGCGGGGGCAACCCGGCTGCCGTCGGGCGAGACCCTTCTGCTGTGCCGCGTCGAAGACTGTGCCGGTCGGTCCCATCTCTGCGCCGCCAGGTCGGCAAACGGCGTGAGCGACTGGGCCATCGACCCCAAACCTGCATTCGAGCCCTCCGTCGAGCGATATCCCGAAGAGGCCTGGGGCGTCGAAGACCCACGCGTGGTGTGGATGCCGGAACTGGGGCAATACGCCATCACCTATACGTGCTACTCGCCGGCCGGCCCCGGCGTCTCTCTGGCGCTGACCGGGGATTTCAAGACCTTCGAGCGGGTGGGCAACGTCATGCCCCCTGAGGACAAAGACGCCACCCTGCTGCCCGAACGCGTCGATGGGCGGTGGGCAATGATCCATCGCCCCGTCTCACCCATGGGCGGCGCCCACATCTGGATGTCGTTCTCGCCGGACCTCACACACTGGGGTGATCACACGATCGTACTTCGGGCCCGACGAGGCCCATGGTGGGACGCCAACAAGATCGGCCTGTCGCCCCCCCTGATCCCCAGCCACGAGGGGTGGTTACTGATGTACCACGGCGTGAAGCAGACACCGGCCGGATGCCTCTATCGCATAGGCCTGGCACTGCTCGACCGGGACAAGCCTACTCGATGTCTGCTCCGCAGCAATCGATGGATGTTCGGTCCCGAGACCGAGTACGAGCGCACCGGTGACGTCGGCGACGTCGTGTTCCCCTGCGGGTACACCCTCGGCGACGACGGCGACACGCTCCGTCTTTACTATGGAGCGGCCGACACCTGCATCGCCCTGGCTACGGGCAGTGTTCGTGAAATGGTCGATTGGCTGAAGGAGGTCGGCACTCCAAGCGATGCCGTGGACACCTAGCGTTGACACGACGGCGCAGGATGATCCGAACACGCGACAGTCGCCTGTGCCGGCAGTCAACGCTAGGCACTCTTGCTCGCTTGGACGCCACAACGCCATGCGAATTGCCATGCTGGCCCCGATCAGTTGGCCTCTACCGCCCAGTGGCTACGGACCGTGGGAACAAGTGGCCCACAACCTCACCGAAGAGCTCGTCGAGCGGGGACACGAGGTCACACTGTTCGCCGCCGGCGGATCGCAGAGCTCCGCTCGTCTGGTTGAAACCGTCCCACACGCTTTGGCCACCTGGCCGGAGAACCAGCGCCGACGAAGGCAATCCCTGGACGCCGGCACGGGGCTGCTGGAAGGCCCGCCCGACGCCAGGGTCCTGGAGCAACTGCACATCGCTCAGTGCATAGAACGGGCAGCTGCCGGTGAGTTCGACGTCGTCCACTCCCACCTGCACGTGCACGCGCTCGTATTCTCCCGGATGATCCGGTGCCCGCTTGTCTCCACTCTGCACGGGGCCGCCTGGGTCCGGGCGACCCATCCGATCCTCAACGCCTACAAAGACCTGCCGTTTGTGTCGCTGTCGGACGCCGAGCGGCAGTTCCTGCCCGGGCTGAACTACGTGGCCACCGTATACAACGGCATCCGCATCGACGACTTCCCCTTCGAGCCGGACAAGGACGATTACCTGTTGTTCGCCGGGCGGCTTGCCCCGGAAAAGGGAGCGGCCGAGGCCGTTCAGGTCGCCCGCACGTCCGGGCAGCGCTTGCTGATGGCCGGCATGATCGAACCGCAGCACCGGGACTACTTCGACCGCGAAGTTAGGCCGTACATCGACGGCAAACAGATCGAGTACCTTGGCCTGTTGCCGCAGGCCGACTTGGCCCCCATCTATCGCAAGGCTGCCGCCGTCCTGTTTCTCATCCGTTGGGCGGAGCCGTTCGGACTGGTGGCGGTCGAAGCCCAGGCCAGCGGTACGCCTCTGATCGCCACCCGCTTCGGCGCCCTGCCGGAAATCATCATCGAAGGCGAAACCGGCTTCGTAGTCGAATCGCTCGACCAGGCCGTCGCAGCCGTCGACAAGCTCGACCGAATCTCCCCAGCCGCCTGCCGCCGAAACGCCGAGCAGCGGTTCACGACCACTCACATGGCCAAGGGATACGAGGCCGTTTATGCTTCGGTACTCAGGTAGCCTATGCTCCTTTCGAATCGCCGGTTAGGAATGTCGGCCTGACTACGCTGGATTTCTCGTTCCAAGGCTGCTCGTGGAAACTCCGGCAGATCGCCGAGGAGTTGGCCCGCATCAGGAAGGGCGCCCGAGACCGGCTCACGGACAATCGCATTCGTTGAGATTCGCAGCCCACTTCCTATGTCGCAGGGCGACTGTCCGTCAGGCACAGGTCAACCAGCTCTTCCAGGTCGGCCTCGCCCACGCACATGACCTTGTCGGCGCCGGCCCAGTAGATCTTCACCGTGCCGTCATCCTCGGGCACCGCCCCGCAGGAGAAGACCACGTTGTGAACGTAGCCGGTCACCTCCCAGGGGTCTTCCGGCTGCAGGATTCAGCGGTCACAGACGCCGACGACGTTGGCGGGCTCGTGCAGGGGATGCAGGGCGACGCCAAGGCGATAGACGCAGCCGTCCATGGTCCGGAAACCACCGTGGAAAATGTGCAGCCAGCCTCTCGGCGTGCGGATCCGCGTAGCTCCGGGGCTGTGCAAAGAGCGCGACTTCGCATTATCCGGGTGGCGTGGGTGTCTGACACGGGGTGCCAGGCACTGCGATCTGCGAGCGCCGACTCGGTGAGTGCCACGGGCAGCTTGCCTGCCCGTGCCCGATACTGGTGGGGACGTTGGCCCACCTCTTCAGAGGGCGGGGTCGCGACGGGGCGGCGAAGGCTCTGACCACTGGACGTGGTCCGCCCGCAGGGCGTAGAATCCTGTGCTATCACACACGGGTGGCTGCGGGAAAGAGGCTGAACGGTGTCGGTCGACTCGGTCGATCCCGGCAGAATCACGAGTGGCGGAGTGGAAGCCATGGGCGACAAACCACCGCTGGCTGTGCAACGGCAACGGTTCCGGCTGGACGCTGACCCCACACGCGTCATCAACCGCCTCTTCATCCCCGACGGCCAGGGTCGTACCCAAGCCGTCTTTGATCGCGTGCTTGCTCTTCCCAGCGATGAGGTCAACAGTGTTCTTGCCCGCGTGATGGACGATTTCGCCCCGCGGCATAAGAACATCACGGCCGATTTCAGCGCCCACTTCGAGGACGCGGCCCGGCAGATCCATTGGAGCGGGCACCTGTCACCTCCACGACGTCAGCTCATCGGAGCGTATTTCACGTGCGAATACTCCCTCGAATCGGTAGCCTTGTTCAACCCGTCCATCGTGCCGCACCCGGACCAAAGCGGATTGCCGGACGATGCCTGCCGATTCGTGATGAGTCTGCGGGCGTGTGGGGAGGGGCATATTTCGTCCATAGAGTTCCGCAGCGGTGTGATCGACGCGAGGAATGCGATTACCCTGGATCCTGTAACTCGTTTTGCCGCCACCTCCAAGCCGGCGGCCGAGAAGCGGTATGAGAAGCACCCGTTCGTTCTCAAGATGAACGAAATGGGGGCGTTCAATCCAGTCGTCGAGTGGGTCCTGCGGGATCTGGGCGATTTCTTCAAGCTCGAAGACCTGGAGCGTGTTGTTGCGCAGCACCGAGACGATCGGGGCGACCACACGTACGTTCACCAATCCTTGGATACGATGTTGTGGCTGGCCCGGTCCAACTATCATCTGACCTTCCCCCAGGACAGTGACCTGTCTGAGCGCGTGATATACCCGGTCACCGAGAACGAGAGCCGTGGTATCGAGGACGCCCGTTTCGTCCGTTTCGTGAACGATGATGGAACCGTCGAGTACTTCGCCACATACTCTGCGTATAACGGAGTCCGCGTCCTCCCCCAGTTCATCGAAACGCCCGATTTCCGTCACTTCAAGATCATCACTCTGAACGGCCGGTACGCCAAGCATAAAGGCGTAGCCATATTCCCACGGAAGATCGACGGGTACTATATGATGGTCTCTCGGGTGGATGGGGAGAGCATCTATCTGATGCCGTCGGACAACCGCCATTTCTGGAACCAGGCCGAGAAACTCCAACCGCCGACACGATCCTGGGAGTTCATGCGAATGGGCAATTGCGGGTCCCCCGTGGAAACGGACGAGGGGTGGCTGCTGCTTACCCACGGCATCGGCCCCATGCGGCAATACTGCATGGGGGCGATGCTTCTGGATCTCCACGACCCCTCGAAGGTGATCGGTCAACTGGACGTGCCGCTGTTGGTGCCCCATGCCGATGAACGCGACGGCTACGTCCCCAACGTCGTCTATTCCTGTGGGGCGATGATCCACAATCAAACACTAATCATACCGTACGCCATGTCAGACTCAGCGGTCGGATTGGCCACGGTACCCTTACAAGACCTCCTGACTCACCTAGCCGCCTAGCCCGAATAATGCACGAGTCTACGTCACATTGCGCATGAAAAAGACCTCTCGGCCTTGTAGGATGGGTTTCAACACAAATCCACGTACAAAGCAGGGAGGTGTGCTGGTCCAGCGATTCTTGCGCCGCGTCGGATCTGTCATAATAGCCTACGATGTAAGCTGTTATGCCGAGTCTCAGCGACGCGGGAGGCAGGATGGCCAGGCACGAGCATTCTCCCAGAATCGACCTTCCCCAAGGTTGGCCCAGGCGTGTGAAGTCGGCGATGCTGCACGTCATGGCATTGGGCCAGTACGCAGCGGCCTACACCCGCAGCTGGGCGGTCAACGGCCGGATCGCGCGCGTGCGGTTCAAGGCCGAGAACGACCAACTCCGCCAAGAGGTGGCACTGCTCACCGAGGAGATCCAGATCAAGGACACCCGCATGAAGCGGGTCGACCCGCAGAGACGGCCACACTACTTGCCGACGGAGCGAATGGCCATTCTGGAACTCCGCGCCGCTCAAGGCTGGTCCGCGCAGCAGACGGCTGAGGCCTTCCTCGTCACAACAGCTACGATTGCATCTTGGATCAAACGCGTCGATGAGCAAGGCCCCAACTCGCTGGTGCAGATCCGCGGGCCCGTCAACAAGTTCCCAGACTTCGTCCGGTACGCCGTGCAGCGTCTCAAGACACTGTGCCCAACCCTCGGCAAGGCCAAGATTGCCGAGATGCTCTGCCGTGCGGGCCTGCATCTCGGCACGACGACCGTCGGGCGAATCCTCAAGGAGCCGCCACCCCCTCCGCCAGCGGAGGCGGCTGCATCAGGCGACCGCGTCGTGACTGCGAGAGAGCCAAACCACGTCTGGCACGTTGATCTGACCACTGTGCCGACGGGCGCTGGCTTCTGGGCGCCAGGGGTGCCGTTTGCCCTACCGCAGTGCTGGCCATTCTGTTGGTGGCTGGCCATTGCCCTTGACCACTACTCCCGATGTGCCATCGGCTTCGGCGTGTTCCCGAAGCGACCCACCTCGCTCGCCGTATGCACCTTCCTCGGACGCATGATCACTCGCGCAAACGCGACGCCCAAGTACCTGATCTGCGACAAGGACAGCATCTTCTGGTGCCGGGAGTTCAAGCGCTGGTGTCGCCGCAAACGAATTCGCCCGCGGTACGGTGCTGTCGGGCAGCACGGAAGCATCGCCGTGATCGAACGCTTCATCAGGACCATGAAAGACGAGGCAACGCGCCGAATCCTGGTTCCGCAGCGTCGAACAGACTTCCACCGGGAGCTCAATCACTTCTTTGCCTGGTACAACGAGTGTCGCCCGCACGCAGCCCTTGAGGGCAGAACTCCCCACGAAGTCTACTTCCGATTGCGACCAATCAATCGACGGCCACGCATCGAGCCCCGCAAGCGGTGGCCGCGCCGCTCGCCCTGTGCCGGACCGCGTACGCTCATCGCCGGACAGCCCGGCGATCGGTTCACACTCGAGGTCAACTTCCGCGGGGGCCGGCGACACCTGCCGATCATCTCGCTGAAACGCGCAGCATAGGCGACCGCCAGCAAACGGGCGGCGTCGATTCCTCAGTCCCAACGCATTCAAGCCGCGCGACGAACCTGCGTCTCGAGACGCCGGTGACTCGGTTCTCACTTGCAGGCCGATGCGGAACAGCTTCCGTCGCCCACGCGAGCCGAGCTCATCGTGAGGCGACGTCGTTCCGTGCCGCTCCGAGCCGTCCAAGCGGCCGCGCAAAGATCGGTGGACGAGGACACACCCTCGGTAAACACGCCTCAGGTCGCCTTGGCCTCCAGTTCTTCCCAGCGGGCGTAGAGAGCCTCGACGTGTTTCCTAGCTGCTTCGAGTTCTTCCCAGTGTTTCTGTGTCTCGACGTAGTCCGAGGCCACCTCCAGATCGTCCATAGCCCGGCGGCATTGCTCCACCTGTTCCTCCGCGTGTTGGATTGTTTCCTCCATGTCCTTGAGTTCTTTCTGCTCGCTGGCGGTCAGCCCTTTGCGGTCAGTCTTCTTTCCTGGTCGCTTGGGCTTGGCTTTCACGTCGTCTTCGTCCGGCAGCTGGGCCCGACGGGCTTGGGCCGCTTGCCACTGGGCGCAATCAACGTACCGGTCGGCATGCCCCGAACCATCAAGTCCCAGAACCTCTGTGCAGATACGATCGAGCATGAACCGGTCGTGCGTAACCAGCACGATCGCGCCGGGGAAGTCGCCGAGACTTTCCTCAAGTACGTCGAGTGAGGCAATGTCCAGATCGTTTGTCGGCTCGTCCAGGACCAGAACATCGGCTGGCCGGAGCATCAGCCGGGCGATCAGGATCCGGGCCTGCTCGCCGCCCGACAGTTCGCTTACCGGCATATCGAGCTGTTCGATGCGAAAGAGAAACCGCTTGGCCCAGGCGGTAACGTGAACAGACCGACCACGAAAGACCACGCTATCGCTGTCGGCCGACAACGCCCGCCGCAAGGGCGCATCCTGGGATAATTCCTCACGTTTCTGATCGAACAGGGCAACACGCAGGCCGTTGGCCTTCTTGATGGTGCCTTCGTCAGCTGGCAAGTCACCAATCAGGACGCGGATCAACGTCGTCTTGCCGCTGCCGTTAGAACCCAGAAGCCCCAACCGCGTGCCGGGCGCCAGTATCAGCGAGACATTCTTGAACAACAGTCTGTTGCCCAGTGTCTTGGCGAGCCCCTTAGCCTCCAGGAGTTTTCGGGTTCTTCGGCCAGTGCCGTCGAAGTCGATGCCGGTCGCTGTGGTTTGAGCGTTGCGTTCCTGCAGGCCACGAAGCTCACCTTTGAGGTGATAGGCCTCATCAATTCGCGACTTGGATTTGGACCGACGAGCCTTGGCGTGCGATTCGAGGAAGGCGGCCTCACGCCGGACGATGTTAGCTAGTGTCACCTGCTGGGCCTGCTGGGCCTCGAGGAAGTCGGCCCGCTTCTCCAAGAACATGCTGTACGAGCCGATCACGCTGAAGTAACCGTCCGGGTAGGCGGGGTTCAACTCCACAACGCGACTGGTCACTCGCTCCAGGAAGTATCGATCGTGGCTAACGACGACGAAGGCGAACGGCGCAGCCAGAAGCATTTCCTCCAGCCATAGGATGCCTTCGAGGTCCAGATGGTTCGTCGGCTCGTCCATCAGCAGCAGGTCTGGTCGCTGGATAACTTCGCGGGCTAGCGCCAGTCGCTTACGCCAGCCGCCGGACAGTTCGGCCACGCGGGTATGCCGTTGGCTGAAGCCGAACTTGCTGAGTATGATGTTGACTTGCGTGTCGCGCTCGTGCGGTTGGGGATACTGATCGGCGATGGCGTCGGCTAGGACCGTCTCGACCGCGGCTCCAACCGGAAACCGATCCTCCTGCGGCAGAAAACCGATTCGCGCCGATCGACGACGATTCACCTTACCACCGTCAACCTGCTCCAAATCAGCCAGTATTTTCAAGAACGTCGTCTTACCCGCCCCATTAGGACCGAGGAACCCCACCCGCTCATCATCAGCGAAACTGATAGAAAGATCATCAAAAAGCATGCGGGTCCCAAAGTGTTTTGAGATCGCATGACATGTCACCAGTATAGCCATCGTTCCCCGCCAATCGCCCCATCGCCGTAGGGTATCTGACCCGCCCCCACGAATGATACCATTTCCTACGTTAGTCCGACACTCTCTGAATCCTCGATCGGCGGCGCACGAGTCGACGCCTCGCATGCCCCTATCATCACGGTTCGCCGGTAGCTCCTGCGGTTGCGGCGTCGCACGTCCTTGCGTCGTACTGCTCGGTGTCCGGCGCGTGGTTCGACGCTGACTTTCGATTGGCCAGAACTTCTGTGCGAACGGCGGTTGAAGGCCCAGGCCTTTGGGTGGTTCCGGCGGTTAGCTTCACCACAAAGAGAACCGCTCCCGGTCTCCGTCCCGCCGGCTGCGCGGGTCGGACGCCGAAGGATCCAGACCCTCCACGACGGTCACGATCTTGCCCTTTCGGCGTTTCTGGCGACGGATGAGGACGGGCTGGTCCCTGGGCAGCCGCACGTACCCGTCGACGCCACCGGGGCGCGTGCACCGATCCAGCAGTCTACCTGCGAAGAACCCGGACATCCCCCGCCTAGTACGGGAACCCCACGGCGCGGTGGACGGGCTTTTCGGGGCGCCGGAGAGCAAGTATGGTCTGGGACGATGACGGACTTCCATGAACCGCAAACGATTCGCATCACCTGCGCCCCCGGCCTGGTCGACTACCTTCGACGCGAGGTCGAGGAGCTTGGTTACACGGTCGATTCTTCTCGGCCGACCGGCCTGGTGATCACAGCCGGCATGCATGACGCCATGCGATTGAATCTCTTTCTGCGCACCGCGTTCAACGTGCTCGTCCTGATCGATACATTCACCTGCGCCGATCCCGACGAGCTGTACGAGCATGTGCACGCGCTGCGTTGGGAGGAAATGATCTCACCCGAGGAATACCTCAGTGTGGTTTCGAGCGTGAACACGCCGACCATCACCGATTGGCGGTTCGCAAGCCTGAAGGTCAAGGACGCCATTGTGGACCGCGTAGCGTCGGTGACCGGTGCTCGGCCGAACTCCGGGCCGCAGCGGGAAAACTTCGTCGTCCATCTCTATTGGAACGGGGACGATGCCCGGCTCTTCCTCAACACCTCTGGGCGAAAACTCGCGGATCGAAACTACCGCAAGATGCCCCATAAAGCGCCCATGCAGGAAACGTTGGCGGCGGGTGTTATCCTTGCGACGGGGTATGACGGGGCCGTGCCGCTGGTCAACCCGATGTGCGGGAGCGGCACGCTCGCCATCGAGGCGGCGCTGATCGCCTCGGGGCGCCCGCCCGGGCTGCTTCGAGATAACTTCGGGTTCATGCATCGCAAGGGTTTCGATTCCGACACCTGGCAGTCGATGCGCCGAAGCGCCAAGAAGATCCGCAACAAGGGTACGATCGCCCCCATCGTCGCCACCGATATCGATGCAGACGCGATACGGGCAGCCAGAAAAAACGCCGAGACCGCCGGCGTACACCACATGATCCGGTTCGACGTGTGCGACTTCGCGGAAACACCGATCCCGCCCGAGAAGGGAATCGTCGTCATCAACCCCGAGTACGGCGAGCGACTCGGCGTAATCGCGGAACTTGAGAAGACCTACAAGTGCATGGGTGATTTCTTCAAGCACGGGTGTCCGGGGTGGACCGGTTATATCTTCACGGGGAACCTCGAACTCGCGAAAAACGTCGGGCTTCGCGTGAGCCGCCGCATGGAGTTCTTCAACGCGAAGATCGACTGCCGGCTGCTCAAGTACGAACTGTACGAGGGCACGCGACACAAAGAGGATTAGAGCAGGGCATGCCCCGGAGCGCCGTTCAGCGGCACGTCCGGTCGGCGGACTCGCGCAGGTCCACAGGCGCTGGTCCAGAATGTTGAGGGCCTGCCGAGTTGTCCGCGCGGCAGCATTATGCGTGGTCGCAATTAACAACGCGCCGCGCGGCCAGCTTCAACAAGGAGGTGCAGAGCAACGTGGAACCAGCGCAGCATGATTTGTTAATCCTTGGAGAAGACCGTCGTAAGGGCCGCAATCAGAAGCATCCTACATTTTGGACCCTCGCCCAGACCGGGGCAACCGGCTGCACGACGCCGCTACCGCGTCGAGGTGGCCACTGTTCACGCTCAAGCCCTCATGCTTGACGCTACTGTCAATAAACTTCCAATATTCTGCGCGCATGATCACCGGCGCCAGCCGCGTCCGTGGGAATCGCCGCCACCTGGGAATCTACGGACTCGCGGGGCCTGGGAGCGGGCTTCCTCGACTCTCACCGTGCTCCCGTCGATTCGCGTTCCATTCAGGCCGGCAATGGCTTCGCCCGCCTCCGCGTCGTTAGCCATTTCCACGAACCCGTATCCCCAGGACTCCCCGGTGTGCCGGTTGCGGACGATCGAAACACTCTCTACGAACCCAAACGAGGCAAACGCCGCTTCCACTCGTTCTTCCGTCGCATCGTGTGCCAAGTTCCCGATGTAGATCCTCTTCAACTTCCTGCTCCTGGAGTCACCGTGCGCAGCGATGCGCAGTCGTCTCTGTGACGGGAAACCGCCAAAGTGCTCCATCACCCGGCGGACGCGCTGAAGGCCGCACCAATCAGTGCTACTCTTTGGCGGAATCCAGCGTCGATTCAGGGTACCACGCGTAGGTCGGAGCGTCCAGGTATCCAGCACGACAGGACAAAGTGGGATCGATTCGAGCTTTGAGGCTCCGCTCCTGGCGTCGAATCCTCCGTCGAAATGACGTCGATGGTGTACCGAGATGCTCAAGGAACCGGGCGGGCACTTCACCCGGGAGGAGACGCAAAAGCTGGCAGTTCCGCTGAAATGGGGGCCGAGGCGTTCCCAACATCAAAGAGGTATCGCCCCCTGTATTCCGCCATCCGGAGCTTTCGGCTATATTACTCCGAGCAGGAAATGTTGAAGAGCCCCGGTGGCGAAATCCGCCGGCGAATCGAGTTCTGCCACCCCCGGGGGTCATGTCCAACATATCCCGCTCCCATTAGTAACTCCTCTCCGATCCGCAGGAGTGGCCTCTGGGGTGGTCACGATCAAAGCGAGAACTGGAGGCCGAGGCAGGGTGTCGATCGCAAGTGTGAAGAGTAGTCTTGAAGAGTTCAGGACGCAGATAAGCGAGGAGATCAGAGCGGCGAAGAGCCCAAAGGCAAAAGAACATCTCAAAAGGGTTTTGGACTTGGCCAATTCGGCCATCTCGGAGTTGACTCGCGCGGAGAATGCGACCGATCGCGTTCGCGAGAGTGAGGAGAGCTAAGAATGACCAACAATCACTGGCTCGAGTTGCCAGGGCATGTTGTAGCCAAGATTGAGCAGGTTCTCGGAATCCCGCCCTCAGAACTCCCGAAGCATGACTTCGTGAGCCTGATCGAGGAGCTGTGTGATACGGTTTTGATGTACGACCGAGAAGAGCGCGGTGCGGCCGCAAGCCAACCAGCGAAGCCATTGGGCGAGACGGAGGGCATTCCCACGTCCCAGCCCGGAGGGCAGAACGACCCGTGAACTCTTCGTCTCGGTGGCCCGCCAAGCAGCGCATGTCATCCCTTCCAGGCGGAATCGCCGCCTCCAAGGGCGTGGTTCACTGGTTTCGACGATTGTGATTTCAGGTGCCTCGGCCGCCGTGCCCGGAACTCCTTCGCGGAGCCGGCACAGGCGCATCTTACGCGGGACGGTTCCCATAGAGGTGCGGGGGTTTGCCCGCACGGCCTCGCGCCGCAGGTCGCTCTCGGCCCGCAACGAGCGAGCCGGACGAATCAGTAGGACCGGCTTCCTGCCGGCGGCAGGCGCTGAGGCCATTCCCGCTGCAACGTGTCTGGTATACAATCCTATTGGGTGGCTTGGCGCGGTCGGGCACGATCGTACAGCCCGGGTGATTGCTCAGAGTGTGACGCTGCCGCTGTGCCGGAGCGGCTCACGGACAACGGGCGCGCCTCCGCTTCCTTCGGAGCGACCGCGTATGGAACTTCCCCGCCGCAATCGGGGTGATGAGTTGCTGAAGCCGGGCGAGCTGCTCAGCCTTCGCCGGCGCCTGCGAAGCATCGCGAGCCGGCATGACTTGGCGACCGTGATCGCCTGCGCATTCGACCATCGCACGCGGATGTTGCCGTTCATCTATGCAGACACGCGGATGGCACCGGCCGGCGTGCGGGCCATCGGTTCAGCCATGTTCGACGTCGGCTTCCAGAAAACCCGTATCGTGCTCCAGCAGTGGAACCGCAACTTCCGCCCGTCGCAGACACGGCTGGATGGTCGAATCCCGGACATTTTCATGGTTTCGAGCATGCAGATCCACTCGGCCGAGTGCAGGGCGTTGATCCGCGACGCGTGCCGGATCGATCCGGTCCACCGCCCGCTGATCATCGCCGGCGGGCCGAGAACCATCTACGAACCATGGGACGTATTCAGCGACGATCCCAACGACCCGTGGGGCGCGGACGCCGCGGTCACCGGCGAAGAGTACGTCCTGCTGAGCCTGCTTGAGGTTCTGCTGTCGATTCGGGCAAACGACGAATCGCTGCGAACGACGTTCATGCGGGTCCGCAATAGCGGCATCCTCGACGAAATCCCCGGACTGGTGTACGCGCGCACTGATCGCGAAGGTGTGGCGGAGGAGCTGGTCGACACAGGTATCCAGCGTCTGCTGGGCGATCTCGACGAGCTACCGCACCCGGTTCTGGGCTATCAACTGCTCGAACCGCCGAGCCGGAAGGTCATGTTGGGCTCGCAACCGCTCCCGGCGAGCCGGATTCGCAGGTACAGCCCGATCGCCTCGCTCGTCCTGACGCTGGGCTGCAAGTTTGCCTGCCCGTACTGTCCGATCCCCGCCTACAACCAGCGGCAATACCGCGTCAAGAGCGGGCAGCGCATCGCGGACGAAATGACCCGGCTCTACAAAGAATACGGCGTCCGCGGCTTCTTCGGCGCCGATGACAACTTCTTCAATGACAGAGAGCGGACGCTCGATATCCTCGAGACGCTGGCCCGTCAGCGGGTCGACGGCTCGGATCTCCGTCACAAGTTTCGCTGGGGAACGGAGGTCACGGTTCACGACATTCTGCAGATGAAAGAGCACCTGCGCAAGGCGCGTCAGGCGGGGATTCGGGCGCTCTGGATTGGTGTAGAGGACATGACCGCCACGCTCATCCGGAAGGGCCAGAGCGTAGACAAAACCAGTGAAGCGTTTCGGCGGCTGCAGGAGTGCGGCATCTGCCCCATGCCCATGATGATGCACCACGACACGCAACCGCTGTACACTTTCGGAAAGCCTTATGGGTTAATCAACCAAGTGCGGCTGCTCCGCAAGGTCGGAGCCACCAGCCTGCAGGTCTTGATGATCACGCCGGCGACCGGCTCAAAACTGTATGAGGAAACCTTCACCTCGGGGATGACCTATGAAAGCGCGGGCGGCAGGCGCGTCGAGCCATACATGTTCGACGCGAACTACGTCGTCGCGTCGAAGCACGCCAAACCCGGGCGAAAGCAGCTCAACATCATGGCGGCGTACCTGTACTTCTACAACCCGCTGCGGTTCCTGATCGCTCTGGTTCGCCCGAAGAGCAAGCTGTATCTCGCCGATGCCGGCATGCAACTGATCGGCATGTGGGGTCTGACGCAGACGATCCGCCGGACGTTCGGCTGGGCCTTGCGCCTCATGAGCGGCGACATCCAGCGCAAGACGGAAGTGCCCGCCAGCCGGATCCCCATGCGAGGCGTGGACGGTACGACGGCCAGCCACGCGCTGCCAGGAACGCCGCAGGCCGAGCTCGTTCAGATGAACGTGAAATCCCCTGGCGAGTCACACAAGCATTCGGAAGAGTCGGGTGTGGACGCCTGGCCCGCACAGAAATGAGAAAGGTACCGACCGCATGACGGCGACTGCCACGATCACACCGACGAACCTCCCCACGGCCCCGGCCCAGTCCACGTACCCGCTGGGATCGCGGGCCCGGGTGCTGCTGACCAGCGTGTTCGGGCCGTATACCCGGGACGACGAGTACGGCAGCCGGAAGAT
>CP070691.1:337787-347040 GCA_020353195.1 Phycisphaerales bacterium | reverse complement strand
AGCAAACCGCACAAAGCCGGCCCCAGTTCGGATTGGAGTCTGAAACTCGACTCCATGAAGTTGGAATCGCTAGTAATCGCGTATCAGCCACGACGCGGTGAATGTGTTCCTGAGCCTTGTACACACCGCCCGTCAAGTCATGGAAGCTGGGAGCGCGCGAAGTCCGCTTAGCGAACCTTTACCGGAAGCGGCGGCCGACCGTGAGCTCGGTGACTGGGACTAAGTCGTAACAAGGTAGCCGTAGGGGAACCTGCGGCTGGATCACCTCCTTTCTAGGGGATTTCCTAGAGAGCTAGAGACTCGAAACTGGGAACTGGACGACCAATAGTGTCTTGCCGTTTCCGGTCGGGCCGACAGGCCCCTGAGGTTTCTGGTTCTTAACCGTCAGCGCATCTTCAGGTCGTTCTTGAATGACCAGCGTTCGGGGTAACCCGAACGCCCGACGACAAACCTGTTTCTTGAATACCCAAGCCCATCCGGCAGCGCCGGATGGGCTTTTTCGTGGATCCGTCTGGCCCGCCGCTTCGACGACCCGATTGCCCGAAACAGGAGGAAGCAGTTCGGCCCCGGCTCATCCTGCCATGCTCCCTCCGCCGCGTGGGCTGCCCCCCTGAGCTTGCAGGTCCGCGGCCCGATTCAGGCACAGCTTTGCGCGTTCCCGGCCTGTGCGCGCCGAGATCGAAACCGCCGACCTATCGCAGATCCTGGAAGCAGTTGGCCCAGGAAGCGCGAAGCGTCGAGCGCGTTTCACGCCTCGAGAGACTGCGTGGTTTCTCAGTGTTTCTCAAAGTTCTCGCTTGCCTTGCGACACGTTTCTGTTATGAGCGAACATTGAAATTACGGACGACTTTGACCGTCCTTGATCGAACCTCGGGCCTTTGGTGCGCAAAGCGACCTTGAGCAGCAAGGACGACGATCTTCCGTTCGACATGGAGCAGGTTAGGGTTCTGGTGCTGGCGCTGCTCCACGAGAACGCGCACCTCAAGCGGATGCAGTTGAGGCGGCGGAGCGAGCAGCTCCGCCGCGCTCTGTGCTGCCACCATTCTCCAAAGTCGATCCTCGCTGCGCTCGGATACAAAGGGCAAGAGGGCTAGAGCACAGAGAGTAACCTCCTTACGCTCTATTCCCTCCCAAGATCCCTACGCCAGCCGAACCCCGCATTCCTATCGGAGCGCACTCAGGGAACCTGGGAGACGCGGAGCCCGACGCTGTCGCCCTCGTACGTCGGGTAGTTCCAGCCGAGGTGCGCCGCGCTCAGCGTGCTGTCGTCGTAGCTGAACGCCCCGCCCCGCAAGCCGCGAGACGAACCGTAAAGTATGGCCTCGTGCCACTCCCAGACGTTTCCACCCTGGTCGAACGTACCATACGGGCTGTCCGACGGCTTGGCGTCGTACGCACCAACTTCAGTGCGCCAGTATGGGCTGCCGATCACATAACCGCCGTCATAGTAGTTCGCTGAGCCGTTCGTCATATCCGTGCCCGGCGGGGCTTCCGAGGTCGGCACCGTGTCCGATGCCGTCGGGTAATCCCAGTAGTTGGCCGTCGCACCGTCGTTGTAGTGATACGCGGCCTTGTACCACTCATCCTCAGATGGAATCACCCACGTAGCGTCCGGCTCACGCGTAATCGCCAGCAACTCGCCGTCGCTCATCGCCCCGTTGAGGTAGTACGACCCCTCCTCAGTGGTCGTAAGATCCTGCGCGCCCGTCGGCTGGCCATTGTGCAGCCAGTTCGCAAACCGCGCTGCGTCGCCCCAGGAGATGTAGTTCACCGGGCGGTCTTCCCGGTCGGGTGCGACGCTGTACGAGTAGCTGCCCGCCGACCCTGTCTGCTCGATCTTGCACCCGTAATCGCTCGACCACATGTACCCGTTGTACAAACCGTACGTGTCAGTCGTTGCCACGGCATTGAGGAACCTACAGTACTGCCCTGCCGTCACCTCGTACTTGCCGATGTCGTACACGTAGGCTACACCGCCGTACCCGTCGCCATGCGTGTCATTCGCGTTCCCCGGGTTGCCGACGGGGACGGTGTCGATTGCCATGCCGAGCGCCTCAGCGACGCGGAACCCAATGGTGAAGTGCTCGTCCACCGGGGTGACGCTGTTGCGGCTCGCCGCGCGCAGGTAGTTATCGATATCGTTGAACGACGCGCCCCGCACGCCGCGAGACGACCCGATGACGGCTTCATTCCACTCCCACACGTTGCCGCCCTGGTCGAACGTGCCGTACGGGCTGTCCGACGGTTTCGCGTCGTACGCACCCACCTCGTTACGGTAGTACGGGCTACCGATCACCCAACCACTGCAGTAGTAGTTCGCTGAGCCGTTCGTCATATCCGTGCCCGGCGGGACCTCGCAAGTCGGCGCCGTGTCCGATTCCGTCGGATAGTCCCAGTAGTTGCCCGTCACGCCGTCGTTGTAGTGATACGCCGCCTTGTACCACTCGTCCTCCGACGGGATCACCCAGGTGGCATCCGCCGCACGCGCAATGGCCAACAGTTCGGCATCGCTCATCGCGCCGTTGAGGAGATAGGAGCCGTCTTCGGTAAGCCACGCATCCTGGGTCGGGTCTCCCGTTAGCGTCCCCGTCGGCTGGCCGTTGTGCAGCCAGTTGGCAAACCGCGCCGCGTCGCCCCAAGACGCGTAGTTCACCGGGCGGTCGGCCCAGTCGGGTGCGACGCTGTACGTGTAGCTGCCCGACGAGCCGGTCCGCTCGATCTTGCAGCCGAAAGCGTCCGACCACATGTTTGCGTTGTACAGGCCGTACGTATCCGTATTGGCTACGGCATTGAGGAACTTACAGTACTGCCCTGCCGTCACCTCGTACTTGCCGATGTTGTACGTGTAGGCCACCGCACCGCAGATCCGGTCCGGACCATAGCCGCCGGCCCCTGCGCCTGATAGCTCCCCGTCGTTCCCCGGGTTGCCCACGGGGACGGTGTCGATCACCGCGAGGGGCACCTTGGAGACCCGGAACCCAATGGTGAAGTGCTCGTATGTCGGGTTCTCGTTGCCGCTGCGGCACGGCGCGTACAGGGCGTCGTCGCCGGAGCTGAAGCCCCCGCCCCGCAAGCCGCGATACACCCCGTACAGTATGGCTTCATTCCACTCCCACACATTCCCGCCCTGGTCAAACGTACCGTACGGGCTGTCGGAGTGCTCGTGGGCGCCGACCTCCGTGCGCCAGTATGGGCTGCCGATAGTGTAGCCGGCAGCATCATGCCACGTTGCATTGTTGCCCGGGTCGGGATCTACGAGGTCGTTGCTCGGCACGCTGTCGCTGCTGGTCGGGTAGTCATAGTAGTTGCCTGTCACGCCGTCGTTGTAGTGATACGCCGCCTTGTACCACTCGTCCTCCGAAGGGATCACCCACGTGGCGTCCGGCTCACGGGTGATGGCCAACAACTCCGCTTGGCTCATCGCCCCGTTGAGGTAGTACGACCCGTCCTCCGTGGTCGTCAGATCCTGCGCGCCCGTCGGCTGGCCGTTGTGCAGCCAATTCGCAAACCGGGCCGCGTCGCCCCAGGAGACAAAGGCCACCGGACGATCGGCCCAATCGGCAGCCACGCTGTACGTGTAGCTGCCCGACGAGCCGCTCCGCTCGATCTTGCAGGGGTGATACTCCGACCACATGTCCGGGTTGTACAAGCCGTAAGTGTCCGTCGCCGCCACAGCGTTGAGGAACGCGGCGTACTGCCCTGCCGTCACTTGGTATTTGCCGATGTTGTACGTGTAGTCCACCGCACCGCAGACACGGTCCGGACCAGAGCCGCCGGCGCCTGCCCCCGACAACTCCCCGTCGTTACCCCGGTTGCCGACGGGGACTGTGTCGATCGCCATGGGGAGTGGGCCCGTGAACCCCTGCTGGAACAGGGCGTAGTCCGCCAGGTCCGCGTCGCAATCCCGGTCCACGTCCCCCAGCGGGCGCCCTTCGGCATCGACCGCCGTACCCGGCACCGTGTTGTCGCAGACGTCGATCGCGTCGTCCACGCCGTCGCCATCGACGTCGCCCGCCCACACCGGCGCCGAAGCCCCAGACAGCACCAGCGCGGTCGCCAGGCCCAACAATAATCTCAGTGTTCGCGCGTACATGTTGCGTCCTCCTTTGAAAAAAGCCATCGGATATCAGAGATGAGCGGTCGGCGCTGCGGGTGTCGGCCGGCGGCACGGCCATGACACCGACACTGCTGCCAATACCACCCCTGGTGATCGACCGAGACATGATATGCGCCTCGTTCGCCCCGGCGGCCATGAGCTGGCCGCGATGGCCTGCAGCTGCAAAATGATGGGGTGGTTCCGGTGAAGTGCGGCAGTCTCCGGCCCGGCTTAAGTGCCTGAAAGGAGGTGAGGCACTCAGCCCCTCCTGGCCGTCGCGCCCGCCGAAATCGCCTGCGTCAGCGGATCGACGGCATGCTACCAGATCGTGGGCCGGGAGACAACACGAAACCGGGCCGTGGGGCAGTTTTCTGGGTGCCCTGATCCGAGCGATTGCTGCTCGACGCGGCCGGCAGCGGTGGGGTTCACCGAGCGCTCATCGTGCGGTGGCTTTCGTTGTCCGATATCCGGGCGGGGGTTAGAATGCTCGGTACGGGAGGCCGATGAGGTGGAGCAGCATGATTCGACGAGCTCCAGAGGTTCCAGCGGGGTGAAACCGGCGAGACGGGCTCCGGGGTTGGGGCTCAGCGCGGTGGAGTTGGCGGCCGAGCGCGGTATCGGCCCGTTGAGCCCGCTGGTGGCCGAGGCGTGGCACGGGCAGTCGAAGCCGTGTCCTTCCTGCGGTCAGTTGATCCGGCGGACGGCGTCGGTCTGCGACCTGTGCGGGCAGGACCTCAGCCCGCAGATGATCCTCAAGATGCAGGCCCACTGTGGACCCTGGTACGTGCTCGAGCATGTGCGCCCGTTTCCCGGCGTTGCACTCGAGCGGTTGATTCTGCAAGTCCGCCGAGGTGTATTGACCCCGACAACGATCGTTCGCGGTCCGACGACCTACCACCAGTGGCGGTTCGCCGGCGAGACGCCCGGCCTGAGCAAGTACTTGGGCATATGCTGGCGATGCCAGGCCTCGATCGTCGAAACCGACCGCTTCTGCCGGTCGTGCCGGGCGAACCTCGACGGAGAGACCGACGTGCTCTTCGAGCAGGCGCGTCCGGAGCTGGTGGCCGGCGGCGCGGAGCGCGCCACCGGATCCGCTTCCACGGCTGTGGAGCCGGCGCCGAGTGGTGCGCGGGGCTCCCACTCCGGCAGCGCGACAGCGCCTGCGGGCGGCCCTAACGAATTGGATCGGCTCACTGCGGCGCTGGGTCTGGGCGGGTTGCGGACGGCGCGGCGGGCGCAACCCGGTTCACCGAAGATCGTGGGCATCCGGGTTGGGTGGATTGTGGGCTTGCTGGTTGTTGTGATGATCGTCGTTCTCTGCATCGTCGTCTGGATGCGGTCGCGGAATCCGGCGGCGTCCGTGCAGAACGACCGGCAAGCGGCGGAGGTGGCGCGCGTGGCCGGGTGAATCGCCTGATTCTCGCTTGACCTTTGCGGTGGCGTGCCGACGGATATGGCTCGCAGGCCATGGGGGATTGTCCGGTGCCCTCGTCTTCAGCCAGCACGATAATCCGGGGCGGTACGGTTGTGACCGTGGTCGGGGATCAGGTCGAGGTGCTCGCGGGCTACACGATTCTGATCGAGAACGGGGCAATCGTTTCGCTGGAGCCGGATGGTCGAGCAGCCGCGTCAGCGCTTGACACCGGGGCGAGCGAAGTGATCGACGCCCGCGATCACATCGTGATTCCCGGACTCGTCAACGCGCATCACCATTTGTATCAGTCGTTGACGCGGGTCCTGTCCGACGCCCAGAACGTCGAGCTGTTCGATTGGCTCCGCACGTTGTACGCGCGGTGGCGTCACCTCAATGACGACGCCGTCAAGCTGGCGTCGTCGGTGAGCATAGCCGAACTGCTGCTGAGCGGGTGCACGACCACAAGCGATCATTTTTACATGGTTCCTCGTAGGTCCGACGTCCGGCATGAATCGGTGCTGGACGCGGCCGAGGCGCTCGGCATACGGATTCACCTTTGCCGGGGTAGCATGAGCGTGGGTGAGTCGGGAGGCGGCCTGCCCCCGGACGACTGCACCGAGGATGAGGACGCGATTCTGGCGGACTGCGTCCGCATGCTCGATGCGTACCACGACGCCGACCCGCTGGCGATGCGGCGGATCGACCTGGCCCCGTGTTCGCCGTTCAACGTCAGTCCTCGGCTTTTTGCCGCCACGCGCGACCTCGCCCGCGAGCGGGGCGTCCTGCTGCACACGCACGCGGCTGAGACGAAGGACGAAGAACGCTATTGCCTGGAGACATACGGCCGGCGGCCAATCCCGTTTCTGCGTGATCACGGGTGGCTGGGCGACGACGTGTATCTGGCCCACTGCGTATGTCTGAGCGACGAGGATATCGCGCTGCTGGCGGAGTCGCGCACCGGGATCGTACATTGCCCGTGTTCGAACATGCGGCTGGGCAGTGGAATCGCCCCGATTGCGAAGCTGCTGGCTGCCGGGGCGAGGGTGGGCGTCGCCGTCGACGGCAGCAGCAGCAACGACGGCGGCAATGTGTTGGCCGAGGCGCGGCAGGCGTTGCTGATGCAGCGAGTGGCGGGCGGCGCCGAGGCGCTCGGCGTGGCGCAGGCGTTCGCGCTGGCCACCACCGGCGGTGCGGCCGTGTTGAACCGGGACCGGCTGGGTCGCGTCGACGTGGGCATGGCCGCCGATATCGCGATGTTCCGCAAGGACGACGTCGGCCTGGCCGGGGCGGCCGCCCAGGATCCGCTCGGCGCGCTGATTCTCTGTCATGCCCCACGTGCCGATCGCGTGCTCGTCGCGGGCCGAACCGTCGTTCAGGACGGCCGTCTCGTCACCGCCGACGAACGCAAACTCGCCCGCGACCTGAATCAACTCGTCGCCGACGGCCCGTTTCGATAGGGTGCGCGGTCAGCCCCACGTTGTGCGAGGAGCGGGTCGTACTTCAGCGTGGTTGTCTCTGTCGGATCTAGGGAAACGCGGCCTGGAACATTGAGGCGAAGACAGCCGGGCGGGGCGGGGCGCTTTCGATGGACGTGGTGCGGTAGATGAAACTGACGTCCTCGCCGGCGAAAGTCCTCACGCGCAGGTCGCCGCGCTGCTCGAGGTCGAACGGGCCCTGCAGGTTCTCGTTCGGCAGCCGGTTTCCGTCCTTGTCAAACGCGATGACCACGGTGGGGAGGAAGGGTTTTCGCCGGTTGTAGCGGGTAACGACGCAGTATCGCCCGTCGGCCAGGCGGAGCTTGGCCCCGATCGGGAACGGCTGAATCAGCCGGGCGAACACGGTCATCAGAACCGGGTCGTAGAAGCGGTGATACGGCCCGTAGGTCATCTCCCACAGCACGCGGGCGGG
Organism: Phycisphaerales bacterium; assembly: GCA_020353195.1. Lineage (GTDB taxonomy): Bacteria > Planctomycetota > Phycisphaerae > UBA1845 > UBA1845 > JAFGJQ01. Next base: position 339,622 of record CP070691.1, on the reverse strand, counting down.
GGATTTCGCCTCTTTGTAGACGTGTTTGGCGGTGGCGGCGTCATAGGCGTCGGCGATGCGCACGATGCGGGTGAAAACGTGGAGCTTGTCGCCGGCCAGGCCCTCGGGATACCCCGTTCCGTCGTAGTTCTCGTGATGGGTCCTGACGACCATCTTTCCCAGCGCGCTGAAATCGTCGGGCAGCATCTCGACGCCGGTCACCGGATGCTTCCGAACCGCGGTCCATTCCTCTTCGTTGATCGGACGCTCAACCTTGTAGAGGTCCTGGAGCGGGAGCATCCCCAGGTCAGTGAACATGGCCCCGAGACCCAGCGGGGTCAGGCTTGCTGCGAAGTTAGGCTTCAGGTTGCGGGCCATGGTCTGACGGTCTCGTTCGGCCGCCACGTAGTCACGGACCGCCGACCCGAGCAGCATGCACAGGTAGAACACGTTCCCGGGGTGCTCGGACACGTAGGACTCGGAGTCGAGGCACGCATCCAGCAGCGCGGCGGCGGGTCTGTTGGCATTGAGATACTCGATGACGTTCGCGACGGACGCCTGGAGCGCGGACACGTTCATTTCGCGCAGTGATGCCCGGGCAGAGAACCGCTCCCGCACGTTCGCCATGCATTTGACCACGGTGCGCGTCACCGTCCGGGCCACCTCGCGTTCGTGCGAGTCGTCCTCGAATTCGACCACGTCGTCGAGAATCGGTTCGCCAACCCGGATGACCAGTTTCGGGTACCTGCGGCGGAGCAGGGTGATGTGTTCCCAACTGACGACGCAGCCGGCCTGGAGAAGCATGCGACCACGAGCTATCAGCGTGTCGTGCAGCTTCATGCCGGGTTGGAGCTCCTCGCATCGGAGCGAGATAGGCATACGTACACCGCCCCCCGGTCGTTACCCGAGTCCCTGAATAATCATCGGCGCTGCCGGGGCCCGCCTTTATGCTGGCCCGCCGTCGGAGGCGGGAGCCGGCACGGCTTCGGATATTCGCGGCGGTTCCAACCGGCGGAAGTGTCGCTCCGAGGCACCGGTTGGGGCGAGGCTCTGGGACATTTCTCGGACGCCGGGCGGGGCTGACACGTCGAGCCGCATCAGGCCGACGCAGGGCGCCCGACGCCGACGTTCCCGGGGGGCAATGTGTTATCGGGCTTGCGACGGACGGTCCGGCGGCCGATGCCCCTATGAACAATGCAGGTACCGCTCGACCAGCGTCTGGATCTCGCTCCCCTTGCCGTAGAACCGTTCGCTCAGGCCCTCGTCATCGTAGCTCTTGAGCTGTTTCACGATGCCGTCAATCAACCGTGGTGAGAAGACATCGTCTTTCTCGTAGATGGCACGGTCCTTCAGGAGCCTGTCGGCTGATTCGCTGCAGGACGCCGGCAACTGCGGCAGTTCCTGTTGGAGCGCCTTGTGCTCAGGGGCGAAGATATTGACGCTTACGTACAGCTTCTCGGCCAATTCCAGCGCGCCGGGCATTTCGAGCCCATGGCGTGCCGCTACCGCCAACCCTGCCAGCAGGAAATGTACGTTCGCCGATCCGTCGGGACAACGGAACTCCACGGTCTGGCTGCCGTCAGGTGGGGGCCCATGTTCGGTTTCCTGCGGGTTCGCGTCCTTGACCATGTCGGCCACGCCCAGCCATCCCAGGGGAACTCGGACCAGCACCGATCGGTTCTGGTCGCCCCAGCAGATGTTGGTAGGGGCTTCCTGATGGGGCACCAACCGCAGGAAGGAGGTTGGCACCGTGTTGCCGAAGGCTGTCAGGGACGGAGCGAGGTCGAGATAGCCGGCGATCAGCTTCCTGGCATGGTCGCTCAGCTTGCCCCCGTCGACCATTGCGCTCTTTCCGT
>CP070691.1:334329-337687 GCA_020353195.1 Phycisphaerales bacterium | reverse complement strand
CGCATCAACGAGCATCTGTTTGACGGGCAGCACGGCATCTACGCAAACCGTCACTGGGACGGGCGGTTCTCGAACCGCTGGTCGCCCACGTCGTTCTTCCCGCTCATCGCCGGCGTGGCGGCGCCCGAGCAGGCGGATCGGCTGGTTCGCGAGCATCTGCTCAACGAGGACGAGTTCTGGGGCCCGTACGTGCTGCCCTCGATCGCCCGGAACGACCCCGCCTACCCGGACAACGATTACTGGCGGGGGCGGATCTGGGGCCCGTTCAACTTCCTCGCGGCCGAGGGCCTGCGACGGTATCGCCTCGATGACGTGGCGGCGGACCTGGCCCGGCGCGGGCTCGAGATGTTCCTGGCCAACTGGCATACGGACGGCGGCGTCTACGAGAACTACAACGCCGACACAGGCAAAGGCGCCGACGTCTGGAACGCCGCCCGGCTGTACCACTGGGGCGGGCTTCTCGCGCTTGTCGCAATTCAGGAGCTGATCGACTCGGAGCCGGCGGGGCACCTGCGATTCGGCTCGGTGCGTTTTCCCAACGCCGGCGTGCGGAACGTCCACCTGGGCGGGCACACCTACGATGTCGAACTGGCCAATGGTATCCGCGTCCGTCGCGACGGCGAGGCGTTCATCGACTGCACAACCCGCGCGATCATCCGCCTGCCGCTGCGCCTGCGAGATGATCACCACATCGACATCCGCGCGGCGCACGGAGGAACGATGACGCTGCATGGAAGGCATCCGGCAACTCGCCCAGCCCGCGTCAACGGCCGCCAAATGGTAAGCCCACAGTTGCAGGACGGGCTTCGCGCCTACACCTGGAGAGAGTTATAGGGGAAAACCCTCGCCCGACCCGGCCGGCGTATGCCGAATCACTCGATGCGGAGCAACTCCCGTTGCCCCGGGTTTCACATATGATCCCTACAGCATGACACTTGGCCTTGAAGTCGGCCTGTTGATTCGGTAGAATTTGTGCTCCGGCGATGCCAGATGGGGACCTTGGTCAAGACGACCACCGTGGTGTCTGCCAACTGCTCGCCAATTGCGCCGATCTGCGCGAAGGGATGGGATTGACGGTCGTGCTGCACTGCACCGTCCTGCCTCCCACCCGCGAGCTTCAGCCCCTTCTTGCTTCCGCCGCGAGGCTTGTTCAACGCTGATCGAGTGCGGGTGCCCCAATGTTCGCGTTTGGCAGAGAATGGGGAAACCACCTATCCGTCCTCCACCCGGGCTCGTGTCGCGTCTGTTCGCAGGCCGTTCTTCATCAGACCGTATGCGGACCACCGTATTCCCCTTCCACACTCATTCCAAAGACTCGTGCAACGGTGTCCTTGTATCGTCATGCAGGAGTAAAGCACCATGTCTTCACCGAATCCACTTCGATCGCCGTGGTGTACGCTTTGCAGTGCGCTCATCGCGGCCGCTGCCGCACTCGCGCAGACCACCCAGCAGGCGAGCGTCACTGACGCGGCGCCTGCCGAGACGGAACTGCGCACGGCGCCACCAGGCGATACCACTACGCTCGACGATATGCCGGACGGGCTGCGCCGGGCCGTGGCCGCTGCGCTGGAAGAAGATGCGCATGCCATCCAGGCTCCCGCGGACCACCACGGCACACGCGGCTACGAAGCGGTCAACCGTGCCAACGGCCTGCTCTTTTCATTCGACCACCGTGGCGTGGGTATTTCCCCGCGCGGTGATGGTCGTGCACGGTGGTCCACGCGGATGACGTTGTCTGGCATCGGCTACAAAGGGGCCATGCACGCCCTACCCGACGAAGCCGCGCCTCAGATGCGCATCGACGGCAACCGCATCGAGTATCACCATCACCTCGCTTCCGGCCCTGACCAGCAGGCGACTGTGTCCGTCGTCGAGTGGTACGTGAACGACCGCCGCGGACTGGAGCAGGGTTTCACGTTGGCGGCCCGGCCGGGTCAGCCCGGGAATCTGTCGGCACCGCTCTGTCTGGACCTGGTGGTTGCAGGCAACCTGACCCCGGTCCTCGCCAAGGGCGGATCGTCGATCCGGTTCGTCGATGATTCCGGCGCGGTGGCGCTGCGCTATGGGCACTTGCTGGTCTTCGACGCTCGAGGGAGTGATGTGCCTGCGTGGCTACGGGCCGTCCCGGGCCGGGTGAGCATCGTGGTGAACGACCAAGCGGCCGTCTATCCCCTGACAGTGGATCCCCTGTTCGAGGTGGCCAAGCTCACTGCCTCCGACGCCGCGGCTTTCGACCGCTTCGCGCACTCCGTCTCCGTCAGCGGCGACATCGCCATCGTGGGCGTGCCCTACGACGATCACGTCGGCTATCATGCCGGGTCGGCGTACGTCTTCCAGCGTGACCACGGCGGGGCAGACAACTGGGGGCGCGTGACCAGACTCCTCGCCTCCGACCCCTCGGCTTACGACCTGTTCGGGTATTCCGTCTCCGTTAGTGGCGACACCGCCGTCGTGGGCGCCCGCCGGTTGGGTGGGGCTGCTTATATCTTTCGGCGTGACCAAGGCGGGCCGAACAACTGGGGCCAGGTGGCCAAGCTGACCCCCGGCGATGGCGCCGGCGGCGGCACCTTTGGGGCCACTGTCTCCCTCAGCGGCGACACGGCCATCGTGGGGGCATGGGGAAACAACTCAGCGTACATCTTCCAGCGTGACCACGGCGGGCCGGACGACTGGGGCCAAGTGGCCAAGCTCGCCGCCTTCGACACCGCGCCCGGCGACTGCTTCGGGTTTTCCGTGTGCATCAGCGGGGACACAGCCGTCGCGGGGGCGTTCTACCAGGACGAAGCCAGCAATGATGCTGGCGCGGCGTACATCTTCCAGCGTGACCACGGCGGGCCGGACAACTGGGGCCAGGTGGCCAAGCTCATCGCCTCCGACGCCGCGCCTCACGACTACTTCGGTGGTTCCGTCTCCATCAGCGGTGACACCGCCATCGCGGGGACATGGGGGAACGACTCGGCGTACGTCTTCCAGCGTGACCAGGGCGGGGCGGACAACTGGGGCCAGGTGGCTAGGCTCACCACCTCCAACGGCGCCTTCGCATATTCCGTCTCCATCAGCGGCGACACCGCCCTCGTGGGGGCGCCGGGGGACGAATCGGCGTACATCTTCGGCCGTGACCAGGGCGGGGCGGACAACTGGGGCCAGGTGGCCGAACTCACCGCCTCCGACGGAGTGGATGGTGACCGCTTTGGGCATTCCGTCTTCGTCAGTGGAGACACCGCCATCATGGGGGCGCCCTGGGACGATGACGCCAGCCATGATGCTGGCTCAGCGTACCTCTTCGAGCGTGACCAGGGTGGGGCGGACAACTGGGGCCAGATAGCCAAGCTCACGCTCTCCGATGCCGCGGCTGTTG
>CP070691.1:278566-334229 GCA_020353195.1 Phycisphaerales bacterium | reverse complement strand
ATCACCTCGGACAGGACCACCACGTCGAATTCATCAACCCACGGCACCGCATCGCGGCTTAGGTCGAATGAGAAAAAGGGGAGTCCGAGTTCCCGAATATACTCGGCGTAAATGTCTGACACGTCAGCGACCGTGGTATCGAAGCCGAAAAACTCGCGCGCGAGGATCGCTATTTGCCCACCGCCAATGTCCAGTAGTTTCGAGCTGGCAGGAAGTTCCAACTCGGACAACAAGTCGATCAGGTAGCGATAGCGCGACTCATAGCGGGAATAGTAACCGGGGTCTTCGAAGAAGCGCCCGTTCGCGATCAGTGCCGTGTATACGGGGTCAAACTCGCTTCGTCGAAGGCGTGGCCTCTTGGGCCGATCAGAACGAGGCATGAAGGACTCACTCTTCAGTTGACGGTATCACGCATGGCGCGCTCGTGTTTGCCAATGATGTCAGCATACAGGTCGGCGATCTGACGCGCTTTCGATGCCCAGGTGTAGTAGCTCTTGACTCTATCGACTCCGGCGAACGACATCTCGTCGAGACGGCTCCGTTCAAGGCATGCTTGCTCCAATGTCCCCCTCAGACATGAGACGATTGCCCCTGGCTCTGACACGGGGATCTTCCAACCCGTTATCGCGGTAACGTGCTCGGCCGGACCGCCGTGGTTCACGACGACACACGGGAGTCCGCAGGCCATCGCCTCGATGACGACGGCACCGCCGAATTCGCGCAGGCTGGGGAACGCGAACACTGACGAGCTTCGGAGGAAGCGAGCGACCTCGGTCTGCGGAAGACCACCGGTGAACGTGACATGTCGAGGGATGTCCAATGAAGAGGCTCTCGACTCCAGCTGGCCCCGCTGCGGCCCGTCGCCGATGATGACGAGTTCTGCCTCGCGTCTAAGGTGATGTGAAGAGGCGAACGCCTCAAGCACTATGTCGGCTCCCTTGTAGGGAACCAGTCTTCCAACGAAGAGGATCCGAAACGGCGTCACAGCCGAGGGCGATACTCGGGCGTCCGCGTGGAACTTGTCGGGATCGACGCCATTCTCAGGGATGTAGACTGCGCGCTGCCGCACATCGGGAGGCAGCGACTTGAGTGTGTACTGTGAACCCGCGATGACACAAGCGGCGCGCTGGTACGTGCTTCGGGCGTAGGGGAGCACGCGGTACGCATCGCGCACGTAGCTGAGCCACTCCATTTCCGCGATTCGGGTCCGGGTCGTCCCTTTCGGCCACGGTAATCCCCCGTTGATCGGGCCCAACACGAACGGGACCGAGGTCCACGATGCAATTGGGCTCGGGTAGGTCGGCGTCAGTGGCGTGATTCGGTGAATGATGTCAAACTTGCCTCGCTCTAGCGATCGCCGGAATCGCCTGAACACAAGATGCTCGAAGTACAGATAAGGTACCCAATTAACGGCTTGCTTCGTCGTCCACCCGAGCCCCTTCCGAAGCGTCAGCAGGCTCCCCAAACGGTGAAAGGGGGCAGCTAGCCGTTCTGAGTCAATGAACGCAATCTTGTCAGAACGGGCCACACGACCCACTAGCGCCTCGCGATTTCTAATCTGCGTGACGAGCGTGACATCGGCAACCTGTCTCAATGCGTCATAGAGGTTGAAACCTTCCAGTGGCACCGATACCCACTCCGGGTTGCAGGCCTCAGCGATCAGAAGAACGCGAACACGGTGATTCATCTGATCAGGTTTGCTGGCCCGGGCCACATTGACTGAAGACAAAGGCAATTCCACAGATGGTGTGCCCTCTCGCAGAACTATACGCGCCGCGATAACCTCTCCTCCACATGGTGTGGCGCATCACCGAAGATCGTCCGAAGTAGTTTCACCTGCATGCGGATCAAAGCCCTATGTCTAAGATTGGTTACCCGCGACTCCGTATGAAGCAGCTCTCGATCTGGATTCCTGACCCATGCCAACGCCGCGAGAGTCTGCTTGAGATGGGAAGCCATGAAGAGTTTGGGCGGCACGCTGAGTCTCGCCGCGAATGCCGTCCAGCACGTTGAAACAGCCTGCGCTGAGTAGAGAGGGTTCGTGGACATGTATTCCAGCGACGACCAGAACACGCACGGATCAACCCACAGGCTATCCCACCGGAACGCATCAAAATCTAGCCCGCATAAGGAACCGTCCGGCTCCAGCAGGAAGTTCTGAGGCGTGCAGTCCATCTGCTGAACATGTTCTTCCTGGAGGGGAAAGCATCGGCCGATGGGGTGATCAGCCGCAAGTCCGTCAAGCCAAACACGAGCCAGGTGGGCGATGCGGCGTCCGGAAGGCCCGCAGAATCGCTCAATCTCGTCGACGCGAGTACGACAGAACTGAACATACTCCTCAAGCATGTAGGGCGATGCACTGCGAACCGTAAGACGGTGTTTCTCATTGACCCACGCCCCCATTCGCTTGCAGACATCGATGGCCGCAAGACGGTTGCGCGGGTTGGCCCAGCGGCGGCATCCGCGCTTGAGTATGGCCAGTGCGGATTCACCGGAAACGTAGACAGTTGTCACGTGAGGTGGATCGGCGCCGAATGATACGGGTTCCGGCACGGCGAGCATGGTGCTGCCATGTGAAGCGTCCCAGAGCGTCTTTAAGCCTTCGTACTCGGCCGAAGGCACCCACACGCCTTGCCGTTCCTGCTCTCCTCCAAGCTTGACCACGTATTGCTTTGTCTGTCGCCTATTGTCGACTGTGATGTGAACGCATGTGGAAAACCGACTTTGTTGAGCTCGCGTGATCCTCCAGGCGGCGCCAGAGCCAAGACCGGCATGGCACAAAATCGGATCCGTGATCGCAGGGCTGATCTTGCGGCGTTCAACGATCATCTCGTCCGTCTCATCCGCCATATCGCACTCACACCAGCGACCTAGACTGGTGTTGATGCACGCGCGAAGTACCCTCGACGCATCGCCAGGAGGCGTGCTAGAGGGACGTGAGTCTGGTTGAGCACCAGGGCCGCCACGATCCAGAAGAAAGGAGCGTAGCTCGGCGCGAACCAGATATTGGACATACAACCAGCGATTGCCGCGAAACTGGCCAGGATAGCGGCGTGAACCTTCCTTTCTTGGCCGACCGTGTGTGAAATTCCACGCGCGCCGATATAGAGCAACCCTACGACGATGAGACAGAACACGCCGCCGCCAACCCATCCACCCGTAATGAAGAAGAAGAGGTAGGCATTGTCGATCGACCAAGCCCTTTCGAACTCTGACCCGACAATCGAGGGGTTGCCCCATGGACCGACGCAAGCGATCTGCCTACCATAGAGCAGTAGCAGCGCCACGCGGTATCGCCCACTGCTCGTATTCCCCGTCACATCCAGGTCGGTTTGCGTCACGCGAACCTCCTCCATCGCCATCTGGACCAGCAACGGTGAGGCCAGCGCGATAACGCAAAGTCCCATGACAAAGACTGAGCGCCTCCAGAACGCTACGCACAAGAATGTCAACAGAACCGCCGCTAGAACAAGCATGGGGCCTCTCGACAAAGCGGCGACGCAACCGGCAACGCATGCCAGAGCGGCCACGGCGGTCATCCAACGGCGCCGGGGCTCCAGCAGCGCCCAAAGGCCCATTAACGGGGTCACAGTTGCGAAGAAGGTGCCCAAGCAGATAGGACCATCGAAAGTTGCAGCCGCGCGGAGAAACCCCCAACGCCAATAACCATGCTGCTTCGTGATGGCAACGTCAATCCCTACCATATTCCAGAGTTGGGGGGCCAGGCGCGTTGCCATCCTGCACTCGTAAACCGCCAGAAACGCCAGCACAACCGAAGACATCGCCAGGGGGAGCAGTGCCGCGCGGACCGCGCTACGATCCCTAAGCAATGCCCTCGCCAATACATAAGGACCACCCCAGTCCATTCCCAACACGGCCAGACGATGGTAGAAACCCTTGAAGTCGGTATTGAGGCCGTAGGATATGGAAAAGAACAGTACCGCTGCGACGGCGAGAAGGTCAAATCGGCGCCACCGCGGGAGAAGCTGATAGGTTCTACCGGCCAGGATGGCGCCGAACACAAGGCAGAGCACGACCGCCCGCCGAGGAGTCAAGTCCGGTATGCTTGGCATACTCCAAAAGATCTGCGATGGAACAAGAACCAAGACCGGTAGATAGATCCACCGAAACGTCCACTGCACACTTTTGGCCAAGACCGCAAAAAGGGACACCATGCCCAACAAGCTGACAAGAAGCGGGTTCATTGGGTGCTAGAACTGCGTAAGGGCGTGTATTTCCAGATGGCGAAGTGATCCTCTGGTGCTATACCGAGCCGTGCGGGAATCGCGCGGCTACGGTACACTTCGTGCGCCTCATCCATGTGAAGGCCAGCGGCGCGCTGGCCCACGCGCGGGATCCTGATCCGACTTTCTCCTGACCGGTACCGGGCGCTGACGTCAGCGATATATGATACGCCCACATGCCGGAGATAGCCGTCAACATGACCTCGTTTGAGAAACTCCCTATACTTGTAGCCGTTCGCTTTTCCGTCCAGGTTGACCGTCCGCCGGTCGGAGAAATACCCGAACAGTCCGGCGTCCTTGATCGCAAACACGGCATCGGCACCGGTGTGTTCGCGTGCCCACTTCGCGCCCGCCAGCCACTCCTGGTGCCGATCGAACTTGTTCCCAAGCACTAGGACGTTCATTGGGACCGCCACCGTAACCATAACAACAACCAGCCCGCCAATCACCCACCGGCGCGCGCCTGGTTGTTTTACCGTCAACTGGTCAATGGCCTGCGCGAGTGCAACTGCGACCGCCAACCCGTATACGGAGAAATGCCACCAGTAGACACCCCATTTCATAAAAAGAAACGCATGACAAAAGTGGAAAACGCATCCGATTGTAAGGATGTGTAGCGGGGATCGAACGGCTGCCCGCAGCCGCCCAGCCTGGTCTCGATCTGCGATGACGATCACAGCTGTCAGCCCAAGCAGCAAGGCAAGTAAGGCAGCTCCAAATGCTAGGTCGCCCGTCAAACGCAGCTGCTCTCGTATCAGTGGAAAGGAGTTCTTCACCGCGCCGCTTATCGGCATGATCTGTCCGAACGATACCAGATTCCATGCGATATATGGGGCAACGCTGATCCCAAACCCCGCGCATAACAGCGCTAGACGGGACATGGACCTCTTGAAGGGGATTCCGAGGACGACCCCAGCCAGTGCGCCCAGGCAGAGGGCGGCTGCCAAGAGGAAAACCGAATCGAGACGACACAGTGAAACCACACCCAGAGCAACGCCGAACACAAGAGAGGATCCGGAACCAGATAACGGATCATGGATCCGCTTCTTGTAACACAGCCAAAGCACGATGACCACGGCGAACAGCTGTAAGCCCGTCTCCATGCCATTTATCAGAGCATTCAGAATTGGGGGAAACAAACAAGCTGCAACAGCAACGGCTCCACATCGCGCCGCGATGTGTTTCTGAGTGAGGCGATACAGTATACAAAGCGTCACGATGCATAACACCCCATTGCCGGCTGCGATGATGCGGACGGGCAACTCAAGCTCCCCACCGAAGATCCAGAAGATTGGAAGCAGGCACACCATCCACAAGGGATGAAACCCATTCGTCGCCGCTATGCCATCGAAAGTGCAGCCTTGTCCCCTGGCGACGTTGCGGGCAATCTGAAAGTAATAGAAGGCGTCGTCCGACAGTAGCGCAACAATTGTTTCGAGCGACGCCCTGAAGAGCGCAAAGTAGCCATACCACAGCATGCCAATCACAATCACCACACCAACGACGATGTGACGACGGTTGCTAGCCTGACAGACTTGACCTATGAGGTACATGAACATCCATACCTTGGCAGCTTCCAGTGAACACCGAACTAGATGCACGAACTGCCGCACGACTCGATGTACTTCAGTGCGCAAAAGCCCAACAACAGATTCGTTGAGAGCCTTCTCAAGCCCGAGGACGCTTCCGGCCGGTCCGAGCAGGGCACCGCTGCGACGCTCCGCCAATCGCTCGGTGAGAAGTCCACATTCCAACAATGATCAGAGTGTTGGGCTTCTCGCCCCACATGCTGAAAGTACGGCATTGTTTGGCTCAATATTCATCCGGTTGTGGTACCACCTCTGTTTGCCAAGGGCCTACGCAGCGGCAGATCTCATGGCTCCGCCCCAGATGTCGGCTTTTTGGCTAGGCTGGCTTGTAACACGTGGACTGGCGTATCGGTGAGCAGCTCCGCAGCCATGTCGTGGGCTCGGGGCGTCCAGTGGCAGTGGCCGCGGCGGCGGTACAGATGGGCGTCAGGGCCCTAAGCGCGTAGCCGCGTGGCGGTTCGGACGATCTGGTCAGGCTGGACGGATTCCAGGAGCGGCTGAGGCAAGTTCGATTCACCAAGACGGTTGCCAGTGACGTCGAGCAGCACGAACCGGTTGTTGCGTTGATCGCACTCTCGTTAGAGCTCATCCAGCAGACGGGCCGCAAGACGAGCGGAATATGTGGCGTCACCGCCCTTTTCAGGCACGTTGGCGTCCTCGATGCGCGCCTTGGCACCTGGCTCAGGCGCAACGCCATGCTCCTCGACCATTTTTCGCTTGACGATTTTCGCCACGGCTTCTCGGACAAGCGAAAGCAGCCGTGAGTTCTCTGCCAGCCAACGGTAGATCCGGAACGAGTACAGCTTGTTCCGCGCACCGATGGCTGGAAGGTAACTGGCAGCGGCCCGAAGCAGCTGGCCTTGATCGTTGAGACGATAGAGGTTGGACCGGATGTTATCATCCAAGTCATTCTGAAAGTACCCCACGATCACTACATCGGGATCGAAACGAACCCCGAAGTGCCTAAGCATGAGCAGCTCTTCGGCCGTCCCGTGGCCGCTGACGCCCAAGTTGATGACCTCAACGGGATACCCCTTAGCTCGCAGATTCTCCTGGGGGCGATGAAGGTCGGTATCGCGGACATCGACCTCGTAGCCTTGCATAAACAAGTCGCCCAGGCCGACTATGCGGATCGTCCCCGCCGGCTCTTCAAAGGTGTAGTCCTGATCGCTGCGTACTCCCATGGAGTTGATACGGAACTGGACCGCACCTCGGGCGACGTATTCCAGCAGCATGCATTCGGCACGTTGACGCGAATGCCAAACTCGCTATTCGTCACAGAGCGCGAGAACAACACCTGGAGCTTGAAGACACAGACCGCCATCTCGCAGAGCACCAACGCCAGCAGCGTAGACAACCCGAGAACCAATAGACGGACAAGTAGTAGCTTCCAACGACACCGGCGGGGTGCCGCAACGTCCGGTGTTGTTGAACAAGACACTCCTGGGATCCTGGACTCCGCCAAGAATATCGCTGAAAGTCTCGCTTTCGTATCGCTGCTTCATCTGTGGGTGACTCTTTGTGCGTGCGTAGTCGGGCTGCTTCCGTGGGCCTCAGGCCCAGTCCATGCGCGACCACGGCGACTGAGCAGTCGTCGCAAGACCAGTGCTAGTAGTGCGGGGTCTTCTAGCAGATACCGCTTCCAGAGTCGGCGGGGCTCCTGAAACAAGCGATGAGCCCATTCCAAGCCGATGCGACGCATCCACCGTGGGGCGCGGCGCACATCACCGCACACAAAACTGAAGCTGATGCCAACGCCAATGTTGAGCTTGGCACCACAGGTGGTGCGGTTCGCGGCGATCCACTTCTCCTGCTTCGGTGACCCCAGCCCGACAAACAGGATATCCGGCTGCACAGCGCGAACCGCCGCGACGACGCGTGACGCCTGCACCGAATCTTTCTCGAATCCGTAATCTGGGCAGTAGGTGCCGGCGACGCGCAGCCGCGGATGTCGGGCTTGCAGAATCTCTGCCGCCCGTTGCGCCGTACCGGGCGCTCCGCCCAGCAGGAACACGGAGAGGCCAAACTCGGCGGCCCTGGCACACAGTGCCGGGAAAAGGTCGGACCCGGCCACTCGTTCGGGCAGCGGCGTGCCCAATAGTCGCGAGGCCCAGATCAGCGGCATACCGTCGGCCACCACGAGGTCGGCCTCTCTATAGAGATACCGTACCTCGGGACACCGATGAAACCGGACGACATGGTCGACATTCGCGGTCACCGCGTACGCGGGACGATCGCCTCGTGCCAACCCGATCAGCAAATCGAGCGTGTTCTCGAAGGTGACCACATCGAAAGGCACATCGAGCAAATCGATTCGCTGCGTGCCGAGCGCACTTGCGTCGGCCGTAGGGATGCTTCGAGAAGAAATCACCACAGGTGTCTGAGCCTAGTTAACTGCCATTGATGAAGATAGCGCCGGAACTCGAGATCGTCGTAGCGCTTCATGCCGCGCAGAGCCGCCTCTGCGTAGCCCAGGAGGATACATAGACCGCCAATTACAAACGGGCGCTCCCACATCCGGTACGCTGCGATCGCCAGCGCGTAGAGCCAGTGTGTCCCCATAAAGTACTGCCCGCGCCCCCAACGCAGTCGGCCATGGAAAACGCTCTTGAACGACGAGCCCATCGGTCGCAGGTGAATGAACCGCAACTCATCGTCCCGAAAGCTCTGTGCCTTCCAAGCGTGCATCCGGCATCGATGACAATCGATACCATCCCACATGATCTCTCGTACGAAACCGCCGATTTCCTGAAAGCACACGATGCGGTAGAGCTTGCTTTGCCCCTGGGAGAATTCGTCTGACGTCCGCTCAGGCAGCAGGCGGTTCCCGATTCGGGTCCACGACTTGCCGCTGGCCGTGCCCAGGCGCGGATCGGCTTCGAACTTGTTAAACAGGGACTCGAAGTACGTCGGTCCGAATTCGAGGTCGCCGTCCAGCTTGCACACGTACTCGAAGTCGTCGAGTCGAACGAGGGAAAGTCCGTCATAGAATGCCTCAACAACACCACCACCCACTTTGCGCTCGCCGCGATCAGGTCTCGAGTGGACGCGTATCCACGGATTCGCTTCGGCCGCGCGGATGGCGACATCAGCCGTATCGTCTGTCGAGCCATCGTCGACAATGATCCACACCGCCGGCCGGACGGTCTGGCCCACCATCGAATCGATAGTCCGCTGCAAATATGCTGCTTCGTTGCGGACCGGCGAGATGACAACATACTCCCGTCTGCTCATGACTTGGGTGAACGGACGTTCGCCGCGTCATGTTTGCACGGCAACGCCGTACCTACGACACCAACGCAACAAGACAAAGATCGCCCAAATCCGTGTCCAGTAAAGACCGGGATCACCTCGCAGGAACTGTGCCCATAAGTCAGCCACCTGCTCGGGACGTAAGCCTGCGCGACGGCAGAGCGCTGGATCCAGGAGCACATCCGAGGCCTCGCTCCGCAGCGTATCGCGCAGCCACACGTCGATTGGCAAGACAAATCCACTTTTCTCGCGAGTCATGATATCGTGTGGAAGCCGCACACCAGAGGCTTCCAGGAGGCATCGCTTGCTGCCTATTGGCCAAAACCGCGTTCGCTCGTCAAGTCGACTAGCTACCTCGATGAGCTGAAAATCGACCAAAGGAAGCCTCACCTCCAACGATACGGCCATGCTCACTGCGTCGGTGTCACGAAGAAGGCGGTTTCCGAGGTAGCTATGGAGTTCGAGGAAGCTCAGAGCCGCCAAATCGTTCCGGCCAGCGATTCGATCGACAAGGTAGCTATGAAGCTGCGCCTCTAGTCCGTCAGGCGAGAGCCTCTCTTCGTAGTCGTCGACGAGAGCCGCGACTGTGTCCGGTAAAAAAATGCGGGAGAGCACCTGATAAACATGCACGAGGTCGCCGCGGCCATCCAATAGACTCAGCGCCTTTCCTACCGCAGTCTGAGATGGGTACCCGCCGCGACGCCGACCATCGACGCACAGTGCGGCTCGCTGCAGTCCGCGTAGAATACCTCCGGGCACCAACGATGTCATTCGGCGAAGGAGCCGCACCTTGGCAAGTCGCGAGAAGCTCGCATATCCCCCGAAGAGCTCGTCGCCACCTGTGCCTGCCAAGGCTACGGTCAGGCCGAGTTGCCGGGCGGCGCGCGACACGAAGAAAGTATTGGCTCCGTCGAAGCTAGGTTGATCAAGCGCCCCAAGGGCCTCAGGTAACAACCGTTGGAAATCTGAGCGTGTCAGCATGACCTCGTGATGGTCGGTCCCGTAGGCTTGTGCCATCTGCCTAGCATAGCGCGCTTCACTATACGTATCCTCTTCGAAAACGAGAGTGAATGTGCGAAGCGGCTCACTTCGATGCTGCTGAGCCAGACCAACAACCACGCTTGAATCGATACCGCCGGACAGAAAAGCCCCCAACGGTGCATCGCTCACAAGCTGTCGGCACACACAATCAGCAAGACATTCTTGCAGCGACGCGGCTCCCTCTTTCCCGTTGTCCTGATTCGGCGCAGGCAACGGGATCTGCCAGAAACGTCGGGAATGATGTGGACCGTCAACATCAATCACGAGGGCCGTGCCCGGTTCCAACAGGCAAACGCCCTCGATCAACGTATGTGGACCGACAACGAACCCATTGGTAACGTACGTCTGAAGGCCCACGCGATCGATCGACCGAGGAGCCAAATTCCCCGCGAGAAGAGCCCGGACCTCGGAGGCGAAGGCAAAACGAACACTACGAATCATGGGCTGACGGCAATAGTACAGCGGTTTCTCGCCAAGACGGTCCCGGGCCAACATCACACGACCGGTGGTAGCGTCAAAAATCGCCAAGGCGAACATCCCGCGAAGCCGATCCACCACTCCGGCGCCCCAACGAGCGTACCCGCGAAGCGCGACTTCCGTATCCGTCCTCGATTGAAACTCGAACCCGTCCGCCTCCAGTTCTTGGCGGAGGTCTCCAAAATTGTATATCTCGCCGTTGAAAACGATCACATTGCCGGTCTGCGGATCTACCATCGGCTGGTGGCCGGCTGATGACAGGTCAATGACAGCAAGACGCCGGTGTCCGAATAGCCAGGCCCTGTCGTTCTTCCCGCGAACCACACACCTCGTGTGTCCGGAATCATCCGGTCCACGATGACGCAAACACCTCACCATCGTTTCCAAGCGCGCGTTCTCGTCGGCGCCTGCGTCGACCAACATGCCGACTATTCCACACACGATTGCGGTCTACCCTCCCGTTGCGACTGGTTCGATTGGCTTGCGACCCACCACGCCGAAACCCCAATCACGGACTTCGGTCGTTACAATGTCGGTCAGGCCAAGTTCGCGGTACCAGCCTTTCACTTCGTCTTGTGTGTGTTCCCACCGATAGCGGGGTGTGTAGTGATCGAGCAGAAGCACGAGCCGTTCCCGCCAGCTGAGCCGGTCCTCGGGGGTGTTACGGCCGAGAAACGTCCGCGCGTACTGCCTAACCATCGCTTGAGGCAGCCAAAGGCAGACCAGGGCATGTTTCATTGCGCCGGGAAGTGGAGCCAGACACGCTCTAAGCAACTGCTTGGCCACGTGCCGCAGGCCGGGCACCTTGTGGTATACCCAAATATAGATGTAACCGCCGGGTTTAAGCGCCCAGACCACGGAAGTCAGCGCGGCGCGTGTGTTCGGGTTGTGGTGCAGGACCCCGGACGAGTAGATGACATCAAAGGCCTCAGGACGGAAAGGGTGGCGCGTCAGATCCGCCTGGACGAAATGAGTACGGTCGTTTCCCTCATCAGCGAAATGACGGTATGCTCTTTCAACACTGCTACTCATGTCCGCCGCAACTACCTCACAGCCGAACCGGTTAATGGCCCGTGACAGCGATCCATTACCGCAGCCAGCGTCCAGTACAACCTTGCCCCAGAGGTCCTCCGCATCACAGGCCAATTCCTTCAAGAACAGGCTGCACCGCTGTTCGACTTCCATCGCCCAGGTCCGGTTGTCGTACTTGAAGTGCGACCACTCACGGCTGAAGCTTGCCCCAATCGCAAGGCCGTCCTGATGATCCTCACTCCCAGAAGCCGTGCTACTCGACGCCGGAGTCAGCTCGGCCTTGAGACACAATCGCGCGACGCCATTGCGGATCGGAAACTCGTGCCCCTCGCCACAGACAAGCCGTCCGTTCTCGATCTCCCAACCGTAACAAGCGCTACAGTCGGTCTCGGTCACACTTGCACTCATGTGCAGACGAGACTCGGATACACGGCACACCGCGCATTGTGACGCAGGTGACCCCTCATCCACTGGGCGCGATGCGGACCCGGCCGCGCATTGCAGCCGAAACTCACCACCGCAACGCGGGCAAACAAACCAGTCAATAGCGCGCAGCTTCACCGCCTCGGATCCTCGAGTTGGGCCGTCCGCCGAAAGCGGGGGGTGCGTCCGTCATCACTTCTGCAAACAGATCGGACAGTTTCTGGGCTTCACACCTGACATCGTGCATCTGCTGCACCGTCGCATAGCCCGCTTGGCCCATGCGTGTCAACTGCTCCGGAGACGCCGTCAGCACCTCGCGCATACACGCCGCCAGCCGAGCTTCGTCACCTGGCGGAACGAGCCAACCTGAAACACCGGGTTCGACCAGTTCCGCGATGCCGCCGACGTTCGCAGCAATCGCGGGGCGACCTGCCCGGAAACACTCCATCAGAACTATGGGCAGCCCCTCGGCGAAACTGGAGACGACCAGCGCGCGGCTGGATCTTAGCAGATCGGCCACCGTGGCGCCCCCGACCCACCCAGCGAGCTTAACAACACCATGCAGGCAGAGTCGATCGATTTCGGATTCGAGCAGTGGCCTCATTGGCCCGTCACCCGCGAGGATCAAGCGAACCGGAATGCCGGCCTCGACCACCCGCGCAACCGCGCGGAGCAGTTGCAGCTGGCCTTTCTCCTTGGAAAGACGGCCAATATTGAGCAACTGGTGAGTGGCCGGCACGGGCGTAGGTTGTTGGTCCGATTGCGAGAAGTGCAAGCCGCAGCGGATGATATGAATCTTGTGCCACGTCGACTCCGAGCAGGCGCCATGCAACTGAGCAAGACCGAAGTTACTGATAACAACTACGAAAGAGGCCTCGCGAACTTTGTCCGGCAGCGACCACCGCTCAGGGCTGTCAATCTCCGCAGGTCCGTGATTCGTGAAGCTGTAGGTGGGCCCTCCAAAGGCCCCTGCAACGCGAAGAACCGTTGTCGAGTTCGTTCCAAAGTGTGCGTGTACGTGGGATATCCCGAGGCGGGCGCATCGTCGCATGAGAACCATTGCCTCCGGTATGGAGGACATCGACCGCACAAACCCTCGCTCCTCTCGTCTCGCCATCTGTAAGGCCACGTGCAATCCGTTCCAGAGCTTCTGCGGCCGTGCAAGCAGCGCCAACGATGCCACCAACAATTCGGACGCACGAAATGGCAGGATGAAACTCGTTCGGGTACATTCAGCCTTGTCACGCTCATCAACGAGATCAGGCGAACGTCGAATGGCGAATCGCTTGACCTCCCATCCAAGTGATTCAAGAGCTTCGATCTCCCGCCGGATGAACGTGTGACTGATCGCTGGGTACGTATTCACGAAGTACCCGACGGCTCGGCGCCGCGTGTGCTCAGCCTGCCGCTGACCATCTCGAGCCAGGCTCATCCGACAACTGCATCCGTTGATACACTCTGAGCCACCATCGTCGTCGCGTCACGTGTCCTCACATGCTGCTTCTCGTACTCGCTCAACCGCCACTGCGCGCCTTGGTCGTAGCCTGCGCACGAACTCGTCATCGGTATTCGATCAGTGGTTGCGGGTTTTTGCGGAGCGTCACGCGCGCCCAGTAGGTGCATTGGCCGGCCGTAATCGGCAATTTGGCCAGATAATGGTGAGAGGAGTAGAGCAATGCGCTACGGAAAGTGCCAACGCGATTTCGCAACCGAAGCCCATTACGCACAACTGCCAGCGCCAGTAGTGTGCCCCAGATCACCGCAGGCCACAACGACCACAGGCCAAGCGACAAGGAGAGGGCAACCATTCCGATAAGCACGTGACCGGGATCTCGCCAGCGGACACGCCCCCACAATCGGGCACCGGGATAGCGTCGTGCAAGTTCTGTATAGGCATAGCCCATACGCGTGCACCGCCGCCAATATTGCCGAAAACGTGTCATGTTAATGTTGTGAAGCGCCATAGGGATGTCGAGAGAGAGAATGGCCTTGTCTTGGTCGCGACGGATTCGGTAACAGAGATCGGGCTCCTCACCAGCAATCAGAGATTCGTCGAAACCGTCTGCCTTCCGCAACACACTAGCTCGGAACAGAACACTCCCACCACAAAACTCGGCCGCTCCGGGAGGCACGTACCAATCGTGATGCGCCCAGAAATTGTAGATCGTGGCTTTGGGATCAACCTCCTCCACGCGGCCGAAGACGCCGACCACGCTCGGATCGTCCAGCGCAGCAACGGCCTTCCTGAGCCACGACCCGTTGAGCATCGTATCGCCGTCGAGAAACTGAATCAGCTCGTGGCTGGCCACATGAAGACCGGCGTTGCGAGCTGCTGCGGCGCACGGTCGCTCCGGCTGGATGCGGATGACCTTAGCGCCAAGCTTCTCGGCCACGGCGCAGCTGTCATCAGTCGAATCGGTGTCCACGTAGATCAGTTCGAGCCTCTCCGCCGGATAGTCAGACTCATGGACAGACTCCAGGCAGCAAACCAGGCGCTCCCCTTCGTTGCGACCGATGACAACAATACTCACCTCCGGAAAGGCGCAATCGCACTGCGGCCCCATTGCGTCGTTGGCCACGCGTTCCCTGGAAGTCATCTCAGTTTCTCGCCCTCAGTAGAGGATTGACAATAGCCCGCTTGGCGGCCCGACAGGCTCGCCACAACCATCCTGGTTCGCTCCTGTACTTCATATGCCGCAAGGGGTCGCGAAGCACTTCTTCAAACTCGGCTTCGGAAAGGCCCAGAGCGCCGAGAAACCAGTCCATGTTGCCTGGCTCCCGAATCGCATCACCACGCTCTGACACTTTGGCAAGGGCTTCATCACGATCCATAAGTCCTGCCGTCACTAACTTGCTGAAACGAAGCAGTTCAGGAGTCAACGCCGGGAACTTCCGCTGTCTCATATACTGAACTATGTTCTCCACTTCGCAGTCAGTGTGTTCCGCGTCTGCTCGATGCGCTTTCCACCCTAGGTCGGTTGTGATTCTCCGGAAGACTTCATCATAATCCCAGTGGACGTAGTCAGGAAGGCAGATTACGGCGCTACTGAACACTCGCTCTATCTTCGTCCACCAGAACAGGTGATATGAAACGACTCGCTTCCAGTCCCCCCGGTACATCAGTGCTGAAGCCTCGATCTCCAAAGGATCCCCTTTGAGTATGTTCTTGAAGAAATCCAGAGGCCCTGTCTGGAAGAACTCAGGGGCAACGTGTTCTTCCGTTCGTTCTGAGGTACCATTCACAACCAGAGGAACATTGAATGCGCTTGCAGCCATTTCGGTGGCAACGCCTATGCCTCTCATGCAAACTGGACAGAACATTCCTGTTCTCAGAAAGAAGAAGCGGTAGAGCCGCATCAGCAGTTGCCTGTTCACTCCATAGTAAATGTGGTCAACCCCGAGCGTATCTACGGCGTTCTTGATATTATCGCGGGCATGGTCCGTTAGAAAACCGTTGTCCCAGGTTACTGCCAAACATCTCAGATTGAAACGCTTTCGACACAGGTACAGAACGTACGTACTGTCCTTTCCCCCCGAAAGCGGCACCAGAACATCGTAAGCTCGTCTCTTACGCCGACAATCATCGAACATTCGCTCCAGGGCAGAAACGCGTTCGACCTTGCGTTGCTCCCAGTCCCCCCAGCGTTCGTCATGCTGCTTGCAGACTGAACAGATATCGTCTGGTCCAATCTGAACACCCGGAATCTTGTCGTTGAGAAGGCAGCGTATGCACTCAGTGCTCACGTGTGACCCCTACGCCGAATGGAGAATGTCAAGTCTGTGTGGCCCAGATGCACCGCTAGGTCCAACTCGGTGGGAGGTTTCGGCCGATCTCGATTTCTCCGAACTCCTTACTCGACTTAACGCCGATGCGCTTTGCCCACTCGGCCATTCGGCCCACGCCTTCCTCCAAACCAATCGTCTTTCTGTCGCCGAACACTCGCCGCACCTTCTCGTGATCGGCGTACGCATGGACCACCTCATTCCGAGCCGGCAGATGCCGGATGTCCGCCTCGGCCCCCATGCACTGGCGCACCACGCGGGCCAGTTCGTTTACGGTATACGGCTGATCCGCGCCGACGTTGAAAATCTCATTCAGCGCGCCGGGCACGAAGGGCGATTCTGCGATAACCGGGGCCACGTCGGCGATGTAGCTGAATGCACGCGTCTGTTCACCGTCGCCGAAGACGGTCATCGGCTTACCCTGCATGATCTGATTCATGAAGATGCCGATTACGTTCCGATACTTGTCGCCAATATTCTGCCGCTCGCCGTAGACGTTGTGGGGCCGGAAGATTATGTAATCCAGCCCGAACATCTCGTGCGAGGACCTCAAATCACTTTCCACGGCCAGCTTGGCGATGCCGTAGGGATCTTCCGGAACAGGAATGGTGCTCTCACGCATCGGCAACTGGTTCTCACCATACACGGCAATCGATGAGGTGAAGACGAAGCACTTCACATCACAGTTGATCGCGGCGTTGATCAGATTGACGCTGCCGATGAGGTTGTTGTGGTAGTTGAACCGTTTGATGAAGTGACTCAGGCCCTCGGCCGCATACGCAGCCAGATGAAAGACATACTCAAAATGATGCTTCTTGAAGAGGCGGAGGATCAGTTCGTTGTCCAGGATCGATCCCTCCACGAACTTCGCTCGCTCGGACACGTTCTCGACGAATCCGCCGCTGAGATCGTCGAGAACGACGACCTCGTGGCCCGCGTCCAGCAGGGCATCGGTCACGTGTGAACCGATGAACCCAGCCCCGCCTGTCACCAGGATACTCATGGTTGCACTCCCTCTTCAGTGCAGCGGCTGACCGGGTTGATCCGGTCGGCCCTGCACGTATCGCTGTTCGGCCCCGCATCCATGCCGTTATACGAGGCATCGTGATATCCGGCGATCGCTTCCCTCTCCTCCGGCGGAACCGCCAGCGCTTCAAACAGCAACACGAACTTCTGCCACTGTTCCGCGGCGGCCTGGAGGCGCAGCAGCGCTAACGACTTGAACGCCCTCAGGAGAGCGGACACACCGTAACAGCATTCCACCAGGATCACGGCAGGCAAGCCGTGGAATTTGCGGTGGTAATGGCGCCGACTCCGCACGGACACGAGCTCGAAGCGCGTCTTGCTGTTGGTCTTCACGGTACTCATTCCGTGATGGTGGATCACACGGGCGTTCGAGTTATACCATACCTCCCAGCCGGCCAATCGCATGCGCATCCCGATGTCCGGGTCATCACGGTAGAAGAGATAACTCACGTCGTGGTACCCGAGTCTCTCCATGACTGACCTGCGAAGCAACAGCGCTCCGCCGCATGCCCAGTCGACGATCTGCGTCTCCATAGGCGCTGGGTATTGCGATTGCATGCCCGCCGCCCATTGTCGGTTTCGCAACCACCAAGCGATCCCAACGCCACACATGATCTCGCGGAAGGGCGTGGGAAACTTCTGCGCCGACCGCTGAACATCAAAGTCGGGTGACACCAGCATTGGCCCCACCGCCCCACAGCGGGGATGAGCGTCCATGAACGCGATCAATGCACGAAGGCAGTCGGGCTCTACTTCCGTGTCATCGTTGAGCAGAAAGACATACTGGGCATCGGTGGCACGCATCCCCTGGTTCACCGCTCGCGTGTAGTGCAGATTCGTTTGGTTGTGGATGACGCGGACCTGCGGGAACTCACCGGCCATCACCTGCTGTGTAGCGTCAGTGCTCGCGTTGTCGACCACTACCACCTCACCCTCGACGCCATTCATCGCCGCAAGCACCGATCGAAGGCATTGGCGCAGCAGGTCGTGCTGATTATGCGTAACGATAATGACCGCCAAATCCATGGATTCGCTCTCTGTTACCGGTGAATGACCTGCCCCCACCAACGACACCACTTCTTATGTTAGTCTGACGCCCTCCGAATCCATGATTGGCGGCGGGCTGAGCGGAGCGAGGGGATCGAGCGTAGCGGCACCTGCCGCCGACGCGCCGATCAGCACCCCCTCCGGAGCCGGCTCGTTAGCCCAGCTGATCCCCCGTGGCGGGCTGGCTGACGCCGCCGTGCGTGGGATGCTCCTCGCCGGCGTCATCCGGTAGACCCCGCAGAGTGAACCCCTTTCGACCAGTCAATAGGCGAGCGACTTCCGCTCGGTCTGCTCCCGACAATACGGCGAACCACCCACATACCACGATGGCCGCGGTGAACAAGATTCCGCACAACAAGACGTCTACCAGCGCGCCTACGCGTCGACTCGCAAACGCCATGTGTACTTGAAGGACCGGCGCCAGTGCAGCAGCCAGAGCGATGACAGGGCCAAATGCAAGTGCCGGGCGCAGCAGGATTTCGCGGAAATAGCGCGCGAGGCCGTACGATTCTCGACGCGCGAACGAAACAAGAAACCAGACTGACCCGACAATCAGCCCTGTAACGATCGCACCAACAGAACCTCTGTACCCCCAGAGTAGACAACACGGAGCGAATAGCACGAAGCAGATTGCCACGTTAATAACGCTATAGCTAACCTCCATGCCAACCGTCCCTCTGCCACGGAGGCTGGCTGTGCCCACGCCGGTCAACATGTTCACGAACATCGCGACCGCCATCCACCGTACCGTCCAGGCCGCCAAGGGATACTCATTAGCAGTCCATAAGACGATCAACTGGTCGGCAAAAACTGCCAGAAATGCAAAGCAGGGCATACAGACCAGGGAGACCACCTTCGAACCGCGATCGTACAAAGACAGAAACCGGCCGTGACTTCCGCTGGCATGCAAATTAGAAAAGGCGGGCATAAGAGGGGCGATGACCGCCCCACCAAAAGCAGCCCCGAGAGCAAGCAGCTTGTAGGCGATTTCGAAAACAGCGAGCATCGAAACACCAAGAAACCCCGAGAGCAGCAACCTGATACCCTGTTGGAAAAACAAGTTAAGCAGTGCAAGTATCTGAAAGCGCCCACCCAGCGACACGACGCGGCGAACACCCCATACCGTGGCCTTCAACGGTGATATCCGAATCGCGGGACACAAGCGCCGACACAAAGCCCACGCTACGCCCGTCCCGCCGAGTTGGCCGCAGAGGTGCCCCAACGCCAGGGCAAGTAAGTGCCAGCCCCGGTAGAGAAGGACAATCGACACGACAAACTCGATCCCCGACGCCAGAATCTGCATCTTGTACTGAAGGTCCAGCCGCTGCAGCCCAGCTAGAACCTGAAACACACAACCGACGCTCATCCTCACCAAGACACAGACCGACACCACTAACAGCGCGTCACCCGCCTGAGGCAACATGTCATGGGGAACGCGCAGCGTTCTGAGAATAGGCAGGCGACACAACCACAGTACGGTCAGCGCTACGACAGCGATCGACCCGATCAACATCATTCCTGAGCCGAGGATCTGAGCAAGGCTGCGGTAATCTCGTTTCGCGTCGTACTCTGCCGTGAACTTGCTGTAACTGATACCGAAACTTGTGTTGATGACGCTGACATAGGCGCAAAGCGTAAAAAGCAGCGTCCAAACCCCGTACCCTTCCAGGCCGAGCTTCGCAATAATCAGCGGCGTTAGAACAAACCGCGAGCCGATGTGCCAAATCTGCGCGATGGCTCCGTACGCAGAACTACGCCCCAGAGATCGAATCGTCACCTGTGCCAAGGAAGATCCTTGTCCATACCGCCCTTCCAGCATTCGGAGCCGCCCCGAACCTAGCCAGAAGGGCCGACCAGTAAGTTCTATTGTATATTGCCTGGCAGGTACTACTTACGCACTCGCGTTCGTCGCACTAGCTTAACCAAAGGCAGAGAATTACGTCCACGGTCCTCCCGACTCCGTCTACGCGGTTCTTTGCAGGACGATTTCGACCAGTGCGTTCAGAGCAGGGCGGATGAGCCTGTCCCGTCGACCAAGCCGGCGCCCCCGCCCACCCTCCCAGCATTTAAGAAACAGGTATTTCCACGCAAGTCCGAGTTCCGCCATTGTCATGTCTGCAGTGCGCATCACAAACTCATTGCCATAACGCGACCAATCGTACGTCTTGATCCAACCCTTGCCCCTGGCCTCGTCGTATAGAGCCGTTCCGGGATAGGGAATGCACCGGTTCAAGTTGATTCGCGAAACGCCCAGACGCCGGATGAACTCAGCCGTATTCCTCACCGTTGCCCATGTCTCGCCGGGAAGTCCAACGATGAGATGAAAATGCACCCGGATGCCTCGGCCCACAACCCTCTGACAAGTCTCCTCAGCTACCACAAGGTTCGTCCCGGGCTTGCCGATTGTCTCGAAGATCTTCGGGTCGCCCGATTCCAGACCAAAATGGATCTGAATGCATCCTGCGTCGCGCATGTCGTCTAACAGATCATCGCTCCGCAATAGATCAAAGCGAGTTTCGCAGATCCAACGAATGCTGAGGTTCGCAGCTATGATCCGCTTACATATCTCTCGAGCGTGACGCTCCGAAACAGTAAAAACCTGATCCCGGAAGTAGAAGGAGCGTATGCCGTATTCCCTGTTAAGGAACTCGATCTCCTTGACAACAACTTCCGGATTGCGATAGCGGATCTTCTTGCCGTACGCGGCAGGGTAGGGGCAATAGTACGCACACTTATATGGACAACCCCTTGTAGTAGTGATCAAGCCTATCTTATCGGGGCGAAAATAGAACCGATCGATATAGCGGTAGGGCGACAACAGATGATAAGGCGCAGCCGGTAGCGACGCTAAGTTGGTGGGACCCCTCGGCGCGCTTCGCCTCACCGTACCGTCGTCTCGCCACGCGATCCCTGCGACCGAGGTGGGGTCTTCCCCGTTGGTGAGTGCGGCAATCAAGTCACGCGTCGCCAACTCCGGCTCAGAAGCCACGACGAAGTCCACCGCCGGCTCAGCAAGAACTTCTTCCGTCAGGATCTGCGCGATCGATCCCACCACGATCAGCCGGGCGCCCGGGCAGCTCCGCTTTATGCTCGCGAGAAGGCGCAGATCACTGACCAGGGAGACGAACTGCACCATCCCAACGATGACGTCCGGGCGGGCTTCACTTACGCGACGTGCGAGTGCTTCTTCGTTCAGCCTCTCGGCCTGACCATCGACGAAGCACACGTCGTGCCCCTGATCGAGAAGCACGCCCGCCGTCCACAACAACGACAGATCGTACTGAGTGTACTTAGAATGCCCCACCGTGGGGCGTCGAGTCGGACTCCAAAGCCCCATCCCCCCCGCCGCCTGCCGGTCGATGTTGGCAAACCTCGGACTCGGTGGTGTAACAACCGCGACCCTAGCCATTCCCGCGTCCTTCCGACTACGAACGGCCCATGTCCAACGTAGACCCATGGGCGCAAACACGTGTGCACGAGGTCCGCACGGCAGGGGCGGGCCGCACGAACGGATTACATACCATCACTGCGAACCACGATATGATACTGGCCGTCTTCACTGACCCAAACCTCGCGGAATTCCTGATCGCTCGGCAACCCGTTGTGCTCGATGTGAAGAAACGCGTAATCGAATGGAGTCCGCCGGATCACCTCGGTCCACCCGCCCGCAACAAGGTGCGGCAGAATCTCCGGCGACACCAGACCGAACATATCGATGACCTGCAAACCGGAAACGTACCCGATCTTGCCGACCTCGAAAGCGAGAATCCGGTCCGTTCTTTCAGCATTCTCCTTCAGCCATTGCCCCGCCGCTAGGTGCGCACTCGGGCGCGGGTCCCTGTTGGCCCAGGTCGCACGTACCGGGCCCGCCGCTCCCTTAGCTGCCATGCCCAACAGCGCCAACGCGGACAGAATGATCCCGAAACGAACGTGTCTTTGTTGCTGGGCATCCCGCGTCAGCCGTAGAAGGTGACCCGCCCCCAGAAACGCAAGCGCGTAAACGCCGATCATGGGGGGCGTGTAATACCATCCGTAGCAGGGCATGCCGGAGAATCGATACGCACAGAGGTACAACACCAGCCAGAGCACGACGATCCGCTCCTTGCGGAACACACTGGATCCAACACCCACCAAGACGAACGGAAGGCACGTCGCGATGATCGGCTGTCCCGCCCAATGGTCGAACAACCCATAGATCCGAAATGGCGGCGGATAACTGCTCGCGAGCTTCGCCAGCATGCTCTGAGGAAGCGGACTCCCGAAGTAGACCATCGTGCCGATGAGCCAGATGCCCACCGGAATAGCCGCTCCGCCAATCGATCGAGCAGCCCGCGACCAACGTTTCTCATCGCACATCCAGGAGGCGAGCACGGCCGCCAGCAAAACCATCCCGTCGAGGCGGGTCATCACCGCCAGACCGGAAACAACACCGGCTGCGAAGGGCCTCCCTTTGACCACAAGCAACATCGCGAGGACCGTCAGAGCTGTGTACAGCTCGATCTCCAGACCCCGACCCTGCGCAACGTTCGGCAGGCTGAGGGCCGTGAGTATTCCGGCACAGAGGCCTGCCCACCGGCCCACAGGTGGTGCGACGAACAAGAGGACGAGCACGCTCATACAGGCGTGCGACAGCGTTTGAATCCCGATCGATGTGGTGCGCGGCTCCAATCCGACAAGCTTGCCCGCAGAGAGCAACAGACAATGCAACAGGCTGCTGGCACCGTAGACCGGAGGATCCTCCGGGTTCCACCGCAGGCCGATTCCTCCGGCCCAATGCTCAGCGTACCGGTACGCAATGTAAGCGTCGTCGTAGGATTCGGTGCTGAGCAAAAGGGACAGCGCGAAACCGGTGGCCACGACCAGGATCAGCAGGACCGGCCAAGCCCGAGAACGCAGCCGCACCCTCTCGATTCCCGTGCGCTCGCACGCCAGCACCGACACTCGCGCGTTTTCAGGCACTCCCCCCCGTCTCCCGATACGAAACAGCTTCACCCTCTCCTCCCATCAGCAGCGCCTCGAACCGATCCACCGACTTGGATAAGTCGAACCGCCTGCTTGTCTGATATGCAGCCTCGGACATGCGCGACCAGGAGCCGTCGTCTGATAAGATGGCGACGACCTTGTTCGCCAGTTCCTGAGCATCATCCACGGGTACCAGATAACCGTTCACCCCGTCCTCAACGATATCCTCGGGGCCGCCGCATCGTGTGGCCACAACCGGACAACGACTGGCCATCCCCTCCAGAATCGGCAGTCCAAACCCTTCGCTACGACTGGCGAGAAGCCAGACATCGGCCTTTCGATAGATAGTGGGAATGCGCGACTGCGGTGGCCGCTTATGAAACTCCGTACCCGGCGGAAGGGGAACTTCGGACGACGCCCCATGCGGGCCAAAGGACACCACCCGCAGGTTCGGAATCTCACGTCGCGCAAGGCGGATGGCCTCAACCGCAAGGTCGATTCCCTTGTTTCTCTGCCGCTCATACATAATCCCAACGACAGGCGGATTCTGCTTCTCGCGCTTCGGCGCGCCGAATGTGCTGAGATCCACACCGTTGGGCACCAGCGTCGCGTGAGGATCACCAAACCGATCGCGGGCAAGGGCCTGAAGCCACCTCGACACCACGATCTTGTGCATCGGAAGCCGCCACGTCGCATCTACCCTCGGCGAGCCAAAGGCGAATACCTCATACCCCTGGATGAAGTAGTACTTCCGCCCCTTCGACGCCGGCAGGCCCGCTACCCAATCCGCCGTCCGCCAGAGCGTTGCCACCACCGCATCGCCGTCGGGCACGGTGTCCGCAAGTCGATCTGGCCGAGCCGATACGACGCGTCCCCTGAAATCGTGCACATGGTCGCGCTCCCAACCTGTCGCACACAGGCCGTCCTGATACAGCCGCCTGACAAGCGCTCGCGGCCGGCGCGGTAACGGCCGACGCAAGAGCACGATCGTCACCTCGTGCCCGCGTTCAATCAGTCGATTCCCATGGGAGACAATGATGCGCACACCGCCGGCCAATCCGCGCCCGGCTAGCACAAACGTGATTCGCAGCCTTCTCTGAGCCATCAGCTTCCCGCATCAACCATCGACCGCAGGGCGCAAGATGCTCATCGGCCTGCGGTTCCGGCCTTGCGGGCCCACCCCTGCGTTAGAATAGCGTATAGACGAACGGCGCTGCCGCTGTGCCGCCCAGGAACACCAGCGCGCTGACGAACAGCAAGACGGCTACGATCGGTAGCAGCCACCATTTCTTGTTGTGGGCGAGGAAGCTCAGGAACTCCTCCACAACCGAGGGACGACGCTCCGTCGCCTCCTGCTCGAACGCTTTCACGCTATCGCCGGTATCATCACGATCAGACACGCTCAAGCTCCTGCCAAGAACATCCGACAACCAGACTCCGCAAGGATAGGCTTCCCAACACACCACGCTACCGGCTGGAAAGCCGGGCTCACAGCCCGCCAGAGCCTCTAAAACTGCCTCAGGTATCGCTTCATGTCGTCAACCGGGCGCCGCCGGATCCAGTACGTCTCCGCCTCGGGCGCAAACTTCCGCTGCAGCGGATCGCGACCGATCAACCG
Source organism: Phycisphaerales bacterium (assembly GCA_020353195.1). Lineage (GTDB taxonomy): Bacteria > Planctomycetota > Phycisphaerae > UBA1845 > UBA1845 > JAFGJQ01. The sequence goes on along the minus strand of CP070691.1, from coordinate 309,735 downwards.
AAACACCAGACCGATCGGCGTGAACACCAGATAGAAGACAACGGCCAATATCAGATGCGTCACCAGCCACCCGAGCGGCAACGCGATACCCATCCATACGACGTAGACGGGCTGGACCGCACTCGGCAGCACGTACCCGACCAGCCCCACAAGCGCCGCCACCGCCCACAGCACCAACGGCGCAACCCATCCGCCGTGCCAGCCCGGCACATCCCAGGCGCCCTTGCGCCAGGCCACCAGCAGCCCGATCAGCCCGAATCCCACAAGCCACACGACCGCGAACTGCCGCAGCCGGCGGGCATCTGGCTTCCAATCAACCTCGATCATACCCATCGCGATACGTCAATCCAACTGGAACTGCGCGAGGTACTCGTCCACCTCGTGCTCCTTCGCCTGCGGCTGATTCTCCTTCAGCAGCACGAAGTCCTCCAGCACGAGCACGTCCATGTTCGTATTCATGAAGCAACGGTATGCGTGCTCCGGCGAACATACGATCGGCTCGCCGCGGACGTTGAAGCTCGTGTTGATGATCACCGGACAACCGGTCAACTCCTCGAAACGCTTCATCAGCCGGTAGTACCGCCCGTGCCGATCCGCGTCGGCCGTCTGTACCCGCGCCGAATAGTCCACATGCGTGATCGCCGGCACCACCGAACGGCGCACCTTCACCAGCCGATCGATGCCCTCCAGCCCCTCCGCCTGACCGTCTGTCTTCAGGCGCTTGTCCTGGCGGACCGGCGCGACCAATAACATGTACGGGCTGTCCTGCTCCTCCCGCATGTCGAAGAACTCGTGCACGCGCTCCCGCAGCACCGTCGGCGCGAACGGACGGAACGACTCCCGAAACTTGATCTTCCGGTTCATCACCGACTGCATCACCTCGCTCCGCGCGTCGCCGATGATGCTCCGGCAGCCCAACGCCCGCGGACCGAACTCCATCCGACCCTGCAGCAATCCGATCACCTTCTCCTGCGCCAGCAAACGCGCGACCCGATCACAGAGCGCGACCTCGTCCTCGATGAGCTCGTAGTCGGCCCCGATGCCGTCCAGAAACCGCTGGATGTCCCCGCAGCCAAACCGCGGCCCCAGCAGAGACCCGAACTGGCTGTCAACAACCCCCGTCGCGTCGCGCCCGTGACCGAGCAACTGATGCCAGATGAACAACGCCACACCCAGCGCACCGCCGGCATCCCCGGCCGCCGGCTGAATCCAGATGCTCTCGAAAGGGCCCTCCCGCAGGATGCGCCCGTTGCCCACGCAGTTCAACGCCACACCACCCGCCAGACACAGGTTCTTCATCCCCGTCGACCGGTGCACGTGGCGAGCAGCCCGGAGCATGATCTCCTCGGTCACCTGCTGAATGCTGGCCGCCAGATCCATGTGCCGCTGCGTGATCCGCGACTCGGAGCGGCGAGGCGGGCCGCCGAACAGACGGTCAAACCGCCGGTTCGTCATGGTCAGGCCCTGACAGTAGTTGAAGTACCGCATATTCATGCGGAACGACCCGTCCTCCTTCAGGTCGATCAGATGTTCGAGGATCTTGTCCACAAACGTCGGCTCCCCGTACGGAGCCAATCCCATCACCTTGTACTCGCCCGAGTTCACACGGAACCCCGTGTAGTACGTGAACGCCGAATACAGCAACCCCAGCGAATGCGGAAAATGCATCTCATGAGACAGCTCAACGCGGTTCCCCCGCCCGATCCCATAGGAAGCCGTCGCCCATTCCCCGACGCCGTCCAGCGTAAGAATCGCCGCCTCATCGAACGGAGACGGGAAAAACGCACTGGCGGCGTGCGACTCGTGATGATCGGTGAAAACGTAACGGTTGCGATACTGCCGCTTCAGACCGCGGTCCATCTCGCGGGGCAGATGCAGCTTCTGCCGCAGCCACAGCGGCATGGCCGCACAGAAGCTCCGGAACCCGCTGGGAACATACGCTAGATACGTCTCCAGCAGCCGCTCGAACTTGAGCAACGGCTTGTCATAGAAACCGACGTAGTCCAGGTCGGCCGGCGACACGCCCGCCTCGGCCAGACAGTAGTCGATCGCGTGCTGCGGGAAACCGTAATCGTGCTTCTTTCGGGTGAACCGCTCCTCCTGGGCGGCGGCCACAATCCGCCCGTCCCGCACGAGGGCGGCCGCCGAATCATGATAGAAAGCGGATATGCCGAGTATATTCACTCGAACCTCAGGATCCCGATGTCAGCCGGGTTCATGCATTCCCGCGGATGCGGTGATGCAAAGCTGCCTCAAGGGCTTGACCACGCCCGGTTATGCGGCCGTTATGCAAACCTGCCCGAAGCCCTCGAACAGATCGTCGTCCGAGCGGAGTTGGCCCATCAAGCAACCCCGCTCGTCGGGGATGACCTTCAAACGGTTTACCCGCACGCCGTCGATATTGCAACATCGACGCCCGTCCGTCGCCCTCTCTGCACGGACATGGGCCCCTCGACCGGCGCGTTGCCTCAAGGCACCGGCGCCGGCCGAGCTACCAGGCTCTGAAGCGACGTGCCCCGCCCCAGGAATCCGTACGGATCGTACTGATCCTCCAAGCCGCCGGCGCGGTAGCCGGCCTGTTGGTCCTGGCGGTTCATGAACTCGATGCCCGACACGCTGTAGTTCACGCTGACTCCGGCCCGGACGAATATGTTCCGGTTGATCCAGTCCTGCACCCGAGTCTCCACCGTGTCGGGGACCCACAGGATGTCCCCGGCCGCCAATGCGAGATTCGGGTCTTTCCCGGTCGTCATCCGGTCCAGGTCCAGCTTCACGTGCACATCCTGACCGTCCGACATCCGGCGAATCAGCGTGGCTTCGCGCGGCGTCACGTCGGTGCGCAGTCCGCCGGCAGCCGCGATCGCCTGCAGCACCGTCATCTCGACACCCTGCGGATAAATCTGCGGCCGAGCCGCGTTCACCAACCCGCCCACGAAAACCGTGTTCGGGGTCGCCGCCTCCACGGTGATGACGTCCCCGTCCTCGAGCGGCTCGAGCGCCAGCGCGGACCTGATTCCCTCCGGATCCATCAAGTCGAAGCTCACCGCCTCGCCGGGATGCCGGGTGCGGCGCAGCGTCGCGTCACCGGAAGCGAGTTCGGACACGCCGCCGGCAAGGACGATCGCAAACAGCATGTTCCGCTGGTTGCGGTGAAGCGGAACGAGCCCCGGCTCCGTCACGGCACCGACCACCAGCACCTCCGTCGTGTCCGCCGACACCAGGTTGACGAACACGCTCGCCTCCTTGAACACGCGCGGAACGTAAGCCTGATGAACCGCGTCCTCCACGTCCTCGAGCTCCATGTCCGCAACCTTGACGGCACCCACAACCGGCAGGCTGATCTCCCCGTTGCGATCCACCCGCGCCTGAACGGGGGGCATCAGCCCGGCGTCGGCCGACACGGTCAACGTCACTTCGAGCACGTCGGACGGCCCGACCTTATGGCGCCCCAGCGCACGCTCCAGCAGAGCCACCATCTCCGCCTCAGTCGCCGGCTCCACCGCCGGCTCCGGAGCCGACGCCTCCTGCTGCAGCGCCAGAAACTCGGCCAAGCTCACACGGTGGTCGGCGCACCCACCTACCACCGCCGCCAACCCCATCACCAACCCTGCCATCAACCTGACCGCCGAAACCCCATGCCCGGGCTGTGACCGCACCAGCCAGCTGATTCCGCTCATGTCACGCCATCCTTAATCACCATGTACACGTCATCACAATGTACACTCTCCACCCGCCTGCAGCCGAAAAGCACAGAACCCGTGATACTAATCGACAACACCGCTTGATATCATTCAGTAATTACGGAATTCCCCGCCCAGACCGAGGCCGTCCAGCCCGGCGACTATGCCCCGACCTTCAGCCGCCGTTCCGTCCGGCCCGAAGCCGCCCCCCGGGCACCTCGAACCATCCTGGCCAACGGAACACGCCGCCTACCGCCTCGCGACAGCACCGTAGCGACCAGGATCTTGATGTCCAACCAGATCGAGAAATGACGAACATACGCAATGTCGTAATAGATCCACTCGTGAAAGTCCCCCTGAGTCCGATCACCCGAACGACAGATCTGCCACAACCCCGTGATCCCCGGACGAACCGAAAGCCGGGCCCGCCGCCACGGAACGCAGACCTGGTTCTCGCGGAACGGAGACGGCCTGGGACCCACCAGGCTCATGTGACCCAGCAACACGTTGATCAACTGCGGCAGCTCGTCGATGTTGGTCGATCGCAACCTCTCACCAAGACGGGTCACTCGCGGATCGTCGCGCACCTTGAACTGCGGTCCGTCCAGTTCGTTCACCTTGTATAGCTCTCGTTGCCGGCGATGGGCGTCGGATGTCATCGTCCGGAACTTCAGGCAAGGGAACTCCTTGCCCCCCTTGCTCTCTCGACGGTGGACGAACAACACCGGACCGGGCGAACTCCGCTTGATCAGGATCGCCGTAATGACCAGCAACGGGGACAGCAACACCAACGCCACAGCCGACAGCACGACGTCCATGGCCCGCTTGAACGTCTGATGCACCGGTCGGCGCGCCGGGGCGTCGTGCACCTCCAGATAGGCGCAGCAGCCGTCGTTCTCACGCGGGATACCGGTGCGCCGGCGGGCAGCCGGTGCACGATCCAGACACGCACCGGCACCGACTCCGGGCATCGAGCGGCGACCCGACACAACCTCATGCAGAATCGTGACCCCCGCAGTCGCGACGGTGCAGTCGGCCAGGATCGACTGGGCGATCGTCGCGCCGCACCCAATCCGGCAGCCGCGCCCCACGACCGTCGGACCTACGATGGTGGCGCCTTCCTCCACCGTCACGCCGTCGTGGATGATCACCGGGCCAACCAGCCGCGCCGACGCGTGGATCTGACAGCCACGCCCCACCAGGATGCCGGCTTGTTTGATCGAGAAACCAGGCCAGCCATTCCGCTGAACGCCCCGCATGAGCATATGCTCGTTCAGGGCCAGCAAGCCACGCTCCTCGGTCAAGGCGACCACATCCGACGCCACCGGAACGTCCCGGCCGAGCACGCCCTTCGCGGACAACGCCGCACGCATCTCAGGCAGCGACTCGAAACGAACACCGCTCGCCGACCGCGCAGGCACCAGGGACGCGAAAATCGCCGTGCTAGCCGCCTCCGGCCAGGTCACTCCACTGTAGAACCGTTGTACCCGCTTGACCTGACCGTCTCCGTCACGCTCGACTCGCTCTCGCATGTATCCGCCGGGACCGCCCCCGACCGCAATCGCATGGGACACCCCCCGATACTCATGCAGGCGCCGAATCGTTGCGCCGAAGTTGAACCCGTTGACGGGCCATCGTACCGGATCCACCACGAGCAGATAGTCCGAGGGCTCATACTCAGCCAGCACCTCCGGCAACTCATCCGGACGGATCACCCGCACGCTCCCCGACACGCTCGCCTGCACGCTTCGCTCATAGCTCGCGTCGACTGCGAACGTCGGCATGATCAGCACGTCGCCGTCCAGATCGTCTCCCATGGGGGCGGCCAGATGATCAAGCAGCACACCCGCCCCCACGGGTAGCCTCAACAGCGACCCGCCGCCGGAACTGGATGACAGATACGAGACCTGGCTGTCGATAAACAGCGGGATCAACGCTTCTTTCCCCGGAACTAACGCTTGCCGTGTACCCAGTGCCTACGCACTCGCCTCGCCCGATTCACACACATCCGCACCCTCACGATACGAGTAATAACGCCTGTAGGCGTACCGTGACAACGACTCGTCGCCGACCAGGACCGTTCCCAGCAACGCGGTCCCCGTCGTGCTCAGATCCGCATATGCCTGGACCACGTCGGCCCGCCGACAGTGGGACGAGCGCAAGACCATCATCACACCGTCGGCGCAAGCGGCGAGAATCCGCGCGTCCGCCACCGCCAGAACTGGCGGGCTGTCCAGCAACACGAAGTCGTACGACTTCTTCCATCGCGCCAGAGACGCTGTAAGCTGACCGTTGGCCAACAGTTCCCAGCCCGAGTCCGCCGGCCGCCGGCCCGCCACAATCACATCGAGCCCAGGGACATCCGTGGGATGGATGGCTTGATTGTCATCGGCTCTGCCCACGAGCAGCATGGACAGCCCGACGTCCGCCTCGACGCTCAGACGCCTGGCGAGCGAAGGCCTGCGCAAATCCGCCTCAACCAGCAGCACCCGCTGCCCCAGCGCCGCCAGACTTCTGCCCAATAGCATCGCCACCGTGCTCTTGCCGGCCTGGCAGGATGAACTCGTAACCAGAACCGTCCGCCGGTCGGTGCCCCGCACGCGCTCCAGCAGCGCCGTGCGCACCATGCGAATCCCCTCTTCCATCTCCGGCCCGCAGTCCACGCTGAGATCCCCCGCCGACCGCACCACAGGCAGTCGTCCGAGGAACGGAACGTGAACCGCGCACTGCACGTCGCCCGCTTCATGAATCGTCGGGTTCACCATCGTCCGCACGTAGGCCAACGCCAGGCCCGCCATCATCGCTGCACCCAACGCCATGAACGACAGAAGGAAGCGGCGATCTCGAAAAGGCTTGGAAGGCGGAACCGCTTTGGCCGCCAGCGATACCCGCCCCGGCGCCTGCTGCTCCATCTCCCGCGCCTGCACTTGGTTGATCACCAAGTCGCGCAACGCTCGGCTACGGGTGAGCTCCTCGTTAAGTTTCGCTATGTCCCTGGCAAGTTCGCCCTTGTCTTCTTGCTCCCGCTGCAGCTCCTGGATCTGCTCACCCAGCACACCAAGCTCCCGTTCCTGCCGCTTGACGAGCCGCGCCAGCGTCTCATCATCAAGATTCAGGAAAACGCTCCCCTCTTCCGTCGATCGCGGGCCGGGTTCGGACACGACGGGCCATCCCGGGCCGAGCTGCTCCTCTCGCTCCCGCAGCAGCCGCTCGCCGTGCTCCACATCGGCCCGAAACTCTTTGATCTGAGGATGCGAATCCCCGAACCGATCCTGCGCAACCCTCAGCTTATGCTCCGCATCCCGCAGCTTGCTGTTGAGCTCCACCCACGTGCGGTCGCGACCGTAACGGAGATTCGGCTCCCGGGATGCGGCGCCATCCGCACCACCCTCCTCGTTGCTCTCGTCGGAGCGCCGCGTCTTCAAGTCCCCCACATTCGTTTTGTACGCGCGTTCCACCATCTTCCGCTCCATCTGCAACTCGCCAAGCTGCTCAGCCAACTGCGAGCGCACGATGTCCGGATCGTCGGTGCCAAGCTGCTTCGAGAGGGTCCCGACCGAGTCCATGATACCTGCGATCTTCCTATCCAGGCCCCTGAGCTCGTCTTTCAGAACACTCAGCGCTTCCCGTCTCTGTTCGGCCCGTGTCTCCTCATAGTACCGTATGTACTCGGCCACAACGGCGTTGACGATTACGCACGCGTCCGAAGGATCCGCACAGATAATCTGAACGTCGATCAGCTCGGTGTTCGGCTGCTGCTTGACCCTCAGATCGGCTTTCAGCCGCTCCAGCCGGCTCGGTGGCGGAGAGCCCAGCATGGTCCGCAGCGTGCGAGGCTCCTGCCTCCACCATGCAGTGCCTTTGACTTCGTCGCGATCCAACACGCGTTGAAGCACCTTCGGATTGGACAGGTCGGATACCTGCGTGTTTATGTACGACGGGAAGAACCCCCGTACCGCACTCTCGTTCTCCGGAGTCTCGAACACCAGACGCGTGAGCACCGGTGTCACTCGCACGGTGGCTGTCGCGGCAAACGTCGGCATGACGAACAGCCAGATCACCGGGAGCGCCAAAGCCGAAAGCAGCAGAAACACTCCGAGAATCTGCCACTTCGAACGAAGCAGCGCCGATACGGACACCACCGCCGAAGGCTCACCCTCGACACCCGCGGCGGCTGCCAGCAGCCCGCCGTCCACGGGAGCCCTGGCGGCCAAGCGCCCGTCGCCAACCGGCATGCTCTCGACAATCGCGCCCGAACCTCCGACGCTGGAAGCCGCGCCCCGTTGTTCCGGTCGCTCTGTCATCGAAACCTCACCCCACAAAAGAAAATGCCGGGCGTTGCCATGCTCGCCGCACTCGGAACCACACGCCGGCCCTGCAGATGTGGCAACGCCACTGCTTCACCTGCCGCCGACCCGGCGCCGCAGACCGACGCCGCGGACCGGGTCGCTCGCACTCGAAGCCTTGCCGTTCCCGGTCACCCACTCGGACACCCGACGCCCCAGCGCCGTCCAACCGCCCCACCGCCGTGCAAAGTACACGGTGTTGCGCACGACGTACTCCGGCTCCACGTCCGCCGCGGTGGCCAGGATGCAGCGATCAACCACCGCTCCCGCGCCGACCCGGCACCCGTCCCAGAGCACCGACCGGCTGACGGTGCAGCCGCGCCCAAGCGCGCTCGCCTGTCCCAGCGTCGTCGGCCCGACTACCATCGCCTGCTCCTCGACGACACATTCCGGGCCCACCAGCACCGGCCCGATCAGCCGCGCAGAGTCCGCCACCCGGGCCGACGCGTGAATCCACGCATCCGCCACCGCCGAATACCCATCCGGAAGACTGCACTCGGCGATCCGATGCGCAGCCCACATGCTCACCGCCAGATACGACTCCGGGCCGATCACTCGGGGGAGGGAAGCGTCTTTGATCGTATAGGCACGGACGCGATAACCCCGCCTGTGCAGATCCGGTATCACCCACTCCTTGATGTCCTGGTACCCCACAGTGGACACCTGCTCCAACGCCGCCCGGCTGAACACGTAAATCCCCGCCGGCTCAAGCGATCCACCGTCCCCCTGCCCCCAAGGGCCGTTGGCCCTCGCCACAACTGTCAGCGCCGCCTCGGACGCAACATGAGCGCTCAGCAGCGACCGCAGCTCGAGGCGCGGGATGACCGTTCCATCCACTACCACAAACAGCTGTGCGCCGCTCGTGGCGGCGGCATCCCTGGCACACCCTGCAGGCCCTCGAGGCATGGGATCCTCGAAGTACCCCAGCGTAATGCTCAGCCCCGCGTCATCTCCCAGCGCGGCTCGCAACGCACGCGTGCCGCCGTTTGCGCAGACGACCGCTTCCCTGACGCCCCCGCGCTGGAGCCAGTTCACGGCGTGCCACACCAACGACCGACCCGCCACAGGCATCAGAGGCCGAGGAAGAACGCGCTCCAGACAGCACTCGCCCCACGGGTGCACGCCGGCCAGGACGATGCCCGCAACGTCATCGAGATGTCCCCCCGATTCCGCGCCGCCAAGCCGGCGCCCCGACTCGTCGAAACCGGATTCGGAACTGCCTGGTTTCTGCGTCACCGCAGACTCCGTCCCCGTCAGCCGCGCTCGAAAATCGACGTAACCGACAGAAAAACAACACGTTACGCTAAACGCCGCTAGTCGATGACCTCAAGAAGCGACGCAACAATCTCGACCCTTGCCGGCTGCCGCGGATAGACGGCAGACGGGGGTATCGAACGATACCTGCCGCAAAACACAGCGCACCCTCGGGCAATCCTGGTCCCTGATCGGCGACCGGGATCGCCCGCACGACGCGGTCATTTGCCAATGTTGCGTATCGCCCATCCTCCCCGTCACACGCCAACGGATACCGCGGAAACAAGGGCACGGCCGCCACTCGGCGCGGTCGCCGTTGGCAGCCTTCCGAATCAGCCTCTACCATCCGGCCTGCTCGCAACGGGTCGACACCCGTCACCCAGTCTGGGGCAACGAGGTTCTTCGTCGCCGACACGACGCGCGCGAGACCATGCGCAGTGCAGCTTGCTTCTAAGTCACCATTTCACGAAGCCCGGAGACACTTTTCCCCCGGGGCGCTGCACGCGCATCCCCTTCCCAACGGTTGTGCCGCATCCTTGCGATGTGCTCTTTGGCGTGGCGCTCTTCGGTGGACCTGAAATGAAGGGACCTTACCCCTTCAATCACGCAGCAAGAGCCGCTCGGCTTAACGCGCCTGGGGACCCTAGAAGTGACGGGACATCCCGCGGCGCCTCCCTTACTGCTACACCCCCGACTTCCCGACCATGCGCATCCATCTCCTCCGGCGTCTGAGCCTCAGGGGATATCACAACCCCCGACCTCAAAACTGCGCATGACCAAGCACATGGTCTGGCCGGCCATACTGTACATCCGTGACAGGCTTACTATGACACTATCCGTCAGACTCCGCGTTGTCAACGTCCTGATACGGCTAAAACCCTATTTACGCCAGCTACCGCTGCCGTCCGGGCAACGGGCCATCGCAAACCGGACCACGCTCCGGTCCTTTGCCGTGCTTGACACGTTCGCGTCACCGCCGCACGGCACGCGCCACATCGCGCCCGATCTCCATCAGGCTGCCGATCATATCGAACCTTCACTGCCGCTTTGAACCCACTATCCTAACCACCTGGACCCTCCGAACCTATTAGGGAAAACCCCCAAATAACCGGAACCACACAAACGGCTTAGATTCCTCTCGCCGCGCAGGGTCGGGCGTCACCCACGCTTCAGCGACCTCTACAGTAGCAACGGAATGTGAGCGACCGCAGAGGCTCAACTCGCGGGCGTATCGTACATTTGTACTTTACCGGCGATACCCAAGGTCTTTGTCGGGACCGGACGAGATTGGAGCGAGCCGTTTCTGCGACAGGCTGGCCGGGCGGAGGCGCGGAGGCGCGCTGGGCGGCGGCCGTCTGTCGGAGCCGCTGCCAAGGAGTGGCAGAGGCAGCCCGGAGGGGCGGCGTTGCGCGAATCGAAGGCCGATGTTATCGGACTCGACGTGCAAAAGGCCTCATCGAAGCCGCCCGAAACGACGATGAAGCAGCATCACCGGGCGACCCCGCAGTGGCGCTTCGGGCCGTGCGGACCCATCTGGTGACGACCGGTCTGACGATCCCCCGGCGGGGCGAGACTCGACCTTGCGGCCCCGCCGCGCTGAGCAGGTGCGATGGCGCAACGATCTACATTACGCCCGCTTATCGCTGGAATCGGCCTGCCACTGCTTCTGGCGCTCCTTGGGTGCGGGATACGCGCCCCGGACCCGACGGAGGCTGTGGTAGAACCCGCTCCCGCCCCGGATGATCCGGTGACGAATCCGAACGGCGCTGACGAAGACGGCGCTGACGAAGTCGTGTCGGTGTTCGAGGAGGACGTCGATCCCGCGGTGGCCGACCTCGCGTTCGTCGCGAACGAGTTGCTCGTTCGATCATATCCCGGGGCCGAAGCCGACGATTTGGACGAGGCGTACGCGGCCGCGTCGGTCGTCCCCGTCGAAGAGCTGCCCGAGCTTCAGACCGCCGTTCTCCGGGTGGAGCCCGACAGGCTCGTGACGGCGGCGACGGTGCTGGCCGACAACCCGCTTATCGAAGCCGTTCAGAAATGCTACGTCTACCAGACCCAGGCCGTGCCCGACGACCCGAGGTTCGAGTCACAGGACTATCTGAGCAGGGTCGGGTTGCCACAAGCGTGGGACCTGACCACCGGCGCCGCGGACATCGTGATCGCGGTGTTGGACACGGGGGTCAGTGGCGAGCACGGCGACCTGGCATCCAAGGTGATCACCGGCTGGAACGTCCTGGCGAACAACACCGACAGTGCGGACCGGACGGGCCACGGCACGTCGGTCGCGGGCATCGCCGGCGCGGCGTCGAACAACGGAACCGGTATTGCCGGCGTCAGTTGGGCCAGTCCGCTGATGCCGGTGATGGTGACGGAGGCAAGCGGCCAATCGACCAGCCGGTTCATCGCCAAGGGGTTGGTATGGTCGGTGCGGCACGGGGCGAGGATCGTGAACGTGAGTTTCGCGCCGCTTCATTGCGATCGGCTGGTGTTGCGTGCGGCCCGGCATGTGCGCGCCAGTGGCGGACTCGTGTTCATCAGTGCCGGCAATGACGGTCGATTCTATGAGGCGGGAATCAGGCCCAACGCGGTCTACGTCGGGGCGGTCAACGCCTCGAACGAGCGGGCGTCGTTCTCTACGGCGGGGCCTTTCGTCGACCTGGTGGCGCCGGGCACGAGCATCATTGCGCCGGCCAGCGACGGCGGGTACAGCGGCGTCAACGGCACGTCATTCGCCAACTCGGTCGCCGCCGGGGTGGCGGCGTTAGTGTGGTCGGTGCGGCCGGAGCTTCGGCCCTCCACGGTGGCCGACATCCTGTTCGACACCGCGACAGACGCCGGCCCGCCGGGGCGTGATGCGGAATACGGCGAGGGCATCATCGACGCCGCCGCGGCAGTGGCGGCCGCAACGGACGTGGTCGAGCAAGTGGACGCGTCCGCCCCATTGGTGTCCATCACCGCTCCGATCGCCAACGCCACGGTGTCGGGCATGGTCCGGGTCAGCGTGCAGGCTACCGACGCCAGCGACATCGCGGACGTCGTGCTATCGCTCGACGGGCAGCCGACGGCCACGGACACGGAGAAGCCGTTCCGGTTTGTGATCAACGCGGACAAGCTGCAGGCCGGTATCCACACGCTGAGCTGCGTTGCCACCGACGAGTTCGGCAACGCGTCGAGACCGGACAGCGTTACCGTCTTCGTCGCCCGTTCGGACGATGGAGGCGAAGGCATAGAAACTGACGCAGTCCCGCCGAGGGTGATCATCAACTTCCCGATCGACGGAACGATCGTATCGTCGAGCGTAGGCGTCCAGGCCACGGTCACCGACAACGCGGGACTGGCGAGCGTGGAATGGCTGATGAATGGCTCGGTCCAGCGATCGCAGCCCGTCACCGGCACGTATTCCGTGGTCAACTTCGTGTGGGACGCGAGCCCGGCGGCCGCCGGCTCGTACACGATCACCGTCCGCGCGACCGACCGTGCGGAAAACCACAGCAGCGACACGGTCGCGCTGATCAAGTCATAGAGCGCAAGGACCGCGCCCACAATCCGACTCTTCGAACTAACTGCTCGTTGAAGATCGAAGGGGGCCGCGTAGCCGAATTCGGCGATGCCCACGTGACACCTGTGCCACGGGATTGACGGCAGGGCTTGTCTTTGCGCGGGATAGACGGTATCTACCCGTTCGTGGCGGTGCGGCGTTTCATACGCGCGGCGAGTTTCGCCGGGGAGGCTCACGACGCGCCCGACACGGGGAGGCAATCACTGTGGAGTGGTCAAAGGACGACGTCGAACGGCGCGTGCTGGGGGTACTTATCGAGAAATCGCTCGCCCAGCCGGACTACTACCCGATGACGCTCAACGCCGTCGTGGTCGCCTGTAACCAGAAGCAGAACCGCGATCCGGTGATGCAAGTCGACGACACGAGCGTCTACCACGCCCTGGAGGGCCTCCGCCTGCGAGGTGTCGTCACGGTGCAGCTGCCCGGCCCGGGGGCCAGGACGAAACGTTACAAGCACGAGGCCGACACCTACTTCCGCTGGCAGAAGAGGGAGAGGGCGGTGATGGCCGAACTGCTGCTCCGCGGTCCGCAGACCGTCGGCGAACTGCGCAGCCGATGCAACCGCATGGCCCCGTTCGAGAACGCGGAGATCGTCACGAACGTGTTGAACTGCCTGGCCGACTACGATCCGCCGTGCGTGGCCGCATTGCCCCGCGAACCCGGGCGGTCGGCCGTCCGCTATCGGCAATTGGTGTATGACGAACCCGATCATCCCGTGACGGCGGTCGCCGGGGCGCAAATCGCTGCACCATCGGTTGCGCCATCGGCCGCACCATTGGCCCCATCCGAGGGCCCCCAGGCCCTTCGGACCGAGATCGAGAACCTGCAGGCTGAGGTCATCGAGCTCCAGGACGGCGTAGCCGATCTCCGCCGCCGGCTCGAACTGATTGAAAGTCGATTGCCGTAACGCCGGCCGCGCGGACGAGGCTGCCCACACAGCTCACCGAATCGGCTGGGACGAAGGTCACCGGCGGAAGCTGACGAACAGTTCCCTCCTTGCCGATCGCGCTTCGTGTTCTCGTGCTTGTCCGGTGTCGGTTCCCTTCATGCCTTCGCATCGGGCGCGCGACAGGTCGGGTCTCGAGAGTCGAATCGTCTTACAACTTGCCCTACATCGTCAGGATCGTGTTGTCGTGCCCGGGAATGATGATCTCGGCAACCTCCAGGATTTCGGCGAAGGATCGCCTGGCCCGGTCGGCGTCGGTGCAGCGATCGTGAACGCGGGCGTTCAGGCGGTGGTCGCGGCTGATCACGGCGTCACCCGCGACGACGGTGCTGCGAGCACCCGCCACGAGCAACGCACACGTGCCAGGAGTGGCGCCTGGCGACGGGAAAAGGTGCGTCGCGGCTGCAAGCTGGTCCGGTGCGGGCTTCGTTCGACCCAGCAGCACGAGTTCCCGCTCGACTTCGACAGGGTCGGATTCATTCTCTCCGCTGGTTTCGGCCAGGGCTCGGTTGAGGTGCTCGATCATGGCGGAGCGCTCGGACTCGTGGATAAGCCAGTCGGCCTGCTCGAAGAGGGACAGACCCCGGCGGTGGGCAGGCAGGAAGCACGTCAGGAAAACGGCGTCGATCTGGTTCGGCTTGAGCCCGGCACGTTCGTCGAGCCGGTGGGCCAACAACTCCGGCGGCACGGAGGGATCGACCAGGATGGCGATCGAACCGTCACGAATCAGCGTGGTTGTCGCGTGAGGCGCGCGGACGGCCGTCCGCTCGCCCCAGAAGGCGTTTCGGCTTAGCGTGCCGATGCTGATCACGTCCACGGTGCACGACATGGTTCGCTGAGTCTAGCCGGGCGGTTGTCGGAAAGCGAGCGTCGCGGTGCGTCCGTTTCCGGTCGTTCGCGTTACAGGGTCGAACGGGGCGATCGGGCGGGCCTTGACACAAGCGCCGGTTTGCAGGAAAAGCGCGGGCTGCTGCTTGGGGGCGCGCAATCGCGCCCGTGCGACCAAGCATGAATTGTGGTCCCGGGCACCGGGCGCGCCGCTCGCTTACGCTAGCGGCTCGTTCCGCCGGACGGTTACGACTCGTCCGAATCCCGCGCTGTGCCGGTAGGTGGCTGCCATGCTGGACATCAGGCAAATCCGCGAGGACCCGGACCGGATCAAGGACGCCGCGGTCAAGAAGAAGATCCCGTGCGACGTTGACCGCCTTTGCGAGGTCGACGACCGGCGCAGACAGATCCAGCAGGAGTTGGATTCGCTGCGAGCGCGAAGCAACGAAGCCGGCCCGCAGATGGCGCTGTACACCAACCCGAAGTCGCAGTGGTACCAGCGGGCGCTGGCGGACGGCAAGACGCCCGACGATATCAAGCAGTTGGCGGAAGAGACCCGCCGGACCCTGGCCCAGGTCAAGTCGCGGATCAAGACGCTCGAAGACGAGTCGCGGCGCGTGGCGGAGGAATTCGGGCGCCTGATGCTGACGGTCCCCCAGCCGCCGGGGCCGAACGCACCGGTGGGCGAGGACGAAGCCGAGAATGTCGTGCTCCGGACCGAGGGCGATATCCGCACGTTCGACTTCGAGCCGAAAGACCACGTCGAACTGGGGAGGATGCTGCGGATCATCGACATCGAGCGGGGTGTGAAGCTGGCGGGGACGCGGAACTACATCCTGCGGGGGGACGGGGCCCGGCTGCACTATGCCGTGCTGCGGTTGGCGCAGGACATGATGATCGAGCGAGCATACACGCCCATGGTCGTCCCCGTGCTGGTCCGCGAGGAGGTGATGTGCGGCACGGGGTATTTTCCCATCGGGCGCGACCAGGCCTACTTGTGCGAACGGGACGCGATGTCCCTGGTGGGCACGGCCGAAGTGCCGCTGACGGCCTATCGGTCGGACGAGGTCCTCGCAGAGGACGAGTTGCCCCTCAAGACGGTGGCCCTGAGCACGTGCTTCCGTCGTGAGGCGGGGGCGGCGGGCAAGGACACCTATGGCCTGTACCGCATCCACCTGTTCGACAAGGTCGAGCAGGTGATCGTGTGCAGGAACGACGAGGAGGAGAGTATCCGGTTTCATCAGGAGATTCTGGCCCACGCCGAGGCGGTCATGCAGGCGATTGAGCTTCCCTACCGCGTGGTCAACGTGTGCACGGGGGATCTGGGCCAGGGCCAGGTGCAGAAATTCGACATCGAGACGTGGATGCCGTCGCGGAACAGCTATGGTGAGACGCATTCGGCTTCGCGGTTCCACGAGTTCCAGGCCCGCCGGTTGAACCTGCGGTACCGCGACACGAACCGCAAAGTCCGCTTCTGCCACACGCTGAACAACACGGTCATTGCCTCGCCGCGCGTCCTGATCCCGATCCTCGAGCTGAACCAGAACGCGGACGGGAGCGTGACCGTACCCCAAGTGTTGCGCAAGTACATGGGCGGCCGCGAGCGGATCGAGCCGCCGCGGGCTTGACAACCCCAAGAGGAACCGGCACTCACGGGGGGTAGCGCGCCGCGCGGGTGGCATGGCGCTTCGCAGGCGCCCGGCGCGATCGGCGCCGCGAATCGTGTACTCGATTGCGGCGTGGCGGAACGGCCGGCGAGCCCGACCGCCCGGCGGATTAGATGCCCTCAACGCAGGGAAAGGACAAATCATGATCGTCGTCATGGAGCCCGGCTGCAGCGACTCCGACGTTCAGCACGTTGTGAAACTGATCCGTCAACTCGGGTTGCGGGACCACGTCATCGTGGGCACGGACCGGACGGTGGTGGCCGCCATCGGTGACAAACGCGGGATTGACAAAGGGGCGATCGAGACCGCCCCGATGGTCGAGAGGGTCGTGCCGATCCTCGCGCCGTACAAGGTCGCCAGCAGAGAGGTGAAGAAGGAGCCGTCGGTCGTCAGCCTCGGAGTGCCGGGTGCGGCCATCGGTGGAACCAGGATCGGAGTCATCGCCGGTCCCTGCAGCGTGGAGAACGAGGAACAGATTCTCACGGCCGCACACGCGGTCCGCGAGGCCGGAGCCATCGGGCTTCGGGGCGGCGCGTTCAAGCCTCGCACGAACCCGTACGCGTTCCAGGGCCTGGGCGAAGCCGGGCTGAAGCTGCTGGTCAAGGCACGCGAGGCGACCGGGCTGGCCGTCGTGACGGAGGTGATGAGCGTCGATCAGGTCGATCTGGTCGCCTCGTATGCCGACGTGCTGCAGGTCGGCGCGCGGAACATGCAGAATTTCAATCTGCTGCGGGCCGTCGGCCACTGCCCCAAGCCGGTCCTGCTGAAACGGGGTATGGCGGCGTCTCTGGACGAGTTCCTTCTGGCGGCCGAATACATCATCAACGCCGGGAACCCCGACGTGATCCTGTGCGAGCGGGGGATTCGCACGAGCGAATCGTACGTTCGGAACACGCTGGCCTTGGGCGTCGTACCCGCCGTGAAACGCGCCTCACACCTGCCCATCGTGGTCGACCCGTCACACGGGACCGGGCACGCGTACATGGTGCCGGCCATGTGCAGGGCCGCCATCGCCGCCGGCGCCGACGGCGTGATCGTCGAGGTGCATCCCGATCCGGAACACGCCCTGACCGACGGCGCGCAGTCGATCACCTGTCAGACGTTCGCCCGGACCATGAAGGAACTCAGTGCGGTGGCGTCCGCGGTGGGACGAACATTGTGAGCCGGTAGCGACCCGACACCACGCCCGTGGCGCCCGCTTGCCCATCCCTTCTGCGCAGCTATGATGACGTACTCTTGTCGGCGTGGTCGGTCAGGAATTCCGTCGGAGTCTACAGGTCGTGCCGTTTCCCGATTTGCGATCGTTTCTCGAGGAACTGGACCGTCGCGGGCAGCTGCGCAGGATCTCGGCCCAGGTCGACCCGATCCTGGAGATCACCGAGATCACCGACCGGGTCAGCAAGTCACCCGCCGCCGGCGAGGCTCCGCCACCCCCCACCGATCCCGTTCACGGCGGCGCCGGCGGGACGGGCCTGCTGTTCGAGAACGTCAAGGGGGCGGACATTCCGGTAGCCATCAACCTCTACGGCAGCTACGAGCGGATGCGGATCGCGCTGGGGTGTGACAGTTTTGAGGCACTGGCAGACCGGGTCCAGGCGCTGCTCAAGCCGGAGGTGCCGACCCGCCTGATGGACAAGATCAGGAAACTGCCCGATCTGGCGAAGCTGGCGGGTTTCGCGCCGAAGACGGTCAGGAGCGGCGTCTGTCAGCAGGTGGTCCACACCGACGACGCCGACCTGTTCAAGCTGCCCGTCATCCAATGCTGGCCGGACGATGGCGGGCGGTTCATCACCTTCGCCGGCGCCTACACCAAAGATCCCGACAGCGGTGAGCCGAATGTCGGCATGTACCGCGTCCAGGTGTTCGAGCCGAAGCTGACGGCGATGCACTGGCACGTGCATCACGACGGGGCCCGGCACCATCGCAAGTACGCCGCCCGGGGCGAGAGGATGCCGCTGGCTCTCGTGCTCGGCGGCGAGCCGGTGCTGCCCTACGCCGCCACCTGTCCCCTGCCCCCGGACGTCAGCGAGCTGCTGCTCGCCGGGTTCCTCCACGGATCGGGCATCGAGCTGGTCCCGTGCAAGACGATCGAGATGGAGGTGCCGGCCAACGCCGAGATCGTCATCGAGGGATACGTCGACCCGCAGGAGATGATCCTGGAGGGGCCGTTCGGCGACCACACCGGTTTCTACTCGCAGCCGGAGCTCTATCCGACGTTTGGCGTGACCGCGATCACCCATCGCCGTGACCCGATCTACCCAACGACGATCGTCGGCAAGCCGCCGCAGGAGGATTACTACATCGGCAAAGCCACCGAGAGGATCTTCCTGCCCCTGCTCAAGACCCTCATTCCCGACGTGATCGACTACTCGCTGCCGATGTTCGGGGCGTTTCACAACTGTCTGTTCGTCAGTATTCGCAAGGAGTATCCGCTGCAGGCTCGCAAGGTGATGTCGAGCCTGTGGGGCGCGGGCCAGATGATGTTCAGCAAGCTGATCGTGGTGGTGGACGAGCACGTGAACGTCCACGACGAGCAGGACGTGTGGTTCCACGTGGGGGCGAACTGGGATCCCCGCCGCGACACGGTGATCGTGGACGGACCGCTGGACATCCTCGACCACGCCGCTCCATACTGCGGCGCCGGCGGCAAGATGGGAATCGACGCGACCGCCAAGATGCCTGGCGAAGGCGTGGTCCGCGATTGGCCGGAGGAACTGGAAATGTCGCCACGGATCAAAGCCATCGTCGACGCGCGGTGGAAGGAGTACGGCATGTAGCTCATGCGTCTCGCAACGCAAACAGCCACGAACGGCGAATGGCAAGAAGGCCCAAGGTTGCGGTGGCGTCCGTCGTGCAGACCATCGCCACCTGGCGTCTCTGAACTCCAATTCCAACGGACGGGGTAAGGCTTGACCATGACCGACAATTCCGTGCGAGCCAAGCAGAAGCTGAACTGGCGCTTTCCGCGCACGTTCTGGATCGCCAACGGGGCGGAGCTGTTCGAACGGGCCGCCTACTATGGAATGGCCATCGCCCTGGCGGTGTATTTGACGGACCAGATCGGATTCAGCGACGTGTGGACCGGGTATGTGTACGGCGCGTTCGCGTCCGTTCTCTACCTGATGCCGACGTTCACGGGCATCATGGCCGACAAGATCGGGTTCCGCCGGGCGCTGATTCTGGCCTTCGCCCTGCTGACATTCGGATATCTGCTGCTCGGGGTGGCCGGGATGCAGATCGGTCAGACCCTCGTGTTCAGCGAGGTGCCCCGCAAACTGATCGTCCTGGCGGCGCTGGCGATCATCATGTTCGGCGGTTCCATCATCAAGCCGGTCATTTCGGGGACCGTCGCCGTATGCTCGGACGAGGCTCATCGGGCCCGGGCGTTCTCCATCTTCTACGCGGTGGTGAACATCGGCGCGTTCATCGGCAAGTCGCTGGCGGCGCCGCTGCGCCAGGAGCTGGGATTGGAGTGGATCAATTACTACGCGGCCTCGATGGCTCTGTGCGCGCTGGTGTTCGTTGCCCTGTTTTACCGGGCCGTCACCACAGAAGGGAAAGGCAAGACGGTGGCGGAGGCCCTGGACGGGCTGTTCAAAGTCGTCAGGAATTTCCGCTTCATGTGCCTGATTCTCATCGTGGCGGGATTCTGGGCCATTCAGCATCAGTTGTACGCGTCGATGCCCAAGTACATCCTGCGCATGCTGGGCGAAGGCGCGCGACCCGAGTGGCTGGCCAACATCAACCCGCTGGTGGTCGTCCTGCTGGTGGTTCCCATCACGCATCTCGTCCGGCGGGTCAAGCCCGTCAACACGATCGCCGTCGCCCTGCTCATCATCCCACTGTCTTCGCTTACGATCTCGCTGAGCCCCGCGCTGGAGTCGGTGTTCGGGGGCAAAGTCCCGGTCAACCTCATCGTCTTCCGCTTCGCCATGCACCCGATCACGCTGATGGTGATCATCGGGATCGCCTTGCAGGGATTGGCGGAGTGCTTCCTGTCGCCGAAATGGCTCGAATACGCGTCGAATCAGGCACCCAAGGGTGAGGTCGGCCTGTACATGGGATACATGCACCTCAGCAGCTTCTTCGCCTACCTGTTCGGGTTCATCATCTCGGGCTACCTGCTCGACTGGTACTGTCCCGATCCGAACAAACTCCCACAGCACGTGCAGGAGGCGCGCCTGGCGGCCATTGAGGCGGGGACGTCTCTGCCCGAAGCCTATGCCCACGCCCACTACATCTGGTACGTGTTCGCGGCCATCGGGGCGCTGGCGTTCGCCGGCCTGGTCGTCTTCAAGATTGTGACAAACGCCATCGACCGCAGGCGCACCGCCGAGGCGTAGGCGAGCACGACATGCCGCGGCCTCGCTGCGCCGCCCACCGATCGAACTGAGGCCGTTCGTTGACTTTCCCCCGCGCCGCCCGTAGGCTCTTGTCCGCGCGGCGCGGTCAGCCCCAACCGGCAGACCAGCCGACTGGGGGCCCGAGGCCTCGGGGACGAGTTCGGAATCGCCATCGCACTTACAGGTTTGGCAGCGCGGTCTATCGGGGCGCTCGGGAGTCACCGTCGTGCGTATCGCATTGATCAATCCAGTCGCCCGCCGGACGCAGGGCTATCACACCATCGGCAGCAGGATTCCCCAGCTGGGGTTGCAGGTGCTGGCCAACCTCGTGCCCGAGCCCCACGAGGTCGAGATCATTGACGAGATCTTCGGCGACAACGTCACCGACGAAGCGATCCGGTCCGGTCGATATGACCTGGTCGGCGTCACTGCGTACACCAGCGGTGCCACCCGGGCCTACGAAATTGCGGCGCTGTGCCGGCAACGCGGAGTGCCGACGGTCATGGGCGGGCCTCACGCCTGGGCCGCGCCCGATGAAGCCGCCCGCCATGTCGACTCAGTCGCCATCGGCGAATGCGATGAGATCTGGCCGACCATCGTCGAGGACGCCGCCGCAGGCAAGCTGAAGGAGCGTTACGACGGGTGCTTGAGTCCGCTGGGATCGACCTTCGGCGGGGCCAACCAGTCGTTGCAGCCGATCAACGGCCGATACGACGTGGCCAGCCTGCAGACGTCCCGCGGCTGCCCGGTGGGGTGCGAGTATTGCAGCGTGACGCTGTTCAACGGCAAGTCGATCCGCCGGCGCGACATCGGCGCGATCATCGACGAGTGGAACCGGACGCCCAGGCGGTTCATCTTCGTGGTGGACGACAACTTCTTCGGCATCGGGCCCCGGCACGCCGAATGGGCCAAGGAGCTGCTTCGGGCCATCATCAAGCACGGCAAGCGCCGCCTGTGGTTCAGTCAGTCCACGATCAACATGGGTGACGAAGCCGAGGCCTTGCGGCTCGCCGCTCGCGCCGGCTGCCGCGGCATGCTCGTCGGGTTTGAATCGATGAACCCCGAGTCGCTGAAGGACTACCACAAGCCCGTCAACCGCAAGGTCGTCGCGCGGTATAAGGAGCTGGTCAGAGGCTTCCACCGTGCGGGCATCAGCGTGTTCGGCGCGTTCATCATCGGGGCCGACCAGGACACGGTCGACACCGTATCGCAGACGGCGCTGGAATCGGTTCGCCTGGGCGTGGACACGATCCAGATCACGAACCTGACGCCCCTGCCCGGCACGAAGATGTACAACCGCTACATGCAGCAGGGCCGCATCTTCGCCACCGACTACCCGAACGACTGGGAACGGTACACGTTTGTGGAGACGGTCTACCATCCCGGGAGCATGTCGGCGCAGAGCCTGGATGAGGCCATCTACGAGCTGCGGCGGACGGCCGCCACCGTGCCCTGGGTGTGGCGGCGCACGCTGCGCACGCTGCTGGCCACCCGCAGCCTGACCGCCACGCTCTTCGTTCACGGCATGAACAAAGGCTGGAAGCGGATGGCCAAGATCCAGTCAAAGAACGACCAGGTGCGGTTCAACACCGTTTCCGCCGGCGCGGCGGCGCGCCTGGCCCGGCTGCGGCAGGCGTTCGCGATCGGTTGAGCGGCAACGCCGCCGGGGGCGCAGCACGCGTGAGCGAGTCCGCAGCCCGGCGCCCGCCCGCGTTGACACGTCCGCCCTGCAGGTCTAGTCTGATCCGGCCGCCGCGTGTGGCGGCGAAATCCGGTTTCAACACGTAGCGCGGAACATACGGTGAACCGCTCGCCGCTGCATGACATTCACGTCCAACTCGGGGCCCGAATGGTCGAGTTCGCCGGCTGGCTCATGCCCCTGATGTACCGCAGCATCGTCGACGAGCACAACGTCACGCGAACGTCCTGTTCGGCCTTCGACGTGTCGCACATGGGCCGGCTCAAGATCACCGGCGATGACGCGTTCTCGCTGCTGCAGCGGCTGTGCACCCGCAACCTCGACGGCATGGAGCCCGGCGTGTGCCGCTATACCCACATATGCCGGGCCGACGGCGGTATCCTCGATGACGTGATCGTGTCCCGCTATGACGGACACTGGGGCATCGTCTGCAACGCCTCGAACCGCGACAAGATCGTCGGATGGGTGCGGAAACACGCCCAAGGCCGGCGCGCCGAGCTCGAAGACCAGACCATCGCCACCGCGATGATCGCATTGCAGGGCCCGCACGCGGTCGAACGGACCCGGGCGCTGCTGCCCGTCGACCTGTCCGGAGTCAAGCGGTATCGGTTCACCTCCGGCGTCTACATGATGACAGCATACTCGATCTTCCGCAGCGGCTACACCGGCGAGGACGGATATGAGATCGTCGTGCCGGCCGGCGTGGTCAAGATGGTGGCGTCCCGGCTGCTCGGCCCGGCAGGCGAACCCGACCAGGGCATCAAGCCCGCCGGCCTGGGCGCGCGGGACACGTTGCGGCTCGAAGCCGCCATGCCCCTGTACGGGCACGAACTGCACGAGGGGGTCGACTCGCTTAGCGCCGGGCAGGGCTGGTGCGTGGACCTGGACAAGGACTTCATCGGCGCCGACCCCATGCGCAGCCTGAAGGAGTCGGGCTTGAAGCAGACGCTCGTCGGGCTGGAGCTGGACGGGCGGCGCACCGCCCGCCACCGCTATCGCGTCCGGTCCGGCCAGCGTGACGTCGGCGAGATCACCAGCGGATGCCTGAGCCCGACGCTGGGCAGAAGCATCGCCATGGCCTATGTGGGCGTCAACGACGCGGAGGAAGGCACGGAGCTGACCGTGGATTTCAACGGCAAGCCGAATCCCGCCAGAGTGGTCAAGCTGCCGTTTTACAGGCGACCGTAGCAGACGCCGTAACGCCGGGCGTGCGCCGCCGCGCCAGCCCGGGTTCCCGGGCGAATCAACCGGGGCGAGCCGTGCTCGCCATAACCGTCAGGCAAAAACCCGTCGGCGGGGAGGATTCGAGGAAACCACCTGTAAGGAATGGGACAAGTCGATGAGCATTCCGAGTGACCGTAAGTACGCCGAATCACACGAATGGGTAATGGTGGAAGGCGACGTGGCGACGATGGGGATCACCCAATACGCCGCCGACGAACTGACCGACATCACGTACGTCGAGCTGCCCCAGGTCGGGACGGCCGTCAACGCCGAGGCGCCCTGTGGCGAGATCGAGTCGGTCAAAGCCACCTCCGAGTTCCTCAGCGCCGTCGACGGCAATGTCGTCGAGGTCAACGAAGCCTTAGCCGACCACCCCGAGTACATCAATGAAGACGCCTTCGGCAAGGGCTGGATGATCAAGATCAAGCTCACCGATCGCGGCGCGCTCGGCGGGCTGATGGACGCCGCCGCGTACGAGCGGCACATCGCCGACGGGTAGCGCCCTGCGGCGGCGGGGCCCGTCGGCGCCCCGGGCGGCAACACAACCCGCCGATCGCGTGCAGCCCGCGCGGACCGGAAGAATCCGCGCCGCCTGCTTCAGTGCGGCGCTTGTCAGAGCCGATGGTTTCGGGTAGAAACCCGCGGTCACCATGTGTTCGGCCGTCCGATGCTGCGGGCGGCCGGGGCAGGGGCGTGTACCCAAGTGGCCAAAGGGGACGGGCTGTAAACCCGTTGGCGTTTGCCTTCGAAGGTTCGAATCCTTCCGCGCCCAGTCGCAGTGCCGGTAGCTAACCCGCCATGAAGATCCGCGAGCAGCTCCAGCAGCGCGCAACCCTGTCGTTCGAGTTCTTCCCGCCCCGGGATGACATCGGCTTCTGGGACCTCTACCGGACGATCGAGAAGCTCAAGCCGTTGGCCCCCAGCTTCGTCTCCGTCACCTACGGCGCCGGCGGCGTCACCCGCAGGAAAACCGTCGACCTCGTCGCCCGGATCAAAAGTGACATCCGGATCGAAGGCCTGGCCCATCTGACCTGCGTCGGAGCCTCCCGCCGCGAGATCGCCGACGTCGTTGACGAACTGAAGAACCGAGGCCTCGAGAACATCCTGGCCCTGCGCGGCGACCCGCCGCAGGGACAGCGGGAATTCGAGCAGCCCGAGAACGGATTTGCCCATGCCGACGCGCTCGTCACCTTCATCAAGGACCGCCACGACTTCTGCCTGGGCGGGGCGTGCCATCCCGAAATGCACCCCGAAGCCCCCAGCCCCGAGACCGACCTGGACAACCTCAAGCGGAAAGTGGACGCCGGATGCGATTTCCTGATTACGCAGCTCTTCTTTGACAATGAGAGGTTCTACCGCTTTCGCGACCGGGCGGTGGCCAAGGGCATCCGCGTGCCGATCATCGCCGGGATCATGCCGATCCTCAGCGTCGCCCAGACCAAGCGGTTCACCGACATGTGCGGCGCCACGATTCCCCGGGAGTTGCTCGACAAAATAGAGGCCGTCGAGGACGACGTCGACGCCGTCCGCCAGGTCGGAATGTACCACGCCACCGAGCAATGCTGCGACCTGCTCGAGCACCAGGCCGCCGGCATCCACTTCTACACGCTGAACCGCTCCACCGCGACCCGGGCCATTTACCAGCAGATCAAAGCCCGGGTGGACAAACCGGTCGCGTCCGACCCGCAGTAAGCGCCCGGCAGCATCGGCGCGGCGGGCCGACACGCCCCGGTCGCAGGGGCCCCAAGATTCGGCCCCCGCCGGCACGGCTGCTTTGGCGTGACAGGCTCCGAAATCCCCGCAACAGGCCAATTCCTTGCAGCTTGTCGCAGAATTAGCCGACATTCGCCGCAGGGGGCGCAGACGGACCCTTGTTATTCTCGTATACTGACCGGTCTTCGGCGCGGGGTCTGACCTGAACCTTATAGGACGTCCGAGGCGTGTCCGGAATCCGGCGACAATGGCGTAATCTGATCTACAGGCGAGTCCTCCACGCGGACGATTCGCCCAACCGGATCGCCCTGGGAATCGCCATCGCCACCTTCGTCGCGTTCTTGCCGATCATGGGCATTCAGACCGTGGTCGCCGTGACCCTGGCCGCCATCGCCCGGGCCAACAAAGCCGTCTGCATCCCGATCGTCTGGATCACCAACCCGTTCACCGCGCTGCCGGTCTACGGCAGTTGCTGGTGGCTGGGGCGGGCCATCCTGACCGGCAGCCCGGGAGGGGACCCCGCGGCGCTGCAACGCCAGCTGGCGATCCCGCCGGAGTATTCGGGGCTCGGGATGTTTACGCACGTGTTCGAGGCCACCTTCTGGAAGTTCCTGTTCACCGCCATGCTGAACTTCACCGTGGAGCTGTGGCTGGGCTGCGCCGTCGTCGGCATCGTGGCCGCCGTGGTCCTGTATTTCGGGTCGCGGCGCGGCATCATCACGTATCGGCGGCGCCGGGAAGCCCGCAAGGCCCGCAGGACGCTCGTCCGCCCCAGCGTTCGGACGGTCCGCCCCGCCGCGCCGACCCGAGAACCGGCCTACGCAGACTGACCATCCCCGGCGCGCAGCGTGCCCGACGCCCTCGTGAGCATCATGACCGCCGCCATGCCACCACGACAGCACAGAACTCCATAGCCTGCCCCGGAACACGACGCACCATGGCGGCGCCCACCCAAAGTATCAAACAGGTGTCAGTCTGAATGCGCAGCGGGACCTCGCGCGCGGTCGTCGCTGCGCGGAGTTGGCATCCCGTGGCCGCTACGTGTTCGCGGGTGCTTTCTTCTCGGAAACCTCGGCGGGTGTCTCGGGCTCCGGCTTTTTCGGAGCCGGCTCGGGCTTCGTGTCCCCGGCTTTGGGCTGGGGCTTAGGCTCAGCGAGTTCGGGTTTGGGGTCGGCCTGCTTGGCCGGAGCGGTCGTCGTGGCCGAGGCGGCGGGCTCGGGCTTGAACACGTCCGGTTTGTCCGGCGTACGGTTCGCCCAGCGGAAATCCTTGATCTTGCTTTCGAACTTCTGCCGCTGCGCGGGGCGAGGGATCTTCGACAGCCGCGTCTTCAGCTCCTCGAACAGCGGCTCCATGAACGACTTGAGCTTGCGGAACTCCTGCTCGGCCCGGTTGATCTTGTCCGGGTCGTTGGCCTTGCGAGCCGCGGCCAACTCCGCCTCCACCCTGGCGAGATCATCCTTGTGAGTCTCCTGATACGCCGCCGCCCGCTCTTTCAGCTCCTTGAGAATCGACCGCGCGGTGGTGATCTGGCCGGCGTCGAGCTCATAGTTCTTGATGAAGCTCTCCACGTAACCGTCCCACCATTCCAGGCTGCCGCTGATCACACGATCGGCCGATATCTTGCTGGGCATCTTCGGGTTGACCGGCGGGTTGTCCTCCCGCTGCGGAGGGAAGATCCCCTGGTGCCGACCCACCTGCCCCCTCGACCAGTTACCGAAACGTTCGTCCATGTCACGGAACGTCCTGTCCATCTCGGCCAAGTCGTGATCGTGCAGCTTCTTCTGCTCGTCGCTGAGGATCTCGCGCCACTCGCCGTTGGCCTCCAGAATGGCTTTCTGGGCCTCGACGAAGATCGGCTTGATGGCCTTGCCCAGCCGCCGCGCGGTCCGGGCGTCCATCCGATTCTTCGGGTTCCGGTAGCGGGCCATGTCCCGGATGATCGGCCAGATCTCATCCTCATGCTCGTCGAGGAACCGGGTCACCCGCTTGTTCATCATGTCCTCAGTAAACTGCGTCTGCTGCGGGTTGAGGTTGTATCGCCGCGACACGTTCTCGGCCGCCTGGCGGATCATGTCGTCCACGGGCAACGAGCGGTAGACGGCCTCCTTGGCGACTTGGGCCCGGGACTTCCTCTGGGGCGCGCCGATCGCCTCGGCCGCCAGGATCCCAAGCACCCATGACGCCGACAGAACCACACAGATAACACGTCTTCTCATCGTCTCTTGCTCTCCTTACAAGACCCCGCGCCAGGCTCCGGATCCGTCGCGGGACCCGCAGTCCCTTCCAGCACGGTCGTGCCTGGCGACGGCTCCTGCACGCGGGCCCCAAGGCCACGCTGCACGGACAGCCCAGCTCTGCAGCCTCATTTTACGACGGCCATACTGTCCGGGTTGCAGGAATCCCGTCAAGTGAAACTGGAACCGAACCGGGGGCTCGGGGGGCTCCGCCCGGCTCGCGTGCCCTACTGCCGCCCCCAAGGGCGAGCCCAGCCGATCAGCCGGCGGGACCACCAGGCCAAACGGCGCCGCCAAAGCCGGCGCTTCAGTTGCCGCATCGCGTCATTGGCGGGCTCGACCGCCAGCGCCCGCTCGATCATCTCCCGCGCTTCCCGCCACCGTCCCAGATCAACGCAGGCCAGCGCGGCCTTCTGCATCGCCATCACGTAATCCGGCTTCAGCTCGATCGCCCGCAGGCACTGCTTCAAGCCCGCATCGTACCTGCCTTGCATGAAATAGCAGACCCCGAGATTGTGATGGGCATAGGACGAGTCCGACGCCTGGCCGATAATCCGCTGGAACATGTAGGCCGCCTGGTCGGGCTTGCCCAGTTGCAGAAGGCAGTTCCCCATCGCCATCAGGGCCGCCTCGTTCTGAGGGTCGCTCTCAACCGCCCGTTCGAGATACTGCCGCGACTCCTTGTAGCGAGCCAACAGAAGGTACGCCTCGCCAAGCCGCAGATCCAAGCCCGGGCGGTCCGGGTCGACGGCCAGCGCCTGCTGCAACGACTCGAGCGCCCGACGCGGCTGACCGCACCGAAGGAGAATCTCCCCGGTCGCGATGTGAGCCGTCACGTTGCCCGGATCCAGCTCGACCACCTGCATGAACTTGGCGATGGCCTGCGTGAAATTCTCCGCCTGGGCTTCCAGCTCGCCAAGCTCCAGCAGGACGTTGACGTCGCCCGGGTCTTCCCGCAGTTCCGCCACGTAGTGCCGGCGAGCGCGGTCCAGGTCGCCGAGGGCCCGGCAGGCGCGGCCGATTCGCTGGTTCACGCCGGGGAACCCGGAATCGAGCTCCAACGTCCGCTTCCAGCAGTAGATCGCCCGCTCGAAATCACCGCGCATCGCGAGTGACGCACCCATGTGGAAGTAGGCGTACGGCGAGTTCTCATCGATCTGCTGGGCGAGGTAGAACATCTCCTCGGCCTTGTCGTGCGCGCCGAGGCCGGCATAGACCAGGATCTGATGGGAATAAGCCAACTCGCAGTCCGGCTCCCGCCGCGTCAAGTCGACGAACACTTCCAGCGCCTCGGTGTACCGCTCCACGCGGGCCAGAGATATCCCCAGCGAGATCGCGATCCCGGTGTCTTCGGGTTCGAGATCGAGCGCGGCCTGATACGCGGTGACGGCGTCGGCGTACCGTTCGAGCTGGTCCAGCAGGAACCCGCGCTGGGCGTGCCATAGAGGGTTGTGGGGGTTGACCTCCAGGGCGGCTTCGACCTCGACCAGCGCATCACCCCACCGCTGGACCTCCGAGAGTTGCTGGGCCCGCTCAATGCGCTGTTCTGCGTCGTGCCAATCACTCATCGCACAGATCACCCCGCACCACGTCGCAGACAAGCCGACGCAGCACAGCGAATTCTACAAGCCCTATCGGATCGCAACAACCGGTTCGTTCACCCCGCCAGCCGCCGCAGCCTGCCAAATCCACAAAAGTCTCATGTAACTTTCGCCCCGGACCGAAGATACGCCGCCTTGACCCCGGTCGGCCCGGCCTTACAATCGCCACCGGTCAAGCACCGGCGCTACGTCTCGGGGAACGGACACTTTATGAACTGCGCCATCATCGGACTACCCCAGTCCGGCAAATCGACGCTCTTCGCCGCAATCACGGGAATCGAACCGTCGCCGGGCGAGATGGCGCACCACAGGCGGGCAAGCGTAGCCGTGCCGGACGACAGGCTGCCGGTGCTCGCAAAAATCTTCAGATCCAAGAAAGCCACACCGGCGACGCTGGAGTTCTGGGATTTCCCCGGGTTCTCGCCGGCCGACGCCCACGGGCGCGATGTGTTCCGCAAACACCTCCCGGAGATCCGCAAGGCCGACGCCCTGATCGTGGTCGTTCGGGCGTTCGAAAGCGACGCCGTCCCTGCGTATCGAAACCGCGTCGACCCGGCGGCCGACTTCAACGAGGTCTGGGAGGAGCTGGACTTCGGCGATCTGGAAACCGTGACGAATCGTGTCGAGAAGCTGGAGAAGGCGCTGTCCAAACCGACCAGACACGACGAAGAGAAGCGTGAGCTGGCGGTTCTCAAGCGCTGCCAGGAAGCCCTCGAGAACGAGCGCCCGATCTCGACCGTGCTCGGTGATACGACCGGCGAGGCGGGCCTGCTGGCCAGTTTCTCGTTCCTGACGGAGAAGCCGGTGATCGTGGTCTACAACGTTTCAGAAGATCAGGCGGCGGAGCCGGCTGACCCGCCTCCGGAGCACGCCCGCGCCAGCGTCAAGCTGTCGGCCGAGGTGGAAGCCGAGATCGCCCGACTCGACGAATCCGATCGCCGGGCATTCCTGACCGACCTGGGGCTGGACTCGTCCGCCCGCGACCGGTTGATCCACACCAGCATGGAGGCCATGGGATACATCACGTTCCTCACGGCGTGCACCAACGAGGCGCGGGCGTGGCTGGTCCACAAGGGAGCCACCGCGATCGAGGCGGCAGACAAGGTCCACAGCGACATGGCCCGCGGTTTCATCCGGGCCGAGACCATCGCGTTCGATGAACTCAAGGCTCTCGGCGACTACAAGGCCGCCAAGGCGGCGGGCAAACTCCGGCAGGAAGGCAAGACGTACGTCGTCCAGAACGGCGACGTCATTCTGGTCAAGTTCAACGTGTGAAAGGGACGAAGCGACGGTGGGAAACGGCGAAGCGTACCAACGCCGAATCCTGCGACCGCGTTCGGACCGCGGGCTCGCGCCCGCGGCTCGGTGAAGAGCCAACAGTAAGAGCCGTTTACAATGTCCGTACTCCTCGAGTTTTCGATGTCGCCGCTGGACAAGGGTGTGTCACTGAGCACGTATGTCGCGCGGAGCCTGGATATCATCGACGGTAGCGGCCTGCCTTACCGACTGAACCCCATGGGCACCGTGATCGAAGGCGAGTGGGACGAGTGCATCAAGGTGGTTACCGCCTGTTACGAGCGGATGGCCCGGGACTGCAAGCGCATCTCGTGCAGCATCAAGATCGACGCCCGCGAGGGGCCGGCCGGCCGACTCGAATCGAAGATCACCAGCCTGCAAGAGAAGCTGGGCCGGCCGCTGAAGCAGTAGCCCGCGGTCAATCCGGTTCGGCGTCCACGGGCTGGCGCCCGTGGCTCAGTGACCGCGGTCCGAACACCGAGCCGCGGGCGCGCCGCACAGAGCCGCGGGCGCGAGCCCGCGGTCAACACCGAGCCGCGGGCGCAAGCCCGCGGTCAATCCGGTTCCGGGTCCACGGGCTCGCGCCCGTGGCTCAGTGAACCACGCGGCGGCGAAGGAGCAGACATGAAGCCAACGCTGTTGATTCTGGCGGCCGGCATGGGAAGCCGCTATGGCGGGCTCAAGCAGATCGAGCCCGTCGGGCCCGGCGGCGAGTCCATCATCGATTACTCCGTCTACGACGCCCTGCGGGCGGGATTCGACAAGGCGGTCTT
>CP070691.1:273610-278466 GCA_020353195.1 Phycisphaerales bacterium | reverse complement strand
GCGTGCTGATCGTCTGCGCGGCGGCGATGGGGCAGAAGCGCCCGAGGTCGGGCGCCGTGCCCACGTTGGCGCGGCTGGCGCCGGCGGACACCGGGCTGTTCGTCGAGTTCCAGCGGCCGGACCGCGTCCAGGAGCAATTGCGAAACCTCAACGCGTGGCACCTGTTCGAGCTGTTCATACAGGGGGGCAGCCCCAGCGGCGAAACCAGCGCGCCGGTGGACTGGGGGGAAGTGGTGTCGGCGAATCTGGGCGTCTCGCCGGACACCGCATTTGAGACGCTTTTTGCCGATCAGGCCGCGCTGGCGGCCCCGAATTGGGAGCACGTGCACGAGGGAGTGATCCTGCTTCGCCTGCGCGACCCCGCGGTGTTAGAGGAGATCGTCGGCCCGGAGAAGGTCCCCGAGACGATCCGACGACGCAAAAAGATCACGGTCTATCAGACCAAGCGGGGGCTTTGGGTGGCCACCGACGGCAGGTTCGCGATCCTGTCGCTGCGCGGCGAATCCTCACCGTTCTCCGGCAAAGCGATCGGCCTGCTGGAGGGCACGAACCGGCAGAGCCTGCTGGCGGTGCGGACCTACGCCGGGCAGGTGCGGCAGTTGGAGCCCGGCCGCGCGGGCCATCTCTATTTCGCCGGACCGCCGACATCACCGGCGGAGCCGCCGGGAGTGACGCGCTCGGACCTTTGGCCGGCGTGCCAGTGGGGCGTCATCGGCGTTTACCTCCGTCAGCAACGGGTGGATCTGGTGGTTCGCGGCCGGTTGGCTCAGGCGCGCGGGCAGGCGTATCGACCGCAGGTGGACATGGATCGGCTGATGCGGCTGCCGCAGACCACGCTGCTGGCGTGGGGCACGTCGGTTGACCTTCCCGAGGCGCACCATCACCTCGTCAGGAACCCGTCGTCGACGCTGGAGACCGTGTTGGCCTCGCTGCTGAAGGTCCTGCCCGAGGCCGACGAGTTGGAGGCATCGCTGTTGTCCAAGCTCGGGCCCCAGATTGTGATCGTGTGGGATCAGGGGGCCGACCGCGACCGGGCCGTCCCACAGTTGGCAGTCTTGGTCGAGTCGGGCGACGCGACCGCGGCGGCGGCGGCGCTGGGCGGCGTGATGGAGGCCGTCCTGGCCAAGCTCAGCCCATCGGCCGACGAATCCAATCCCGGCGCCGGGCGCCTTGTCCATATCGAGCATCTGGGCACGACGATGTTCCAGATCCCTTTCGAGACGATGTTCGCGGCCGCACCTGCCGGATCCTTGCTCGGGCGCCTCCGCGGCTCGGTCCAGCCTTGCTTCGCCCCGCTGGGCGGTTGGCTGGCGATTGCCCTGAATCCGCGTCAGCTTCAGCGCATCATCGATGCCGACCGGGGACTGATCCCGCGATTGGGTGACGTTCCGGAGTTGGGGCTGGCAACCCGGCAGCGGGCCCGATCGGTCGTGCTGGGATTGGCGCAACCGGCGCTGTGCGCCCAGGTGATCGACCGGTGGCTGGCCACCCTGGCCAGCGACGAGGATTCGCTCTGGCGGACGGTGCTCGGCGACGACGTGCGGTCGTCCCGTTCCAGGCGCCGGGCCTTGGGGATCGGCATGCGGGTCACGCAGAAGCCGGGGCGTGTGACCGTCGCCCGAGTGTATTCCGGCGCGCCCGCGGATGGGCATCTGCAGCCCGGCGATGAGATTCTCGGCGTGAACGGGCGCCTGCTGTCGCTGAGCAGCCCGAATGCCGACCTGCGGCGAATGATCCAGTCGGCCGAGCAGAACGAAACGGTTGCACTGCGGGTCTTGCGCGACTCGGAATACGTCGACGTGGAGATTACGCCGCGCCCGGCGGAACCGAAGCCGGGCCAGGGCGGCGCGGTCGAAGCCTTGGGGCAACTGGCCCGCCTCGGGCAGGCTCTGCGCTATTGCACGTTTACGGTTTTCGCCAGTCGCCCGGACCAGTACGTCGCACGGGTGACACTGGGCTTTCAGGCCCCGGCACCGACTTCCAGGCCGGCATCCGACCCAGTCGAAACGGCGGCCAAGGACCC
The DNA here is from genome assembly GCA_020353195.1 of Phycisphaerales bacterium. Classification (GTDB taxonomy): domain Bacteria; phylum Planctomycetota; class Phycisphaerae; order UBA1845; family UBA1845; genus JAFGJQ01. The sequence goes on along the minus strand of CP070691.1, from coordinate 276,443 downwards.
CCAAGAATAAACCGGCGCTTCGCCCGTCCAGGCGAAACGCCGGCGTTGGATGATACTCTGCACGAGCGTACCCGTGGGACCGGCTATCACTCGCACCTGATCGCTTATTTCTTGGCAGGTGCCAGGTCCTTCTTCGCACCTGCGGGTGTCGGCTTCAGCAGCCCGCCCGGCTTCAGGGCAGCATCGATCTGGGCCTGGTAGTTCTCGACGGTCCGTTTGCCTGAAAGGCGCCGCCCGTTGATGAAGATCGCCGGCGTGCCCGTCACCCTGTACTTCTTGGCGTCGGCCACGTCCTTCGCTGCCAACGCCTCGACTTTGGCCGAGTCCGCCATGACCGCATCAAACTTCTCGAGGTCCATGTTCAGCTTCTCGGCATAGCCTCGCAGATCGGGCGTGTTCAGCTTCTTCGCCCCGCCCTCCATGATCATGTCGTGCATCTGCCAGAAGCCTTCGTTGCCCTTCTGCTCGAGGGCGAGCGCCGCCGCCGCGTGGGCTGCGTGGGCTCTCGGCCACATCGGGTAGCTCTTGAACACCCAGCGTACGTCCTTCGGGTTGGCCTCCAACACCTTCTTGAGCGTCGGGACCTCGCGGATGCACCAGCCGCACGCGAACGATACGTACTCGACGATGGTGACCTTCGCGTCCTTCGGCCCGCGGATCGGGGAATCGCCGATAGCGATGTTATAGACCGTGGTGTCCGGCTGGCGTGGTTGCCGTTGCGGTGGCTTCGCCTGGGAGGCCTTCATCGCTCTGAGCTCTGCAAGAACCGTCTTCAGCTCGCCACGGACGGCTGCGAGCTCCCGCCGGATCTCCTGCAGCTCGGCGTTGATCTCCTGGATGTCCGGATCATCCGAACCTGTCGCTTCCCTGTCCTGGGCGACGGCGACGTTGCCCAAAAGCAATCCGCACATCACCGCGGCCAACATCATTCTGGTCATCCACGTCATGTTTGCGTCTCCAACTTGAAAGTCCGGGTTTCGTGATTCAGCGCCGGCGGCGGGAAAAGCAGCCCCCCCGGCCCGACGCGCCTTCGGTCTTCTGCGAGGCCCGAAATCGCAGACGGGACAGTATAGCCGAACCTGCCGGCTGGGACAACTCGGGCGTCTCTAGGCGGGTACCCACAGGATCCCGGCGATCGTTGCGGTCATCCAGCTGGCCAGCGCCCCGCCGAACATCGCTCGCAGGCCCAAAGAGGCCAGTTCGTGGCGCCGCTCCGGGGCGATGCCCCCGATCCCCCCGATCTGGATCGCGACCGAGCCGAAATTGGCGAACCCGCACAGGGCGTAGGTGGCGATGACCTCGCTCCGAAACGCCAGCGGCTGATCCGAGGCCATGATCAGAGAGAGGGACTTGAACGCGATCAACTCGGTGGCGACGATCTTCTCGCCGAGGAGCCCACCAAAGGCGCTCGCATCAGCCCAGGGAATGCCCATCAGCCAGGCCAGCGGCGAAAACAGCCAGCCCAGAATCACGCTCAGGTTCAAGGAGTCGACGTTCCGGTCGGCCAGGAACGCGTGCACGGGGCCCCATTGCCCCAGCCGCTCCAGGGGATAATTCACCATCGCGATCAGGGCGACGAACGCCAGGAGCATCGCCGCGACGTTCAGGGCGAGCCGCAGTCCGTCGCCGGCCCCGGCGGCGGCGGCGTCGACCACGTTGACCGTGGTGCGTTCCAGGCGGGCCTTGACGACACCGGCCGTCTGGGACTCCTCGGTTTCGGGCACCATGATCTTGGCCATCACGAACGCCGCCGGCGCAGACATCAGCGACGCAGTCAACAGATGCTTGGCAAACAGGACCTGTTGCGGCTCGTCCGCGCCGCCCAGCATCCTGACGTAGAGCGCGAAGACGCTGCCCGCGATGGTCGCGAATCCACCCGTCATCAGCGCCATCAGCTCTGACCGTGTCATGAGCGATACGAAGGGCTTGATCACCAGCGGGGCCTCGGTCTGCCCGACGAAAACGTTGGCGCTCATGGCCAGGCTTTCCGCCCCGCTGACGCCGAGGGCCCGCGTCATGACATACGCCATTAACTCCACCAGCTTCTGCATCACACCCAGGTGATACAGCACTCCCATCAACGACGCGAAGAAGATGATGGTCGGGAGAACCTTGATCGCAAAGACGTACGCCAGTGGGGCAAAGCTATCACCATAGAGCGCCTGACCGATTGCCTCGTTGTCGCCCAGCGCTCCGAAGATGAACTCCGTGCCCTTGTCGGTGAACAAGAGGATCCGAGTGACGAACCTCGCCATGCCGTCGAAGAGCGTGCGAACGGCCTCCACCCGCAGCACGAGGACGGCCAGCACGAACTGAAGCAAGACGCCGCCGATCACGGTTCGCCAGTTGATCCGCCGGCGATTCGTGGATATCGCGCATGCGATGCCGATTAGCACGAACAGGCCGATGATGCCGATGAAACGCTCCACGGTCGAGTTTCTATACCGGCGCGCACGAATGTGCAACATCGGCCTGCGGCGGCGAAGAGTGCCGTGGCCGGGGATGTGGGCCCCGGGGCCCGCGATTCCCCGGCGCGTGCGCGGCGTACGCGCGAGCGGCAGGTTACGGGGGTGGTCGAAAGCACGACGGGCATCGTGCCTCGTAGCTCTCCGACGAGCCCACGACGATCGGCTCGTCCGAATCGACCAGACGCTGGGAGTACTCCGCCACTTGGCCGCAGCGGGCGGACCGGGCCGTCCGCCGGGTCGCCTCGTCAGCAAGAGCGAGCAACGGCGGAAACGCCGGGAAGGGCCGCCCGCGGTGGTCCAGGTCCACCATGGCGACGATGACCCGCCGACCAAGCGCGACCAAATGCCGGCACGCGTCGGCCAGG
>CP070691.1:265617-273510 GCA_020353195.1 Phycisphaerales bacterium | reverse complement strand
CCCCAACCCGCTTCCGGGCACGCAGACCGTCTACTACCTGGACGTGACGAGTATCCCGGCGTTTGCCATCGGGGACGCGGTCCGGGCGAAGCAGACCAACCCGTCGGGCACTGGCCCGTATACGCCGATCGCGGAGGTGACCGGGCCGCCGGCATTCACGCTGACCCTGTCGCTGGACGAAGACGGCAACGGGGGCGTGTCGCCGGCCGACTTCGAGTTCGTCGGTGCGACGACGGTCCTCGGGGCGGCGGCTCCGCAAGGCAAGGCGGTGTTCCCGCAGTGTGGAGTGTGGCAGAACGTCGAGTTCTCGCTGATCCCGGGCGTGGAGCCGGTGATCTCCTTCGCCGGCGGCGACGGGAACCTCAACCCGGACGGCGGGCTGTACAATATCGACGCGCTGTTCTTCAGCATCAACACGATTGATCCCTACGCGGGCCCTTATGACGTATTCGTCGACCACCTGTACATCATTGACGCAGGCAACAACGAGGTGGTGCTCGGAGACGCCGAGTCTTCCAACCCGCTGCCGGACCGCCGCTGGAATTCGCCGGAGTGGGCGTCCTGGGACACTGCGGTGTCCGACTTGGTCAGCTACGACGGCTACCAGTCGTGCCGACTTCAGTGGGAGTTCGTAGACGCGGCCACGGACAACTCGTTCATCCCCCGCCCGGCATTTCCGCGCTGGCCGTTTGACGACACGGCCAAGGCGTTCGGTTTGTGGCTTCTGGTCGAAGACTGCCCCACGAACGGTGTCCCGCCCCGTCCGACCCTGCCTGGATTGATCATCGGCGACGCGCCGCTGATCACGGTGGGTGGTTTGGATCCGGTGGAAACCATCTCGGTCAAGTTGTACGTGGATGGGGCCCCGGACACGTCCATGCCCGTTTCCGGCGTGACCGAAGTCGACGTGGCGCCGACGGCGACGCTGCTGCTCGGCGACCAGGTGACGGCTACCCAGACGACGGCGGCGCTGGGCGAGAGCCCGCCTTCGCTGCCTCGCCGGGTCAACGATCCTCCACCCCCGTCACTTCCCACTTCGTTGATCCAGGGGCAGACCACGGTGGTACTCACGAATGTGATGACTGACCCGGGGGCCACCGCCAGTCTGGTCACCGTTTATGACGGAACGACGGTGCTCGGCACGGCGCCGGGAGGGTCAAGTGTCGTTCCCGTCGACGTCACTCCAGCGCTGGTCGCGGGGCAGCAAATCACCGCCACGCAAACGGTCAATACCCTAGAAAGCGCGAAGTCGGCGCCGGTCGGTGTGGGCACGGGTGTGCAACGGTGCGTGGTCATCAACGAGGTCCGCTCCGAAGACTACGGCGAAGATCAGGAGTTCGTCGAGCTGTACAACGCCGACCCGGACCCGGTGGACATCGGCAACTGGGTGCTGCGGGCTTCGGACACGGTTGCCCCGCCGGGGGACGACAACCCTGACTACACGATTCCCGGGGGCACGATCCTCGCCTCCGGTGACTACTATGTGGTTGGCTCGAACTTGGTCGCGAACGTCGATCTTGTTGTCGGCACGACGGACCTGTGGGAAAACGAGAACGAGGCCATCCAACTGCTCGATAGCAACGGGGTCGTGGCCGACACGGTGGTCTGCGAGTTGTGGCAGGGTGCGGTCGCGGTCTCGCCGGCCGAAGGCGGAATTTGGAGCCGCATTGGCTGGATCGAGATCGACTCTCCCACTCAGTCGTGGTCGCGCTGGGTCGACGGGTACGACACCGATAATAATGGGCGCGACTTCGGCTGGTTGCCCGCCACGCCGGGTGCCACGAACGTGCAGGCGGCTGCCGCCCCTCTCAGTGACAATTTCAATGGCGGAGTCGCTGGTAATGACGTGCCGGGCTGGACCGGGGCTTTCGAGACCCTGCGCTACGTCGATCCTACCGTGGCTGGCGGGGCCAATCCGAACGAGATTCCGGCCTCGCCTGACGGCGGTCTTGCAGCGAGTTGCGTCGATGAGGCCGGTGGCGGGAACACCTGTGTGCTGGACGATGAGGCGCGGTACAACACCGCCTTCAGCCTGCAGATCTATATCGCTGGTCGGGGCGAGCCGGCCTGGACCCCGACGACGTTCCTCCAAGGCGATTGCTGGGGCATCGGGTTTGGGACCGAAGGGTCGTTGTATCGCCTCAATGACGTCTTCCCGCTTGGCGAAGGCGGCCAGAACGGTAACACCGGCCTGGTCTGGCGATATTACCGCTTCGAGGACACCGACGAGCTCGGGGATGGAAACGGCCTGGTTGGCGATCAGGTGCTGCAACTGGTCAACGAGAACGACGGCGGAGCGGACGGGCAGGTTCTGCTTGACGTCCCGGAAGCCGCGTTGACCACCGGTTGGCACACGCTGACCCTGACGCGTAACTACGACGCTTACTCAGGCTCGTTCGATTCGATCAGCACAAACGGGACTGTAATTGGCAACGGCCCCAGCACGTTGTTCATGGGGTACCGCGAGTTCGCTTCCGGGTTCCCGGCCGGCAGTCGTCCGCCGACCATCGACGATCTGGTGATCACGATTCCAACGCCACCGACGCTCGGTGCCTGCTGCTTCGTGTGCGACTGCCTCGAGCTGACGGAAAATGAGTGCACCGCCCTTGACGGCGGCAGCTACATGGGTGACGCCACGAACTGCGTGGACAGCGACGCCAACGGCATCGCCGACGAATGCGAGGCGCTTATCCCGCCGCCTCCGACGGTGGCCAGCCCGCAGTGTGACGGTGGCGGACTCGTGGCCGTAACCGGGCTCATCCCCGAGTCGAGCGAGGTGAAGGTCTACGAGGGCGCGAACCTGATCGGCACGGCGTCGACGGGCGGGGCCAGCGGCGTGGCGGTGTTCGTGTTCCCGGAATTGTCGGCGGGGCAAGTGATCACCGCCAGCCAGAGGGCCGGCATCATAGAAAGTGACCCCTCCACTCCGGTGACGGTCACCGTCTGTGCGGATGTTCCACCGGCTTTGGTGATCAACGAGTTCGCGTACGACGATTCCTCGGGTGTCGATGACGAAGAGTTCGTCGAGTTGTACAACCCGACGGGAGGTCCGGTGGATATCGGACTGTGGGGTCTGCGCGCATCGGACACCCAGGCGCCGGGGACGGACAACAACCCGGACTTCTTCATCCCGGTGGGGACGACGCTGGCCGCCGATGATTATTACGTCATCGGCTCACCCTTGATCCCGAACGTCGATCTCGTCGTCGGCTCGACGGATCTCTGGGAGGATGCCAACGAAGCCATCGAGCTGCTCGACAGCAAGGGTCGCGTCGTGGACACCGTGATCTATGAGCTCTTCCTGGAAGCGACCTACGGACCGGTGGTGGTCGGCCCGGCCGAAGGCGGCATCTGGGGCACCTTCAGGTTGCAGACCTCGGATCTGTCCTGGGCGCGGTACCTGGACGGGTACGACACGAATAACAACGGGCGTGACTTCGGCTTGCGCCCGTGGACGCCGGGCGCAAACAACCTGGGCGCCGGGTCGGCTGTGGGGAACTTCGCCATGGCCGACGTGGACGCCTTGGGTCTGAGCGTCGGCGACCCCCATCCGGGATTAGAGCATGGCTCGTTCCGGGGAGCTGAGGTCATCGATCCGACGGTGGTGAGCGAGCTGAACCCCAGTGTGATTCCGGCTTCACCGCAGGGCGGGTACGCGTCGGCCCACATGGACGTGCCCGGTGGGAACACCGTGGTTTCGACCGACGTGATCACCGGCTCGGGCTATGACCTGTGGGTGTACTTCGACACGGAGCCCTACGGGATCGGCGGTGCCGAGAGCATGACATTCGGCTTCAAGGGGACCACCGGCCCCTACTACAACTGGCCGGACCCGAGCGGTGTGTTGTTCGCGGACAGTGTCGGCGCCACCAGTAACACGGGCGTCGGCTGGCTGTTCGAAAAAGAAGATAGCGCCGACCTCGTGAGCCTCAAGCTGCTCGACTTCGGCGACGGCGGCGACGGCAGGGACGGCCCCATGTACCCGATGGACTGGATTCTCATCGCGGACATCGACATGCACGGCTCGACCGGCTGGCACCGGTTGGGAATCGAGTACAACTCGTTGTCAGGCAACGTGGTGGCCCGGTACGACGACCAGACCTTCAACTTCACGACGGATACCGAGTTGATCGGTCTGATGTACATCGGGTATCGCGAGTCTCTCCAAGGCTACTACCATAGGCGGCGCCCGCCGACGTTCGACGTGGTTCCGATCGTGCCCGGTGACATCGACGAGGACGGGGACGCGGACTTGGACGACTACGCGCTCTTTGCCGACTGCATGAACGGTCCGAACGTCGGCACGCCGCCCGGAGGATGCACGGCGGGTGAGTTCGACCGGTCCGACATGGATAACGACAACGACGTTGACCTGGGCGACTTCGGAGAGTTCCAGGGCGTGTTCTAGCGAGGGCGGTTCCACTTGCGGAGGTGGCTCCGCAACCGGATGGCACGTAGTTTCGTTTGACCCTTTCGGCTCGCCCCTTCTCGCCATTCGAGGACGGGCGAGCCTTTTCTATTGCTTCGGTCTGGTTGACCTCCCCGAAGCAATGCGCGGTAGCGACGCACCGTCGCCCGCACCGTTGCCGCTTGTACGAACCCGCCGGTCGCGCACCGGGCAAGTGGCGAACGGCTTGACTGCTGGTCGAACCCGTTTCCATGGCCCACCCTTTGACCGGCTTGGCCGGACCATCCAATTCCGCTACACTCTTGCCCGATGAGGTTCCGAATCACGCTGCTCTACCTCTGCTTCTTCGTATCGGGCGCATCGGCCCTGATCTATCAGATCGTCTGGCACCGCATGCTGACACTCGTGTTCGGGCTGAGCACGATGAGCGTGGCCGCCGTGCTGTCGGCGTTCCTGGCGGGTCTGGCCGTCGGCGCACGCCTGTTCGGGCCTCGCGTGGACCGCGCCGGAAACGTCGTCCTTCTTTACGCCGCGATCGAGTTGGGCATCGGGCTGGCCGGCCTGGCCACCGGGTTCTTCGTTAGCCCGTTGATGCGCGTCTTCACTGTCCTGCACGGCGTGGTCGATCCACAGTGGTTTGTCTCCAACCTCATCCGATTCGTCCTGGCGTTCACGGCCTACGGCATTCCCGCCGTTCTGATCGGGGCGACCGTGCCGGCGATGGCGCGCCTGGTGTCGGGCTGGTCCGGTTCGGTCGGCGTGGGCTTCGGGCGATTCTACGCCGTCAACACGATCGGCTCGGTAGCGGGGGCCGCCGTCGCGGGGTTCGTGCTCATCCGCTTCATCGGGGTGCAGGCTTCGCTGTACGTGGCGATAGCCGGCAACGTGGTCGCCAGCCTGCTGGCACTCGGTCTTGCGAAGGCGCCCCAGCACCGGATCTCTCAGGCAACAACCGGCCCGGACACAGCCGCCAGCCACGCGCCCGATAATACCCCCTATTGCCGATTCGCCCTTGCGGCGGCGGCTGCAACCGGCGCAGTCGCGCTGGCCTACGAAGTGGCGTGGATGCGGCTGTTGGCCGTCTATACCCTCAACAGCGCATACGTATTCACCATGGTGGTGACGGTTTACCTGGCCGCCCTGTCCATCGGTTCGGGCCTCGCAGTACGGCTCGTGCGGTCCACCCGGTGGAGCCCGATTCAGATTCTCATCACCGTCCAGATGGCGCTCGCCGTTCTCGGGCCGGTCCTCCTCGGGCTCGTGCCGGCGGCGGCCGACATGGACCTCGCCCGACCGGGTCGAAGTGAACGGGACATCTTTGTTCGAGAGTACATTCTCGCCGTCGCCATCGTGTTCGTGCCGACGGTGCTCATCGGCATGACCCTGCCTCTGCTGGTGACGCTGCTCTACAGCCCGTTGGAACGCGCCGGGCGGGCGGTGGGCAGGATCTACGCCTTCAACGCCGCGGGAACGATTGCCGGTTCAGCCCTTACCGGCGTCGTGCTGATTCCGCTGTTGGGAATTCGGGGAACGCTGCTGCTTCTGTCCGGGTGCAGCTTCCTGGTGGCCACCGCGGCAACGCTGCTCGCGCCGGCCGCCTCGGCCCGCTGGCGAGCGGCGCCGGCACTGGCGGCCACGGTGTTTGTCTTCGTCGTCACCCTGGTGCCGCCGGCGATCCGGTTCTACCGCCCCGCGCCGGGGCTGGAGACGGAACGGGTGCTCTACTATGCGGAGGGGCCGTCGGCCACCGTGCACGTGTCGGAGATCCGTGACGCCGGCCCGCCGCATCTGCGCCTCTATGTTGACAGCCAGGGCGTGGCCGGCACCTATCCGGCGATCGTCACCGACCAGAAGATGTGGGCTCACCTGCCGGCGCTGCTGCACCCCGAGGCGCAGCGGGCACTGAGTGTGGGGTTCGGCACCGGCGGAACGTCATACTCCATGTTGCTGCACGCAATCGGGATTGACTGCGTGGAAATCGAACCGCGCGTTGCCGATACCCACGACCTCTTCGTCAGCGAGAATCACGGGATGGTCGGCCCGAATCAGAATCGGCCGAACTTCCAGCTCATCATCGACGACGCTCGCGGCTGGCTGCACGTTGCTCCCCGGAAGTACGATATGATTCTCACCGACATGACAAGCATCCAGTACCGCGGAAACGGCAACCTGTACACCACCGACTTCTTCCGATTGATGCAGGACAAGCTCAACGAGGGCGGCCTCAGCTGCGCGTGGGTCCCGATCACCGGAGTGACCGCCGAGCAGCTCAAGATCGTGCTTCGTTCGTTTCAGGAGGTCTACCCCCACACGAGCGTCTGGTATATGCTCAACCTGCCTACCGATTTCGTCATCCTGGTGGGAACGCCGCAACCGCTGTCCATTGACCTGTCGATGATCACCAGACGAATGCAGCGTCCGCTCGTGCAGCGCGATCTGGCGGTGATCGGCTTCGACAACCCGTATCAACTGTTGGCCTGCCTGCTGCTGGCCGAGGACGACGTCGCCGCTTATGTCGGCCCCGGACCGCTGCATACCGACGACCGCCCCGTGCTCGACTATCTCACCCATGCAAGCCGATACCGGCGGACGCTGGCTGACAATCTCGCCGAAATGTTGCTGTACCGCAGCGACGCCAGTCAATACGTGACAGCCTGGCCCACCGGCATCTCGCCGGGCGAACTGACCACAACCACCGACACGATCCCGGCGGTTGGGCTCAAGTGGAATGAAGCCGCGGCGCACATCATCACCGGGCACATACACGCCGTCAGCGCCAAGCCGGACGGCCTGCGTTTGGCCCGAAAGGCGTATGGAGCCGCCGCTCGCCTGCTACCCGAGGATTCACTCATCAAGGGGTTGGCCCGCCGTTGACGGGGAGACGGCCGATTGACAGCCGCCCGCCGAAGCCACCGCTCGGACTCGAACCGAGGACCTGCGGTTTACAAAACCGCTGCTCTGCCGACTGAGCTACGGTGGCGGACCCTTCGGACTGTCAATGGTACCACGATCAACCGGACCTCCGCCAGACCGCGGCCGGACGAACGGAACGACGATCCAGAAAGTGACCAACGCTAGGTACGGCCCCATGATGGCCCAGTAGACGGAACGGCGGTACTGCAAGTGCCATGCCTTGGGGTCTTGGAGCCGGTCAGGATCGAGCTTCGTCTTAGACCGAACCGCTTTGGCCCATTCCTCCCTTGCTTTCCATATCTCCAGGTCATCCTTTTCCATGTCCAGCAAGAAGCCTCCGTCGTCACCCCAGCCGATCGCCAGTCGGCTGTCGCGGTCGAACGCCGTGACATGGTCGAGAAGGACCTTGTCCGACGAGGGCCGCGCATTCAGCTCTCGAACCGCCTCCTGCCACGCCTGTTCGGTGTCGTACTCTCGATAGTCAGCCTTCTCTCGGTTCCGAATCACAAAGGAGTCTTCGTCACGCCATGCCAGCCAGGTAGCAGGAGGTCTAGGGTCTTGAGATTCGAAGT
>CP070691.1:248211-265517 GCA_020353195.1 Phycisphaerales bacterium | reverse complement strand
TGCTGGGTGTCACCGCGATGACACACGAAATCCACCACGCGGCTTGGCTCTGCGCGTCGGCCCGCCGGGCCGTCCCCGGATGCGTCACCATGGTCGGCGGGCCGCACACCACCGCCCTGCCCGAACGCACGCTGCGCGAGTTCTCCGGCATCGACGTGGCCGTCTGCGGCGAAGGCGAGTGCACGGCACGGGAGTTGGCCGCCGCGGTCTCCGGCTCCACGCATCGGTCGGACTGGTGCCGGATTGCCGGCATCGCGTTTCGCGACGGCGATGACATCATCGTGAACCCGCGGCGCCCGGCGCTGACGGATCTGGACGTTCTGCCGTTTCCGGCCTGGGAGCTGTTTCCGCACGACGTGCGCTGGCCTCTCTATGCGGGCCGCGGCTGCCCCTTCCGCTGCGCGTTCTGCCAGCGGGTTCTCGGCAACCGCATCCGCCTGCGAAGCGTCGATAACGTGCTGGCGGAGATCGACGAACTCGAAGACCGCACCGGCGCCCGATCGTCGTGGTTTCAGGACGAAACCTTCGGAATCGACCGCTCCTGGACAAACGACTTTCTAAAGAGGCTCATCACCCGGAACGAGCGTCGCGGCTTCGTCTGGCGATGGAAAGCCAACTCGAGGGCGAACCTTGCCGACGTCGACCTCTACCGGCGGATGCGCCGCGCGGGGTGTCGGACCCTGGACTTCGGCATCGAGTCGGGCTGTCCGGCGACTCTCAAACACATTCACAAGAACATCACGCTGGATCAGGCTCGCCGAGCCGTCCGCGCCGCCCGAACCGCCGACATCGTCACCAACGCGTTCTTCATCATCGGCCATCCGAACGAGACGTGGGAGACGGCCCTGCGGACCGTCCGCTTCGCACCCCGTCTCGGCGCCGACGACGTCGCTGTCGGCGTCATGGTCCCCTATCCGGGTACCGAAGTCTGGCGCCTGGCCCGGTGCGGCCAGTGCGGCTACCGGTTGCTCAGCGAAGACTGGCGGCTGTACGACAAGTACTTCGGACACGCGCTGGAGCTGCGAGACCTGTCACACCGCCAACTCGAACTCCTGCAGGTCCTGACCTACGTCTCCTTCTACGTCGGCACGGGACGCCTGCGCGAACTGGCAAGCTTCATCCTGAGCTACCGGCGCCAGGCCGTCCATATGCTCAAGCGGCTCGTGCCCGTTTTGCCCGCGCGGCCGCGGCATCGGGCACGGCGCGGCGGTCACGCCTGCCCCCAGCCCGCAGCATGACACCGGCCTGTGCTTTCGGAGTCCCGATCTCCGGCTCGCGACGACTCCGGATTCCGCAACCGGCAATCCATGACAACTTCCGCGCGGCCGCTTATAATCCGCCGCGCCATGATCATCACCATCGACGGATCCGCCGGGTCGGGGAAATCGACCGCCGCCCGCAAGCTCGCCGCCAGGCTGGAGCTCCCGTATCTCGACACCGGCGCCATGTACCGCGCCGTCGCCTACCACGCACTGAAACAGGGCGTGGACTTCGACGATCCCGAAGCCCTGACCGCGCTGGTGCGGCGGGTGAAGCTCGAACTCGACTGCGGGCCCACCCATACCCGAGTCAAGATCGACGGCCGCGACGTCAGCGAGGCCATTCGCTCGAACGAGATCAGCCGGTACACGTCGCCGGTGGCCCGCACCCAGCCCATTCGCGACATCCTGGTCGAGAAGCAGCGGGCCATCGGGCGGAAGTTGGGCTCACTGGTCACGGAGGGCCGCGACCAGGGCAGCGTGGTGTTTCCCGATGCCGATCTGAAGTTCGTCATGGAGGCGACAATCGACAAACGCGCCCAGCGACGCCACGCGGAACTGCAGGCCGACGGCGAGGAAGTCGACATCGCCGAAGTCAGGCGCAACCTCGAATCACGCGACGCCGTCGACGCCCGGCAATGGGCCCCACTGCTCGAGCCCGGCGCCGCCATCCACATCGACACCAGCCGCATGACGATCGGGCAGGTCGTCGATCGCCTGATGGCGCACATTCGGCAGATGGGAAGGGGCCTGGGGGACGAAGCGAAGTAGCGGCGTAGCGACGAAGGGGTGTTCCAGTTCCTGATTCGCGGCTTGCAGTTGCGCCCGAGCCACACGGCGACGCCGGCGGCTCGCCCGCTCTCTTCACGCTTCCGTTCCGGCTGCAGCGACGGTCGCGACTCGTAATCCGCCGTTGACCATTCGCAATACACCTACCGGATCGCCTTGGACAGGATCGACAGCACGCGGCGGATGCCGCCCTTGCCGGCCTTGGCCAGCAGGTTCGACGCGGTGTTCATCATGCGGAGAAAATCGAGCATCTCGGCAAGCCGCCGCGCATAGACTCTCGCCTGCTTTGCCTCCTCCGCGCCGAGCGTCTTTGAGGGCTTGTCGACCATGGCGTGGCAGCGCTCGATGGTCTCGATGATCGGCTCGACCTCGCGGCGCTGGCGCTCCCGGCTGATGACGCGGAACATCTCCCACACGTCGGACTCGGCCTCGAAGTAGACCTTGCGGTCGTCACGACTGTGCACGCGGTGAATCAGCCCCCAGTTCAGCAGCTGCCGGAGGTTCATGCTCGCATTGCCGCGAGAGATGTTCAGCCGCTCCATCACGTCGTCGGTGCACAGCGGCCTCGTGGCGGTGAACAGCAGGGCGTGAATCTCGGCCATCGTCCGGCTGATCCCCCACGTCGCCCCCATCTCCCCCCACCGCCGCACGAACAACTCGCGAGATTCCTGATAGCCTGACGTCGCCATGATCCACCTTCCATATGTTTCAATAAGCTCTGAAAAAAGTGTAAGCTCGGCCACACGCGCGCGTCAAGCCACCCGGGTGCTTCCCGGCGATCCGGCAGGCAGACCGACCGAACCGGATACACCGTGGACCTGCCGGTGCTCCGGTCGGCGTTGCAGCGGCCGCCACCGCGCGTTATGCTACCGGCACGTTACTCAACGGCGCCTGACCAAGCCCCTTCACTGGCGCGAGCCTGACCCGTGCAGCAGAACCTCTGTAGTCCGGAAGCGGCCGGTCCACAGTCCGATCGACGCACTTCAAAGCGGTCGAGAGGGCAGGTTGTCATGGCGATGCACATGGATTGCCGTACTGAACCGCGAGACCGCGATCTGCGGAAGACACAGGGCTCAGGGCCCGTTCGGCAAGGGATGCGGAGGCGTGCCATGCGGACAAGAAGCCAAACTTGCACTTGTTAGCTGCATCGAGCTGATTATTGTCATGCCCTAGGTACCCATAGATGGATTTCTATACAAAACGAGACATACAAAGCTCGTTTCGCCGGGTTGAAGAGCTACTGCAGTCCGGTATTTTCGAACCACAGAACTGCGCAAGCCCTTTAGTCATGGCCGCGCTGACCGAGTTGCTCATCCTGGTTCGTGACCTCATGGCGAAAGCAGAGAAGTTTGCGAACCCCATTACGTTTACGGATGACGTGAACGTTACAGAGAAAGTGACAAACGTGTCGCAGGCCATCAAGTTCATCCGAGATGCAATATGTCACGTCGACTCGGAGAATCGCAACCACGATGAGTGTTATGCGCGGCTGAGTTACAACATTGCGTACGGTAAACGTGCTCTAGCGAAGATCGGGCAAGTGGAAATCCGATCAGACTACGAAGACGACGTTTGTTTCTTCTTTGGAAGTCAGAAGCTTTATCTCGGGCGTCACATAATCAGGGCATACGAAGAGGCCAAGGCTGAATTGGTGCCATTAATGAGAAAGACATAACAAGGTGCTCAACCGGACGGGAACTGTGCTGCGCTTTGTCGCCGCCCACGACCGCCGACGCTCCCGCCGTCCGTAGGTCTGGATCGCCGAGCTGCTCAGGTTGAGGATCAGCTTGCCCAAAGCGCGGTGTTGGCGACGAGGAGCGAAGCCGGTTCTACTAGGGTGAATTCCACAGGCAATATGAGGGAGGCTAACGACACGATCCAGCCGGACAGCCCCTTGGGGGGCCAGTGATCCGCAAACCGTTAGCCCGCTGAGCTGACATGCTCACCTATCAAGTGCGTCCACGTGTTTTCCGGTTCACGTCCGGAGAGGCACCAACATTCCCGGCCCAGGGTGAGATCCGCTTTTATTTTCAGCCGCCACAGCCTTTCGGCGCTGCGGCAGGCGGGGGACACACCGCCGTTCGGGGGGTGGCTGCGTCGGTTTTGTTCAACGCTAATTCGGGCGAGCACACGATCGAGTCGAAGGAACCGCTCTCGCCCCTTGATGTCACGGTTGAAGAGCTGCCCCGGACGCTGCGCCTAGCGGGCACCACCTTTTCCATCTCACAGAGGTTTGCGTCGCTGAGCGAGATGGAGGACATGATCGAGAGTGTTTACTTCGTGTTTCCCACTCTCGTCAACGTTCCATTCGCCGACCCGCCTTACATCGAGCGAGTCGACGGAAAGGTGGGATCGACCAGCTTTCGATGGGAGCTCGCTGAATGGCAAATGGGGTTTCGAACAACCACTCAGGAGCAACAGGAAGGGAGATTCGTGAAGGCATGGGAGCGGATGGGAGTTCTTTCCGAGCGGCATCGGCGTCGCCTCGTTGCTGGTCTCCACTACTTTCATGTGGCGTGCAGGCTGGCTCGGGCGGGGTCCACGCCAGGTGAGTTCGTTGCCGAGGTCGTCCTCAACTTGGCGAAGTCTCTTGAGGTGCTTTTTCCGCCGGCCGGAGATGCCCGCACCCGTGACGCCGCGCGCGCCGGGCTGCGAAATCTTGGCTTTTCAGAAAACCAGATCGAATGCGATTTCATTCCGGCAATGGCGTTGCGTAACGAAATCGACGTGGGCCATGTCGAGCTCGGTCTGTTCACAATGGATCAGTTCAAGACGATACACGCGTTCACCGAGCGAGCTGAAGGCGCTTTCCGCGAGATGCTCGAGCGCTTCCTCAGCCGCATTGAGTCGGGCCAAGCAGACATTGCGCCTCATGAACTTGGCCCTCCGAGGGATAAAGCCGTTCAGCTAATCAAGCGCCTGCAAGAGTCTGGGGCTGGGGGGACAGGCTAACCAGGTAGTGTAGCTGACCGGCGGGGCACGAGTGCTCTCCAGAGTTCGAGGCTCCCGTAGCCCGCCGGCAGGTAAGCCTCGTCGTTCCCGCCGGCCTGTTCCCGGCGGGTCGGGTTGGCCGTTCCTGCCGTCTCCAAGTCTGGATCACTAGGCTGTTCACGTCGAGGATCAGCTTGCCCAAAGCGCGGCGTTGGGCGGGGCGGTCAATCGGCCCAACTGCCTTGCTCCAGCAGTCTTGACATGGCCGGGGTTGCGCGCGACAAGGTTTCCGGTACACAGTGGAATCGACACCGAACACGTCAGGAGTGCATGCCGTGCAAGTTTCAAGCTTAGACAGAATGGTTCGTCGGTCCGTCATTCACGTGCTGCAAGCGGCGCTGGTTCTGCTCGTCCTCTGCGCCGGGTGCGCCGGGCCCGCGCCCCGGGCCGAGATTCCCTTCGGCGAATGGTCGGGGCAAGGCACGTTCGTGTACGAGCGATGGCAGTCGGCCGACACGGCAGCCGAAGACGAGCCGGCGCGGAGCATCCACCGCTGCTACCCGACCAGCCTGAGCATACGTCCCGGCCAACTGGACGGGCGCGAGGTCGTCGAGCTGGAGATCCGCTCGGATCGCGGTCCACTGCCCGAACTGGACGACAGAACGCATATCAAGGCGGCCTTGCTGAAAGCCAAACGCGTGTCCGACCGGGCCGTGCTGTATCGCGTCGTGGGCTTCCTTATCAACCCGAAGCAGGGCGAGACGCTCCGCTTCCTCGACGACGCTCCGCCTGTCTCCGCGAGCTGCACGACCACGGATGGCGCCACCGTCCTCCAGATCCACTATGCCGACGACTTCGTCGATGCGATCAGCTTCCGAGGAGGCCACGTAGAGAAGTCCGGCACGTATTTCACCACGGACGAAGGCCTCATCCACTGGTCCGAAACGCTGTCGCCCCAAAAATGAGTCGTGCGGCCCAGCCGGTCTGTGTCGCTTTGCCGATGCGTGCCAGGATTGCACGCGGGTCCTTGGGTCCGCTCGCCCGCAATGCCTGGACGCGCGCGGGGGCATGAGATTCCTCGGAACTACCCACTCACACGTTCCCGCCTGGCCTGCGTCGCAGCGGCGTTGGATGGCGTCGAGACCGATCCGCGGTATGATACCTGCCGGGTGCCGCGCGGGCCGCCGGACACCGGGAGACTCGCAATGGACGCACAGGAGTTGGAACTGCTCCGGGGGGTGCTCGTCGTCGCGGTCGCCGACGGCACGATCACCCGCGGCGAAAAGGGCGTGATCCAGGGATTGGCCCAAAAGACCGGCGTGGGGCGGGTCTGGCTGGACGAGATGATCGAAAAGGCCAAGCAGGGCGTCTCGGTCGAAAGCTCGATGTTCCGGCGGATCCTCCAGGACCCGGCCCGGGCGATGACGCTGATGGTCGGCACGGCCGCGATCGACGGGGAAATCACGGACGAGGAGCGGTCCGTTCTCGTGGACATCAGCCTGAGGATCGGCCTGCCCCCGGGCAAGTTCGGCGAGGTCTTCGAGGCCGGCATGACGACGGCCGCCCGACTCCGCAAGAAACGGTCGAAGCGGCGGGCGTAACAGCGCGGGCTTGGCGACCGCAGAATCGAGAATCGAAGATTCAGAACGGAGGACTCAACAAACGCGCGGGGCGGCGGCCTGACGGCGAATGTTCGCCCCCGTGTTGCTGGCCCGCGGCGTCCCGGGGCCGTTGACCGCTTGACTTATGGAATTCGCACGGGAAGGCATTCGGGAGATGCTGATCGCGACCGTCGGGCTGGGCGCGCTGACGGCGTTGGCGGTGTGGCAGTATTGGCCCGCGGCGGTGCTGCCGGTGGCGCTGTGGCTTTTCGTCATGGCGTTCTTCCGGGACCCGCGTCGCATAGCCTTATTCGCCCGGGGCGAGCTGTGCTCCCCGGCGGACGGGAAGGTCACGGAAATCACGCGCCTGGACCATCACGAGAAGATCGGCGGCCCGGCCGTACGGATCGGCATTTTCCTGGGCATCTTTGACGTCCACGCCAACCGCAGCCCGTGCCGCGGGCGGGTTGTGTCCGTCACATATGCTCGAGGGCGGTTTCTGGACGCTCGGAATCCGAAATCCGGCCGGCTGAACGAATCGAACACCCTGCTCATCGATCCGAACCCGCCGGTGGCCGGCCCGATCATCGTCCGGCAGATCGCCGGCTTGATCGCCCGGCGAATCACGTGCCGGGCCATGGAAGGTGATGACCTGATGATCGGCGAGCGATTCGGGATGATCAAATTCGGTTCCCGCACGGAGCTGATCATCCCCGACCGGGCCGAAACCGAAATCAAGACGTGGGTCGGCCAATCGGTGCGTGCCGGGATAAGCGTCGTTGCCGTTCAACGCTCAAACCTCAGCTCAGGAGGCAGCCATGCCCGTTATAGCGAAACTGAGCAACCCGCCTGAGCCGGGACGCCCGCGCCGCCGTCGCCGACTCCGCACGATTCAGACGCTGCCCACGCTGCTGACGCTGGGCAATCTGCTCTGCGGACTCGCCGCCATTCACTTCTGCATGAGCGCGGTCGCCGACGCCGGCACCGGTCGGCCGGTCTTCGAAAAGGAAACCCTCAACAGCCCGTTCATCGAGAGCGTTCTGCCCTCGTTCCTGTCGATCAGCGGGTTCATGATCGTGGTGGGCATGCTGTTCGACATGGCCGACGGTCGGTTGGCCCGGTTCGCCCGGCGAACCAGCAACTTCGGCGGACAGTTGGATTCCCTGGCCGACATGGCGACGTTCGGCATCGCCCCCGCCGTGTTGATGATCACCCTTCTCACCCGGCTGCCCGAGACCGATCTGGTGGGGCTGCCCAGCCGGGCGGTCTGGGGAGTCGCGGCGATCTACGCATGCTGTGCGGCCATGCGCCTGGCCCGGTTCAACGTGGAGCACTCCGGCAGCGGCAGTGGCGCCCATGCCAGTTTCCACGGGCTGCCGAGCCCGGGGGCGGCGTTTGCCGTCGCGTCGCTGGTGATCCTGCACGAGTTGCCGGTGTACGGGGCCCTGCTGCTGGCGAACCTGCTGCCGTATGTCCTGTTAGGCTGCGCGCTGCTGATGGTCAGCAACGTGCGATACGTGCACGTCGGGACCACGTATCTCAGAGGCCGCCGGCCCTTCAAACAGTTCGCCACGATTGTCATTGTCCTGGGGATCTTCTTGTGGCAACCGGTGCCGACACTGGCAACGGCGGCGTGCGCGTACGTGCTCAGCGGGCCGGCCGGCGCGATCGCACGCCGGCTCCGACAACACCCGGCTCAGGCGTCCGCCGCCCCCGACGCCGGGCAGGCAAGCCACCAGGCACCTTCCTCGTCGGAAAAAACCGGTTGACCGGGGCCGTGAATCCGGGTAATGTTCGTATTCCGTTAGGGTAGAAGGCGGTGACCGAGCGAGCGCGGGCCGCTCCGACCCGAAGACCGGATGTCAATCGAGGACGAATCCCGTGGGTTCAACCGCACTACGCGTCCGCTTCGCACCATCGCCGACCGGGTATCTCCACGTCGGCGGGGCCCGAACCGCGCTGTTCAACTGGCTCCTCGCCCGGCAAAGCGGCGGTGTGTTCGTCCTGCGGATTGAAGACACCGACCGCACGCGGCACGTAGCCGCCGCTGAGCAGAAGATCCTCGACGATCTTCGCTGGCTGGGGCTGGACTGGGACGAGGGGCCGGACGCCGGCGGCGACTGCGGACCCTATTTCCAGAGCCAACGGCTCGACATCTACCAGCGGTACGTTGAGCAGCTCCTCGAAGAGGGCAACGCCTACTACGCGCTGGACACACCGGAAGAACTCGAAGCGATGCGGGCTGACGCCCGAAAGGCCAAGCGGGCGTCAACGTACCGCCGACCCGATCCGCTGCCCACCGTCAAAGAGGGTCTAGCCGCCCGGGACCGGGGGCAGCCGGCCGTCGTGCGTTTTCTCATGCCGCCCGGCGACGTCGTGGTCCACGATCTGGTACGGGGCGAGGTCCGCGTCCCGCAGGACGAAATGGAAGACTTCGTGATCCTCAAGAGCGACGGCTGGCCCACGTATCACCTCGCCTGCGTGGTCGACGACGCGATGATGAAGGTCACCCTTGTCTGCCGCGGCCAGGACCACCTCTCGAACGCGCCGAAGCACGTGGCGTTGCAGCAGGCGCTCGGGTTCCAGACGCCCCAGTACGCGCATCTGCCGCTGATCTTCAACCTGGACGGCAGCAAGATGGGCAAGCGCGACAAGCACGTCGCCGTGCACGAAGCCGTCGCCCGGCTGATCCGCGATGGCAAGTGGACAATCGACACCGTCGGCGAGCACGCGCGGATCGACGCCGATGGGGCGAGTCGCTGGTTCGGTGACAAGAAAGCCGGGCGAAAACCCGAGTTTCAAGCGCTCGACATGGACGGCCTGATCCGTTTGGCCGGGCACGCCGGCGTGGTCCTCCCCGAGATCGACGTGCACGATTTCCGGGTCTCGGGATACCTGCCCGAAGCGTTGGGCAACTTCCTGAACCTCTTGGGCTGGTCGCCGGGCGATGATCGCGAACACCTCTCGCGGGACGAGGCGGTGGCGGCGTTCTCGATCGACCGGATCGTCAAGTCGAACGCCAAGTTCGATCGCGACAAGCTGCTGGCCCTGAACACCCACTGGTGCGCCGGCGTGTCGCCCGGGCGCTTGCTCGAGGCCTTCCGGGATTTCACGCAGACCGGCGGGTCGGCCCTGAACGCGCTGGACGACGGGACGGCCTCTCGCGTGCTCGAGGCCTGCAAGGGGCTCCGCACGTTTCGTGATGTGGAAAACAAGGCCGGCGCCCTGTTCGTTGCCGACGCGCAATTGGAGTATGACGCCAAGGCCGTCCGCAAGGTGCTGGCCAAGAACGATGGCCAGGGCTACGCGATGCTCGAGCGGCTGCTGCCCGCACTGGATTCGCTCGCGACGTGGTCGCCCGACGCCGTGGAGGCGCTGCTGGCCGACGTGTGCGAGAAGTACGACGTGAAGCTCGGCGACGTGGCCCAGCCCGTGCGCGTGGCCGTCACGGGGCGAACGATCAGCCCGGCGATCGGCGATACTTTAATGCTGTTGGGGAAGGAAAGGACGCTGACTCGAATTCGCAACTGCTTGGCCGCGGTTGCGTGAATCCGGACGCCGTGCCGCTGGAGAACCACACTGGCGCCCGCGTGAGCGCGCTCGCGGGCACCCGGGCGTGGCTACGCCACCTGTCCGAAAGGCGGTTGAAGCATCAATGTCATTACTTGTCACGGGAACGGTGGGCATTGACACGGTGATCACGCCGCAAGGCCGGGCCGACGACGTGCTGGGCGGATCGGCCGTGTATTTCACACTCGCGGCCGCGGCGTTCACCCCGGTGCGCCTGGTGGCGGTCGTCGGGGATGATTTCCCCGATACGTTTCGCAGCGCCCTGACGTCCGATCGGATCGATCTTGCCGGCCTGGAGCGGCGGGCCGGCAGCAAGACCTTCCGCTGGACCGGCAAGTACCTCGAAAACATGAACGAGCGCCAGACGCTGCGCACCGATCTGAACGTCATCGCCGAAGCCCCGCCCGTGATCCCCGACCCGTTCAAGGACAGCACGGTGGTGTTCCTGGCGAATACGCATCCGGCTCTGCAACTCGGCATGCGCCGCCAAGTCCCCGACGCCAGGCTCGTGGTCTGCGACACGATGGACCTGTGGATCAATGCGGAACGGGATGCTCTGCGGGAGACCCTGGCGGCCGTGGACGGCGTCGTCATCAACGACAGCGAAGCCGTGCTTCTTACGGGCCAATCCGACGTGATCACCGCCGGGCGCGGAGTCCTGAAGATGGGCCCGAAGTTCGCGGTGATCAAGAAAGGAGCGCATGGGGCGGTGCTGGTGACCGCCGACGGCGTGACAGCCATTCCGGCGTTCCCCTCGGAAGCGGTCAAAGACCCGACCGGCGCCGGTGACAGCTTCGCCGGCGGCATGCTGGGCTACCTCGCCGCGTGTGAGTCGTTTGATTACGCTGCGCTCCGCCGCGCTCTGGTGCGGGCCACCGTGGTGGCCTCGTTCACGATCGAAGACTTCTCGGTACGGCGATTGCAGGCGTTGACCCGGGACGAATTGGACGGCCGAGTGGCCGAGTTCACGAAGATGCTCACGATCGACTAGCGATCGTCTCGAAACCCACGGGCCGGACTCCGCCGGACGCGGGGTCCGATTGCCGGGCAAGGCCAGACCGGCGGCTCTGCACGGCGCGGCTGGACATGCCGTCACAGGGAAGATCGGAAAGGAAGCCTCGAACATGACAGCCCCCGACGCCAGGCCGGCGCTCAACTTCATCCAGGAAATCATCGCCGAGGACCTGAAGACGAACAAATGGGACGGGCGGGTCCATACGCGGTTTCCGCCGGAGCCCAACGGGTATTTGCACATCGGGCACGCCAAGTCGATCTGCCTGAACTTCGGCCTGGCTGACGAATTCGGCGGGCTCTGCAACCTGCGGTTCGATGACACCAACCCGATCAAGGAGGAGCAGGAGTACATCGATTCGATCATCGAGGATGTCCGCTGGCTGGGGTTCGACTGGAAAGACCGGCTCTACTACGGGTCCGACTACTTCGAACAGATGTACGAGTGGGCCGTGCAGCTGATCAACGCCGGAAAGGCCTACGTCTGCGACCTGACGCCCGAGCAGACCCGCCAATACCGCGGCACCCTGACCACGCCGGGCAAGGACAGCCCGTACCGCACGCGAAGCGTCGACGAGAACCTGGACCTGTTCGAGCGCATGCGGGCCGGCGACTTCCCCGACGGTTCACGGACACTTCGGGCGAAGATCGACATGGCCTCGCCCAACCTGAACATGCGCGATCCGGTCATGTACCGCGTGCTGCGGGCGCGCCATCACCGCACGGGCGACAAGTGGTGCATCTATCCGATGTACGACTGGGCCCACGCACTGGAAGACTCCATCGAAGGCATCACCCACTCGATCTGCACGCTGGAGTTCGAGAACCATCGCCCGTTGTACGACTGGTTCCTTGATGAATTAGGCGTGTATCATCCCCAACAGATTGAGTTCGCCCGTCTCGAGCTCACCTACACCATCATGAGCAAGCGGAGACTCCTGGAACTGGTCGATGGAGGACATGTCTGCGGTTGGGACGATCCGCGGATGCCGACCATCTCTGGCATGCGGAGACGCGGATACACGCCCGAGTCCATACGGACCTTCTGCAAGCGCATCGGCGTGGCCAAGTTCAACAGCACGGTCGACATCGCCAAGCTCGAGCACGCCGTCCGCGAGGATCTGAACAAGCGGGCCCCGCGCGTGATGGGCGTGCTGCACCCGCTTCGCGTGGTCATCGACAACTACCCGGAACACCAGGTGGAAGAGCTGGATGCCGTGAACAACCCGGAAGATCCCGGCATGGGCACGCGCAAGGTCCCGTTCTCGCGCGTGCTCTACCTCGAACGCGACGACTTCCGCGAGGACCCGCCGAAAAAGTTCTTCCGCCTGGCCCCCGGCCGGGAAGTGCGCCTGCGATACGCGTATTACATCACGTGCACGGGCATGGTGAAGGATGAGCAGACCGGCGAGGTGGTCGAACTGCACTGCACGTACGACCCGGCCCCCCGGGGCGGCGACTCCCCCGACGGCCGGAAGGTCAAGGCCACGTTGCACTGGGTGTCGGCCGCCCACGCCGTCGGGGCCGAAGTCCGGCTGTACGATCACCTGTTCACCAAAGCCGACCCGGGCGACGTGGAGGCAGGGCAGGACTACAAGTCGAACCTGAGTCCGAACTCGCTAGAGGTGCTGACGCACTGCAAGGTGGAACCCGGTTTGGCCGGGGCCGCCCCGGGCACGCGTTACCAGTTCGAGCGAAACGGATACTTCTGCGTCGATCCGGATTCGTCGGCGGACAGGCTCGTGTTCAACCGAACCGTGACCCTCCGGGACGCCTGGGCCAGAATCGAGAAGGCGCAGATGGCGCAGGAGAAGTCTGGAGAATCCTGATTCCCGTACGTCGGACGCGAAGGCACTCAGAATGAACCATGAAGTGACGGACACCACGATGAGCAGGGTGGAATCGGTCCTCGTCACTCTCTTTCTGTGTGTTGCGTGCCCGCTGACTCTCTTCGTCATCGCGTGGTGGACCAGCGCTTCGCTGTCGATCCCTGAAACGGCCATTCCCGGATGGGCCCTGGCGGGCCTGGCGCTGGGAATCGTAGTCGTCATGGTCAAACGCAAGCGCTGGGTCGGCGGGTTCTACACGGTGAGGACGAGTCTGGTGATTCCCGTGTATCTTCTCTGGTCGGGCGTGGCGATCATGATGTTCATGGGCCTGCCCGTCGGCATCGCGGCGCTAGGGCTGCTCGCGGGTTTCTACATCGGTCGCAAAGGGCACCACGCGCGCAAGGAGGCGAGCCTGTTTGAGACTGACGCGCGGAATGTCGGCCTCTTCACCGCGGCGGTCGTCGGCTTGCTCTCGCTCGCCATGGGGCTCCTGGCCGTGCAAGAGCAACATTCGATGCAGGCCATCCTGGCGACGGTTGGCATGAGCCGGCTCGCCGCCACAGCCGCCGGCCGGATCATGCTGGTGGTCGCGGCGGTGCCCGTTCTGGCCGCCATACAGTACTGGTTGACGCAAAAGGTGGCGCAGTGGGGGTTCAGACTCGGGAGCGGCAGGACGTGAACGCTCACGTTGTGCGGTTTGCGGAGGATCGGTCCGGCAGACTTTGCCGGTGTGGGAGAAAAGCGCTAACATGACGAAAGCGGAAACAACAAGAGAGCAACGACCAACCGCCGACAACCGGCGGGAAAGACGGGCACCATGCGACTGTTCACCGCAATTGAACTTGACGAACGTGTGAAGGACGATCTGATCCGGCTGCAGGAGTCGCTGGGCCGATACGGTCGCGTCGTCCGCTGGGTCACGCGGGAACAGATGCACCTGACGCTCGTGTTTCTGGGTGAGGTGGCGGACGGCCGCGTGGCGCAGGTTGCCGAAGCCGTGCAACGGGCGGCGGGTCGGGTTGAACCGTTCGACCTCACCGTCGCCGGCAGCGGCTGTTTCCCGCCGCGCGGGCGGGTGCGAGTCGTGTGGGTCGGCGTCGAGGAGCGTTCAGGGTGGCTGCTTCGGTGTCAGGCCGCCTGCGCCGAGGAGCTGGCATCAGTGGGTTTCCCGGAGGAATCGCGACCCTACTCACCGCATCTGACGTTGGGGCGGATCCGCGACGACACGACGAACGGCGCGCTGCGGAACGACGTCGATCGGCTGGACGTGGAACAGGTTGACCAGCATGTGGAGTCCGTGCGGCTGATTCAGTCGGTGCTGACGCCGCGCGGGGCGCAATACAGCACGGTGGCCGAATGCCCACTGAAAGCGTGATCGCTGAACGCGTACGAGCACGGGCGGCCAAGCTCGTACCGCGGAAGCAAAGGAAGTCTCAGGCAATTCAACAGGAGAGGTTGGGGACTGCCATGGCCAAGAATGAAGAAAGCGACAAGGTGAAGTCACTCGATCGGACAGTCCAGCAGATTGAGAAGACCTACGGGCAAGGCGCCATCATGCGCATGGACAAGATGCGCACCCGAATCGACGGCATCTCGACGGGAGCGCTGTCGCTCGATCTGGCGCTCGGGGGGAACGGGCTGCCGCGGGGGCGGATTGTCGAGCTGTTCGGCCCGGAAGCGTCGGGCAAGACGACGCTCGCCCTGCACGTTGCGGCGTCGGCCCAGAGGAACCGGGGCATCGCGGCCGTCGTCGACGCCGAGCACGCCCTTGAGCCCGGGTGGGCCCGAAAATGCGGCGTGAACCTCGAGAAGCTGCTGGTTTCCCAACCCGACTCCGGTGAGGAAGCACTCGAGATCACCGAGATGCTTGTCCGCAGCGGAAGCGTGGATGTCATCGTGGTCGACTCGGTCGCGGCCCTGATCCCCCGGGCCGAGATCGAAGGCGAAATGGGAGACACCCACGTAGCCCTCCAGGCCCGCCTGATGAGCCAGGCCCTGCGCAAGCTGACCGCCGCCGTCAGTAAGACCCGAACGCTCGTGATCTTCATCAACCAGATTCGGATGAAAATCGGTGTGATGTTCGGGAACCCGGAGACCACGCCCGGCGGGCGGGCGTTGAAATTCTACAGCTCCGTCCGGCTCGACGTCCGACGCATATCGACGATCAAGGAGGGTGATCAGGCCGTCGGCAACCGGATCAAAGCCAAGGTCGTCAAGAACAAGATGGCGGCCCCGTTTCGATCGGCCGAGTTCGACATCATGTTCGATTCCGGGATAAGCCGTGAGGGGGATCTGATCGACCTGGCCATGGCCGCCAGGGTCGTCGACAAGAGCGGGGCGTGGTTCAGCTTCGGTGACGTCCGGTTGGGCCAGGGCCGGGAGAACACCAAGAGCTTCCTGCGCGACAACCCGGATCTGGCCGCAGAAATCCAGCAGCGAGTCCTCGAGCGCCAAGGTGTGCCCGCGGAAGCCAAACCCGCCGCGAGTGCGCCGAAGCCGGCCGGCAAGCAGCCGGCCCCTGCCAAGCGCAAGCGCGCGTGAGTCCGGCCGCCCGAGGTCCGCGGCACCGCGCGGCGGGCGGCGGGCGATTCGGGCAACCCGCACCGCAACAGGCTGGCCGACCGCTTCGCGATCGACGCCGGGGCCCAGGTCTCGGCGTCGTCTCGTCGCTCGCCCCCTAATCGGCGCGGCGGTCCGTGCCGCCCGCGTCGAGACGCAACGCCAGGCCCGGGCCTGCGACAAAAAATCCACTCAAAGTTCATAAACTGGCACTTGCTTTTACGGTGCGACTGAACATATAATGTCGTATGGTAGGAAGAGAGATCAGTTCCGCCTGGCACGGGGGATTCGCAGGTGCGGTAGCAGATCCCTCGATACGTTCTAACGGCTTCTGCAGAAGGAAGTTACGCTGCGACGGGGGGTCAGACATCGCCCACGAGAGCGCGTCGAGCCGGAATGGAGGTTTGCGGGCCACTGGGAAACGGGAGCAGGCGGCGAGAAGCGGATCGACGCCGGAGGGTGTGATCACGGCAATGTGCAACGCGGCGGGGGGCCTATCGGAATCACCACGGCAGGGTTCGCGGCGGGGAAGTGCCGGGCCCGGAAGTCAGGGGCGGTCGCGCAGCGGCCCGGGGTGTTCGGCAATACCCAGCGGAGATAATGCACATGGCAGTTCGGCATCACATTAAGGTCCTGGTCATCGACGATGACTCGTCAGTCTGCAAGACGTTGGGTCTTCTGCTTGCGGATCACGGGTATCGCCCCCGGACCTTCACCGCAGCCGAGAAGGCATTGGACGCAGCCAGGGACGAGTCGTTCCAGATCGCCCTGGTGGACCTGCGCATGCCGGACATCGACGGCGTGAAGGTCGTGGAGACGCTTCGTGAGATCGACGAGCGGATGTCGATCATCGTGATGACCGCGTACCCGGACCTGGAATCGGCGACCCAGACGATGCGCTTCGGGACGTGCGACTACATCCCCAAGCCGTTCAAGCAGGACGAGCTGATTGCGGCCATCGACCGGGCGTGCCAGAGGCTGGGGCTCATTTACACCAGCGAGGGCGAGCTGAACAAGCTGATCGGCAAGCGGATTCGCGAGGAGCGTCTGAGCCAGAATCTCACGCTTCGGCAACTGTCGGACCGGACCGATCTGACGACGTCACAGCTTTCGCAGGTGGAGTTGGGCAAGAACGCGGCTTCGGTTTGGGCGCTGGCGCGGATCAGCAACGCCTTGGGGCTGCAGCTGTCGTCGCTGCTCGCCGGCCTGTAGGGGCGGCGGGCGGGGCACGGTCGCGTACGAGTCGGCGCCGCCCGATTTCGCTGGCGACCTGTCCAGCCCCGGACGATGCAGTCGCCGATCACGGGGCCGAGGGCACGACACATGAAATCCTACCGCCAGGAACTGACGTTCCATGCACCGACCCGGCGGGCGTTCATCAACATCACACAGCAGGTGGAGAAGGCGTTGCGGGACAGCGGGATTCGCGAGGGGCTGTGTCTGGTCAACGCCATGCACATAACAGCCAGCGTGTTCATCAACGACGACGAGCGCGGTCTGCATCGCGATTACGAGGAATGGCTCGAGCGACTCGCACCGCACGCACCCATCGAGCAATACCGCCACAACGATACCGGTGAGGACAACGCGGACGCCCATCTGAAACGGCAGGTGATGGGCCGGGAGGTGACCGTCGCGGTGACCGGCGGCAGGCTCGACTTCGGACCTTGGGAGCAGATTTTCTACGGAGAGTTCGACGGTCGTCGACCCAAGCGCGTCCTGATCAAGCTTATCGGGGAATAGGGACGAAGCGATAG
>CP070691.1:238905-248111 GCA_020353195.1 Phycisphaerales bacterium | reverse complement strand
TGGTGCAGGTCTCGGGGCCTTGACGCTCGCTCAGGTTCTCATCAATGGGAACACGACGGGCAACAATCCGATCGTCGTCAACCAACTCGGTGGTGGCATCGTCGGCGAGACCGACGACTTCTTCGGAGACGGTGCCGATGTTGCTGTGTTCGGCGGTCCCACAACCGGAGCCGGGAACGACTCGGGGAGTACGACCTTCTCGAGTGGTAACCGTCTAGTCGTCGGTGGCACGGGCGACACGGGCACGAGCCTTTTTGGCACGGGTTGGCAGTTCGATCCGACCTCGACCGGGGTCACGGGCGATCTCACGATCTCGAGCGGACTCCACGCGGGAACGGGAACGACGGGCACCGTCATCATCGCCAGCGGGGCTCACACGGGAGTCACGGGCGGCCCCCAGGGCGACATCCACATAGCGCCGGGGACGTTCTTCCCGGTTCCGGCTACGACGACGGGCGACCTCATGATGAAGGGGGGCAGCACGAACGTCGTGGGCGTTACCGGCGGCGACGTCTACATCGCGTCTGGCGAGAACAGCTCGGCCTCGGGCAACACGGGCAACATCGAAATCGAGACCTGGGACGCCAACCAGGCTGGCGACAGCGGCTACGTGGTCCTCGTGTCCGGCGACGGCGGCTCGAGCACCGGGGACTCGGGCGACATCGGGCTCAGGACGGGCGTCGCGAACGTGGGTGACTCGGGTGACGTCATCTTCCTCACCGGGTCACCGGCCACCGGACAGGCGGGCGACATCGTGCTCCAGGTCGGCAACACGACCTCGGGTGACGGCGGCGACGTGATCGTCACGAGCGGTGCCACGACCGACGCGGGAGCAGACGGCGGCGACATCATCCTCACGCCGGGAACGGGACCCGGGCTGGACGGGAGAGTAGTCGTCAACGGGAAGCTGACGGTCACGGGCATGATCGATCCCACGGGCCTGATCCTGTCGGGCGTCGGATCGGCGCCCGTCACGATCGTCGGGAACGACGGGCTCCTCTGGGTCGACGGCACGGGTCCCGACGGACGGTTGATGTACCAGAACTCTGCGGGAGTCTGGGACATCACGACCGGCGGAGGCGCCACGACCCTGGACGCGCTCACAGACGTGACCATCACGGCGCCGAGTCCGGGCGAGATTCTCACGCTGAACGGGGGTCTCCAGTGGGTTAACCTGCCCGGAGCTGGCGGCTCGGGTCTTCCTACCGTCCTCGGGATCGACTCCACGACGGGGGGCACGGCCGGGGGCATCACGGTCAGTGGGACTCTGGGCGACCGCATCGCCTCGGATGATGATCTTGTGCTCGATCCGGCGGTCGCGCCGGGGAATGCTGTCGTAGTTGACGGTCTGCGTTGGCCCGAGGCGGACGGCACGGCTGGGCAGGTAATCACGACCAACGGGCTCGGCCAACTGAGTTTCCAGGACGGGGGCGCCGGGACGATTCCCTTCGTAGACGCGTACGGTCAGATGCAGTGGGGCTACATCTCTCCGGGAGGGAGCTCCACCGATCCGATAGGTCACGGCATTTTCGAAGGTCTTCTCGTGACCGGCGGCACGTCGAAGCTTGTCGCAGTAGACGGCACGCGCAACTTGATGGTCACACCTGCGGTCATCAACAACAACGCAGGGGTCCTCACTGATGATTATAACAGGACTGACCTGAGTGTGCGGCCCGTCGTTATCTACAAGTTCGAAATTGGCGTGCTAACTGATGTACGCATATTCATTGGACTGACCGACGCGGGCACTTTGGAGAATCAGCTTTTGTCGGATTCACCGCCGCGTAGCTACGCGGGTTTGGTTTTCAACCCCAACGCGCCCACGTTCGATACTAATTTCCACGTCGCAACGGACAACGGATCCGGGACGCCGACCCGGGTGGATACGGGTCTTGCGATTGATTCGGATACTCATTACTTCAAGATCGATGCAAGCATCCCCGGCGAAATCACCTTTACGATCTACGATTCCGACTTCGACAATCCTGTTGTTACAGGTCCCGTCACGACGACACTTCCGGCTGCGAGTACCGATCTGGGTGTTCTGTGCGGGGTCAGGACCCTGGCCGCGATCAATAAGAATCTGAGTTTGTACAGCGTGACGGGCATGAACCGCGCCGATCTGTTGGGGACGATCGGAGGTGGCGGCGGCAATCAGGATCTCACGTCCGTGCTCGGCTTCGGCAACGCGACGGGCGGCATTCCGATTCAGGGCGACGACAATGCCGGCGGCACCGGGACGGACCTCAGTCTGCTTGGAGGCAGCTCGACAGGCGGTGGTGGTTCCGGCGGTGCCATCAATCTCTTGACCGGGTCCCCTGACGGAGCCGGAAACGGAGATGGTGGCGACTTCTCTTTCCTCACGTTGGCCGGAGCGGGTAGTGGGGATGGAGGGAGCTTCAGTCTCGTCACAGGTCCGGGAGGGGGTAGTGGGGGTTCGGGCGGCAACTTCACGATGGTTGCGGGACCAGGAGACGGCGCTGGATCGGGTGGAACCTTCACATTCGTGTGTGGCCCCGGAGGATCGGGAGGAGGCAGTCCGGGCAACATCACGATGGTCACCGGACCTGGGACTGGGGGAGGTGCCGCGGGTGGTGCGTTTGCGCTGACCTGCGGGACGGGGGACGGCGCCGGTGCCGGTGGTGCCATCTTGATGACCGCCGGAAGCGGCGGCGCCACGGGAGACGGGGGCAACATTCAGCTCACGGTCGGGACCGGATTCGGTGGGGGTTCCGACGGCATCGTGGACATCACGGGCGACGTCGACATCACCGGCAAGTTGACTGTCAGCGGGCTCATCGATCCGACGGGTCTGCTCATGTCGGACTCGGTCGCGGTGCCCTTCACCCCCGTCGGGAACGAGGGCGGCGTCTGGGTCAACAGCTCAGGCGAGCTCATCTACACGAACACGGGCGGGGACCTGAATCTTTCGACCGCTATCGGCGGTGGCATGGGCTTCCTCGACGCCCTTCTGATCGCCGGGTACGGTTTCCTGGGACCGGGCAACAATGCCGGGGGTCCACAGTCCTACGGCGTCTACGGCAGCTCGGTGGCTCCTGGAGTGGCTGCTCCGGCCTCGATCACGTTCGGCGCTGACGTGGGCGGTCCGTTCATCAACCTGGCCGTGGGGGCCGCGGCGGCTTCCGAGGCGTGGATCTCGACGGTCGACCGGATTGCCCGTCGCGACGCCAGGTTCAAGGCGGTCTTCAAGTTCCAGGTCGCGTCACCGAGCCACGCGGACGAGCGCATCTTCATCGGTTTCAGCGATGGCACGGCGGTCGTGCCTCCGAGCATCGAGCTCAGCGCGGACGATCCGGCGGTGCTCGAGTACATGGGCCTGAGGCAGGACGCCGCGGGCATCAACCTCGAGTTCGTCGCTCGAGGGTCGGGCGGCGCCATGGTTCCCGTGTTCGCACTCCCGACGGACGCGGCGGTCCACTACCTCCAGATCGACGCGAGCGCGGCGACCGGAGACGTGACCTTCACCGTCTACGACGCGGACGGCGTGACGATCTCGGGAGGCGGAGGAGCCCAGTACGTGGCCCCGTCGTCACTCCTCCTGCCGAGCTTGACGACGGCCCTGCGACCGTTCGCCGGAATCCACACGGTGACGGGCTCGACGCCCCGCACGATGGACTTCTACTTCTCGAGCATTGTGACGCGGGCCGACGTCGTCGATTCCGTGGTCGGGCTCGGGGGCGGGGGCGGCATCGGGACCCTCGCACAGGTCCTCGCGGTCGGGAACGTGACCGGAGGTACCGACATCGAGCTCACGAACGCCAGCCAGATTGTCGGTGAGGACCTCGGGACGGGCACCGGGGGCAACACCGAGATCGTCGCCGGAGACGAGACGACGGGGGGTCCCGGAGCCACCGGAGGGAGCGCTACTCTGACGCCTGGTGGCGTGACGGGTGTCGCGGGAGGCGATGCAGGTCAGATCTGGATCGGCTCGACCCTCGCGGGTGGAGTTGGCATCGCGGGCAATGCAGGTGCCGGCCTCGTGGACGGCGGCGACGGTGCGTTCGTCCAGTTCTGGCTCGGAGCGGGCGGTGCCAACACGACAGGCGACGGCGGTAACGCTGGCGACATGTTCACCTGGGGTGAGGTCGGAGGTCAGGCGGATGAGGGCGTCTCGCCATGTCAAGGGGGCGACTCGAGCAGCTTCGCCTGGTTTGGGGCCGGGGCCGGATCCGGCACCCATACGGCCGGAAGCGCCATCGGAGGAGATGGGGGCGTCTTCTACGTCGAGCTCGGCAACGGTGGAACTGGAGACGGCACCTCGGGAGGTACCGGCGGCGACGGCGGTCCCTTCGAGCTGTTCTCAGGAACCGGGGCCAACGCGCAGTCGACCATGAGCGGAACGGCCGCGGCCGGGAACGGCGGGTACATGGTCTCGATCCTGGGCGGCGGGGGAGATGCCAGCGGCTACGCAGGCGCGACGGCAGGTCCGGGAGGTTACTTCACGCACATCGCCGGCTCTGGAGGGCAGGCGGCTACTTCGTTCTCCGGGTCGGCCGCGGGCGCCGACGGAGGTTACTTCGAGTTCATTTCGGGTGTGGCCGGGCAGGGAGTCGGTCACGACGGAGGCACGGGCGGCATCGGAGGTCCTACCGCGTTCATTCTGGGGGACGGCGGGTACGGGAATTCGACGGCGAGCGGGGTGGCCTCGGGGGGTCAGGGCGGGGAGTTCATCTTCTACTGCGGAGACGGAGGGGACGCCGACGGATTCGCGGGGGCCACGGGTGCCCTCGGTGGCGAGTTCTCGTTCATCACGGGCAACGGTGGCTACGGGGAGGCGACGAACAGTGGAATCGGGATCGGTGGTCAGGCCGGTGATTGGCAGGCGGCCCTGGGTTCTGGAGGGAAGGGAACCGGATTCACCGGGGCTACGGGAGGGAGGGGAGGCAGTTTCCAGTACGCGCTTGGGAGCGGTGGAGACGCCGAGATCTCGGGAGCTGGAACGGCGACGGCGGGCAACGGCGGGGACTTCTTCATGGTGCTCGGAAGCGGTGGGAAAGGTTGGGCCGGAGCAGATCTTGCGGGTGATGGTGTCGGAGGCGACGGGGGCGCCTGCGCGGTGGTCACGGGGTCAGGTGGCGATCTGGACGGCGGACAGGTTCCTGGGAAGGCCGGGGACGGGGGCGACGTCGACTTCATCGCAGGCGGTGGGGGCAATGCGCTGGCCTTCGACAATGCCGGCGGACATGGCGGCCACCTAGTTGGAATCACGGGCCCAGGCGGTCAAGGAGAAGGTACGGAGGATGGGGGAGACGGCGGCTTGATCACCTTCATAGCCGGTGATGGAGGCACAGCCACGGGCACGGGTGACGGGGGCGACGGAGGCCCGGTCACGATCGTAGCCGGTGACGCTGGCCCAGGCGCGGCGCCTCCAGCTGACGGTATTCCCGGCGACGTGCTCATCGCGGCTGGAGCACCGGCCACTCCAGGCGGTGGTCCAGGCCCGTCGGGCGGAAAGATCACGCTCGGCTCTACGGGTAATGACGACGCCCTCGATGACGACGCGCCCGCAATGAAGTTCGGGGTCGTGCCATTCGTACCAGGGCCCCCGATCCCCGTCGCGTACACGACGCCATGGCCTGCGGGAGCCGTAGCACGGAGCATCCAGCTAACGATCGAGGCGGCCAACCCGGGCGACTTCCCTGGTCCCGGAGTCGCGGCGATGACGGCTTACCTCGTGAGTGGCACGAGCTCGAACACGGGCTTCGTCATCGACATCTTTCCACTGCCCGTGAATCCCGTCTTCGTTCACTGGGTGGCGTACAAGTAGGAGAACGGTTCAATGCCCACCATCAGCGAGATCAAGTCATCGGCCTTCGGCGGCATCTTCAAGCGGCTGGCGGCCAAGACATCCTTCAACCTCGAGAGGACGAAGGTCACGGCGCAGGGGGTCTGGCGCAACTTCGGGAGCCACGGGCTCGCTCCTGCCACTTTGACGTGCGACGCAGATCTGATCACGCTCGGACTCGCCAAGGACGAGCAGGGCGTCGTGTACATGAAGTTCGACCTCTCGGGTTGGGACGAGTAGACTTCAGAGCGTGTTGCAGAAGCCGAGGCCGCCAAGTTCGAGAACGTACTCGGGTAGATAGTCGGGGTTCGTGCCTCCGCAATGGCTTCCGGCCGGGCAGTCGGCGTCGTTCAACGACGGATTGCAGAAAGGCAGACAGCAGAGCGTTCCTGCTCCTCCGTCACACATGCCCTCCGGGCCCCAGTCGGAGCTGGCACAGTGTCCGTACATGCAGTTGGTTGTCAGGGTGCCCTCGCACACGCTTCCCGGTTCGCCCGTATCGCCCGTGAAAGTCAGGCATCTGTAGTTTCTGTCGGGGTCGTCCATATCGAGTGCGCATGTGAAATTTGAGGGACAATTCTCGTAGGGTGGGTAACAGAGGTCGCCCTCTTGTGGCTCGTCGGGCAGCGTCTCGGTCCCGTCGCTGGACGTTCCCGTGTCGCTGTCCGTCCCTCCGTCGTCTCCCCCGTCGCTCGTTCCCGTGTCGGAGCTGCCGTCGTCGGAAGTCCCATCGTCGGAGCCGTCGTCCCCTCCATCATCCGAAGGCACGTCGGGAGGCACACCATCACCGTCGTCTTCGCTTCCACCATCTTCGTCCCCATCGTCAGGCTCTCCTCCGTCGTCGCTGGCACCATCGTCGAGCCCGCTCAGGTCGGGATTGAACTCCCCTGCGCAAGCCAGGAGGCCAGCGGTCAAGATCGAAAGGATCGTTCGTCTCATAGGATATGCACGCAGAACATCCTGATTTTACACGATTTCACAGAAAGGGCTCGAATTCGGCCGTTTTACGGCACCTAGAGGCCCTTTTCAGCCACCGCTGTACGCGCTGTCCACGCAGTAGCCGAGTGGCATCGTCCCCTCTTCGAGAGTGGCCGGGTTGAAGGCGAAGCACTTCATGCCAGCGCCGCATGGCTGCCCCGGAGTCTCCGGGTCGCAGTACATCGTGCAACATGGCGAGTACTCGCCGGCTGCGACGCCGTTGCAGAAGCCAGGAGGGAACGCCCACTCGCCGAGCGACGGGTCGGCCGGGTTGGTGTTGTTCCCCATGCAGTGCGTGTTCAGGCACGGGTAGGCGCTGCCGTCGTGGGCCGGGGGTAACTCGCACTTGTCCTGGAGATCGTTTCCGTCTCCCTGGCTATCGCTCAGGACCGCACAGCGGAGCCTCATCGGGATGCCGCCATTCGTGAGCACGAGAGCGCATGTGAGCGGCGGTCCGTCTTCACCTTCCGGGTACTCGCAGGGAGCCGCCCCGTCAAAGGCGAGGAGCGGATTGCAGGGCTCACCTGGACCGGGGTTCGTCTCGGGCTCGGATCCTGTGTCCGAAGTCTCTTCGGTTCCGTCGCTCTCCGTAGTCTCATCTTCAGTGGTGTCGGCACCCGAATTTTCGTCTTCCGTACCAGACTCCTCGTCTGTCATTTCGTCGTTACTGCCGTCGTTGGTCTCGATGCCAGTTTCGGTGTCCGGGCCATCTCCCAACTCAGCGTCCGAATGAGAATCGTCGGCACATCCCATGAGTGCCAGCGTTGCCACCATCGTGAAAAGAAGTCGTTTCATGTTCCAGTCCTCCCCTACATGGACGGGGGATATCCAAATTTTACAGCGTCTTGAAGCATTTGGCCGTCAACAGGCCTCCTAGAGCCTTTCTGAGCACGTTTGGTGCTCCGGCGCTCCGGTCTTCGCGATAGGGAGCAGCCATTCCTGGGAACTGTGTGAAGGGGTGAGTCAGGGGGCCCGAAACGCGCTCCACTGGCTGTGATCCTTCTATAGCGCGCCAGGGGTAAGACACGATGGCGAGGACCCCACAGCGCACGTTCGATCAGGATTTCACGGTTGTTAGTGGCGATGCCATCACGGGAGATGACGCCACTGGGGGAGCCGGAGGCACGCTCATCCTCGAGGGCGGCGACGCCGCGTCCGGGACCAACACGGACGGCGGGGATGTCACCCTCCGGCCCGGGCTCGGGGATGGCAGCGGGACGATTGGTGAGGTCGAGGTCACGAACCGGACCGGGACCGAGGACAACTCGATCCTGGCGATCACCTCGGCCACCGGGAACGCCCACACGTTCCGCATGCGGACCGGGACCGTGCAGCCCAACTCGGACTCGGTCCCGGCCACCGCGGGAGGCGATCTCTACGTTCAGAGCAACGGCACGATGTGGATCGCGTCGGCCGCGGGAACTGGAAATTGGGTCCAGTTCACGTCGGGCTCGGTGACGCTTGAGACAGCGGTCGAGAACACCGGTGCGACCGACGCCAACATGGACCAGTCCTTCGACTGGCGCATCACGGACTCCGACACTCTTGAGTTCTCGAACAGCGACGGCTCCAACCCGCTCCTGACCATCGCCCCCGCGGTCGCGGGGGACAACATCACCATCGGCGGGACGGTCACGAGCACGACCATCACGGCCCAGGGTCCCACGACGGGAACCGGCTTCTTCACGGTCACGCACGGCGGGGCCGACACCGTCCCTCTGATGACGTGGACGACGTCGGGCAGCGGGGGTGATTCCGCACAGGTCTTTGTAGGGAGCTCCAGCCCAGACGCGCGCGTGACGGGAGCCATCGGCTCGCTGTTCCTCGACGGCACTAACGGCAAGGCGTGGGTCAACGACGACGGCTCTACGAGTTGGACCGATCTCACGTCGACCGGCACGGGAGCGTCTGCTGGCATCGAAGGCGTCCTCTACGAAGACATCCAGCTCTACATGGACGCCGGAGATCGCAACTCGTGGCCCGGATCTGGCTCGACCGTAACAGACCTGATCGCCAGCAAGAGCGGGACGCTGAACTTCGTGACCATCACCGATGGTCACTTCAACTTCAACGGCGTGAGTTCCTACCTCGACTTCGGCACCCTGTCCGCCGCGCTCGTGAACATCTTCGCGACCGGTGGGACGGTCGCGGCGTGGGTCCGCGCCGAGTCGGACGGAGGGGGAAACGCCGGGCGCGTGTCGTCGACGACGAGCTCAACAGACACCAAGGGCTGGTTTCTGAACGTCCACGACGAGTCGTCCAGCCTCGTCCGATTCGGGTTTCAGCAGAACAGAGACACGACCGACACGGTCTACACCACGTTCAGGACAATCCCCATCAACGAGTGGGTTCACGTCGTCATCACCTACGACGGCAGCGACCCCGCGACCAAGTTTCCGATAGCGTACGTCAACGGGGAGCT
>CP070691.1:233180-238805 GCA_020353195.1 Phycisphaerales bacterium | reverse complement strand
GCAAAGACGATCAGGCTTCGAAGAATGAGAAGGGCCCGGACATCGAGTTTGAAAGGGCTGTCTGTTTCGCGAGGACCGACTTGTTTGCGGACCTTGCGTCAAATGCGGCTCGAACCGTACGGAGTGCACCCGAGATATGCGAGCGGGCACCCGATGATATAATGCCTTACCGGTGAGTCAGACCCCAACTTCAAAGCCGTGACCGCAGGCAGGAGTTCCACCCATGAGCATGACAACAGCGAGAACGAGGATACTTGGGGTCGTGTCGTTCGTGCTCCTTCTGATGGTACATCCGGTCATCGCTCAACGGTCAGGTGTTTACCGCACACCGACCGAGCCGCCGCTCTGCCTTGCACCGGTTTCCCACGGCGACTCGACCGGACAAATCATGGTCGGGTATGCATCCGGCCGTATCGCCCGCTTGAACTTCGCTGTGACCCCGCCTCTTGCGACGTGGGAGACTCACACCGCCTGCGAAATCCTCGCCCTGCTGGAAATCACACAGCCGAAGACGCCCGACCGCAGGGTGATCGCCGCCACTGCCACAGGCCAAGTCCTCTGCTTTCGAGGTGATGCTACCGACACGGCTTGGCGATTCGAATCCACCTGCGAGATCTCGACCCTTGGCGAAATCGCCGACATCGATGGCGACGGGACGTCCGACGTCCTGGCCGGCGGCTCTGACCAGCGTGTTCACTTGTTGAGCGGTCGTACCGGCCGGAACATCTGGACGCATTTGTTCCGATCCGAGAAAGGCACCGGCTACGTCATGCGATTGCTCCTCACTCAGGACTCTAACGGCGACAATACGCCCGATGTTGCCGTCTGGCTTTGGAGCGGCGAATTGGCCATGCTCAGCGGACGCACCGGTGAGCCGCTCTGGCAGAAACAAATCGGCGGTGGGATGACGGATGCGCTTGCCGTCGCACCCGATCTGAACGGCGATGATCTATGCGATCTGTTGGTCGGCGGAAACGAGTGCCTGCTGCAGGCCTGTTCTGGCCGCGATGGGACGGTCTTGTGGTCCGGCTCCACCGCCCGTCCGATTCGGGATGTCGCGGCTTGTCCAACCGGACCAGCTCTGAAGCCGAGCACGCCGGGCGAAGCCCAGTCGACACGAGACGCAGCGGCATACGCCTGCACCGCCGGCGGGGAAGTCGTTCGGTTCGATCTCCGCCCGCCAGGCCCGACGTCCAAGCCGCAGTGGACTGCCGACATCGGTGATGTGTGCCGCCGCGTCGTCGTCATCCCGGATGCCGATGATGACCGCGTTTCGGATGTGGCTGTCTGTGCGGAAAACGGCATCGCCGCCCTCCTCTCCGGCCGTAGCGGCGCGCTCATACACCGGTGGCAGGCCGGCGACGTCGCCCGCGTAATCTGTCCGGTGCGAGTGAAAAACCACGAGCATCTCGCCGTCGCGAGCCTCGACGGCACCGTCTTGCTCGTACCCGCGACCAGCAGCGAATCCGCACCGCAGGACTCCACCAGGTCAACCGCCGCGCAATCAGTGGCAGCGCCAAGCGCTTCCAGGCAACGTGGACACACAAAGCTGCCCACAGCGCCGGCTGACTCGTCGCCGACCCCACGTGTCATCATCCTTCTCTACCACGACATCCTCCCTGAGGCGCGCAACCACTACTCAACCTCGGTGGAGGACTTCGAGGCCCAAATGGACATGCTCGTTCAGGAGCACTACGTTTGCGTCTCGCTCGATCAGATCGCGGACTGGATTGAGGGCAAAGGCGGCATGCCCGCGCGCGCCGTTTGCATCACGTTCGACGGCCAGTATCGAGGACAATGTACCTACGCCGTCCCCGTCCTCCGTCAACGCGGGCTGTTTGCGACGTCATACATCACGACCGATTGGATCGGCACCAGCAACCACTCCGACTGGCGCCAACTCCGCGAAATGGACGCCATCGGTGTGCTCGACATCCAGAACCACACGATCAACCACCCCCACCTCCACCGGTTGGAGCGAACGGAGGTCGTCCGACAACTCGCAGACTGCAACCAGGCGATCACCCAGCACCTGAACGGAAAGGTCTGCCGACATCACGCATACCCGTCCGGCGCACACGACGAGACGGTTCGGCGAATCGTACGCGAACAGGGCTTTCGTACGGCCACCACCGCGCGACCGGGCCCCGTCACGCGTGACGACGACCTCATGGCTCTGCCACGCTACACGCTCAGTACGCACAAGACACTGGATCACTTCCGAGCCTGGCTGACCGGCACGGAAGACAACGCCCAGTCACTCGAATCAGCATCGAATTGATGGTCGGCAAGACACTGCCGGACATCTCGCGTGACGTTCGCCCAAACGGGGATATTGTTTGCGGTCAATGCCAGCACGGAATGCCGATGCGCACTTTGGCGTGTGTATATTCCTCATCCTCGGGCGACGCCGGCGACTCGAGCTTCGCGAGCGGCATACGCGGGACGCCCGACTTGGTCTTGATCGCGAGTTCGAATCGTTTCAGGGCTTGGTTGTACGTGAGATGCGCTTTGCGTTCGGGAACCAGGCCGGAGAAGCCGAGCCGCCCGGCCAGCGGCGCCAGGTCGAGTGGTTCGCCCTCTCTAGTCCACTCTCCAGGCTCGCGCATTTCTTCGTACTCGGCAACATACCGATCATCGTCCTTGTATACGCTCCACCGCACGTACGGAAAATAGACGGCTTCGTACGTGCCCAGAAAATCGTCGAGGGTGCGGGGGACCGGGGCGGCAGGATCGCGCAGCCAGTCCGGGGCGTCGATCGGTGTCAGCGGCCGATTCACCGGAGGAACGTGCCCGTCTCCCCGCATGCCCATAACCTGTGCATCCACCACCTTGATGTAGTACGTATCCGCTTCCTCATCGAAGCCGATCGTCGTGCCCGTCATGCTGGACGGCTCGAGGGCCCAGGTGAGCCCTTCGGGG
Organism: Phycisphaerales bacterium; assembly: GCA_020353195.1. Classification (GTDB taxonomy): domain Bacteria; phylum Planctomycetota; class Phycisphaerae; order UBA1845; family UBA1845; genus JAFGJQ01. Next base: position 235,883 of record CP070691.1, on the reverse strand, counting down.
CAGCGCTTGAACGGGATCTCGGAACCACGACAAACCGAGTAATAGGCGCCGCCGTGCTTCAACACGCCGATCAGCGTATCGCCGTCCACGATATCACCGTCATCGTCGTTGCTTTCATCGCGGTCAGAATCGTGGCGGCGTTACGCCAATCGGTACCACCCGACGACATCGTCGCACGGCCCCGGGGTGTCCTCGTCCGCTTTGGCCGAACCCCGCTCACCGACCGCACCGGCTGGAACATCCCCGCTCCGCTTGTGGACGCCCGGCGGCGCCGTTTCCGGTGGAGCCGCCTCGGCATCGCTGTTGATCGCGTACGCGCCCGCGAAAAAGGACGTCGACCAGAGTATCGGGACGACCAGTAACAGCGAGCCACCTCTTCGCAGCGTCGTGAGCGGGGACATGGCGAATCTCCTTCGTGGTCCTTCGAGTTGCCGACTTGCGGGGATCCGGAGCGGCATCCGTACCATCCAGCAAAGCCACTTCAAACACCTACGACTGTCGGCTCCAGCCGGTTCGTCGGAGTCCGCGCCGGATCGGCCACGCTCGAATCGCAGCGCCGATAGTGTACTCGTCGGCACCGAGTACCTTCCTAGTCCGCGCACGGTGTCCCCTGATGGAAGAGCATGCGCCAGACTCCGCCCGTCCGTTTCCAGATCGAGCTGCGCAACGACCGCCGAGGCGGGCCTGAGCAACCTGAGCAAGAGAGCCTGTATGTAACCAGCGCAATATCCGCCGTGAGGAACCGCGCGCGAAAGGCGGTCATGGTGCTTGCAGAGGGGTAATCCCGTTTGAGCCTGTCGACGGTCGTCGACTTGTTGAACACTCTCCCGGACCCGCCCAACTCGACGAAGTCGTCGCTAAGCAGATGCTCCACTTCGTCGGCGTTCATGCGGACGTCGGGATTCAGCAGCTTCAGTTCGAGTTGCCGCAGGACGTCGGCTTCTGGATGTTCCACCATGACACGCTCCCGCTGTCGGGGATCGCCCGTAGGGCGAGTCTGATCGATTACTGCAACGCATGCCGCGCTCGCTCCTTCCTGTAAGCGCCCCGCCCAGGGCGGCGAACCACACGCGGGCACAAGGATAACATGCCCCGTGGACCCGGCCAAACCGGACGCCGACGCCCGCGCCTACTGGCGCGGCGTGACAGGCGAACGGCTCTCCGGCTCTCCAGAAGGCCAGGATGGGCGGAATCTGGCGTTCATGGGCAGGTATCCCCGCCAGCATGTCCGCACCTCCTTGAATGGGGCTTGGCGCACTGGTAGATATCGTGACCTCTGAAGCGACAAATGGGAAATGTCGGATGCATGCGAAGCCGACACAACAGAGATGCGAGAACCGCCTGACCGACGATGACATGGCCGTGTACCTGTCTGGCCGGAAGCTGTACGGCGACGACTTCACTGTCGAACAGATCAACGAATGGTTCGAGGACGACGCCGGCGAGAACGAGAGTTATGCGGCGCTTGTGCAGCAGCGCGACGCGTATCGTTACCCGTATCATCTTTGGAACAAGCGACTGCTCTTCCGACACTTACCACCTGGCAACCTCGGACATGTGCTGGGTTTGGGAAGTGCCTACGGCGATGAGCTCAAGCCCCTGCTTGGGCGTTTCGACAGGATCACAATAATCGAGCCGGGACGATCGTTCTGGCACGACTCGCTCGACGGTGTACCTGTCGATTATCGCATGCCTGACCCAACGGGCGACATCCCACTTGCCAAAGGGTCGGCTGACCTTATCACATGCTTCGGCGTCCTGCATCACGTGCCGAACGTAGGCCATGTGATCAGGGAGTGTGCGCGCGTGCTGAGCAGCGACGGCTACTTCTTGCTGCGCGAGCCGATCGTCTCAATGGGCGATTGGCGCTACCCCCGCGGCGCTTTGACCAAGCGAGAGCGGGGGATCCCGATACATCTGTTTCGTCAACTGATTCGTGACGCTCCATTTCGCATCGTGAACGAAACCCTGTGCGAGTTTGGGCCGCTCAGAGCGGTGTGGTTTCGGTTGACGAGAAGAGGCCACTACGAAAGCAATCTCGGCCTGTTCCTCGACGGGGTGCTGAGCAGGGCGTTCCGTTGGAACTACCGCTACCATGCAACGTCAGTCCTCGAACGGTTCCGACCAACTGTGATCTGTCTCGTGTTGCGGCCAGCCATTGCGCACAGATCGTAGTAGAATAGTGCGTCAAGACGCGCCCTGCGGTCCGTTTCGTGGCGCGGCCGGTCGCTCCGCATCACATACACGAAAAACGGCAAACTCCCCGAGGGGGAAATAGCCCCAATTGTACAATCTGGACGTCCATTCTGAGGCCGTGGCTGCGGTTTCGAGCCGCGTGATCACTTGCGGGCGGCATCTGTGGTCACTTCTGCCAAGTTCGATCTGCCGGCCACGGTACCGCATCCGGGAGTTGAGGCGCCACGTGAGAGTCCGGAACTGTGATTGTGATCCCGTATCACCGTACAACCCCAGCGGCCCCCGCAGGACTCCACCGATTCACATTTCCGCAGAAATGGTCAAGCAGGCATAATGAGGCTCTGGTAACCTCCGTTTTGGCAGGAGCATCGGATGAAGCCGCAGACGGAAAAGGCCTACAAGGAACGCATACTCAAAGTCCTCGTCCACATTCAGCAGCACCTCGACGAGGCCCTGTCTCCCGCTGACCTCGCCGCCATCGCCCACTTCTCGCCGTTCCACTTCCAT
>CP070691.1:216150-233080 GCA_020353195.1 Phycisphaerales bacterium | reverse complement strand
TGCAAAGCGACTTCCAGCGTATCTTCAAGCGCGTCCACCCGCTGGCTGATCGCCTCGAGACGACCCGCGTTCCAATCCACCAGCGAGCCGATGCGCACGACGGCCAACATGATCCATGCTGCGCCCGACCCACCGATGGTAATCGCCGCCCCGATCAGCGCGTTCCACACGCTGCCGCCGAAGTACACGCAAATCAACCCTGACGAGATGCACGTGAACAGAAACACGTACGCGATCATCTCGGCGCGCCGAAGCCACGGCGGCTCCGGCAGCTCGGAAGCGGTCGATCCGCTCTCGTTGACGTCAGTCGACCTTCGCATCATGAACACTTGCCCGCAGGCAACGTGACCTCCAGCCAAACGCAGTCCTCACGGGTGATGACGCGAGATTCGCCGAGCCCGGCCGGAAGCACGACCGTATCCCCCGGACCGAATTCCACGTCCATGTTCCGACCGTGGCCGATTCGCCCCCGGCCTTGCAGCACCATCCAGATAACCAGCTCATCATAGGGGATCGGCCGGTCAACGCCGGCGGTCATCCGGACCCGCTCGACGAGGAATGACTCGCACGTGATCAGCCGCGTCATCGACGTCCAGACGCTGGCGACGTGCGAACGTCGCTCCTGCGGGAACTCCTGCTGCCCGAACGCGATACATTGAAGGGCCCGGTCGACGTGCAACTCGCGTCCTTCGCCGGTGGTCGGGTCGACACGGTCCCAGTCATACACGCGATATGTGACGTCCGACGGGGTCTGGATTTCCGCCACCAAGGCGCCGGCGCCCAGCGCGTGCACCGTCCCACCGGGTAAGTAATAGCACTGGCCGGCTTTGACGGGAATCTGCCGCAGGGTCTCCCGGACGGCGCCGGCTTTGACCGCAGCCCGAAACGCCGGTTGATCTACGCCGGGAACCAGACCCCGGTAGATACAGGCGTCCACCTCCGCCGCGACGACGTACCAGGCTTCGTTTTTCGCCCGCACGCTCCCGCCGAACCTCCTGGCCGCCGCCTCATCCGGGTGGACCTGGACGCTGAGCACGTCTCGGGCATCGAGATACTTGATCAGCAGAGGGAACCGGCCCTGGAAAAGCTCCGCCTGTCCGAGCAGCTTCGGTCCCCATTCTGCGGTGAGTCGGCCCAGGGTTCTCCCTTCGGCCTCGTCACCCGCTCGGGCCACTGATTGGACGTCCGCCAGATCCGCGACCTCCCAGGACTCACCGATGGGCCCGTCACCGGGCAGCGACCGATCGAAGAGAGCGGCCAGTCGGCGCCCACCCCAGATTCGAGGTTTATAAATGGGTTGAAAAACCAGGGGACAGACAACCATCGATCCCGGGCTCCCCTGCTCTTGCTCGCTGGACACGCCCGTTCATTCTAGGCCATCCGAGTGGAACGGCAAAGGCCATCCGGCGCCGATCGTCGTCGGGGTGGCTACGAACGCCGTGCTGGGATATACTTTGCGGGCAGTAAGGTTGAGGAGGACCGGGTCGAGTGGACACGCCGAACGTCGGATTCAGCAGCCGATCAGACCGATCTGCAGCCATTCAGGAGTTCCTGGAGGGGCACGCGCCCTGTGAGGATCAGGACCTTCTGGGCGAGATGATCGTCACGATCTGCAGGTTGGCCCGCGACGGGTGTGGTCGGGGCGAGCTGAAGATCCTCAATCGGGCACTGAAGGAGCTGCGTTACGCGTTCAAGGTCTTCGCGCCGTATTCGCACGTCCCGAAGGTGAGCGTTTTCGGGTCCGCCCGGACCCCGGAGGATCATCCGCAGTACATTCAGGCCGTCAAATTCGCCGAGTCGATCCAACGGTTGGGCTGGATGGTGATTACCGGAGCCGGCGGCGGGATCATGCGGGCCGGTCATCACGGTGCGACCCGCCAGTCCAGTTTCGGCGTGTCCATCCGCCTGCCGTTCGAGCCGACAGCCAACGAGATCATCGCCGACGACGAGAAGCTCGTCAATTTCAAGTACTTCTTCACGCGTAAGCTCGTGTTCGTCAAGGAGGCGAAGGCCATCGCCCTCTTCCCCGGCGGCTTCGGCACGCAGGATGAGGGGTTTGAGGCGTTGACGCTGATCCAGACGGGCAAAACCAACCCGGTTCCGATCGTGCTGATCGACGAGCCAGGCGGGACGTATTGGCAGCATTGGCGTACCTACGTCAAGTCGGAGCTGCTGCATACCGGCATGATCAACAACGAGGACATGCACCTATTCCACCTGACCGACGATACCGACGATGCCGTGCGGGAAATCACCGACTTCTACCGCGTCTATCACTCGTCGCGCTTCGTGCGGGACGAATTCGTGATCCGCCTGCATCATGCATTGACCGATGATGTCATCGACCGGCTCAATGGCGAATACGGCGACCTGCTGAGCGACGGACAGTTCCGGCAGGAGTTGCAGGCGCTCCCGGAGGAGGACGGCGAACATGCCGACAAGCCGCGCCTGGTGTTCCGGTTCAACCGCAACAGCGTGTCCCGCCTCCGGATGATGATCGACATGCTCAATACGACCGGAGATCGCCCCTCCGATTCATAGATCTCGACACCATTGGAACCCGACAGTCACGCTCCGCGTGTGAGACTCCTCGCCACCCATCACCCGCGCCGACACCGGCAAACGCCCTGGCACGCGCGTCAATGACCACCGGCACTCCTCGTTCCCCCGGGGCCTGTAAAACGACCCCGGCCTGGCCAGGCCGGGGTTGTTTTGATGGACAAGCTGCAGCGCCGGCGCGCGGCCGACCCTACGGGCCGACCAGGGCCATGACGAACGGCGTAATGTCGTCGAAGTTAATGAAACCATCACCGTTCATGTCGCCGGGCTGACATCCGCCGCTTCCAGGCTGGTCGAAGCAGACCTGGAACCCACCGAAGTCCTTCAGGTCCACGTCGCCGTCAGAATCGAAATCGCCGTCACCGACGGACGGGTACGCCAGCGGGGCCTCGAACACCGCGTACGCGACGCGCTCGCCCGTGTGCCGCCGCTCCGTATCGCCAAGCTGGTCCTCGTCGAGCGAGAGGTTCAGCGTCGTGGTGGTCGAGAGCGTCGGGCCGTAGGCCTGGGCCCAGGACCCGTCGGCCCCGATCATCCCCGCCTGGCTCAGCACGGCCACCGTCGGCGCCGTCGCAAAGGCGGTGTCGAAGAGATACGGGTACGGTGGCGTGTTGTCGACGCCCTGGACCGTGGCGTCGCCCAACCGGGCCTCGAACGCAACGCCATCAATCGTCGAGTGACCGGCTTCGGTCACGATGATGCCGATCGTTTCCGGGCTGCGGGTCACGTCGAGGTCCGAGCCCACGTGCTTGCCGCTGCGCAGGAGCGTCGGGCTCGGGGGATCACCGACGGCCGCCCCCTGACACCAGAACACGGACCAGTCGGGATCGTTCTCGGTCATCACCTGTCCGAGCACGACGGGGTTGACGTGGTTTCGCTTATGGCGCTGCAGTTCGCCGACCCAGCTGAGATTCAGGTCGACGACGGTCGAGGTGTACGTCCAGGCCTCGAACTCCACGCCGTCGATGGTGGTTACGCCTTCCTCGATCACCAGGTAGCTGACGTTGTCGGTCGTCACGGGGTTGCCGGACGGGTTCTGGAGGCGCACGTCGAAGCTGGTCGCAGTGACGTTGCCGACGCGCGTGACGACGGGCAGCGTATTGTTGTCGTACTGCACGGAGCAGACGACGACGGGGCTGTCGTAGGTGTTGTCCAAAGTCACCGTGATCGCAGAATCGCCGACGGCGACGACGCCGCACTCGAGGCGCGGCTCGGCTTCGCAAGAGTCGGGGACGCCGTTGCCGTTGACGTCCAGGCCCGGATCGCCGGTGATGTCACAGTCGTCGGGAATGTCGTTACCGTCACAGTCAGCCTCACAGTCGTCCGGCATCAGGTTGACGTTGCAGTCGTTGCCGTCAAGCTGGCACTCATCGGGCACGATGTCGCCGTTGCAGTCCAGGCTGGTTCCCTCGGCGACATCGCAGTCGTCGGGGATGAGGTTGACGTTGCAGTCCGTGTCGCATTCGTCGGGCACACCGTTGGCGTTACAATCGTTCCCGTCAAGCTGGCATTCGTCGGGCACGATATCACCGTTGCAGTCCAGGCTGTCTCCCTCGGCGACGTCGCATTCGTCGGGCACAGTGTTGCCGTTGCAGTCTTCGCTGGTGCCACCGGCGATGTCCTGATCGTCGGGGACGCCGTTGTTGTTGCAGTCGAGAGTGGGGAAGGGCCAGGTCATGATCGCGGCCTGGAACACTTCGGCCCGGTTTGAGGGGGGGCTGGAGACCTGCGGCTCCTGAGCCCAGGCGATGATCTTGATATCCTCCTGGTTTGCCCAACTCGTGGTGTCAAACGTGAACTCTCTCGTGATCGTCTCACAATCGCCGGCGGACAGCGAGATGTCCTGCGTGGATGCGGCCTGCTTGAACCCGTTGCGGGAGTAATCAGGTGGAATGGGCCAGTAGTCCAGCACCTGAACCATGTAGATGCGCATGGTCTTGGCGACTCCCTCCGGTTCCAGGCACACCTGTGCCTGCACGCGATAGGTCTGCCCACCAAGCGAGTTACCGGCAAGCCCGATCGTAACGTCAGTAGGGACATCGCGTCGAGTCAGGTAGTCGTTCCGATAGGTCGTGTAGGGATAGGGCCCTTCCCGCCGGATCGTGCCGTCAAAATACGACGTGGGGTACGCCGCGAAATCAGTGTAGAAATTCGCCCGGGCGTTGCCCCAGGCCGTAGCATAGGCGTCACCGTGGTGAATCTGAACGAAGGCGAACGTGTCCGGATAAGTATCCATCAACTGGCTGAACGCGGGACCCGCGCTCGCGCAGCCCGGTCACCACGTGGCCGTGAATTCCTCACCGAGAACCACGCGGTCAGCCGCCAGGGCGGTCTGAGGAACCGCGGTCACGAGCACGAGGGCGGCCACCGCCCACCCGAACCGCATGCTGCTACCGGCAGAAGAAAGAAGCTCGTTCATCCCCAATCTCCTTGTGACACGAGAATCACGCACATGACCCACAACTACCGCCTGGGCAGGAAGCCCCAACGCCAACGTCGCGTCCCTGTCTCGTAGATCCTACGATACCGAAATTCAGCGCCAGAATCAAGTGGATACTAAACATGATGATGCATGGCCAGAGTCATTCGCTGCGATGTAGAGCGGATCCACTGCACCATGAACGTGACAAGACCCACGGCACGCCGGGCCGGGGTTGTCGGTGAACAACACACAATCACCGGTGCGTGGCCGACGTTACGGGCCGATCAGGGCGCTGACGAACGGCGCAATGTCGGCGGCGTCAATAAAATCATCACCGTTCATGTCGCCGGGCTGACACCCGCCGCCTGCCGACTGGTCGAAGCAGACCTGGAAGCCACCGAAGTCCTTCAGGTCCACGTCGCCGTCAGAATCGAAATCGCCGTCACCGGCGGACGGGTACGCGAGCGGGGCCTCGAACACCGCGTACGCGACGCGCTCGGGCGTATGCAGACGCTCCGTATCCTCAATCTGGTCCTCGTCGAGCGAGAGGTTCAGCGTCGTGGTGGTAGCGAGCGTCGGGCCGTACGCCTGGGCCCAGGACCCGTCGGACCCGATCATCCCCGCCTGGCTCAGCACGGCCACCGTCGGCGCCGTCGCAAAGGCGGTGTCGAAGAGATACGGGTACGGTGGTGCATTATCAACGCCCTGGACCGTGGCGTCGCCCAGGCGGGCCTCGAACGCAACGCCATCGATCATCCAATGACCCGCTTCGGTCACGATGACGCCGATCGTCTCCGGCGCGCGGGTCACGTCAAGGTCCGCACCGATGTGCTTGCCCGTGCGCAGCGCGGTCGGGCTCGGGGGATCGCCGATGACGGCCCCCTGACACCAGAACACGGACCAGTCGGGATCGTTTTCGCTCATCACCTGTCCGAGCACGACGGGGTTGACGTGGCTTCGGTGATAGCGCCGCAGCTCCCCTGTCCAGCTCACCTTGAGGTCGAGGACGGTCGAGTTGTACGTCCAGGCCTCGAACTCCACGCCGTCGATCGTGGTCACGCCCTCCTCGATCACCAGGTAGCTGACGTTATCGGTCGTCACGGGATTGCCGGACGGGTTCTGGAGGCGCACGTCGAAGCTGGTCGCAGTGACGTTGCTGACGCGCGTGACGACGGGCAGCATGTTGCTGTCGTACTGCACGGAGCAGACGACGACGGGGCTGTCGTACGTGTTGCTCAGGGGCACGGTGATGGCCGAATCGCCCACGGCGACGACGCCGCACTCCAGCCGAGGTTCAACTTCGCAGGAGTCGGGGATGCCGTTGACGTTGACGTCCAGGCCCGGATCACCGGCGATGTCGCAATCGTCTGGAATCGCGTTGTCGTTGCAGTCAGGACTATCGCAATCATCCGGGACGTTGTTGCCGTTGCAGTCGTTGCCATCAAGCTGGCACTCGTCGGGCATGATATCACCGTTGCAATCGTCGCTCGTCCCGCCGGCGATGTCACATTCATCAAGCACGGTATTACCATTGCAGTCGGTGGCCGTGCCGTAGAACAGATCACACTCATCCCATGTGAGGTTCCCGTTGCAGTCCCCACTGCATTCGTCGGGCACGCCGTTGCCGTTGCAATCCTCGCTCGTCCCGCCGGCGATGTCGCATTCATCAGGGTCCAGGTTTCCGTTGCAGTCCGGACTCTGGCCACAACCCGGCACACCGGCGCAGCCCGGGGCTTCGCAGCTCGTGTCGCACTCGTCGGCGATTCCGTTGTTGTTGCAGTCGACGAACACTCCCGAGATGTTCATGTCATAGGTGTTGCGGGTATCGTCGGCAAGATACACCCGCAAGTAGAAATCGGCAGCGGCTCCCGGGTTCGTGTAGACGAGCGAGTCGTTGTCGGAGGTGCTGGTGGCGGACGCCACCACGGTCCCGCCGCACGCGTCGTACAGCTCCGCGTCTATGTTTCCGTACGCATCCGTGAAGAGCAGAATCACCTGCAGTTGGTCAGCATACCCGAGCGTCAATTGATACCAGTCCTCATCGACGTCCTTGACCACCAGGTCCGGGTAACTGTCGTTGCCCATAGGAACCGCGCCGGCACACGAGTCGTTGTTCTCGAAGCCGTCATCGCTCCCGCCGGCCAATAAGGATGAGATGCTCGGGTAATACAAGGCGAACCGGCCGTAGTAGCCGGAGGTTCCCAGGTGATCGCAGCCGGGATCGCCGTCGACAAAGCTTGAGTTCCCGAAGAGCTTCTGGTCGCTTTCGGTGAAGATACCCCCGCCCGAGGATCCGTAATAGATGGCCCCGATCGCACCGGCAACGTCGAAGTATATTCGGTGGAAGAGCGTGCCTCCACTGTAGCGCCTGCCCCGGCTGTAGCGCTTCCACGAGCCGTCGGGGTGGTGGACCAGCACAGACCACGCGCCGGACGGCGGCGTGACGGTCGTCCAGCCGCTCCAGAACACGCCGGGGGGCAATGCGCCCTTCACCATCAGCAGCGTCCAGTCGGTGTTGACACCGGGCGTCCCGGGATAGCCGGACGTGTCCAGGATCTCCGCGTCATAGCTGTACTGGCTGGTCATCAGCGATCCGCCGCACGTGGCGTTCTGATAGAACCACCGGAACTCAATGGTGTCGGCCTCAGGCTGCGAATCGAGACAGTGAGCACTGGTCAGGAAATACGGCGTGTGGTCGTTGTTCTGGGCGGCCAGGAGCGTCCCCGTGCAGGAGACCCAGGCTCCGTCGCTGTACATGCGGATCTTGGCCACCGAGCGGGCGACATCGTCCCACTCGGGGTAGCAGGCGACGTCCCCCATGCAATCGAGCGCGCCCCGTAACCCGCCGTCTCCCTCCAATACCGGCTGCCGGTACATGTGCCCCAGCTCATCGACGCGAAATGGCACAGCCACCGCCTCGTCGTCGGGCACGTAGTACTCCAGATACGCAGTGTCCCCCGGCACGGTCCCCGCCCAGAACTCGCCAGTTCGGCGGGGCCCCGTTCCCGTGTAGGGACCCACGCCCCGACCCGCGGCCCCGGGCGAGTACACGTAGATCGCGGCCTGCGGCGCGAGATTCACGTCGGTGAAGTGAAGCCGCAGCTCAACCGCGCCGTCAGCACCGACAGCTGCGGTCCAGAGTCGTCCACCGCCCGGTATGTCGGTCCACGCCCCGGTCAAAGGGACATCGAACGGTCTGCCAATACCGACGCGCAGCGGATCGCCCTGTTGTGCACGGGCCCGATCCTGTTCGAGCAGAACCTGGACATCCAGGGCGGGCAAACGGCGCTCCGGGAACGAGACGGCGCCCTCCAGTCCGAAGCACCGCGAGGGCGGCTCAAAGCGCTCAGCGGCCGGGAGGTATCCGACCGGCCAGCTGACGCCCTCGCACTCAGCGGCTCTGAGTTCGGCTTGGGGCGGGTTCTCACCGACCGGGACGCTGACGAGCGGTTCAGGCTCACCCGCCGACAGCCCCCCAGTCGCCACAAGCGACAACGTGACCACCCTAACGGGAAACGGACGCCGCATGGATTCACTCCTTCAGGGTCCTTCCAGCCACAAGAGCCCAGACGCACGGCTCGATGGGCGAGCCGGCTCCTGTGATATCAACCGTTCTCGCGATCTCGTTCGTGCACACTATGAAGCCACGGCCCGGGGCCGCCCGTGCGAGTATCGGGTACCGGCAGCGGCTACCGTCTTCTGACTCGGGGCGCGGTCATCGCGCGTCAGGTCAAAAGCACCGAACAGAGGTTAAAATCTGCGGGAAGGGCGATAATCGGTGAAACTACGCAGTCCGGCGTCCAATCCCCTACGCCCATCCCAGGCACTCTATTCTACTCGAACGCATAGTAAAAGCAAGAGTGAAGCCCTTCGGGGCCCGGGCGTTCTCCCCACGCGCTTACCGGCCTTACTCCTGCCCCAGCCACTGTCGCACGTCGTCGAGGTGCTGGACTTCCGTGCCCTTCTTCAAGTAGTAGTGCAGGTGCGGCTCTGCCTCGGCCTTGCGGTCCACTGCCAGTAGCAGCCGACTCAGCTGGTAATGCATCTCGGCGTCGTCCGGGCGCAAGGCCAGCCCCTTGCGGTAGTTCAACAACGCGTCCTCCAGTTGCTGCGTGTTGCTCGAGTCGGCGAGGTACGCTTCGTGGAGGGCCATGGCGTCCTTGAAGTAGAGGCTGGCCATCTCGTCCGGATTTCCCCCGCCGCGCGTGGTGACGGGCTGGTCCAACCCCGCCAGGACTTCACGGATTCGCTGCTGTCGGCCGGCAATGGCCCGCTGTTCCATCTGCAGCGACTCTCGCAGAAGCTGGACGGCCAGTGCGATCCGCGCGGCCCCGGCTTCCACCTGGTTCTCCAGCTTGCGAACGCTCAGGCCTATCATGCTGCTTTCCTTGTCGAGGCGGTCTATCAGCTGCGTTCGCAAAACGTCGCGGGCTTGGGTGCTCTTGCTCTCGAGGTTGCGAGTGATGGAGTCGACGTACCCCCGCAATTCCGCATCCGCACCGGTCAGCATCCTTCGCTCCCTCGCGCTTGCCTCGAGCGATTTGCCGATCTCCGCAACGTGGGACCGCAGTTCGTCGTCCAGCCTGACCAGGTCGGCCCGGGCGGTCTGCAAATCCTGGACAGCCTGTTCCAAGCCGAGTTGCCCGTAGCCCGCCAACGCCGTCTCCGCCGTTTGCAGCCGTGTCGCCAGCTCGGCGTGCCGCTGCGCCTGGGCAGCGAGCTCGGCGGCGAGCTCGTCAATCCGCTTGGTTTGCTCCTGATGGTCGGCCTGTGCCTGTGCCTTCGCTTCCGTTGCCAGTGATTCAACCGCGGCGACCTGGTGGGCGAACTGTTCCTCCAGGGTCATCTTGCGGTTGGGGTCTTCGCAGCCGGCAGCCGCGATTCCCATCCCACCGGCAAGGGCGAGGACGGCCGCGCTGCGATGCTTCACCCGCGCTCCCGATTCACGTGATCTGCTCGACATGAATGGCCCTCCGCACGCGCCGAGACCGGCGCCTCGATGACAAGATCGACCTCGGCGAGGCTCTCGCGACGTTGTGGACTACTTGTCCCGTTCTTTCTCGTCTGCAGGTTTGTCTCCGCCCGCCATCAGGGGGCTCTTTCGCTTCGGGGCCGGCGATCTGAACGGGCCTCGCCGTGAGACGTCCGGTTCCTCCTGCAGCCTCCGCACGGTCCCGCGAAAGACCTCGCCCTGCTCCTGGCTCAACACGTTAAGAATCCCGTCTCGCAGCTGCTGCTCGATGTCTCCAATCTTGTCCGGGTCGTCGCCCTCCTTGACGAACCGCTTCAACGCGTCGCCGACCAGTTTGCGGGCCGCCGCGCGCTGTTCGTCGGTCAAGTCAAGCCGGTCCAGAGCCTGCTGCATGACCCGGATGCCCTTGGCACGCTCGCGCGCAGTGTCGCTCTCTTTTCTGTAGACTCGGGTAACGATCGCGCGAAACTCCGCCTTCTGGTCCTCGTCCAGCTCGTCGGCGACCAGGCGGCGAAACTCGGCGGTGGCTTGTTGCAGGGGATCCGCCGTCTGCAGCGAGCGCATTTGTTCCAACAGCGCCCGGACGGCCTGCTGATCGCCGGACGCGCGCGCTTGGCGGATCTGTCTGCGCAACGCCTGCCTTTGCCGCCTCAACTCCTCCCTGTCTTGCTCTTCGGTCGGCTCGGGCTCGTACTGCTCCACGAACCGTGTGTGCGTCTTGAAGTGCTCTCTTATGGCCAAGTGCTGCTCGTCCGTTAGCTTGAGCTCCCGGATCACGGCGCGACGCAGCTGTTCCAGACGTTGCAGCTCGCGCTGCTGTCGATCCGCCTGCTCCTGGCGCGGCGGCTTCTTTGATGTCCCCTCAGCAGGGTCGTCCCCCGATTGGGCGAGCGCGGCCCCGCTCGCCAGCAGCGCGGTCGTCACCGCGAACATCATCGCAAAGGCACTTCTTTTCACGATCCTGGTCTCCTGGTAAAAACACACCCGCTCGCCTATCCAGCGCGAGATCGAGGGCAGAAACTGTACCGCAATGCCCGCCGCGATGCGATAGACTCCCCGGACGGCGACTGCCCGCCGGACGGGCGGCGGTACCACGGACAGGGTGCCGCCCGTGAGAGCGAACCTCTTTAACATGCTGTAAATAATGTATTTACACGTAATCGTCGCCTATTTCCTGCTCTTCTGGTGGCCGGAACCCCCCCGCGCATCACCCTGGCTGGCGTCCGGTGGGGCGACCGTGCTACTCGTCTTCGGGAAGCTGCCCGTCATCTGGGCGGCCGCCACGTGGGCTGCGGCGAGGGCCCGAAGGGCCGAGCGCGCGCCGGCCGCAAACAGCAGCCGCATCCAGCGGTTCTACCACCAGGTGACCTTCGTGCTGTCGGTCGCCACGGTGTTCGGTCTTGCCGCCGACCTGGGGCTTACGTCCTGGCCGCAGATGGTCCGCGGGGTCGGGTGGATTGGTGCGGTTCCCGGTCTGGCGGACCTGGTGATTCTGACACCGTTTTTCGCCTCGCTGATCGTGCTGTGGGTAGCATCGTATCCGGTGGAGCGTTCGGTGCGGGAGTCGATCATGCGGGTCCGGCAGATGGAAACGCCCGGCGCCCGGCGCCTCCCGATCTGGACGTTGCCGCGGTACCTGACGTTTCAGGTGCGTCATCAGCTTCTGATCGCAGCGGTGCCGATGACGTTGATCCTGTCGGCCTATCGCCTGTCGCAGCAGCACCATGCGAAGCTGGTCGATTGGCTGAGGATTCCGTGGGTGGATCAGGCGGTTCTCGCTTTGACGGCGGCGGTGGTGTTCGTGTTTGCGCCGGTGCTTCTGCGGGTCATCTGGGCGACGAGCCCGCTCCCGGACGGTCCGCTTCGCCGGCGGCTCGACAGCTTGTGTCGCCGCATCGGGCTCCGGTATCGCGACATTCTGGTGTGGCACAGCCACCACATGATGGTCAACGCCGCGGTCATGGGCCTGCTGCCCCGCGTGCGATACGTTCTGCTGTCCGACGCCCTGCTCGATTCGATGGACACCGACCGGATCGAATGTGTGTTCGGTCATGAGGCCGGGCACATGCGACTCCATCACATCCAGTATTTCCTGCTGTTCGCCGGGGCCGGCATGCTGGTGGTGTCCGGGATCGTGGAACTGCTGATTCGGATGTTCACCGGGCCCGGCGCCCGGTTCGTGCTGAGTCAGACGGCGATCGAGGGGGCGGGTTTCGTTGCGGTCCTGGTCGTGTGGGGACTGGGTTTCGGGTGGGTGTCGCGGCGGTTCGAGCGCCATGCGGACGTGTACGGGGTGCGCTGCCTGGGTATCTCCATCAAACAGTGCTCGCTTCCCTGTGGGCGTCATTCCGGCGACATGCGGGCGAACCCCGACTGCCTGTGTACGACGGCGGCGGCGAAATTCGCCTCCGCGCTCGACCGGGTGGCCGTGCTAAGCGGCATCCCCCACGATGAGCCGAGCTGGCGCCATTCGTCAATCGGCAGCCGGATCCGTTTCATCACTTCGTTGGCCGGTGACGTGGTCCGCCTTCAGAGCTACGAACGGCTAGTACGCCGGATCAAGGTGTCGCTGTGGGTGGGCACGATCAGCGGCTTGCTGATCGCGACGTGGTATGTAGCGAGTCGCCCTGACTACCGCGATGTTTTCATGTATAACTTCGTCAAGCCGTTCACCGACGGCGAATCGGCACGGTTCGGCGCGTACTGACGTAGGCAGTCACCATGAGCGCGACGGTATTCGACGGCAAGGCCCTGGCGGCGACGATCAAGCAGGAAACGATCGAACGCGTCCGCGGGCTCAAGGACAGCGGGGTCGGTGTGCGGCTCGACGCGATCATGGTCGGCGACCCGGAGGCGGGGACGATCTTCGCCCAGTCGCAGGAGCGCCAGTGTCGCGAGGTCGGAATCGCTTACCATCTGCACGCCCTGCCCGTCACGTCGACGCAGGACGAGGTCTGCGGGACGATCCGCCGCCTGAACAACACGCCGGACGTAACGGGCATCCTGTTGAACCTGCCGTTTCCAGACGGAATCGACACTCCGGCAGCAAAGTACTGCATTGACCCGTACAAGGACATTGAGGGGGTCAACCCGGTCAACATCGGCATGCTGTTCTACAACTGTCCGATCATGGCGCCGTGTACGGCGTCGGCGGTGCTGGAGGTTCTCGCGCATATCGGCTGCCGGGTGCGCGGCCTGCACGCGGTGGTGATCGGGATGGGCACCATCACAGGGCGACCGATGGCGTTGAACCTGATGCAACAGGACGCCACCGTCACCGCATGCAACGTGCACACCAGGGATCTGGCCGAACACACCCGTCGCGCCGACCTGATCGTGGCTACGGCAGGCGTGCCTGGGCTGATCGGCGCCGAGCATGTCAAACCCGGCGCCGTCGTGATCGACGTGGGGATCAACCGTGTTCCCGCCGAGCCGGGCAGTCCGACGACCCGCATCGTCGGCGACGTTCGTTTCGACGAGGTGCGCCAGATCGCAGGGGTCATTACGCCCGTGCCCGGCGGCGTCGGGCCGGTGACGGTGGCCGTCGTGCTGCGCAGCGCCACTGAGGCCGTCCGACGGCAACGAGGCCCCCGGCGAATCGGCGGATAAGGTCCAGTCAGGGTGACGGCAATAACGTGCAGGGGACGCGTCTCGGCAAGCCGGGAACGCACGCGGCTTCTGCCCGGCCAAAAACGCACATGAGGCTCCGGAGCACTGCCATGATGTTGAAACAGCGTTGGATCAGCGCGGGTCTCGCCGGCCTTGCCGCGTGCGCGGTGGCTCACGCCGCGGACAAGGGCGAGGGAGACAACTTCGAGACGTACTCCCCCAGGGCCAGGGCGATCATCGAGAAGATGGCCAAAACAGTCGAACGGCTCCGCTCCTACGAAGATCAGGCAACGTTCCGAATGGAGACCGATGCCACGAGCTTCGCCCAGGAGGCACAGGACGTCTCCTTCGTCTACATGCACCCCAACCGCTTCCGCGTGAAATCGCAGATCGGCGAGCTTGCATGTGACGGCGAGCAAGTAACCATCTACATGAAGCACATGCGAAGATACAAGGTCGTTGCCCTGACGGATGATAAGGGGCAACTGGAGACGCTGGTGTCGCAACACAGCGGGGCGATGGGAATGAGCGTCGGCAACGGCTACCTGATCCTGTCGAAGACGCCGCAGAAGAAACTCGCGAAGCACTTTCGCAACCTGGACGTTACCGGCCGCGACAGCCTGGACGGTGATCGCTGCCTGGTTCTGGAGGGGCTGTCGGCTGCTCTCGGCGCCTGGGCCGACAGGGACGTCCCCGCCACGATCTGGATGCGCGAGCTGGACGGTCTGGTCCGGCGGGTGGAGCTGGACTTCAGTGAGATGATGAAGGAACAGATGAAAGCCTCCGGGGCCAGCATCAAATTCGAGGAGTACCGGTTCGTCTACGACGTCGGAGAGTTGCGACTGAACGAGAAGCTGGACGCCGACCGGTTCGCGTTCGAGCCGCCCAGCGGAGCCAAGAAGGTGGAGGAGTTTCATTCCACGTGGCTTCACACCGCAGACGGGGCGGCCCGGTTCGAGCTGTCGGGCAAATCGGCGCCCGACTTCGAGCTGGAGACGGTTCACGGCGAGATCGTCAGCCGGTCGAACTTCGAGGGCAAAGTGGGCGTCGTCGCGTTTCTCAGCATCTGGGACAACAGACGTCTTTCGCCCGGCTTCGACGAGCTGCAGAAGCTCCACGAGACGTACGAAGGCCAAGGGCTGGTGGTGATCGGCGTGATGCGGGGGAACCCCGCAAAGGAAACACTCGTGGAGAAGCTGGAGGAGGCCGGCGTCACGTTCCCCGTAGCCACGGACCCGGGTGGTGACGTTATTTCCGAGTTTCGCTGCGACAGGGGCCAGGGGCTGGTGCTGATCGGGAAGAGCGGAGCGGTGCAAGGTCGATACGTCGGGTTTCTGAACGAGCAAACCGCGTCGGCGACGGCCAAGGACATCGAGAAGCTCCTCGGCGGCGAGGAGCTCGGCGGCGCCAAGCCGCTGACCGATACTGAGCTCGAGGAACTGGAGGACCAGTATGTCGTCCACTACGCGGGGGCGAATGACGTCGAGCCCCTGAACGAGGATTGGCTGCACGAGGCCTGGGCGGTCCGGGCGCTGTCTCGTCACCAGCAGTATTGGAACAGAGGATCCGGGCCCCGCGGGGATGACCTGGGGCTGTGGGTACGGCACCGCGACCGCCTGCGTCAGGTCCGGCACGACGGGGAAGTGGTGGCGGAGATCGCCGTCGGCGAGATGACGGCGGACCAGTTCGGGCAGTCGACCTTCGTTGCCGGCCATGTGGGGGTCGGCGGCGGGCTCGGCGCCGTGCTGATGAAGCCGATCCAGGGCGAAGAGGAGCAGCACGGATATCGGCCCCCGGTCGGTGCCACGTTTACCGCCGTGGACAAAGGAGGCCAGGAGCTTTGGAGCTTGGAGGTTCAGGGGAAGCAGCACCAGCTTCCCCAGCACATCTTCCTGGCCGACCTGGACGGCCGGCGCGGCGACGAACTCGTCTTTGTCTACGGCCAGGCGATTCACGTTGTGGACGGCAAGGGCGAAGTCCGAGTCCGCAAGGCGTGCGAAGGCTGGGCCGCGTGGATGGTGGTCGAGGATCGCGATCGCGACAACAGGGCGGAGATCTATCTTCGCACGAGTGGCCGGCTCCAGCGGTTCGACTACCGCCCCGGGCGGTAGGCCCCCGCGGCGCGGAGTTTTCCATTTGACACGCCGGATCGGCGGCTGTAGATAGAGGCTTGGTTACTGGTGGCCGCCTGCCGGATGCAGGCGGCAGAATCGGGAATCCGGTGAGAATCCGGAACAGACCCGCTACTGTAACCGGGAACGAAAGCCGCACAGATGCCATTGTCCCGGGATCCTCGGGATGAGAAGGGGCGGCGAGTAGTGGTCGGCGAACCGCCGACGTGCCCGGAAGTCAGGAGACCGGCCAGGGAAACCACCACACAGGGTCAGTGCCTTCGAGAGTTGAGGCTCATGGCTGTCTCGGATTCCCCTCCCTTGTTCCCGGGATCTCGTCTGCGTCTCGATTCACTCACCGTGATCTTTGCGCGCCGATCGTCCGTGCCGGCCCCGTGATCGCACTGACCGTGTCAACGTCTCCCGCACGTGGCGGAGACAAACCGCCGGCCGTCCGCGCAAACGGGTGCGTTGCGGCTGCGGAGGAGGCAGCACATGAGAAGAACGACACTGGTATCGGGCGTGTTGTTGACCTGGGCGTCGACAACCGGGACCGCGGCTGCGGCACTCAGTTTCACTCCGGCGGCCGGTTACACCGCCGGCATCGTATGGTCCGGCGCCGACGCTGCCCACTTCGCCGTCGAGAACGGCAACTTCTACATCTACGGAGCGCAGGACATCGGAGGGGGTCAGCTGCAGAGTGTGGTGAGGATGTATGACGGCACAAGCACGGTCGAGATCGCCAGATCCCCTGCGTACGCCGCGGACACCTATTCCGCCGATGCCATCACCGTCGTCAACGGTGACGTCTACTGGGCCCATGTGAATGGCGCCCCTCCCTATTCGTACCATGCCAACATCTGCAAGACGTCGTACGACGGTGGTGCGTGGAGCACCACCACGCTGCTCGACGAGTCGGCGGGCATCAACGTCTTCAGCCTGTGCACCGACGGGAGCAACGTGTTCGGCGTCGGCCTGGACAACGCCGACAGCAACGTCGCGTTCTTCCTCGACAGCGCCGGCGGGTATGAGGTGTTTGCTGAGATTCCCGGGTACAGCGGCGGTTCGGGCTTCGATTCGGCGGGCAACTTCTTCGCCGGGGCCTGCGACGTGGCCACGTTCACGCCGCACATGTACGAGTTCTCCGCTCAGCAGGTGGCCGACCGGCTGAGCGGCGCGCAGTCGACCCCGTACGCCGTCGGCGACGCGGTCGGCGATCACGTCGTTCCCGGAAACGTCTCGGCGGTAATGGAGAGC
>CP070691.1:204071-216050 GCA_020353195.1 Phycisphaerales bacterium | reverse complement strand
GGTGGAGCGTGGGCGCCCGATTCAACAGTACCGGATGTTGGTAGATCACTTCCTCAAGGATGTCCCAAATCGCCTGATCCTGCCGCTCGAGCATTTTCTTGGCCGACTTGATCGTGTCGGCCAGGCCCCGCTCCTTGAGCTTACGGATGATGAACGGCTGGAACAGCTCCAGCGCGATTTTCTTGGGCAGCCCGCACTGGTGCAGCTTCAGTTCCGGCCCGACCACGATGACGGACCGGGCGGAGTAGTCGACGCGCTTGCCCAGCAGGTTCTCCCGAAATCGCCCCTGCTTGCCCTTGATCATGTCGGTCAGCGATTTCAACGGACGGTTGCTCGAGCCGAGGACGGGTCGGCGGCAGCGGCCGTTGTCGAACAGCGCGTCGACGGCCTGCTGCAGCATGCGCTTCTCGTTCTGGATAATGACTTCCGGCGCGTTGAGATCCACAAGCTTTTTGAGCCGGTTATTCCGGTTGATGATGCGCCGGTACAGGTCGTTCAGGTCGCTGGTGGCGAAGTTGCCGCTTTCCAGCAGCACGAGCGGGCGCAGGTCGGGCGGGATGACCGGAATGACCTCCAACACCATCCACGTCATCTCGTTGTCGGAAAGGCGCAGCGCTTCGGCGATCCGCAGCCGCTTGGTCAGGTCTTTGATCTTCTGCTTGCTGGAGGTTTCCTCCATCGCCTGGCGCAGCTCGGCCACGAGCACGTCCAGGTCCATTCTCTCTAGCAACGCCTTGACGCCCTCGGCCCCCATGACCGCCGTGAACGAGCTGCCGTACTTGTCCTGTGCGGCGCGATACTCCTCTTCGGTGAGCAGTTGCTTCTCCTTGAGGGGCGTGTCGCCGGGATCGACCACCACGTAATCCTGGAAGTAGATGATCTTCTCCAGGCTCGAGGTCTTCATGTTGAGCAGGCACCCCAGGCGTGAGGGCATGGCCTTGAAGAACCAGATGTGCACGATGGGGGCGGCGAGGTTGATGTGGCCCATGCGCTTGCGGCGGACCCGCGAGTGCGTGACCTTGACGCCGCACCGGTCGCAGATAATGCCCTTGTGCTTGGTACCCTTGTATTTTCCGCAGGCGCACTCCCAGTCGCGCTCGGGGCCGAAGATGCGCTCGCAGAAGAGGCCGTCCTTCTCCGGGCGGTAGGTCCGGTAGTTGATCGTCTCCGGTTTGCGGACCTCCCCGAACGACCAACTACGGATGTCATTGGGAGATGCCAGCGATATCTTCACGCTGCCGTAGTCGTTGACGCGATCGTAAATGCTGTCCGCCATTTTGCCAAGCCCTTCCTATTGAAGAGGTTTGCCGGCCTGCCCGGGGCACGCCCCGGCCCTCGCTGTGCCACCGCCAGTCATCTTCGTCCCTCTACGTCGTTCCTTCCGGAACCGGAGCGGGGATCGGCGCGTTGGGATCGAGATACAGGGTCACGATCCCGCTGGCCCTGCGGAACCCCAGCTCCTCGCAGAAGTCCACTTCCGTCCCGTACGCCAATGCGGCGATCCGCTCGCACCCGTACTCCGACAGCGCCCCGATGACGCGCAACGCCATCTCCCGCGCGATTCCCTGATGGTCGTGCTCGATCCGCCCGTCGCGGCGGGTGATGCATGCCGGCCCCTGGAAAGCCGGATCCAGCTTGCATTCCGCCAGCTGCCCCCGCACTCCATCGGTCACACCGCGGGCGATGCCGATCAGCTCGTTGCCCCGGCGAGCGGCGACAAAGCAGAACGTGTTGTCCATCATACGCTGCAGCTTCTCGCGGTCCTGCGTCGTCTCGTGCTGCTGCCTCGCGTAAAATGCGAGCAACTCAGCGGGGTCGAGCGTCCGGGTGATCTCGTAGGTCACTTCGTCCGACATGATCGGTTCTCCTACGCTTTCGTTCCCCTGCCGCTCGGCTCGGGGTCGCCCGGGCGCGTCCCGCGCCCATCGACGTTCAGATCACCTGCTTCTTCTCGAGCTGGAGGTTCATCCCCAGCCCGCGGATTTCGTTGCACAGCACGTCGAACGAAACCGGCGTGCTCGCCTCCAGCGTGTTCGTCCCTTTGACCATCGACTCGTAGATCTTCGTCCGTCCCTCGACGTCGTCGCTCTTGACCGTCAGCAACTCCTGCAACACGTAGGCGGCCCCGTACGCCTCCAGGCCCCACACCTCCATCTCCCCGAACCGTTGTCCGCCGGTCCGGGCCTTTCCACCCAGGGGCTGCTGCGTGATGAGGCTGTACGGCCCGGTCGCCCGGGCGTGGATCTTGTCGTCGACCAGGTGGTGCAGTTTCATCATGTAGATGAAGCCGACGGTCACGCCTTGATCGAACGGCTCGCCGGTCCGCCCGTCACAGAGGACCATCTTCCCGCTTTCGGGCATCTCGCAGAAGATCTCCCGAGTTGCGCCGCCTTCGGCCACCGCGCGCGGATCCTCCCTGCGCTTGCACACGTGCTCATTCGCCTCGTTGAGGGCGGCGAAGATGTCGCGTTCCTTTGCCCCGTCGAAGACCGGCGTGACGGCCTGGAATCCGAGGATCCGGGCCGCCCAGCCCAGATGGGTCTCGAAAATCTGCCCCACGTTCATACGCGACGGGACGCCCAACGGGTTCAGGCAGATGTCGATCGGCGTGCCGTCCTCCAGGAACGGCATGTCTTCCTCGGGCATGATGCGGGCGATGACGCCCTTGTTGCCGTGCCGGCCGGCCATCTTGTCGCCCACGGCCAGATGGCGCTTGGTGGCCACAAAGACCTTGACCATTTCCAGCACGCCGGAGGGCAGTTCGTCCCCGCGCTTCATCTGCGCCACCTTGCGGTTCCGCTCCTGCGTGACGGCATCGATCCGCGGCCAGAAGCGGTCCACGACGGCCAGCGCCTCCTCACGGAGGGCGGCGGGCTTGACCCACTTCAGGTCGCGCGCCCGGACCTGTTCGGCCATCCCCTCCACCTGCTCGAGGATGACCTCGTCCAGACGGCTGTGTCCCACCTTCTGGCGTGTGTTGGGGTCGATCATGGGCTGGTTGGCCAGCGCCTCCAGTTCCATGCACATCTGCCTGAAGCAGTCGATGATTTTGGCGTTGCAGGCCTGCTCGTACTGCTGGATCTCGGCCTTGAGGGCGGCGTTCTGCTCGTCGGTCATGTGCATGCGGCGCGAGAAGCACTTGGCGTCGATGACAATCCCCTCCTCGCCGGCGGGCAACTCGAGCGAGTCGTTCTTCACGTCCTCGCCTGCGCGCCCGAAGATCGCGTGCAGCAGCTTCTCCTCCGGAGAGAGCTCCGTCTTGGACTTCGGGCTGACCTTCCCCACGAGAATGTCGCCCGGCCCCACGCGCGTGCCGATGCGGACCACACCGGAGGCATCGAGGTTGCGCAGAGCCCGCTCCGAGACGTTCGGAATGTCGGCGCTGAACTCCTCGCGTCCCAGCTTGGTTTCCCGAATCTCGACCTCGAACTCCTCGATGTGAATGCTGGTGAACGTGTCGTCCTTGACCAGGCGCTCGCTGATGAGGATCGCGTCCTCGAAGTTGTATCCGTCGAAGGTCATGAATGCCACAAGCACGTTGCGACCCAGGGCCAGCTCGCCGCCGACAGTCCCCGGGCCGTCGGCGATGATCTGCCCGCTCTTGACCCGCTCGCCCAACCGGACCCGCGGTCTCTGGTTCAGGCAGGTACGTTCGTTGAGGCCCTGGAACTTCCGCAACTCGTACTCTTCGGTATCGTTGATGATGATACGCCGGGCGTCGACATAGGTGACCTTGCCGGGTTTGGCCGCCCGCACCACCATGCCGCTGTTCTCCGCCACGGCCCGTTCCATTCCCGTCGCCACGATCGGCGGGCGGCACCGCAGCAACGGCACCGCCTGCCGCTGCATGTTCGATCCCATCAAGGCCCGGTTCGCATCGTCGTGCTCGAGGAACGGGATCAGGGCGGCCGACACGCCGACGGTCTGCTTCGGCGAAATGTCCACGAAGTCCACATCGTCGGACGCGATCTGCCTGAGTTCGCCGCTGGACCGGGCGATGGTCTGTCCCTTGCTCACGTGCCCGTTGCCCCCCTCGATCACCTCCGGCGGGGCCAGAACGTGGCGCATTTCCTCGTCGGCGCGGAGGTAGACGATGCCGCCTTCGAGTTTCCCGCCCTTGCCCACCTTTCGATACGGGGTGACGAGGAACCCGTAGTCGTCCACCTTGCTGTAGATCCCGAGCGAGGCGATCAGTCCGATGTTCGTGCCCTCCGGCGTTTCGATGGGGCAGATTCGCCCGTAGTGGCTGATGTGGACGTCGCGGACCTCGAAACCGGCCCGCTTGCGGTTCAGGCCGCCCGGACCCAGTGCCGACAGGCGACGTTCGTGCGTCAGCTGCGACAACGGGTTCGTCTGGTCCACGACCTGCGACAACTCACTGCGGCCGAAGAAGAACTCAATCGCGGAGTTGACCGGTTTGCTGTTAACGAGTTCGGCCAGGCGGCTGATCTGCTCGGGGTCCTTCAGACTCATCCGCTCCTGCACGGTGCGGCGAAGCTTCAGGAACCCCTTGCGCAACTCGTCGGCGCCGAGTTCGTCGATGGTCCGCAGGCGGCGGTTGCCCAGGTGATCGATATCATCCACCTCGAACTGGGCTTCCCCCGTTCGCAGCAGCATGAGGTACTTCAGACATTCCACCACGTCGTCCACATGGAGGATCATGTCGTCGTCAGGGGTGTCGCCCCCGAGCTTGCGGTTCAAGCGGAACCGCCCGACCTTGCCCAGGCGATAGCGGTTCTCATCGTAGAACTTCTCGGAGAACAGCTTGCGGGCCTTGTCCACCTGCGGCGGGTTGCCCGGGCGCAGCTTCGCGTAGATCTTCAGCAGCGCCTCCTCGTGCGACCGGCTGGTGTCCTCCGCCAGCGTGTTGAGAATCAGCAGATCGCCCGGTTTGCGGATGACCTGCACCTGCTTGATGTCCGAGTTCTGAATGCGGGTAACCGCGTCACCGATCTGACACCCGGCCTTGACCAGCTCCTCGCCCGACTCGCTGTCGATGATCGACGTAACCGCGTACATCTCGGGCTTCAGGGCGGACGCACGGACCATCTTGGTCGCGTGAAACTCCGAGACAATCGCCTCGTCGGTCGAGTACCGCTCGTCCATGGCCCGCACGAAGGTCGTGGCGGGGATCTTGCTCGACTGGTCGATGCGGACGGCCAACACGTCCTGCTTGGTGACGTTGATCTCGATCCAGCTACCCCGCTCGGGAATGATGCGGCAGGCGTGCAGCGCGCGATCGCCCTCCGCCTGCTCTTTCACGAAGTCCACGCCCGGCGAGCGGTGCAACTGCGAGACAATCACTCGCTCTGCACCGTTGATGATGAACTCACCGCCACCGATCATGATCGGCAGTTCGCCCAGGTAGATGTGGTCCTCCTGGATCTCGTCCTTGTCCTTGCGTACCAGCCGGACCCGGATGCGGAACGGCATCCCGTACGTCAGCCGCAACTGCCGGCATTCGTCCGGCGTGTAGCGGGGCTGGCCCAGCTCGTAGCTGATGTAGTGCAGCGAGAGATTCCCGTCATAGCTCTCGATGGGAAACACCTCGCGCAGCAGACTCTCCAATCCGATCTTCGCCCGCTCGTGCGGGGCCAGGTCCGCCTGGAGGAACCGGGCATAGGACTCGGTCTGCAGAGTGATCAGATTGGGGACTGGCATAGCGTCGCCGACCCTGGCGAAGTTCCGCACGTTCCGCGATGATCTCAACATCAGCCTCACCTCTCACTTCCGCCAGCGCGGTGCCCTCCGGCCGACCGCTGCCACCGCGCCCGGGCCGAATCCACCGTCGGACCCGGCGTCCAGGCGCAACCGGCTCGAATCGACTCCGCACCGCGAGCACCACGCCGACCGGGACCCGTCAAGCACCGTAGCACTGCCGGTTCACCAACACCGCTCGTCCGTTTCCGCTTGATATCCAGGGGACTTCCCGATGGCGAGGCATCTGTTTCGGCCGAACGTCCCTGCCCTTTCGGCCGGTCCCGCCTCCCAACGGCAGGAGCGCGCCGCACACAACTCCGGAACCTGGTCCCGGTCCCGCGATTCGGCGCGCCAGTTGGGGCGATCTGCGACATCGCGCGCTTCCGCCCACTGCGAGTCTCTATTTGAGTTCGATGGCAGCTCCGACCTCTTCCAGTTCCTTCTTCAGGCTCTCGGCTTCTTCTTTGGGGATGCCCTGTTTCACCGCTCTGGGAGCCCCATCGACCAGCTCCTTGGCCTCTTTCAGCCCCAAGCCCGTCGCCGCCCGCACGACCTTGATCACCTTGATCTTCTGGTCACCCGCGGCGGCAAGAACGACGTCGAACGAGTCTTTCTCTTCCGCCGCCTCCTCGCCGGCGCCCGCGGCCGGACCGGCCATCACAACCGCCCCCCCGCTGGCGGGCTCGATCCCGTGCGCCTCCTTGAGGTAGTCCACAAGCTCCTGGGCTTCCTTGACCGTCAGCGCTACGATGCTGTCCGCCAACTCCTTGATCTTCTTGCTCGCCTCTTTGGCCGGTGCCTCTGCCATCTGACACAACTCCTGCTTGCGTATTGAACTCGCCGGTCGAATAGGCGGCGTCCCGCTGACGCCATTTCATCCCGCTTGCCGCCCGCGATCAGCACGGGTGCGCGCAGGACCAATCCGTCCGTCGCGAAAAGGCCCACTGTCTGCCGTCCCGTTGTGCGGCCGGGCGTCTGCCCCGTCGTCCGACCGCCGGGCAAGCCGGTCACCCGGCCTTGAAACCCGTTTCACTCGCCTCCCCTATCGACGATCGCCTTCAGGCAACCGGCAATCCTCCGCGCGGGCAACGATGCACATCCCGCGATCGCACGCCCGGGTGACGCCATCAACATGGCGATCTCACCCAGCAGCTCCACGCGGCTTTTCAACCGGGCGACGTCCTCCACCGTCATCAGGGTCGGGTCACCGTCGAGCATCGCCTGCTTCAGCGTGATGGCGGTGAACTCCCTGGCGGCCTGCACCAGCGCCTTGGCCACCTCGATGATCGAGTCCCCACCCGTGACCAGCGCGCAGGGTCCCTCCAACGAGTTCCCCAGCGCCTGCAACGGCGTGCCCTTGAACGCCCGGGCCGCCAGACTGTTCTTGACCACTTCGACCGCCATCGACCGGTCGCGAAGCGTCCGCCGAAACACGGTCGTCGACCCCACGTCCAACCCGGTCAGGTCCACGACGCATGCGCCGTCCACCCCCTCAAATCGCTTGCGGAGGTTCTCCGTCATCAACTGCTTCAGAGGTTTGCTCATCGTTCGATCCGCTATCCTACCGCCAGCATCACCGACGGCGTGCGCGCGGCTTTGATGCACACCCGCCGCAGGTACTGCCCCTTGGCGGCTGCCGGTTTGACCCGCTGAATGTGCGCGATCACGGCTTCGATGTTCGCCTTCAGATCCTCAGGCGCGAAGCTGACCTTGCCCACCGGCAGGTGAACGTTCCCGCCCTTGTCGGCCCGAAATTCCAATTTGCCCGCAGCGTATTCCCGAACGGCGGTTTCGACGTCCGGCGTCACCGTCCCCGCCTTCGGCGACGGCATCTTGCCCTGCGGCCCCAGCACACGTCCCAACTTGCCGACCTTGCTCATCATCGACGGGTGCCCCACCGCCACGTCGAAGTCCATCCACCCGTCCTGGATCTTCTTGATCAGTTCGTCGGCGCCGGCTTCCACGGCGCCGGCCGCTCTGGCCCGGTCGGCAAGGTCGCCTTCCACGAAGGCAATCACCTTCTTCGTCGCTCCGGTGCCCTTGGGCAGCGACAGCGACCCTCGAACCATCTGGTCCGCCTGCCTGGCGTCGATGCCAAGGTGCAGGCAGATTTCAACCGTCTGGTCCGGATCCTTGCGCTTGCGCCCGTTCTTGTACGCGCGATCGCTTTTGATCTCGGCCATTCTCTTGACCGCGTCGATCCCATCGTCGATCGATCGCGGTTCGCTGTCGGGCCCGCGGGCCTCCAGCTGCTTGCGATACCGAACACTCTTGGTCGGCATCCGGAACCTCCGTTCTGTCACGATTTTCCAGCGGCCCGGGCCCACCGCGCAGCCGCACACGATCATCCGGTCACTTCGATCCCCATGGATCGGGCGGTTCCCGCCACCATCCGCACGGCCGCGTCGATCGACCCGGCGTTCAAGTCGTTGATCTTCCTCTGCGCGATCTCGCGCACCTGGTCGGAGGTGACCGTGGCAATGGTCTCCTTCCCAGCGGTCCCGGCCGCCTTGGCGATCCCGGCGGCCTCTTTGAGCAGCACGGCGGCGGGGGGACTCTTGACCTCGAAGGTAAACGACTTGTCCACGAAGACCGTGATCACCACCGTCACCTTCATGCCGTTCAGCGCGTTCGTGGACGCGTTGAACTGTTGCACAAACTGCCCGATGTTCACTCCGTGCTGTCCCAACGCCGGACCGATCGGCGGCGCCGGGGTCGCCTGCCCGCCGGGGGCCTGCAACCTGATGACGGCTACGACCTCTTTCTTCTTCGCCACGATTGAATCCTACAACCGGTGTTAGAACAGATGCGGAAGCGCTTCCCCTGCCGGTCAGAGCTTCTCCACCTGCCAGTACTCGACTTCCACGGGGGTGGACCGCCCGAAAATCGTCAGAACCACGGTGACCAGGCCTCTCTTGGTGTCCACCATCTCCACCTCGCCCTCGTAGTTCTCGAAGCTGCCGTCGGTGATCTTGACGGGGTCACCCTTCTTGAAGTCCAGACCGGAGAGCGTCGGCTCGTCGTCCGCCTTCTGCGAAGCCGCCAGCATGCCCACCACGTCGTGGTCGGCCATCCGGGTCGGCTTCCCGTCAGACCCGATGAAGTCGCCGACGCCCGTTGTCTCCTTGATCATGAACCAGACGTTCTCCGCGATGGCCCCATCCTCCTCACACGCCATCTCCACGAACACGTACCCCGGATAGAGCTTCCGCTCGAACACCTTCACCTGCCCCCCCCGCATCCGCCGCTCCTTCAGCGTCGGGACCAGCACCCGACCCACGCGGTCGTCCAGCCCCTCGATCTTGACCTTCCGCTCGAGGGCCGCACGCACCTGCTCTTCTTTATTGGAGGCCACCCGCAGAACGTACCAGTTCATCCCCGGTGCACACAGCGGTTGGCTGGTCTCGTCCATGACCACTTGCCTCTACTTCGCTTCTCTAGAACAGCGACGGCGCCACCTTCAGCACCTTGATCGCCCCGAACAGCTGGATGAACGCGATGTCCGTCACGAACAGCAGAGCCGCAATCAGTATCGAGAACAGAATCACCACCTTGGTCGAGCCGATCAGCTCCCGCTTGCTCGACCAACTGACCTTCTTCATTTCCCCTTCGGTGGCGATCATGAAATCGCACGTTTTGCGACCCACGCCCACAATCCAGTACAGCAACAGACCCAGCCCCACGACCAGCGTGATGGGGATCCCCACCCGCAACCACAAGGTCCAGGCCGCGTTCGTGTCGAACACGTCGAGCTGGCGGTACAGGAAGTCCGCACCGGCCAAGATCAGGATCCCCCCGCCGACCGCCGTCCCCACGCGCGTGTAATATCCCTGCCCCCGCTTGTACACCTCAAACACCGACTGGCGTTCGGCGCGGCGAGCGCCAGCAGGAACCGCGGGTTCCGACGATCTGCCCGCCACCTTGGACCTCCCCTTTCTCGCCCTGTCGTGGACAACCGGACCCGACTTCGAGGCTGTAGCCGCGGCGCCCGACTGCGACCCCGCCGTCTCCTCGTGTCTGTTCATTCCATCGGCCCGTGCAAACCCAAACGTACGTCTCGGCTCTCGCTCGCCGACGAGGGGAACGGATCTCGCCGGACCCGCCCCGACTTGGCCCCCACACAGGAGCGGAGGGACTCGAACCCCCAACCGCCGGTTTTGGAAACCGGTGCTCTGCCCGATTGAGCTACGCTCCTAGACCGGCGGCCCGACTTGACGGCCGTCATGCACCGATTCGGAAAACGACCTCACGCTTTGCGCTTGATCTTGTGGACCGTGCGCTTTCGCAACCGCTTGCAGTACTTCTTCAGCTCCAGCTTCGGCACCCCGCCCTGGACATTCACCGTCGTGCGGTAGTTCAGGTCGCCTGTTTCCTTGCACTGGAGCCAAACGAATTCCCGTTTCACCGCCTTGGCCATGGACTACCGTCCCTTCTCGCCACTGCCGCCTTGCCCCGAACCGCCCCTCGCTCTCATCGGGCGCCCTCCGCGCACCGGCGACTACTCGATGACTTTCGTGACGACGCCTGAGCCCACCGTACGTCCACCCTCACGAACGGCAAACCGGTCCTGCGGCTCCATCGCCACGACTTTGCCCAACTCGACCGCCATCGTGATGTTGTCGCCGGGCATGCACATCTCCGCCCCGCCCAGCAGGTTCAGGCCGCCGGTCACATCCGTGGTCCGGAAGTAGAACTGCGGGCGATACCCGTTGAAGAACGGCGTGTGACGACCCCCCTCCTCCTTGGTCAAGACGTATACCTCCGCTTCGAACTTCGTGTGCGGGGTGATGGTTGCCGGCTTGGCGAGCACCTGGCCCCGCTCGATCGCGTCCTTCTCGATGCCCCGGAGCAGGCAGCCGATGTTGTCGCCCGCCTGCCCGGTCTCCAGCGTCTTGTTGAACATCTCCACGCCGGTCACGGTGGTCTTCTGTAACTCACGCAGGCCTACGATTTCAACCTGGTCTCCCACGCGTACAATGCCTCGCTCGACGCGCCCGGTGGCGACCGTCCCGCGCCCCTTGATGCTGAACACGTCCTCGACGGACATGAGGAACGGCTTGTCGATGGCCCGTTCGGGCTCGGGAATGAAGGTGTCGATGGCGTCCATCAACTCGCGGATGCACTTGGCGCCCTCCGCGTCGTCGGGGTTCTGCAGCACGCCCAGCGAGTTGCCGCGGATGACGGGCGTCTCCTCCCCGGGGAACTCGTACTTGTCCAGCAGTTCCCGAACCTCCATCTCCACGAGCTCGAGCAACTCGGGATCGTCGACCAGATCGACCTTGTTCAGGAACACGACGATCGCGGGCACGTTCACCTGGCGCGCGAGCAGAATATGCTCCCGCGTCTGCGGCATGGGCCCGTCGGCGGCCGACACCACCAGAATCGCCCCGTCCATCTGAGCGGCTCCGGTGATCATGTTCTTCACGTAGTCCGCGTGGCCGGGACAGTCGATGTGAGCATAATGACGTTTCTCCGTCGAATACTCCACGTGCGACGTCGCGATCGTGAGAATCTTGGTCGCATCCCGCCGGCCGTGAGCCTCCGACGCCTTAGCCACCTCGTCATAGCCCTTGAAAGTCGCCAGGCCCTTCTGCGCTTGAATGGCCGTGATGGCTGCCGTCAGGGTGGTTTTTCCGTGGTCCACGTGCCCGATGGTGCCCACGTTGACGTGCGGCTTCGTTCGCTCGAATACTTCCTTAGCCATAGCTGTTGAATCCTCCACTCTTCATCGTGCTATGCATCGACTATTGTCACAAGCATCGAATCCCGGCGCGCTGGTCTTTCTCGCCCGGGCTCCCGTTGCCTCGCCCATCGACCGTCGCGTTGCCGGCCCGCGTCAGTCAGATTCCCGATCGCCGCGGCGTCCCGCTGTCTTGCCCGCGAGCTACCGCCACCTGCGCCGCTCCAGGCCGCAGTTCACCGACGAGCTTCTGCTGGGACTTGAACCCAGGACCTCGTCCTTACCAAGGACGCGCTCTACCAACTGAGCTACAGCAGCGGCGACCCCGCCGGCCTCAGGCGACGCGCAACGCGCAGGGAGCGCACCTGACAGCCGGCCGGGGAAAGTCCCGCACGTTAACGACAAAGTCCCTGCTGTCAAGCGGATTCGACGAAAACCACGCCGCCTCCGCGTGACGGACGGACCCGGCGGCCGACGCCCCTTATTTCGGGCGCTGCCGCTTCCCGGGCCCAACGCAGGGACTTCTCACAATGCTCGGGCGGGATACACCCTCACCGCTTCACTGTCCACAGAACGGGATATACAACCCTCCCTGTCGG
>CP070691.1:178414-203971 GCA_020353195.1 Phycisphaerales bacterium | reverse complement strand
CAACGCCGACTTCGACGGCGACCAGATGGCCGTCCACCTGCCGCTGTCGGTCGAGGCCCAGGCCGAAACACACGTCTTGATGCTGGCGACGAACAACATCTTCAGCCCCGCCAACGGAAGCCCCATCATGTCACCCTCGCAGGACATGGTGCTGGGGATCTTCTACCTGACGACCGACCACGTCAGCCGGCGCGTCGATGAGAAGGAGATGATGTCCTTCGCGTCGGGGCATGAGGCCATGTACGCACACGCCCTGGGCCGCATCGGACTGCATGACTTCGTTCGCGTTCGGATTGATCGAGACAAGATCGTGGCCAGCGTCAAGGGGCCCATTGAAGACCAGCCGGCAGCGCGGCCCGTGACAACCACCGTGGGGCGGCTCCTCTTCAACGACATGCTGCCGCCCGCCATGCCCTTCTACAACTGCTCGCTGTCGCAGAAAGGCGCGGGCCGTGTCATCGCCGATTGCCATGCCATCCTCGGCCGGGCCGCCACCGTCGAGCTGCTGGACATGATCAAGGACATGGGGTTCAAATCCAGCACGTTGGCCGGCCTGTCGTTCGCGGTCAGCGACCTGCGCGTCCCCGTGGCCAAAGAGAAGATCATCGAGATCGCCCAGCGAAAGGTCGACCAGATCGAGCGCGACCACGCCAACGGCGTGCTCACGCCGATGGAACGATACAACCAGGTCATCGACGTCTGGATCCACGCCCGCGAGCAGGTCACCGAAGCCATGATGGCCGAGCTCAGGAATGACCGCCGGGATGCGCACGGACGCTACGTGCTGACGGACGAGGAGGGCGGACCCTACCTCAACCCCATCTTCCTCATGACCGAATCGGGGGCGCGGGGCAGCGTGGACCAGATCCGCCAGTTGGCAGGAATGCGGGCGCTGATGGCCAAACCGTCCGGGGAGATCATCGAGACCCCGATCAAATCCAACTTCCGGGAGGGCCTGTCGGTGCTCGAGTATTTCAGCTCGACCCACGGTGCTCGAAAGGGATTGGCCGACACCGCCCTGAAAACCGCCGACTCCGGATACCTCACTCGGAAGCTGGCCGACGTCGCCCAGAACGTGATCGTCAATCAACTCGATTGCGGCACGATCAACGGGATCGCCAAGGGCGCAACCTACCGCGGCGAAGAGATCGAGATTCCGCTGGCCGAGGCCATCATCGGGCGCGTGGCGCGCGATTCGATCCGCAACATGGTCACCGACGAGATGATCGTGGCGGAGAATCAGCCCATTACGCCGGAGATCGCCCACGGGATCGAGCAACTCGGGTTGGACAAGATCCGCGTCCGCAGCCCGCTGACCTGCGAGAGCCCGATCGGCGTTTGTGCCCGCTGCTACGGGGTCGACATGGCCACCGGGCGCCTGGTGGAGGAAGGAATGGCCGTCGGCATCATCGCCGCTCAGTCCATCGGCGAGCCGGGGACCCAGCTGACGATGCGCACGTTCCACACCGGGGGCGTCGCGTCACGTGCGGTCGTGGAGAACAAGCTCACCGCCACCGGGGTCGGCGTAGTGCGGTACAGGGACCTGGCGCCGGTGACCGTGCCTGCCCAGAGCGACATGCCACCTCGAGTCGTGGCGCTGAAACGCAACGGCGAGATCGTGATCGTCGATGACAAAGACCGCGAGGTCGAATCGTACAAGGTCCCCTACGGCAGCGAGATTCTGGTCGAGGCGGGGGCGAAGGTCAAAAGCGGACAGGCCCTGGTCACCTGGGACCCCCACCTGACCCCGATCCTGGCGGAGGTGGAAGGGTTCGTGCGTTTCCAGGATATCGCCGAGGGCGAGACCGTCCGGGCCGAACAGGACCGCGTCGGCGCCCGCCTCGTCGTCGTTGAGCACAAGGGCGAAAAACACCCGCAGGTCATCATCGAGGACAAGGAGGGACGGGTGCTCGGCTATCACTACTTGCCGGCCAAGGCCCGCATCGAAGTGGATGAGGGCCAACGCATTCTGCCCGGCATGCTGCTGGCCCGTCAGCCCCGGGCCATGAGCGGCACTCAGGATATCACCGGCGGTCTGCCGCGCGTGACGGAGATCTTCGAGGCCCGGCGACCGAAGGAGCCGGCGGTGATGGCTGAGATCTCCGGTGCCGTCGAGATCCGAGCCGACAAGCGCCGAGGCAAGATGACCATCATCGTCCGCAGCGAAAGCGGTATGGAAAAAGAGCACCACGTGCCCCAGGACAAGCAGCTTCTGGTGCACGCTGGCGACCGCGTCGAGGCCGGTGATCCCTTGATTGAGGGGCCGCTCGTTCCCTATGACATCCTTCGCATCAAGGGGGAGGAAGCCCTTCAGCAGTACCTGCTGACCGAGATCCAGGCGGTCTACCGCAGCCAGAATGTCAGCATCAACGACAAGCACCTCGAGATCGTCATGGGCCAGATGCTGCGTCGCGTGAAGATCGAGTCGCCCGGCGATGCGAACGTCCTGCCCGGTGAGGTGCTGGACAAATTCCGGTTCCGAACCGAGAACGAACGCCTGAGCAAGAGCGTCCGCATCGAGAACCCCGGCGACACGGATCTGGCCAAGGGGCAGATCATCCTGAAATCAGAGCTCGAAGAGATCAACGATGAGGCGGAGGAGCAGGGCGGCGAGCCCGCCAAGGGCAAAAAGCCCAAACCCGCGACCGCGACCACCGTCTTGCTGGGCATCACGAAAGCCAGCCTCCAGAGCGAGTCGTTCATCTCGGCCGCCTCCTTCCAGGAGACGACCAAGGTCCTGACCGAGGTGTCGTTGGCCAGCGCCGTCGACCCCCTGCTGGGGCTCAAGGAGAACGTGATCCTGGGACACCTGATCCCGGCGGGAACCGCCTTCAAGCCGCACCTGAACGTGCGCGTCAAGAAGATCGGCGAGCCCTTGCCAGTCACGGAGGAACTCGCGGCGGAGATGATCTCGCCGACCCCCGAGGCCCTGCAGGCGTCCGAGACGCAAGCGGCAGCGGACGGCGCCGACTCGGATGCAACACTGCCGGACAGGCTGAGCACGGATCTGGCCTCGAGCGACTTGTCGACGGAGACAGGCTCCGCGGTGACCCAAGACGCCGGCACGACCGCCCCGGCTGGAGGAAACTAGTTCGGATCGAGGTCGGCCGCCTCGACCCGGAACGCCAGTATGAGGAGATCAGATGCCAACCATTAGCCAATTGGCTCGAAACGGGCGCAGGAAAGTCGTCAAGAAGTCGAAGGTGCGCGACATCGAACAGTGCCCGCAGCGAAGAGGCGTGTGCCTGATTGTCAAGACGCAAACGCCCAAGAAGCCGAACTCCGCGCTGCGGAAGGTCGCCCGCGTGCGGCTCACGAACGGCAAGGAAGTGACGGCCTACATCGGCGGCGTGGACCACAACCTGCAGGAGCACTCGATCGTGCTTGTCCGCGGTGGTCGGGTTCGCGATCTGCCCGGCGTCCGGTACCACGTGATTCGGGGGGCGCTGGACTGCGCCGGAGTCGAAGGCGACAAAGCCGGTCGCGCCCGGAACCGAGGTCGCAGCAAGTATGGCGTCAAGCGGCGCCGCAAGTAGTCCGCCAGGGCGTCCGGCACGGAAACGGGTTTCCGGATTCGGGGGCGGTTCGCACGCGGCGGAGCCCCCAGAAGGCAAGCCGCTGCGACGGCCCGTGAACGGGACCACCGGCCGGGGTTGCCCGAAGGCGCTAATGGTGGTAACCTCTTGCATGCTTGGCCGGCGGGATGCAGCGTGCAGTACGTCAGCGTGGCGTTCGGGCGGATCGGGCTCGGCGCCGGCCTCGGTTGAACCTCGCGCGATCGGATGACGAGACATGGCCCGAAAGCGGTTTACGAAGTCCAAACAGCAGTTGACCCCGGAC
The DNA here is from genome assembly GCA_020353195.1 of Phycisphaerales bacterium. Lineage (GTDB taxonomy): Bacteria > Planctomycetota > Phycisphaerae > UBA1845 > UBA1845 > JAFGJQ01. The sequence continues at coordinate 200,131 of CP070691.1, read as the reverse complement.
GCCCGGTACAACAGCGAGCTGGTCAGCAAGTTCATCAATTGCCTCATGTGGGACGGCAAGAAGAGCACCGCTGCCAGCGTGTTCTACGGGGCCATGGACATCCTGGAGCAGCAGATCAAGGATCAGCCTCCCCTGGATGTGTTTGAGACGGCCGTCAGGAACGTCAAGCCGAACGTGGAGGTCCGCTCGAAACGAGTCGGCGGCTCGAACTATCAGGTGCCCATGCAGGTCAATCGCAGGCGTCAGCAGTCGCTCGCGATTCGATGGATTCTCACCGCCGTCCGCGACGCCCGGCGCAAGGCGGGCAAACCCACCGCGAGCATCCTGGCCCAGGAGCTGGCGGCAGCCTATCGCGGCGAAGGGGCAGCGGTGACTACTCGGACGAACGTGCATCGGATGGCCGATGCCAACAAGGCGTTCGCCCACTTCGCCTGGTAGACACTGTGGAACATCAACCTGTGCCGATGGCGTTCGCCCGGGACGCCGTCGGCACTGCAATATCCGGCCGGGCTGGTCAACCGGTTCGTGCGTCCGAACCGCACGCCGTGGACCCCGAAGGAATCGACGGGATGTCTGCGAAGCTCTCCAAGGTACGAAACATCGGGATCGCCGCCCACATCGATGCCGGGAAAACCACCACCACCGAGCGGATCCTCTACTGCACCGGAAAAACCCACCGGATGGGGGAGGTGGACAACGGCACCGCCGTCGCCGATTTCGAGGAGCAGGAGCAGAGACGGGGCATCACGATCTACTCCGCCGCCGTCACCTGCCCGTGGAAGGGCTTCCACATCAACCTCATCGACACCCCCGGACACGTGGATTTCACGGCTGAGGTCGAGCGGTCGCTTCGCGTCCTCGACGGCATGGTCGCCGTCTTCGACGCGAAAGAGGGCGTGGAGGCCCAGTCCGAAACCGTCTGGCGCCAGGCGAACAAGTACCGCGTGCCGCGGATCTGCTTCTTCAACAAAATGGACAAGGTCGGGGCGGACTTCGAGCATTCCTTCAGGTCCCTGATCGAGGATCTGTACGCCAACCCCGTGGCCGTGCAAATCCCCATCGGCGCCGAAGGGTCGTTCGAGGGGGTCGTCGATCTGCTGTCAATGAAGGCGCTCCGGTTTCCCGCTGAGCACCTCGGGGCAAAATTGCAGGTAGACGACATCCCCGAATCGCTGCGGGACGAGGCTGACCGCTGGCGGGCTCATCTGGTGGAGCAGGTCGTGGAAACATCGGATGAGCTGACCGAGCGGTTTGTGGCCGACCAGCCCATCACCGGCGACGAGCTGAAGCGGGCCTTGCGGGCCGCCACGATCGCCAACACGCTGCAGCCGGTCCTGTGTGGGTCGTCCCTGCGGTGCATCGGCGTGCAACCGCTGCTGGACGCGGTCTGTGACTATCTTCCGTCACCGCTGGAGGCGCCGCCCGTAGTCGGCGAGCCGGTCGACAAAGGCGGTGCCGGCCATCCCTCCCGCAGGAAGAAGGAAATCACGCTGAGGCCCGATCCGTCCGAGCCGCTGGCCGCCCTGGTCTTCAAGATCATCGCGGACAAACCCGTGGACCTGTTCTTCATCCGCGTCTACTCGGGGACCCTGGTCGCCGGGCGGAAGGTGCTGGATGCCAACACCCAGAAGAAGGAGGCGGTCACCCGCCTGTTCCGCGTGTTTGCCAAACGACGCGAGCAGCTTGACCGGGCCGTCGCCGGCGACATCGTGGCCGCCATCGGCCCCAAGGACGTGTTGACCGGGCACACGCTGTGCGACAGTCGCCAGCGGATCCTGCTGGAGACCATCAGGTTCCCCAAGACGGTCATCGTCCAATCCATCGAGCCGAAATCGGCGAAGGACCGGCAGAAGCTCACCGACGCCCTCCACGCCATGTCACGCCAGGATCCGACGTTCAAACCAAAGATCGATTCGGAAACCGGGCAGACCCTGATTCAGGGCATGGGCGAACTGCACCTGGAGGTGCTCGTGGAGCGTCTGGTCAAGGACATGAACGTCGAGGTGCACGTGGGCAAGCCGCAAGCGTCCTATCGCGAGACGGTCGGCGCCCCGGCCGAGGCCGAGGGCCGTTTCATTCGCGAAATCGGGGGCAGATCCCACTTCGCCGTCGTGAGGATTCGCGTGGAGCCGGTTCCCCTGGATGCCACCGGGCAGACCGAGCGCGTGGAATGTGCGGTCCCGCCCGGGACCGTCCGGCCCGAGTACGTCCAGGCGGTCCAGACCGGCGTCCGCGGGGCCGCCACGGTCGGACCCGTCATCGGGTATCCGTTGATCCACTGGAAAGTCACGCTGCTGGACATGCAACAGCACGACACGGACAGTTCCGATATCGCGTTCGAGAACGCCGGGCGAATCGCCTTCGAACGGGCGATGGCGGCGGCTTCGCCCGTGCTTCTCGAGCCCATCATGAGGATCGAGGTGACCACCCCGGACGAGTACTTCGGCGTGATCAACGGCGACCTGAACGCCCGTCGGGCCGTGATCACCGGCACCGACGTCCGCGGCAGGGGCCGGGTCATCGACGCCGAAGCCCCGCTCGCGGAGATGTTCGGCTACGTGACACACCTTCGGAGCCTGTCGCAGGGGCGGGCCTCGGTCTCGATGGAGCCCCTCCGCTACGCTCCCGTCCCCGATTCGGTGGCCCGCAGGATGATGGGCCTGAGCTGACTTGGCCCGGAGGGGACGACGGAAGCACGGGCTGAGACGGGCAAACATTTTCAGTACGGCTTACGTTTTGGCCGGCCTGCGGGCAGGCCGATTTTTCTGGGAAACACGCCGCTGGCGGGCGTTGACAAATCCTGCCCGGCAGGTATGTTAGCTGGGCTGTCGCCCTTTGGAGGCGGCACGAGTTGGGTAGTCGCATTGTAGACGTAGGCTCAATGGGCTGAACCATGACGGCCGGCGGCAACAGAATCCGTATACGAATGGAGGCATACGACCACGGGGCGCTGGATCATTCAGCCCAGCAGATCGTCGAGCACGCCAAGCGCACGAGTGCACGGGTCCATGGCCCGGTGCTTCTGCCCACGCGGATCGAACGGTACACGGTCCTCCGCGGTCCGCACATTGACAAGAAGTCGCGAGAGCAGTTCGAGCTGCGAACCCATAAGCGGTTGATCGACATTTACGATCCCACCCCGCGGACTGTTGAGGCGCTGAATCGCCTGGTGGTTCCCGCCGGGGTGTTCATCCGCATTAAGACGTAGCGACGGTTTCGCCGATCGGCGCGCCGGGACGGCCGAACAGGTCGGCTGAACGTAGAAACTTCGTGACATACATTCAGGCTGTGTGAGCTGGATCGCACGGCAAGGTTTTACCGGAGCGAACCGGACCGCTTTGCAGGAAAGCGGAACGTACAAGAGCGACTGTCATGATCCCGGCACTGATCGGCAAGAAAATCGGCATGACCCGCGTCAGCGATGAGTCGGGTGTCGTGATGCCGGTGACCGTCGTGCAGGCGGGACCGTGCACGGTCCTGCAGGTGCGGACCCGGGACGTGGATGGCTACGACGCCGTCGAACTCGGGTTCGAAGACGTCAAGCCGCACAGATCGACGAAACCCCTGATCGGGCACGCGGCCAAGGCGGGGACAGGACCCAAGCGGTGGAGCCGGGAAGTCCGGCTCAGCGCCGAGGCCGGTGTCGCCCGCGGCGACGTGGTGACCGTGGACGTTTTCGATGAGGAAGTCCGGTTCGTTGATGTGACCGGCGTGTCGAAGGGCCGCGGGTTCACCGGCGTGATGCGCCGGTACGGCTTTGGGGGGCAGCAGGCGAGCCACGGTGTGGAACGGAAGCACCGCTCGGCGGGCAGCATCGGGGGGCATGCCCCCGGGGCGACCGGGCGCGGCATCAAGAAGGGACGGAAGATGGCGGGCCAGCACGGGCACCAGCGCCGTACGAGCCGGTGTCAGCAGCTGGTGAAGGTGGACAAAGAGCATAATCTGCTGCTGATCAAGGGAAGCGTGCCCGGCCCGAACGGCGGGCTGGTGTTCGTCCGACGCTCCAAGACAAGAGCGTAGGCGGCCAAGCGGGCGCGGTCCCACCAGCGCGGGCGCGCGAAGGATTGAAAAGGCCATGATCTCGGTGCCGGTCGTTGACATGCAAGGCAAAGCCGCCGGGAAGGTCGAAATCGACCCCGCGGTACTCGGCGACCATGTCCGCCCGAGGCTGCTGAAACAGGCGATCGTGGCCTACCGATCCAACCGGCGCCAGGGCAGCGCGAGGACCAGAGGCCGCAGCGCGGTGAGCGGGTCCACCCGCAAGCTCTACCGCCAGAAGGGCACCGGCAACGCGCGGATGGGCGCCAGTCGAACGAACATCCGCCGGGGCGGCGGTGTGGCCTTCGCCAAGGGCGTGCGGAACTGGCATAGGGATCTGCCCAAGAAGATGAGACGCCTGGCCCGCAACAACGCAATCCTGGCCAAGATCACAGCCAACAACGCCGTCATCGTCAAAGACCTTTCCTTCGATACCCCCAAGACAAAAACGTTCGCCGCCATGCTCAAGGCCGTCGGTGCGGACCGCGGCTGCGTGGTGGCGCTGGATGAACGGGACGACGCGACGTTCCGGTCGGGGCGAAACATCCCCCGAACGGATATTCTCGAGGTGCGTCAGCTGAACGCGTACGACGTGCTGCGCCGCCGGACGCTCGTGTTCTCGGAGGCGGCGTTCAAGCTGCTGGTGCAGGACCCCGTACTGTTGCGGCCCGGACGGGACGGGCAAGAAGATGAGGTGGCCTGACCGTGGATATCTACCACATCATCAAACGCCCGCTGGTGACCGAGAAAGGTACGCATCAGAGCTCGCAGTCATTCGATCGAACTCGAACGCGACCGGCCAGGGGCGGGGCGTTTGCATTTGAAGTGCATGCGGACGCGACGAGACCGATGATCCGGGAGGCGATCGAGAAGATCTACAACGTGAAGGTCGCGTCCGTGCGAACCGCCAACCGGATGGGAAAGAGGCGTCGGGTCCGGTTCAAGACGGGCAAGACCGCCGATACGAAAAAGGCCGTCGTGGTTCTCCGTCAGGGGTTCCACATCGACCTGTTCTGATCGGTGGCATGGATCGACCGGCGCAGCCGGAAGTATGACCGGGCCGCAGGCATGAGCACGCGGTTCGTGATTGGATAAGGATGGCATGGGCATCAAGGTCTACAAACCGACGTCCGCGGGACGGCGCAAATCGTCGGTGAACGATCTCGACGAGATCACCGACAAGCGAAAACGCCCGGAGAAGGCGCTGTGCGAACGGCTCGCCAAGCACGGGGGCCGGAACCACCACGGGAAGATCACGGCCCGCCATCGCGGTGGCGGAGCCCGGAAGATCTACCGTCGCATCGACTTCAAGCGCCGCAAGGACGGCTGCCCGGCCACCGTGGTCGGAATCGAGTACGATCCAAACCGGTCGTGCCACATCGCCCTCGTGCAGTACCAGGACGGGGAGAAGCGCTATGTGCTGGCCCCGCTCGGGTTGAAGGCGGGTGAGGTGCTGGACAGCGGCGAATCGGTCGAGCCCAAGGTGGGCAACTGCATGCCCCTGCGCTCGATTCCGGTCGGTCTCGACGTGCACAACATCGAGCTGAACGCCGGCCAGGGCGGCAAGATGGCTCGATCGGCGGGGGCGGCGTGCCGGTTGTTGGCCCGGGAGGGCGACTGGGCCACCCTGGTCATGCCGTCCGGCGAAATGCGGCAGGTTCGGGTCGAGTGCCGTGCCACCATCGGTCAGCTCGGCAACGTCGAGCATCAGAACCTCCGGTGGGGAAAGGCGGGGCGCAAGCGGCATCGGGGGCGCCGCCCCCACGTGCGGGGAAGCGCCAAGAATCCGGTGGACCACCCGCTGGGCGGCGGCGAGGGCCGACGGTGCGGTGGGCGCCACCCCTGCAGCCCCAAGGGCAACGCCACAAAGGGCGGGGCGACGCGCAGTCCCAGCAAGCCGTCCAACAGACGCATTTTGCGGCGACGGAAGAGCAAACGGTACGGGCAGTTGGCACTGCCCAGGAAATAATCAAGGACGTTCGGGGCCGTGCGCGATCCCTCAGCCCGGGGGATCGGACCGCGGCTTCGCCAGTCTGGAAAACGGCGAAAACCGGGCGAGGCTCGCACCATGGCGCGATCGCAGAAGAAGGGACCGTATGTCGACGAGAAGCTGTTTCGCAAGGTGATCCGCGCCAAGGAACAAGGCGCGAACCAGGCGATCCGAACGTGGGCGCGGCGATGCACCATCGTGCCCGAGTTCGTGGGACACAAGTTCGAAGTCCACAACGGCAAGATATTCGTTCCGCTGCTGGTGACCGAGGATATGGTCGGTCACAAGCTCGGTGAGTTCAGCCCCACACGAACGTTCAAGGGGCACGCAGGGAGACGGTGACGCCGGATGGCCTGTCCACCGTGGCCGCCCGCAGGGGCGCGGCGCGCAACGGACGGGATGAATCACAAAGCCGGGTTTGAGTATGGCCGAGCAAACCGAAAACCGGACCCAATGGCATGCGACTCACAGGTTCGCCCGGATCAGTCCGCGCAAGGCCAAGCTGGTGATGTCACTGATTCGCGGCCGGCCCTGCCACGAGGCGTTGGACATCCTGAGGTTCAACCATCGACGGGCGAGCGGCCTGATCGCTGCCGTGCTGCGTTCGGCCATCAATAACGCCGAGCACGCCGAAGCCGACGTTGCCCGGTTGGTGGTCTCCGAGGCGCGGGCGGACGGCGGGCCGTACTACCGCCGCTGGCGCCCTAAGGATCGAGGTCGGGCCCATCCGATCGCCCGACGGACCAGCCACCTGACCGTGCGGGTGGTCGAGACGTAACCAGCGCGTCGGCAGCCGGTGCCGGCACGCGGATGAGGAGCATGGCGTGGGTCAGAAGGTCAATCCAATCGGCTTCCGCATGGGCGTGACGGAAGATTGGCGTTCGCACTGGTATCCGCCGACGAAGAAGGACTTCGGCGAGTGCCTCGTCGAGGACCAGAAGATCCGTACCTTCATCGACCAGCGGCTCAATCGGCAACCGCCCTATGCCGCTGTCGCCACGGTCATCATCCGTCGCACGCGGAACGAGGTGGAAGTCATCCTGCACACCGCCCGCCCGGGGCTGGTCATCGGACCCAAGGGCGCGGAGGTCGACAAGCTGCGGGAATCGCTGGAGGACCTGGTTGATCGTAAGGTGAAGGTCACGATTCAAGAGATCCAGTCGCCGGACGTCGACGCCCAGCTGTTGGCTGAGTCGGTGGCCGAGCAGCTTCGCAAGCGGGCCGGTTTCCGGCGCGTGATGAAAATGCGGATTGACGCGGCCATGCAGGCCGGAGCCAAGGGCTGCAAGATCATGTGCAGCGGGAGACTCGGCGGAGCGGAAATGGCCCGGCGGGAAACCCAGATCCGCGGCTCGATTCCTCTGCATACGCTGCAGGCCCACGTCGATTACGGATACGCCGTGAGCAAGACGACGTACGGCGTCATCGGTGTGAAGGTATGGCTGTACAGGGGCAACTACGGTCAAGAGGTGACGCTGCAGGCGGTGGAGCCGCGCCGAGGCCGGCGCGGAAAGCGAGGTTAGCAGGGGCGACAGGCGGTGCCCCGGGGCAGGCTCGGGCGGGTGTCGGAGAATGATCGATGGCCATGATGCCCAAGAGAGTGAAGTTCCGCAAAGCGCAGCGGGGCAAGATTCGTGGCCACGCCACCCGCGGCACGAAGGTCTCGTTTGGCGATTTCGGCCTGCAGGTGCTGGCGCCGGGGTGGATCACAGCCCGCCAGATCGAGGCGGGGCGCGTGGCGGCGACGCACTTTCTGCATCGCGAGGGCCGCGTCTACGTGCGGATCTTCCCCGATCATCCGGTCTCCGCCAAACCGCTGGAGACCCGAATGGGCAAAGGTAAAGGTGAGCCCGAGCAGTGGGTCGCCCGCGTGCGGGCCGGCCGCGTGCTCTACGAGATCGGTGGCGTCGAGGAGGCCATTGCCAAGCTTGCCCTGACCCGGGTGGCCAACAAGATGCCGCTCCGGTGCCGGTTCGTCCGGCGGCAGCACGGGCTGTGAGGCGGGCGGGGCGTCGGCCTCGAGTCCGGTCCGGCCGGTGATGTCGACTGAGGAAGCAGCGGGAAGCACGAGATGAAGATCGCCGAGCTGAGGGAGATGAAGACCGAGGAGTTGCATGGCGAGCTCGATCGCCTGCGCCGCCACCTGTTCGATCTTCGCGCCCAGCGCGTCACGGAGAAGCTCGAAAACCCCAATCAGGTGGGCCTGACCCGGCGCGACATCGCGAGGATTTTCACCGTCCTGACGGAGCGGGGCGAGACGGACATCGAGGAGCGGCAGTATCACTTGGAGGCGATCGCCACCCACCGCAGGGGCGGGTGACGACGATGACGGGAGCCGGGCCCGCGGCGGCTCCGGCAGAAGGACCTGTGCGGCATGGCACCAACAGAGACAGGCAATGACGCCGGGAATGCGAAGGCGGCTGTCCGCCGCCACAGGGCGACCCGGCAGGGCGTCGTGACCTCGGACAAGGGCGACAAGACGATCGTCGTTGCCTGCGAGCATCTGACGCAACATCGGAAGTACGGCAAGTACATGCTGCGGCGGACCAAGCTGCACGTCCACGATGAAAAGAATGAAGCCAAGGTAGGCGATCACGTGGAGGTCATGGCCACCCGGCCGATCTCCAAGACCAAAGCGTGGCGATTGATCAAGGTGTTGTAGAGGGCAAGCGGCTCCGCCTGTAGCCCGGTGGAGAGGCCGGCTGTTCAGGTGTTCCGGCGAGTCGGTGACGCGGCGCCAGGACAGGGATCCGATGATTCAGATGCAGACCATGGTCGACGTGGCCGACAACACCGGCGCCAAGCGCGCCCAGGTGATCGCGGTGATCGGCAAAGGGAGCACCGCCCGGCGGGGCAAGTACCGGCTCAAACGGGCGGACGTCGGCGACGTGGTGTTGGTGGCCGTCAAGAAGGCGCTGCCCAACAGCGATTTTGTCGGCGGGGCGACGCGAAAAGACCGGTCGACCCGGCGAAAGGCCCGGGCTGTCGTCGTCCGCACGCGCAAGGCCACCCGTCGTGTGGACGGCAGCTACGTCCGGTTCGACAGCAACGCGGTCGTTCTCCTGGACGCCAACAACGATCCGCGGGGCACGCGGATTTTCGGAGCCGTCGCCCGGGAGCTCCGCGAGCGCGGGTATATGAAGATCATCTCGCTCGCTGATGAGGTGGTGTAGGGGCACCCGTAGACAGGAATCAACGCATGGCGCGTAGGATTCGCAAGGACCAGGTGGTGGAGGTGATCGCCGGCGACCACAAAGGCGCCCGGGGCAAGGTGCTGCGTGTTGACTATGCCCGGGGGATGGTCGTGGTTGAGGGTGTGAACATGGTATACCGGCACGTCCGCCCGACGCGGCGTAACCCTCGAGGCGGACGACTGCAAAAGGAGGCGCCGCTGCACGTGTCCAACGTGCTCCCATACGACGCCAAGACGGGCCGGGGGCGCCGCGTGCACTTCGAGGTGGAGCGCGACGCAGGCGGCAAAGTGGTCAGCAAGAAGCGCGTCTCGACCGACGGGACCGTGCTCGAAACGCTCCGCCAACGGGAGCGTACATAGAGAACCGGGTACCAAGACCGCGAGTGCGGCGGAAGCCGGTGGGCTCGATATCGGCGATGAGTGGCAATGGCTAGACTGTTGGAACATTACAAGGCGGAAGTCCGCCCCTCGCTGGGCGGGGACTTTGGAATCACCAACGACCTGGCCGTGCCCCGCCTGGTCAAGGTCGTCGTCGCCATGGGCGTGGGCAAGGCGTTGCAGGACAAGAAGCGGATGGCGGCCGCCATGGATGACCTGACCCGAATCTCGGGGCAGAGGCCCGCGGTCTGCCGCGCCCGCAAGAGCGTGTCGAACTTCAAGTTACGCCGGGGATACGAGATCGGCTGCAAGGTCACGCTTCGCGGCAAGAGGATGTACGAGTTTGTGGACCGCCTGATCAACCTTGCCATCCCTCGAACGCGCGACTTCCGCGGCCTGAGCCCCGACGCGTTTGACGGCCACGGAAACTACTCCCTGGGTGTGTCGGACCAGTCCGTGTTCCCGGAGATCGACATCAACAAGATCGAGTATCCCCAGGGCATGCACGTCACGATTGTGACGTCGGCGCCGAACGATGAGCAGGCGCGGAGCCTGCTGACCCGAATGGGCATGCCGTTCCGCCGGGAAGGCGGACAGGAGCAGTAATGGCGACCAAGGCCTGGATGAACAAAGCCAACCGCAGACCCAGGTACCGGGTCCGCGCGGTTCGTCGGTGTCAATTGTGCGGGCGGTCGCGGGCGGTGTACCGGAAGTTCCGCATCTGCCGCATCTGCTTTCGCACGCTGGCCCACGAGGGCAAGATCCCCGGCGTTCGGAAGGCGAGCTGGTAGCGACACAGGTACCGACACAGGTAGCGACACAGGAAAGGCAGACCCCGATGTGGAGCGATCCCATTGCCGACATGCTGACCCGGATTCGCAATGCGGCCCGGGTTCGCAAGGGGCGGGTGAACATCCCGTCGTCGAAGATCAAGGTCGGAATCGCGCAGGTCCTCAAGGACGAAGGGTACGTCAGCTCCTTCGACGTGATCGACGACACGAAGCAGGGCATCCTTCGCCTGGACCTGAAGTACGGCCCGAACGGCGAACAGGTGATCCACTCCATCCGGCGGGAGTCGAAGCCCGGCCGGCGCGTGTACGCGGGCGTCGAGGCGCTGCCCAACGTGATGGACGGATTGGGAATCGCGATTCTCTCTACCAGTCTGGGCGTGCTGAGTGATCGCGTATGCCGAGAGAAAAACGTCGGCGGTGAGCTGATTTGCACCGTGTATTGACCCAACCGGGTCGCGGCTGATTCCGTCGACCCGCTCGTTGCACAGGATGAAGGAGAAATGTCTCGAGTCGGCAAGAAACCCATCGCGGTTCCCGACGGCGTTGACGTGAAAGTGAACGGGCGCGTGGTGACCGCCTCGTCGAGCAAGGGCTCGCTGGACCAAACTGTGCCCGAGGGAATCTCGGTGCACGTTGACGAGGCGGAAAAACGGGTCCAAGTCAGCCGCCAGACGAATTCCAAGCAGGATCGGGCCCTGCACGGACTGACCCGGGCCCTGGTCGCGAACATGATCGAGGGCGTGACCAAGGGCTTCGAAAAACGGATACTGATTTTCGGCACCGGGTACGGATGTGACGTGGCGGGAGGCAAGCTCCAACTGAACTGCGGCTTCATGGGCCGCGGGGGAAAGGGAAAACCTCAGTTTGAGCTGAACATCCCCGCCGGGCTGGAGGTGGTCGTCGAGACGAAGACGGCCCGCGGCGATTCGGAACCGGCCAAGTTCGTGGTCCGCGGAATGGATAAGCAACTGGTGGGGGCGTTCTGTGCGGACGTTCGCATGCTCCGCAAGTCCGAGCCCTACAAAGGAAAGGGTATCCGGTACGAGGGCGAACAGGTCCGCCGCAAGGCAGGCAAGGCCTTTGCCGGCGGCGCCACGTAGGCACGTAGGTCGAACCGGCGGAAGTCGCGATAGCGAACCGGCTCGGCCGCCCGGGGACAAGGCAGGTGACGTGCGGGCCCCGACCGGAAGTGATCGAGCAATGAGAACCCAGAAAATCAAGAAGGTTCGACGTGTTCGCCGCAAGCGGCGCGTGCGCAAGGGCGTGTTCGGGACAGCGGAGAAGCCACGGCTGACCGTCTTCCGAAGTCTCAAGAACATCTACGCCCAGATCATCGACGACGAGCGAGGTGTGACGCTCTGTTCGGCCAATACGCGGGTCAGGGAACTGCGAGACTCCATAGCCTACGGTGGAAATGTCGACGCGGCCAGAGAGATCGGCAGGGTGTTGGCGGAACGGGCTCGGATGGCCGGCATTGCCGCCGTCTGCTTCGATCGAAACGGATACAAGTACCACGGGCGGGTAAAGGCGCTGGCCCAAGCGGCCCGCGACGGGGGATTGCGGTTCTGACGCCGTCCGGTTCGAAGAATCACGGACGTGCAGACTGATCGGACGCGGTATTCATGAGTCAAACATTTTTCCAGCGCGAAGAGTCGGAATTCGACGAAGAGGTCGTCAAGATCTACCGCTGCGCCACCGTGGTGAAAGGCGGCCGCCGCTTCAGCTTCGCCGTCCTGGTCGTCGTGGGCGATCGCAACGGACGCGTCGGCGTGGGCTATGGAAAGGCCCCGGAGGTGCCCTCGGCCATGGACAAGGCACGCAAGCTCGCCCACAAGTGCCTGACCCCCATCAGGCTGGTGGGGGGAACACTCCCCCATCGGACGTGGGGGCGCTTCGGAGCGAGTAAGGTGATCATGATCCCCGCCTCCGAGGGAACGGGCGTCATCGCCGGGGGAAGCGTGCGGCCTGTTCTGGAACTGGCGGGCGTTCGCGACGTGTTGACCAAGAGCTACGGCTCCAACAGCCCGAAGAACCTCGTCCGGGCGGCGTTTGAGGCGCTGGCGAATCTGCACGACCGCGACGAAATCGGCAGGCTGCGCGGCGTGACTTTGGCGAGATAGGCACAGGATCATGAACCTGACGGAGATCACCAGGCAAGCCGGTCGCCATCGACGGCGCAAGCGAGTCGGTCGCGGCCGGGCAAGCGGGCGAGGCAAGACGTCGACCCGCGGGCACAAGGGCAGCGGCTCCCGGGCAGGATGGAAAAGCCGGGGATTCGCCGAGGGCGGGCAGATGCCGCTGTTCCGTCGCCTCCCGAAACGCGGATTCAGCAACGTGAACTTCACCACGCGTTACAGCGTGGTCAACCTTCACGATCTGCAAGAGAGGTTCTCCGACGGCGACCTGGTGAATCTGCAGGTGCTGATCGAGGCCCGGCTGGTCCGCAATGAACGCCTGCCCGTCAAGGTCCTCGGGGACGGAACGCTGACCAAGAAGCTGACGGTGGAGGCGGCCAAGTTCAGCCGACGAGCTGCCGACGCCATTACCGCCGCCGGGGGGCAGGTGCGCGTGATCTGAACGAGTGCGGCGTGACGCGACGGACGTCTATCCGAGTCCGGAGCGGTGGTCGCCGAGGCGAGCGAACATGTTTCGAACGTTCCTAAATGTATTCAAGATCCCGGAGCTGCGGAACAAGCTCCTGTTCACCATGGGACTGCTCGTCATCTACCGGGTGGGCTTTGCCGTGCCCATTCCCGGAGTGAACCAGGAGGCCATGTCCAGCCCGGGCGGCGGGAGCGGTCCGCTCGGCGACCTGGCGGAGTACTTCGCGATCTTCACCGGCGGGAACCTCAGCCAGAGCACGATCTTCGGTCTGGGGATCATGCCCTACATCTCCGCCTCGATCATCTTTCAGCTGCTGGTCACCGTCGTGCCGGCGCTGGAGAAGCTGCAACGCGAGGGCGAGTCGGGGCGGAAGAAGATCCAGGAGTACACCCGCTACGCTACCGTCCTGCTCTGCGTCATTCAGGCCATCATCTGGCTCAAGTACCTCCGCAGCGGCACGGGCCAGTCGAGTTTCGTCTACGCCCCGTTTCGCGAGAGCTACTTCTACTTCGTCTTCGCCGTGACCACCCTGACGACCGGGACCGTTTTCCTGATGTGGCTCGGCGAACAGATCGACGAGTACGGGATCGGAAACGGGATATCGCTGATCATCATGGCCGGGATTCTGGCCCGGTTGCCGGTGGCCGTCGGATACGTGGTTCGCAACGCCGATCTCCGGGTCAACGCGGAGGGCGCCGGCACGATGGGGCCGTCGAAGATCCTGTTTCTGATCGTGGCGTTCGTGGCCGTGGTGGCCGGCGCCATTCTCATCACCCAGGGCCAGCGGCGAATCCCCATTCAGCAGGCCAAGCAGACGAGGGGGCGCCGGGTCTATGGAGGCCAGCGGCAGTACCTGCCATTGCGCGTGAACCACGGCGGCGTCATGCCGATCATCTTCGCGAGCTCGTTGTTGATCTTCCCCGGTATGATCTTCGACTGGTTGGGGAGCGTCTGGTACGCCGGCGGATTCTTCGCCACAGTGGGCACCTGGTTCCGCACCGGCAATTATGTCTATGTCGTGGCCTATGTCGGGATGGTCTATTTCTTCGCCTATTTCTGGACCACCGTCCAGTTTCAGCCCAAGGAGATGGCCAACAACCTGCGTGACTACGGAAGCTTCATTCCCGGGTTGCGACCCGGGAAACGGACCGCGGATTACCTGGAGAAGGTGATGGGGCGGATCACATACGTCGGGGCCGGGTTCCTGGCGCTGATCGCCATCATCCCCACGGTGGTGGCGGCCTGGTTGGAGATCCCGTTCTTCGTGTCCGCGTTCCTCGGCGGGACCGGACTGTTGATCGTCGTCAGCGTCGCCCTTGATCTCGTCCAGCGCATCGAGGCGAACCTGATCATGCGGAACTACCAGGGGTTCCTTGGTGGTGAAGGCCCGATCAAGGGCGGGCGATAGCGTGCGGCCGGCTGCGCCGCGGACCCGCTCGGGTGAGGGGGTCGGGCCGGCGGGTCGGCTGCCCGGAGCCCCGCAGTGGGTGCGTGCGAGAGGGCGGCCATGAGCAAACATCGCTCCGACACAATCGGTGGTCGGCAACCGTGTGGCGGGCTCGTGCTCAAGAGCGCTCGCGAGATCGCGCTGATGCGAAAAGCCGGCGCCGTGGTATACCGGGTGCTGGACCACATGAAGGAGATGGCGAAACCGGGCGCCGTGACCCGGGACCTGAACCGCCGCGCGGAGGAGATCATCGCACAAGCCGGGGCGACCGCGCTGTTCAAGGGCGTGGTGAACCCCCAGGCCCGATACCCGTTTCCCGCGGCGCTGTGCATCAGCGTCAACGAGGAGATTGTTCACGGGATTCCGGGCGACCGCGCCTTGTGCGAAGGGGACATCGTCAGCATCGACTGCGGTGTCCGGCTGAACGGGTATTGCGGTGACGCTGCGGTCACCCTGGCTGTCGGAGCGGTGTCGGCGGCGGCGCGGCATCTGATGGACGTGACCCGCCAGGTGCTGGAGCTGGCGATCCGCGAGATCGCTCCCGGCACCAGTTGGAGCGAAATCGCCGGAAAGATGCAGCGCTTTGTGGAGGAGAACAACCTGTCGGTGGTGCGTGATTTCGTCGGGCACGGGATCGGCAGGAAGATGCACGAGGATCCGAAGATCCCCAATTTCTGGGATGGCCGGGGCCGAAACGAGGACTTCCGCCTGCAGGAGGGCATGGTGCTGGCCATCGAGCCGATGGTGAACCTCGGCTCCCACCTGACTCGGGGAACCGCCGACAGTTGGACCGTCACAACCCGGGACGGAGAACCGTCGGCGCATTTCGAGCATACGGTGGCGGTGACCCGAGACGGAGCCGACGTGCTGACCGACGGCCGGAGTTGACCGGTCGCTGATCCGTCGCGTAGGCCGGCGGGCGGGAAGGCGGGAATGACCATGAAAGTACGAGCGAGCGTACGGCGCATATGTGAGAACTGCAGGATCGTCAAGCGCAAGGGCGTTGTCCGGGTGATCTGTACGAACCCGAGGCATAAGCAGCGCCAGGGCTGATCGGTAAAGGAGGCTACCCGTGCCACGTGTTGCAGGGGTCGACATCCCGAACGACAAGCAGATTCGGATTGCACTGACCTACATTTACGGCGTCGGTCCGTACACCGCCAGGCAAGTGCTCAAGGAGGCGGGCATCGATCCCATGGTCCGGGCCAAGAACCTGACCGAAGACGAGATATCGAGACTCGCCTCGGCGATCGATCGGGACTATCAGGTCGAAGGCCACCTCCGGCGGACGGTGGCCGCCAACATCGCCAGGTTACGCGACATCCGGTGCTACCGAGGGATCCGCCATCGCCGGGGCCTGCCCGTGCGGGGCCAGCGGACACGCACCAACGCCCGCACCCGAAAAGGACCGAGAAAAACCGTCGCCGGCAAGAAGGGTGTCAAGGAGCTGCATCGTGGCTAGAAAAGCATCCGCCAGACGAAGGAGCCGGCGCAGCGTCGCCCGGGGTATCGCCCATATCAAGGCCACGTTCAACAACACGATGGTCACCATTACCGATCTGAACGGCGAGGTCCTGTGCTGGGCGTCGGCGGGCACCGTCGGGTTCAAGGGAACGCGAAAGAGCACGCCGTTCGCCGCTCAGCGGGCGGCCGAGCAGGTCGCCCAGGCGGCCAGGAAATTCGGGATTGTCGAACTCGAAGTCCGGGTCAAGGGCCCAGGGTCGGGGCGGGAGTCCGCCCTGACGGCCCTGCAGACGGCCGGGATGAACATCCAATCGATCGAAGATGTTACCCCGCTGCCGCATGACGGGTGCCGGCCCGCCAAGAGGCGTCGAGTGTAACAGCAGCGCGCAAGGGAACACGGAAGGGACGACAACGGGGACGCCCGGCGGCGACAGAATCGCCGGACGCGCACCGGAAACACCAGTTCGATCAGGCGAGCAGTCATGGGACGATACACCGGACCGGTTTGCCGGCAGTGCCGGCGCGAGGGCAAGAAACTCCATCTCAAGGGTGTCCGCTGTGAGACCGCCAAGTGCCCGCTGGAGCGCCAGTGGCGGAACTTCCCTCCCGGGATGCACTCGTGGCGGCGGCGGCGAAAGGCGAGCTCCTATGGAATCCGCCTCCGCGAGAAGCAGAAGGTCAAACGCTATTACGGCGTGCTTGAGCGGCAGTTCATGGTGTACTTCCGAATGGCGGAACGGGCCCGCGCGAACACCGGGGACGCCTTGATCACCGTGCTGGAGCGCCGTCTGGACAACGTGATCTGCAAGCTGGGCTTCGCGCCGTCCCGGCGGGCGGCCCGGCAGGTCATCGGGCACGGGCATGTCCACGTCAACGGGCGGAAGGTGGATCGCCCGGGGTTCCTGGTGTCGGTCGGGGACCGGATATCCGCCCGCCCCACGGAGCGCAGTCAGAAATTCGTACGCGCCAACCTGGGAGAGGGAGGGCCGGCGGTGCAGCCCTGGCTCCAACTTGACGCCGGCCAACTCGAGGGGCGGGTGCTGGCACTGCCCACCCCGGAAGACGCTCAGGTGCCTGCGGTCCAGACGCAGCTGATCATCGAAATGTGCAGTCGCTAGCTCCGCCCGCCGCCGTCGACCGGAGACACGGCGGTGGACAGGACGCGATTCATCGGGAACCCCGCGAGGAGATCAAGTCGATGCGTATCCGATGGCGAGGGTTGGAATTACCAAGCCGAGTAATCAAGGATGAGGTGGTGAGCACCGACACGTACGGTCGCTTCATCATCGAGCCATTCGAACGCGGATTCGGAACCACCGTAGGGAACTCCCTCCGGCGCATCCTCCTGTCGAGCCTGGAGGGGGCCGCCGTGACGTCGGTCAAGATCGCCGGTGCCCCCCACGAGTTCACGTCACTGCCCGGTGTCTTCGAGGACGTCACGGATATCATTCTGAATGTCAAGAGCCTCGTCGTCTCCATCGAGGGGGACGAAGCCGAGCAGAAGACCATGAAGCTGCTGGCCGACAAGGCCGGCGACGTGCGGGCGTCGGCGATCGAGGCGGAGGCCGGCGTCAAGATTGTCAACACCGACCACTTGATCTGCACCCTGACCGATGACGTATCTCTCGAGATCGAAATGACCGTCGGGAAGGGACGGGGGTACCGGACGGCCGAGGAGAGCGAGGGACCGGAACAGGAAATCGGCGTCATCCCCGTCGATTCGGTGTTCTCGCCGGTCATCCGTGTCCGCTATCGCACCGAGGACACACGCGTGGGACAGCGGACGAACTACGACCGGCTCATCCTGGAGGTCTGGACGCGCGGTACCCTGCTGCCGGAGGACGCCGTGGTGGAAGCCGCCAAGATCCTCCGCAAACACTTAAACCCATTCGTCCAATACTACGAAATGGGCGAAGACGTGGTCACCCAGGCGCCGCCTCGGGCTGTGGCCGAGAGCCACGTCGACTCGGAAATGCAGGCCCAGTTGAATCGGCCCATCTCCGATCTGGACCTGTCCGTCCGAGCGAGCAACTGCCTGGAGTCGGCCCGGGTCGTCACCATCAAGGACCTGGCACGCAAGACGGAAGCCGACCTCCTCCGCGTGCGGAGCTTCGGCAAAACGTCGCTCCGGGAAGTGCGACGCAAGCTCGCCGACATCGGGCTGGGGTTGGGAATGACGTTTCCGAACGGAGCGGACGACGAAACAAATGCCCCTGACTCTCTGTCGACGGTGGTCTCCACGGCCCCCGGCGTTACGACGGAGACGGGAGAGTCGGGCGGCACCGCAGAACAGGAGGTCCAACCGGTGGAGGTGCAGGCCGACGATTCCCACCGGGAGGCATAGCGGGTCCGGACGACCTCCGCTGCAGACGGGATTCGGTTGAGTGAAATGAGCCGCAGGTGCGACAGGCGGCTCGGCATCTTGTGAATCGGACGGTGCACGAGCATGAGACACCGCATATCAAAGAAGAAGCTGAACCGCACGTCGGCCCACCGCCGAGCCATGCAGCGAAACCTCGCCCAGAGCCTCTTCGAGCACGGGCGCGTGCGGACCACGCTGGCCAAAGCCAAGGACATCCGCCCGTTTGCCGAGAAGCTCATTACCCTGGGAAAGAAGGCGCGGGCGGGCAGCCAGACCGCCCGCCGTCGACTCCACAAACTGCTGTCCGACCGCTCCATGATCCCCGCCGAGCATCGCGAAGCCTACGACATGATGTCCGGCTCGAAGCGGGCCGCCGCCTTGCGCTACTCGAGCGGGCGGCGCTACCGCAGCGGAAAACCCAAGGGACGACTGGCCTTCACCGCCGAGTCCATTACCTACCGGCTGGTCAACACCATCGCCGCAAAGTACGAGGACCGCGACGGGGGGTATACCCGGATCATCCGATTGGCCAGGCCTCGCGTCGGTGACCACGGCCCCCAGGCCGTCGTCCAGCTCGTCGGCGACGAACAGAGCCCGGGCCCCGTGGCCAAGCCGGAGAAGACGGCGCGCCGTCGCCGGGCCGATGCACGTTACGCCTTCGCCGTGAAGACGACCCGAAGCGCCGCCAAGACCGACAAAGGGACCGCCAAGAAAGGCAAAGCCGGCCGGGCCGGCCAACAGGCCGAAACCGCCAAAGACACCCGAGAGGACGACGAGAGCGCCGAGACCTGACAGGTACCGCCGGGTCGCCGGTCAGTGATCGGTCCCGGCGACGCCCCGTGGCATCAGCCCGTTACGTCGATAGGCCGCGCCGGAATCGGCGGCACCGTCACCCGTCGCCGTCGGCGAGCCCGCCTCGGCCGGTGCAGAACCGCGCATCGTCATGCCAGGAGATTCCTCGTGCCCCGCGATCCGAACTGTATTTTCTGCAAGATCGTAGCCGGTGAGATCCCCACGCAGAAGGTGTTCGAGACCGACTGCGGGCTGGCGTTTCTCGACATCGGACCCTTGGCGGACGGGCATCTGCTGTGGATCCCCAAAGAACACTACGAAACGCTGCACGAGATGGCCGGTGAGCGCGTCGGCTCACTCTGCGCGCCACTGCCGCAGCTGGGTGAAGCTGTGAAAAACGTGACCGCAGCCGCAGGCTACAATGTCTTACAGAATAACGGGCGCGTCGCCGGCCAGGTCGTCAACCACGTCCACTTCCACATCATCCCGCGAGCCGAGGGGGACGGCCTGGGATACCGCTGGCCGGCGAGGGAATACGCTCAGGGGCGGGCGGAGGAGCTGACAGAACGGCTGCGGTCGGCACTGGGCTCGACCTGACCGAAGCGGGTCGGTCGCGGAGCGAATCGGCGGATATCTCTTGTCCCTCCCGGCATGGGCAGATACAATCTCCGGCGATTGACTGATTGGGCGCGGACGGGCCGGTGGGTGGCACCGCCGGTGAGGCAATCGTGGGGATGCCTGAACACACGTTACATTACACTCTGTACGGGCTCTATGCAGCCGTCATGCTCATGATCTGTGTGTACGGGCTTCATCGGTACCACTTGGTGTATCTCTATTACAAGCACGCCCGCAACGTGCCCAAACCGCCAAAGCGGTTTCACGAACTACCGCTGGTCACCATCCAACTGCCCATGTTCAATGAGCGATACGTCGCCCGCCGTATCATCGAATCAACCTGCCGCATCGAGTATCCGCGGGACCGGCTTCAGATTCAGGTGCTCGACGATTCGACCGACGACACGGTGCGAATCGCCGGCGAGGCAGTCGAGAGAATGCGGCGGGCGGGGCACAACGTCGTCTACCGTCACCGCACGAACCGCCAGGGCTACAAGGCCGGCGCGCTGGACGAGGGGCTGGCGACCGCCACCGGCGAATTCGTCTGCATCTTCGACGCCGATTTCGTCCCGACCCCGGAGATACTCCTTGACGCGATTCACTACTTCAACGACCCCAAGATCGGAATGGTGCAGGCCCGCTGGGAGCACATCAACCGCGAGCAGTCGCTGCTGACCAAGACCCAGGCCGTCCTGCTCGACGGCCATTTCGTCATGGAGCACGGGGCCCGCAACCGCAGCGGGCGCTTCATGAGCTTCAACGGCACCGCCGGGATCTGGCGCAAGTGCTGCATCGAGGACGCCGGCGGATGGCAGCACGACACGCTCACCGAAGACCTCGACCTCTCCTACCGGGCCCAGCTCAAGGGCTGGCGCTTCGTCTTCCTGCCGGGCATCGCCTCGCCGGCGGAGCTGCCGCCCGAGATGAGCGCCTTCAAGGCTCAGCAGCACCGGTGGGCCAAGGGCGGCGCCCAGACCTGCCGCAAGCTGCTGCCGAAGATCCTGCGCTCCCGCCTGCCGATCAGGATCAAGGTCGAGGCGTTCTTCCATCTGACCAGTTGCACCGTGTACCTCTACATGGTCGCCTTGACCGTTCTGCTGCTTCCCCTGCTGCTGCTGCGCTGGGGCGGCCAGCCGGGATCGCCGTTCAGGGTCTATCTGATCGACGTGTCACTCTTCATCGTCGCCAGCTGCTCGGCGAGCAGTTTCTACGTCTGTAGCCAGCGGGAGTTGAACCGAACGTGGGCCGACAGCCTCAAGTACCTCCCGTTCCTGATGGCTTTGGGAATCGGCATCTGCTTCAGCAATGCGATCGCTACGCTCCAAGGGTTCTTCGGCAAGCCCAGCGAGTTCGTCCGCACGCCCAAGTTCGGTCTGGAAAGCCCCCATGAGCGGTCCTGGGTGAAGCGCAACCGGTATGCCCGCCGCCGGCGCAAGCTCCCCTGGCTGCCCATCGTGGAAATCATCATGGGCATCAACATGCTGTGCTGCCTGGTCCTCTGCATCCGGAGCGGGTGGATCACCATCGGCGCGTTATTCATGTCCCTGTTCACCGTCGGCTTCCTGTACGTCGGGCTGACGACTCTGCTCGGGACCTGGCCGGCGGTGGCCGCCGCGAGAAGCGCCCCCGACCCGAAGCCCGACGGAACCGCGGACGCCGGCTCCGTCGCCGTGCCCGCCTCCAGCAAACAACAGCCCTGACCGCCAGGCCATTCTCACGAAAGCATCAGCACAACCGTAACCGCAAGGCAAAACTGGCGTCGAAGATTCCACGCCATGGGCTGACTCGCGCAGCCATCGGTGCCCGGGGCGGGCACGGGCACGGCACCTGCGCCCCCGAGTCGATCATCGCCCGTGATCATCCGGACGGCGCCCGCATCGCCGCCGATCCTATGTTGTCGGCCGGGGTGGAATCGGGATCGGGCGCCGATCGAGAAGCTCGATCGCACGCCCCAGCGGGATCAGGTAGTCCGCCGCGTCGCCGGATGCCTCGAGGGCGTCAAACGTCCGACCTTCGCTCGACCGGAAAGGCCCGACGGCT
>CP070691.1:174923-178314 GCA_020353195.1 Phycisphaerales bacterium | reverse complement strand
CGTCGGTGCGACGACGATCATCGGCACGGCGGCGCCGCAGGGCAAGGCGGTTTTCCCCCAGTGCGGAGTGTGGCAGAACGTCGAGTTCTCGCTGATCCCGGGCGTGGAGCCGGTGATCTCCTTCGCCGGCGGCGATGGGAACCTCAACCCGGACGGCGGGCTGTACAGTATCGACGCGCTGTTCTTCAGCATCAACACGATTGACCCGCATGCGGGACCGTACGACGTCTTCCTGGATCACATGTATATCATCGACGCTGCCAACAACGAGGTGGTGCTCAGTGACGTCGAGGACGAGAATCCGTTCCCATGGCGCCGGTATAACCCGCCGGACCCGGCATGGTACTCGACCATCATTTCCGGTCTGGCCAGCTATGACGGTCGGTATTCGAACCGGCTTCAATGGGAATTCAATAATGCGAATACGGACAATTCGTTTGCAGCGTACCGCCTCTATCCCGGTTGGCCGTTTGCGGATACCGCCAAGGCGTTCGGCATCTGGCTCCTGGTGGAGGATTGCGCGACGAACGGTCCACCTCGCCCGAGCCTGCCCGAAATGGTCATCGGCGACGCACCGGCAGTCACGGTGGATGATCTGGATCCGGCCGCGACTGCCGTGCAGCTGTACGTGAACGGATCGCCGGACACGCTGGTGCCCAACCCCGGTGTCACGACGATCGACATCGCGCCGACGGCGACGCTGGCGTTGCTGGACCAGGTGACGGCCACTCAGACGACAGCGGCGCTGGGCGAGAGCGCGCCTTCACGGCCTCGTGTGGTCAGCGTTCCGCTGGCGCCGACTGTCGAGCCTCCGGCCGTACCGGGCGAGTCCAGCGTTACAGTGTCCGGGGTCATGACGGAGACGAACGCGACGGCGTCCACTGTAACGGTCTATATCGACGGTGGCTCCCCGAGCACTGCGGCGGGAGGCACGGAAACGGTCGTCGTTTCGACGCCCACATTGAACGACGGTGAAGCGATCACGGCGACCCAGACCGTCAATGGAGTGGAGAGCGCGGAGTCGGCGGCGGTGACCGTGGCCGTTCCGCGACCGACCGTGCAGGCACCGCTCGACATAGGCGACACGCTGGTGACGGTCAATGGCCTTCATCCAACGGCGACGACGGTTACGGTACACGTCAACACCACGACGTACCCGCAAGCCACGGGGGGTGCGTCCACGGTGGTTGTGACCGTCCCGTCGCTGAATCGGGGCGATGCGGTCAAAGCGACCCAGACCATCGCAGGCATTGTGGGGCCGTTCTCCAACACCGTGGTCGTGGCCAACTCTGTCGTCATCAACGAGTTCTCGTATGATGATTACGAGAGCCCGGACATCCATCAGTTCATCGAGCTGCACAACTCCGCTGACATTCCCATCGACATCAGCGGCTGGTACATCGAGGTGGGCGACTACGAAACCGCCATAGACCCCTACGTCTATTACACGATTACGGTTCCGGCCGCGACGACGATTTCCGCCGGTGGATACTGGACGGTGGGTCAGCAGAAAGTCAAGACGCAGATCCCCGGTGCCATTGTGGATCTCGTCAACGATACGCGGATGGACGACGGAATGAGCTATCTGGCCCTGCGGAACTCCGCTGGAGTCATGCTCGATGCCGTCGGGTGGGAAACCAACAACGGGCCGAATCTCGGCTATGTGTATGGCCCGCCGGAAGCAGAAGCCGACATCTATTTCCAGATCGGGCCCGGCATCTGGGGCAACCACGTGCACGCGGTGGACCCGGCCACCTCGCAGTCCCGGTGGCTCGACGGGCTGGATACGAACAACAACGGCCGCGACTTCGGCATCCAGATCGCCACACCGGGCTTCTCGAACAACCTGAGCGACCTCATGCCGTACTCCCAGAATGCCAATGCTCTGAGTGTGGGCGATTCCGTCCCCGACTGGGTGTTCAGCTACATGCCGCTGCGGGCAGCCGACCCGGCGACGGTGGATACCGTCAACCCGTCGGTGATTCCGGCGTCGCCAGACGGCGGGAACGTGATGATCGGGTGGGATGAGGCCGGTGGCGGCAATGCCTGTTATATGTCTCAGCTGGCCAAGGAGGATTTCACGCTCGAGACCTACATCTACATTCCGCCGACGTACTCGCCCGACGGCTGGGGCTATGAGGAGACCCGGATCGGCGTCCGCGGCAGCACCGGCGGCCTCCACAACTTCGGCTACTACAGCAACTCGACGGGCCTCTGCTGGTTCTGGCAGCGCGGCGAAAGCTGGCACCTCCTCTGGCTCTTCGACGAGAACGACGGCGGCGATGAGGATTGGCCGGATCCATACCCCTATGCCAGGTATCTCGGCGGCATCGGCATCGCGGAGAACGACCCGGACACCACGGGCTGGCAGCGACTGATGCTTGAGGTCAGTGGCGACAAGGTTCGTGGCATCTTCGGCGGAACCTACGGGTCTCGCGGGGACGGCATGAAGTTCAGCGGAACGCACGATTCGCCGGGCCCCGGCGGTATCTATGTCAGCTATCGTGAAGCGATGACGGGGACGGGGATTCCCGACAACAGGCCCCCGACGCTCGACGCGATCTCGCTGACGGATCCGCCGCTCGATGGCGACATCGACCTCGACGATGACGTGGACCTCGCCGACTTGGTCAAGTTCGTGGAGTGCATGAACGGCCCGGATGTCAGCACGCCCCCGGGAGGCTGCACGCTGGACGAGTTCGGTCTGGCGGACCTCGAGTGGGACAACGATGTTGACTTAGGTGACTTCGCGGAGTTTCAGATGGCGTTTCCGTAAAAGTGGTTCTTCCGCCCGCGTAGTTCCGCGGGCGGATCGAACGTAGTTTCATTTGACCCATTCGGCTCGCCCGTTCTCCCCCTTCGAGGACGGGCGAGCCTCTTTCATCGCTTCGCTCCCGCGCGCCTGGCGTCGGGCGGGTCGGGTTCGATCGCCGCGGGCTTCGGGGGATTCTGCCCCGTGAACACGCTCGGCTCGGCGCCGGGCCCGCCGTCTGCACGCGGACCCCAACGCGATCACGACGTCACAGGGGCGGTTTTTGGCCCGTTTCGGTCCGCAAGAACGGACGTGGCTGTGAATCTAGGGGGTTCTGGCAGGCAAAATGCTTGGCGCGCCCGGAGCTTGACGATACAATTAATTACAGGTGAGGGTGAAAAGTGCACTTTGCGCGATAGCTGGGCCTATGGGAGCAAAAGTACGCTTCGTGGACACCTCAATGCAGGGACCAACGCCGATGCCAAGAAAATCTGCGGTCATTCTCCGCGCATTTACGCTGATTGAGTTGCTGGTTGTCGTTTCGATCATCGCATTGCTGATCGCGATTCTCCTGCCGTCGCTGAACAACGCGCGCGAGCAGGCCAAGACGGTGCTTTGCCAGACACGTCTGCACTCGAT
>CP070691.1:171341-174823 GCA_020353195.1 Phycisphaerales bacterium | reverse complement strand
CGAGGCGTCGTTGCACTGGTCACCTGCCCCCGTGCAGTCCGGGGGATCCCCGCCATTGCAGCTACCGGACTGGCACGTCTCGCCGATGTTGCACGCTTCAGCGTCGTCGCACGGGAGGCCCTCGTTCGTCGGGGTCAGGGTGTCGCAGTTGCCTTCGGTTCCCAGTGGATCGCACGAGGCGTCGTTGCACTGGTCACCTGCTCCCGTGCAGTCCTGAGCGCTGCCGCCGGTGCAGGTACCGGACTGGCACGTCTCGCCGACGTTACACACGTCGCCGTCGTCGCACGGCAGACCTTCGTTCGCCGTCTGGGACTCACACGCACCGCTGCTGGGGTTGCACACACCCACGTTGCAGTCGTCGTCCAGGTGCGAGCAATCCACCGGGTCGTTGTAGCAGGTGTAGTTCAGGCACGTGTCGGTCGTGCACAAGTCCGAGTCGTCGCAATCGTCATCGATGATGCATTCGCCTGCGCACACCTCCACGTTGTCCACCTCCGCGCCGTGATCCTTAACGGCAACCGAGACCGTGAACCGAATGTCAATGCTGGTATCCTCGGCCTCGACAGGCAGGGCGCGCGACTCGAACGTAAATGTCGTTTGGTCAAGCGTGTGCGTACCGAGCGTGCTCCACGTTCCGGTGTCGGACCGTTTCCACGCTACGATCAGGTAATCGCTGCCGGTCGAAATGCTGTTACCGCGCCACTCGTACCTGAAGCTGATGTTCTGCAATCCGGTGGTGAGGATTCCCGATTGCGTGATCTGGCCGTCCGGTATCCGGTCTCGTATCTGGCAGTACCCGGATACGATCGCGCAGTCATCAGACTGCTTTTCGACCTCGACCCACCCGTTGCCGACCGTGTTGCTGTCGGGCCGCTCGAAGTCGTCCGTAAACGGACACTGAGCGCTCACCGGAGCGGCCGGCACGGCGCACACCAGCAACCCGACCAGAAGCACTGTCGGGCAGCACGCGCCAATACACAACTTTCCTCTCGCTTCCATCTTCCTTCCCTTCCTGCCCTTTCGGGCCTTAGATTCACAACAGGTTCAGCTGACTGATGAGGATGAGTCCGAACCTGTTCCGCCGCGTTGCCGACACGCCACTGAAATGTCACAGGTCATGAACAGGCACAGCGAAGCGCGCGGATGCGTCCCAGCGTCCGTCGCAGAACCCCCAGCGGGCCTGCTTCAACCGACAAAGTCAACCTGTACAAAGTACGCTCACTATAGCCGATTTCAGACGCCAGTGTCAATATGTAATCTCGTCTATTCACAGGCTCCGGACCGCCCGCCGTCAGCTAGGGAAGCAGAACATAACCCCCGATAATAACAAACGATAGAGATCGCCCAGGAAGGGCAAGATCGCCGCGCCGCTGGCCAGCGCAAGCGCTACCGGCATCAGCTTATCACAGGTCGGTCGGCCACCCGTCCAAAGTGCTCAAAAACGGGTGAGTGAGGGGACTCGAACCCCCGACTTCTAGGACCACAACCTAGCGCTCTGACCAACTGAGCTACACTCACCATCCGGGCGAGACCGGCCGTGTCGCCCCACGTCGCCGGAGCGACTGCCGCCGTCCGCCTCTCAGGCCAGCTGCACACCGACCGGGCGTTAATACCATACGGCCGACCGCGCATCCACACAACCGGCTGATCTGGGATATCGATCGCCGGAGGCCGACGGTGGCAAAGGCGGTTATCGGCCGGCAGTGCCGTCGGTGCCCGCGCCAACCGGAGCCGACGTGGGAGCCCCGGCCGCCTGCGAGGATGCGCGGACAGCCGGCGACTCGGGGTGTGGGCTCACGTCGATCATCGGCGTTTTCGGCCCGGGCGCGGCGACCTTGCGCGTGATGGGCCCCCGCCAAAGGTCGAACGCCCACCGTCCGAACTGGACCGCCGTCCTGCAAAGGCCAATCTGGCCGATCACTTGGTCATAGGCTCCGGCCAGAAACAGGCTGTTGGACGGCCGTACCACAGAGCGGATCAGATTCACGGGGTTATAGTACGCGGCGTACGCCAGAACCACGTTGAGCTGAGTCCGCCACGGCTCGGCGAGCGACGAGGCCACCACGTGGTTTCCGTCGAACTGGTACTCGAGGACCCGCCTGCCCCCTACCTTGTCGAACACGAGCCCTTTCTGGTAGTTCGCCTCGTACGCCCGCGTGCCGACCGCCGGGGTGAGCACCGTCACCTGCAGGCTCTGGGCCCCGCTTCTGCGCAAGAAGCGCACCTGGTTCAACAGGCCGTACAAGCCCCGGCGCGTGTACAGGGGCTGACCGTCGTGGTGCATGATCATCGGCATCGGGCAGATCCCGGCGTCGTTGAGCACCGCAAACAGCTCCGCCGTCCTGTTGGCCGATTGGCCCTTCTTGACCAGCGTTGCAGTCAGGTCCTCAACACCGATCCAGATCGCCCGCATGCCGGATCTCCGCGCGGCCCTCAGCAGATCGCGGTTCCTCCAGGTGTCGAAGGTGGTGGCCTCCGTCCCCCATCGAACCGCTTTCTTGAGGGGTTTGCCGGCGATCTTGGCCCGTGACATCGCCTCGAATATCTGCTCGACCACAGGTCGGTCGTTGAAGAAATTGTCGTCCGTGCCGAAGTAATACCGGATGCCCAGTTCTTCGCGAAGCGAACGCATCTCGTCGACGATACGCTCACCACTCTTATGGCGGTAGGTGCGCTGGTTGTACGCCGGTATCGGGCAGAAGTCGCAGCTGAACTTGCAGCCGTACGAAATGGAGAGCGAGCTGATCCGTGAATGCCGCCGGACCTGCGAATCGGACAGCGGCCGCGATTCCAGATCGCGCCGGCCATGCGGGCGCTCCAGTAACCGATATCCGATGATCGGGTGCGGTAGCTCATCCAGATCCTGCACGAGCCGTTGGATGCCCGTCGTGACCAGTGGTGAGTCGGGGGCGTCGTTCTCGCGATACACGAGCCCGGGAACGCCCGTCAATGCGCCGTCGCGGCGGGCGCTGCGGAACGCCTCAAGCATGGTACCGCTGGCTCCCCGGTAGGCGAGCAGCACCTCGATGAGCTCCATCAGGACGAACTCTTCGCCGGTGACCGCCACGTCCACGCTGACCGCCGGGTCACCCCGAACACTGAACAGGTCCCACGGTTCGTAGATCGCCTTGGGGCCTCCCGCCATGATCAGGGGCCGATCCCGGGTCCGGCCCGCACAGGCGTCGGCAATCAGCCCGTAGGCCTTTTCGGCGTGGATCTGCATGCTGGAAACGAGGAGCATTTCGAGCGGTTCGCCGTCGAGCCTGGCGAGGCTGGGGCGGAAGTTCGGATTCCACTGCTGGAGAACGATCCGCGTTTTGACCAGACCGGAGTCGTGCAGCGCCGCTCCCACGGCGCGAGCACCCGCCGGCGCCATGAAGTGGCCGGTGAAAAAATAAGGCAGAAGTCGCGACCGCTTGTCATACGCATGGACCACCGCCGTGGGGATGCTCAAGCCCGTCGCCGCGGACCGGATCCGCCGG
>CP070691.1:146422-171241 GCA_020353195.1 Phycisphaerales bacterium | reverse complement strand
TGGCGTTCTGGGTCGTCTCGGCCGGTGCGGCGGCGCTGGCGTACGTGTTTCACCGCAACGGCCGCGTGGTCCCCGACGCTCGGGTGCTGACCTGGAACCATCTCCAGCGGACGCTCGCGGCGGCCAAGGGTGAAAAGACCGCCAAGCAGGACAAAGGGCAGCGGATCCAACTGGCGAATTTCGAGGGCAAAAGCGCTTCCCAGCCCGAGGACGTTCTCGAACGCCAGCAATACGACGCCGTGCAGGACTTCCTGTTCGACCTGATGTGGCGGCGGGCGAGCGACATCGACATGCTGGTCGGGGGCGAACGGACCCGCGTCTTCTACAAGGTCGACGGCGTCGTGTCCGAACAGGCTCACCAGGCGGCCGCCGCCGAGGACGGCGAACGTATCGTCTCCTACTTGAAGCAACTGGCAGGCCTGAACCCTGACGAGCGACGACGCCCCCAGAAGGGGAGAATCAAGGCTGCCTTCCTCGGCGATCACGACCTGGGCGATATCGACGTGCAGACCTCGGGATCGACCCAGGGCGAGCGGTTGCGACTGCGAGTCCAGACCGGCGCGGAGCTGAAACGCCTCAGCGAGCTCGGGTTGGCAGCCCAACGGATGGCTTTGGTCAAGGAGCTGATTCAGCAGCCTTACGGACTCGTGCTGTTCAGCGGCCCGAGCGAGTCGGGCATCAGCACGACTCAGTATGCCGTCCTCCGCGAGCACGATGCCTTCATGCAGAATATCTACACGCTCGAGCGCAGACCTCTCCTGGAGCTTGACAACATCACCCAGCACACCTTCAGAGGCGAGACCGAAGAGGAGGTCAGTTACGCCCGCATGCTGCAAACCGTGCTTCGCCGCGAGCCCGACATCGTCATGGTCGGCGAATGCACCGACCGGGACTCCGCGCAGGTTGCCGCCAACGCCGCCGACGAGAAGAAGCTGTATCTGGCCCTGCAGGCACGAAGCGCCATCGAGGCGCTGGCCCGCTTCATGGCCATGGTCGAGGACAACAAGCTGGTCTCCTCAATCCTGCTCGGAGCGATCAACCAGCGTCTGGTCCGCAAGTTGTGCCCCGCCTGCCGGGTCGGCTACCGCCCCGACCGCCAGAAGCTCAAGAAGCTGAACCTGCCCGCGGACAAGATCGAGATGTTCTACTCGCCCCCGAGCGAGCCGGTCTACGACAAGAAGGGCCGGGAGATCATCTGCCAGACCTGCCAGGGCAGCGGGTACGTCGGTCGGACCGGTGTGTTTGAGGTGCTTCGAGTCGACGAGAACATCCGGGCCATGATCGCCGACAACGCCCCCTTGAAGCTGATCAAACAGCAGTCGCGCAAAGCCCGGATGCACTACATCATGGAAGAGGGGCTCCTGAAAGTCATCGACGGCACCACCAGCATGGACGAGATTATTCGAGGCCTGCGGGACGACAGCGGAAAGTAACCCGGGAGCATTGCCATGTGGCTGTCTATTTTTCTCATCGTCCTGATCGCCGCCATCACCTTCTTTCAGTCGATTCACGGGCTGTTCAGCGGACTGATCACCTGCACCCTGACCATCCTCTCGTGCGCGTTCGCATTCGCCATCCACGAGTACGTGGCTCTGGAACTGCTCATACAGTGGAAACCGGACTTTGCGGTGCCCCTGTCGCTGCTTCTGTGCTTTGTCGTTCCGCTCATCGTACTTCGTACCGCCATCGACTCGCTGATCCGGCGGAGCTGCCTGCTCCCCAGCCTGGTCGACCGGGTCGGCGGCGTCGTCTTCGGCTTCGTTACCGCCATGCTGATCATCGGGATGCTGACAATCAGCCTCCAACTGCTGCCGTTCGGCGATTCGTTCCTCGGATTCCGGCGCGTTAACGTCACCGATCCGGAGTTCGAGCCCGACGACGAGAACAACATCTGGCTGAAGCCGGACCGGTTCGCCGCCGGCTTCGCCTCCATGCTCTCCAGCGGCATCTTCAGCGGGCAGCGCCGGTGGAACCAGGACCACCCCGACTTCGTCCAGGAGGTCGGATGGTCTCAGACCGTTCCCCGCGACGTGCGGTGCTTCGTTCCCCGCAACGCCATTCGGTTTGACTCCTTTACCCGCCTGAAACCGGAGTACGTTTACCTCCGGCGACCCACGACGGATCAGCAAGGGGGTCCCGCCGGATCCGACGTGACGCCCGAGGGTCCCAAGGAGACCCGCCACCAGTTCTGGGCCCTTCGCTTCAAACCTCAGCGTGTCGCCCAGGATGAGAGCAAGGAGCATCGCTTCTGTCCGTATCAGATCCGGCTGGTCGGAGACGATCGCGGCGTGGTGCGCCAGTATCGCCCGGTGGCCGTCATGGACAGCGCGGGATCCCACAAGTACGTCCGCACCACGGAGACCCGCAAAGGCAAGAGACCCGCCGTGGCCGAGCTGTACACCGTCGACGGCGACGGCAATATCAGCGTCGCCTTTGAGCTCCCCGAGGACTTCGAGCCGCATTTCGTGGAGTACAAGATGGGGGCGCGGGCCCGGGTGACCAAGACCCCGGATGACACCGCTGGCCCGAGCGACCTGGCCGCCGCGCCCGAGCCACCGACGGACGCCGAGCCCGACGGCACCCGCCAGCCTCGCCGACCCCAGCGGGGCGGACGCACCCACGGCGCCAACGTACAGGAAGCGGGGTTCAGCGATCAGCTGCCACACCGGCTGACCGGGTACCGAACGGTCGGTGACGCGGAGATTCGAAACGGCGTCATGAGCGAAGGCCACATCACCGCCAACCTCGACCGACAGGGCACAGGCGACGAGGTCACCCGGTTCAACGTCCCGCGCGGCAAGGCCCTGCTCCAGATCGACGCCGTCAACCTCCGCGCGGGCAGCCTGTTGGGCCGGGCGAAAAGCTTCGCAGTCACGACGCTCCGCAACTACATCGTTACCGACGACCGCGGCGGGCAATACAAGATCTGCGGGCAGATCGCGGTGGCCAAGGTCGGCACGGAACGCATCGTCGAGATCCAGTACTATCCCGAGCAAGCCGGGTCGGTCGGCGGCGTGAAGGAGTTCAGCCGGATCAAGAAGCGCCACCTTGACGGTCCGGACTACGAGCTCTACTTCCTGTTCCTGGTCGATTCCGGCCGGAAGATCGTGAACTTCAGCACGACCGGGCGGCGCGGGGGCGAGGACATCAGTGATCTCGACCTGAAGGCCCCGTAGTCGGTCGGCACGCAACCGCACGGATAACCACTGGCCGATGGCGATTCAGTTTCAATGCCCGGGCTGCAACCAGCCCATCGAGGTCGACGACCAGTGGTCGTCGCGCCCGGTGGCGTGCCCCTACTGCCGCCAGACCGTGACGGCCCCGGCGGCGTCGACCCTGGACGACGCAGCCGCACCCCCCATGGCATCGCCGCTGGGCGGTCTACGACCGTCGGCCCCCTCGGGCACCCCAACCGACGCCCACGGTGCTCCCGGTCCGGTGCCGTTTCATGACACACTCGCGGTCCCGGCCGGCGAGTCCAACCCGTTCGCCCCCTGGGCCTTGGGCCTCAGCTGTCTGGGTCTGCTCGTGTTCCTCGCGATCAACATCACCATGGGGATGAAGGTGATGTCCCTGGCCGGCCCCGACGCCACGCCGGAAGAGGTCCGTGAGACATTGGCCGAGATGCAGAAGGACGCGTTCGATCAGGCGCAGGCGGGAACGATGCCGGGGTGGGTGATCGGTGTCGTGCTGGGCATGCTACTTGTCTTCGTGCTGTGGGTGGCGGGAGTCATCCTGACCGTTCTCGCCATGCGACGACCCATCCGACGCGGCATGTCGATCGGTGCGCTGGTCGTCTGCGGCGTCCTGCCGATGCTGATCTGTGCGGGTTCATTCGTAGGCGTGTAGCTGTTTCGCGAGTCTGACGATCCGGCGGGTGCCGGGCCTGCGCTGAGGCGGACGTCCTTGCACCACGCGCCGCGCTACACACCTATGGCCGGTGAGACGTTGAACCATCGGTCGATGCGTACGGGCTGCTCTCGAACGGCCGATCGAAACGCTTCTCGCCGAGCATCAGGACCAGCAACGTCTTCGCCAGGATCCCCATGTCGAGCCGGAAGCTGCAGTGCCTGACGTAGTACACGTCGTACTTGATCCGATCGGTCCAGTCCGCTCCCCGGCTCATCGAGTTGACCTGCGCCAGACCCGTACAGCCGGGGCGCAGCAGCAGCCGACGACGCTGGACGTCGTCGTAGGCTTCGGCCTGGCTGAGCAACCCGGGGCGCGGGCCGACCAGTGACATCGTCCCGACCAGGACGTTGAAGATCTGCGGAAGCTCGTCAATCTTGACGCGGCGCAGCACCCGGCCCACCGGTGTGATCCCTGGATGGGCAAGCGTCACGGTTTCCGTGACGTCGTGTTTATGATCCCGGTACATGGTGCGGAACTTGCGCACGCGGAACGCTTTGCCGCGTCGGCCCGCCCTCGGTTGGGTGAAGAACACGGGCCCCGCGCTGCTGAGCTTGACGCATCCCGCTGCGGCGGCAAGCACCGGCGACAGCAGCACCACCAGCACGCCGGCGGCCAACACGTCAAACACCCGCTTGCCGTAGCGGGCCCATAGCGTCCGGGATACCATCGAGTCTTCGGATTGCATGCAGGGCGTTCCCTTGGCGTCCAAACCGCCGGACCGGGCGATGCTCGTCCCGCTGCTTTTACTCGACGGTTACGCTCTTGGCCAGATTCCGCGGCTTGTCGACGTTGCAGCCCCGGAGGACCGCGGTGTAGTAGGCGATCAACTGCAACGGCACCACGGTGAGCAACGGCTGTAGCGGCTCCATCGTGTGTGGTACATACAGCACGTGCTCGGCAAGCTTCGCGACCTGGCGGTCGCCCTCGGTGGCGACGGCGATGATGTGACCGCCGCGGGTCCGGACCTCCTCGATGTTGCTGATGATCTTCTCGTACTGGGCGCCACGCGTGGCGATGACCACTACCGGCATGCCCTCGTTGATCAGGGCGATCGGTCCGTGCTTCATCTCGGCGGCGGGCAGGCCCTCCGCATGGATGTAGCTGATCTCCTTGAGCTTCAGCGCCCCTTCCATGGCCACCGGGAAGTTATACCCCCGGCCGAGGTAGAGCCAGTTGTCCCGATGCTGATACGCCTCCGCCACGGCTTCGGCCTCCGCGGCGCGGGCCAGCACCGTCTTCACCTGGTCGGGAATTGCCGCCAGAGCCTCCAGAATCTCGCGGGCCGCCGGTTGCGACAGGTGCCTGCGCCGCCCCAACGATGCCGCCATCAGCGTCAGCACCGTCAACTGACCCGTGAATGCTTTCGTCGAAGCCACGCCGATTTCCGGGCCCACGTGAAGGTACACGCCGGCGTCGGCTTCGCGGGCGATGGTCGATCCCACCGTGTTGACCACACCCAGTGTCAGCGCACCGCGCTGCTTCGCTTCGCGCAGAGCGGCCAGGGTGTCGGCCGTCTCCCCACTCTGGGACACGGCGATCACGACCGTTCCCTCCCCGACGATCGGGTTGCGATAGCGAAACTCGCTGGCGTAGTCCACCTCGGTGGGCACGCGGGCCAGGTCCTCGAACAAGTACTCGCCCACCAGCGCCGCGTGCCAGGCGGTCCCGCAGGCGGTCATGATGATGCGGCGGCAATGCGTCAGCTCTCGGGTGCAATCGGCCAGCCCGCCCAGCCGGATCGTCCCCTCCCGCAAGTCCACCCGGCCCCGCATGCCCGTACTCAGGGAAGCCGGCTGCTCGAAGATCTCCTTGAGCATGTAGTGCTCGTAGCCCGCCAGCTCGATCTGCTCCAGCGTCCACTCGACCTCCTGCACCTCCTTGGTCACGGGCTCGGCGTCGAGGGTCGTGGTGTGGAACCCCTCGACTGTCAGGCGGACGATTTCATTGTCGCACAGGTAGATCACCTGGGTCGTGTGTTCGATGATCGCCGACGCGTCGGAGGCGACGACGTATTCGCCCCGGCCCACGCCGATGATGAGCGGGCTCCCCCGGCGGGCGGCGACGATGACACCCGGCTCGTCGTTGCTGATCACCGCGATCCCATAGGTGCCCTGCACCTTGCACAGCGCCTCGCGGACCGCCTTCTCGAGGTCCCCGTCATAGAACCAACCGATCAGCTGGGCGAGCACTTCGCTGTCAGTTTCGCTGCGGAACGTGACCCCCTGCTGCTCGAGGTAGATTCGCAGAGGTTGATAGTTTTCGACGATGCCGTTGTGCACCAGGGCGATCCGCCGCGACGCGTCGCAATGAGGGTGGGCGTTGACGTCGTTCGGCGCCCCGTGCGTCGCCCATCGGGTGTGGGCGATGCCTGAGGTGCTCCGGTCGGCCTCGAAATCAAGCTGCGCTTCGAGCACCGAGATCCGCCCTTGCGACTTCCGGACGTCGATCCCGCCCTGGCCGCTCAGCGCCACGCCGCACGAATCGTACCCGCGGTACTCCAGCCGCTTGAGACCCTCGATCAGGGCGGGAAGCGCGGCCTTCTCACCCACGTACCCGACAATGCCACACATGAGGTTCTCCTCCGCCCTGCCCCGGAACCCGGGGACGAAACACTCCGTGCCCCGTCGTGAATGCGGACCTCACCAGGAAACCCGCGCCCGATCCTGAACCCGCCGGACGGCGTCCTCGACGCCTTCCGTCAGGGATCGGCCAGTGCCTGGCATCGCGTCGCCGGCGAGCGCGGGTGAGCGCCGCTCAGCGAGGGACCGCGGCCTGCTACGGCGTCGGTTACGGGCGGTCTTTGCCCATGCCGTCCAGACGTTGCCGCCGCACCCTCGAACACGGCCGCTCGTTGTAAGTAACGACGCCTCAGCGCCCGGGGTTCATCGGCAAACCGATTTTCTCCGGTGGTTCCCCCACAGTCAGGGCCTATAATCAGAGGTTTGGCGGAACGTACCCGTCGGTTCACCGGCGATCGTGAGGCGCATTGTGCCAGACCTGTTTGCCGAGCAGCGACACCGAAACCGCCAGGCTGTCATGCCCCTGCCCGTCCGCATGCGGCCACGGACTCTCGACGAGTTCGTCGGGCAGGAGCACTTCATCGGCACGGGAAAGCTCCTGCGCCGCATGCTCCAGTCGGACCGCCTTGCCAGTGCCGTTTTCTACGGCCCGCCCGGCACGGGAAAGACCGCGCTGGCCCACATCATCGCCCGCATGACCCGGGCGGCGTTTGTCGAAGTGAACGCGGCCGCCGCGGGGGTGAAGGAAATCCGCCAGATTCTCGCCGCCGCCCGGCGGAGAATCGAGGAGCAGGGGCGGCGCACCGTCCTTTTCATCGACGAGCTGCACCGGTTCAACCGGGCCCAGCAGGACGTCTTGCTCAACGACGTCGAGGACGGGGTCGTGATCCTGATCGGCGCAACCACTGAAAACCCGTTTTTCGCGATCAACTCCCCTCTCGTCTCACGAAGTCAGGTTTTCCAGTTCGAGCCGCTGAGCGAATCCGAGATCCGCCTGCTGATCCGGCGGGCCCTGGACGACCCGGAGCGGGGGCTGGCCAGTTTCTCCGTTGAACTTACAGACGAAGCGGCGCATCATCTGGCCAGGACGTCCGACGGCGACGCGCGCCGGGCCCTGGCCGCGCTCGAGGTCGCGGTCCTGTCCCAGTCGGACTCCGGTGGCGCGGGCCAACAGGTGGTCGTGGACCTGGCTGTCGCGGCTGAATCCGTCCAGCGCAAGGCCCTCCGGTACGACGGGACCGGCGACGAGCACTATGACTCCATCAGCGCATTCATCAAGTCGATCCGAGGCGGGGACCCGGATGCCGTTGTCTACTGGCTGGCCCGCATGCTGGAGGCTGGCGAAGACCCTCGCTTCATTGCCCGGCGGACGGTGATCGCCGCCGCCGAGGACATCGGCAACGCAGCTCCTTTCGCGCTGGTGCTCGCCCAGGCCGCCGCCGACGCGACGCAGATGGTCGGTATGCCGGAGTGCCAGCTTCCCCTGGCGCAGGCGGCGATCTACCTAGCCTGTGCGCCGAAGTCCAATGCGTCGGCGCTGGCGATCTGGGAAGCGGGACGCGACGTGCGCGAGGGTGCCACGTTACCCGTTCCGGTCCATCTGCGGGACAGCCATTACCCCGGCGCCTCTCGACTCGGGGCCGGCGAAGGGTACAAATACCCTCACGACTTTCCGGACGGGATGGTGGCCCAGGAATATCTCGGCGTCGATAAGCAGTACTACGTGCCCACGGGCCACGGCCAAGAGGCGAAGATGCGCGAATACGTGGAGCAGTTCAAAGCACTCCGAGCGGCGGGGGTTCCGGACGATCCTCCGCAGCCATCGAGACCGTCGTGAAAAAGGCCCTTCGACAAGAACTTCGCAAGCGCCTGGCCGCCATCGCCCCCAACGAGATCCAGGCTCTGTCGGCGCAGGCGTGTGAACGACTGGTCGGGCTGCCCGAGTACTCGAAGGCCGAAATCCTGATGGTGTTCCTCTCGCTTGCCGCGGAAGTGGACACGACGCCGCTGGTCTTGCGGGCGTGGCAGGATCGCAAGCGGGTCCTGGCCCCGAAGGTCAGTTGGGAGCAGCGCCGCATGCTGCCCGTGGAGATCCGGTCGCTCACCCAGGACCTGACCACGACGCAGTTGGGCATCCGCGAGCCGGCCACCGGCCCACCGATCCCCATCCCGCTGATCGATCTGGTCATCGTTCCGGGGTTGGGGTTCGACGAGCAGGGCAATCGACTCGGGCGGGGCCGCGGATTCTACGATCGGTTTCTGGCCCATCCCGAGTTTCGAGGGGTGTCCTGCGCGCTGGCGTTCGAAGCGCAGATGACCGAGTCGGTACCGTCCGATGCCCTCGACATCCGGGTGAACATGCTGGTCACCGACGCCAAGGTCCGCCGCTTCGCGAAGGGCCCGTAAGGTCCGGCTCCCGCGATCGTGGAAACGGCGGAGGGCGATCAGCATAACTCGTTGAGCGTACACAGATTATGCGAAGAACCAGGCGCCGCTGCCGGCTGCGGCGACGACGAGCGCGTTCGCACGAACTCCGGCAGGAGCTTCTTGCAACATCGGGTCGATAACCTATGGTACGGGGTGGTTCGACCGCAGGCCGGCGCCGGGGCGCCCGTCTTCGGCTTCGATCTTTTCGCCGCCCGCTGAACACCGGAGGTCGTCCTGTGGCAAAACAAAGGAAAAAGCAGTCGAGAAGCCCGATGCTGGTTTTCGTGGTGGCCGTCGTGGTGCTTGTCGTGACGGCGTATGTGAGAACTCGGCCCGGCCCCGGCGTTCAAACGGTGTCCGGCGGCGACGCGGCGAAGCCGCCGGTTCCTGTCGAGGTGGAATCGGACCACGACCCCGCGCAGACCGTTGACAAGGAGGACAGCGCTGGTGGCGAGGCCGCGCTGTCCCACACCGCACCGTCTCCGGGCGCGCTGCCGTGGATGGAGGACAAGCCGTCCCCACCGGCTGATCCCAATCAGATGGCCGAGCAACTGCAAGCCGGGCGCGACGCCCGGACCCGAGACGATCTCGTCGCGGCCCGGTCCCACCTCAGCAAAGCGCTGCTGGCCGGCGTGCAGCCGCAGGACGCGGCGGCCATCCGTCAGGAGCTTGTCAGTCTCGCTGAGGAGACGATCTTCTCGAGTCGTGTTCTCCAGGACGATCCGCTGACCGACGCCTACGTCATCCAACCCGGCGACAGTCTGGCGAGAATCGCCCAGGCGCACGATGTGACAGCCGATCTGCTGGCCCGCATCAACGAGATCGAGAACAAGGCCCTCATTCGTGCCGGCCGCCGCATCAAGGTGATCCACGGCCCGTTTCACGCCGTCGTCTCGAAGAGCACGTTCGACCTGGACGTTTACCTCCAGGACACGTTTGTCAAGCACTTCAAGGTGGGGCTCGGCACCGACGGGTGTACGCCCACCGGTGATTGGATCTGCAAGGACAAGCTTCCGAACCCCACGTTCTATCCGCCTCGGGGCGGACAGATCATCCCCGGAGGCCACCCCGAGAATCCGTTGGGCGAGCGTTGGATCGGGCTCAAGGGCGTCGGTGGTGAAGCGGTGGGCCAGTTGCGATACGGCCTGCATGGCACGATCGAGCCGGACACCATCGGAAAGGCCGTCTCCATGGGCTGCATCCGCATGCACAACCGTGAAGTCGAGCAGGTCTACGAGATGTTCGTTGAGGGGCAGTCCCATATCCTGGTGCGCGAGTAGTATCGATACCCGGGCCGGGGTGCTCCGACCCGCACGCTGCCCGCAAGCCGGCGCCCGCTCAGGGCAACTGTTGTGAACTCATCACGAGCGATGAAGCCGAGGCTGCGAGCAGCACGGCGGCTTGTCAGGGATAGGCCGCCTCGAAAAGCGTGTTGATCTCCTTTCGCGCCGGCACGAAGCGATAGGACGTGTCGGCTCCGTACAGGTACGAGAGATCTTCGCCGGCGAATGATCTGACATACAGGTCGTTCCGATCTTCGAGAGACAGTACGAGGCGGAGATCCTCTTTCGGCAATCGCTCGCCCTTCGCGTCGAAAGCGATGATCACGTTGGGCAGAAACGGGTTCTTGCGATTGTATCGCACGACGACGGCATAACGTCCGTCGGCCAAACGTAGCTTGGCCCCGATCGGGAATGGCTGGATCAGTCCGGCGAACACCTTCATCAAGACCGGATCGAAGAAGCGGTAGTACGGCCCGCAGGTCATCTCCCAGAGCACGCGGGCGGCGGACTTGGCTTCCTTGTATACGTGCTTGGCCGTTGCAGCGTCATAGGCGTCGGCGATGCGCACAATGCGGGTGAAGATGTGCAGGCTGTCACCGTTCATGCGCTTGGGGTAGCCGCTGCCGTTGAAGTTCTCGTGGTGGGTGCGCACAATCATCTTGGCCAGCGCCGAGAAGCCCTCCGGTAGCATGTCCGCCCCGACGTGCGGATGATCATGGATGGCTTTCTGGTCGTCTTCGGTCAGCGGCTCGTCGGTCGTGAACAGATGCTCGAGCGGCAGCATACCGATATCGCAGAGCATGGCCCCGAGGCCGAGCGGAGTGATGTTCAGGCTGAACCGTCGGCTGAGCTCGGGGACCGCCGTCTGGCGCTGTCGCTCGGCCACGATGTGCTCACGGACGGCCGCACCCAGGAGCATGCTCAGGAAGAACACGTTGCCGGAGTGTTCACGGAGGTAGTGGTCCCGATCCAGCGAGTCCGGCATCAGAGCGATCGACACCGGGTTCTCCTCCAGGTACTTCATCGTCTCCCTCACGGGGCCGTGCAGCGCCTTGATGTCTACCGCCGTCAAGGCGGTGTGGCGGCAAATCCGCTTGTCCACCTTCTCCATGGAGCGGGAGATCTTCCGCGCCGCCGTCTGCGCGACGGTCCGGTCGTGAGAATCGTCCTCGAAGTCGATGAGCTCATCCAGGGCCGGGTCGGTCACGCGGACCGTGATGTCCGGATACTTGCGCTGAAGCAAATTCACTTCGGAGTGATCAAGCACCCGGCCGCCCGACAGCAAGACTCGCCCCCGCGAGGACATCAACGCCTCTGCCAGACACATACCCGGCCTAAGTTCGCTGCAGGGAATCACAAGAGGCATAGCCAAGGCGCTCCCGGGACGGAGGGCGAACCATCGTTACTGTCATCGGTCCCGCACTTTCACTGCTTTACGAGCGGCTCGCAGGGTCGTTCACACTTCCGATCGCGCCGTCCGATAAATGGACGGACTGGGCGACATTCGCCTGTGTCGAGCCGGCCGACCCCTGCCGGCGCACACCGCCCGGCGGTCCCTGCGCCGCATGCCAGCCCGGACTTCAGTGCTCGCCGCTCGCTTCCGATAACTACTTCGTGTCCGCGCGGCGGCCCGCTTCTCTGCAGGCGGGTGTGCGATGACTCTCCGCCCGGGTGTCTTCGCTGCGATCGTCGTGCCCCCCCGGACTTGAGAAGGCAGGCCGCCGGTCATCTCGGTGGCTGCGGCGACAGGTGTGCCGATGAAGATCATGCTCGTCGATCCGCCGGCGCGCAGCGATGATTACGACAAGGCGTATCCCAACCTCGGCCTGTTGCAGCTTGTCTCCTACCTGCGCATGCATACGCGGCTGACCGACGACGACATCGTTTTTCTCGACCAGTTCCACACGATTGAGGACCATATTCGAACGGTGGAGCAGGTCCGCCCGGCGGTGTACGGGATCAGCTTCGCCTTCCTGCCCCAGCACGTCGCCTACGAGACGATCAACGCGATCAAGGAGCGCTTCCCCGAGGTTCTGGTGATCGCCGGCGGACCCCATCCAAGCGCCGCCCCACGCGACGTGCTTGAAAGAAGCCGGGCTGACCTCGTCGCAATCGGCGAAGGCGAGACGTTGCTGGCCGAGATCGTCGACAAACTGCACACTGGAAACCGCGACTTTGGCAATACTCCGGGCCTGATGCTCCGCGAGAACGACGGCATCCGCCGGACCGGACCCCGCGCCCTGATCGAAGACATCGACACACTGCCCTATCTCGCGTGGGATCGTATCGACTTCGCCAAGTTTACCGGGCAGCACTACTGCAAGTCCGACCGCCAGGCGTGCATCGTGGTCAGCCGCGGCTGCCCATTCCGCTGCACGTTCTGTTCGCTGCCGGTGTGGCGGGTCTCGAAACCCTACGTCCGCCTCCGCTCGCCGGAGAACATCGCCGGCGAGGTGGATTGGCTGTACCGTCTCGGCGTTCGCGAGATCAAGATGGTCTCTGACGAACTGAACATCAATTGCACGTGGGCCAAGGAAGTTTGCCGAGCCATCATCGCCCTGGGGCATCCGGACCTCTACTTCCAGAGCAACCTTCGGGCTTGGCCCATCGACGAGGAGCTGGTCCGCCTGTTCAGGAGAATGAACATGTGGCTGGTACACCTCGGTTGCGAGAGCGCGAACGACCGGGTGCTCGAAGGCATTCAGAAGCAGGCGACCGTCAGGCAGGTGGAAGACTGCCTCACCCTGCTCGCACGGTACAACGTCCGCACGCTGCTGTTCATGATGGCGTTCAATCTATGGGAGCAGGACGGCCAACTGCGCTGGGAGACGCCGGGCGAAGCCTTGAATTCACTGATCTGGGCCTGGAAGCAGTTCGCCCGGGGCCGCGTCGCCTACATGACCTGGTCCATCGCCACACCCATGCCCGGCGCCCCGCTCTACGACATCGTCGATCGTCACGGGCTGGACCCCGCCGGGCAAATCCTGCGCAGCTGGGACCGGAACAAGGACTATCCCGGCATCAACCTCCAGGCGGTCGGTGTCTCGGAGTTCGCCCGTCTGGGACTGATGCGCCTGGGCATCGTGTCCAAGGCCTGCTTCGCACTGGCCAGCGGCGGGTTCGACTGGGGGCGAAACGTCTATCGCGTGAGAATCCTGCTTCGCAGCTTCCTGGGCAACCGTCGGCCCGGACGCGGGAGGCGGCCGCGACCTGCGGCTCCCTACAAGCGCCTCGAGCCGGAGGTCGAGGCACAGATCACCTGCCGCAACGTGTCGGCAGGTGAAGCGTGATGACCGCGGGCCGAACGGCGAAGCCCGGTTCGGGCGAACGGGCGCCGCGTCACTTCCGCGGATGCCTGCGATCTGGTAGTGTCCCGGCGGACCGTCGAGGCTGGCGTCAGGCAAAACCGTGGGTCTGTTTGACGACATTCGAAGCGCGTGCCGCACCGTGGCTGAGCGGGCGACGTTCGTGCAGATCGACCGTTCGCGGATCGGTCCATACGCCCGGTCGATCCCCCGGGACCTCGTCGCCTGGCCGTCGCTTGATCCCGCCCACCACTACGTGGGAGCTCCGGACAGAACACTCGCCTACGTCCTGTCGATCGACGCGATCAACTTCGGGTCGGGCTACTTCCCGCGCCTGGCGAAGCGTTCCGGCCTGTCCGGATACATGACGATCGCGACGTCGCTCAAGGAATGGTTTGAGCGACGCGGTGTCGTCAGCTCCGTGGACCTGATCGATCTGACGCCCGAGCGTTGCGCCGATATGTTCGGTCAGACCGCCACGGTAACTGAAACGAGCCGCGACCGTAAGGGAGCGGACACCAGCCCCGTCGAAGAACTCATGTCTCTGTTCGCCCGGGCGCTGAACGACCTGGGACGGTTCATCGCCGACCGCTACCGCGGCGATTTCGCCGGCGTGGTCGAAGAGGCCGGCCGTTCAGCCGAGACTCTGGTCGGGCTGCTGCGGCAGATGCCGTTCTACCGCGATGTTCACCCGTACGGCGAGCTGACGGTCCCGTTCTACAAGCGGGCGCAGATCACGGCCGCCGACCTGTCGGTCGCCTTGGGCAATCACCCGTGGGGGCGCTTCGATGATGTCGCGGGGCTGACGGCCTTCGCCGACAATCTCGTGCCGCACGTGCTGCGCGTGGACGGCCTGTTACGTTACGACCCGGACATGTTGGCGCGCATCAATCGCCAGGAGCTGATCGGAGCCGGCTCACCCGAGGAGGTCGAAATCCGCGCTTGCGGGCTGACGGCTGTGGAAATGCTCGTTGACGAAATGCGCGCCGGCGGGGCCGCCGTCATCGCCCGCGACCTCGACTATTTCCTCTGGAACCGGGGCCAGCAGCCTCGCTACAAATCCGAACCCCGCCACCGCGCGCGGTGCGTGTACTATTAGCTTCCGGCTCTGGGCGATCCGTGGTGAAGCTCGCGCGACGAGCCCTCTGGCACTGACGATCGCGCGGACGCAGCCTCGGACACGTCGCCGAGGCGCGTGGCCCGAATCCGGCCAATGAAGGTTCAACGCCGGCGACGGGAGTGTTCACGGACCGGCTGGGGCGGGAACTCCTCGGGTGGGCCGTCCTGCGGCGGTCCCAGTTCGACGTCGTAGCGAACGGGCTGTGCCGGAACGGCTTCAGGTGGACCGGCTTCCGGCGGCCCGAATTCGACGTCGAAGCGGACGGCGGCGATGCGCTCGAGACGCCGATGCACAGAGACCATGTGATGGTAGGCGATCACCATCCGATAGGCCTGCACGCCGAATGCCGTGCCCGACAATCCCAGCAGCACGTCCGTGACCGCCGGAATGCGTGACGGCAGCAGCAACTGGAACGATTCAAGGAGTGCCACACCGGCGGCAACGACCAGGCCCGTCGCCCACGGGCGGGCGGGACGCGCGTCCGGCGGTGTCGTTCGCCAGAGGGCAACCGCGATACCGAGCAGAGCGAAATGGGCGAACTTGCTGAGCAGGTCCTCGGTAGCTACGGGCAATCGGGCTTGCAGGTACGTCAACATCGGCACTCGGTCAGCCTGTGCTAACTGGTCGGCCACCGAGTTCGCCGTCAGCACCGGCAGGAACGGGGCCGTCTCGCGGAGGACGATGAATGCGGCGATGACCGTAACCGCGGCGACCGCCAGCCGCTTGCGCGAGCGCAGCCGGGGTCCAGGATTCGCCGCCGGCTGCCCCGCCCAAGCCCGCCATAACGGCCAGCACACGACGACTCCAAGCATCGCTCCCACGATGCCGACCAGGATATAGGTGACGTCAAACCCGCGCGAAAGGACAAACACCTGGGTGACACCACCGACCACCGCCAGTATCGAGCACGCGGCGATCGTCCACGTCACAGTGCGCTGAACCGGCGTCTTGCAGTGACGGCGGAGGTAATACGCGGTGAGGACGGCCAACACGGCATACCCGGCCGCCTGCGCGCCGTAGTCCAGCCGCAACATCCACCAGTCACGATACCGGGCGTAGTATGCGGCTGCATCGCCCCGGCCGGCGGCGGCTTCGATGGCAAGCGCCAGGTTGTCCAGTCGCTCGAAGGGAACCAGGCGCAGGTTGCTGACCGCGCCGGCGAATCGATCGGGGATGAACGTCAGGTCGAACGGCACTAACGCCGCGACAAGCAAGGCAAACGCCGTGATCCTGGCCACCGCCGCCGAGGGGCGCTCGATGACGTCGCGCCGATTCGCTCGCGACGCCCGCCCCGCCAGCCACACCACACCGTGGGCCCCCAGGCTACCGCAGGCGGCACCGGTTATGTTGGCGAGAAAATCAGCCACGCTGCAGATGCGGGACGGCGAGAATCGCTGCGAATACTCCGCCCCATAGCTCAAGACCGCCGCCAGCAGCACGGCCAATGCCATCGACGCGGGTTTCCCCGCACCGTGCTTGCCGAGCGTCGCGCACACCAGAACGCCGAACGGAAGGTACAGCCCGAAGTTGCTGGCCACGTCGGGGACGATCGGCCTGACGATGATCAGCCCCCACGATCGGCCGGCTGGTTCGAGCTGCGTGCTGTCGGCGCTGAAATCAAACGGCAACAGGGTCACGTAGAGCAGGATGAGGAAGTACAGCAGGGTCAGGGTTTCGACCACGTGCCGCTGGAGAAATCGAAACAGCGGGCTGTCGGTGCCGGTCGCTACCACGGTTCCGCTCGCGTCTTTGCCGGAGGTAGAAGGCGCCGGACCCGGGTCCAGCTGCTTGCCGGGGTCACTCGGCG
Source organism: Phycisphaerales bacterium (assembly GCA_020353195.1). GTDB lineage: Bacteria > Planctomycetota > Phycisphaerae > UBA1845 > UBA1845 > JAFGJQ01. The sequence goes on along the minus strand of CP070691.1, from coordinate 154,868 downwards.
CAGCGCGGGCGCCTTCGAGCGCCGTCCTCGTCCTTGTGTTATCGGTGGGGCCGGTCGGCGGGTGAACGGGGATGCCCGGCGGTTCGGCCGATTCCCCCGGTCAGGCAGCGTGAACCGCCCGAAAAGCGGCGATTCGTAACTTCATCGACCGCCGGCAGCATCCGATAACCACTTCACCGCGGGGTGTCCGGCGGGCTCGGACCATTCGGACGACGGCCCCGCGGGCGACTGAGGCTCGGGACGATCGCATGACCTCCATGACAGCGGCAAACGCGTTGGTCGAACTCCAGCAGGTGCTGTACGAATCGAAGAACCCGACGCGGCGATGGCTGCACACCGTGCGCAAGGAATGGATTATCGACGCGCTGCGCCGATGCGCCCGACGGCGACACGCCAGAGCCTTGGAGGTCGGGCCCGGCTCGGGGATCTACCTGCCGGTCCTGTCGCACCTGTACGATGAAGTGACGGCCATCGACATAGAAGACGCGTATCTGAATCACGCGAACGCGCTGACGGCGAAACACCCGAATCTGCGCCTTCAGGTTGACGACATCACGGACTCGTCGCTGCCGGGATCCAGCTTCGATCTGGTGCTGTGCACGGAGGTAATCGAGCACATTCGCGATTCCGCCGCCGCGATCGCGCAGATGCATCGCCTCCTTGCGCCCGGCGGGACCCTGATCCTGTCGACGCCCCAGCGCTACAGCACGCTCGAACTGGCGACGAGAATCGCCTTCCTGCCCGGTATCGTCGGCCTGGTCCGCCGGATCTACCGCGAGCCGATCCTCGAACCCGGGCACGTCAACTCGAAAACCGGCAGGCAGATCGTCCGGCAGCTGGAGGACGCGGGTTTCCGCATCCGCCAGCGGCATAGCTCCGGCATGTACGTGCCGCTGCTGGCCGAGTTCCTGGGCGAAACCGGATTGTGGCTGGAGCGGTGGCTGGAGCTGAAGCTGCGGGGCGGGCGGCTGAACGGCCTGCTGTGGACCCAGTACTACGTCGCCCAGGGCGCCAAGGACGGCGCGGGTGTCGATCGAGATCCAAAGGACGGTCTGCTTCCTGTGAGGTGTCGTCATGAGACTGTCGATTGTGGTGCCGGTATTCAATGAGGAAGGGAACCTCCAGCCGCTGTGCGAGCGCATGGTCAGGGTGGCGAGGTCCTGCGCCGATGATTTCGAGATCATCTTCGTCAACGACGGCAGTGACGACGAGTCTCTCTCGATCATGCGGGACCTGTCGCGAGAGGACCCGCATGTCAGGTACGTCTCCTTCAGCCGGAATTTCGGCCACGAAATGGCCTCCACCGCGGGCCTCGACCGGGCGTCCGGCGATGCGGTTGTCCTGATCGATGGAGACCTCCAGGACCCGCCCGAAGTGATCGCCGACATGGTGGCCGCCTGGAAACGCGGTGCCGACGTCGTCTACGCGCGGCGGCGCCGCCGCGCCGGTGAATCGATCGTCAAGAAGCTCAGCGCCTACCTGTTCTACCGGTTGATCCGCAAGCTCAGCGAAGTCGACATCCCCGTGGACTCGGGCGACTTTCGACTGATGGATCGCCGCGTGGTCGAGGCTCTCAAGCGCTGTCGCGAGAACCCGCGATTCGTTCGCGGGCTCGTCAGTTGGGTCGGGTTCCGGCAGGAAGCCGTTCTTTACGATCGCGCCCAGCGACACGCGGGCGAAACGAAATACGATCTGGTCAAACTCATCCGTCTCTCGTGGGAAGCCGTCTGTGCGTTCTCGCTCATGCCGCTGCGGATGACGGTTTGGCTCGGGGTGGCTGTTACCCTGGTGAGCGTCTTCTTCACCCTGCGCGTGGGCATCCAGAAGATATTCTTCAGTCTGCCCATCGAAGGATACGCCCTTCAGACGTGCGGGCTGTTCTTCCTGGGCGGCGTTCAACTGTTCGTGCTGGGCATTCTCGCCCAATACGTCGGGCACATCTTCAAACACACACAGAATCGGCCGCTGTATATCGTCGACGATGAGGGCGGTTGGCCACACACTGCGGAACGCACCGCGGGGAAGATCGATGCGTCCAAGCGCAGTGTCGAGCCTTCCGACGCCTGCCGGTCCCGAGCCCGCCGGGAAGACGAACTGCTCACGATTCTGACCTGAAGTAACGACGCGGGCGCGAGGGCGGGGAACTCCCCGGCGCAGCTCGCGCACGTTATCCTACGAGCGACATGACGCCACGGCATCGTCGCGCTCTACACAGGGGCGTAATGCGCGTCAAACGTCGACCGGACGCCGCCGGAGCATCGCCGCGGCAGCCCCGATGAACAGAACAGGCAGAAACGCAAGATGGTAGCGGCTTTGGGCCTCGTAGAACAGGTGGATCCCCCACAGGTACGCGAGCAGGCACACCACCGGCCAAAACGCGACCGTCGACCGGCACAACGCGTCCCGCCAGATCGCTACGACGAACAGCACACACACGAACGTCCACGCCACGTTAATGACGAACTTTGCCGCTCGCTCGACGTTGGGGTCCCACCGATCGGCGGATGCCGTGGACACCACCGTGCTCGAGGTCCCCCACAGGTAGGCCGCCTTGGGCAACAGCATGCGGATGAACCGATCCGGATGACGCAGAATGTGCTCCCAGCTGCGTTTCCACAGGATGCGATCGTGTTGGACCTCGGACGTGCCCGGCGGAAAATCCGGGGGCTTCTCGCTTAGCGCGGTCGCATCCGCGTGGTTGGTCATCCAGAGTGCGGCCCCGCCGCCGGTCGTCACGGCCACGTATTCTCCGAACACCAGGACGTTGCGGATCGACCATGGCAGAATCGTGACGAACAGGACAACCGCCAGAACGGCGCCGTTGCGGAACGACCGCGTCAGGGTAGCCCCACGGCGCCAATAGCACAGTCCGAAGACGACCGGCAGCAGCAATCCGATCGGCTTGAGAAACGTCACGGCGCCGAGCACGACACCGATCAGGGCCACATACCACGCGGGGTGGGCCCTCGCGGGTGGCCGCCGCAGAAACAGCGTCACCGCCGTGAAGATGGCACACCCGAGCAGCGGGTCGTTTCCCAGCGTCGTAGCATACAACACCAGACTGGGGAACACGGCCGCCAGCACCGCCGCCAGTCGCGCCGCCGGCTCAGCCACGACTCGCCTGCCCACATCGTAGGTCAGCCACGTGAGCACGCCGCCGATTCCAGCGTTGACGAGCCAAGCCGCCAGCAGCGACTCCCCGAAAGACCAGTAAACCAGCAGCAACCAGAACGACATGCCCGGGGCGAAGTAGGCCGTGGGACCGTACCCCCGCCCGCCGAGCATGCGTAACGCGGTGCGGTGGTAGACGTCGTGATCGCTGACCGGTTCCTCCGCGAGCAGCAGGACGGCCACCACGCGGAGCACGACCGCCAGACTGACGACCACGATCAGAAACCGGCGCTGGGGCCACGCCGCCAGGAACCTCTCAACGCCGGCCGCTACGGATCGACGTGACGCGAGGCACGCCAGTCCGAGCCCGACCGCGACGGGCACGTACCCTACCAGCATGCGTTTGAAGTAGGGGAAAGACAGAACGCCCCAGATCAAAGTGAGCACGAACAGCAGGCCGAACGCCTGCTGGAGTGTCGACCAGACTGCGACACCCCGCCCGCCGCGGGTGACGCCGTTGCCCGGGGCGACAAGGCTTGGGGCGATGGGCAGACCGGTGGATTCCATGGGGCGTCCTTGCGGCCGGGACCGCCGCAGCCGGATCCGACGGCATCCAACGGGTGCCGGTGCGTCCCCGTCGGGTCCTCGGGTCGATGGCGCGCGACGTCGTGGGAGTTATCGGCGGATTCACCGGTGGCCTGCACTCGCGGGCCGATGGCGCTCCGGGCGGGCGTATTCATCCGCACGTCATCGGTTCCGATAACCCGTTGATCCCGTGGTGATTGTGCGGGATGATCGGTCTGATGCCGGACGCCCCGAAACACCTGTGCCCCCAGTGCGGGCACAACCTGCGGTTGTCGTCGGGCGACGCCTGCCCGGAATGCGGGTACTTCGTCGCCCCGGCCCGAGTGCAACACAAAGGCGCGCTTCGCTACTGGCGGTTCCTCCGTTCGGAGCGACGGTTGGACCTGCTGGTCCTGGGGCTGTGGATAATCGCGCTCGGCTTGGGTTACTGGGTCATTTCGCTGTCACCCACCAAAGGGGTCGCGGTCGTGACGGTGCTCGGCGGGATGGCCGTGGTAGGGTTCGGGCACTACCTGCAGTTCCGCCGCGCCAGGAAGAAAGGATAGTCAAGCCACTGCGTCAAACGTGGGCGCGGGGGCGGGTTCCCGCCTCAGGAACCGCCTGCGGGAAGCGTTGCGCACTGCCGCATCTCCGAGGGGTCCACAGGCACGGGCTCCAGTTCGCCGGTGAAAAGGTACTTGCGGATGTCGACGCCGTCGATGGCCGCCACGAACATGCTACGACTCATGCGGAGGTCCAGCACCCGGCGACTGGCACAGGAGCCGACATCCTCGACCGGCGCACTCAGCACGCGCACTCGCGGTCGGCACGGTGCTTCGGGATGATTGGCCACCACGACGGCCTGGCTGCCGTTCGAGAGCGTAATCACCGATCCGACCTGGAACGGTGGAACCAGACGCAGCAGCGTCGCGACGACAACCGGATCGAACCAGCCGGCCAGTTTCGACTGCCTCATGCCGTGAATGGCCACGATCGTAGGCACGATGGTGCCGTCTGGGCACAACAGGTGGTCGAAGGCATCCACCACGGCGACGATGCGGCTGAAAATGTGGATCTGCGATCCGTCGAGCGGAGTCGCGGGGCGCCCTGGCTCACGCGATTCGCGCAACGGAAACCCCGAGCCGTCGTACCGCTGGTGATGGTTCAGGAGCACGTTGGACGCAATCGCCGAGATGTGCTCGCGGGCTTCTGCGTACCCCGCCTGAACGTGCATGCGGTATTCCGGCCACTCCGATTCCGGATCCAGAATGCACCGGTTCCGCAACTCGTCGGGCATGGGGATCTTCCCGATGTCGTGCAGCAAGGCGCCCAGGCCCAGTTCACTCGTGTTCTCGGCCACTTGCGGCGGTAAGGCGCTGCGCTGCCTTCGCAGGTAGCCGGACATGTGCGCCCCGACCAACAGGCTCAGATACGAGCAGTTGGCCAGGTGCCCGGCCAGTACCGATCCGCAGGACGCTAACTGGTGCGTGACCACCTCGTGGTCGGCGTGTTCCACGATGTCACTCAACAACCCCCGCACGGCCGTACGGTACTGCTCAAGGTTGATCTCTACCGCGATCCGTCGTTCCAGACAGTCAATCGAGCTGTTGATGGCGTCGAACAGTCCAAGGTGCCCGGACGACACCGACTCACTGACCACATCGTCCAGCTCCTCGAACCCGGGCACGTGAATCCACGCGTGGCTCACCTGCATCTCGCAGAGGCGATCGATATAGGTCGACGTGAGCACCGTCGCCTTGTTGAGCAGCAGGCACCCGTCGGAAGACGGGTGGTGGACTGCCTGGGCGAGCGACATTCCCGGTTTCAGCGATTTGACCGGCACTAAGAGCATGGCTCGACCTTTCGCGGTCAGCGGATGGACGCGACGTCACACGTTCCGGCCCGCTCGGGTGGACGGCTCACAGGTCGACGGCGTTCGGCAGCAGGTCGGCTTCCTGTCGCTAGTATCGGCTTATGATGATATCAGGATGATCACGTAACGCGGCGCCGGCTCCCGGTCCCATAACCGACGACTTCACCCGAGGCGCCGTCCACAGTGTGCGCAGTAGCGAGCGTGGGTCGGGTTGACGTGGTGACAGCGCGGGCAGGGGACCTCCGTGCCCAGATCGTCGCTCAGGCCACAAGGGCGGTCGCCGCGGAAGATCGCTCGCAGCAGCAGCACCGCCGCAGCCAGACCGCCGAACACGAACATCATCTCGAGAAAGGACAACAACACCGCGCTGGCACTCCGCTAACCTCGTCCCCCGTCCCCATTGTATACCAAGCAGCGGGCCCGCGAGGTTTCCAAAACCTCGCCGCGACCGGAATCGCCGAACGTCCGCTTCTCGCTTCCCGGCTCGACCCTACCATACGTCCGCCGGGTTTCAATCGGCGATGTAACACGAGTCGAATAAGGTGGTTATGGTGACTCGACTCATCTTGCGGGCACCGTCCGACCCGGCGACGGAACCGGGATCACTGCGGGCGCGGCCGCCCCGCTGACCGGTTGCCCTCGTGCCGCCGGACGCAACCGGGACCGATGGCCGCCTGAGGAGGACGACTCATGCAGCCACATAGGGCGACACGTTATCATCACCGCGGTACGATACGAGCCGTAAGCTGACGCATCGCAAAACGGTGGACTTCCTGCTGGGCGGGCGCGGACGAGGCAACGACACCGGCAGGCAGCTGCGCGCGGTTATGCCGTCCGGGGCCGCCGCTCCGGGATTCACCGGTCACCAGACCGAAACCAGGAGGTGCGCTATGACACGACGGGCACTTCAGACGCTGCTGGCTGCTGCGGTCATCTCTGTCGGATGCCTGCCGGAGAAGAGAATCGTCTGGTCCCCGGACGGCAAGCAAGCCGCCGTGCGAGCGGCGGACGGGCTGTATCTGTGCAACGGCGATGGGGAGCTATCCGCCCGCATTGCCGAGGACGTCGGGCCGGTGGCGTGGTTCCACGACTCACGGCGACTGCTCTGCGTGGAGCCGACCGAAGTCAAAACGTGGGACGAGCTCGCCCCGTATTGGCCGATCGAGTCGCCTGACCAATGGAAGGCCCTGGCAGACCAACTGCGCAGCGAGATCCTCGCTTACGAAGGCGACTGGAACGACTTCGAATTCGCCAGGGAAAATGAGCTTCCCACCCCTGGGATGGCGGCGCTGATTCTCTACGTCCGCGACCATCGGAGCGAAGGGTTACGCGAGAAGCTCGGCGAGAAGTGGGACGAGATCCGGAAATGGACGGTCCCGATGTATCACGTTCGTGTGTACGAGATCTCCGACGGCCAGGCCAGACCCCTCTCGTCAGCGTTCGCGTCCTTTGAAGACGTGGTGGAGATTCGAGTGTCGCCGGACGGACGGAACGTGGCCTTGCTCGTCGGCGACAGCGTGCTGGAGGCCGGGGGCCGACTCTTCGTCATGTCGGCGGATGGCGAAAGCACGCCGCGCATGGTCGCCGAAGCCGCATCCATGTTTCCCGACTGGTCACCCGACGGGCGGTTCCTGGTCTTTGCCCGAGCGGGCACGTCCGGAGGGAAAGGGACCGGCGAACCGCAACTCGGGGCAATCGTGCGACGGCAAGTCTGTACGAAGGACGGCGCTCTGCTGGCGGAGTTTCCCGGGGCGGAGGAGCTGGCCTCCGGCTTGTTCTACGCCTGGATGAGGGTCCGTTGCCTCCGCGACGGCAGGATTCTGTTCACGGCCCATGAAGTCTCCCTGCCGTGCAGCACGAAAGACACGCCGCAGGACCTTGCCCTCTTCGCGCTGGACCCGGATAAGCGACCGACCGTGGCCCGGGTCACCACGCGGCAGGCCCAGCCGGAGCTGGGTGAGGGTATCGGCTTCTTCGAGGTCAGCCCGGATGAAACGAAGATCGCCGTGCCCGGCGATAAGGGCGCGGTGATGGTCTACAAGCTGGTCTCCGGCCACGTGGAAACGGTCCGGACGGGTTGGGAGTTCGAGGGTGACCTGCCCACGCTGCCCGTCTGGCGGTCCGACGACGAGTTGTGCTTCGCCGCGCCCGGCGAGTCGCCCAACCGCGCCGAAATCGTCCTCTGGTCAGAAAAGGGTGCGCGTCCGCTCAGTAAGCAGTGGCCGGCGTCCGTCGTCGAAGGCTTCCTGACGAAAGAGAACGACAGACAGGGAAGCGGCGAGCCGCAGCCAGAGGCTAGCGGTTCACCGGAGCCGTAGAAACCCACCACAAGACTCGCTCATCGCCGTGACCGATGTTTCGATCGGTCTTCTGTGAGTCGGAGGAGTGGTTTGATCCGCCACTTGACGGTGGCAGCCTTCAACGTTTCGTCAGCCTGGTGACGGGGACCTCGCCGGATGAACCGGGCGACGCAACGCGGTAGAGCCGGGCGGCCGGTGTGGTCTTCAGCGCTCGCGTCTCCGTGTCGTCATGGATCAGGTCCACAGGCATGCCGGCGGGCCAATCGGTAGGCCAGGGTTGGTGCACGAACACGTAGTCGATGGCGTGTTCGCGCAGCGCCTCGACTGACAGTGCCTCGCTGCCGGTCAGCGCCCGCCACTGCACCGTCGAAACGACAACGTTGCCAAGGTGCTTGCCAAGCAGCGGATAGCATTGACACGGCGCGCTGAGGTTCAGGATCTTCGCCCCGGAGCCCAGTGTGTCGACCAGCGGCGGAATCTGATAGAACCAGGCCCGGTCCCACCGGCCGTCCCTGACCCGCCCGAGGAACGACTGCGTGGGCTTGAGCGTGGCGATGGCCGCCGTCACCGCCAGGGCCGCCGTCAGCGTCACCACGAC
>CP070691.1:139623-146322 GCA_020353195.1 Phycisphaerales bacterium | reverse complement strand
GGTAGGGAACGCGACCGGAGCTACGACGCTCGACTTCAACGCCGGGACGGGGGGCATCACCCTCGACACTCAGTCGGGTGGGGTGATTTCGATTGACGCTATCGGAGCCAACATCAACGCGACGACGACGACGACCGGGACTATCGACGTTGACGGGGTCGACGGAGTCTCCCTCAACTCGACCGGGGGGACCCTCAACGTCGGCAACGACGCCGATGCGCAGGCCATCAACATCGGAACTGGTGCTGCGGCCCGGACGATCTCGGTAGGAAATCAGACGGGAGCTACGACTCTCGATCTCGACGCCGGAACTGGTGGGATCACCCTCGATACGCAGTCGGGTGGCGCGATCTCGATCGACGCCATCGCAGCTGGCATCAACGTCACCACGACCACCAGCGGCGACATCAGCATCACGTCGGCCGGGGACATCCTCAACACGACGGGCGCGGGCAGTGCTGGTGGCGAGTTTGACGTTACGACTGGCAACGGAACGGCCACTTTCGCTGGCGGTGCGATCGACTTGAATACCGGCACGGGTGGCATCGCTAGTGGGGCTACGGGTGGTGCGGGTGGTGCCTTCACAGCGGATGGAGGAACTGGTGGTGCGGGAATCGAGGGAGTGACCCCCTACGCCGGTGGTGCCGGCGGAGGCTTCACGTTTACTGGCGGAACCGGCGGTGCCGGTGATGGCACCGACACGGGTGGAAACACAGGCGGTGACGCGGGTGCTGGAGGCGCCTTCTCCGTCACGGGCGGTACCGGTGGTGCGGGTCAGGCCGGAACTGTCGATCCGGCGCAGCCGGCTGACGGTGGCGATGTCAGCCTTACGGGTGGTGCTGGCGGTGCCGGTGCCGGGACGAGCGACAACAGCGACGGCGGTGACGTCGTGCTGACGAGCGGCACGGTAGGGACCGGAGGAGCCGGATCCGCGGGGGCGACCGGGGTCATTCGCATGGTCAGTCCCACCGACTACCTGCATGAGATCGTCCAGCTTGAGAACACCACCCAAACGGTCCAGCTCTTCGCGGGAACCGTCGCCCCGAGTGGCGCCGTGACGGGCCTCGCTGGATCGCTCTACTTGCGCGATACGGGCTCGGGCGGCGAAGCCTACGTCAATACCTCGAACGCCTCAGGCACGACCTGGACGAAACTCGATCAATCGGGCGTCACGTCAGCCGATCGTCAAGACGTCTACGACAACCAGGGAGTCACGGCGGTCAATCTGACCACCAACGCGACGCTGGACCTCGAGGGAGCTGGTCTCGTTTGGTCGATCCGCGACGACCTGGAGGCTGCCCTCTTCTCCATCACCGAGGGCTCTGCCGGAGGCACGTCCGCGATCACCTTCGGGGGTGACGTGGACACCTTCGACTGCAACGCGGTCGCGAACGACTTTGCTGTCGGCATCGCCGTGGACTCGGCCGGTGGCCTCACGGACACGATCTACATCGGCCTTGGCGGCTCGGTGAATGGCGAGACCGGAGCGGCGAACACCATCCAGCCGGGCTCCGGCGGAAGCCTCACGGTCCAGGGAGGCGCTGCCGCGAGCAACTCGGGGAACCTCACGCTGGCCACGCAGACGGGCGGCACGGGGGGTGCGGAGACCGCCGGAGACATCTCCATCACGGCCGGAGCCGCGGGCGTCGGGTCGGGAACCGAGGGCGGCGACATTGGCGTCACCACGGGTGCGGGAGATGGCACGGCCTCCGGCGGAGACCTGACTGTCACCACCGGGACCAGTGGTTCGGGTGCGACGGGTAATGGTGGCGACTTCAGCGTCACGTGTGGGGCGTCCTCGGCGACAAATGGAGCCGGTGGCGCGGCCTCTATGACGACGGGTGCCGGCGCCGGAACTGGAAACGGTGGTCTCTGTCAACTGGCCTCAGGAGCCGGTGGCGCGACCTCTGGGGTCGGCGGGGAGATCGATCTGACGGCTGGAGCCGGCGGTGGGACCGGAGCCGGTGGAGCGATCGACATCAACGCGGGGAACTCGGGCGGGGGAGCGACGGGCACGGGGGGTGCGGTGACCATCGACGCCGGTGCTTCTGCGGCGACCAACGGTGCTGGAGGTGCGATCTCTTTGACGACGGGTGCGGGTGCTGGAACGGGGAACGGCGGGGCTTTGGGCCTGACCTCGGGAGCCTCGGGCGGGGGTGCAACAGGAGATGCGGGCGACATCACGTTGACAGGGGGCGCCGCGGGCTCCACGGACGGGGACGGCGGCAGCATCTTGCTGGTACCTGGTGCGGGCGCGGGCACGGGTGCGGAAGGTACCGTGGGCATCGATTCGGCACTCGGTCTTTCGAGCACGGTGTTCCGGCTCGACAGGACCGACGGTACGAGCGGGGCCACGGTGGATCTCTACACCGGCTCCGTGGATCCCGAGAGTTCTGTGACGGCCAGTGCCGGTGACGTGTACTTCGAGGACGGCGCTACCAACGGTATCTGGATCAAGGAGACGGGGGACAACACGAACACGGGTTGGGAACAGGTCGTCACTACGAGTGCGCAGGTTAGGAGGAACTTCTTCCAGGACACCATCGACACCGAGGTTGCACCGAGCACGCCCATTCAGGCGAGCGACTTCACGGGCAACGTCTTGCCCGTCAAGCCCTCGTCGGACTTCTCGTTCGACACAGATGCCCAGGTGTTCCTGAACGGTGTGCTCCTGATGAACGGGAGTGGCAACGAGGTGTCGAGCGGCACCGGCAACGAGATCGACGTGGAGGCGTCGGGTCCGACCTTCAGGGTCAACGATGTCGTCACGATCATCTACTACACGAACAGCACGAACAACACGGCCTAGGCATCGCCTGGCAAGGGTCCTCCCGAGCACTGGGAGGGCCCAGGCGACCGTGTCCTTGGGCTGTGAAACACAGATGGAAATGGAGAAAAACAGAATGCAAGACGTGAAGAGGATTCAGGATCAGGTCGATGAAATCGCCCTGAAGGCCGAGGTCCGAGCTTCCGTGGCGGAGGACCATCGACAGATCGCCCTCCAGCGGCGAGACACCGCGGAGCGGGAACTCGCGAAGTTCCGGGCACTTCATGAGAGTTTCACGGTCGGTGAGCAGCTCCTCCTCCAGCGAAGGCAGCAGCTCCTCGCCCAGGAACAGCCACCCGGACCCCCCGTGCTCGAGGGCATCGTCGGGGCGATCGAGCAGCTCCAGAATCTCCAGAAACAGGCCCAGGAGATGATCCTCAAGCACGAGGGCGCCTTCATGGCCTTCCAGGCCTTCGAGGAGACCTTCAGGGAGCAGCAGGTTCAGGCCACCTCTCGGGCTAGGGGTATGGAAGTTCAGGGCGCAAGGGCCGTCGGCGTGGCCGAACGGCGCGAGGAGGGGGAGGAGGCCTCCGAGGCGACTGAGGAGCCTCCTGAGGCGACCGAGGAGCCGTCTCCCGAGCCGAAATCTCCGAAGGGCGCCGACGGCGAGGATTCCGCGAAAGAGCCTATCGGCCGCTCTAGGAAGAAGGCCGGGAAGAAGCGGTCCCGCCGGAAGCCGGAGCCCTAGCAGACATGTCCACTCCTCCCGCAAATCGCCGTCCCGGGGTCGACGCGGACATCGTTCAGGCGAGCACCGTTCGTGGTTACGACGGTCCGCAGCTCGCGGACGATCCGTGTGATCTCATCATCTCGAACGGCCGCAATGAGGTCGACGGCCGCGTCGCGGACCTACTCCTCTGGAATCGAACCGACAGCACGACCCAGGGCATCTTCACGATGGTCGCCGGGGCGGATGTCGCGACCGGGAACAGGTTCGAGGTCTACGCCGGAAACCTGGCGACGCCCGACGGAGTTCTCACGGCTCCCTTGGGTTCGCTCTACGTGAGCGACAACCCGTCCGCACTCTACCAGAACCAGGACGGCGGGACGACGTGGAAGGCGATCTCGGACGAGCTCGGCGGCGAGAACCTCGAGGAGACGTTGGCGATCGGTGACTTCACCGGTTCTCAGCAGATCCTCATCTCGCGCACGAGCCCGGGCGTCGTGGGTGAGGAGGGCACTGGAGGCCTGGCAGGCGGCGAGGTGAATATCGTGGGGGGCCCCGCGACCGGCGTCACAGGAGACGGCGGCCACGTTGTGTTGACCTCGGGCGCCGCGACCGGCGGCACCACGGGGAACGTCTACCTCCAGTCCGCCCCACCGACGGGGTCGGAGTCCTCAGGCGGCATCTTCCTGAACACGGCCGACTCCACGGCCGGCGGCGCGTCGGGAGGTTTCAGGCTCGAGACGGGCGACGTGGGCGCCCCTGGGCTCGGCGGCGGAGCAGGAGCCATCGTCCTGCGCTGCGGCAGCTCGAGCACCACGGGCCTCCTGGGGACCGCTGGGCGCATGGTGTACCACGCGGGCGAGGCGCTCACCGACGGCCAGGGCGGCAACATCCTGATCATGGCCGGGTCGAGCTCGGCCTCCTTCCCGATCGAGCCCATCCCCATCGCCGTGGCCGGACACGGCGGTGGCGTCCTGATCATGGGAGGCTCATCTTCGCAGTCTCAGCAGGGAGGCAGCGTCAGCCTCAGCGCCGGAGACGGTGGCTCTGCCGGTGCCGTCGGCGGCAACGTCAACCTGACCCCCGGCACCGGTGGGGGTGGTTTCGCGGATGGTGAAATTATCGGCAACGGAGTTCTCCGTTCCGACAACATCAAGCGAGGAACGGCAGATCCGAATGTCGCCGCGGTGACGGGCGACGAGGGTGCGGTTTACCAGCGCACTGATGCTGGGCTCGGACAACTTTGGCTAAACACGAACGGTTCCCCGACCGGATGGGTGCAACTCGCGTTTGCAGGGGACTTCGTCGAGAGTTTCGAACAGCTCCAGTGGGGCTACCTGTGTCCTGCGGGTAACGACGTCGCCGCCACGGTGGACGACCGGATTTCCGACCTCGGCCTTTGGAAGGGGATGATCGATCAGACGCTCGGCGCTGGCACGATCACCATCGGCGGTGCGACTGATACCGGACCGCACCTCAACTTCCAGGTCGACCAGACGGCGGCCGGGAACCAGGCCGCCCTGGACCTCGACACGGGGACCGGGTCGCTGCCACATGCTCGCGAGCACGGGTTCATCGTCACTTTCCGGGCGAAGAACACGCAGCCCAACGAGTACCGGATCTTCATGGGGCTGACGGGCCACTCGGCCACGAACCAGCTCTCGAATTCCCTTCCAGCCGGACAGCCCTTCATCGGTTTCAAGTTGGAGCCGACCCTAGGCGACTGGCAGGCCATCACCTCGACGGGCGCGGCCGCGCAGTCTCTCAACATGGGCTACGCGGTCACCAACACGATGACCCAACCGGGTACGTCGTTCTTCGTGATCGATGCCACGGACACGGCGACGCCGCTGGTCCGTTTCTTCATTTTCGATGATGACCTGAACCTCCAGGCGACCCAGTCCACGAGCCTTTTCCTGCCGACTCTGTCGGCCCGGATGGGTGTCGTGGTGGGTTGTCGCAGCACGACGGTAGGCCTCGGAACCGGCTCCCTTTACCTCCAGAACGCCTGCCTTGTGAACCAGGCGAATGTCGTCGGACAGGGAGGTGGTGCAGGTCTCGGGGCCTTGACGCTCGCTCAGGTTCTCATCAATGGGAACACGACGGGCAACAATCCGATCGTCGTCAACCAACTCGGTGGTGGCATCGTCGGCGAGACCGACGACTTCTTCGGAGATGGTGCCGATGTTGCTGTGTTCGGCGGTCCCACAACCGGGGCCGTCAACGATTCGGGCAGTACGACCTTCTCGAGTGGCAATCGTTTGGTCGTCGGTGGCACGGGCGACACGGGCACGAGCCTCTTTGGCACGGGTTGGCAGTTCGATCCGACCTCGACCGGGGTCACGGGCGATCTCACGATCTCGAGCGGACTCCACGCGGGGACGGGAGCGACAGGCACCGTCATCATCGCGAGTGGGGCTCATACGGGAGTCACGGGCGGTCCTCAGGGCGACATCCAGATAGCGCCAGGGACTTTCTTCCCGGTCCCGGCCACGTCGACCGGCGACATCATGATGAAGGGCGGCAGCTCGAATGTCGTGGGCGTCGCGGGTGGCGATATCTACATCGCATCCGGTGAGAACAGCTCGGCCTCGGGTGACACGGGCGACGTCTCCATCGAGTCCTGGGATGTGAACCAGGCCGGCGACAGTGGCGATGTGATTCTGGTGACTGGCGACGGTGGCTCGAGTACAGGCGATTCGGGCGCGATCGGACTGCGGACGGGCGTTGCGAACGTAGGCGACACGGGAGACATCATCCTGCTCACGGGAAGCGCCGCGACCGGACAGGCTGGTGATATCCAAATCCTGGTCGGCAACACGACCTCGGGCAACGGCGGCGTCGTGAACATCGCCTCCGGGACAACTACCGATGCGGGAGCAGACGGCGGCGACATCATCCTCACGCCGGGAACGGGACCTGGGCTGGACGGGAGGGTGGTCGTCAATGGGAAGCTGACGGTCACGGGCATGATCGATCCCACGGGCCTGATCCTGTCGGGCGTTGGATCGGCGCCCGTCACGATCGTCGGGAACGACGGGCTCCTCTGGGTCGACGGCACGGGTCCCGACGGACGGTTGATGTACCAGAACTCTGCGGGAGTCTGGGACATCACGACCGGCGGAGGCGCCACAACCCTGGACGCGCTCACAGACGTGACCATCACGGCGCCGAGTCCGGGCGAGATTCTCACGCTGAACGGGGG
>CP070691.1:118968-139523 GCA_020353195.1 Phycisphaerales bacterium | reverse complement strand
TCATCAAGGATGCCAAGCTCCAGGTCGGCCAGTTCGACGTGTACCTGGGCCATTTGCAGATCGAATTCGACTGCTCGAAGCTCCGCCTGCGAAACGACGCCGCGCTGTGAGAGGAGGGCAAGCCTCTTGTGTTGCTCGACGAGATTCCCGGCCTGGCGGGCCGCCGTTTCCCGGGCGACTACAGCGTCGACGGTTGGCAAATGAGTGGCCGACCGGTTCGTGGGTCGGTTGCTCGCCGGTTGGGTAGGATGAGCGGAGGCAAGTCACACTAGCCGCGGACAGCCGGTCACATGGCGTTGCATTGCGGAGGGTGGCGAGGATTGCGGGTTGGGCTAACATGCTCGAAACAAAAGGGTTGGGAGCGAATCGCTCAGATGTGGTTGCAGTTTCCCGTGCTGGAGCTCGTCGGCTCAAAAACGATAGCCCGCAGGATCGGGTGTAAGAAACGGGTGACCTGGCGCGTCATTATGGATGGAGGGCGTTCCTCGGCGGTGGCCACTGGGAATTCCCGGGTGAATCGCCCTCATTGCCGGCTGGGGGTGCTTGCATGCAGCGAACCCAGGCAGATCAGGTCGCGGAGCTCGTGGAGCGCTATGGCAGGATGGCGTACACCACTGCCTATCGAATCCTCGGGAACGCTCAGGATGCGGAGGATGCTCTGCAGGAGGCGTTCCTGCGACTGGTGCGTCGCAGTCGGGGCTCCGAGGCCAGTGACGAGGTCCGGGATTGGGGAGCTTATCTGAGGACGGTGACGGCGCGGTGCGCGATCGACGTCCTTCGGGGCCGTTCAAAACGGTGCGTGGAGCACGCCGAGGCCATTGACCTTGTGGAGTCTGATGAAGGAGACCCGTGCCGGGCTGCCAGCGATGAGGAAAAGGCGGCCATGTTACGCAGAACGTTGAGCTTGATGTCCGAACGCGACGCCGAGGTGTTCGTTCTCCGGTGCTTCGATGATTTGAGCTACGAGGCGATCGCGGCACAGATGAATATCAGCGTGGGCCAGGTGGGTGTGATCCTGCACCGAACGCGAAACCGCCTCCGCGACATGTTGAAAGGGCAAATGGGTACCGCTGCCGCGCGCATGAAGAGAGGAAACCACGATGTCGGCGCAGCATGACAACGAGAAGCTGCTTCAGGACATGATCGACGCGGTTCGTGCTGATGTGCCCAGCGATAGTCAATGGCGCGTGGCGCGGCGCAGACTCGTGGAGCGCATTCGGCTTCACGAATCGGCGGCCGAATCGCGCGAAACCGCCGAAGACTCGGCAGGCCGCGACAGTGAACTGCCATCACGTTGGCGATGGCCTCGACGTGTTGTCTGGGGCGGCGTGGGACTTGCCGCGGCCGCGTCGATTCTGGTTGCCTTGATGCTGCCGCGTTTCTGGGAGGATCAGCCTGTCGGTGCATCCCTGCCGGGGGAGAGCTTCGGCCAGGTTGCGGTAGCGAGAGGGCACTGCGCGAAATCCGGGGCCGACCACGTGTCGCGTGTCTTGGGAGCTGGTGAGGTTGTCGCGTTCGGGGACCAACTTGAGGTTGGGCCTCGTAGTGGGCTGTGTCTTCGTCTGGAGGATTCGACGACGCTGTGGCTTGGGCCCGGGACGGAGTTGATCTGCCTGGGACCCCGCACCGCGGACGCGGGCACCGTGCGGCTGGTGCGTGGTGAAATCCGCGCGGACGTGGCTCGCTCCGAGGACAGTACGTTCTCGGTCGAGACACCGGCCGCAACACTGCGTGTACTGGGAACCGAGTTTCACTGCCGGGTCTTACCGGCACTTGTACGAGAAGAGGATAGAACGATGACGCGTTTGCGAAGCGCATTGCAGAGAGCGATTACCGTTGTGACGGTTCTGTCGGGTTCGGTTGCCGTTGAGGCCGGTGCTGGGGAGCAGGTACTGAAGGAAGGTCAGCGAATAGCAGTGATCGCGGGGGCCACTCCGAGCGCAGCCGAGGATCTTGAGAGCCTTGACTATGCACGGAGATGGCTGGGCGAGCCCGGCAGGCCCGACACGGATGAGGTACTGATGTTCGTTCCAATACACCGACACCTCCTTCACGCGTTGTGGGCCGTTGACCTGGAGACGGGTGACGCACGGCACGTATCCGACTTCGTCGGCGTGAGTCCCAGGGTCGTCCAGCAGATGGGTCCGGATTTGGCGCTGATCAACGCAGGCAGCGTGTTGTTTGCCCATTTCGGTACGCAGCCGGTGGGTAGCGCAGGTCGACCGTTCGTGAAGCAGCAGATGATGCTCTTGAACCTCGAGTCGGGTGAGAAACTTCCGATGCTCCCGCTTGAAGACTGCAATCCCCTATTCGTCGAGGTCTCACCGGACCGGCGTCGGCTTGCGTTCACAGGCCGCCGAGAGGCGGAACCGAGAGGTGAGCGCGAATACGGGCTGTTCGTTCTGGACCTGGAGACGTTCGAACTCGTGCGCCTTCTTGAAGGTGCCCTCATGACCCGGCCACACTGGTCGCCCGATTCGCGCTGGCTGGCGATCTCCAAGGGTGCCGGATACACGAACGACCACGCGGTCGTGCTCGTAGACACGTTGACCGGCGAAGTGGTGGAGGCCGGATTCCGAGGTGCGGGCGTCGAGTTTCTGCCGGATGGCGAACACATTGTCTTTTCGGGTGGTTTCGCGCGGCGAGGCTCCTGGTGGGAGGGTGTGCCGAGTACGGGGAATCTGTTCATTGCGGAACTGCCGGACGGCCCCGCGGAGAAAATCACGTCTCTGACCAACGGGGGTGCCGTGCTTGCTGCGGTCTCGCCGGACGGTTCGCACCTGGCGTATTGGGAGGTGGCCGATGAAAAACGTCTGCACGTTCTGGACTGCGAGACGCTGGAGGATCGAGTCGTATGGGAAACGGGCGCCCCGTGCTCGGTGAGGTGGCTGGATGGAGGAGTTCGCCTCGCTGTGATTCCGCGGATGCAAGGTCGGGCGCGGGGGTGGCGAGAGGTTCTCCGGGGCTTTCTGGGAGAGGCCGGTGGGACAGCGGTGACGCTGGTCAACCTTGCGGATGATGTTGTGGCCGTGCGCGACGTTCAAGTGCGCGAGCCCACGCTGTCCCCGGGGGAGAAAAGGGCGATGTTAACCAGCGCGGATGAGCTGCTTTCGGTATTTCGCTCGTACCGCGATGGGGTCGAGGCTCTGGATTTACACCGGATCGAAGCAGGCCAGAAGCACCTCAAAGATGCGAGTGCGCGTCTTTCAGCGTTCATCGGGACCCTGTCCGCTGAAGAAGCGGATGGAGGCTCGCCGCCGGGCGACGCCGGTGCGGGTACCTTGCTGGTGCAAGCCGATCTATGGGCCTATCAGCAGGTGCTGGGCAAGGAGGCTGAGGTTTCAGCCGCCGACCGGTGCGCAGAGATCGTGCGCAGCAATCTGCGATGTGTTTCGTCATTGTTGGACATGTACCAGCACGATCACGGGAAGTTTCCAGCGAGTCTCGACCAATTGGTCCAGTGGGCCGCGGCTGGAAGTTGGCAGATCGATCACATCCGCTCCGGCGGAGCGCAGGCGCGACGGCTGTTCGTGATTCCGGGGGACGATCCGAACACCGTCACGACTTCGTACCGACTGATCGAAAGCGAGCCGGAGAAGGGGCACTGGGTCGTCAAAACACCGACTCTGCCGGATGGACGACAATACGTTGCTACGTACCGTCGTAGCGGGGTGGATAATCAAATAAAGGTCGATCTGAAGCAAGCAGAGTAACGACACGCATCGGATCCGGAGAGACGCGCGGGGTCTGCCCCTGCGCGTCTCTCTGTCGTTTGGTTTCGTCGGTCGAGTTGAGTAGTCTGGCAGATGGAGAATGCCGGCTCATGCCGTTATCGGGCGTGCAAACTCGGCTCGGTCGCCACCCATTGTCTCTCGAAGAGCCGAGGCCTGCCTCTACAAAAAGGGCTTCCTTCCGGTAATGATGACTGGTGTGCCCGCCGTGGGCTGCCACCGAAAGCACAGTTGGAATATGATGGGGAGCGTGAAACAATGTAATCGCTGGGCAGGAGCGGCCTGCCGGCTGCTTTCATTTCAGCGTACGACTTGAGATAGTCCGTGGCTCTACGAACCGTGAAACCTCCCGGCATCGGAAGCGCAAGCCGGCACGTTGCGTACACAGGCAAGGCGCGCGCGAGTGCGCCCGGCTTTACGCTAATCGAGCTACTGGTGGTAGTGGCGATTATTGGTGCATTGATCGCGATCATCGTGCCTGCCGTGTCTGTTGCCCGGAAGCAGGCGAAAGCGACCACGTGCCTTGCGAGTCTGCACGCCCTGGGGCAGGGTATCACGATTTACGCCGGGGATAACGGTGATGTGATGCTGCCCGGTCGTCTGCCGAAGCTCGACGCGTGCAACGCGTATGCGGAGCTCAAGGGTGGGCGCAAGTATCGGCCGACGTTCATCGCCGTGCTGGGCAGTGCTATCGGCGTCGCGCCATTCGCCGATCCTCAGGCGTGCCAGACGGACATCGATCGGTTCGGGGAGCCGGGCGACCGGCAGAACTACTGGCATGCTACGTTCGTTTGTCCATCGGTCCGGTACTGGACGGACGAGCGAAATGGGTGCTACGGGTACAATTACCAGTTTCTGGGCAACTCGCGGCTGCTCGATCCCGAGGTGCCCGACTCTTACAAGAACTGGCCGGTGCCGATGACACGAATACGATATCCGGGCTCGACGGTGGCGGTGGCCGACTGTATGGGGACGGCGGCGTCCTGGCCGGTGCGAGAGCGCCTGGATTACAGTAACAACTCGCGCGATGCACAACGTTTCGGGAACGAAGGGTTCAACCTTGACCCACCACGGGTGGACGCGACAAATGGAGAGATGGCCAAGTTCGACAGGACGCCGCAATCGCGCACGGCCGCTGACCCGCGCCATCGCAAGCGCGCCGGTGTCCTCTGGCTGGATGCGCATGCCGACGCGCGGACACTCGCGGGGCTCGGGTACCAGGTTCAGCCCGACGGCGTTATCGGCTTTGAGGGGGATAACCGGCAGTGGTCTGGCCAGGGAACCGACATCTCCTGGACGCGGTCCACCAGCAGATGAGCCGAGTGGACGTCGAGTGTTCTTCCCGGCAGGACGATACTGCTGGTTTGCCGGTCACGGTTTGCCGCGCGCCGGCATGCCAGCGCAGATGTGGCCGGATCCAGGTCGGGCTATTCGCCGCGTCTTGAAATCCAAACGGGGCTGGACCAGGCCATCTCTCCGTCGGCTTGAAGAACGCGGAGATAGTAGTAATTCCACCGGTGCAGGATCGAGAAGTCCTCCAAGTGCAGGGTGGCGTGTCGTTCCAGCGGATTTCCCTTAGCGATGATGAGGCGGTCGGACGCTCCCAGGTTGTGCTCGGTGAGTCCGTCCTGCAGCTCATTGACATCCAGCGTTGTCGTGTACGGTCCCAGCTCCAGCGTTAATCCGGTCGGTCGTGGCCCCAGCGTGAGCGTCACACCGTCCCAGTCGCCGCGTGTTTGTGATATCCAGCGTATTTCCTCTTGGGTTTCCCGGACAATCCTGTCTTTCGGGTAATCAAAGGAGCAGGTGTGTTTAAGCGAGAGGCCCCCGGAGTCGACTTTTGCGCGGCCGCGCCAATCGACGTGGCGAATGTAATAGCTCCAGAGGGACCGGTCGAAGTCGAGCAGGTCGGCTTGTTCTACACGGTTGCCCCAAAGCAGTGTCAGTTGTCGGTGCCGGTCGTACGCGTTGTGCCAGGTGTGGATGACGCGCCCGTTCTTGATCACTTCGATCACCAGCAACGGGGCATTTCCGAAGACTTCAGCCTCAATGGTCGGCGTTCGGTCCGTTTCAATGACCGTTCCCATCGGTTGCCCGTTTATGCGAAAGGTAAGCAGGATGCGTGGCCCGGAAGTCGCGTAAACTCGGCGGTTCGCCAGGGCTTCGAGAAACGCGCTGCGGGAGTTCTCGCGAACCCACGCGGCTGTCAACCCACCGTGGGTGTAGTGACCGGCCACGTTCCCGGGAGGAAAACCGCCGATCTGCCCACTGTGCGAGTCTGAGGCACCGACGAAACCGACGGTATAGCCCTTCTGCAGCGCGATCTCACCGAACGCTTCGAAGCCCCCGTGGACGGAGTAGATCTCTGCGAGCGTTTCAAAAGCAGGGTGATGGTAGTCCCAGTTACCGATGGCTCCTCCGACGTGCGGAATCACCTGCACCCTGGTGTCGCGGACTGCGTCCAGACAGCGGTAGAGCTTCGGCAGCGTATGACTGTCCGCGTCCTCTGCCTTGGAAATGCGAGCACCGTGCTTTTCGAAGTAGACGTTATGGTCTCCGTAAGGCGCCGTTGTGCTAAGCGTTGCTCGGGCCGGCGACCACTCATAGGCTGGAACCGTGCAGAAGCGCGGTGGATCGTGATGCCGCTGAACTGCAGCGTTGACCTCGCGCCACATGTCGGCCACGACGTAATCAGGAGCATCCAACTCTACGTCATGGTCGGTGATGGCTGCAACGTCCAGAAGCGCCCGTTGCCTGGCGAATCGGAGGTAGTCGTCCGCGCTTCCATAGCCATCGGAGTACTGCGTGTGGCCGTGCAGTTCGGCCCACACGACGCGATGCTGGAGAGGACCGGTGACGCAGTTGATCGGGTTGCTGGTCCCTGCCACCTCGCCGCCCGCGTGCCTGACGGTCACCCAGTATGCCCCGGGGCTGTCCAGCACAAGGTCTGGAATCGTGAGCATGCCTGAATCGTCACGGGGCATGGTGACTTCTCGGATCGGGCGATTGCCAACGGTAACGTCGAACTGCCCATGAAGCGTTGGGACGGGGTTGCGAAAGACATCCTCGACCACTACTCGCAGGGTAAACGGTGATCCTGCACACACGAGCGATGGAGCCACGATGAACAGTCGGTGCGGCTCCTGAAGCGGAAGGATGCTGACGTGAGGCAGGTCCCTGAGTCTCCGGTACATGGGAAAACGGCCTTCGGGAACCTCCGCGCAGTCTTCAACACGAATCGCCGCGGCCTTCTCGACGACGACCGGGGCCTCGAAACCGGGACTGCCTTCACGCGTATCGCCGAGAACCACACGAATCTGTTCGCCCTCGTGCAGCGGCTCGTCAAGCACTCGAACGAGAATCCTCCCCAGGAGGAAAGGGTATTCCAGGAGCCCGCGATGCTCGGACGTGTAGTCGAGTCGGCATTTTCCGTCGGTTCTTACCGTCACGTAGTTCTTGCCCGTCGGGTTCGTGAACTGGGGCTCGCCCCAGCTGCGGGTGAAGTGCCACGAGACGCGGATTCCGCCGCCGGCGGGCAGTCCTCCCTCGGGAGCGGTGTAGGTAATCGTCCATGTTCCGGGTTTGCCGGCCTGGGCTACCGTCGGCGCGATCGTCGCCGTGCCTTTGCCATAAGAACCTGTCTCCAGGCCGGCGGTTCGGAACAGGATCTCGCGGGTGACGTTGCAGACCTCGATATCACCGTTCAATTCTCGCCTCGTATCGCCCGGCGGCAGGTCACCGACGCTGAACGCGAAGTCGCAGGACACGGTGTGAATCGACACTCTGGCGTCCTCGGGTGCGCGAACGGACAGGTAGATTCCCTCCGCGTCGGTGTAGGTCGTGGAGCGCCACGAGGTTGGGGAGACGAGCATCGAATCGTAGGGGATTTCGTGACGGATGAAAGGAGTGACATCGAGGATCTCACCGGGCGCCAGCCGGGCATGACCATCCCAGACCTTCGGTGTGTTGGATCGGATGCCCCATTTGATGCAGAAGCGGTGAACATCCCATGTCTCGGCTGCCGGGGCATTCGTCGCGGCTGTCGCCAGACTGGGCCGTACGAGAGGGGAGGTGAGAAGAGCCGCGGAGAATATGCAGATGAAGTATCTCACGATATCTCCTTTGTCGTGCGCATCGCCAGGGACGCAAAGGCGTCTCATGGACCTTCGTGCTTCGGTTTCGAACGGGCGATCCAGATCGGGCTGGACCATGCCATTTCGCAGGTTGGCTTCGACCAGGGGCTGCGGTAGTGCTCGTCGACCTGGGTCACGCGAAGATAATACATGCTGTCAGCGGTGAACTCGTCGTCCCTGTGCCGGAACATACACACTTCTGATTCGGGTGTCTCCGATCGGATCGTTCTGTACGCGGCCCCATCGTATTTGACGATCTCCACGAGCTGGATCGTGTTCGACCCGGCTGCCTTCACGACGAGCACGGGGGCCGCGTCAGTTATGTACTCTTCTCCCATGCAGTGCCCGTCGGCCGTGAATTCGAGAAGGATGCGCGTACCCGTCGTTGCGTAGGTGCGCCTCTGCTGGATTGCGTCCCACAGGGCCTGGCGGGTGTTGGCCTCGGCCCAGACGACCGCGAGTCCTCCTGTATGTTGCGTATAAGGTGTATCGTTATTCGCTGCCGGGCGCCCCGTGTGATTGTCGGTAGAGCCGATGACGCCGATCCGATGGCCGCGATGCCAGGCGTACTGATACGACCAGCGATCGTCGATTCCCAGCTCAAACCGCTGCGGTTCATCGCCAGGCTGAAGGAGGAACCGGTTATTCCATAATGAGTAGATCTCGCCGACGGTTCGAAAACGGTTATTGATGTTGTCCCATATCCCGTGGTCGGGCTGAGCCCACATCATGTGCGGAATGACGCACACCGGCACTTGCTGCCGTTGCAGCGCCTCGTACAGTGCGGGTTTCGACGGATAGTCGAAGTGGTTCAGGACCTTTCCCTCTCGGTCCTTGTACAGGATCACATGGTGTCCTTCTGTCGGTGAGGCGGTCCATTCATAGGCGTAAAGCGTCGTGAATCGACCGGCGTCATAGAAGGCGTCCGCAATGGACTGCGATTTCTCCCAGGCGGGCTCATCGAAATCTCTGGTATCGTGCTCCGACGCGGAGGCGAAATCGAGTCTCATCACGTCCCGAACGTAGGTGTAGGCGGACTGCTGTGTCGTGAAATGCCCGCGATGGTCTCCCCCTGCGGAGACCGTGGTGAACGCTTTGTTGTCCATGCCGGTGCCCGTGTGGAAATGCGTCTCACCGAAGTATCTGCTGCGCTCGGGACGTGAAGCATGCACTTCGGAGTAGTTGCTTCGTCCTTCAAGCTCGCCGTCCGCCAACGTAATCTTTTGAAACCCGGCGGTGTTGTATCGCACATCCTTGAAGGAACGGACGCCGGCGTCAGCTTCGGTAAACGTGTACGCGTCGGGCAGCTGAGCATCAGGATCCGTGCTCGCCAGCGAGATGGTCCCACGATATCCGCCGGCCCGGTTCCCGAACTTGTCCAGAACAACAACCGCCAGGTCGAATGGTATTCCATGCTGAACGTCAGCCGGTGCGACGGCGAACAATGTTACCGCGTTTTCAGGCCGGAAGGTAAGCACAGGGCTGTCGTCGACGGCCTGCCATGGGTCTTGTCCGGTCCGTCGCCATTCGGTCCGGACCGGAAGTTCCCACGTCAAACTCTGAACGACGCCGGTGTATTCGAGGATGATCTGGTCGGCGAACTTGACTGAACCTTGCCGCACAATGCACTCCACGATGCCGCCGTGCGTGCCGCCGATTTTCACATCCAGAACAGCACCGCCGGTGCTGCGAGCGCGGACGTATCCCCGTCCGTCGGGAGAATCGGTCTGCGGCCGGTCCCAGTAGTATGGTTCCGTCTCAAGGTATGCGACCGGCAACTCAATCCGTATTCCGCCGCCCTGGTCGATTCTTGTGCTGCCGACATTGAAGTCAAACGTCACGCGCTGACATGACCCGGCGCGCAGTTCCGCAGGTGAGACGCGAACCACAGGCCGAACATCGACTTGCGATGCCGAAAGCAGTGGTGTCAGCATCGCGGCGAGCAGTTGAAACCCCATCATTACCTCGTATGCAGAACAGACATAAAGACAAGTCCGCATGGGCGGCAGAAGTACCTGCAGGACACCCACGAAGGACAATGCGTCCAGTGGTGATCCCGGGATCATCCCGGTTTTGAGCGCCAGTGGCAAGCCCCAACCGAGTTTCTCGGGAGACTGGTAGCGATTCGCCGACGTGAGGCGACTCGACAGGCCATGTGACCTAGCTAAAATGGCTGCACTTCTGACCGTCTTGCGTGGCACGTTTGGCGCGGCACCTTTCGTGGAGGAGTAAGACATGTCGTTCGTGATGCGGCCGTCTGGATGGCTCACAGGGCTGTCGGTCTGCGCTTCTATTGCCATGGCCGATCCGGCCACCACGCAGCGGGTGACCGAGGGACCGCCCCCGATCGTGCTCACGGAGACGGCGTTGCAGGTCCACCGCAGTGGCTTGCTCGTCGACGGTCACAACGATCTGCCGTGGCGGATATACGACGGCGTCGGTGGTTCGCTTGACCGGCTTGACATTGGACGACCCCAACCCGGGCTGCAAACGGATATTCCCCGGCTGCGGAAGGGTGGGGTGGATGCGCAGTTCTGGGTCATATATGCGCCGCCTGAATCCGCTCGCGACGGCACCGCGAGGAAGATTGCGCTGGAGCAGTTCGACCTGATACATCGGATGGTGCGGCGATACCCGGACGTCTTCGAATTCGCCGGTACGGCCGACGAGATCGTGCGGATCCATAAGGCCGGCAGGATCGCCGCGCTGATCGGGATCGAAGGCGGACACATGATCGAGAACTCGCTCGATACGCTGGCGGAGTTCTACGAACGCGGCGCCCGTTACATGGGCTTGACGCACTCAGAGACGATCGACTGGGCCGACTCGGCCTCGGACAAACCGCGTTCTGGCGGCCTTTCCGCGTTCGGCGAACGCGTGGTTCTGGAAATGAACCGTCTCGGAATGCTGGTCGATCTGGCGCACGTGTCGCACGACACGATGCGTGATGCGCTGCGCGTGAGCAAGGCTCCCGTAATTGCTTCGCACTCCGGGGCCTACGCGGTCGCTGCACACACACGCAACCTGCCGGACGACGTCCTGCGTGAGGTTGCCCGCAACGGTGGTGTTGTGATGGTCGTGTTCTTCTCCGGCTACATTCACCCGGAGGGCGCCAGCGCTATGGCGGACTACTTCGAACAGGAGCGGGCTCTCAAGCAGCGGTATCCGGACGCGGAACAGTTCGAGACCGCCTGGTCCGCCTGGAAAGAGGCGCACCCGGTTCCCGGCGGCACGGTTCATACGCTGGTTGACCATATCGATCACATCGTGCGCGTCGCAGGGATTGATCATGTCGGACTGGGCAGCGATTACGAGGGCGCCTCCAAGATGCCGGCGCAGCTGGAGGACGTATCCGGCTATCCCTGCATCACACAGGAATTGCTCAACCGTGGTTATTCCGAGCAGGATATTCACAAGATCATGGGCGGCAACCTGCTGCGGGCGCTGCGCCGCGCGGAGAAAGTCGCGCGCGAATGGAAGGACTGAAGATCGTCTCTGGACGCGCCCCACCCCGCGACTGCCTGAGGGCACGGGAGGACAGCGGCAGGTTCGCGGACCCAAGAAGAAAGGTGACCGATGCGTGTTCTGCTTTGTGCTGTGCTTGCTTCTGCTGCTGTCGCTGCGGGCCGAACACCGGCAGCCAAACCGGCGTCCGCCAGCTCGGAGTTCCTCATCCGTGGGGGCAGCGTCATTGACGGGACCGGTGCGCCCGCCCGTGCGGCCAACCTGCTCATCCGGGGCGATCGAATCGTCCGCATCGGCCGGATTGATTCGTCGGAGGCGCCGGCGGCCCGCGTGATTGACGCGACCGGCAGGGTGGTCACGCCCGGCTTCATCGACGCGCACAGCCACGGGGACCCTTTGGGAGAATCGGCGTGCGAGAACTTCCTGGCCATGGGGGTCACCACGATCTGTCTCGGACAGGACGGCGAGAGTCCGGAGGACCTTACGGCCTGGATGCGGCAGGTCGAGGAGGTGGGGCTGGGGCCCAACGTTGCGATGTTCGTCGGTCACGGCACCGTGCGCGATCTCGCGGGTGTCGGTCTGCAGCGTAATCCGAAGGGTCAACAGGTGGCCGACATGCAGAGGCTCGTGCAGGAAGCGCTGGAGCGAGGCTGTTTCGGGCTCAGCACGGGCTTGGAGTATCAACCCGGCTCGTTCGCGGATCTCGAGGAACTCGTTGCCCTGGCCAAGCCTGTCGCCGCGGCGGGCGGAATGGTGATGAGCCATATGCGCAGCGAGGATGACGACCGGATCGCCGCGGCGTTGGCGGAGTTGCTTGACCAGGGGCACCGCAGCGGCTCGTCTGTGCACGTTTCCCATATAAAGGTGACGTATGGCCATGGTGCCGAACGAGCCGAGCAGCTGCTGCGGCAGATGCAAGCCGCGCGCGACGACGGCCTCCGGGTCACCGCGGATATCTACCCCTACAACGCAAGCTATACCGGCATCGGCATTGTCTTCCCGGACTGGGCCAAGCCGCCGCACGATTATTCGGAGGTCGTGCGAAGCCGGCGGCCCGAGCTGGCTGAGTACCTGCGTCGGCGTGTAACGCTGCGGAACGGTCCGGAAGCCACGCTGCTAGGTTCGGGGCGTTGGACCGGCAAGACGCTAGCGCAGGTGTCTGCGGAACTCGACAAGCCGTTTGAGGATGTGCTGATCGACGACATCGGTCCGGATGGCGCCCGGGCGGCCTACTTCGTCATGGACGGCGCTTTGCAGGAACGCCTGCTGATCGATCCATACGTGATGATCAGCTCGGATGGAAGCGCGACTGCGCGCCATCCCCGGGGCCACGGCGCGTTTGCACGGGTGATCCAAAGATTCGTCATCGAGCGCAAGGCGCTGTCTCTCGAGGAGGCTATCCGTAAGATGACCAGCCTGCCGGCGGAGACCATTGGCCTCGCGCGGCTCAAGCGCGGGTGCCTGGCCGAGGGCTGGGCCGCGGACGTGCTTGTCTTCGATCCCCAGAGCGTGCGCGACAACGCGACGTATGAAGAGCCACACATCCTGGCGAGCGGCTTCGATTGGGTCTTCGTGAACGGCCAGGTGGTGCGGGCTGCCGAGAAAGCCACCGCCGTGCGGGCCGGGCGCGTGCTGAAGCGCGCCCGGACCACGCTTCGAGAGAAGGTGGCCACGCTGCTGGCTGAGTTTGACCATCCGGACCAACCCGGTGCCAGCGTCGCCGTCATCGAGAACGGGAAGATTGTCCTGGCGGAAGGGCGTGGCTTGGCGAACCTGGCCACGCAGGCGCCCGTGAAACCGGACACCAACTTTCGCATCGCGTCGATGACCAAGCAGTTCACTGCGATGTGCATCGTGATGTTGAAGGAGCGCGGTCTGCTGGACTATGACGATCCGCTTGCGCGCTTCTTTCCCGGCTTTCCCGCTATTGGCAAGGAAATCACCGTGCGCCACCTGCTTGGGCACACGTCGGGTATCATTGACTACGAGAAGCTCGTCCCCGTGGAGCAGGCTACGCAACTCAAGGACCGGGATGTGCTGGCCCTGCTCGAGACGCAGCGCGGCACGTACTTCACGCCGGGCACGCGGTGCCGTTATAGCAACGGCGCCTATGCGCTGTTAGCCCTGATTGTCGAGCGCGTCTCCGGGCAGGACTTTGCGAGCTTCCTGCATGATAACATCTTCACGCCGCTGGGGATGAAGGGCAGCGCCGCGTTTGAAGAGGGAGTGTCTGCTGTGGCGCATCGGGCGCTCGGGTATCGGGAGGATGGCGGCGAATTCGTCGACGCCGACCAGAGTCTGACCAGCGCCGTCCTCGGTGACGGCGGAATCTACACGTCGGTCGTGGACTATGCTCGATGGGATCAGGCGCTCTATGAGGAGACTTTGGTCAGCCGGGAGGCGCTCGAGGCGGTGTTCACGCCGGGGGCGCTGGCGGACGGAACGCTCACGAAGTATGGGCTCGGCTGGCGCATTGATCGTCGACGCGGCCATCGCGTCGTGCACCACGACGGCAGGACGTGCGGCTTCAACTCCGCGGTTCGGCGGGTGCCCGACAGGCGGCTCACGATCGTCATCCTCACGAACCGGGCCGGCCGGCGCGCCCGTGAGATCGCCGACGAACTGCTGGATTGGCTGCTACGGACCGGCGAAGCGCCACCTGCGTCGCAGCCTGCGCCGTCTCCTGCGCCGAACGGCGTGGAATGGGAATGGCACGACGGACACACGCTGCGCGTCGAGGGACGGGGCTGGGATGAGCCCGGCCCGGCATTCCGCCGGCTGCCACAGCACGCCGAGCAGACGGTACCACCGGCCGTCTGGAATCTGAGCAAGCACACGGCCGGAATATGTGTGCGGTTCATTACGAACTCGACACGGATCGCCGCAACCTGGGACGGTGGTGGGGCGATGAATCATATGGCCGCTACCGGCAACAGCGGCCTCGATCTCTACCAGCGACGCAACGGGGATTGGATCTTCCGCGGTGTGGGCAGGCCCCAGCCTGCCCGGACGACCGCGACGCTGGCCCGTGGCCTGGCTGCTGAGCCGACGGAATATCTGCTGTACCTCCCGCTGTATAACAGCGTGACCGAACTGAGCGTCGGCATCGAGCCGGAGGCCACGCTCACTCCCGCGCCACCGCGCTCCACGCGACCGATCGTTTTCTACGGGACGTCCATCACGCAGGGCGGCTGCGCCTCCCGCAGCGGCATGAGCCATCCCGCCATTCTCGGTCGACACCTGGACCGTGAGGTGATCAATCTCGGTTTCTCCGGAGCCGGCAAAATGGAGCCCGCGCTGGCAGACTTGCTCTGCGAGCTCGACGCGTCCCTTTTTGTGCTTGAGTGCCTCCCGAACATGACGACCGAGATGGTTCGCGAACGCGTCGGTCCCTTTGTGCGTCGCCTCCGCGCGGCGCGTCCGGACACGCCGATCCTGCTGGTGGAGCATCCGATCAACCCTCTTCGTGCCGCGGGAAACAAGCTGCTGCGGCAGTTTTTCGACGACCTCATTGCGGAAGGGTTGACTGATCTGCATTATCTGCCTGGCGAGTCGCTTCTGGCCGGCAAAGAGAACGGCACTGTCGACGGCGTGCATCCCACAGATCTGGGCTTCGCCCGGATGGCTGCTGCGTACGAACCGGTGCTGCGCAGCATTCTCGATTCCAGTGCTGCACGCGCGCCCAAGCCGCAGAATGGCCGGCTGCCGGGGTTCGAGCGCAGTGCGCATTTCGATGAGCAGATCAAGGCATATACCTTTGAATCTGATGTCAGCGTCCACATCAACGGGCCGTCCGCTGTGACCTACGATCCGGACAAGCCGACACGTCTCGTGCTCTATGCGCTGCCGAACGGGAACACGATTGCTCAGACCATCGGCCGCCAGGAAGCGCCGGGCGTCGATTGGCATTTCTTCATTCAGCATATCGGCGCTCAAACCCGCCGTCTGCGAGAGGTGATCCCGGACGCGAACATCGTCGTGGCATACGTCGAGGCCGGTGGCCGGAGTTGGCCCGGCTGGCGGCAGAAGCACGCGGACGAGGGCGCGCTGATCGCCGAGCTGATCGAATCAGTGAAATCGCACTTCGCCGGTGAGGTCACCGTCGACCTGACCGCTCACAGCGGTGGTGGCAGCCTCATCTTCGGCTATCTCAACCACGTCGACGAGATTCCGGACTGGATCCGCCGGATCGTATGGCTGGATGCAAACTACGCCTACAGCGACGAGCAGCGGCATGGAGACAAGCTGGTCGCATGGCTACGGAACTCCTCGGAGCACTTCCTGGGTGTCGTAGCCTACGATGATCGGGCCGTCCGCTACGGAGGGAAGCTCATCGTTGGCCCTACCGGGGGAACGTACCGCAAGACGCAGCGCATGCTGGATCGACTGAGCCAGGACCTGGTGTTCGGCGAGGCGCCGCACGACGCGTACGAGCGTTACCGCGCTCTCAACGGGCGAGTGGATATCGTCCGCATCAGAAATCCTGAGAACAAGATCCTGCACACGGTGCTCGTCGAGCGGAACGGTTTCATCCACGGTCTGACGTTTGGCACGTCGATCGCGGATACAGCCGGCGAGCTCTGGGGACCCGCCGCGTACACGCGATGGATTCAGGCGGAATAGAAGCGATCAATTGGCGCGCAGTCGTCGTGGCCGGACGATGTTCATGGCGCGCCGGGTGGAGGCATCGCCTCGCGCTGCATTCCGCACTCCGGGCAGCGCCTGCTATCTTCACACAAACCTTTGAGCCAATACCCGCATTTGGCGCAAACGTCGTAACCGTGCCGCCGCGTGGCCTGGTAAACACAGGGGGCAAAGCGAGACCGCTGTAACACGGCGCCACCCACGACGAAGCATATTACGAAGAGCGCGAACGGTGCTGCGGCTCGAAACAGCTTATGCGTGAATCCGCCTGCACTGATGATCGTTGCGAGCCGGCCAGCCATATCACTCACGAAGAACACGGTGAGCAGATAGAGCGCGGGCAGTGTCAGGTACAGCGTGATGTTCCGCCTGTTCGCCCACCACAGTTTCCATGCATCGCGGTGGATGGCCTTCCGCTGCTGACCGGTCAGCGGAAGGTCACGGTGGATGTACGTGGGCCAGATCCAGCTCATTCCGTCCTACTTCTCAGGTGCCAGGCGCAGCCGCATTCGGGACAGATGGTTGCCTTATCCGTGGCGTCGGTCGGCAAGCCGCGGATATCATAGCCACAGTGTGGGCAGCGGAGGTGTTTGAGCATGACCTTGCAGACGCGCTGGAGGCGACCGGAGCGGGAGAAGAACCAAACAAGCGCGACGTTGGTGGCAAAGCACACCAGAAGCACGATCCACAACCGCAGCTCCCTCGGATGCACTGCCAAGCCGCCGCCCCATTTGGCCACATGGGCTATCACCAGGCACACCAGTACGACGGGCCAGACGGTTGTGAAGATCATGCGACCGGCCTTTACCCACCCGGAACCGACAGCGCGTGCGATGTCGGCTAACGGTTCCGCCGGAATCACGTCATGGCGACGGAGCTTGTGCAGCAGGTACGGATCGAGCAGTGTGACCGACTTACCGCGAGCGTCCTGAAAACGCCCCGCCCGCTGGGGTCGCACTGATTCGCCTTCATCCATCGCTGTGATCTCCAAGCGTCTGAGTCGAGTCCAGCGTCCACGCGCAGCCGCACTCGGGGCAAATGGTTGCCCCATCCGTGGAGTCGGTCGGCAGCCCGCGGATGTCGTAGCCGCAGTGCGGGCAGCGGAGGTGCTTGAGCATGACAGCGCGCACGAGTTTGGCGCGCGCCCGGCGGCCGCTTCTCCAGAACTGGATTGCACCGAAGACGAACACGGTGAGGTTTACAGGCCACAGTACGCGTTCCACAGCATCAACACCGGCTCCCCTGATGATCTTCCAGAACACGAGGAACGCAACGCACGCCAGAAACATGACAACACAAGCGATATACCCGCGGCGCTGCCACTTCGGCAATCCGAAGCCAACGGCGTCCGCGATCAGTCGCAGTGTGTCAGCGGGGATCACGTCGTACCGCCGCAGGACGTTTAGTTCATATGGATCAAGCAGGGTGACCGGTCTGCCACGAGCGTCTCTGATGTACCCGCCCCGTTCAATTTGTGGTGTCTCCGACTCAGGCATCGCCATCCCCCGCAACAACCTTCGAGTCGGGCAATCTCCACGCGAAGCCGCACTCCGGGCAGACGGTCGCGCCATCTTCGGCATCCGCGGGCAGGCCGCGAATGTCGTAGCCACAGTGCGGGCAGCGAAGGTGCTCGAGCATCACAGACTGAACGCGCACCGAGCGGCCCCGCCGGGCATTGTGCCACAACCTCCACGCGGCGAACGAATACGAGAGCAGTATGAGAGGCCATAGGACACGTTCGACACTATCGGGACGCAGACCGCCGCGCATAATGCTTTTACGAATAACGATTGTAACAAGAAAAAGCAGGACGAGCATAACGCCGACCCAAAACGCGATAAGGCGCCACCTCGGCACGCCCGGACCGACATCGTCGGCGATCTCTCTCAGCGGCTCCCGTGGTATGACATCGTGGCGCCGCAGGAGATGCATGGCATACGGATCGAGTAGCGTGACGGACTCGCCGCGGGCGTCCTTGAAGCGCCATGGGCGTCGAGGGGCGGATGTTACCTTCTCAGTCATTGCGACGGTCTCCACCGGCCTGGGAGCGATCCAGTCTCCAGGCACACCCGCATTCGGGGCAAACCGTCGCGCCATCCTGCGGATCAACGGGCAGCATACGCAGATCGTAACCACAATGCGGGCAGCGAGAGTGCCTGAGAATGATGTTGCGGATCCGCTTGAATCGCACACGTGCCGATACAAACCAGATGCTGAGAAGGCCGACGAGCGGAGGAATCAGCAGTGACAGCCTCTTCGCAAACGCGGTAAGTCCCACGCTTGCAGACACTGCATGTTTCAGGGAATACGCTGCGCTCGCAACGAGATAAAGAACCAGGGCAATGAGCATAACGATGAAGGTCAGTCGTACGAACCTTGGCCAGCCGACACCGATTTCGTCAGCTAACTTGCGTAGAGTCTCGGGCGGGATCACGTGGTGTTGGCGGAGTAGACGCATCGTCACCGGATCAAGCTGCGTCACCTTTCGCCCACGAGCATCCTTGATGCGCTGTCCGTGCGGCAACGAATTGGGATCGCCGGGAGCCATGATCGTTCTGCTCCGCGCCGCTGATGTTGCCGGCTGAGGAGTACGTCAGAAACGAGTCTGCCGTGTCTTTCAAGAGGTTGCTTGTCGCTTAGTGTACACACCCACCCGTTCTTGTAGCAGTTTGTCGGTCCATCCGGGGGCCGCTGATTCACCAATAGTGACATACATGCGCAACCTCGTGGAATCAACAGCTCGGTCAGAAGTAACGCAAGATCTTACTATACCGAGACCGCAACATCCCATAGCCGTGACAACCTGGCCATAGCACAACCAGCCCGACCAGCCAGACCATGTATACAGCGACGAGGCTGCTGGTTCTGCCGGTGTTCGTGACTACCGGGATGATCCCGAACAAGTACAGGTGCGCAACGTAGAAGAACAACGCCACGCGGCCGAACGTGCGCGGGATACTCCAGATAGATGAGCGTTTGGCAGATGCGGTGTAGTCGAGGGCGCGCACCGTTCCTAGAAGCATAACGATGATCCCAAGCGTGATCGTTGAAAACGCCGGGGTAGGAGGGTACTTGGCCAGAATCCAGAACTGCGCCGACACCGGGCCCTCGACCCCGCCCGGCATCCTGTCGCCGAATGCGCCACCGAACCAACGCAGCAACGCGCCGGTGATGACCATCACGGTACCCGCGGTCAAAAGCCACGCAGGCCGAGCGGAGGGCCTGCGCTCGTAGAGGGACCCCAGACACCATCCCAAGCCGAAGAACCCGACCCAGGGGAAGATGGGATAGAGGACGAACCACGCGTTTGCTTCGCCCCCGAGGGCGATGTTGGTCCAGATATCGCGCAGGTAATCGGCCGCGGCTGCGGGCTTCAGGGCGTCAGGACAGTACAAGGGCCCCGTGAGCAGAACCGCCAGGGACCCGGCCGCAATCGCAGGCAAAGGTAGAAACCGCGCCACGGAGAAGATGATCATCGCGCTGCCGATGCAACACAGCACGACGAAGAAAAACGGCACACCATCCATGAACTTGAAGAGCAGAACCCATTCACAGAAGAACAACACCGTAGCCCTGAGCACCATATCACCCGAGATTCGCCATTGCGTGTGACCAGTCCGCAGGCGGCGACAGACGGAGATGGCCAGGCCGGCCCCTGCGAGGAACTGGAATCCCGGGGCACAGATATGTGTGACCTCGCGTGTGATCTGCTGCCAGATGTTCGCGTAGGTCGTGACCGGGAACCCGGGCAGACCGACTTCCGGCCGCGGCCGATCTGCGTTGTAGAATGCCGATGCGTGGTCCAAGGCCATGATGATCATGATCACACCGCGCACAATGTCGATGGACCAGTATCGAGCTCGGACCTGGCCTGCGCCCGTCATGGGATCGGGCTCGCTCGGCGCAGCGTCTGCAATCGAGCCGGCAGGAAGCCTACAGCGGGGTGGTGGACCGGGCTCAGCGATTGGCCGGCTTTTCGACGTGGCAGACGTGGTTCGTGCTCCAAGAGGGGCTCTGGCAGGGCACACGCTCTCCGGGGTGGTCTGCAAACGCCTTTATTTGTAGCGACTTATAATGGAGCCAGCGAGACTCGAACTCGCGACCTCTTGCATGCCATGCAAAGGGCCACCCGACGTAACCGCCTGTAAAACAAAGACCGATGATTCGCCAAACGGGGGGCGTTGTACCACTGGTTGCACCAACTTTCGAGAGGGGGTGCCCAAAAGCCCCGACCTTGGCACGGTCGTGGAAGCGTGGCCGAATCTGCCGCAGCCAATCCGGGCGGCGATCCTGGCGATGATCCAGGTTGCGGGAAGAAGCTAGCCGTCTGGCCGGCGGACTGGTTTGAGAAGTGTGGCCCTCGTCCTTTCCCCGCCGGAGTCATTCTCTCTCTCGGCGGTCCACGAGAGCCACGGCCGATCTGCCTCAATCCCCGTCCTCTGGGAGCTCCCGAGGGTAGCGCCCCGGGCAACACCCTGCATCGAAAGTGTACATCAGAAATCACAGACAGGCCGGGTGTTCGGCGGATTCTCTGCGAGCAGGCTCAATAGGCTCACCCGCATCCCCGGGTGTTTGTGCGGCC
>CP070691.1:95159-118868 GCA_020353195.1 Phycisphaerales bacterium | reverse complement strand
CCCAGTTCCTCGGCGATGAAGCAGAAATCCGGGTCGGTCCGGCGGGGCGCGGACAGGATCATCTCCTCGAGTTCTTTCGGCAGTGCGTGGCCCATATCGATGCGGGCTCCGTCCACGCCGAACTTCTGGTAGAACGGCAGAATGCACGCCAGTGTCTTCCAGAGGTCGCGGGCCGGCTTGTGCCCCGGAAATCGGCTGGACTTGATCACCTCGGTGAACACGTAGGGCGGCTGGCGCTGCGGGTCGCCAAGACACCGCTGCACCGCCGCGGGATGGTCCCGGTAGTAGCGCAGAAACGTGACGTCCGACCACGGCGGCTGCGGGTCGTTGATCACGTCGGAGAACCCGGGAGGAGTGATGACGCCGAACTCGCGGGCGATCCGGGCCGGCAGGTCGCGCGGGGGATTGGCCTTGGTCCGCTCGACGAAGCGCCCCCACTTGGCGGGCGCCGTCATGTTCGGGGCGAAGCGGAACCTGGCGAGGTGTTCCCGGACATTCGGCTGGGCATGGATCGCCGGCAGATCAGACACCTTCGGCGTCGGGTAATCTGCTCCGTCGATGTGCGGCTGGGCGTAGCCGCGTTCGGCGCGGCGGTCGATCCAGTAGAACCAGTCGGGGTGGTCGAGGATCCAATCGCTGTCGCGCGACGTCGTCCGCGGGGCCAGGTCGAGCAGGATGCGCATGCCGAGCACGTGGGCCGCCTCGACGAACGCGCCGAACTGCATCTCCACATCCGGCGCGGCGCCGCCGAGCAGGCGATCGTGCAGCGACGGCTCGAGGGTGATGAAGTCCTTGACCGAGTAGGGGCAGCCCAGCTCGCCCTTGCGGTAGAGATTGCTGTGTTTGGCCACCGGCAGCAGGTAGATCGCCGTGATTCCCATTCGCTGCAGGAGCGGCAGCAGCAGGATCGACTTGAGGAACGTGCCGGTCTCGGTGCACCGGTTGGATGACAGCTTCCCGTCACCATCGTGGTCCCAGGCTGACGTCGTTCGAACCAGCATTCCGTAAATCGACCCGGTTCGGATCCAGTCGCCGCCCTTTCGCCGTATGCCGCCGTCGATCACGTTTCGCCCGCCGACGGATTCGACGCCCGCCATCCGGGACAGGCTTCGTCCCGCGAAGCGGCGCCGCCCGCGCCGCGGCAGGATGAGGCGGCTCAGACACTCCAGTGCAAACGCATGGGGATCGACCGCGATCTCGGTCTTGCTTACTGGGCGGGCCTCGGCGTAGCCCCACGCGTTCCACAGCGCCGGAATGCGGTAGTCTCTCCACCGAGACCGGCGCCCCCGCTCGGCCAGGCGGTCGACAAGCACGTCAAGGTAGCCGTGTCCTTTTGTTGCCATGATCCGACGTTCTATGCGGAACTCGGTGCAGCGCTGTCGACTCAACGTCGGGCAATCGGGAATCCCGAGTACGCTGCGCGGCGCCGCGGGCATAACTCGGCGCACGTTCCGCAGTTTACCCGAGTCCGGCTTTGCCTGGAAAGAGCGGTTTCGCTGCGTTGTACTTCGGTGTGACCGGCTATACGCCGTAGGGCTCGCCCCGGGCGATTGTCTGGAGGGCGTGAATGAAGTTCATCACGAAATAAAACGTGCTGGCGCCGGTCAGGAACACGACCACGGTGATGAACACGGTGACAAACGTGTTGCCGCGAACCATCGAGTCGCTGCTCATGGTGGCGATGATGTGCGGGCGGGCCAGAATCGCCATCGACACCAGCACGGCTGCGATCGTGGGCCAGATCGAAATCGAATGCACGAAGCTGTAGAGCCACGTCGCTCGGGACACCGGCTCGGACAACTGCCCGGCTCGATGGTGGATGAAGTGACCGCGGAGATAGTAGGTGTCGTTCTCGAACTTCCCGTTGCTGGCATCGCCCTGGAGGTACCAGTAGACCAGCGTGTAGGCGGCAAAGTTGGCCAGTCCGAGGATGATGATCCAAAGCAGGATGATGTTGCGTTTGCGGCGTTCCATCGTGCGGTCGCGGCTCGTCGTACGTTACCGGCTATTCATCATGCTTGCGATGGACATGCTGGTCCGGGCCGGACGGTCGCTGTTCCAGTTTCGCCCATACCTCGGGGCGCAGGTCGATCCCTAACTCCTCGAGTTGCCCCGTCGCCACCGGACCGGGCGCCCCGGTCAGCGGGCACACCGCCCGCTGCGTTTTGGGATACGCGATCACGTCGCGCAGGCTCTCCTTGTCCGCCAGGAGCATGACCCAGCGATCGAGCCCGAAGGCGATCCCGCCGTGCGGCGGCGGCCCGAACCGCAGCGCCTCCATCAGAAACTCGAACTTCTCCTTCGCCTCCTCGTCGCTGATCCCCAGAAGCTTGAACACCTTCTGCTGGATGTCGCGGCGGTGGATACGAATGCTGCCGCCGGCCATCTCCGTCCCGTTCAGCACGAGGTCGTACGCCTTCGCCCGCACCTTGGCGGGGTCGGTGTCCAACAGGGCCACGTCCTCGTCGCGGGGCGACGTGAACGGGTGGTGCGTGCTGTAGTACCGCTGCTCCTGCTCGTCCCACTCGAACATCGGGAAGTCGACCACCCAGAGCAACTCCCATGGCTTCGACGGCTTCAACTGCAGAATCTCGATCAATCGCGTCCGCGCGTGATGGAGGAACTTGCATACGTCGTTGTACGGACCGGCCGCGAAGAACATGACATCGCCCGGTTCGGCTCCGACCCGCTCACAGAGGGCGTCGCGGACCGGCTGAACGAACTTCGCGACGCCGGTCGCCAGCTCCGTCCCGTCCTGGCCCTCGACGACCTTCGTAACGGGCAGGCCGCCCGCGCCGATCCCCTTCAGTTCCTCCGACAGGCCGTCCGTGATCTTGCGGGTCAGCTTGTCCGCCCCTTCCGCCGCTTTGACGCACAGGCATTTGGCGACCCCGCCGGCCTCGATCGCGCCGGAGAAGACCTTGAACTCGGTACCGCGCACGATCTCGGTGACGTCCGTCAGCTCCAAACCGAACCGCGTGTCGGGACGATCGATGCCGAACCGGTCCACGGCTTCGGCGAAGCGGACCCGCGGGAACGGGCGCTCGACCTCAATGTTCCGACCCGCCCGAAACATGGCCGCCACACAGCCCTCGACGGCGGTCATCACGTCGTCCATGTCTACGAATGACATTTCCAGATCGATCTGGGTGAACTCCGGCTGCCGGTCCGCCCGCAAATCCTCGTCCCGGAAGCAGCGGACGATCTGGGCGTACCGATCGCACCCGGCCACCATGAACAGCTGCTTGAACAGCTGCGGCGACTGAGGCAGGGCGTAGAAGTGTCCCGGCTGCAGACGGGACGGAACCAGGTAGTCGCGGGCCCCCTCCGGCGTCGACTTGGTCAGAAACGGAGTCTCGATCTCGAGGAACCCTTCCTGATCGAAGTAGTCCCTCACGGCCTTGGAGATGTCGTGCCGCAGCCGCAGCACCCGCTGCATGCTCGGCCGCCGCAAGTCCAGGAAGCGGTACTGCAGGCGAAGGTCCTCGTTGGCCTTCGTGAAGTCATCGATCTCAAACGGCGTGGCGTCCGACTTGCTCAGCACGTCCAGGGCGCGCGCCTCGACCTCGATTTCGCCGGTGGGCAGTTTCGGATTGACGTTCTCGCCCCGCAGCCCGACCCGCCCCTCCACCGCGACGCAGTCCTCGTTGCGGAGGCTCCGGGCCAGCGCGTGGGCCTTCGGGTCGGTCTCCGGATTGAACTTGACCTGAGTGATGCCCCCACGGTCGCGAAGGTCGATGAACACCATTCCACCGTGATCGCGATACGAGTTCACCCAACCCACGAGGATGGCCGATTGACCGGCGTGTTGGGCCCGCAGCTCGTCGTTGCGATGCGTTCGTTTGTTGAAGTGAATGGCCACCGGCATCTCTCCTGCCCAGAGACTCGACACAGGAAGTCTTTTAGTGCGTTACCCCCGGATTTGCAACGGCACGCCCCGCAGGAAGGGGTCACCGGCAAGCCCGGCTGCTTCGAGCGGGGCATCTCACCGACTTTGACCGGCCCACACGCTGCTGCCTGCAACCGATCGACCGTCCGCCCGGTAGGAGACACCGGGCGGCGCGGGCGAATACGGCGCAGGCCCCATAACTTCGTTGACCAACGCCGCCCGGCGGCGAAAATGGGATCCTCCGGCCATTATCGCATCGGGCGGCCCGATCCGCGTGACGCCGACCGATTCGCCGGGAACCGACCCGGCTGCGGGGCGTCCAATGAAACGGAGGGCTGGCGTGGAAGCTCCGGCCCGGACGATCCATTTTGAGGATGCGGCGCTCGTCGGGCAGATTCAGGCGGGCGACGTGCAGGCGTACGCGCACCTGGTCTCCAAGTACCAGGACAAGGTCTTCAACACCTGCTGGCGCATCTGCGGGAACCTGGACGACGCCGCCGACATCACGCAGGACGCTTTCCTCAAGGCACTGGAGTCCATTGGGTCGTTCCGGGGTGCCAGCAGCTTCTACACCTGGTTGTTCCGGATCGCGGTCAACCTGGCGCTGTCGCATCGACGCAAAGCCGCCCGCATCCGGTGTGAGACGTTGGACGGCCCCGATGAGTCGTACATGTTGTCGGCCTGGAACCAGAAAGGGCGAACGGCAGACGATCCGACGGCGCGCACCGACGACGCCGAGGTCCGGGCGCACGTGGCCGAGGCGCTGCGAACGCTGGACGAGCAGCATCGCGCCGCGATCGTCCTGCGCGACATCGAAGGGTTCGACTACGACCAGATCGCCGAGATCCTGAACGTGCCGAAGGGCACCGTCAAGTCGCGGATTGCCCGGGGTCGACAGGCGTTGCGCGAGGCGCTGGGACCGTATGCGGACGCGGATGGGTAAACGGATGGCCAAGATCAACCCCGACAACCTGCACGAATACCTGTCAGCTTATCTCGACGACGAGCTGACCGAAGCCCGGCGCGCCGAACTCGAACATCTGCTCGCCACGGACGCATCCGCCCGGGCAGAACTGGAAGCGGTAAAAAAGACCGTCAAGCTGGTATCCTCGCTGCCGCGCCGCCGTGCTCCCGCCCACCTGCTCGACGATCTTACGGCCCAGGTGGAACGGCAGTTACTGGTCGACGACGAGGCGGTTAGCCTCCCCAAACGCGGCTACCGGCGATCGGTGATCTCGCTGCTGGCCTCGGCCGCACTGGTCACCATCACCGTCGGCGGTGGGTTATGGGTGTTCTTCGAGATCGGGGAGCAGACGACCCAGCCGCGCCCATTCCCACAGGTGGCCCGGATGGACAGTGACGAGGACCGCTCCACGCTCAAAGCGATGTCCCGACGACCGGAGCCTGAACTCGAGCAAGCGAAAGGCCGGCGCAAGGACGCGTCGGCCCCAGACGACCGCGCGGAGTACGAGGCCGGGCTGGACGCCGTGACGGAAGTTTCCCACTCCCGCGGTCGTGCGCTCAAGCCCTCGGCAGTGGATGCTGCTACTGCGAAGAAGGAAGCTCTCGCAGATGGCGAACGCTACGATCGGTCCAGCGGCGGCGCCCTTCCCCAGCGCGCGGCCATGCCAGCTCTATTGAAGGAAAAGCTTGCCGCCGGCGCCCCCATGTCGGACTTCGTCCGCCACCGGTTTGACAGCGAATCGGTCGTGCTGGACCTCACGTTCAGCGGTCCACCGGATCGTCACGCCGCCTTCGATCGTCTCACGACGTTCCTCAACCAGCGGGCGATCCCGGAACTGCGGGAATACGCGATCATGCATTTCGTGGGCGTCGGCCCCGCCGTCGGGGAAGACACGAAGTTCTTCATCTTCGGGCGGTCTCCGGACAACTACACGGACCCGCGCCAACAGCAACTGCTCGTCCGACTTCCCGCCGGCGATGTGCTGCCGATGATGGAGGCCGTGGTCGGAGCCCCCTCCGACCGCTCAGACGTCAGTGTCGCGGTCGGCCCCGCCAGGGCGCAAGGAAGAGACGAGGCGCGGCAGCTGCTGGCGTACGTGCAAGGTGATGCTTGGGAAAGCGGCGAGGGAATGGCCTGGAGTCTGT
This sequence comes from Phycisphaerales bacterium, assembly GCA_020353195.1. Lineage (GTDB taxonomy): Bacteria > Planctomycetota > Phycisphaerae > UBA1845 > UBA1845 > JAFGJQ01. The sequence continues at coordinate 112,870 of CP070691.1, read as the reverse complement.
CGCCCGGTGAAGCACCGGGCGATGACGCGCGCCAACTTGCCGCCGGCCGCCGTGCCGACGTCTCGCAGAGAGCGCCAATGCCGGCCCCCGACAGGGCGAAACGAACGATCGCATCGGAGGAGGTGTCACTCGGCGGGCAGCGTGGCGCGCCGACCTCCGAAAGCAGCGCCGCCTTGGGCGAGTCCCGGGCGGAGCCACCCGAGCTCGGGGTCCGCATGATCGGCGTGGCCGGCGAGCAGAGACCCACGACGCAACCGTTTGACGCCCTGCGGGGCAGCGTCAGCCGGCCCAGTCCTGCCACTCCCCAGCGGGCGGCGCCCGCGGTCGAGGGCGTGCCGACAGGCGACGCGCCCGGCCCGCCCGATCAAGCCAGTTCGCTCGTCACCGTGGTGATCCGCCTGCTCACGGCACCGCCGGGCGAGACCTCGACTCCGTCCACCGCACCCGCCGGTGTCGGCATACCGGCACGGCAGCCTCCCTTTACCCAACCGGCCGACCGCTAGCGCCCAAAGGCCCGGCGCGTCAGAGGGATCGACCGTATCTGCGTCAACACCGTGTGCCTGCTGAAGTTGTGAAATGTACGCAAGAACCGTCCGGGAGGGGTACTGACCGGGTCAGCCGCTTGCTGCTGCAGTGGGTGGATCAAGGGGCAGTCCGGTCACCTCATCGAATTTGCCGGCGCCGGCGGCCAGCTGCATCTTCATCACGCGACCGACTTTGAACTTGACGGTGCGTTTCGGTGGTACGTTCACGCGTTCGAGCGTCTTGGGGTTCTGAGCCATGCGGGCCGCCCGCACCTTGCACTCAAACACGCCGAAGTCACGGAATTCCAGACGGTTACCGCGCCCGAGCTCCTCGATAATCTCGTCAAGGAAACCTTGAATGATTCGTTTGACGAGTACGCGCTTGGCACCTGTGCCGTCCGCAATCCGGTCGATGAGCTCTTTCTTGGTGACAGTAGCCATTGATGATCCCCGTAGCGCCCGGTGAAACTGACTTGCCACAGACGAATTCGACGCTTTGAACATTGCGGCCGAATGACCCGAATGACTCCGGCCAGGTCCGACTGATGCAGCCCCCCACCCCCGCCGGAGCGCCGCGAAACAACATAAGTTATCCTACAGCAATAGGTTTCCGCTATCAAGGCGTTTTTTGGCCGGCCGCGCGAGGCCCCGGAGCGGTGCACGGCAGAGCGGGTCCCCATCCGAGGCAGAACCTCCGCCGCCCTCCTATGGGCCGACATACCCCTCGCGGTACGTGTCGAATCGTCGATAGGTCAGATCACGCCCGGAATGCCCGGGCCCCTGCCGGTCGTGGAAGAATTCGCGGTAGAAGACCCGTTCGCCGGGGCGATACTGCGCTCCGGCCGCCGGCCATGGGGAGCGGTAGGCGAACTGCGCGGCGGTGGAAACCGCAGGATCGCGGTTGAAGAGTAAAGTAGGGCTGTAGTGCGGATCGAGCAGCACCAGGGGCAGGGATGCCGCTTGCGGGGCGGCGCCGCACCCCGCCATAACGATCGACGCAGCAATGATGAGCAATCCGAGGTTCCGCAAGCTTCCGTCCTCCGCGGGCGTTTGTCGCTGCGGCTGTTCGCCGTGCCGCTAAGAGGGGCCGGGCCCGGCGCCTGCGGGAATCGGGCATCAGTCTGCGTACCAGCCCCCGGCGACAAGAGGGACAAGACCGGGCTCCGGTAATCACGCCCATGAGGCATCGAATGGAGCGGTTCGAGGCGCATGGGTTCGCCTGGAGCGGCTCGGCGGGTTGTGCAGATAAGTGGCCTGGTGGAGACAACCGGAGGCGTTGACGTTCATTTCGCGCGGTGGCGGGTGAGTGGGGGCGGAGGATCGCGGCCGGGAGGGCCGGGGCGGGGATCGCCGGTTCACTGCGTGCGACTGCGCATGGACAGGATGGCTTCGGCCAGGCACAGATCCAGTGGTTCGTCGATGTCGACGGTATCGTGGGGTGCGACGGTGATGGCCCGGCGGTCGCTCCCCAGGAATGCCTGACGGTCGGCCGGGGAGTCGACGGCGGCGAACAGGGCGTCGCGGGTGACCACGGTCAGGGCGCCGTCCAAGACGTAGAGGGGTTCGAGGTCCTGTCGGCGGTGGAGGCTGTTGGGTCGGTACTGCGACATGCGGTCGCCGTCGATCCGGTACGTCCAATCGGGGTGGTGCTTGCCGACGGGCGTGACGGTGCGGACCGAATCCGCTTCCGTCTCAATGAGGTGGCGGATGGCGTGGTCGATGACGCCGTGGCGCCGAATGGGAACATTCCCGTAGAGCAGGACCACGATGTCGACGCGCACACGGTGGCGCCGCTCGTACTCTTCAACCGCGTGGCGGGCGGCGTCGTCGACCGTGGCGGTGTCGGTGGCCAGGTGCGGCGGGCGCCGCACCCAGTCGATGCCACGGTTCTGCGCTCGTTCGGCGGCCTCGGCGCAATCGGTGGTGAAGATCACGGCGCTGGTGCGCCGTGACTCCAGGGCGTGGTCGAAGGAGTAGTCAACGACGACTCGCCCGCACAGGGGGCGCAGGCACTTGTTGGGCAGTCCCCGGCTTCCCGCGCGGGCCAGGATGACCGACAGCACGAACATCGCATAAGGCTGATCGGCGTCTCGACGGTCAGAGCTTGAACCCGGTCGGCGCGCATCCGGCGTTTCGACGCCACAAACGGCATCGCCGCCGTCAGCATCGGAGGGCGGATCGATGCAAAACGAAGGCTCGATCGCGTGGGGATCGGGCCTTCATGTGCGTCGTCAAGGCGGCGGGTTTTCCGAGCGGTCAGAGCAAATCTCTCAAGAGTCGATTCGCGGTAATCTCGATCTTGTCGGGTGTTTCGTAGGTTCCGGCTCTGATCTGTTCGCGAACGGCGATGACCTTGTCCATACGGATGTCGGGCAGGTCACGGGCGGAGGCCAGCAGTTGCCCGAGTTCGGACAGCTCGACGCGATCATCTTCGGCGCGCCCCGGCCCGACCTGGTCGCCCGGTTCGGCGACGGCCGGCGGCGCCGACGCCTCGTTTCGTTGGACGGGCCCGGTGGGGGGATAGCCGTCAACGCTCGTAATGTCCGTCATGCTTGTCTCCACTCACCGACGCTGGCGGCGACTTGCCGGCCCGCAGGCCTTCGTATCGCCCGGGCCGTCCGGCGTACAAGGCTCGGCAGCCCCGCATCCTGTGAATACCCCTGCCAGCGCGAACGCAAATGCGCCCGACCACCGCACTCTTCCCTGAACTCACGATGGGTGCGCTGGAGTTATCCCATGCTGCGGTAGGCGTGAACCGCTCCGTCGGTTCCCTGACCGGCTAGCAACAACATCCGGTCCGTCCGCTAGTATTATCGACGGAGTGGAGAGTGAGCTTGAATCGAATTCTATCGGCAGGGCGTGAGGAACTCTTTAGCCGGTGGATTCGGAAATTCTTGCCGATCTTCTCATGGCCGGCAGGCGACGATGATGGCGACGGTTGCGGCGGAACTGGGCAGTGCCGGCGTGCCCGGCAAGTCGTAACCGCCTGTGGCTGCGCGGCTTCAGGCCGCCGTTAGGGGGTGGGGGTGTTATCGGGCGTGCAGCGCCTCGGCGTCCTGCGCAGCCCAACCTCCGTGGCTTAGCCACTTTGGTGGTATCCGGGGGCGGGCGATTCGTCGACGTGCGGCGGGTCCTGTTTTCGGCGAGGTTCCGCGCGCGGTGCGTTTATCGGACGTGTGCGGTCGGGCCTGCAGGGTCGTGGCTATGCGATCGATGCCAGGGGGCGCATGAGCCGGACGAGGTCGGCGGCCGTGTAGCGCTTGCCCAGATCGAAGGGGATGAACACGCCGTGGCTGTGATCACTGGCGATGATGATCATGCGATCGTGGCGCACCTCGTAGCCGTTCTCCTGGGGTTGGTGTCCGCAGACGAAGATGTCGACGTCGAGAAGATCGGCCAGCGTTTGAAGAACCGCCTCGGTCTGATAGCGTCCCCAGACGAGCGGGTAGACGCTGCCGCGTTCAGTGAGATCAAGTTCGTTGACGGGATGATCGAAGATGCCGGGATCGAAGCGGGGCATGTCGCGATGGCCGGGCAATGAATGCGACAAGAAGATACGATTCGCCGTTCTGGCGGCCAGCGGGAGCGATGCGATGAAGTCGAGGATGGCCGCATAGACCTCGTCGGCGGCATGGTCGTAGCTGGCTTCGATTCCCTGAATGAAGTTCTGGGTGACGATGCGTCCGCCCTTGCTGATCTCGTGGTTGGTCAGTTGGGACAGCTCGTGGTTGCCCTGGATGAAATGGACCTGGTCCGGGAATTCACACTTCCATCGCGCCGCCTGTAGCAGCACGAGGTGGGACTGATCGATGCTGACGAGTGTCTCCAGGTCGGCGTGGATGAGTTCGTGCAGGATGACGTGCCGGGCGGGCGCGTGCTCGAGGTCGCAGTAGTTCTGGAGCCGGTCCAGATTGCGCTGGTGCCCGTGCAGATCACCGGTCATCACGAGTTGACCGTAGTCTGGAAACCGCAGGAGCGACCCGGTCAGGAGGGGATCGCGGCGATTCAGTTCGGCGGCTTCGCGGTAGATATTCACGTGGGCGAGAGGATGGGGCATTGGCTCGGCATACCGGTGATTGCGCGTACGGATCCGGAAAGCCGCATTGTGGGGCCGGTCCCCAGCGGCGTCAACCGGACCGGGGTCATGGGGTAGTGCCGCTTGGGGAGAGGTACGGTCACCTGTGCTTGGCCGAGGATTCCGTCTCGCCGTTCGGGACTGAGAGAGAACTCTCGGTCCCGCGGATTCCCGGTAAGGGGCCCGTTCGTGACGGAAGCCCGGTAGGTGACGTTCGGCGTTGGCCCCACCGGCGCCGGCGGTTTGCCGCCGGCCGAGGGGGTCAGACCGATAGGGCTTCGAGGCGTTCGGAGACGCCGCTCGTGCCGATGACCACGAGGGCGTCCCGCTCGTGGATGGACTCATCGGGTTCGGGTTGGAAGAGTGTTTCCCCGTCAGCCCTTTTGATGGCGACTACGATGCCGCCTGATCTCTGTCGGAGGTTCGACTCACGCAGTGTTTTGTCTTTCACGAACGAATCCGGGCCGACCACGTACTCGCTGATTTCCAACTCCACGCCCTTGGCCGCCACCTCGACGAATTCGACAACGTGGGGGCGAGCGATCAGGTTGGCGATCCGGCTTGCACCGATGACTTGAGGGCAGACGACGCTATCGGCGCCGGCGCGGAGGAGTTTGACCTCGGTGGCGGCCTTCTCGGCGCGGGCGATGATGCGTAGATCGGAGCGCAGGCCGCGGGCCGAGAGCGTGACGTAGACGTTGTCGGCATCACCGGGCAGCGTGGACACGAGACATTTGGCTCGCATGAGCCCGGCTTTGCGGAGCGTCTCGTCCTCGGTGGCGTCGCCGCGTACGTAGGGGCGCTTGGCTTCTTCGAGTTCGCGGATGACCCGCTGGTTTGACTCCACGACCACCACGGTGATGGACTGGCGGATGAGATCGTCGGCCGCCAGTGCGCCCATGCGTCCGTAGCCGCACACAATGACATGGTTTGTCATCCGGTCTATGTCCGCCTGCATGCGAAGCCTCCCGCGAATGGCCCGGATCTCGCCGCTGACCAATATGGTAAACAGGGACGAGAACGAGAGCGACGCCGTGCCGATCCCGAAGACGATGACCAGGATGGTCCATATACGACCGGCCGGGTCGAGCGTCCACGTCTCCCCGTACCCTACGGTGGAGATGGTAATAATGGTCATGTAGGCGGCTGTCGCAAAGCTGACGCCGTCCTCCAACACGACGTAGCCGAGCGAGCCGATGACGAACACGCACACCAGGGCTGAGACCGACAGGATGAGCCGTCTACGAGCGGACAAGGTGTTCTTCCGTTTGAGCGGCCGGTGCCAGCGGAACAGGCTGCCTGAACATGAGCGGGATTATAGGCATTGGCAGGCCCAACCGCCATGCGTTATTCCAGGCACTGCCGGGGCGTGGGAACTCGGTGGCCGATTCGGGTATACTTGCGAGTTCGTATCGTGAGCGATCGGCTCACGGGCGGTCAGTGCCTGGGGGGTGCTGGACGGCGGAGGTCGGATGATGGCTAGAAGCAGAGATGATCAGGAGGCCCGGTATCATCGAAGACGGGAGGAGGAGGAACAGCACGCCAAGAAGTTGCCGACGGAAGAGGAACCGGAACTGCCTCCGCCGGTGGACCCCATCCAGTCGGACACGGAGAAGGTTGGGCGGAACGATCCGTGCCCCTGCGGGAGTGGGAAGAAGTACAAGAAGTGCTGTGGAAGGAAGTAGCGGGTGTCGTCTCAGCTCCGAAGGCGAGGTTCCATCAGCCGGAGCCGAGAACGTCGGACCATGAGTTTGCGCCGGCGCTTTAGCGTCGGTGTGTTTCGAGGTGCGGCCGGGCCGCCGACTCGGTAAGCGCGTTGAGAGTGTCCGGCGCCATCGTGGTGCGGCTACAGAAACACGTGAGTGCTTAGCTTGCCGGAGCGATTCCAATCGGCGCTGACTGATGCCCTGCGGGTCTGGCGTATCGAGCCGTCCGAGGAGCAGGTGCGTCTGCTGGAGGGGCATTTCAAGGCGGTGCTTGAGGCGAACCGTCGATTCAACCTGACCCGAGTCACCGAGCCGGTGGAAGCCGCCGTCACGCTGTACGCCGACTCGGTGAGCGTGGCGGTCTGGGCGGTGCAGGCGGGTGTGCGGGTCCGCGCCGTGCTCGATGGGGGTACGGGTGCGGGGTTTCCGGCCGTCCCGGTGGCGGTGATGCAGCCGCGATGGCAGGTGACGGCGGCCGACTCGACGGCCAAGAAAGCCGACTTCGTGTCCGCCTGTGCGCGAGACCTGCGAATCCGCAACCTGACGGCCGTTCATAGCCGGGTCGAACATCTGCAGCGCCCGCCCGTGTACGAGCTGGTGCTGTTCAAGGCCGTGTCGAAGATCGACGAGTGTTTGACGTGGTCGCAGCACGTGGTCGCCCGCGGCGGGCATGTGGTGCTCTACAAAACGCCGACGATTCCGCCCGAAGAGGAAGCGGCCGGGCAGCGTACGGCCGGGCGGCTTGGTTATCGGGAGGTGGACCGCTTCGACTATGCTCTTCGGCACGGCGGAGAGACACTTGCACGGGTCTTGCGTGTTTTTCGGCGTGAGTGATCTCGCGGGGTAGGGCGGAGAACGCCGAGGTGGTTCGTGCCGGATCCCGCCGCCGCGGTCGGGGCGTTCGGCTTATCTCTGTCCGTGCGTGGGGTCCGGTGGCCCGAGCACGCCCGTTGGCCGGCGCCCGGTGCTGCAACAGGCCTACCCGGGTGGGGGTACGTTTTGCTACAATTACGCATGGTGTTTGCGCCGTGTTGCGGACCGAACGAGGGGGCGAGCGGCGAAGGCTTCAGGGGAAGTGAGCATGTGGTTTCTACGGGCGGCACTGGTCATGTTGCTCGGCGCGGCGCCGGCGGGTGGAGTGCCTGCGGACCTGGTGACGGCGGAGGGGACGGAGTTCGTCAGAGACGGTCGGGCGTATCGATTCATCGGCGTCAATATCCGCGGGCTGGTTCACTACGGTGGCGGGGACGGGGCCCTGCCGTACACGAACGTCGGTCACATTGACGAGAACCTTGCCGGGGCCAGTGCGATGGGGTGCCGGGTCGTTCGTGTTTTCGCGGCCAACAAGAACATTACGCATGCTCATGCGGTCAACCGGCTGGGCTATGCGTTGGACAAGGCCGACGAATACGGGCTCAAGCTGATCGTCGCTTTGACTGACTTTTACCCGACGCCGTTTCACCCGCAGGGGGATGACGGGTACTACACGATGAATCCCTGGGGCTGGACCGTGCTGAACCACGACTGGTTCGCTGGAGGCTATCAGAACAACTACCTGCCCTATGTAACGTTGGCGGTAACCAGCCACAAGGATCACCCGGCGGTTTTCTCGTGGCAGCTCGGGAATGAGATCGCCGACCAGATCGACGCGGACACGTTTGATGCCTTCGTGCACACGATGGCTTCGACGATCAAGTCGATCGATGCTCATCACATGGTATCCATCGGTATGCTGTCGCTCGCGCACATTCCCGGGTACACGCAGCAACGTGGGGTTGCGCTCTTCAGTGATCCGAATCTGGACTTCCTGACTGCGCATTCGTACAACGGCGAGACCCGCACGATCGATTTCTCCGTGCGCAGCACGGTGATCAAGCCGATCATCATGTCGGAGATGGGATGCAGTGCGGACGTGGTCGGCGACCGTGTGGCCTTCATGGACGCCCAGCTCAACGACTTCGTGTACGGCCAGGGGGCCCGGGGCTTCATGCACTGGGGGTACCAGGCGCAGTCTTACGACATCGGCGACGGTGACAACTACTACGGTTTCGATCGCTACGCCCATCCTGATTACGATGCCATGTACGCGATGTATCAGGGGCATGCGGCCGTGCTCAATGCCTACGACGAGCCGGTCGAGCCGCCCCAATCGCCGCGTGGTCGAAACGTGGCATTGGACGCGATCGCCTGGGATGCCGACACGAGTTACAGCAGCACGTATTCCGGTGACAAGGCCTACGACGGGCTGCTCTCGACGAAATGGACGTCCACTGACGCCACAGCCGACCACTGGCTGGCATTGGATCTCGGGCAGGAGCACGTCATCACGGGATACACGCTGCAGCTGGCGGGTGCCGGCGGCGAATGGACGATCTTCAACTGGAAACACTACCTTCTGCAGACCGGCCCCAGCCTGAGCGGCCCGTGGGCCACGGCGTTCACGGTGGACAACACCGTCCAGCTCAACTCCCCGACGTCGGTGTATGACGTTCCCGTCCGGGCCCGATACGTTCGCACCTATGTGGATGACTGCGGGGTTGACGACTATGCGCGGCTGCCGGAGTTCGAGGTCATCGGCGACCCTCCGCCGCGAGCGGACTTCGACACCGACGGGGACGTGGACCTGGCCGACTTCCCCGTGATGCAGCTGTGCTTCAGCGGGCCCGGCGTCGCGCATCCGGGAACCGTTGGGGGTACCGACTGTTCCGGCGCCGACCTCGAGCACGGAGACGACGATCCGGAGGATGGTGACGTCGATCTTCTCGACGTGGCGGCATTCGTAGAGTGCCTGGTGGGTCCGAACGGCGATGTGCCGTTGGAGTGCTATTGACAGTCGCCGGGGCCTTTCCAGAGCTGCGTGTCTTCATCCAGTGTCCAGCGAGCATCGTCGATTTTGGGATCGATGATCGGCAGGCGGCGCCGGATGACCATGTCCCAGGTTTCGTCCCAGGTCTTGATGCCCGACAGTGCGTCCAACTCGTGCAGGTTCTGATAGCCGGTGCAGTTGGCGATCTTCAGGCACTGTTCGATGCTCAGGCCGCGCAGGAATGCGGCCAGGAAGCCGGCGATCGACGAATCGCCGGACCCGGTGGCGCTGGCGATGGCTGCGGGCCGGTAGGCCGGGCACCACAGCTCACGGTTTGACCAGTTTTCGGGGTCGGCCGGCTTGGCGCCACCCATCTGCGCGAACGCGGACCGGTCTGCCGTACGGAAGTAGTATCCGCGGTGTCCGCTCTTGAGCGAGGTCATGGAGGTGCCCATATCCAGGAAGGTCTCGGCCATACGGGAGCACTCCGCGGGCGTGATGTGATCGAGCAGTTCACCTCCGCCGTGCTCCTTCTTTCGGGCCAGGAATTCCTGTCGGTGGAGCATGAACAAGCCCTCTTCCATGCTGGGCAGGAAGATGTCGACGTATGGCAACGTATTGGCAAGGATCTTCGACCACGGGGCGTTGCCCGAGGGAGTGGTCGGGTCAGGGAGCGACATATCGAGCGACGTCGTCGTCCCGGCCTGTTTGGCCCGGCGGAGGATCTCCGCCAGTTCCTTTCCCTCGTTTTCGTATAGGCTCCGCATCAGCGGTGGATAGCCCAGGTGGAAGTGGGATGCTTGGGCGACGAGGTCATAGGCGACGTCGTCGCTGGTGAACGTGTCGTTGGCACCGGGGCAGTGGAGGAACATGCGGTCGATGCGCGGGGGTGCGATGGCCACCGTATAGGAGGTGCAAACGTCGGAGGCCGTCTTGATGCCCTGGTCGCTGCCCAGTTCGGCCAGGAGCGCTCGGACAATCTGGCCGTGTCCGTCGTTGCCGACCTTGGCCATGAAGGCGACCTTGGCCCCGAGTTTCGCCGTGGCGATGCCGGTGTTGGACACCGGTCCGCCGGTGCTCACGGCGCAGGCTCCGACGTTAACGAGGGTGCCGGGGCGGAAGATGTCGGCCATCGTCCGGGCTCCCGTGTCGGGGATCTGGGGGATGATGTCGAGGCAGATATGCCCTGCGGCCACAAGGTCGTATTCCTTTCCTTTCGTGAGCATGTTTCGTTTCAACTCCCGAGTTCGGTGGTCAAGTCGTCCGGGCATCCCCTTTGTCTGGCGGTGAGGAAACGGCGGTTCACCGCGCGGCTATGATCGGACCGCGTCACGGGCAGTCACGGAGCCCTCCGCCTTTGAGAGCCCGAATCGCCCGGACGGCAATCGGTTGTCCTCCTGTCCAATGTCATCAACAACGTGACGATCTTTTTCGGCGGGACCGTAAGCTCCACGCGGTTGTCTTGCACGTTCAGTCGGTCGACGGGAGTTTCGTTCAATTCAGCGGTCTGGGCAAGTGCGAGGTCGCACCCGACGGTCACGCATCCTCTTCGCGTCTGCGTGTCGCCGTTGAACAGCCGGACGAGAAGGTCATCGCTGTTCTGGGCTTTTTTCACGGCCGTCGCCACGAGTCCCGGCCCGTCCACGTGAACCAGGCTGAACTCGGGTGGCAGCCGGCCCCGTCCGGGCGCGACCTGGGCTACGCGAGGCGGGTTGTTGAAGCGCCGGGCCCAATTCAACACGCCCGCTGTAGCTGCACGGCCCGCGTGCGGCAGGACGGCGTAGCGGAACGACTGCGAGCCCGGGCACTGCGGCCCCGGGTCGGGCAGGACCTGCATCTTCTCTTCGGAGACCTGAAGCTTGATGGGGAACGAGCGAACCAGCGTCAGAGCGATGGCACGACGATCGTCATCGAACACTTCGTATTCGAACAGCCCTTCGGTCAGGACGGCCAGCCCCGCCTGGCCGTTGCCCAGGTGAACCATGCTTTGCATGGGAGCCGTTCCGCGATAGCGCTCAATCCATCCTCTGTCGTCGGGATGACTGATGGGTCGTTCGACGATGTCGAAATGCGTGTCCGCGCAGACGGTAGCGGTCCGGATTCCAGTGGGAAAGACCGCCCGAAGCCAATGGTCGCGCACGCAGTTATTGAAGTCGGCACGCACGTAGAGTCGTGGATCGCCCTTTCTGACGGTGTATTCCGTGTGGATGGTGAAAGGCACGCGCGTTGCGCAGCGACGGATTCCGCCGGCGCCGTCCAGTGGCAGTTGCAGGACAGTCGTTGTCCGAATCGTGGCTGCGACCGGTCCGTCTTCGATCACCTCGATTTCTGCCGGTTGCCCAGCGCTTTCGATGTGCTCGTCATACTGCGGCGGTTCGTGGCTCCAGGCGTTTCCGGCTTCACCTTGGTCGCGGTAGTAGTTGAGCCCGCGATATTCGCGACGGTTCGCCTTATCGAGCAGATCAATCGTTCCATCAGGCTGCACTTCGGCGCGGATGCACTCGTTCTCCAAGACAGCGTCGCCGGTGGCCAGGGAGCCGGAGCGTTTTCCGGCCGGACCAGCCGCGCGCACCGTGTACGCGCGATACCCAACCGCGGGAAGGTCTTTGAACGCACCCTTGACTGTAAACCGGTTCACCTGCGCGTAGGTCGGGACGTCCCAGATATTGTCGACGAAGAGGGAATCCTGGGAGCATCCCGTGATCTGGCATTCAGACGCATTGCCCTGCTCGTCGACGATCTCCAGGCCGGCGGCGCCGGACGCGGCCGGCAGCGCAACCTCGACGGACAGCACCTCGTCGCGCGGCGCGGCCAGCGGGTTGAAGACGACGAGTCTGGTTTCGTCCGGACCGGCCGGCCCGCCGTTCAGGTTGTGGGCGATGTATTCCATCGCGTCTTGGGAGCAGATGTCGGCGATGTCGAGGCATTGTCGGTAGCGGTACTCCATGTCCTCGCAGACGCGGTCCGGCGCGCAGCCGGCGTTTGCGTCGTGCGTGTGATTGGCGAGCAGGAATCGCCATCCGCGGTCGAGGTATCCGGTCGGGTAGTCACCTCCGAGTGCGGCGGCCAGGCAGCAGATCGGTTCGGCTTCGCCGACGAGGGCGTTCTCGGCGCGGGTGTTGATCACCTTCAGGTAGGTGCGGGCGGAGATCGTGCAGGGCAGGAGGTACGTCCAGAAGCCCTCCTTGAGGTTCATCCGTCGTTCACCGGTCAGCCGCACAGCTTTGGTGCGATCCAGCGTGTCGCGAATCCTGGCGACGAAGTCCTCGAGATTGGACACTCGAACGTCGTACTTGCCTTTCAGCCGTTGAGCGGCGACGGTCACGCTGTGTCCGTCCTTCGGATGCAGGACCGACATGTCATGCCCGTGCATTGCCAGGAACAGGCCCGTGGAGCTGTCCGGTCCTTCCAGGTCGAGCATGGCCTCGATGGCGGGGACAATGGAATCGTGGTCACAGTGTTGCGCCGGGTCGAGCAGGCGGAAGTTCGCAGTCGCCCGGGACCTGCCGTCGGCGACGCGGAACGGTGTCTCGGTAGAGCCGGCGAGTGGGTAGTGTTTGTCGGTCGGCTCGACGCCGCGTGTCACCGGTCGGAACACGAGGTAATACCAGTTGTAGCGTGCCAGCCGGGCGAAGCGGTGGCCGATGATCTCCGATCCGTCCGCCCCGACCCAGATGAACTCGGACGGGCATTCGTGCGGGCTGACGCCGCGGTAGATCAGCGCGCTGTCGATTCCGAATCCGCGGAAGATCTGCGGGATCTGACTGGGTTGTCCCCAGTTGTTGGGTGAGTACCCGGCGGTCATGCACGTTGCCCCGAGCGACTCAGCCACGGACCGGGCCCGGAGGAAGTTCCGTACGAGTGCTTCACTGCCGATGTTCATGGAATCGGGCAGCGTATACCAGGGTCCGAGGAGCAGCCGCCGTTGCCCTAGCAGTCGTCGCATCTGTTCGCGGCGCTCGGGCCGCATTTCAAGGTAGTCTTCGACCAGGATGACGTGGGCATCGAGCGTGAACGACGCGCATTGCGGATCCGACTCCAGCAGGTCGAGCGTGATATCCATCATGTCGAGCAGGCGGCGGCGTGTGATCTCGAAGGTCTCGCGGAATTCGCGGTCCCAGTGCGTGTTGAACACGACGTGGATCTCACGGACGTTGTGGTCAGCGGACATGCCTGCCGTTCCTCGTGCTGCTGTCAGGTGAGTTCCAGGGTGACGATTTTCTTGGGCCCGACGTTGAACGACACGCTCTTGCCGGCGACTTCGAGGTTCCCGCCGTCGACGGGCTGTTCTTCGAGCGTCACCAGCCGGGCGGACGCGACGTCACGGAACAGCGTGAGGCGTGCGTCCTGACTGCCGTCGGTCGGGTTGTAGAGTCGGACGACGAGGGTGTCACGATCTTCGGCCTTCTTGAGCGCGCTGAGTTCGAGAACCGCCGGTTCGATCGCCAGAAACGACATTGCCTTGGGCAGCGATCCGTCGTGCCTGTCCGTCTGTACGATCAGCATTGGGACGTTGAGGCGTTCGGCTTCCTGCGCGACGAGGCCACGCCAGTCGATAGCATGGGGGATGACGGTGTACTCGATCTCGTGTCGCCCCGGCGCCTGGCTGAGTGCCTGATCCGGTCGGCGCTCCCAGCGATACGATACGGTGCACATGCACACCTCGAACGCCCGCAGGAGGGTCAGTGCGATGGCACGGTCCGCGTCTTCGGTTACCTGGTAGCCCCGCACGCCGCTGCTGGCGACCCCGAGGCCGCTCTTGCCGTCGGACACGTGGACGAACCGCAGGCAGGGATGCGTGGGGGCGAGGGTCTGGGCGTACGAGTCGTCGTCGCTGCGGAGGATGCCGCGCGACACGACGTCGAACGCGGTGTCCGACGCCGACACCGTCGCGTCACAGCCGGTGGGAAACAGCACCTGCAGCATGTGATCCTTCGCGCGGTTGTCGATGACGGTCCGGATGTCGACCGAGCGGCTCTCACGGGTCAGCGTTATGTACGACGTGACAGGCAGGTCGACGAGATCGTCGCTTCGACGAGTGTGCGTGTGATCGTCATTCGCAACCGCACTGGCCGGGAGGCGCATCGACTGTTCCACCTTGAGTTGCGCCCGCAGCGGGCTGTCATGTTTGACGCACACACGGAGTGCGTGGCCGCTGCTATGTACGACGCTGTCCCGGGTGGGGGCCCGGCTGGTCCAGGCGTGACCGGTGTCGCCCCGGTCGCGGAACCGATTCAAGCCGGCGTATGCGTGGCCGCTGCCTTTGTCGATCACTTCGAGCGTGCCATCGGCAGCTACGATCACGCGGAGGTGTTCGTTTTCCATCGCGGTGGGGCCGGTCAGCAGTGTCTTGCGGTGTCCCTTCGGCGGCGCTTGACGAATCACGAATGTGCAATAGCCCATCGGCGGCACGTCGTTGGCGACGAAGTCGATGTCGACATGGGCGCAGTAGAACGACGTCGGCGCGTCGTGCGGGTCGCGGATGACCCGTTCACCGCCGGCCTGCCACCGGGTGACGGCAAACTCGACGGGCTCGCCCGAGTCGGCGTCGCGCAGTTCGAGCTCCTCGAAACCGAAGGCGTCGGGCAGGTCGACGGTCGCGTGCACGATTTCGGACCGCGCTCGCGCTGACGGATTGAAGACCACCAGCGGGATGTCGGTGCCGTCCAGGTCGCTCGTGTCGACGCGCTTGAGGACGTCGCCTATCGAGAGCTGCAACAGCGACTCGCTGATGTTAATCACTTGGTCGAGGCGGTTGAGCAGGTCCTTCTCGATCTGGTCAATTCCGGCTCCGGCAATGGTGTCGTGGGCATGACACTTGCACAAATCCTTCCACGCCTTCAACAGGAACGCCTTGGGGTATTCTCCACCCAGCAGCCAAGCCAGCGTAGCAAGCGGTTCGGCGTGCCGCTGCAGCCCGATCTCGGCGACGGCATTCCGCCGTTTCTGGATGGGCCGAGACAGGATGATGTCACCGAGCATCGTCGTGTCCGGTGCCGGGGCGCCGGCGTCCCGGCGCTCGCCGTATACCATGGGGACGTCGATCCGCTCGCGCTCGACCTCGTCCCGAAACGCCCGGACGAAGTCGGGCAGATTCGAATGGAAAACCCGCCAGTTGTCCGGGAGCACGGCCTGGGCCTCTTTGACGACCCGATCGTCCAGCATGGTGGGCATGGACGTGTCCATGCCGTTCATGAACGAGATCACGGAGCCGGGGAAGTAGCGGGTGTTGTCTTTCAGGAGTTCGATAACGAGGTGTCTGACGTTGCTCAGGTCGTCGGCGCTCTTCGTGGCGGCCAGCGTGGCGTGCTCCAGTGTTCGCCGGTCGTCGCAGAAGTGGACGGGCACCTGCTGCGATGCGTAGTCGTAGTCGCGCTCCATCACGCCGCCGCCCTTGGCCAACGGGCGGACGACGCCGAAGTAGAAGTTGTAGCGGTTCGCCCGCGAGCAGAATGCCTCGGTTCCGTCGGCCCCGGTCCAGCGGAAACAGACGCCCGGTACCTCGCGCTCGGACACACCGCGGTAGAACCAGATGACGTCGATCCCGAAGCCGGCATAGATCTGCGGCAGCTGCGACACCTGCCCGAACCCGAACGGCGTGTAGCCGACCTTCATCACGTGGCCGAAGTCGCGGGCCATCTGATGGCCGATAAGCAGGTTCCGCACGATGGACTCGCCGAAGATGCACGTGCAGTCGGCGGCGGTGTACCACGGCCCGACCCAGAGCCGCTTGCCGCGGATGTACTCGCGAAGTACGGGCTCGTTCTCGGGTCTGATTTCGAGGTAATCCTCCAGCGGCACGGTCTGTGAGTCGAGCAGGAACTGGTACTCGGGCACCTGCTTCATGATCGCGAGCAGACTGTCCAGGAACTTGACCGTGAGCATGCGCGTGAACTGGAAGTTCTCCGTCCATTCACGATCGAGGTGTGAATTGCAGATCACGTGCAACTCGAAATTGCGGGTCAGCAAATCGGCCGGTATGTCTTGCGGTGCGTCCGCCATTGCAGTGGTTCGCGAATTCCCAGGGAGTCAGGACAAGAGAGTCGAGCCGACCGCCCCTTGCGCCACCAAGCACGGCGCACGGGGGGCGACTATAGCGGCTGTGGAATGAGTTTTCCAGCCCATCGGTATGACTGAGAAGACGCCCGGTGCCCCACCTCAAGCCGCCGGCTTGCTTGGAGCGCGCAGCGCCCGCGTCCAGGACTCCGGGGTCGGCGATCAGCGTTCAGCCGTCAGGTTTCAGCCAGTAGTTCTGCCAAACCCCCTCTACCGTCTGTTTCCTCTGGGCGCTACTCTTCTTCGAGAGCATCCTCCCACGAAACGCATTCGGTTCCGTCAAAGCACCGGTCTTCTCCGCAATCGCAGACTTGCAGCTCGAAACTCTGGGGACCGGGAGGGCAGGCGCAGGGTCCAGGCACGCAGGTGTTGTAGAAATCGGCAGTTCCTTCGCAGTTGCAGGGGCCGGTAGTCACGGTGCCGCCGGAGTCGATGCATGCTTGTGCCAGGTCAGAGTCGTCCCACGAAACGCATTCGGTTCCGTCAAAGCACCGGCCTTCTCCACAATCGCAGACTTGCACCTCGAAACTAGGGAACTCGGGAGAGCAGGTGCAGGCGCCATCCATGCAGTTGTTGTAGAAATCGGCAGTTCCTTCACAGTTGCAGGAGCCGGTAGCCACGGTGCCGCCGGAGTCGATGCATGCTTGTTCCAGATCAGGTTCCTCCAGCGAAACGCATTCGGTTCCGTCGAAGCACCGGCCTTCTCCACAATCGCACACTTGCACCTCGAAACTGGGGAACTCGGGAGGGCAGGTGCAGGCGCCGACCATGCAGTTGTCGTAGAAATCGGCAGTTCCTTCGCAGTTGCAGGTGCCGGTAGTCACGGTGCCGCCGGAGTCGATACACGCTTGTTCCAGCGCGGAGTCTGAGTCGGAGTCCGGCGGGGCAGGAGGGCATCCCGCCAGCAACGCCACGATCACCAGGGCCGAGACTGCGCCGAGAAGTTTCCTTTGGCTGCGGTTGTCGATCGGTTTGACTTGTTGGATTGGATTGGGTGTCATCATGAGCTCCTTCAATTCGAAATGGAAGTGACAAGAACCTGGATCTCTCGTTTGCCGCGCCTGTGCCGGGCATCTTACCGAGACAAGCCGCTCGACTCAACCGCGAGCAGACTGTCTCGCCGTGAACCGTGCCCCTGGGCCGGATCTGAATGGGGCGTCAAGGGTCGGACCCTGCGTGGCGCCTCCCGTGCGGACACACGTAGAGACACATGCCGCAGACGGCTGTCTCCGGATCTTGTTCCTTCATCGTGGCGAAGTATCCGTCGCACTTGCTCGTATCAAACCGAGCGTCTCGGGGTTCGTCCGCCCGGAACGCTCTTCCCGTAACGGCGCCGGCGGGGCAGATCTCGACGCACTGATCGCAATCCCCGCAACGCTCGTCCATCGCCTCCCCGGTTGTCGCCAGCGGGGCATCCGTCAGAACCGTTGTCCAGCGTACTCGCGGTCCCACCTCCGGCGTAATGAGCAGACAACTCTTGCCGATCCATCCCAATCCGGCCAGATGCGCGGCCAGCTTGTGGGAGAACGCTGCGCAGAACCGCT
>CP070691.1:84428-95059 GCA_020353195.1 Phycisphaerales bacterium | reverse complement strand
TTTTGTTCGAAGAGCCGTTGTATCTGGCCCCGCTTCTGGTCGTGGTCCAGTTCGTTCTGGTCCGGCGGTGGGTCCAGCGGCGGACGGTGCGGAGCCGGCGCGCGATGCTGATCGGGTTTGTGGTGGTTCCGCTGCTGCTGGTAGTGCAGGCGGTGATCGAAACCGACCGCGAGCGGATCATTTCGCTGTGCCGCGAGCTGGCGATAGCGGCCGAAGACGGCGACGTGGCCGCGATCGGCGCGCACATGGCCGACGGCTTCCAGACGGAAGGCATCGAGCGGGACTGGTTTCTGTCCCTGACGACGCGGGCGCTGGCGGCCGTGCACCCGGAGGACGCCAGGCTGACCGGTTTCGACGTGGCGTTCACGGACGGGCGTCGGGCGACGGTTCGATTTCGGGCGGCGGTGCGCATCTACCATGCCGATGTGATGGGGAGCCGGCGCCTCTCGAAATGGGAGTTGCATTTCGAACGTGTGTCCGGGCGGTGGAAGGTCGTGTTTCTGTCACCGCGTAAGGATCTCGGTTTCCCGTTTGACTCACTGCGGGAACTGCTTTCCGCGGTCGGTGTTTTGTGAGTCCGGCGGCAGGCGGGGCGACGAGTCAACCCGCTCCGCGGAGCAAGGTCACGCGATCCATGAATCGTTTGAGTCGCGCCGGATCGGGCGGGTTCGACCACAGGCCGTCGCGCTTGATGAACGAGCCGACGACAAACGCGTCTGCGTAGGGCCACAGGGATTCGAGGTTCTCCGGAGTGGTTCCGCTGCCGACGACGATGGGGACATCGACTGCCTGCTTGGCGCGTTGCAGGTCAGCCGGGCGGGTGGGTTGTCCGGTGGCTGCTCCGGTGACGACCAGGGCGTCGGCGCCGAAAAATTCGGCCGTTGCGGCGGTCTCGGCAAGATCGACGTCGGCGGTGATGGCGTGGCTGGAGTGTTTCTTCTTGATGTCGGCCCAGACGGCGACGCCGGTCGCGCCGATCGCCCGCCGGTAACGGAGCAGGTCACCGGCGTCGGCGTCGGGCATCAGGCCCTCGTCCGCGACATGGGCGTAGACGAACCCCTCGACGCGAATGAAGTCGGCCCCGCAGGCGTGCGCGACCGCCAGTGACTGCCTGTTGGCACCGGCGAGGATCTGCACGCCGAGAGGCAGGTTCACCGCCCGGCGGACGGCGCATCCGACCGCCGTCATGGCGGCCGTGATCTCCGCCCCGACATCGCGCATCTGGTAGGGCACGTCGTGCATGTTCTCGATCATGACGGCATCGACGCCGCCATCGGCGAGTTGCCCGGCTTCGTCGGCGGCGGTTTGCACGATCGTGCCGACAGGGCCCGACGCCCTCGGCGTGCCGGGCAGGGCGGCTACGTGGATCATTCCGATGACGGCATGAGGTTGGTGAAACACCGATTGTCTGCTGCCGGGGTTTGCCATGGTTTTTCTTCCGTATTCGTGCAGTTGCTCGTTGCCTGTGGGTGTGAGTCATTTAGGCCGAAAACGTGCGGCGGTCAAGGGGGCGGAAGCCGTGACGGTCCGATCGGGTTGCGACTGCTGACTGGGACGTGAGCGCATAACCGCCTGCTTATCGCCGGTTCGCCGATGGTTATTGGGGCGATGGGCTACGGTTTTTTCCCCGGACCGATAGGGTGGCCGTGTCGATGTGGATGGGCGGTCTTTTGCCGGGCATGCGTTATCGGCAGTGATGTTCACTGCGCGCGTGGTAGTTAAAGCGCTTCTGAGGGGAGGACGATATCGAAGACGAAGTGCGGCGCTTGAGTTTGTTGAACGTCGGTCGGAACCCTGGGGCGCCGCAAACGACGGCGAGGGTGTTCATGATGAAAGCCACGAAGAGGGCTGTGGGTTTCAACCTGGTCGAGCTGGTGATCGTTGTTGTCATCATCGGCGTGGTTGCCGCGATTGCCGTGCCGCGGATCAGCCGGGCGGCGAGAGGCGCCGCCGATTCGGCTGTTCGCGCGGATCTTGCGGCTTTGCGGAACGCGGTCGACCTGTACTATGCTGAGCACAACGGGGAGTTCCCTGGACAGGACCGCAGCCAGGAGACTCTTGTCCAACAGTTGACCGGAAAGACTGACGTTTTCGGCAACACGGGGGCTACGCAGGAGCACATCTATGGTCCATATCTTCCCGGAGGCGTGCCCGCGCTATCGGTCGGGCCGAACCGGGGGGCGACCGGGGTCCGGGTCGCGGAGACCGGTCCGACGGTGGACGAAACCGCAGTTGATATCGGCTGGGTCTACAACTGCCGAACCGGGGACATCATCGCCAACACCGACGACGTGGATGAAGCCGGTATCGGGTATGACATCTACTGAATGAACGACCGGGTATCGGCGGACGCGGTGCAAGCCGCCCGCCCGGTCGAGGCGCTTGATCGACACGTCCGTTGACCGTTCCCCCCGGTATCGTCACAACCGGAACCACTTGCATAATCCTTCCTTACCGCGTCCGTCACTCGTTCAGCCGGACCGTGTTTTTCGCGGTGGCTGGGGCGGGATTCTGCCACTGACATTATCAGTCTTTGCGCGGGGCGTGGGCCGGTGGTCGTCGTTGCGCGCCGGCGCGAGCCGCGTGGTTGGCATCTTGCCGTATCTGGGGGGGAGAAGGAAGCGATGCGAGGTCGCCGGCCGTCGACAGTTCAGCCGGGAACGCGCGTTCCGGCCGCCAGCGGGAGCGCGGTGGCCGCGGGGCCGCTGTTGCTCGGGACCGCCACAACTGCGCTGGTCGTCCTCGGGTCACTCACGCCGTTTCGGTTCGACGAGTCGGCGTCGGTGGCCGGCGGTTGGTCCTGTGTGGGCCGCATTGGCTGGTTGCCGTTTTCCGGCGAGGACCTGCTAGTCAATCTCGTGGTGTATCTGCCGGTCGGATTCACGTTTTTCGGTTGGGTCCGCCGGTTGGTTCCCTTCGCTGCGGCGGTCCCGGCCATTGCCACCGTTCTGGCCGCCGGTCTGAGCCTGGTCATCGAGTCGGCGCAATCGCTGTCGTCGGTCCGCTGTGCGTCGTGGGTCGACGTGATGATCAACACGTACGGTGCGTTTCTAGGGGCCGCCCTTGGCCCGGCGATTGCTCGTGCGGCCGACCTCGCGGTCGATTACCTTCGGCGCACGTTGGAGGACCGCCCTCTCTCGCTCGTAGCCCTGCTGATGACGGTCGGGCTGATCATTCACGGCCTGGCGCCGTTTGATTTCGTGACGAGCGCGGATCATTTCCGTGCGTCTCTGCTCGGTTCGCAGTGGTGGCCCGTCGCCGAGCGCTATGCGGCGCGGTTGAGCGCGGGTCTTCCGGATTCCCATGCGCCGCCGTTGTCCAGCATTGGGGCGGCCGGTGCGTTCCTGTTGCTGGGGGCGCTGCAGGCTCTGGCGAACCGGCGGCGAATGTGGAGGAGTCGTCCGGCCCTTCTGGGAGCGATCGGTCATAGCGTATTGGTAGCGGTGTTGATTGAGACGCTTCAGCTTTTTGTGCGGTCCCGCGTGTTTGACACGGCGGACCTGGCCGTCAATGCGGTGGCCGCCGCCCTGGGGGCGTGGTTTGCGGTTGCGGTGTTCGATCGCCTGGCTGCGTACGACGAGCCGGGAAGTGATCGAGTGAGTGTTTCCTCGTTCGTGCTCGGGGCTGTCGTGCTGTTTCAGGTCGTCTACGCTCTCGTGTCGGCGATGATGCCCTTGGGCCTTTACGTGTTTCGGTTTGACGCTTCCTGCGTCAGTTGGGCCCCGTTCGCGGCGTGTTTCCACATGCCATTCACTCAGGCGTTAGGGCGAATGACCTCCGACCTTCTGGTCCACGCTCTGTTGGTGGCGTCGTTGGCGGCTTATCAATGGGAACGATGGGGCGAGATCCGCTGGGGGCGTGTGGCGGCGATCGTGCTGGCGGTGTCGTCAGTCTGTGAGCTGGTGCAGTGCTGGTCGCCGGCCCGGGTCGCCGACTTGACGGCTCCTGTGATCGCGTTGGTCGCGGTTCTTGGATGTGCGGTCATGTACCGTTGGGTTTGCCGACCGACGCCTGAAACCGCGACCGCGCGGAGCTGGTGGTAGCGGCGGTGTGGATTCTGAATCCTGGAGGCGGGTGTTACGCGGTCAGGCCGGTGCGGCGTCGAGCACGCTGCCCAGGGGTATGCTCTTGGAAGCGGCGGTGATGAGGGTGACGCGTTCGGCGCCCAGAAGGTCGACTGCGCTGCGAACGAACTCCGGCGCGCAATGCACTCGGAGTCCCGGGCCACAGCTGATGGTGGCGACAAACCCGTCTTCGGTTTGAATATCGAGATATACCGGTTTCGTGACGCTGTTTCCGCCGTGGGTTTTGAGCAGTTCGACAACCCGTTCGAGCATGGCGTGGTCCGCCTCGCGGGCCGACAGTGACAGGATGACCGACTCGGTCAGCGTGGTAATCGCGTGGGACACGGGGACCACGTCGTCCACGCGCAACGAGGGATCCTCTCGGCGGCGGTCCACGCTGCCGCGAAGGAAGACAATGGCGTCTGGTGTCAGGAGGTCTTGGTATCGTTCGAAGTTCTCGCCGAAGATCAGGGCTTCGACGTGGCCCTGGAAATCTTCCAGCTGAACGACGCCGATCTTTCCCTGGCGGCGCGTATTTCGCGTTGTTACCGTGCGGTGGCTTGTGACCATGCCGCCGATGACGACGCGTCCGCCCTGGGGATATTCCTTGAGGTGCGCGGTCGTCGTCGTGGAACAGGCGTCCAGCAGGTCGCCGTATCGGGCGAGCGGGTGCCGCGTGATGTACAAGCCCAGTGCCGCCTTCTCGCGGGCGAGCATCTCCGCCTCGGACCATTCTTCGGTGGGTAGCGCCGGCTCCGCCGTTCCGGGCGCGTCGTCCCTGGCGAAATCACTGAAGAAGCTCATTTGGCCGGTGGCTTTGTCCCGCTGCGCGCCGGCTCCGGTCTCCAGGGCTCTGTCCAGCGTTTGAATGAGCGCTTTCCGCATGGCGCCGGTCGAATCAAACGCCCCACAGTTGATCATGGCCTCGATGGCCGCCCGGTTGATGATCCCGTGGTCTACCCGCTCGCAGAAGTCGAAGATGCTCGTGAATCTGCCGTTCTCAGTCCGCTCGCGGACGATGATGTCGGCGGCTTTCTCCCCGATTCCCTTGATGGCGGCCAGCCCGAACCGGATGGAAGGCGATGGCGCGTCGAGAATGACGGTGAAATCGGTTCCCGATTCACTGATATCCGGAGGCAGCACGGTGATGCCCATGCGCCGGCTCTCATCGATATAGCCGACGACCTTGTCGGTGTTCGACATCTCGAACGTCATCAGGGCGGCCATATACTCCACCGGGTGGTACACTTTCATGTAGGCGGTCTGGAACGCGATCAAGGCATATCCGGTGGAGTGCGCTTTGTTGAACGCGTACTCGCCGAACTTGACGATGTCGTTGAATACCTGGCCGGCGACGGGGCGCGGCACGCCGTTGACTTGGGCTCCCTGCAGGAACGGTTCGCGCTCCCGCTCGATGAGTCTCTTCTTCTTCTTGCTGATGGCCTTAGCCAGGCGGAAGGCCTCCTTGAGCTCGATGCCGCCGAGCCGGTTCACCAGTCGCGAAACCTGCTCCTGATACACCAGAACGCCATAGGTTTCTTCCAGCACCTCGGTCATGATCGGGTGCGGTGTGGTCCAGCTTTCGCCGTGCTTGCGGCCGATGTAGGAGTCGATGTAGGCCATCGGTCCGGGGCGGAACAGCGCGTTGGCGGCGATGAGATCCTCGATGCGGGTGGGGCGCATCTTCATCACGACGTCGCGCATGCCGCCGGATTCGAATTGGAAGATGCCCTTTGTTTCCCCGCGGGCGAAGAGCTCGTACACGCGGAGGTCGGTCAGGTCCAGCGCTTCGAAGTCGACGTCGATACCCCGGCTTTGCCGGACCAGTTGGCGGGCCCGTTCGAGGGTGGTCAGCGTCCGCAGGCCCAGGAAGTCCATCTTCAGCAGTCCGATCTTCTCCACCGTCGGCCCGTCGTACTGGGTGACGATCTGATCTTCACCCGCCGGCTTGTACAGAGGCAGGAAGTTATCGAGGGGCTGGTCCGCCACAACGACGCCGGCGGCGTGAACGCCGGCGTGGCGCGCCAGCCCTTCAATCTTGCGGCTGATGTCGATGATGTTGTGGACGGTCTCGTCGGTGTCGTATCGTTTCTTGAGCCGGGGCTCCTGGCTCAGGGCCTTGTTGATGGTCATCTTCAGCTCGGCCGGGATCAGGCTTGTGAGCTTGTTGGCTTCGTCGAAACCGAGGCCCATGACCCGGCTGACGTCTTTGACCGCCGCCCTGGCCTTGAGCGTGCCGAACGTGATGATCTGGGCGACGTGCCCGTACTTCCGGCGGACGTAGTCGATCACCTCGGCTCGCCCGTTCTGGCAGATATCGACGTCGATGTCGGGCATCTCGTCGCGGTCCGGGTCCATGAACCGCTCGAAGTACAGTCCGTACCGTAGCGGGTCCGGTGCGGATATCCCGAGGCAATAGCTGACTACGGAACTGCACCCGCTGCCCCGAGCGCCGCAGGGGATGCCGCGGGAACGGGCGTAGCTCATGAAGTCCCAGACGATGAGGAAGTAGCTGGAAAACCCCTTGCCGGCGATTACGCTGAGTTCGTAGTCGATCCGCTCGCGGATCGCATCGGTGATCTCGCCGTACCGCTTCTTCGCGCCGTTGTACACGAGTTCTCGCACGTACTCTTCGTCACTGCGGGCTTGCGGTACTTTGTAGACCGGGGCGTGGCGCCTGGAGAAGTCCAGCTCTACGGCGCACGCGTCCGCGATGCGAAGCGTGTTGGCCAGCGCATCGGGGGTGTCGCGGAACAGGTCATGCATCTGGCGGGGAGTTTTGAGGTAGAACTGGTCTCCTTCGAGCTTGAGGCGCTCTTCGTCGGACAGCCGTTTGCCGGTGCTGATGCAGCAGAGCACCTCGTGGGCTTCCACGTCGGCGTGGTCCAGATAGTGCACGTCATTGGAGGCCACCATGCCCACGCCGAGGCGGTTAGCCAGGTCTATCAGCTCGGGGTTGACGGCCTTCTGTTCCTGCAGGCCGTGATCCTGCAACTCGATGAAGAACCGGTCGGCCCCGAAGATGCTCAGGTACGTCTCGACGACCTCCTTCGCCTGTCCCTGGTTCCTCTGCAGCAGCGCTTGCGGAAGTTCGCCGCCCAGGCAGGCACTCATGCAGATCAACCCCTGGTTGAACCGGGTCAGCACCTCCTTGTCGATGCGGGGACGGTAGTAGAACCCTTCGCAGTAAGCGATGCTGGCCAGCTTGAGCAGGTTGTGATACCCGTCGCGGTTCGCCGCCAACAACAGCAGGTGGTAGCTGGCCTCTTTCATGCCCCCCGCGTCCTTGTCCCGCCGGTCGCCCGGGGCCATGTAGACCTCGCAGCCGATAATCGGCTTGATGCCGGCTTTGATCGCCGCCCGGTAGAACTCGATGGCGCCGAACAGGTTGCCGTGGTCGGTGATGGCCACCGCGGGCATGGACAGTTCCTTGACGCGCCGCACCAGGTCGTCGATTCGGATCGCACCGTCGAGCAGGCTGTAGTGCGTGTGCAGGTGCAGGTGGACAAACGAGGGGCAATCCGTGGAATTGGCGGTCTGGGCCATCGCTCTACCGAACCGCTGAAACGGGCTGTCGGACCGGATGACAACCGTACGGGCGTCATCCTACGCGATCCGGGTGAAGCGGCAAGGGTGGCCGGCAGCCTCCGCGGTGCCCCCGCCTGTGAGGCGGTACCGCAATTCCTGCGGCGGCCGGTGGCTGGCGTTTCTTCTGCATCCGGCTACAATACGCGGCCGCAACCCGCCCGGGGTGTGTGGGAGCCGCAAGTGGACAATCGTGAGCCGGCGGCCCGGCGGGGATGGGAAAGCGACACGAGGAACCGTTATGGCACGTATAGGCCCCCCGCGGAACGGGGCTGTTTCCGCCCTTGTGTGCCTGGGGGTTTCGGATTATAGAGTCAGGGCCTCCGCCCCGTAGAGCCGATTTACCGAGATATGCGACCGGACACCGTTGGAAGAATCTTGATTTTCAGCGCCGCCGCCGCGGTCCTGGCCGCCGTGAACGCCGGCTGCGCGGTCGGGCAACGTCCGGGTAACGGCCTGACGCTGTTCCTGCGCGAGCCCACCACCCAGGCGGGATACTGGCTTTACCTGCCCGAAGACTACGTCAAGACGGGAGGCCAGTTCGTCACGCACAGGCGCTGGCCCCTGGTCGTCGCGTTTCACGGCATGAAGCCGTTCGACAACGACAACCGGCAGATTCGGCAGTGGGGGCAGGAGGCGGATCGTTATGGGTTCATCGTCTGCGCCCCACAGCTCAAGACGCCGGATCTGATGTATGAGTTCCCGTTCAAGCGCATCACGCCGGGGCTCAAACGCGACGAAGATTGCACGATCGCCATCCTGGACCACTTGATGGCCGTGACCGACGTCGACCCCGACGCCGTGCTGTCGACGAGTTGGTCGTCGGGCGGGTATCTGGCTCACTACATGGCCAACCGGCACCCGGATCGCTTCACCTGTGTGGGCGTGTTTCAGTCGAACTTCTCCGCCGACATACTCGATCCGTCCCAGGTTCCGAAATACCGGGATCACAAGATCGCCGTGTTCTTCACCGAGAACGATTTCAAAGTCTGCCGCGAGGAGTCGAAGCAGGCGGCCCAGTGGTATGCCCGGCACGGATTCGACCTGACGTTCGCCAAGTTCAGCGCCCTGGGGCACGAGCGGACGCCGAGCGTGGCCGCTTCCTTCTTCGCGAGAACCTGCGGCGCCAAGGCGAAGACCCCTCCGCTGGAACTCGCCCGCCTGCAGGTCAAGGAAGTGCCGATCGATGTCGGCGAGGGGGGCACTTTGGCGATGGGGTCGCACTCGGATGGTGCGGGGCAACGGGTCCCGCCCGTGCCTGGCGGTGCGGCCGATGGGCGAAGCGGTCCTCCGAGAGTGACGTCCACCTTGCCGTCATCGGGTGATCCCGGTCAGCGGCCGCTCGACCGTTCGCCCGGCGCCCGTGCGGTGCCGGCGTCGCCGGATCGGACGTCCCGTGGGGCCCGGACTCGATCCGGTAGTCGTCAAAGTGGTCAGCCCACCTCCGGCGACTCCAAGCCGCTTCGCACAACGCCGGTTCCTCCTCCGCCTTCACAGCAGCGCACGCCGCCGCGAAAAGTGATACCGACACAACAGGTGGAAGCGTCTCCGGTTCGCCTGCGGCTCAGCTCGACCATCGGTATTGCCCCGCTGCTGATCAGTTACAGCGCGGTGGTACCGGGCTCGATGCGGCGGGGAGCCTACTTCCTCTGGACGGACAACGGCGAGCCCATCGCAAACGGCGTCAACGGGCAAACGTATCTCACCCGGCCAGGCGAGCACAGGATCAAGGTCGTCATGACGACAGCGGATGGGAAGGAGTATGAGGCCGACCAGACTGTCACCGTTCTGGAGCCCATCATCCGGCGCAAGGCGGGTGAGTGAACGCACCGAGTTCTGTTTGATGCACGACTCCCTTGAGGCCACCGGTCGGTTGCTCTCTACCGTTGCCCGGGCAGCGGCCGTCGCGCTGATCTGCGGCTATAAGGTCGGGATTCGCCCGTTGCTCGTCGGCTCGTGCAGGCACTATCCCACGTGCAGCGACTACGCCGTCGAGTCCATCCGCGTGCACGGGCTGCTGCGCGGCGGCGCGCTGACGGCGCGACGCTTGCTGCGCTGTCATCCGTTCGCCCCCGGCGGCATCGACCCGGTTCCGCCGGCTCATTCCCGCGCCGAATGACTCCCCCGGATCCCGGCGCAAGCAGGTAGCAACGCTGCGCCCCCGGTGTGACCGACCGACATGCTTCAGGGGAGATCCGCGTAGATTCTTCTATGGATCCGCCGGGCTGCGCCACACCTCATAGACACCGGAGCGTCCGACCCGTTGCCATCCGGCACCTTGCAGGACGCGGGCCCCCTGCTCGCCCCGTCCGTACGTATGCTCCAGCACGACGTGATCGATCGGGTACAGGGCGGTCAGCTGTCTGAGTGCGGACAGCAGGTGAGCATCCTGCGGCGCTTGTCCACCGCGAAACTGCGCGACCGGCGCGTAGAACCAGGCTCGCGACACGAGCACCACCCGTCTGAAGTTCGGATGGTCTGCCGGAAGCATGATAGCGCGCCTCGACAGCACCAGTCGGATGTTGGGCATGAGTTGGGGCAGCTCCCGACCGACGATCCGGGGGGCCCACACGAATGGAGAGGCCTCGACGCCGCCCAGCAGATCGACCACCCCGTGCATGTCGTCCGAGAATTTGCTCAATTGCCCTGGCTTCGGTCCGGCTTTCGCGGCGTAAGCGCTCGTGTTCGACAACATGAGGCCGAGAGCGCCCACTACGGCGGCGCAGGCAATGAATGAACGGATCGGCGTTGTCGTCCGGTCGCGGCGGCGAAGCAGCACCGACAACGCCCAGTACAGGGCAAAGGCCACGATGGCCGAATGCACCAGACTCGGCAGCACCCAGCGGAACCGCCACAGGACCGGCGTGGGGACGGCCTTGTTGATCAGCTCCCCCAGAAACGCGCTGTTGCAGCAGATGAGCGTCACCACGCCGAACAGACCGGGCAGGAGGAACTCCCGGTGACGCCGCCCGAAGGCCAGCA
>CP070691.1:80700-84328 GCA_020353195.1 Phycisphaerales bacterium | reverse complement strand
GTCAGGCTGGACGATTTCGGGTGATCGGAGTTCGTTCGGTGTGCCGGACGGAGGGTCTGAGTCCCGAGGCGGTAACATAATTGCTAATCGAGGATTCGGGGTTTCCGATCAGCGACGACCAGATGCGTGATACGGTAGTCGTGCCGGTAAAACTGCACCGGCCGCGGTTGAAAGCGCGTCACTGCGGTTGGAGCTGGGGTTCCGAGCCCCTGACGCGATAATGAGTGCAAGATCTTTAACCAAAGCCACGTGGCGGCTGACCCATTTATGACCCACTTTCGCATGGGCGTTGCGAATTCTGCCGAGAACGGGGCGGGGGGAATCGAATACCGTTTCCCCTGGGCCGAAAATCGGCGTTCCTGAGCCAGAATCGCGGATTTTGCGGAATTGAAGCGGGTTTTGAATGACCACTCGTGCCCCGTCGAGACTACTCGGCACCATCGGAGACCAGTTCTATCGGGTACTCATCGGGTACTCTTGTTTGCCTCACTTGGCCCAGCCTGCTGCTCACGCGTCCAAGTGCGCGTGAGGGTCTCGTTCCCGTGAGGCACACCGTAAGTGTCTTCCCCTATAGAAGGCTGTTCTGGGTTCTCCAGGCTGGTCAACGCCGACAGCTGGATTCGTTATACTGGGGCCATGGACGGGATGACCACCACGCACGGCAGCCTTCTCATTCGCCTCAGGGACGGTGCCGACGCCACAGCGTGGCAAGACTTCCACGATCGCTACGGCGGGCTGATCCGGGGTTTCGCCCGGCGGCAGAAACTTCAGCCGGCGGATTGTGAAGACATCGCCCAGGAGGTACTCCTTTCGCTGAGCGAGGCCATGCCGGGCTTCCGTTATGATCCACGGAAGGGCAAGTTCCGTTCCTTTCTGAAAACCGTGACCTTGCGGGCTATTTTCAAGAAACGCCGTCAGAAACGCGGTCACGTGAACCTAGAACATATTGAGGAGGATACGAGGGTTGCCGAGGCCGACCTGGCTGTCGGAGAATCCTGGGAGGCGGAATGGCGTCAATACCACCTCAGGACGGCGATGAGGGTCATCGAGGCCGAGTTCGGCAAGACCGACCGCCAAGCATTCCAGAGCTACGCCGTGGCCGGCGGTGACGCCCGCGAAGTGGCCTCAGCCCTCGACATGAGCGTAGACCAGGTGTACCAGGCGAAGTCTCGGATCACCAAGCGACTCAAGCAGATCATTGATGAGCAAGTTCAGGAGGAGGGCTAGCGGCCAGGGCACGGGCATGGGCAGGGAATCCGATTGGTATTGTGACGACGAGGTGCTGCTGGGCGAACTTCGCCGCAGCGGCTGGACGGCGGATCACGCCGAGGACACCGCACCGCTGCCGTCACCGGTCCCGGGAAGACCCACCGGCGACGCGGGCACCGGTCCGTCGGTCGCCCCCGGGTTGCCGCAGCACATCGGGCAGTTTCACGTCAAGGACGTCATCGCGTCGGGCGGGATGGGGACGGTCTATAGGGCGATGCAGAAGCAGCCCCGGCGGACGGTGGCCGTCAAGGTCATGCGGCAGGGGATTGCCTCCCGGTCCGCCCTGCGGCGGTTCGAGTACGAATCGCAACTGCTCGCCCGACTGCGGCATCCCGGCATCGCCCAGGTCTACGAGGCCGGGACGCATGACGATCCCGCCGCGCCCGGATCGCCTGTCCCCTTCTTCGCCATGGAGTACATCCCCAACGCCAAACCCATCACCCAATACGCCCAGGAGAAGAAGCTCGGCACACGAGAGCGGATGGAGCTGTTCGCCCAGGTCTGCGACGCGATCCACCACGGGCACCAGAAAGGCATAATCCACCGCGACCTCAAGCCGTCCAACATACTGGTGGACGCCCAGGGCCAGGTGAAGATCATCGACTTCGGCGTAGCCAGATCAACGGATTCGGACCTGGCCGTCACGACCTTGCAGACAGACATCGGGCAACTGATCGGCACGCTTCAGTACATGTCGCCCGAGCAATGTGAGGCCGACCCGCACAACATCGACACGCGAAGCGATGTCTATGCGTTGGGTGTCGTCTTCTATGAGCTACTTTGTGGCAAGCTTCCCTACAACGTAACCCGCGTAGCCATGCACGAAGCGACGCGGATCATCCGTGAGCAGCACCCCACCAAGCTGAGCACGCTCAACAAGACGCTCCGCGGGGACGTTGAGACAATTGTGCTCAAAGCGTTGGAGAAGGACCGCGAGCGTCGCTACCAATCGGCCACGGAGCTGGCCCGAGACATCCGGCAATACCTGGCCGGAGAGGCGATCACCGCTCGCCCGCCGAGCATCGTCTATCAGCTCCGCGTCTTCGCCCGACGGAACAAGGCGGCCTTCGCGGCCGTTGCCACCGTGTTTGTGGTGCTGGTCGCGGCCTCGATCTTCAGCACGTCGTTGTATCTGCAGGCCGATCGTGCCCGGGCTGATGCGGTCGCGGCGCAGGCCGCCGAGGTGGCGCAGCGGGAGATCGCCGAGGCCAATGAGCAGCTTGCACGCCAACGTGAACAGGAGGCCATGACAGCGCGCGACGCGGAAGCCGAGCAACGGCGGATGGCGGAAACGAACGCCACCCGCGCCGAGCAAGTGGCCGCCGTAATGAAGGACATGCTCGGCAGCGTCGGCCCCGCCGTCGCCAAAGGGCGCGACACGACACTTCTGCGCGAGATTCTCGACCGCACCACCGGCCGCCTCGACACGGAACTCAAAGGCCAACCTGAGGTCGAAGCCGAGCTGCGAAACACGATTGGCTGGACTTATTACGACCTTGGTCAGCAGCAGGCCGCCGAGTCCATGTTTCGTAAGGCGCTATCGCTCCGCAGATCCATCCACGAGGGCGATCATTGGGAGGTTGCCGGGAGCCTATTCGGGCTGGCGCATGTCCTGGTGGCAACCGGGAGTGGTGGCGCAGCAGAGGTTGAATCCTCGTTGCGTGAGTCGTTCTCCATGCACGTAAGACTGTTCGGCGAGGACCATCCAAACACCGCTCGTTCCAGGAGGGATCTCGCGCGTGCGCTATACTATTGGGGGCGACTCGACGAGGCGGAGCCGCTGTGCCGTAAGGCGGTTGAGATAGAGGAGAGGGAACTTGGTGGGGCGGACCCCCTTAGCTTAAGTACCCTGGCGAAGCTCCTCAACGACAAAGGCAACATGGCCGAGTCAGAAAGACTCCTCCGCAGAGCAGTTGCCGGTTGGCGAAACCAAAGCCCGGGAACCTGGTGGTTGGCCGGCGAATTGTGTAACTTGGCCAACTTCCTGCGCGATAAGGGAGACTTCGACGAGGCTGAAGCATTGTATCGCGAGGCGCTGGAAATCGTCGAACGTGTGCTCCGACCTGACCACCCGAGCATGATGCGGCCGGTCAACGGCCTCGCGGAGCTGCTACAGGCGAGGGGCGACAGCGCCGGTGCCGAGGCCGTGCGGAAAGACCACCTAGACGCGTGTCGCCAAGACCTTAATGAGGGCCATTCGGCCGTGACCGCGGCCGTGCGCGATCTGGCGTGGTGCTACATCGAATCGAGTCGCTTCGATCAGGTCGAAACAGTTTGGAACCAACATCTGGATAAATGCCGCGACGAGTTGACCGAGGATCACCCCGCGATGATCGCGGCAGTCAATGCAGCCGGCACG
>CP070691.1:74458-80600 GCA_020353195.1 Phycisphaerales bacterium | reverse complement strand
GCGGGCACCCGCATCCTCACTCTCCAACACGAGCTTGCCCTCGAGCACCGAGTCGTTCACAAGGCCAACGATGAGCTGGCATGCCTGTCCACCCGGCTCCAGCGTGTAGCGCGGACCGACGAGCTGACGGGATTGGCCAACCACAAAGAAGCGATCCGGTGTCTCGAAGAACACTGGATAATGGCGACGCAGTACGATCAGCCCTTCTCATGCATCATGCTGGACATTGACCACTTCAAGCGCTGCAACGATGCCTACGGCCACAACGTCGGTGACGCCGTGCTTCGCGCCACTGCCGGCATTCTCAGAATGTCTTCCCGCAAGGAACAAACCGTGTGCCGCCTGGGCGGAGAGGAGTTCCTCATCCTGTGCCCCAGCGCGACAGCGCCGGAGGCGGCGGTGGGAGCGGAGAGGCTCCGCCAGGCCGTTGAGTCAAACCGGATCATACGCGGCGACGTGGAAGTCTCTGTAGCCGTCAGCGCCGGGGTGGCCGAGCGGGATCATCGCACCGAGTCACCCGAGGATCTTCTCAAGCGCGCCGACGAGGCCCTGTGCACCGCCAAGCGCGCGGGCAGGAACCGGGTGTGCCTGGCAGGAGGTTCTCCGCGGCCTGACCTCATCGGTCCCGGGCACGACAGCGCGAGTTTGGTCCGTCCGCCGACGACGTCACACGATGTTGCCGACGCCCAGGTCAAGGTCCTGATCGCCGATGACAACGGCGACGACCGGGCCTTCTGCCGTACGCTTCTCGAGCGAGAGGGACACGACGTTACGGAGGCCGTTGACGGCCTGGACGCCCTCGCGAAAGTCAACCAGTCGCCGCCCGACATCATCATCATGGATCTCATGATGCCCAACCTCAACGGGTTGCAGTGCACGCGGTGCCTCAAGGGTGACCCGGCAACGCACGGGATCCCGGTGATCATGGCCAGCGCCGCTGCCAAAGGCGCAGACGTTGTCGCCAGCCTCGAGGCGGGCGTGGATGAATTCATCGCCAAACCGATCAGACCGAAAGAGTTCGTTCTCCGTGTTCAGTCCATGGCCCGCCTGAGCCGGGGCAAAGCGGAGTTCATCCGTAGCAACGAACTGCGTGGCGAGCACGCGCGGGCGTTAAGTGTTCTTGCAGATCTTTCCTGGGCGCTTGCCGCCGCCGGGAGTCTGGAGCGCGTTCTGGACAGTATCATCGCGGCCGCGGCGGAACTGACCCGCTGCCGGCGCGTCTCCATCATGCTGCCGGACAAGGAGCGCGATTACCTGACCATCGCGCGGTCGATCGGAATCGACTCCAGTGTTGCTTCGGCGGTCCGCGTCCCCGCAGGAGAGGGCATTGCCGGACAGGTGTTTCTTACTGGAGACTCCGCGCTGTTCAATACGCACGAAGCCACGCCACCGGACACCCGGTTTTACGGCTCGGAGCCGCTCCCCGGCGCGCCGCTGCTGTCCAAGGCGCTGGCCGCGTCGAACCGCGTGGTGGGCGTGCTGAACATCGCCGAGCGGCACGGGGGGAATGCCTTCGACGCGGCTGAGCTGGAGTACGTCAACCTGCTCTCCAACATGGCGGCATCGGCCATTGAGGAATTCGTCACTCGCGAAGCACGAGACCAGGCGCGAGAGTCCGTTGTCATTGCCCTGGCGACGCTGGCCGAGTACCGCGACACGGACACTGGCAGGCATCTCGACCGCGTGACCCGCTACGCCCTGCTCTTGACCGACGAGTTGCAGAACGAGGAACCGTTTGCCGCAGAAATCGACGACGAGTTTCCCGAGGACCTGCGCCGGGCGATGCCGCTCCATGACGTCGGAAAGGTGGTCGTGCCCGATCACATCCTGCTCAAGCCCGACAAGCTGACCCCCGCGGAGTGGGAGATCATGAGGCGGCACGCCGAAGTCGGGGCGGAAACGCTCCGGTCGGTCATCGCGCGCACGCCGGCCGTCCGATTCCTGAAGATGGCCGAGCAGATCGCCCGCTCTCACCACGAATGGTACAACGGTAAGGGTTATCCTCAGGCTCTCAGCGGCGAGGACATTCCGCTGCCCGCGCGGATCGCCGCGCTGGCTGACGTGTACGACGCTCTCACCACACAGCGCCCCTACAAGGACGCCTTTTCGCACGAGGCGGCCGTCAATATCATTCGTGGGGCGTCCGGATCACAGTTCGACCCGGCGGTCGTCGACGCCTTTCTGAAACGCCAGGCCGAGTTCGCCTCACTGGCGATCCAACTCGCCGATAACCTCGACAGCGCCGACCTCACGCAGATGGCGGTCAGTTCATAGGCAGCCGGCGGTCCTCTGCGAACACCTTGTGATCGACGCATGTTTGTCACGCGTTCTCGCCCCTCCGCGGAGCAGATCGCTCTTTCGCCTCCGCGGTCACTGACCGCGAAGCCTACGCCACAAATCGAATGAAGTCTGCCATGAACTGCTACGCTCGCACCACGTTCGACCATCGGCTCGCCAGCCGCGTCAGCGTCACGTACAGCGTCGGCAGGACGACGAGTGTCAGCAGGGTCGCGAACGCCAGTCCGAAGATGACGGCGATGGCCATGCTCGCCCACCACTGGCTGGATTCACTGCGCGTCGCCCAGGCCATCTTGTGGAAGTCGTAGCTGATGCCGATGGCCATCGGGATCAGGCCGAGGATTGTGGTGATGGCCGTCAGCAGCACGGGCCGCAGGCGGGTTGCGCCGGCCTGAATCGCCGCAGGGATGAGTTGCATCCCCTGCTGTTGGAGCAGGCGCGTGTAGTGCAGCAGGACGATGGCGTTGTTCACGACCACGCCGGCCAGGCTGATGACGCCTACGCCGGTCATGATGATACCGAACGGCATCCGGCAGATGAGCAGCCCCGCGAGCACGCCGATGAGCGACAGGATTACAGAACTGATGATGATGAACGGCACCGTCAGCGTGTTGAACTGCGCGACCAGGATCAGCACGATAAGAAACAGTGCCGCTATGAAGGCCTTGGTCAGGAATGCCTGCGCCTTGTCCTGTTCCTCTTTTTCGCCGGCGTAACGGATCTCGTAACCGGGCGGAAGGTCGAGTTGGCCCAGAAGCGCCTGCACGTCGGCAAGCACAGCGGTTGCAAGGCGTCCCTCGGCGTCGGCCGTAAGGGTGATCACGCGTTTCTGGTCAACGCGGCTGATCGTTCCATAGCCCCCGGCGTAGGCGAACTCCCCGAGGGAACTGAGCGGGACGGCGTCCCCGCGGTCGTTGGGCACGCGGAGTCGCAGCAGGTCGTCGATACTCTCGCGCTGTGAGACCGGCAGGCGAACGGTAATGTCATACTCGTCGTTGAACTGCCGGTAGGTCCCGACTTCGCTGCCGAAGATCGCCGTCTTGAGGAAGTTCCCCACGATGGCCGTGTTGACGCCGAGCAGCATGGCGCGCCGCCGGTCCACGCGAAACGCCAGTTCCGGGCGCGCCGCCTCGTAATCGCTGCGGAGGTTCACCAGTCCCTTCACGGTCGCGATCGCCTGCTTGGCCTGTCCGCTGATAGCCTCGAGCGTCTTGAAGTCCTCCCCGATGATGCGAATCGTGACGGCCGCGCCTACTGGTGGCCCCTCCTCTTCTTTCTTCACCTCGATTTCCGCCCCGGCCATGTCGGCCAGTGAGCGCCGGACCTCGCCGATGACGGCCACCGACGGACGCTCACGAACCTCGTAATCGCGGAAACTCAGCGTCAGGTTGGCCACGTGATCGCCGCCGCTCGAGCCGCCGAACATCGTCGCGCCGCCCGACCCCACGTTGGCGATCACGTTCTCCAGGTCGTCGGCGTAGGGGGCAAGACGCTCCTCGATCACTCGGGCCAGCCGGTCAGTTTCGTGGATGTTGGCACCCTGGGGGCAGCGAACGTTGATGATGGCCCGGCGAGGGTCGAAGTCCGGAAACAGCTCCACGCCGTGCCCCCGCTTGGCGTAGAACACGCCCAGCCCCACCAGCAGCAGTACGACCAAGCTCAGCGTGGTGAAACGGTGCTGCAGGGCCGTTGCCAGCAGGCGCCGATAGCTGGCGACCAGCCGGCTCTCGCGCGCGGCAGGCCGTTTGGGGGCCCGCACGAAAACGGATCCCAAGGTGGGGCTTACGACGAGGGCCACAAACAGCGAGCTGGTCAGTGTGACGATCAGCGTGATGGGCAGGTACTTCATGAACTCGCCCATGATCCCTGGCCAGAAGATCATGGGCGCGAACGCCGCCAATGTCGTAACCGTCGATGTGATGACGGGCCAGGCGACCTCGGCCGTCCCCTCCATCGCCGCCTCGATCCGCCTGCCGCTCAGCTGATAGTGGCGGTAGATGTTCTCGACGATGACGATCGCGTTGTCGACCAGCATGCCCAGCGCCATGATCAGGCTGAACAGCACCACCACGTTCAGCGTATGGCCCAGCGCCTTCAGGACGGTCACGCTGAGCAGCATGCTGGTAGGAATCGCGAAGCCCACGATCATGCTGACGCGCCATCCCAACGCCAGAACCAGGACGGCCACCACGAGGATCATCCCGGAGAGCATATTGTTCTCCAGGTCGCTGACCATGAGGCGAATATCCTTCGATTGGTCGAGTGTGACGTCGAAACGGACGCCCTGTGGCGCTCGCCGCCGGGCTTCGGCCAGCACGCGCTTGACCGCTTCTGCGATGCCGATGATGTTCTCGCCCAGCCGCTTCTGCACTGTAACCGTGATGCTCTCGGTCCCGTCCAGCCGGGAGAACGCCGACCGGTCCTTGAACGTGTCCTGCACCCGGGCGACGTCGGTCAGGTAGATCGGTCGGCCGTCGCGGACGGCGATCATCAACTCGTCCACTTCCTCCGGTTCGACGAACTCCGCGGGCACGCGCACGTTCAGCCTGGTGCCCGGCGTGTCCAGCCCGCCAGCGGATATGTTGACGTTCTCCGCGGGAATCAGGCCCATGATGTCCGGGATCGTGAGCCCGTATGCGGCCACCTTGTCCTGGTCGATCTCGAGGCGGATTTCCCGCTCCAGGGCGCCTACCACGTCGCAGTTGAGCACTCCCGGAATCGACTCGATCTCATCCTCGAGGGCGTCGGCGATGGCCTCGAGACGGACCGGCGAAACGTCGCCCGAAATGCTGATCATCATGATCGGAAAGTCGGCGATGTTGATCTCGGTCAGCGTCGGCTCCTCGGCCTCGTCAGGCAGCTCGGCCTTGGCCAGGTCGACCTTGTCGCGGACGTACTGCATCGCGTCGTCGATCTTCACATCGGGGAGAAACTCAATAACGACGGTCGACATGCCCTCGGCGCTGGACGACGTGATCTCCTTTACGCCCTTCAACCCGGCCAGCTCTTTCTCGATCTTGATCGTCACCGACGATTCGATGTCGGCGGGCGAGACTCCCTCGTACGACGTCGTCACCAGAATGAAAGGAATCGGGACGTCCGGCGAGCTCTCTCGGGGAAGCTTGATGTAGCTGTACACACCGAAGACGATGATCACCGTGACGAGAACGCCCACGGTGGTGCGGTTGCGGATGGCAGTATCAGAGAGGAACACGGCCGGTCATTCCTCCTCCATGACCGCGACCGGCTGGCCCGGGCCGACGTACCGGTGCCCCGCGACGATCAGCCGGTCCCCGACCTCAAGCCCGCTGAGGATCCGCACATTTCGCCCTTTGAGGAACCCGATTTCGACGTCTCGGCGCTCGGCGTGTTCGGCAAGCGGGGGCTCGGTGCCCTCGGAGCCCGGCTCATTCGGGGGCTGGTCGGCGGCAACAACGACGTAGACCGCTTTGCCGTCCTCGAGTGGAATCACGGCGTCAAGCGGAATCATGATCACGTCCTCGAGGACCCGCCGCGTAAGCCGCGCCCGCACGATCTGCCCACATCGGAGCAGGCGGTCCGGGTTCTCCACCGTGATTTCAAGCCGTGTCGTGCGGGTGCTCTCGTCCGCCAATTCACTGATGTAGGCGATTACGCCCGCAAGGCGGGTCTCGTCCGGCGCATGGACGAAGATCTCCGCCGGATCACCGACCTTCAGATAGTGCACGTCGCGCTCCGGCACGTTCTCGATCACCTTGGCGGGGTCCATGTCGACGATCTCGGCCACACAGTCACCCGGCACGGCATACTCGCCGACCTCCATCGGCATGCGGTTCAAAACGCCGCTGATCGGTGCGACAACCGT
>CP070691.1:71214-74358 GCA_020353195.1 Phycisphaerales bacterium | reverse complement strand
TGGGCCGGGACATGGGGATCGAGAATCTGGTCGTGGACATCACGAAACTCAGCGACGACCCGGAAGGCGACGAAGTGCGGCGGTTCCGGGAGGTGTGGGGGCCTCGCGTGCGGCACGTGCTGGTGTCGGGCATCAACAAGGTGCAGGGCAACGCGTACCTCGGCACCGATGGTGTGATCCGGCAGATCGACGATACCTGCCAGCGGACGACGCCGGTCTACTGCGGAAACGGGCAGCGGCTTATCATCCACTGGAACGGCGATTTCGGATTCTGCTGCAGCGACGTGAACGGTGAACTGAAGCTGGGCAACATCCACGATCGTACGATCCGGCAAGTCTGGCGGTCGCCGGAGATCGAGCGCATTCGCGCCAAGATTCTGGCTGCGGACTACGCGGGCCTGCCGCCGTGCGAGGTCTGCAGCGCCGGCGGTTGCTGGTCGAGTCGGTAGGACGCCGACCGCCTGCGTAACGGCGCGGTACGGTCGCGGCGTGTGTGCGTCGATGGACGTCGGGGCGGCGTGCGCGCGTTCTTGGCGCCGGGCCGGAACTGGTGTACACCGGCGCCGGTCGCGAGTCGCGTACTCGTAGAGCCAAGGAGGAACCATGAGCGAGTCCATTGCACGAATCGGTGTGCTGACCGGGGGCGGGGATTGTCCGGGGCTCAACGCGGTCATCCGCGCCGTTACGAAAGCTGCCATCATCGAGCACGGATGGGAGGTCTACGGGATCGAGGACGGCTTGCTGGGCCTGATCCGCAACCGCATGCGCGTGCTGACCTTGAAGGACGCATCTAATATTCTGACGCAGGGTGGCACGATTCTGGGCACGAGCAACAAGGCCAACCCGTCGCATTTCTGCGTTGGCACCGACGACGAGGGCAAGCCGGTCTACAAAGACGTGACCAACCGGATCATTGAACATGTGCAGGAGCGCGGGCTGGACGCCCTGGTGTGCATAGGCGGCGACGGGACCATGAGCGGCGCCGTCGAACTGGTGCGGCGAGGGATCCGCTGCATGGGCGTGCCCAAGACCATCGACAACGACTTGATGCACTGTGAAGTGACGTTCGGGTTTCACACCGCGGTGGCGACGGCCACCGAGGCGCTGGACCGCATTCATACCACGGCGTCGAGTCATCACCGGGTGATGCTGGTCGAAATGATGGGGCGGTATGCCGGCTGGCTGACGCTGTACTCCGGAGCCGCCAGCGGCGCGGACGTGATTCTGGTCCCCGAGATCCCGTACGACGTTGACGTGGTGTGCGAGTATTGCGCGAATCGCAGCCGGCACGGTAAGGCGTTCACCATCATCGCCGTGGCGGAGGGCGCCAAACCGGTCGGCGGTGAGATGGTGGTGGATCGGGTCGTGAGGGATTCGCCGGATCCGATTCGCCTGGGGGGCGTCAGCCAAGTGCTGTGCGAGCAGATCGCCGAACGGACGCGCCTGGAATGCCGGGCGACAATCCTGGGGCACGTTCAGCGTGGCGGTACGCCGGTCCCCTACGACCGCGTTCTGGGAACGGAGTTGGGATATGCCGCCGTCGGCCTGCTGCGCCGGGGCCGGTTCAACGAGGTGGTGGTGGTGCAGCGAGGTCGAATCACACACGTGCCCATCGAAGACGTGGCGAACCAGCAGCGCCTCGTGCCGCCTGACCACCCGCTGATCCGGGCGTGTCGGGCCGTCGGCGTCTGCTTCGGCGACCGGATCTGAGCGCCCTTTCCGCGCCGGTGGTGTCGTCGGCTCCGGTCGCGGGCCGCGAAATCGCGGTGAGCATTCCGCTGGCCGCGGTCGTGTCGCGCGGGGCGGACGTGCGGCGAGAGCGCATGAGGCGCAGACCGCAGGGGGGGCACGCCGGCGAAAGTTCATATCTTGTTGTCATGAAAGCAGTTATGTGGTTCTTCGGTTTGACTTGCCGCTCGGGCAGACATAGGATTTGACGGTTATGGGAAATTGGCCGAGCCGCCACCCTTAACCGATAGAACTACGGTGAGTTCTGCGTGTCAGCGGGCCCGCGGGGGGCGCGGTGTCGTGCTGGCGGGCTGCGGGGTGGGCGTGAGTCGAAGGCAATCCATGCGGGCCGGTGTGAGCGGCGCACCGTGCAGGCTCGGCAGGTTCTGGGAGGCAGGTAGTCATGGTTGACTCGGATACGATTCTGCAGACGGTCAAACAGCGACTTGATCCGCAGCGGTTTCGCAAGCATCACTGGGAGGGGTCGTTTACCGACTACCTGAAACTGGTGAGCGAGCGCCCCGAGGTTGCGCGTAACGCCTTTCAGCGTATTTACGACATGATCCTGCACTTCGGCACGGAGCGCTATACGCGGTTGCGCAAGGAGCTGACGCGGTACAACTTCTTCAGCGACCCGATGGGCGGCGGTGAGGACGCGATCTACGGTCTGGACCAGGCCTTGATGAACCTGGTCGATTTCTTCAAATCGGCGGCTCAAGGGTATGGGACCGAGCGCCGCATCCTGCTGCTGCACGGGCCGGTCGGTTCGTCCAAGAGCACGATTACCCGGCTGGTCAAGAAGGGGCTGGAGTACTATTCGCGGCTCGACGAGGGCGCGCTGTACACGTTCTACTGGAACCTCCCGAACAGGGAGGGGGACCCGGTGCGTTACGATTGTCCCATGCACGAGGAGCCGCTCAAGCTGATCCCGACGGAGGCCCGCGACGACGTGCTGGCGGCGATCAATGCGGAGCTTGCCGAATCGCGGCGAATCCGCATCGACGGCGCTCTGGACCCCTTCTGCCGGAGCGTGTTCGAAGAGCTGCTCATGAACTACGACGGGGACTGGACGAAGGTGATGGACCACATCACGGTGCGGCGTCTGGTGTTGTCGGAGAAGGACCGGCGCGGAATCGGCACGTTCCAGCCCAAGGACGAGAAGAACCAGGACTCGACGGAGCTCACCGGCGACATCAACTACCGCAAGATCGCCGAGTACGGGTCTGACAGCGATCCACGGGCGTTCAATTTCGACGGGGAGCTGAACATCGCCAACCGGGGGCTGATCGAGTTCATCGAGGTGCTCAAGCTGGACGTGGCCTTCCTCTACGACCTGCTGGGAGCCAGCCAGGAACATAAGGTCAAACCCAAGAAGTTTGCCCAGACCGATATCGACGAAGTCATCCTGGGGCACAC
>CP070691.1:57951-71114 GCA_020353195.1 Phycisphaerales bacterium | reverse complement strand
GGAGTCAAGGCGATTAGGATCCCGGCGGCAGGCAACGTGAGTCGTGCGAATGTAGCTTTCGGTAACCCACTTCTGTCACATGGAGATCCCGTGACGCGTTGCGCCGCCGGCAGGGTTGTCCGTTTCGACTCGTGTCGATAGAGTATCGCCCGCCGAGGTCGCGTGCATTTTGAACATCAGGGCAGAATCCGCGATAGCAGCACACGGAGGACGATTCGCAAAGTGGCATTGCTGGCGCTGGCTCCCATCCTGACGGTGTTCGTGTTGCTCGTGTTGTTGCGCTGGCCGGCCGTGCGGGCGATGCCGCTCGGCTACGTCATCACCGCAGCCCTGGCGATGATGGTGTGGAAGATGCCGCCGGTCGTCGTGGCCGCCGCCAGTATCAAGGGCCTGATCATCTGCTTCACCTTGATGTGGATCATCTTCGGTGCCATCGTTCTGTTGACCACGTTGCGAGAGAGCGGGGCGTTGGCCGTCATCCGCCGCGGATTCGAGGATATCTCCCCGGATCGGCGGGTGCAGGCGATTATCGTCGCGTGGCTGTTCGGGTCGTTCATCGAAGGTGCTGCAGGGTTCGGCACGCCGGCGGCGATTTGCGGCCCGCTGTTGTTGGCGCTGGGTTTCCCGGCCATGGCTGCCTGCACCGTCGCCCTGATCATCCAGAGCACCGCGGTCACCTTCGGGGCCGTCGGAACCCCGATTCTCATCGGCATGGGCGAGTCGCTCGACGCGAGCGCACTTCAGGCCGCCGCCGCGGCCGGTCTGTCGAGAGAAGCACTGCTGCATCGCATCGGCATCTTTGCTGCTCTGCCGCACAGCATTGCCGGTGTGTTCATCCCCCTGATCATGGTCTGCGTGATGACTCGGTTCTTCGGTCACAACCGCAGATTCCGCGACGGGCTTGGGATCTGGAAGTTCGCCGTGTTCGCCGGGGCGGCATTCACCGCACCGTATCTGACATTGGCGATTCTGCTTGGCCCGGAGTTCCCTTCTCTTGTCGGAGCGCTGATCGGCCTGGCGATCGTGGTGCCCGCCGCACGAAGGAAGTTCCTGCTGGAGACTGTAACACCTTGGGACTTCCCCGATCGCAGCAACTGGGAGGCGAGCTGGACGGGATCGATCGCCGCCGGCACCGGCGTCTACGACGGCGCCGGGACGATGAGCCTGCTGCGAGCCTGGCTGCCATATGTGCTCGTGGCCGTCCTGTTGATGTTGACCCGGTTGCCGAACCTACCGGTTCTTCAACTCAAGGAGCGGCTTACATCGCCGTCGGTGTCGTTTCTGTGGCAGAACATTCTCGGCGTCGAGGGCGTGTCCCAGAAGGTTTCACTTCTGTACCTGCCCGGAACGGTTTTCATGCTGGTGGCGCTGTCGATGCGATGGTTGCACCGCATGAAGCCGGGTCGCCTGACGGCCGCATGGAAAGAAGCGGCGCGAGTGCTCGCGCGACCAGCCCTTGCGTTAGTGTTCGCCGTCGCCCTTGTGCGAGTGTTCATCGACTCCGGAATCAACGCGGCGAACCCGACGCTGGAAAGCATGCCGCTGTTGCTGGCCCAGGCAACGGCGAACCTGGCCGGAGAAACCTGGCCCTTCTTCTCACCTCTGATCGGCGCCCTCGGCGCGTTTGTCGCCGGGAGCAACACGGTTTCAGACTTGATGTTCGCTTTGTTCCAATACGGTGTGGCTGATCGCACGGGCTTGCCGCACCTCGTAATCCTCGGCCTGCAGGCCTTCGGCGGAGCAGCAGGGAACATGATCACCGTGCACAATGTGGTGGCCGCCGGGGCCACTGTTGGCCTGGTGGGCGTCGAAGGCACGCTGATTCGTAAGACGATTCTCCCGATGGCGTACTACATCCTCGTGGGCGGCTTCGTCGGATTGCTGTTTGCCTACGTCGTGTTCAGCGGCGTATTCTAGGTCGCTCTCAGTGACACGGTACAACTTACACGTCCCCCAGCGCCTACGCC
The DNA here is from genome assembly GCA_020353195.1 of Phycisphaerales bacterium. Lineage (GTDB taxonomy): Bacteria > Planctomycetota > Phycisphaerae > UBA1845 > UBA1845 > JAFGJQ01. The sequence goes on along the minus strand of CP070691.1, from coordinate 69,147 downwards.
TGCGGCACCCCGTTCGCGGACACTGGCCCACGCTAGGAACCCGCCGCCGGTCTTTACCGCTTGCCGGTCCGCAGCTATTCGCCCGACCTCGGACAGTTTCTGAAGGGGCAGGGGGCAGGCTTACTTCATTCTTCCGGCAAGAAAGGGAAGGGGTGCCCTCCGTTGTCGGGAAGCGCTCGTGGGCTTGGAGCGAGCGACTCGGCTCGGACGCGATGACGTGCTATAATGGGATAATGGGTCTGTGACGCAGCGGTCCAGGCGGTTGTGATTGTACTGATGAAGGATGGGTAGGATGCAACGACATTGGCCATGGACGCGACTCGTGGCAGGCCTGGATGCAAGGCGCCTATTGGCATTGGTGGGTATATGTTGGTCAGGGTCAGCCGCCCTGGCGTTCGATCCTCTCTCCGGCGATTATTCGAGGGACCACCCGCTTGACGTCCGCATCGTCAGTTACAACCACCACGGCGACTTCATCGAGACTCCCAGCAAGGACGCAGCTTTCAATCGCATCCTGACGGCCTTGGATCCCGATGTCATTTGCTTCCAGGAGTTCAGCAACGCCGTGTCCGAGAGTGACGTCGCCAATCGGCTGGACAGCATCCTGCCGATCAGCGGCGGCAGTTGGCAGATTCACTTCGGTCTGCTCGGAGGCATCCGGACGGTAATCGCCTCGCGTTTTCCGTTGACGATGACTCGCATCGATACCATCCCGGCGTCTTCGACCCGCGGCGTCACGATCGCTCTTGCCGACCTTCCTGATCCAGACTATGACCGGGATGTCTACCTGCTCGGAGTTCACTTGAAATGCTGTGGTGATCCCGGAGGCTCGGAGGACGCAAGCCGCCAGGACAGCGCTGACGCCATCGCCAACTGGCTCGGCGATGCCCGTGGCGTATCCCGTCCGTCGGGCGACAATGTTGTTCTCCCCGCTGACACGCCGATGATCAACCTGGGCGATTTCAACCTGGTCGGAGGACCACAGCCGGAGAACACTCTGATCACGGGCAATATTCAGGACGAGGGTACGTATGGCCCGGACGTCAAGGGCGACTGGGACGCGTCCGACATGACGGACCTTCACCCGACGGACCCCTTCACCGGCGACGACTTCACCTGGCAGGGCAGCTACAGCTACCCGCCCTCGCGGCTCGACCGATTCTTCTATACGGACAGCGTCGTGACAGTGGCTAACAGCTTCATTCTGAACACGGACACGATGACGCCGGCGGCGCTGAGTGCCGCCGGCCTCCAGGCGACTGACACGCTGCCGGACTACTCGTCCGATCACCTGCCTCTGGCCATGGATCTGCGGCTTTCCACCGTCCCTGAATGCACCGGGGCCCCCGACTGCGACGACGGTCTGTTCTGCAACGGTGCTGAGACATGCGACGCCGACGGACATTGTCAGCCTGGCACATCTGTGGACTGTGACGACGGCGTGGGATGTACGGTGGACTCGTGCAACGAAGGAACGGACTCGTGCGATAACTCCGCCGACGATGCTTACTGCGACAACGGCCTCTACTGCGACGGCCAGGAGATCTGCGATCCGCTGCTCGACTGCCGGCCAGACACCTTTCCGTGCGCCTCTGATCACTGGTGCTACGAGGACGGTGATCAGTGTATCGCCCACGGGAGCGGTGATTCTGAACCAGATGGTGATGTGGATCTGGTGGACTTCGCGGCGTTCCAGCGATGCTTCGAGGCTCTTGCAGGTCCGGATTGTCACGCAGCCAACCTGACCGGCACCAATGGCCTAATCGATCTGCAAGACTTCGCTGAGTTCCAGGCAGCCTTCACCGGACCGTAACAGGGGTTGCCATTCATGGAGGTAAGCTCGCGCCGACGATCGACCGGACTCCTGCATCATCCACCGCGGCCAGGAACTCCCATTCCGGCATTTGTACGAACCGCAGAAGCCCGTCACGGTGCGCCTTACCGGGCTCGGCCGATTCCGGCGCGGCTGCGTCCACGGCCGGCAGGCGCTGGTGTCTGGCACACTTGCGGCCACCGCACGTACGACGGCCTCGGGCAGCTTTCAATGTGAAGCGACCGGTAACCTCGGCTCAACAGCCCGAGCTAACGAGTCTGTTTATCCAACGGGCGAATCCAGATGTTGCGGAAACGAACCGGGTTGCCATGGGCCTGCAAGCGCAGCGGTTGTTTGAACGGATGGGGCGTGTAGGGCTCGATTATTCGCCAGGCGCATGGACCGTGGATCTCGGTGTTGTGGTGGACCAGCACTCCGTTATGGAGCATCGTCACCATCGCCGCTCCTACAAGATGCTTGCCCTTGAACACGGGCGCCGTGAAGATGATGTCATACGTCTGCCACTTCCCCGGCGGGAGAGTCGCGTTGACCAGCGGAGGTGTCTCACCGTAGATGGCCGCTGCCGAGCCGTCGGGATAGATCTTCTCCGTGTAGGAGTCGCAGATCTGAACCTCATAGCGGCCCATGAAGAACACGCCGCTGTTGCCGCGGTTCATCTGCGGCCCGCGCGGCGGGTCGGGCGCCTGCCATTCGAGGTGAAGCTGGCAGTCGCCGAACGACTGCTTCGTATCGATGTCGCCCTCGGTGGCGATCAACTCGCCGTTTTCGATCGTCCACTTGTTCGGTTCCCACTGCGACAGGTCCGTGCCATCGAACAGGACGACGGCATCGGAGGGCGCGGTTCCGACTTTCTGCTGCGTGCTCGGCCGCCCGGGTACGATCTCCTCCGGCAGCGGCCGATCCGGATCGTGTTTGTGATATCCGGCCCACGGTAGAATCGGCGTGTCCTTGTAGCCCACCACGCCGGACCCGTCCTTCGCTTTCACCAGCTTCGGCTCCTGTGCGCTAGTGGGCGGAGCCACCACACTCACCACGATCGCCAGGCCAAGCCCGATATGAAACGCGCCGGACCGCGTCCGACCGGTGATATTCCGCGTCACTGAAGCTCGAAACATGATCGTCTCCTTCCGCACGTGAGGCTGATACGGCAGCGCCCGCCTCGGGATTGTCTTTCTCCTCAACAGCCCCTACGGGCGTCCACGACTCTTCGAACCGCCATGGTCATTCGCAAGATCATCGGCCGGTATCCTACTCCAGCAGGCTCCCGGGCTCCAGCGGACGCGCGGCGATTCGCCACCAAGCCCGACTGTGACCCTGATACACCCCCTGTCCAACGTTCCATTGGCCGGTAGAATGCGCAGCGCGAGTCTGACGCACGGCGCCGACGAGCGTTTCGTGCCGCCGCAGTCACAGGAGACGGAAGTGTTGGAGCATCTCGATTCCGCGATCGTCGCGGGCTATTTCGTACTTATCTTCGTGGTCGGTGCGCTCTTGGCGCGGCGCTATGCGCGGCGGTCGGCCAGCGAGTTCATCACCGGCGGTCGGACCTTTACATGGAAACAGACGGCGCTGACGCTCGTCGCGTTCGCGGTCGACCCGACGTACATGGGCATGGCCGGCATAGCGTTCATCTGGGGCCTGTACGTGCTCCAGTGGACGGCCGTCCACATCTGGTTCACGAGCTGGTTCGCGGCGATGTTCCTCGTCCCGATTTACTGGCGTACGCGGATCGTGACGACGCCGGAATACCTGGAGAAGCGCTTCAACGCGCACTGTCGAGCGTTGTTCTCCGTGCTGATGGCGGTGATTCTGATCATCATCCTGACGAGCGCGCTGTATCTTGGCGGACTGCTCCTGAAGCAACTCCTCGGCTGGTCGCTGGCGGCGAGCATCGCCTTCATCGCGATCGTCTGCGGGTTCTACGTGATCATGGGCGGCCTGCGGACCGTGCTGATGCTCGACGTGTACCAGGGCGCGTTCCTGCTGGTGACACTGGGAGTTGTGGCCTGGCGCGTGCTGACGGAGTTGGGCGGCCTGACCGCATTGGCCACACTCGACCAGCCCGGAGATGCCGGCGTGCCGTTGGCAAGCCTGCTGCCGCCAGCGGAATTCGAGCCGTTGAAGGACACGTTCTTCCCGGCCCCGGCGATCATGCTGTGGGCGACAACTGCGGGGCTGTCCTGGCTCGCCTGCAACTTCGGCACGGCGCAGCGCCTGCTCGCGTCCCGTAGCGAGCGTGACGCACAGAAGAGCCTCCTGGCGGTGGCCGTTCTGGCGAATATCGCCTGCTTCGCCACATTCGCCGTCGGCGTCGCAATGCGGAAGCTCGCGCCGGAGCTCAAGCCTGACCAGGCGTTCATGGAAGTCATGCTGACCATGTTCCCGATCGGTGTGCGCGGGCTGCTTGTGGCGGGCATGATGGCGGCCCTGCTATCTTCGGCCGACGGGCTGCTTACGGCCTCCGGCACGCTGTTGACACAGGATATCTACGTGCGTTTCGTGCGTCCGCGTGCCAGTGAGGGCGAGGCTAAAGCTGTGACGCGGCTGGTGGAGGCCGGCGCGCTGCTCATTACGGTCGCTCTGGTGCCGGTGGCCGCACGCAGCCAGTCTGCGGTCACGTTCGTGCAGACGTTCTTCGGCGATGTGCTGGGCGTGGTGGTGGCCCTCTATATCGTGGGCATGTTCTCGAAGCGGGCAACGGCCCGGGCCGCCTTCGTGGCGATGATCTCGGCCATCGGGCTTGCGATCGGGCTGGACGTCTTCACAGAGTTGAACTTCGCGTATGTCGGTTTCGTCTCATTCGGCTACGCCATCATGGCGACGCTCGTGCTGAGCCGCCTGGAACCGGCGCCGGATCCGCAGCGCCTCGAGAACCTGACCGTGCACACGTTGTCGGACGCACCGGCACCTTGGGTCGGCCTGGGCGCCTGGCCCGGTCTGTGGAAGTGGGCGCTGAGCTTAAGCGTCGGATGGCTCGCATTGACGGGGCTCTGGGAGTGGTACATCCGCGCGCATTGATTGTCGACACGGAAACATGTGAGACTCTAACGACGGGTTCAGGCATTCATCGCAAGCGTTTCCTCCGACGGGCTTGGGCAGCGTCTCCCAGAGCGACGAGGAATACCTGTTCTGCCTTAAGGACGCACACACCGCGCGACGCCGCCGTGCGTTTCTGCAGAGCAAGGTCGACAGCCTTCTCGCGCAGTTGAACACTTCTTCTACCACAAGGGCTACGGCCCCCTTTGCGGTGGCGCCTGCCGACGTCGCTGCATACTATTCGAAACCCAGCGTGATCACGCCGCTGCGAGCATCGATGAACGGGGTACCTTCGGCGTAGTGCCACTGCTCCGTGCTGCTGTACACTTGCGTCTGGCACCGTGTCTCGACCCACGTGCCGTCGGCCAATTGCAGTGCCAGCGAGAGACCCGTGAACTTGAAGTAGTCGCCCGCCGGATTGGTGACCTCCACCTGATTGGTCAGCCTCAGGCGTGCAAGGTGTTCGGCCGGCAGATCGATCACATGCTGCTGCCAGACTGAGAGCGGGCCGGTGTTCGCCGGGACGGCCTGGAACTTCTCACCGTTCAGGTGGATGAATTTGTCCCGGTAGCGCGGTTCGCCGTTGCTGTCGAACACGACGATCCGCAGCTTGGCCGCCTTGATGTTCTTCAGCTGCTCCGTCGTGAGCGAGTGTCGGCCCGTACGTCGCTCGAACCCGGTCTCGCCGAGCAGCTCGACAGTCTGCCGCCGGAAACCGGTGGAAACCGGCAGCGGCCACCGTTCCGACGGAACGTTTTCCGCCTCCGCTACCGCGCGGTCCATCACAAGCCATGCCGCGATTGCCCGGTCGGCACGACTGAATGGAGCGTTCGCATCGCCCAGGGCCAGAGCGACGTCAACCTTCTGGCCTGTCTGGCGACGAAGATCAACGCTGTAGATCAGCCAACCGGGGCCACCACCCTCCCGAACGTTGACGGCCTGTCCATCCAACGTGATCAGAGCAGGCGGCATCGCCTTGCTCTGGCTGCGGATGATGAAATACAGATCACAGCGCTGCATCTTCTCGTCAGGGACGGCCACCCGGGCCGCCACGCCATCGTGCCCGGCCTGAGCCTGCAGCACTTTGCAGGTTGCGTCAGGTGGCGGCGGCGCGGCGACAGGCCCCGGCACCGTGTCGATAAACGGGGCGAGTTCACAGACCATTACCGAACAGCCCGGAACGCTCACCTGCACCGGTTGGCCGGAAACGAACTTGCCCGGCAGCGTCTCGATGAACGGATAAATGACCCGCCCTTGGAACGTCTTTCCGCTGTCTCCGCGGTAGCGGACCGACTTGTCGAACGGCACGTTGATTGTACCTTCACGCACGTCCGGATTCCGCAGCACGAGTATTCCACGATCGCCTGACCAGTGTGCGTACCCGTAAGGTCGTCCCTTTCGCGGGTCACCGCCCACCAGCACTACGTTCTGAAGTACGCCGCGATTCTGGATCGCCCAGCGTGTGGCCCGGCCCAGCACCTTCCATTGCTCGGACGTCATCAACGCCGGCGTGATGTACCATTCCATGAGTTGCACGCCCCGGCCGTAGTACATCACCACGTAGTCCGACCACTCTCGCAGCGTCTCCTCCTTGCCACCCAGGAGTTGATACCGGCCGTGGATGATGCCGTGGGTCATCATGGCCGAAAGCGGCACAAGCGTGCTCCGCTCGGTGTAGAGCTTGTAGAAGTGGGCGTCGCGATAGCTCATCGCCCATTCGCGGGGGGACAGCTGCGGCCAATCGTGGTTGTAGCCGAAGTCGCTGGCCACCATCCAGATCGTGTCGGCATGCATGAGCCACCACGGCGAGTGCCAGACATAGCTCGTCACGTTCAGGAAGATGTCGGGCTGAAGCCGGCGCTCCAGAGCCAGCAGCTCGAGTTCGGCGTCGAGATTGGCCTCGTGCCCGTGCCGCGCGTCGGGCACGTGAGCGTGCCCCTCGGCCGAACATTGCAGCTGGTTGAAGTCGTGTTTGAAGTACCCGATGTTGCCTTCCTCGATGAGACGAGCGACGACGTTGCGAATGGCCGCGTTGTACTTTCGTCCGGCAAGACAGTAGTAGCGCCCCTGGTCGGACTTCTCGTAGCCCTGCTTGGCACCCCAGCTCACGTCGAGATTGAACCCGTTGAATGGAAGCCAGAGCCCCAGGCGCGTCTCGCGCGATTCCAGCGCCTGGGCCAACGGCCCGAGCCCCTGCGGGTACAGGTTGTCACGCGGGACCCAGATCGATTGGGGGTTCTGCCAGCCATCATCCGGCACGAAGACGTCCATTCTCAGGTTGTACGGATCGAGAACGCTCTTCTTGAACGCCTCAAACGTACCGACAAGGGCGTCAAGTGTAAGTTCGTTCTGACGCAAGTCGTACCAGCTGTTGTAGTGCAGGAGGATGCGGCTCGGACGGCGGATCGTATCGAGGTAGTCAGAGAAGGCCAGCCCGATTGGATTCCCGGGGTTGCCGATGCCGGCGACCGCGGTCTTGCTTCGAATCATATGGAGGCCATCGGCGCCGTCTTTTTGCGCAAGGCCGGGGAAGTGAGCCAACGTCACCACGCCGTCCGCGTGCTTCGTTTCGCTTCCGGGATATTCCAGCCCTACAAACCACGATGGGCCGATGAAGACCGGCTCGCCCCGGCCGCCCCGGGCGCACGGTTGTTTCGTCTGAAAGCGCTCGACCTCCAGGCGGTCCACCGTTCCACCCGGCGACATCGTCAGGCAGAGCTGTTTGCGAAGGTACGGCTCGTTCGCCACGCGGTATTCGATGACGACCTCCGTCGGTGCCCCCGAACTGAGTTCCCGCCGAGGCTCATATCGAACGGAGGCAAGCAAGACGTCTTCCTCGGTCCAGATGCGCGGCTTGCCTGCGCAACGGTAATCACGGGCTGTCAGCTCGCTCCCGTCGGGCAGCCGGATGCGGAATTCCTCACTTCGCACATCCAGCGGGTCCGTGCCGTCGGCGCGGGCAAATCGCACGGTGCGCCATACCCCGTCGTCCAGCTTCAAGATCCGACTGACGAACGCGTTCTCCAGGACCATCGTATCCGGGGGCACTTCGGCCGCGACGGTGATGGAGACAGGAGCGACACAGGCGCAGACGATTGCGAGGGCTTTCCACATGGCAAGACTCCAGGAGGTACTCTTGCAGGTCACGATGATACGGGCCGGGCCGGCACCACTCCAACGCTTGAGCCACCTTCCTGCACACCGTCAGGTGCGGCCAGGACGCATCTGCCAGAGCCAATACGCGGGTACGCCGGCAAGCAGGATTCCCAGCCACGGAATCGTGTCTTTGGGCGAGTCGATGATGGCGAGCAGCGTCACGGCCGTGGCTGACACAATGAACACCAGCGGCACCACCGGATACCCCCAGCACCTGTATGGACGCGCCAGCTCGGGCTGCCGCACGCGCAGGACAATGACCGCCGCTGCGGCCAGCCCGTAGAAGATCCAGATCGTGAACACGAAGCCGCCGATCATCCGCTCGAAATGCTCGAGCCAGACGACCATGACGCATGATAAGACAGCCTGGACCCAGAGGGCTACAAAGGGCGTGCGATACGTGGGGTGGATTCGGGCCAGGTTCGCAAACAACAGCCGGTCGCGGGCCTGGGCAAACGTGACGCGCGAGCCGACGATGATCGAGGCATGCGTCGCGCCCAGCGTCGAGATCAGAATCATCACAGTCACGATATCGCCACCGATGCCGCCCAGCAGGCGTTCCATGACCAGCGGAGCCACGGTGGCGGTCTCGCGCATTGTCGACAGCGGGATCATCCAGATATAAACCGCGTTGACCGCGACGTACAGCGCGATGACGAGCGTCGTGCCCAGCAGGAACATCCGCGGGAGCTGTTTCTGCGGCTCCTTGACCTCCTCCGCCACCGCAGCCGCGTCACTCCAACCGTCATAGGTCCACAGGATCGCCGCCAGAACCGGAGTCAGCGCGAGGACAAGAGATTTCGGCGCTGCCGTCGGGGTGAAATGAGCCGCGTCGCCCTTTGTCAAAGCGAGGGCAACACTGACAATCAACGCCAGGGCGGCCACTTTGAGTCCGGTCAGTATCACGGCCAACCTGGCCCCCCGGTGGATCCCCGTAACATTCAGACCGGTCAGCAAAATGGCAACCGCGCAGGTGATGATGCGCGTGTCGAACTCGGTCCGAAGCAGCTTGTTGAAGTGCTCCGAGAACACCATAGCGATGCTCGCGATTGCAAGGGGTTGCACGAGCAGCATGTAGGTCCAGCCGAAGATGAAGGCTACACGGTTACCAAACCCTCGCTGAAGAAAGACGTATAACCCCCCTGCTTGCGGGAACATCGTCCCCAGCTCCGCGTACGTCAGCGCCCCGAAAAGCGATAGCAAACCACCCGCAAGCCATAGCAGCAGGATCAGCGACGGGTTGCCAAGCTCCTGGGCAATCGAGGTGGGCGTGCGGAATATGCCGCTGCCGATCATGATGCCCACCATGATGGCTGAGCCACCCCAGACGCCAATCCTCCGTGGCAGGTCTTCGTTCGTCATGACATGCAGGCCGTGTACTTGTCGTAGCACCCGACGCCCGGTGTCAGAAGCCCGTCGCTTCACCAACCGACCGAATGTACACAGGTCATTTCGATTTGTCCATGAGAACCGGGCGTGCGATCCTTTGCGCTAAGGAAGGGACGTAAGACCAAAGGACTGCGCAGCTGTGTTGGAAACCCCGCAGATCGCACACAGCGCGCGCCTGAGGCGCGGAAACCGGGTCCGGGCGGCTCCGAACCCCGGTCGCCCACAGCGGCACTCAGACCCGCGTGGAAGACGTTCCACGGCAAACGGCTGGAGAACCAACTGTGATTGTAGCAGCGCGACATTCACGGCGTCACATCCAACCTGCCCACCACCCAGTCTTACGAGTGCCTGCGGCTTGTGGCTGCGGTGCGGCCGAACGCCCGCGCAAGGTTGTTCTCCAACGTCATGTCCGGAGGTAGAATAGTGACAAGCTATGTCCAGCGGGCCCGATCGAGTCGAGAGGGATTCGACGGCTGACGTGACGCGGCTGCTCAGCGACGCCGCGGACGGCAAATCCGCGGCGACCAAAGAACTTTTCAACGCCGTCTACGATCAGCTCAGGCAGATTGCACGCCAACGGATGGCGGGGGAACGTGCCGATCACACGCTGCAACCAACCGCACTGGTGCACGAGGTCTACCTGCGCCTGGTTGGCGACCGGCAGCTCCCGTGGCAGAACCGTGCCCACTTCTACGCCGCGGCGGCCGAGGCCATGCGGCGCGTGCTGCTCGACCACGCCAAGGCGCGCGGTCGGAAGAAGCGTGGCGGGAGTCGCCGGCGGGTCCCGCTCAGCGTCGCCGATGTCGCCGAATCCTGGAATTTCGAAGAAACTTTGAGCCTCGACGATGCCCTTCGTCGCTTAAGGGAGCGGGACCCGGCCGTCGGCGACGTCGTGCGGCTCCGGTTCTTCGCCGGGTTGAGTATCGAAGAGGCGGCCGAAGCGCTCGGAGTTTCCCCGGCCACCGTCAAGCGGCGGTGGGAGTTTGGCCGGACCTGGCTCTTCCGCGAACTGAAGTGAGACGAGGACCATGGCTGGGCGGCACGGCAATCTCGACAAAGCGGTGGCGATCTTCGAGCGGGCCCGTCAACTCAAGGGCGATGCACTCGAGGCCTTCCTGAATGACGTGTGTGGCGAGGATGCGACCCTGCGCGACGACATCCAGTCGATGATCGCGGCGCATGCTGAGCAGGGTGAATTCCTCGCCGACCCGACGGTGGACGCCTCGGGCGCGCTCCGCGAGGGCCCCGGCACGGTGATCGGCCCGTACAAGCTGCTGGAGCATATCGGCGAGGGCGGGTTCGGGTCGGTGTTCATGGCCGACCAGGAGAAGCCTGTCCGCCGCCGCGTGGCGCTGAAGATCATCAAGCTCGGCATGGACACCAAGCAGGTGATCGCCCGGTTCGAGGCCGAGCGGCAAGCCCTGGCCATGATGGAGCATCCGAACATCGCCCGTGTCCTGGATGCCGGGGCGACCGAGACGGGCCGGCCGTACTTCGTGATGGAGCTCGTCCGTGGCGACCCGGTGACCGAATACTGCGACCGCGAGCGCCTCAGCCCTGACGAGCGCCTGGAGCTGTTCCAGCAGATCTGCCACGCGGTGCAGCATGCGCATACCAAGGGCATCATCCACCGGGACCTGAAACCGACCAACGTGCTGGTCACCATCGCCGACGGCAAGCCGATTCCGAAGGTGATCGATTTCGGCGTCGCCAAGGCGACCAGCGGCCGGCTGACGGACAAGACACTGTTCACCGAGTTCCGGCAGCTGATCGGCACGCCG
>CP070691.1:43930-57851 GCA_020353195.1 Phycisphaerales bacterium | reverse complement strand
TTCGGGTATGCGGACATTGATCTTGACGAGCATCCTGAGTTCTCGTCACGGTACCTCGTGCGTGGGCAGGATGAGGCGGCCATCCGTGAGCTTTTCACCTGGCAGGTTGTCGAGTTCTTCGAGCGGCTCGGCAAGATCTGCGTGGAGGGCGGTGGGCAGCGGATCGTGGTGTACCGCGCCAGCAAACGGGTGCCCGCAGCGCAGATCGGGGACTTTTTGCAGGAGGCCGCCCAGGCCTGCTCCGTGTTTACCGGCCATTGACGTTGCAGGCGGGCGGGGCGAGCGAAGGGCGAGATCTGCTGCGACGACGGCGTCGCAAAGAATCGGTCGCCGAAGGAGCATACTGGGCGTTCGCTTGTGCGACTCGGGGCTTTGGAGTATGGAACGGTGAATCGCGTTTCTGTGGCGGCAGTTGTCCTGCTTGTCGGCATGTCCGGTTGCGGGGCGGCGGATCCGCCCGCGGACGATGGTGGTAGCGGTATCGACAAAGCTTGTGCCGACCCGTGGAGCCTGGTCCATGTGGCGAGCGGTGCGCTGTTAAGCAACAGGTTGGGGCCTGACAGCTTTGAACAGTGCGTAGCCGCCGTCGTCGGCTGGGAAGTGATCGAACCGTGGGTCTGGCCGAACTGGTATGAGACGAGCGTCAACCAGGGGTGCGACGTCATTGCCGGCGTCGTCGGCTGGCTGTGGCTGACCGCCGTGCAGGAAGCGCCGCGAAAACAGATCTGCCCGAGCTCCGGGGAGCCGGGCACGGAGGCGACCGGGCAGGAGAGCTGTTCCGGCAACCCGCCCACGGTGCCGGCGACGCCTGTGTCAGAGCATTGACATCGGGCGGCCATATCGTGCGTGCGCTTCTGACCTCGTCGGCGTGCCCGCGCCGCCGTGGTCCGTGGCGTCCGACTTGCGGAAACCCATCGTCATTTCGGCGTTTTCTTCTTTTTGGGCGGCGCGACGTAGCTGGTGCCGGCTTCAATGTCGGCCTGGGGAATTCGATAGAGCAACCCTTGCTCGGTGAGGATGATCACGTCGCCCCCGTCGAAGCAGCATGCTTCCGCCGGGCATCGAGGGAACGTGACCCGAAGCGGTTTCTTGTCGGCTGACAGCCTTGCCTGCTCGTCAATCTCGAAGACCCACACCGCGCCGCTGGTGCAAACGGCGAGGCGACCGAGCTCTTGAGACGCGTCGGCCCCTTGGGCCGCCCAGACCGGCAGCGTCTGGAGCGCCGTAAGCTCGCACTCCGTTTCCGTCGTCGGGTCAAGACGGTAGATCGTGGGCTTGCCCTTGTGTCCGATGCTGATGATGTGCATCCGGTCCTTCAACACGAACAGGCACTCCGCGTTGAAGCGGCTTTGGGGGTATTTGAATTTCCATCGTTTCGACCAGGTGACCGGAGACGGTGCGTCGGCATTCGGCTCGCGCTCGAGCTTGGGCTCGGCAAGCACGTACACGTACCGGGCGGGAAAGATGTCCAGGTTGTTTCCAATGTCGCCGACATACAGATTGCCGTTTTCGTCGGTGGCGATGTCTTCCCAGTCGGTGTTGGGGGCTTTGGCCAGATCCACGCTGGCGACGACCTTTCCGGATTCGCGGAACGCGAAGAGCGTGGCGGCGGTACCCGAATCGCCGTGTGTCCAGTAGATTCCCCGATGCTGGCGACTCTTGACGATGCCCGACGGCTCTTTCACGACGCGCGGATCCAGGCGTCCTGCGGGAACCCACGGCTTGCCTACCGCGGGGGCGGCCCCTGCGTGTGCCGCCGAGAGCAGAAGGATTGTGGCTGTCGTCCGCACGAGCCTCTTACCGGGGCGTGCGGTGGCGCGGCGTGGCGGGCGTGGATGAAGGCCTAAGTGGCGATGACTTCTGGCGCCTGCAGGAGTCGGCATCAGAGCTCTCCGAACGCGAAGGCTGCCCCGGGCGTCCCATGCCAGCAGCTTCATGGGGTGAACGTTCTACTGGCGGCCGGCGTTTCACCGGTTCCTGATGCCCACCGGCTCGCCTTACGGTGTTTATACCGCCGATGCATGTGACGGACAAGCGCCGGACCCCGGAAACGGGGTCGAATCGGTTCCCGGGCGTTGTCCGCAGATTCATGGTATACTTGGAGCGATGGCTCGCTTCGTACTGTTCGAGGACCACGTCTACCCGGACCTGCTGCCGATCCTGTATTGGCGGTCGGTGTTCGAGCTGAACAGTGGACGCCGGTGCCTGATGGACCGGGTGACCCACGGGCTCGGTGAGCATCCCTGCGGGCTTTGGGCGCGGGATTGGATGGCCGCCGTCGCGGCTCATCGCTGCCAGCTTCCGGTGAACCAGTCGATTGACGGTGATACGGTCCTGGTCAACGGGCGTTGGATTGCCCGCCGCCCGATCGAGGTGAGACGCGCGCCTTTTGTTGCCACGTGTGACGGCAGCGTGCTGTATGTGTCATGCGATGCGACGCTGGCCGGGCGACTGTCTCCGGAGGTGATGTTGGACGAAGCCCGGTGGCGGGACGCGCTGGCCGGAGTCCCCACCGACGAAGTGGATGCGGCGCTGGTGCGGTTCCCGTGGGATCTGGTCACCCGCAATGCCGAGACGCTGGTCGGCGACTGGCGATCGACGGACTGTGCCGTGGATGGGACCGTGAGTTCGGCGGCATTCCTGTTGAAGCCCGATTACATTCACATCGGGGAAGGGACGGTGGTCAGACCGTCGGCGACGATCGACGCAGAGAGCGGCCCGGTCTTCGTTTCCAGTAACGTGACGATCGAGCCGCACACGTACGTTGCCGGCCCGGCCTACATCGGGCCGGGAACGGTGATCAAGCCGCAGGCATCCGTGGTCGGCGGGACCAGCATCGGGCCGGCGTGCCGGGTAGGCGGCGAAGTCAACAACTGCATTATCAGCGGGTACACGCGGAAGGAGCACGAGGGCTATCTGGGCCGTTGCTTCGTGGGGAACTGGGTGGATATAGGCCCGGGGACGGCCAACACCGACATCAAGACGACGTATGGTCCGATCCGCGTCTGTCTGGGTCCGCGAACGGTGGATACCGGGTTGTCAGCGTTTGGGGCCATCATCGCCGACCACGTTCGCGTGGGCACGAACCAGAAAATTCCCAACGGCGCGGTAATCGGATTCGCAGCCAGTGTGGCGGCCGGCCTGTTCCTCCCCAAGTTCCTGCCCTCCTTCGCGTGGTTTACCGACAGCGGGTTGGCCAGCGGTGACCCGACGAGGCTGCTGGCGACGGCGAAGCTGGCCATGGCGGCGCGCAGTGTCGACCTGACGCCGGAGGAGGCGGAGCTGTTCAAACGACTCCCCGAGTTGATCGCACGCTATGAGGGGTGACCCGTCCGGGCCGGCGCAGCCGCGCCGGCTGCCTGATTCCCCCGCCGTCGGCCGGCTTCTCCTGGTCATGTCAGGGCTGGTGTCCGTTTGCGCAGACAGCACGAGCATTCCGACGGGTGTCTGGAGATTATGAGCCGGTGCCGCCGTTGGCGTACCGCTGGACACCGGCAAGGGAAGTCGGCTGTGGTACGCTGACGGTACCGGAACTGGTGACACGCGGCGCTAGCCTGCCGCCCGCGGATCACGTACAATCGCCCGCCCCGGTGCCCCGGTTCGAATCGCCATGCTACAGGCAATCTGGGACATCCTCTGCGAGTCAGCCGTTTTCATTCTGGTCGGGTTCGCGATCGCCGGTGCGCTGCACGTGCTCGTACCTACCGCCGGAGTGATCCGCCTTCTCAGTGCCGCGCGGTCTCGGTCAGTGGTGTTGGCGTCGCTGATCGGGTTGCCCCTGCCCCTGTGTTCGTGCAGCGTGCTCCCGGCCGCGGTCACGCTTCGCAAGAAAGGGGCCAGCAAAGGGGCAACGCTGTCGTTCCTCATCTCGACTCCGGAAACCAGCATGACGTCGGTGTTGCTGACCTATGGGTTGTTGGGGCCCACCATGGCGATCTTCCGCCCGATCGCCGCGTCGATCACGGCGCTGGCGGCCGGTGTGCTGGAGAATTTCGTCGAGCGGCGCTACCCGGTTCCGGAGCCGACGGCTGCACCGGACGAGCCGTCGGCGTGCGGCTGTCATTCCCCGGGTGGCGAGAACGGGACGACCGGCGAATCAGCCGAGTGGAGGGGCCGCGCCTCCGATGCGATTCAATACG
The DNA here is from genome assembly GCA_020353195.1 of Phycisphaerales bacterium. Classification (GTDB taxonomy): domain Bacteria; phylum Planctomycetota; class Phycisphaerae; order UBA1845; family UBA1845; genus JAFGJQ01. The sequence continues at coordinate 53,712 of CP070691.1, read as the reverse complement.
CGTTCAAGGACCTGTTCGACAGCATTTTTGGCTGGGTGCTGCTGGGCATCGTCGCCGCCGCGTTCATCCAGACGATTCTGCCGGACGTGGTCTTCCACACCATCTTCCGAGGTTCCTTTCAGTCGATGCTCGTGATGGTCGTTCTGGGCATTCCTTTGTACGTCTGCGCCGAGGCATCGACGCCGATCGCCGCTGCGTTCATGCTTCAGGGCATAAGTCCCGGAGCGGCGCTGGTGCTGTTGCTGGTCGGGCCGGCGACAAACATCGGCTCGCTCGGCGTACTCAAGGGCTTGCTCGGGCGCCGGACCATTGTCATCTACTTGCTGTGCATCATCGGCGTGGCCTTGGTGATGGGCGCGCTGCTGGACAACCTGCTGGCCCAATCCCAGGTTGCCCCGGGCGTCCGCGTCCTGGACGAGCCGTTCGTCCCGCAATCCGTCAAGGGCGTCGCGGCGGTTGTGTTCCTGGCCCTGTCCGCGGTGAGCATGCGGCGGCTTCGGATCGTCCCGCGAGTAGTTGGATGGCTGAATGGGAAACTGCCGATCCGCGTGACCGGGCTCGGGCTCGCCTGTGCAATCGGCACCCTGGCAGCAGCGTTGTACCTGGCGTCGGGATTCTTCGCGATTCAGCCTGGCGAAGTCGGCATGGTCAAGCGGTTCGGCGCCGTCAGCCGCGAGTACGTCCCACCCGGTCTGCATTATGCCTGGCCCTATCCGATTGACGCGGTCGACCGCGTGCCGGTTCGCCGTGTGGACCGTTCCGTTCTGGGCTACAAGGTCGATCCCGCTACCGGGCGCTTCACATACGAGTCCGATACGGACGAATCATGGAGTGTCGTCGGCGACGAGAATATCGCGGACATCAAGACGGCGGTTCACTGGGGAGCGGACGAGGGCAGACGAGCAGCCCTTCGCTTCCAGTATGGTGTTGACGATCGCGCGGGCTTGGTCCGCCGCGTCGTTCAAGGTGCGATGCGCGAGGTTCTCGGCGGGCACTCAATCAACTACGTGTTCACCAAACAGCGCCGTGCCGCCGAAGACGAGATCATGGTGAGGGCCCAGCAGCGGCTGGATGCCTACGATACCGGTATTCGCATTCGCGCATTTCACTTTCTGGACGCCCACGCGCCGGCAGATGTGCACGAGGCGTTCCGTGATGTCGCCGGCGCGATGGAGGATAAAGCCGCCCGGATCAACGAGGCCCTGGCGGAAGAGGCGCGGATCGTTCCGGAGGCGCGGGGCAAAGCCCAGCAGGGCCGGCAAGAGGCCCAGGGGTACGCGCACCGCGTCGTCGACTCCGCTCGCGGGGAGGCGGATCGCTTTCTGGACATTCTGTCGGTTTATCAGGATTGGCCCGACATCACGTGCAGCCGGCTTTATTTCGAGACGCTGGACGAGGTCCTGCCCGGCGTGCCCAAGTACGTCAAGCCTCCGGAGCGAGGTTCCGGGGAAGTCGAAATCTGGTTCGTCGGACGCGAGGCCGTTCGCGAGTTGCCGAAACTGGCGCCGTAGACGGTGTAAGAGGTGCGAGTGGCCTGAGCATCCAAAGAGGATCCCATACGATGCGATTGTCAGCACTTCTGATCCTGGTTTTCGCGGTGGTTGCCCTGGTCTATGCGTGCTGTTACGTCGTGGATGAGACCCAGTACGTCATCGTTACCCGGTTTGGCGATCCGGTACGCACGGTCATGGAGCCCGGGCTGGGTTTCAAGTGGCCTTGGCCCGTCGATTCGGTCGTCCGGTTCGACAATCGTCTCATGATGTTGGAGGTTCCCCGGGCTGGGGAGCCGGACCGGGAGTACATCACGCTCGACGTCGAGTCCGGCATTGGCAAGAACGTGGAGGTCACGGCCTACGCGTGCTGGCGCATCAAGCCCGATCCGGGATCGGTGCTCGCGTTCCTGGAGAGCGTGCCCGGTGGCGATCGCGCCGGTGCTGAGGACGTGCTGGGCGACGTAGTGGGGGCCAAGCTGGGCGACGCGCTGGGCGCCCACGACTTCTCCGCGCTGGTGTCTGTGGAGCCCGACCGGCGGAAATGGGACGGCATGCTCGGATCGATCCGCGACGCCTGCAAGGCGGAAGTGGAAGGCACGTACGGTATCGAGATCGTTGACGTGAAGATTCAGCGCTTGAATTTTCCGGACCAGAATCGGCTCAACGTCTTCAAGCGCATGCGGGCCGAACGAGATCGTATCGCCTCGCGCTACCGCTCGGAGGGCAAGGAGAAGGCCACCGGTATTCTGGCCGGCGCCAACAAGCAGCAGGAGCAGATACTTGCCACCGCGTATATGGAAGCCCAGCGCGTTCGCGGGCACGCCGACGCCGAGGCCGCCCGCATCTATGCCCAGGCTTACGGGCAGGACCCCGACTTCTACGAGTTCCTGCGGACGTTGCAGTCTTACGAAAAGACCTTCGACGAGAACACGGTGTTGATCCTGTCGGGCGACAGCGCGTTTCTCCGCCTGCTCAACCAGACGGGCGGCTCTCAGACGCGTGGTTTCACCGGCGCATCGGATGTAAGCCATGCCGGCGGTCAGGCCACAACCCAGCCAGCTCACCGGCGTGAGTAGGACACGCCTGCTGAGCTGGTGCCTCGTCCTCGGCGCCGTGACCGTGTACCTGGCGTCGGGCTTCTACTTCGTCCGCCCCGAGGAGCGGGCAGTGGTTCGCTGGTTCGGGCGCATCCCGGACGGGCGGCGGGAAGTGGAGCCTGGCCTGCACTACGCGCCGCCTTGGCCCACTTGCCGGATCGACAAGCTCACAATCGAGGTGCGCCGCGTCTACGTCGGGCTTCTTCCCGAGCAGCGCGAGGCGATCACCCGGGGCGACATCGCCGCGATCACCGCTAGCCCGGCCAGTGACATGCTGACCGGCGACAACAACATCCTGAAGGTCACCATGGTCGTGCAGTACCGCGTGTCCGATCCCGCTGCTTATTTGACCGGCTCGGCCGATCCTGACGGACTCGTGCGCAACACGGTGCAGGCCGCGCTCGTGCAGACACTGGCGGCTTTGCCCGTCGACAAGGCGCTCACGACCGCCAAAGTCCGCTTGCAGAACGAGACCGTTCGCCAGGCGCAGACCCTGTTGAACGAGTACGGATGCGGCGTGCGGTTGGCCGGCGCGCGGCTGAACGTGATCGACCCGCCCCACGCCGTCGCGGATGCTTTCAACGAGGTGCTCAGCGCCAAGAAGGACGGCGAGCGGGTGGTGGACGAGGCGCTGGCACAGGCCAACACGATTCTGCCTCGGGCGCGCGGGCAGGCCGCTCGAATCACCCAGGAGGCCGAGGCCTATCGCGTGTCGAACGTCAACCGGGCCCGCGGCGACGCCGACCGCTTCGTGAGCGTGCTAGCCGAGTATGTCAAGGCCCCGCGCGTGACTCGCGACCGCTTGTGGTTACAGACGTTCGAAACGGTTCTGCCGAGGGTGCGCGTCTACGTGCTTGACAACCGGGAAGGCGAGGCGCCGGCGAACATCAAGATCATTGATGCCACCGGACAGTGAGGCGTCGGCCCGACCGGCGATCGGAGCTTCGGCTCGCCGCGGCGGAGCCGGTACGGGTCGTGCAATAGACCAGCGTTTCCGTCGCGCCGTCTCGACGTTGCGCTCGGGTCCGCCCCGTGTTGGTGTACAGATGCGCTATCGGGCCCACAGGACCACGAGCAGAAATGCAAGGATCCACAGCACGGTCACCCACCACCGGTGCGACCTGCCGGGCACGTGCCCGTGCTTTGTCAGAACGGTAGCCATGGTGACACCTCTTTGACCGGCGCGTCAACGGGAGGCGATCGAGTCGATTACGGGTGATGTGATTCGCTCGTAGTCTTCCCGCCGGATTTTCACGGACGAGGTGTGCTCGCCGGCCTGGAAGATCAGGTACTCCTCCTCGTGCAGCGAATCATCCATCAGCGTTGTGAGCCCGAACAGCCGTCCGATGGGGGGCTCGGCCCCGAGTTCACAGTCCGGGCACGCATTAGCCATCTCTTCCTCAGTAGCCAGCCGCGAGCCGTCGTCGCCAAGCACCCGCGCCACCCGCGACATGTCCAGCCGGGCGCTGGCGGGCACTACACACATGGCAAACCCGCGGTTGCTGTGGACGATCACCGGCTTGGCTACACAGTGCCCCGACACGTGGTCCGCCGCCGCCAGCGCTTGCGATGTGTAGACCGGCGGGTGGACCATGGTCTCAAACTCGACGTTGTTTTCTCGAAGCAGTTCGTCCAGTTTCACTTTATAGCCTCCTCGTGTTTACCCACTCTCCGCCTGACATGCCTCGGTTGGGCGGACACCCCGGCGCGCCCGACCGACCCTCTCTCCCACGTGCCCCTATGCACAACATACCTCGCCAAGTGCTGCCGGGCCAATCCGCCGGCGATCTTATGAGCCGTTCTTGTGTTCAGCCGGCGATTGGCGTTTACTTGGGGCCAATCCGCGTTCCGGAATCGAGCCGAAGACGGGGACCGCCGAGCCATGACTGACCGAGCGTTGGACGAGTATGCCCGGCTGGCAATGAGCATGGCCGATGAGGCTGCCCAGACCGCTTGCTATTGGTTCGGGCGGGCGACTGCCAGCCGCAAGGCCGACGGCAGTGATGTGACCAACGCGGACATTTGCATCCAGGAGATGATGGTCGAGCGCATTCGAGGCGCGTACGGGGATCATCTTATCGTCGGCGAGGAGACGGGTGTGGTCGGTGGCTCGCCCGCGGACGCCTTGCGTGCAGAGTACTGCTGGGTGACCGATCCGCTGGACGGCACGCGGAATTTCGCCCGGGCCGTCCCCGTTTTTTCCACAGCCATCACGCTGCTCGAACGGGGTCGGCCGGTTGTCGGTGTCGTGCAGAGCCTGACCACCGGTGACACGTACCTGGCCACACGCGGGCGCGGAGCAACGCACAACGGTCGCGCGCTTACGGCGAATCCGCAGCCGTGCGACGAGCGCTCGATGCTCGCGGTGCAGTCCACGATTCGCGACGGCGACCGCCGCATCCTCGACTCGTTTGCCGGAACCGCCGTGCTGCGGAACCTGGGCTCCACCGCGTTGCACCTGGCGCTGGTGGCGGCGGGGGGCTTCTGCGGCGCCGTCGGATGGGAGTGCAAGCTCTGGGACGTCGCCGCCGGTTGGCTGCTGGTCGAGGAGGCGGGCGGACTCTGCACGGACTGGGTCGGGCAATCCCTGATCCCGTTCTCTGCTGAGGCGTTCGCGGGGCGCGACGTCCCGTTCGTCGCCGCCGGTCGTCAAGCGCACACCCAGCTCCTGTCGCGGCTGGCCCGAGCCGGTGACCCGCCCCCACGGACTCCTCCGGGGTCCTGATCCCTCGGATCTTGGTCTGCGCAGGCGTGACGCTTTCGGCGTGTCTTTGAGCGGCTCCGAGCGGGTCGGCTCGGCCGGCTGACCATGGCGGAGTTCTTTCGCGGGGGGACCGGCTTTCCGGTCGGTCTGAGGCGGAACAGCGGCCCGACAGGCTCGAGCGGCTGTCCCGCGCGCCGGCGTCACAAGGTGTCAGTGTGGCGTCGATCCCGATGAAACGTCAGAGGGATCGGTAATCCCTCGACGCCCCTCTCCAAACGCAGACACCTCAGCAAGTTAGAAACCGGCGTCTCCTCCAAGTCAGTGATTCCGTCAGTGTTCGAGTCAGTTTCGGGCTTCGTGTCCGGGCTCTCGGACCGTGAGCTTTGTGCGTTGCACGGACGGTTGACGCGGGCGAGGAGTCGGTCGCTCACAAAGGGCCGAAAGCGATGAGCGAGGGCGGCGACAACGACCGAGACGCTAGAGGACGGTTCCGTCCGGGACATTCCATTCCGGGACCGGGCAATCCCTACGCAAAGCGGACAGCGGAGGTCCGGCGGCTCTTGTCGGAGGTCGTCACGGACGAGGACGTTAGAGAGCTTATCCGCAACCTCCTCCAGCGAGCCAAGAACGGAGACACCGTCGCGGCTAAGGAGCTACTAGATCGAGTGGCGGGCAAGTCCGCGACCTACGATGCTCTGACGTTAGAGCTACGAGGGGAGGAGTTCGCGGCCAAGCAAAGGGAACAAGAGTCGCTCGACCCGTTCGAGCGGTTGTGTCGAGACTTTGGCGTCCGGAGAACGGACGAGGAGGTTGGTTCCGATGGGTAGGCTTTACCGGTTTGTATTGACTCCGGAGTCGCGGCTCCCGCTCTCGGCGGCACGGTTGGACTCGACACCGCGAGTCCGCGAGGAGGACGGTGCGACGGTGGCTCTGTTCGAGAAGGACGTTATCCGCGAGGGAGTGTTTCGGCATCCGTCCGACCGGTGGACGTTGGTTGTGACGCCTCAACGGATGGATGCTTGGGTCAAGAACACTCAAGCGGCTATCGCCTCCGGAGTGAACATCCGACTCAGCAAGGACCACGAGCCAGGCTCGGACGGGACCATCGGCTCGGTGAAGTCTGTCCGTCGGAAGGGCGACCGTATCGTCGCCGTCGTTGAGGCGGTCGGACAGCGTAGCATCGACCTCGTGAGGCAAGTCGGGCAAGTCTCTATCGAGTTGGACGAGAACTTCGTCTCCGGCTCCGGCGTCTCGTTTGGCGAGTGTATCGTCGCGGTGTCCTTGACTCCGTCGCCGGTAGTCCATCGGCAAGGCCCGTTCCGGCGGATTGCGGCGAGCCTTGAGTCCGTCCACAAGGAGGAGAAGGAGCGGCAGGAGTTGTTGAGTGAGATGGTCCGGTTGGCGTATCCGGGCCGGTGATTGTCTCTAGTTCAGGAGTGAAACTATGGCCTTGACTGCACAGGGAAAACCACAAGGGTACAAAGCGATTGAGCCGACCGTGATTCCGCTTGAGGAGAGGAGCCCAAAGGCGGCGGAGATGCTTCGGCTCCGGGAGCAAGGATGCAAGGGCGGACACGCCGCCTTGCTCGGTCTGCTGCACAGAGAACAGGCGGGCGAGGAGGTGGACCCGCAGGAGCTAGCCTACCTCTGCGAAATCACGCAGGTGTCGAACGACCAACTCGCACAGTTGGTTGACATACTCCATGAGCGACTGCCAAAGGCGAGGGCGAAATTGGCAGAGTCGAGAGCGAGCCACGAGGAACTCGTCAAGGAGCGGGATCGGCTGGAGAAGCTCGCCGAAGCGAACGAACTTCACGCTGGCGGTCTTGAGCGTCTGCAACGGCTCAGGTTCCAGTGCTTGAGTTCCAGCAACCTCCTCGGGACCGCAGAGGGCGAGGTGAGGCGTCTTGAGATCAAACTCGGTTTGGAACCGACCAAGTGAGAGCGGTGAGGTAGAGGGTGCAAACGCATAGAGTCAGCCGAGACGCGGATCACACTCCCTCTCGATTGTCTTGGTGCGGGATAGCACGGCGTTCAACCGCACTAAGGAGACCGACCTCGCGGGCGGGTCGGGTCGATGCCGCTCGATCCGTTCCCGCGAGGGAGCCGAGACTTCTTGAGTCGTCAGTTGACGCCTCCATCGGTTGACAGACAGAGGACAGAGAGCCGTCGGTGAGAGTCAGACTCATCGGCGGCTCTCGTTTCGTGCCGCCGTCCGGTGACCAGCAATCCCTTGCGGACCTCTCACAAGTCTCGACGCATTAACCGGTTAGACTGACGCAATTCTGCGGAGTCAGTGACGTGGTCAGTTTTTCGGTTCTTTCGTTGACTTCGTGGAGTATCGGTTGTTGTCGTTCCCTCTGTCGGACGTCGCGGCACCGTCGCCCCGACCATTGAACCCCGCGAGACCGGAGGCGGGCGTTTGCGGGCCCGCATCGGTTCAGCAGACCGATGCTCGCCTTCCGTAAGTCCCTGCGATGTCCCACCTTGCCGACCCACTGCTCCCCCGTTGCAGTACAGCAGACAGTAGTCAGGGTATAATGCCCGCATGCGACGACGCTCCCGGACAAGGCGGGTTCTGAAGTGGGTGGGCTTGGTGGGGTGTATTGCGGTTGCTATGGGGTTCCTTGCTACCGTTCGGTGGCGTGTGTTTTGGTGGGCTCCTAGTGGCACCTCCGTTCTCTCCGTTCTCTCCGTTCAAGCAGGAGCTTTCTGCGTGGGGTGGAGGGCACCTCATACACGCGGCCTGTCCATTTTCTCGACCAACCCCACGGGCTGGCAGATCGAACCGGAAGACGGCGGCGACTTTTCGCGGGGGGCGTGGCCGAGCACGGGGGCGAACTTGCCCTACAGGTATGTCGTTGTCCCCATGTGGATCGTGTTCCTACTTCTTGCGGCACCCACAGGCTGGCTTTGGCACCGCGACCGCCGCCCGCCACGCGGCCATTGCCAAGCGTGCGGGTATAACCTCACAGGCAACGTGACTGGCATCTGTCCCGAATGTGGTGAGCCGACATGAAGCGACGCTCCCGGACAAGGCGGGTGCTGAAGTGGGTGGGGTTGGTGGGGTGCGTGCTCATCGTGGTTGCGTGGGGAGTCTCCACGACACGGACCCTGGTGTTCATCGCCGAATCCCGTATCGTTCTCTTCGGAGCCGGGTGCTTCTTTACTACTTGGTCGGCTGAGGAAGTGACTGAGGTCATAGTGGCGAGGGGCCACGCTAGAAAAGGGTGGAACTACATCGTGTTGCCCCGTGAGACCTTAAGCAGTGGCTTAGGGTTTTGCTGGCCGAGCCTTCTTGGATCGAATGGCCGCTTCGGCAGTTCTGGATACCTCGAGATTCCCTGCTGGCTGATGCTCCTTTTGACCGCCATCCCCACCGCCATCTTCTGGTACCGCGACCGCCGACCGCCACGCGGCCATTGCCAGCGGTGCGGGTACAATCTGACGGGGAACATCTCAGGTGTGTGCCCCGAGTGCGGGGAAGTGGTATGATTCGCAAGGCACTCATCGTCATTCTCACCACGCTGGCAGTTGCGACCGTATTGCTTTGGTGGGGCCATTCCGGAGGCGACAAGCCCCTCAAGAAGGTGGAGTGGTCCGGAGAGAACAGGAGCCTTTACCTCGCGACCAACAGGGGCGGTTTGTACGTGAACTACCTTGCGTACACCGTATCCGCGGTGTCACCCAAAGAAACTTGGATCATCGACTCTCCGCAAGACTGGCCCATTCCGGCGCGCGTCAGGTTATTGAGCAAATACAGTACGAGCGACCGGCGCGGCCATCCCGAACTCCGATCTCTACACCACGTCTTCTTCGGCAGTCCTGTTGGCAACGTCTGGTTTCTAACAGTCTTGTTCTCCATCTACCCCGCCATCGCGTTCATCCGTAGACCGCTCCGTCGCTATCGTCGTCGTCGGAAAGGGCTGTGTGCAAAGTGCGGCTACAACCTCACCGGCAACGTCAGCGGCATCTGCCCGGAATGTGGCGAGCCGACGGCGGACCGTTCCTCATCCGACACAGACTGAGACGCCACAGGACGCCGCCAGAACGTCTACGGGCGTTCCTGTTGAACGCAATGACGCCGACCTGATACACCTCTCCTAACGTCTGTGGTGGCCCGTACGTCACGCGGCGGACCGCCCCCCTCCTCTGACACCTCCGAAACCGTTAGAGCGGCTCCCGTCGCTCCGGACTTTCGTCAACGGACTGACAGTCCCTTGACGGCTGGCCACAAGGACTGACGGCGTTTGCGGTTACGGTGTCGCCTCCCCCCTGAGTCAGTGACGCCGTCAGCGAGTGGCTGCGGAACCGCTCCTCTCGACCTCAGAGCGGAGATAACGTAGCCGCCCTCGCGTCGCTCAATTTCTCGATGCTGTCTAGAGCGACTTCTGCGGTTTGGCGGGTTTTTCTGAGGAGGTGTCGGACTTCGTTCTTGACGGTGTTGCAGCCCCCCGCTAAAGTGTGATAGCCCACAAGTTGCGGTGT
>CP070691.1:39119-43830 GCA_020353195.1 Phycisphaerales bacterium | reverse complement strand
TGGCCCGCGCCAAAAAATGCCGGACATTTGCCCAAATGACCTCCAGCCGCACTTACGATCAGCGGATAACGAAGCTCACTCGACATTGGCGCATCCGGTGCGCCCAGCACAACGAAGTCGGGTGTCGGCAGGTCGTGCCGCCGCAGAATCATCTTGGCCACGACCTTGTCGAGTGAGAGCGAGTGTGCGAGCGGACCGGAGGCCACCTAAGGCACGCCGACCATCATGCCGAGGGAACCGCGTCGCCTCTTTGCGGGCACGTCGTTTGACACCACACCACGGACAGGGCTGCATCGCCTCCACCATTGGCCCGCGGCAACGAGAACACGCTTCACGTGCATCGAGCGATGTGCGAAACCGCCGGGAAAACTCGCGCCAGCGAACGGTCTTCCGGCTCACATCGTAATTGGGCTTCTTTGCCTTCCGCGAAACCGCCCGACGAACAGCACGCCGTTGAACCCGGTGGAACGCGCGACGCATGGCCACCGCATCTGAGAATCGCTTGCTGCTGTCGACCTCCAGCGCGTGGTGCAGGAGATTCACCAGCTCGGGGTGCAGGCTACGCTGAATCCGGTCATTCCCGGCAAGCGGCCAGCGATACGGCCATTGCGGAAGGCAACCCGAGAACATGCGGTAGAGAACCAAGCCCAGCGAGAACACGTCCGACTGCAGCGACGGCTTGCCCATGGCCTGATCGGGACCGATCCGATGGTACCGGACCCGGAGGCGGGTATCGTCCTCAGCGCCACTTTCGCGATACCGAAGTCTGCCAGCCGCAGGCGGTTCTCGCGGAACAGGATGCAGTTCTCGGGCTTGAGGTCGCAGTGCATAACGCGCTTCGGGTGGGCGTACGCAACTGCGTCCAGCATCTGAGACGCGAAGTCGACCATCGTCCGCAGAGCGAGATGCCGGGCGATGCGATCCCCCATAGCACCCAATCATTCCACCGCGTTGGCTTGCCGTCCATAGTAGGATGCGGGTACACCGGCAACCGCTCACTCGCGGCGACTTCGCGCTGCCGCTGCTCAGGTTGGAGGCCGGCCGGATCGGTCGGATCGAACAGGTCGCGGCGCGTGGCCATCGGCATCTCTGAGTGCGGACGATGCGCACAACGACCTTTGCTTCGCCACCGGCGGGCTGTCTGGCGGGCACGGGCCGACATGGCCCGCCATTGGTTACATATGCGGCGGGTTAACAGAATGGTTCGGGAACAGCTCCATTCTGACGAAGACAAACGTATTTTGTGCCTACGTACGAATGCGGCTTCGTGAGAGTTGCGCCATGAGTTCCGGCAAGGAGAGCGTCGCGATTCCAGCGACTGAATCGGACATGGCGTACGGGATGATCAACTGGTCGTTGTGGACCATCGCGCCGCAGGAGTAGGCGACGTTGGGCACGTATCCGTCACGCTCATGTTCTTCGGGAATCAGAATCGGCTCGTCCAGCCGGGCTATCACCAGCGACGGATCTTTCTTGTCCAACAGGTCAACACCGACGGTGTAGCGGCGCATCGGCCCGACGCCGTGGTTGAGCAGGAGCCAGCCCTGGTCGGTTTCGATTGGGGAGCCGCAATTGCCAATCTGGAAGAGCTCCCAGGGATACTGTGGTCCACGGATCTTCTTCGCCGTGTTCCAGAACTGAATATTGTCGGACTGCAGCAGATAGAGGTTCTCGCCATCGAGGCGCGAGATCGAGGTGTACAGGCCGTCAAGCTTGCGTGGGAAGAGGGCCATACCCTTGTTCGCCGCGCACTCGCCGTTGAGCGTCGAGATCCTGAACGAGCGGAAATCGGGCGTCGCGATCATCTGCGGCAGGACCTCGAAACCGTTGAAAGCGGTGTAGGTCGCGTAGTACATGACCGCCTCATCGTCATCGACGAAGCGGACGAAGCGGGCGTCTTCGATTCCGCGACTCTCGTTTTCGCTGACGGGGAAGATGACCATCTCGGACACGGCGCAGTCCGGCGGAAATACGGCAACGTAATTACTGCGGGCGAGCCACCCGATCGCGTCGACGGTTTCGCGAATGATCGCCGGGGCGATGCTACGTCGCCGCAGGTTTTCGATGGCCTGCTTGAGGTCATCGGCCGTGAATTTTGGCGGCACGTTTTCAAGGACGATCTCCGAGATGTCGTTGTGGACGCCCATCTCGGAAAGCTTGAGGTCGAAGGTGTGCTTGTCGTAGACCAGCGTGCTGATTATTTCAGGTGTGGTGACGTAGCGGCTGGCGGGATCGATCGTGATCTCCCCGGCCGCATCAATCATCCCGGACCGGAATCCGATGGATGAAACGTGTCCTTCGCCGGTGACGCGGAGGCTGACGATTATCCGGCAGGCGCCCGGCGGCAGACCGCTCTGGTCGGGATGCGGCACAATCGAGGGGTTAAACAGAGCGGCGGCCTCGACGGAGTACTCTTTGGTGAAATACGCACCGATCAACCGACGCCGTTCGCGGGAAACGGGCCGGTCGTCGAGGTGCTCGCGGACCATGTCGTAGTGAGCCTCGAACGCCCCCATGATGTCCCGGTGGCGAGTCGAGAAATCTGCGACCACTTCGGACAACAGGTGGCTGACGTCGGCGTCGGAGAGCCCGAGAACACGATCCAGCACCGATTTGAGATGCTCCTCTTTCGCGGGAAGGAAAAGTCGCGTGATCACGCGCCGCTTGTCGGCGACGAACCGCTCCGGCCTTCGTACGACTCTCAACTGACATTGACTCGGCATGGGGCTATTCTTGCACGCCAAGTAGCGGTCCCAATTCACCATTGGCGACGGCGGACTCCCAGGAGCGATCCGGCGCCTCACCGGGCTGCATCTCGTGCATCGTCAATAACGATAGCAGCCATGATACGCAAGATTCGGCACCGAAGTTCTGGTTGACCCCGCCGCGCGTCAGACCGTCGTGGCAGCCGTGGGACTTGAACTCGATGAGCGAGACGCCGGCGTCGTTCTGCCCCAGATACCAGGCGAAGCAGCGGCGCATTTCGATCAACCACTCTTCTTCGACAGTGGCTCGGTGGGCGGCCTTGCAGGCCTCGATCAGGGCTGCCGCCTCGAGCGGTTGCTGGTCATAGCGGGCGCGGCCCCCCCCACGACGGAGCCAGCCGTCGGTGCCGATCACGGAGAGATGCCCTTCATCGGCCGTCTGAACTTTGAGCAGCCAGGTCAGCACACGCAGCCCCCTTTGCGTCAGGCTTTCATCGTCGAGCGCCAGTCCCGCCAGGATCAGTGCCTGGGGAACGCGGGCGTTGTCATACGTGACCACGTCTTCACACCACGGCCAGTCGGCGGTCTCAGACTCCTGGAAGGCGGTTTTCAGGCGCTTGGCGAGCGTCTTCAGCGCGGCGTGAGCAGCCCGATCGTCCGGCACCTCGCGTAGATAGTAATACAGGCCCAGAATGGCGAACGCCCAGGCACGCGGACTTGCTATGCTCTCAAAGTTTCCGAGCGACAAGCGAAACAGATCTTCGGCCAGCAGACGCATGGACTTGTGGGGCGCATGGGCGATCAGGTAGCCCAGCGCCCATTGTGCGCGACCCTGACAGTCATCGCTCCAATCCGTCTCCAGCCAGCAGTGATCGTAGCTCATGAAGTTACGGAAGCGCCCACCACCGCCCGGTCGCGCGTGGTTCAGAAACGCAAGGTAGGTTTGTAGCGGTGCCAGGACGCGTTCGTCCTGGAAGTGCGCCCAGGCCATCGAGGCGACGATAACCGCTCTGGCATTGTCATCGGTGGTGTAACCGTGGCGCCGGTCCGGCGTCGCATACACGCAGTGCTGCAGAATGCCCACGTCGTCGGTCATCGTGAGCAAAATGCTGAGCCGCACTTCCGGCAACGAGAGCCGCATGCGAAACTGGTGTTTCTCCTCGCGCGCCCGGACCCTTGCTCGTTCCGCGGCGTCCGCGCGGGCCTCCGTCAAAGTCTCGTGGTACTGCAAGGCGACGCGCGGCCAGATCATCGACCGGCCCAATTCGTACGCGGCCGCTTGCATCCGCTCGCGCTCGTCGGCGTTGTCGAGCAGGGCGCGGAGGGCGTCGGCAAACCCGTCGACGTCGCCGAATTCCACCAGCCGCCCGCGGCCATCGCCGAGCATTTCCTGGGCGTACCAGTAGGGTGACGAAACGACGGCGGTTCCGCCGGCGACGGCATACGCTAGCGTTCCGGACACAATCTGTTCCTTATTGTGGTACGGCGTAACGTAGATATCAGCCGCCGCCAGGTACTCGCAGAGATCCTCCTCGGCGACGTAGCGATTGTGGAAGATGACGTTTTTCTGAATGCCCCGCTCGAGGACACGGCTTTCGAGCGACAAACGATACGACTCCCCTGAATCGCGCTTGACGTGCGGGTGCGTCGCGCCGAGGACGGTAAACACGACGTCCGGATGGTCCGGCACAATCTGCGCCAGGGCGTCAAGCATGATCTCGATGCCCTTGCTGGGGCTCAGCAGACCGAAGGTCAGGATGGCTGGCTTGCCGGTCGTGCCGAAGCGCTCCTTCAACGTCTCCGTGTTCCCGAAGGGCAGGTCCGGAACGCCGTGATGGATGAAGCGAATCCGCTCTTGTGGGACTTCGTAGCAGTCGTTGAGAATCGCGCGGGCTCGTTCGGCCATCACGACCAGCGTGGCGCTGCAGTCGCAGACACGTCTGAGTACATCACGCTGGTTATCGTTCGGTTCGGCCAGCACGGTGTGCAACGTCGAGACGACGGGC
>CP070691.1:35983-39019 GCA_020353195.1 Phycisphaerales bacterium | reverse complement strand
ATCTACGTAATCAACGCCGACGGCACAGGCCAGACGCGTCTCACGCACAGCCCAGGGCCGGATGATAATCCGACCTGGTCGCCCGACGGCGAGTACATCGCATTCCGTAGCAGTCGCACCGGCGAATGGGACATCTACATCATGAAAGCAGATGGTACAGAGGTCACGCAACTCACGGCTGATCTCGCACAAGATGCTGCCCCAACCTGGAAACCCTAGGGTTGCCTACGCATGTAACCGCAGCCACGGGAGGGAACGATGAAATTCCATTCCCACTACTCGATAGCGCTCGTCGCGGCGATCTGCTTCCTGGGCATCGCCTGTGCGGAGGCTCCGACAGGGGGAACGCCCGACGAGCTGGCACCGGCCTTCGCCAAACCCCCCGGCAAAGGCAAGCCCCAGCCCGACCCCGACCCACCAACCATCGTCACCATCCACGACGTCGCGGTTGACCTCCAATCGGTGGGATACATTCACAGCGACGGCCGTGAGGGCGGGATGTACGAGGGTGGACCGGGAGGATATTGGGGCGATTGCGAAATCGACGCGAGAATAAACCTCGAGGACGCCATATTGCGGCTCGGGATAATCAAGACGAGAAAGGAAAAAGAGGCTTGCCCGGAGGGTCGGAGATCCATGCACGTGCAGTTCCCGAACCAGGCTGTTGCAGGCAGCCCAGACACCAAAGCACGCTGGTTTCGGGAGATGTACTTCATGAACATCGATCATGTTGAGTTCATAGACGTCGACGATACCGAGCTCCGAAAGGCATCATTCGGGTTTAACGGTTGCGCGATGGGGCTCAGATTCGACGCCGCGCAAAGCACGGCAGATTTCACAGTCAACGATGTGCTGGTTACGCGGGTTGATGCTGAGACCTGGGAGGTCACATCGCAGCCTTGGCCCAACAACGTCGCCGTCTGCGTGCCGGATCCGGCCAAGAAGGATGTGGAGACGGAATATTACCACATGGAATTCGCGCTCACGGTGAAGCTCAAGTAGGAAGGCAGAATATGTCCCGGACAGAAGCAGTTGCTGTGGCCTGTGCCATGCTGATGGCGGCGCTGGGGTGTGGTGGGGGAGATTCGACCGGGCCTTCGACCGAGCGGGTACTTTTCGCCCGCGTCTCTGGCGATGGCCAGGCGGATACCATCGGCGCCACCCTCGCCGAGCCTCTGATCGTCAGCGTGGCCAGGGCGAGCGGCGATGTCATCGTCGATGTCGAGGTGAGGTTCGAGATCACGGCTGGGGAAGGATCGCTATCGGCAGCGACGAGCCGGACCGACGCAAGCGGCCGCGCCAGCACGACCGTCACTCTGGGCAGCGTGGCCGGCCGCGTCGAGGTTAGGGCGACGTGCGCAACGGTCACCAGCTCGTCGGTCGCGTTCTCGGCCACGGCCCGCCCCGGTGAGTTGGTCAGCCTGCAACGTGTATCAGGAGACGGCCAACTCCGATTCCCTGGAAGCACGCTGGTGAACCCGCTCGTCGTGCGCGCATCCGATCGTGCGGGCAATGGCGTCTCCGCGATATCGGTGACCTGGAACAGCCTCGCCGGCGGCGGCTCGATCTCACCGTTATCGCCCTCGACCAATGTCTTGGGTGAGGTGTCCGCGGTCTGGACGCTCGGGCCTCAGCCCGGTGCCAACACCGCCGAGGTGACGGCAGCGAGCTTGGACCCCCTGACCTTCAACGCGCGTGCCGCGGTCGCCGGTCCCATCGCCTTCTCTTCGGACCGTGCGAGCGAGGAGTGGGACATCTTCGTTACGAACGCGGACGGTAGCGACGTAATCCAACTGACAGTCGATCCCGCCGAGGAGTTTGATCCTGCATGGTCGCCCGATGGAACACAGGTCGCGTTCGCGCGCGAGTACGGAGGTTCAGAATCGAACCACTGGGAGATCGTTGTAGCGAACGCCGACGGCAGCGGAGAGACCCGGATCACGGACACTCCCCTCTGGGACTTCAACTTGTTCCCCGCCTGGTCACCGGACGGGCAGCGCATCGCTTTCGCAGCCGCAGGAGTGGGCGGCGCGGCCGATGTCTTCCTGATCAACCCGGACGGAACAGGGCGCGTGAACATCACGAACAATCCCGAGAACGATCAGGATCCGGCGTGGTCGCCCGACGGCTCGCGGATCGTGTTCATGAGCACGCGCGACGGAGACCCGGAGATCTACGTTATGAACGCCGATGGCACCGGCCAGACACGACTGACGAACCGCAGTCGCCGGGACTTCCGGCCCGATTGGTCGCCGGACGGAGCCAAGATCCTGTTCCAGCACTTCGACGGGACGTGTGACGGCATATGGATGATGAACCCCGACGGCACAGGCCTGGAACAGCTCGTAGCGTGCGGTGCTATTCCAGCCTGGTCGCCGGACGGGGCACGCTTCCTTGCCTCTATGCTGGGCACAGGGGACGAGATAGACGTATTCGCGGTCGACGTGCAGAGCGGGGAAGCGGTGAACCTGACCAATCACGCCGCTTACGACTCGTGGTCCGCTTGGCGGCGCTAGGCTCAGGACGTAATACTCACCCTCAACCGTAGGCCAACACGGCCCGAATGATCGGGCCGTGAACGTCCACCTATAGGCCGGGTGGGACTCGAACCCACAACCTACGGATTAAGAGTCCGTTGCTCTGCCAAATTGAGCTACCGGCCTTGAGGTTGATGTGCCTGCTAATGTGACTAAAGCGGCCCTAATGTCAACCTGATCGTCCACCACTGCGTACTGACGGAAGATGTGCTCTGTCCTATGGCCGGTTATCCTCATGGCCGTCGTCCGTGGCACGCCGCTTTGCTCTAGACGCCTGGCTACAGTCCTGCGGTAATCGTGGAGCCGGTAGCCCTCGACTCCGGCTGCCTCTTGAGCCGACTTGAAGCCTTCCAACGCAGTCCGGTAGCCGAGCCGTCTGCCATTAGGTCGGCTGAATACCCAATGGTCATTGCGGCCCAGTAGCGCTTTCAATACCTCCTCTACTGGTGGCACTACGTCAAAGTTGGAGTTGACCCGGTTTCGTGGACACCCCATCACT
>CP070691.1:32001-35883 GCA_020353195.1 Phycisphaerales bacterium | reverse complement strand
GGGTGCTACGGATACGACAAACTCGACACGCCCGCCGACTGGAGAACGAGCGACGTACCCGCGCCCGCGACCGGGTTCTCGCCGAAGCCGGGTGGACCTCGTGGTTTGCAGCGTGAACGGATATGAGGCGCCGGGTCAGGACTAGTAGCCCGCTGGGGGCAATGGCCAGCTACGCTCCTTCCCATCGCACCGCGTCACACCGAGGAATCCGGGAGATACGGGGTCTCGAATCGACGGAACGCAGCCCGATCCTGCTTAACGCCCCCCGGCGGCGCTACGCCGAGTCGCCAGAGGGAGAGTTAGGGAAAACCCGAAGGCTGCGCATGCAGCAACGATTCCCTTACGTGGTTGACGTGGCGTTAGGGTAAACCCGTAGACCTGCATGCAGCACGACTTCACCAATAGCACGGAATGCCCCAAGCTGGCATCGGTGCGATCAGTTCTCCGTTGAGATGAAGAGGCCCGTTTTGATACGATGGACGTTCATTTTCTGGACGCGCGGTGATCGGAGGACGGAGCGGGCGAGATAGCACGTGCACGTCATGAGTTTCCTAGACAAGTGGCTGTTTTCAAAGGAGGACCCAAGATGCGCGCGCGAAGAGTAATAGTGATATTAGCCTTGGCGGTCGGGCTGATCGTGCTGGGGGCCACGGAGCCGGTGTGGGCGGGGGACGTAGATGGCGACGGCGTGGATGACGCCATGGACGTGTGCAACAACACGCCCGCTGGCACGGCGGTTGACGCTGAGGGACGCCCCTTGGGGGACATCGACCGGGATTGCGCCACGGACCTGGAGGATTACGCCCTGTTTCAGCAGGGATTCACCGGTCCGCTGCCGCCCGTGGTGATCGACACAGTCCCCGTCGGCAACCCGGGCAACACTGGGGAGCTATCGGGCGCAGGCGCCGGCGGCAGTGGGCCTGACCGTATCTGCGGCGCCGTGGCCTACATGTACAACATCGGCAAGTACGAGGTGACAGCGGGGCAATACACCGAGTTCCTGAACGCCGTTGCGACGACGGACACGTATGGGCTGTACGACAGCCTCATGTGGTCCGACAGCTTCGGCTGTAAGATCGAACAGACGGGCTCGTCGGGCAGTTACAGCTACAGCGTGGCCACGGACTGGGCCGGCCGTCCGGTGAATTACATCTCGTGGGGCGACGCCGCCCGGTTTTGCAACTGGCTGCACAACGGCCAGCCGACAGGCATGCAGGATCTGACAACTACCGAGGACGGCTCGTACTCCCTCGACGGGGCCACGAGCGACGCCGAGCTGTTGGCGATTGCGCGCGAGCCCGACGCTACGTGGGTGATTCCCAGTGAGGACGAGTGGTACAAGGCGGCGTACCACATGAATGACGGCGTGACGGGCAACTACTATGACTACGCGACGAGCAGCGACAGCGTGCCGAGTAATGACCTTATAGACCCCGACCCGGGCAACAATGCGACCTTCTACGGTGGTTCCAGCGACTGGACCATCGGCAGCCCGTATTGGCGAACGGAGTTCGGCGCCCACGAGAACTCGGACAGCCCCTACGGCACATTCGACCAGGGCGGCAACGTGTGGGAATGGAATGAGGCGGTACTTTTTGGTTTGTGTCGCGGCAAGAGTGGCGGGGCGTTCAACGGCCTCGACTACTACCTGCACGCGGCACATCGCGACTGCGATTGGCCGACGAGCGCGAACAACACCTTCGGATTCCGTGTCGCCGAAGTTCCGTGAGCCCGCACGATAGCGCTGTTGGCTTTCGGAGCGCTGGTGGTGATGAAGTGGAGATACGGGTAATCGCAGTGGGGGCGACACCCAATTCGGGAGAGCAGAGAGACGCTTTCGGGCGTGCTTTCTTTTGTCATTTCTGGGTCGTGCACGCGACCAGGGGCACGCCTGCTGGTCATTTCTACGGGGAGGACATAGACATGAAGGTCTCCAGTGTGATGACGCATGCGGTGGTGCCGGCGCTTCTGTTCTGGGCTGGAGCCCCGGCGACGGCCTTCGCCTACGGGGACTGGAACGCTGACGGGGTCATCGACCTAAAGTCCCGCGTACGGAGAATGATTACGGCAAGATAGCCACTTGAGAGCAGGGCAATGCCGAAGAAGGCGAAAGGTGTGCGCACGATCAATGTCGCCAGCAGGTTCATGACTCCAAGCACGCCCAGCCTCGGCAGGAGCTTGGGGCGATCATACGAGGCCGACTCGGTAACCTCGTTCATTGCAGCCTCCACCAGTAGCATACCAGGCAAACCTCTGGCAGTTTCACGCGCTGGTTGAATGATCTCCGGTAGCAAGTCAACGCGATACGGACTTTGGAGACGGCTAAAGACTTATGAAGAAGACAGGACGCCGCAAAACGTCTCTCTGCTCTCCTGGACCTGGCTCGTCCCTTATCCTACCGGGCAGCCAGCCGCTGACGCAATCGGATCGTAGAGTGGGTACTGTGCGGATTCGCGTTTTCGGGCTTGCGGGCGTGATCCGCGGTCGGGCGGTCGCAGGCGAGGCCGTGGAGTGGATTCCACCAGCCGATTTGGTGCCGGCGCCCCGTTTGGGTAGAATGACACTCAGGGGATTCGGTGAATGGGGAACGCCCCGCCAGTAATCCTCAGGAATGGTGGCCAACTCTGCCGGGCTGCCTTTGTGGTGAGAAGCGTGATGAGCAATCGAACGCGTCTGGTGTGTGCGCTTCTGGTTTGCCTCGGTGCCGAGGTCGGTGCGGATGCAACAACGCCCGTGCCGGTCCCAGCGACCAACGCGGTGGCACGTGTGCTGGTGACCGGTATGGCAGCCCCGATCGACACGACGACCGATGTCACACTCGAATCTGGCGACGCGATGAACCTGACAGGGGACCGCCATCCGGCCTGCGGGCCGGGCGCCGGTAGCTGCTACGAGCCAAACGGCACGCCCGGATGCGAGGATGTGGAATGCTGCGAGACCGTATGCGCCATCGATCCGTGGTGTTGTGACGTTGCATGGGACAGCTTCTGCGTCGACAAGGCGAACACCTACTGTGGGACCCCTGAGCCCACCGGAGCGTGCTGCTTCTACGAATCCTGCCGGGACCTGACCGAGGCCGACTGTGTGGGCGCCGGCGGCGCGTTCCAGGGGTTGTTCGACTGCACAGACACGACCTGCTCGGGCGGCGCGACCACGCCCCAACGCGCCTCGACCGACGCAGGCACGATCTACCTCGGTGCCGTGGCCGGTCAGGACTGGGGGCGACCGCTGGCTGCCGGCGACCTCGACGGCGACGGATACGACGAGGTGCTCGTCGGCGCATCCGAATCCTCCGGCGGTGTGACGAGCCGTGTGTATGTCGTTCGCGGCGGACCCGATGCGCACCGGCGGGGCGTCGTGGATCTCTCATCCACCAGCGCCGATCAGGTCATCAGCGCGGCACAACTCGACGACAATCTCGGCTCGTCGATCACAACCGGTGATGTTAACGGCGACAGCATCGACGACCTGCTGATCTGCGCGTCCACTGCGGATTACGGCGGGCGCACCGACGCAGGTCTAGCCTATCTCATGTACGGCGGCGAGACATTCTTCGCGTCACCCACCAGGGATCTCGGCAACACGGCCGACTGGGACGTGCGCTTCGTGGGCCCGGTGGCATACGGCGATATGGGTGCATCGCTCTCGCTCGGTGGCGGAGACAGCCACGCGGCCGCCATCGGAAACCTCGACGGCGACGGCTATGGCGATATCGTTCTCGGGGTGCACCTCGCCGACGGCGCCGCGACACAGGCCGGACGCGTCTACGTCGTGTTCGGTGAGGAGTTTGCCAGCGGAACCACGCTGGACCTGGCGTCCGGAACGAGCTACGACGTCGTGATCTACGGCGCCGGCACGTACGACGAAACCGGCGATTTCGTG
>CP070691.1:29276-31901 GCA_020353195.1 Phycisphaerales bacterium | reverse complement strand
TCGTCCCAGGAGTAGTTGCCGGCCTCGTCTTCGCCGTGGACGGCGAAGTAATAGGTGCTGTTGTCCTGGAGCCCGGACAGCTGGACAACGGCGGTGGTGGCGTAGCCTATGGAGGTGCCCTTGCCGGGCAGCGAGCTGCAGGAGTCGCCGTAGAACACCGAGCCGAGGATCGGCTCGTCGCCGTCGATCGAGATCGTGGCGCTGCGTGGCTGCACGTCCAGGACCTGGACGTTGGAGAGGACCGGCGGCGTGCAGTCGACGACGGCGGTGTCGGTGACGGTGACGTTCGAGCCCCCCTGGCCGTCGTCAAGGTCGATGTAGGTGGCGGTCACGGTGTCACCCTCGGCCACCAGCAGCACGCCGGAGCTGTTGATCTCGCTCAGCGTGATCGCGCCTTCGAATTCGGCCGTGTCCTGTCCGGTCTCGCTCAGCAGCAGAGTTTCTCCGGCGGGCTCGGAGTCAGATTCCGCGGTTACGGTGACAGTGTCAACGACGCCCGGATCGAGGTTCAGATCACAGTCGGACACCTGGATGGTGGCGGTACCCTCACATTTGTACTTGTCTTTGTGGAGGAAAATGGTCCCGCGCCTGCTGCAGGTTACGATGATGCGCAATGACGGATCGCCGAAGACGATCCACGTATTGAACATGTCCACGCCGCCGGCGCCGTATTCGTCAATCATCTGGCAGGACCCGGCGAAGCACAGTGTGCCGAAGGACACGTAGGTTTCGGCCACCAGCAAGTCCACCGACTCGTCCTGGGCGCACATGGGCGGATTCCACGTCTGGTTGATGGAGGACATGTAGGCTCCAATTGCGCCGGTGGGTTCGGTTCCGTTTGTGGCTCGCAGCCACGCCTCGCCGAAGCAGGTATAGCCGTCGAACCTCCCGTTCACGCAGGCCACGCTGAAGATGAACGGCAGCATGTTGTCGTTGACCAAGGCGTTGACGTGCGTGTTCGAGAATCCGGAGCTACTCCACGAGGTTATGCTTCCGTGCCCGCAGTAGTTGACGATGCCCCGTCCGTTGTTCAGGGCGCTGGTTACCTGGGCGGCGGTGGCTGTGGGATCGTAGATTTGATCTACCAGGGTGTACCCGTAGGCGAGGAGGTCGGCCCGGATGTTGTCCATGTGCTGATTGTCATACTCGCCGTCATCGCCCGGCCCCTGGTTCGAGGCGATGCCGGTGCCGCGTTTGAACCAGTCTTGTGTGGGGGCGGGCAGTTGCTCGTATTCGATGGTCCGCAGCACCTGCGTGTCCACGTGGGCTGGTGTCTCTGCGGAGAAGCGCCCAACTAGGATGTCAGGGTAGTCGTCTGAGCCGGCGAGCTTGGAGTAGCTAGGGTCTGATGATCCGCCGGACGCGACGGGCGTATCCACCTGAGCCCCGTCACCAACGAGCAGGACGAAGGCCAGGTCGCTGGTGTTGTAGACGTTCTGAATGTAGGTCTTAATGGCCGTTGCGTTATTGCCGATCGTCGACACGCCGACTGCCGTCGTGCTGATGCCGCGGGCGTTCTTGTGGCTTACCAGCGGCTGGATGTTGGGGAGCCAGGCGTCGTGGCAGATGATCCGCATGTCGCCGGTTTCGTCGAGGGGCGCATACCTCAGGGGGGGCGCGAAGTTCAGGAAGTGTTGCTTGTATATCTGGTGGAACGCAAGGCTCATCTCCGCGGGAGGTCTCTTGCGATCGAGCACATTGACCGTGTCGGTTCCCGTTTTGAGCACTTCGAGGGTGACATCCGTGTAGACCCGAAGCGTTTGTGTCACCGGGTTGTACTGAAAAGGATTCAACTCGATGACCGTCCCGCGGTAATCACGCAGGATGTACGCTTCGCGCAGAGAGGCCAAGTCAGCGGGATAGAAGGCGTCCACGGTATAGACGTCGCCGAACGCATAGGGTACGTCCTCGGGGTTGACCGTACGCGGGAGGAACCCTTTCGAGGGGACGACGTCAATCGCCTCGATCTCCTGGTAATCCGATTGGACCACCTCGACCGCCATTTTCGCATCGTCAGGAATGATGATGCTGCGGCAGACGCGCGGCAGCTCGGGGCTGCCCCGTTCCTTGATGAGAGGCTCGTTTTCCAGGGATATCTGGGCGTACTTGTACCCGCCAATGTCAACAGGGCTGATCGTGTAGTCGCCTACCTGGTACCTGATGACGATCCGATCCCCCGTGTCTTGAAGGACCTGCACGTTCACGGCGGCGCCGGCGGCCGTTGCGGCCGGTGGCGCGACTGCCGTCACTAGAACAGCCAACGCGGCAACCGGATGCACTAAGGGATAGACCCCCTTCCTTGCTGAACGACTCTGACATAAATGAGTCACTGTGTTTCCTCCTGCTCTTGGATCCCTTCATACATCCACCGGCCGGCGCACCCAGCGCCATCTATCGCAACCGGCGCTCGTTTCAGTGCCCGTGGCACGGTTCTAGCTTCCGTATTCCTCGGCGAACAGGGCGAAGTCGCCCATGTCCACGTCGCCGTCCTCGTCCAGGTCGATGCACAGACAGGTCGTGCCCAGACCGCCGCCGGGACCCGACAGACAACCCTCCAACACCACGAAATCGTCCACGTTCACCAGGCCGTCACCGTTGAAGTCGCTGGCCACGAACGGAACCACG
>CP070691.1:15554-29176 GCA_020353195.1 Phycisphaerales bacterium | reverse complement strand
CTGTCGGCCTGGCCGGACTGCACCCTCCCGGTGGGCAGAATCCCCGTATCGTCAACATCGGATGGTCGCGCAAGTGGCTTCCCCTTGGCTGGGCTGGCGCCCACACCGACTGCACCAACCAGAAATTCGTCCGCTACGAGTTGGCCAAGCGTCTCCTCCCGTCCGGGACGGACGCAGAAACGGACCCGACGCGCTCTCTCCACACGGCCGCCCGCTAATCAGGCCCGCCGTCAAAAAGAACATTCTGGGCGCAGACCCCTCAGCGACGCCCACGCCTGAAAAACGGCTCCGGAATTCAAGAGAAAGACCAGATGAGGCCGGCTGACCTCGTCAGGCTCCAGCATATGGCAGCAACGCGAGGAAGCGGGCATGCTTGATCGCCGCCTTGAGGTCATTCTGCTCCTGGGCTGACGTGCCCGCCCGCTTGCGCGACATGACCTTGCTGCTGGATGAGATGAACTTGCGAAGCAGCTCAACCTCCTTGTAGTCGACCAGAGGCCCGGTCCAGTCCGCGCCTCCCCGCTCGGGAAACCGGCGGGCTGTGTGGTAACCGCCCTTCTTCGTCTTCTTGGCCATAAACCCTTCCTCTGCAACTCAGTTCTGTGCTGGCGTAGGCGCAACCTCCCGGCCGGCCGGCGGCTGAAAAGCCCGCCCCACAGGGCAAAGCCCCTCCTTGGGTGCGAAGTCTGCCCCGCGATTTCGAAGCGGAACCTGGTGCCGCATTGGACGAATTCGATAAAAGCCCATGTGCCGCGGGTAGCCTACGCACGCGCTACCCGCCACCGGTCAATCCGCCAGGCCGCACCCGACCGCAGTCTCCGCGGAATGCTCCACATCGTCGGATTATTCCTGGAACACGGCGCTACGTGCCCCCGGCGCCGCTCTGCCGGTCGGACTCCTGTTCCTGCGATTCGCTCAGCGCCATGATGCGCCGAAACTCCTCGGGGTCAACCACCTCCGATTCGTCGCTCAGCATGTTCGGAATGCCGTCCCGGATCGCGTAGCGGCGTCTGG
Source organism: Phycisphaerales bacterium (assembly GCA_020353195.1). Lineage (GTDB taxonomy): Bacteria > Planctomycetota > Phycisphaerae > UBA1845 > UBA1845 > JAFGJQ01. Next base: position 28,162 of record CP070691.1, on the reverse strand, counting down.
TTTTCGGGTCGGTCGAGTAGAGCCAATCCCCCACGCGCACCACCGGGGCTCTGCTCAGCGGGCATACCAGCTTCTCCAGCAACCACGGGCTAAGATCCGCCATACCTGTCCCCCAATCCCATAAGCCGCCCAGCGCCGTATCCCAGGACCATACCGGGCGACGCCCTGCCTGACAAGCCGCCCGGAGGGCTGGGGGGCGTCTTGCGTTTGCCAAATCGGCCTGCGACTGACCTGCGGTCTCAGCAAGGCACCTGATGTCTTCGCGCTGCGGCCGCAAGACACACGGCATCGTTGGACCGGCGTCCCGAGCGCCGAAGGTGGGTAACCGTCACAACATGTTTCGCAGGCTGCGCTTATGAATCTTGCCCGTCGGGCTGCGGGGCAGGTCGCCGGCGACGTGAACGCGGCGGGGAACCTTGTAGCCGGCCAGATGCTGACGGGCGAAGCTGCGGAGTTCGGCTTCGGTGGCGGTCGCACCGTCACAGCACGTGACGAACGCGACGGGTACTTCGCCGCGGCTGGGATCGGGCACTCCGATGACCGCCGCCTCCGCCACCTCAGGATGGTCCGCCAGGACGACCTCGATCTCGCGCGGGAAGACGTTCTCACCCCCGACGATCATCATCTCCTTCTTGCGACCCGTAATGGACAGATAGCCTTGGACGTCGAGTCGGCCGATGTCGCCGGTCTTGAACCAGCCCCCGGAGGCCATGACAGCAGCAGTAAGGTCGGGCCGGTTGTGATACCCCCTCATGACACCGGGGCCCCTGATCCAGATTTCGCCGTCCGATTCGGGCGGCAGGTCGCAGCCGGTGTCGTCGACGATCCGGATCTCGACGTTTCGAATGGGTCGGCCGACGGTACTCGCACGGTTCGCGTCGGGCAGGTTCAACGACACCACCGGCGCCGTTTCCGTCAGGCCGTACCCCTGCAACAGCTCAATTCCGAACCGGCGGCGGAACCCCCGGGCCGTCGCGTCGTCCAGCGGCTCGCCGCCGCTGATGGCGAGGTACAGCCGCGAGTATGTGTCCGGCGCGACCGACTTCATCCGCAGCAGGGCGGAATACATACTCGGAATCGCCATCAGGACGGAGGGCGTTTCTTCGACCATGGCCCGGGCGACGGCGGCGGGTTGGAACCGGGGCAGGCAATGGGCTGACGCCCCCAGGACGACCGGCAGCAGGACACCGGCGGTCAATCCGAACACGTGAAACGGAGGCAGGATGTTGAGAAACCGGTGCTGAGGCGTCATCCGTGCGGTGGCGATGCAATCGTCGCAATTGGCGCGCAGGTTCGCGTAACTTAGCTCGACGCCCTTCGGATCACCGTCGGTCCCGGAAGTATACAAAAGGACGGCCACGCGCTCGTCGCCCACAGCGGGCGGAGCGGGGCGGGGGCGCAACATCGAGAACAGGGCCCTGCGCTTCAGGCCCAGGTCCTCCAGGGCCAACGACCGGACGGGCAACTGGGCCAGCAACTCGCCAAAGTGGCGAGTGCCGATGATCAGGTCCAGTCGGGCGTCGATGACGATTCTCCGCAGTTCCGCCGCGCTGAGAAGGAAGTTCAGCGGAACCGCCACCTTCGGGCACCACAGCGTCCCGAACAGGGCGGCGGCAAACCCTCCACCGGCGGGCAGCATGATCCCAACGCGGTCGCACCGGGTCTGGCGGCTGCTGATGCTACGCATCGCGAGAGCTGCCGCCGCCAGGCCCCGATAGCTGAGCCGCATCCGTCCGTCGGAAACCGCCGGCGCTCCGGGCGACCGGGCTAACGAGTTGATCAGGGCGTCAACCAGCATGACATCACGTCTTGGCGGCAACCCGCACGGTCGGGCAGGCGACCCGTCTCAGTGGTTGATTCCACGGGGCACGACCGGCGGGAGAATCGGTACCGCACTTTCAACCCAAGTTCCACGAGGATAGGAGTTGCATCGGCCGGTGTCCATTGGCATGATCGTCCATCCTGGCGTTCGGCATCCGGGTGTGGCGTGAGCGGAGGTGAGTCCGGTGATGATCACGAATCAGTGGCGACGCGCGACGGGATGTCGTTCGGCGCGATCCGGCGGATGGGGCCAAGGCGGCGGCCTCGCCAGAACCCGACGCCGGGCCGTCCTGATCATCGCGGTTGTTCTTTTGGCACCGGCCGGCTGCGCCCTGCTGCCGCCGACGGCGGTGCGGCAGATCCGATTGGCCCACGACGCCTACCGAGCCCGGGAGTTCACCCGAGCGGCGGAGCTGGTATCGCCTGTGATCCGCGAGCATCCGAACAGCCCGGAGATTGCCGAGGCGCTGTACTTGCGCGCCTTGTGCAACGTGCAGACGCGCCGGCGTGTTGCCGCGAGCACCGATCTCGAGAAAGCGCTCGCCCGATCCGGCCGGCCTGAGTTGACCGCCCTGATTCGCGCCCAGCTCGGCAACCTGGCATTTGACGACGAGACGTATGCCCGGGCGGCGGACTTCTACGGGCAGGCGAAGGGCGACTTGCCTCCAAAGCCGCCCACGGATCAGATTCTCTATCAATACGGGGTCAGCCTGCAGCGAAGCGGTCGGTTCACCGACGCGAAGTTCGCCTTCGCCGACGTGTTCACCCGGTTCCCGCAAAGCCCGTACGCAGCGCCCGCCCGACGTAAGTACCAGTGGCGCCGTCCATACTTTGCCGTGCAGTGCGGGGCATTCACGACGGTCACCCTCGCCCGCGAGCTGGCGCAAGACCTGAAGGTGCGGGGGTTCGAAGTGCGAATCCTGCGTGAAGCGCGGGGGCAATCCGAGCTCTATGTGGTGCGGTCCGGCAAACATCGAACCTATGCCGAGGCGGTGCAGGCCGCCCACGCCCTGCGCCCCATTGTTCACGACGTGTTCGTCGTACCGTAATCGCTGCCGCGTCGGCACCACACCTGATTCTTCCATCCGATAACCATTCACGCTTCAAGACCGGTAATCGTCCGCCGTGATAGGTAAAACCGGTAGCGCTGTCTTCCGATAGATAGGGAAGCCGGCGCTGGGCCCAGCCTGAGGAGGCAGCGATGTCCGATAACGCGCAACCCCACTTTGGAGACGGCAGCGATTCGCACCGTGTCCGGGACCCGGTGGAGCTTGTCGCCGCGGTCCGACGGTATTTCGAGACGCAAGCCCGGCTTCGCAAAGGGATTCGTCTTGTCAACGCCAGCAGGTTCGAGGAGGCAACGCGTGAGTTTTCGGCTGCGGAGGCGGGCGATGCCGACTGGCCGTCGCTGCCGGCCTGCGCTGCAGCGGACCCGGCGGGAGTGCGTGGCGACGGCGAGGGAGCCGAAGCGGCGGGGCAGAACCCGGGCGCCGTGGAGTCGCTTGTGCGAGACGCCCTGGCGCTATGGAGCACGGGGCGTACTGGCGAGGCAATCGCACGGCTCCGGCAAGGCATCGAGCAGCACCGGGAGGCGGCGGAACTGCACTACCAGCTGGGCACCCTCTTGGCGGCGGCCGACGCCGTAGACGAGGCCAATGGCTGTTACCGTCGGGCAGTCGTCCTCGATCCGGATCACGCGGACGCGCTGGTCGGGTTGGCGATGTGTGAAGGGGTCCGCCGGGAGACGGGAAAGGCGGTACGGCATCTGACTCGGGCCCAGCAACTGCGCCCCGGGGACGCCCGGATCAATCTGCTGTTGAGCATGGCGGCACGAGCTGCGCGGCAGCAGGGCCAGCCGGTTGCCGTGCGTGCTGCGACGCCCCAACCGCCCGCACGGGATGCGGAGGCGATCGGGGAGCTTAGCCGCGTCATCGAAACGGAACCGGATTTCGTCGACGCGTTTCTGTCGCTGCCGCCAGGCGACATGGAGAAGGAAGTGTTCGCGCTGTTGGCCGAAACGCTGCACACGGTGCTGCGTCGCCAACCCGAGCACGCGGACTTGTATTACCACTGCAGCCGGGTGTTGGTGCGCTTGGGTCGTCGTAAGGAGGCGATCGAACTGACCGAACGGGCCGTCCGCATTGACCCGAAGTTCGTCAAGGCGTTGATCCAACTGGGTCGGCTGTACGGGCAGACGAATCGTCTGACGGACGCAACGGCGCGGTTAGAGCAGGCGATCGCCCAGGGCGCGGAATATCCGGACGTCTATCTGTTGTTGGGCAATCTGTATCGGGACAGGGGCCAACCGGACCGGGCCCGGTGGGCGTTCGACAAGGCGCTGGGGATCAACGAGCGATACGTAGCGGCGCGGGCGGCGCGGGCGGCGCTGACGATAACGGAGCAAAGCGGTTTCGATTGACCGAGGGACGATGTCGTATCTCCTGGAAATCCTGGGGCGTGGACTGCTTTGCGAGTTGGCGGCGGCCTTCCGCCGGCGGTTGGCCGACGACGAGAAGTACGCTACGCCTGAGATCAAACAGGAGATCGAGAGAAACCCGGACGATGCCGACGCCTTGAAGCGTTGGGGAGCCAGGTGCCTGGCCAATCGTGATTTCGTCCGCGCCCGTGACACCTACCGGACCTGTGTGGACCTGGGCCCGGATGATGTGACGGCGCGAGCGGGGCTGGCCTGCGCGCTGGACGAACTCGGCGACATCGAAGAGTGCATCCGGCAGTTGCAGAGCGCGCAGCTGGCCGCTCCGAAAGACGGACCGCTGCTGTTTGCCCTGGCGTACTGCCATGAGAAGGTGGGACAGATACAGCGGGCGATCGATGTCTACAATGTCGCCGTTCGCTGTGCCCCGCACTTGCGCAACAGTCACGAGCGGCTGGCGGCCATCTATCTGCAGCAGGAGGATTACGAGCAGGCCATCGACCATTACGAACATCTGTGCCGTTCGGATCCGGGTGACGTCTCACTGTCGCTGTCGTTGGCGAATCTGTATCTACACGTCGGTCTGACCGACGAGGCGGCCCGGCGGTATCAGTTCGCGCTGACCATTGATCCGGAGAACTGGCAGGCACGGAACGACTTGGCCGAGGCCTATGAGGAGGCGGGTCTGTATCATGAGGCCATTGACCAGCTGAAAAAGACGATCGGGCCCGAGTCGGACAGCGCGGACATACACCTTCGGTTGGGGGATCTGTACGCCAAGGTCGGGCTCGACGGACAGGCACTTGCGCACTACGAGCAGGCCATCCGCATTCACCCGGGGTACCTCGAGGCGACGATCAAGATCGGCACCACGCAATTACGGGCCGGCAACTACCTCGAGGCGGCCCAGTGGTTCAACAAGGCCGTGGAAATCAACGATCGGCTGCTGGCGGCCTATGTCGGCCTGGCCGTGGCCCAGTACGAATCGGGTGACGTTGAAGACGCCCATGCCAGCCTGGACCTGGCCATCGGGGCCGAGCCCAACAGCACATTGCTGTTCAGCGAGATGGCCCGCCTGCAACTGAAGATGCAGGCGGGGCGCGAGGCGACCAGGCACCTGTCGTCAGACGGTGTCGGCGGCCCAGGCCCGGTGAGAACGGAAACCGCCGCCGCTGACCTGATTGAGCGCCAGATCGAACGGCACCGCCGGGCGGTCAAGGAGCGCCCCAACCACGCCGATCTTCACTATCGCCTGGGGTTGCTCCTGCGCCACCGCAACCAGATCCCCGAGGCCGTCAAGTGCTTCCGGAACGCACTGGCAATCAATCCGAACTACCTTAAGGCTCTGATCAAGCTGGGACTGTCGCTGAAGGAGATCGGCGAGACCGACGCCGCGTTGGAGCCACTCCAGCATGCGGCCCGGCTCGACCCGCACGCGGCCACACTCCACTATGAACTGGGGTTGATCTTTGCCGACCAGCGGAAGTTCACGCTGGCCCTTGAGCATTTCGAGACCGCGCTGGCCAAAGAGCCGAAGAACATCGACTTTCACGCCAACCTCGCACTGGCCCTGCAGAACATGGGCCTGGTGGATCGGGCGGCCGCCAGTTGGCAGACGCTGTGCGAAATGCTGCCCGAGACCACCAAGGGTCGATCCATTCTCCACCAGGCGGTGCGCCAAGACCCCCAGGATTAAGCCCGCAAATGACGAACGGCGACGCGAGCGGCGAGGGCGTCCCCTGCTGTCACCCCTGTCCCGCCGTGCTACGGCGGCGATAAGGAAGAACGGAGAAGGGAGAAGACACTCTCCGGGCGAAGCGACCAGATGTACGACGTGTCTATGACGTCCGCATTGTTGCAGACGCAACAGTCGACGTTGCGCAGGCGCCCGCGGCGAACGTCCGGTCGAGCGAGCAGATCTCGCAAGGACACGTTGGTGACATTCGCAATCGGGTGGAAGCGGTCCAGGCAGTCGATTACGTCGCCGTTCGGTCGAAGCTCGATGCAGGCTTTTCGGGCATGACAACGGTAGGGACGTTTGCCGTTCATGAAAGTCCGCAAATACCCATAGCTGTTACAGATGGGATACCCACGGGCCTTGAGAGAGATCAGGGAGCGCGCCAGGCCCGCCAGTGTGCTCTCATCCACGGCCAGCGACTGCTTCGAGGGACTGTTCGTCGGCTCGCCCGGAATTCCGATTTCGATCGGATTGAAGTAGATGGGGACCGACGAGGTCCTTGCCCACTCGGCAAGATCGAGAACCGAATCGCGATTCAATCGGCTGATGACGGAATTGACGAAGAAGCGCGGGCTTGCCGGGCGCCGCTTGAGCCGATCGATGGCCTCGGTGACGTTACGGAAGAGCCCCGGCATCCCCCGCATCTCGTCGTGCCGGCTTGAGGGGTGGTCCAGCGAGAATATCACCGTATCCAGCAAGGAGGTTACCTCCTCAGGTTGCCGGTTGAATCGCAGCCCGCTGGTGATCAGGACAGTAATCAGGCCGGCCTTGCGGGACGATCGGAGGATCTCGGGAAGGTCTTCCCGCATCAGCGGTTCCCCCCCCCAGATGGCGTTGAGCAGAATCCCCGCCCTCGCCGCATCAAGGTAAACCTCTTCGATCTGGGCGGCGGTCAGTTCCTCATCCACGAGCCCGCGCCATAAGCAGGTTTCGCACCGGCAGGGGCATCGGCACGTCACGAGATGGGAGAGCAACAGCGGACGCCCGGTCAACCGGGCGTGAATCAATCGGGTTAAGAGGCGAAACCACTGGCCGGCGTTTTTCATTTGAACTTCGTTCGGTATCACCAGGTGCCTTTCTGAGCATTACGGCATCCGCATCCCCCGCTCGATTGTATGCCCTTGCGGTTCCCGAACGTAGAGGGAGTTTTTTTCTGGATGAACCAGGGCGGGGCGCCCCGGTGGATTGCCGAGACGGAGCTCTGGCGGGGCGACGGCACCGCGGAACCTCCGGGTCAGGCCCGACCGATTCACTTCTTGCTCAGCAGTCGCCCGAACAGACTCCGACGTGCGTCTTTCTCGGGATCAGAGGTTTGACATTCTGTGGCGATCTTCTTGGCCATCTGATGAATAGCCAGCCTCGCGCTGCTGGTGGGGGCCTTGTCGAAGATCGGCTGGCCCAGATTCAGTGCGCTCATCACCTGTCGGTAATCGTTGGGGATCATGGCGAAGACCGGCCTGTTGAAATGGGCCTCCACGTCTTCCGGCTTGATGCGCTCGTAATCGGCTTTGATGCGGCTCAGGACAATGTGGATGCGGTCTTCCAGCGCCCCCATGTTGCACAGCACGTCATACACGCGGGTCGCGTTGCGAATGCCGGGAACGTTGAGCTGAGTGACGATCAACACGAGATCGGCCCCGTGCAGCGCGGCGATGCTCAGAAAGCTGGAGGACCGGGGCAGGTCGACCACCACGTTGGGGAACATCGTCCCCATCACCGCCAAAGCCTGCTCGACGCCCTCGGGCGTGACCGTCCGGGCTTCGTTGACGTCATTCGGCCTGGCCAATATCGCTATGTCGCAAGGCAATTCGTGAAGGGCGGACTCGAGCATGGTGCGGTCGACGTTGCTCCCGCCACTGCAGATGTCGGCGATGCTGAACTTCGGCTCACAGTCGAAGGCGCAGGCCACGTCGCCGAACTCGAGATTCAGATCGACCAACCCGGTCCGGCGGTTGGTCAGATAGGCAAGCTCGAGCGCCAGATTGCACGCGATGGTGGTGCACCCGACCCCGCCCGACGAACCGATCAAGCAGACCCGCCGCGACTTGTGCGGAACCCCCAGATGGGTCTGGCGGATGCGGTCCAAGGCGTTGGCCAGATCCTCGGCGTCAACGGGCGAGGAGACGAACTGGGCGCACCCGGCGCGCATAGCGGAGATGATGGTCTGAGGATTGGCGCTGCGGCTGACCCCAACGATCCCGACGTCCGGCACGATTTCAAGGATGTTTTTCACGACGTTGATGCCGTCATCCGGGTCGTCGCCCAGATTCACGATGACAACGTCGACCTGGTCCCTGAGGATGAACTCGTGAAGGCCCTCCCACGTCGATACGAGGGCAACGACCTCAAGCCACCGAATGCGATTCAAAGCGTCGGCAAACTGCTCCTCATACGACGGCTGGTCGCTGAACACGCAGACCCGGGTTCTTCTTTGCATGGTCGGTTCCGTCTGGTTCGTCGCTTCATTGCGCGGCGCGCCGAGCGAATCAACGCCCCCTCGCCAACTCTACGTAGAATATCGGACAAGGCGCCGGAACAGTTTGGCTGAAACTGCCGAGTCCGCCGTCAATCCGAGCTGATAACGTATGGGATCGTCGATCGCAGAGCGCCGCTGTCTGACTCCAGGTCCTTCGTTGAAGAACGCGGCCCCCACCAGCCGATCGGCGGGCGGACCATCCACGGCGAAACCGACGTCTGATAACACGCGGCGGCGTCCCACCCGGTGCCCATGGCGCGAGCCTGATGCTCCAAGGGAGCAACGCCCCTCGGAGGAAACCGAGAGGATGCTGGCTGCCGACACCTGGTCGGTCGGATCGGCGGCTTCCCTTTGCCCTGCGGCGACCGGCAGCAGAGATCTGCCGCGGCCTGCACGACCCGATCGTTCCCTGGCTGGGCTATTGCGACTATCCTATGGTGGGTACCGTGCGGGGGAAGGACTGACGGCCGACCGGGCTGGGGCGGGATGGAATGTGCGCCGGACCGTTGCTGCAAGAAGGGAGTAGGAGGATGCTCGGCAACCCGCGATTCGCCTTGATGCTGTTCGCCGGCTTACTGTGCCCATTGTCAGGTTGTGCACACGGGACGCGGCAGTCTGAACTCAGCTTCCCACAAGCGAAAGTGGAAACCGTCGAGAAGTTCTGGCCCAACGGGAAGCTCAGACTCCGCAGGCACGTACAGAGAGACCCGGACGGCAGGCTCGTCGACCACGGTACCTGCACACAATGGTACGACAACGGCCAGAAGAAATACGAAGCGGTCTTCGTCCACGGCAAGATTCACGGAGTCGAAACGCAGTGGCACAAGAACGGACAGAAGCGCGTTGAGCAGCACTATGATCACGGCCTGACGCACGGCCCGCGCTACAGCTGGGACCAAGCCGGCCGAAAGCACAAAGAAGAACACTACGTCAAGGGCAAACCGGCCGGCACGTGGACGATATGGAAGAAGGACGGCAGCATAAAATGGCAAAGGCGGTACGATCACCGTGACCCCGGCCCGTGATCCCCGCGGCCGGCTGTCTTTTTTCCGGACGCACATGGGAGCGCTTAGCCTGCGAGCAGCCGGTACGGACCAGCAACGGCTGCGTTGAACGTTGCTGAATCGTGTCGTTTCTGATACCATAAGAGTGAGCTGGGAGCGGGCATGCCGGCCGGGGGCGACCGGTGCATGCTGGTATGGCAGGAGTGCCCCGGCCACGGTGCGGGCCATTGCGCTCCGGCTGTGCCCCGCCAAGCATCGCAGGGTCCGTGATGGACCGCCCACCCGAAGGAGGGTAAACATGAGGTTCCGAACGCTTCGCAGGATTGTGGCCATCGCTGTAGCCACAGCACCATTAGGGCTCGTACAAGCCCAGCAGACCGATAGCAAGCCGGCGGGGACGTTGCAGACGGACGCCACAAAGCCGGAGGCGTCGTCTCAAAGCCTTCCACCCCGGTCGGGGCATCTGGAAGTTCCTCGTGACCCGTACGTTCCGGTTCCACGAGCAGGGCGAGCCACCAGCCCGGCGGTCGCGTGGACTCGGAACGGGTACGTGAGCATTCAGGTCAATGTCGATGCCGCGGGGGGCAACATCATCGGTGATGCTGCCAACGAACCCTCGATCGCCGTTGACGGAACGAACCCGACCCGGATGGCCATCGGCTGGCGCCAGTTCGACACCATCCTGAGTGATTTCCGCCAGGCGGGCTGGGGCTACACGACCGACGCCGGGCAGCACTGGACGTTTCCCGGCGTCATCGAGCCGGGCGTCTTCCGCTCCGACCCGGTCCTGGACGCCGACGCCCAGGGGAACTTCTACTACTACAGCCTCACCACCGACGCCAGCCACAGCAATTTCTGGTGCCATATGTTCAAGTCCACCGACGGTGGAGCGTCCTGGGATTCCGGAACCTATGCATACGGCGGTGACAAGGAATGGATGACCATCGATCGCACCAACGGCATTGGGCGGAACAATATCTACGCGTCGTGGAACTTGTTCTACAGCTCCTGCAGCGGCGACTTCACTCGCTCGTACGACAGCGGGCAGACCTTCCTCCCCTGCACATACGTACCGGACAGCCCGTACTGGGGTACACTCGCCGTCGGACCCGACGGCGAACTGTATGTAAGCGGCATCGGTTTCACCGTCGCTAAGTCCACCACCATGCAGAACCAAAGCCTGCCCGCACAGTGGGACTTTTCGACTTCCGTGAATCTTGGCGGAAGCATGGTGGCGTCAGCCGGGCCCAACCCCGGCGGCCTCCTCGGACAGGCCTGGATCGCAGTTGACCACTCGGGCGGCCCCACCCGCGGCAATGTCTATCTGCTGTGCTCGGCTGACCCGACCGGTCTCGACCCGCTCGACGTGATGTTTGCCCGCAGCACCAACGGCGGCTTGACCTGGAGCGCTCCCGTGCGCGTCAATGACGACCCGGTAGATAACGGTGCGTGGCAGTGGTTCGCCACGATGTCCGTAGCGCCCAACGGCCGGATTGACGCCGTCTGGAACGACACGCGCAATGACCCCGGAGGATACGACTCCGAACTGTACTACGCCTTCTCGACAGATGCCGGGCAAACCTGGTCCGTCAACGAGCCGCTCAGCCCGCCGTTTGACCCCCACGTGGGGTGGCCGATGCAGAACAAGATTGGTGACTATTACGATATGGTCTCCGACGACAACGGCGCCCACGTCGCGTACTCGGCAACGTTCAACGGCGAGCAGGACGTCTATTACCTGCGAATCGGCAGCCCTGTTTGCCCCGACGCCGGAACCGTGACGCTGGACCGCGACAGATACGCGTGTGAGAGCACCGCAAACATCGCGGTGCTGGATTGCGGCCTCAACGGCGACGACAACGTGGCCGAAACCGTAACCGTCAGCATCGACTCGACTTCAGAGCCGGCTGGCGAAAGCGCCCTGCTGACCGAGACAGGTCCCGCAACGGCCTTGTTCGAGGGGGCAATCAGCCTGAGCGAGATCAACAGCTCCGGCGTGCTGCTGGTGGCCGAGGGCGACACCGTGACCGCCACCTACATCGACGCCGATGACGGCCAGGGCGGCACCAACGTCACCGTGACCGACACCGCCGTCGTCGACTGCACGCCACCGGTCCTCTCCAACGTCCAGATCCTCGACGTGCAACCCCACAGCGCTACGATCTCGTTCGACGGCGACGAACCGATCCTCGGCTCGGTCTTCTACGGCGAGTCCTGCAGCTCGTTGCCCGGCGAAGCCACCTCCACCGGCTACGACACCACCGCCGTCGTCCAGGTGTCCGGGCTCCAAGACAACACGACGTACTACTTCGCCGTCCACGGCGAGGACGAGGCCGGCAACACCGCGACTGACGACAACGGAGGTACCTGCTATACGTTCAACACACCGGACGTCCCGAACTACTTCACAGAGCAGTTCACCAGCAATGACCTCGACAACCTGAGCCTCATCTTCGAACCTGACGGGTCGACCGACTTCTACGCCGCCTGCGTCGAGCCGATCACCACGCTGCCGACCGATCCGGCCGGCGGGACCACGCTGAGTTTGGCCGACGACTCGTACGCAACGGTCAACCTCACCGGCGGGGCCACCGTGTCGCTCTACGGCACGAGCTACACCACGATATACCCCGGCAGCAACGGTTATCTCACCTTCACCGGCGGGGATTCCGACTACAGCGAAACACTCACCGACCACTTCGACACACCTCGCGTCTCGGCGCTGTTCGACGACTTGAACCCGTCGACCGGCGGAACGGTCAGCTACAAGCAACTCGCCGACCGGATAGCAGTGACCTGGGACGGCGTGTATGAACACAGCACGACCAACCCGAACACGTTCCAGATCGTGATGTACTTCGACGGCGGGATCGAGATCAACTACCTGTCGATCGCGGCCATGGACGGGATCGCGGGCCTGTCGGCAGGCGGAGGCATACCGCCGAACTTCTACGAGACGGACCTGTCAGCCATGGGGGCGTGCGGCCCCCGACCGCCGACGGCCCAAAGCGCGTCGGTCAGTACGGCCGTCGACGTGCCCCTGACCGTCACGCTCCTGGCGACCGACGACGGACTGCCGGTCGTCCCCGGTCAACTGACCTACATCGTCACGGCCCTGCCGGGACACGGCTCGCT
>CP070691.1:0-15454 GCA_020353195.1 Phycisphaerales bacterium | reverse complement strand
GTGGGCCAACACGGACATTCTCACCAATGGGAAGGAACACGGTATACTGCGGCATTGATCACGGCACGAAGCGCATCGGGCTGGCCGTCAGCAACCCGGAGGGCACCATGGCTTCGCCGGTGTCCGCCGTTGACGCCCGAGGACCGGCTGATCAGGTCATTCTGCGCGTGATCCACGCCGTCGGTGGGTTCGACATCGACGAGTGGGTCGTCGGCCTGCCGCTCAACATGGACGGCACCGAGGGCGAGCAGGCCGGCCACGCACGGCGCTTCGGCCGACACCTCACGCAGGCTACCGGCAAGCCCGTCCACTACTGGGACGAGCGACTCTCGTCCGAGTCCGCCTCCGATCGCCTCGCCGGGGCCGACCTGACCCGCAAAAAGAAAAAAGCCCGCCGCGACGCTGTCGCCGCGCAGGTGATTCTGCAGTCCTTCCTCGATGCACAACCAGGATAGATGGTCTCAAGGCGTGAACGCGCCGCAACCGATGACAACGCGATGCCGCATGGCGACTTGCACGTCGTTCGTGATCTCACCCGTCAGTCAACCGGGCTGATTCACACGATCGTTGCGCTTCTCGTAATCGGTGATCTTCTGGATCCGCCGCTGGTGGCGACCGCCCTCAAACTCGGTATTCAGAAACACTTCGATCACACGCCGGATCAGTTCCTCGCCCATCAGGTCGGCGGCCAGGCACAAGATGTTGGCATCATTGTGCTTGCGCGACAGCATCGCCGTCAGTTCGTCGTGCACCGCCGCCGCCCGCACACCGCGGACCTTGTTTGCGGCGATCGACATGCCGATGCCCGTGCCGCAGAGGAGAATCCCCCGATCACATCGACCCTCGGCGACTGCGTCCGCCGCCGCCAGCCCCACATCCGGATAATCGCAGACCTGACTCGACGGACAGCCGAAATCGTCCACTTCATGGTTGGCCCGCTGCAGCAGTTCCACCACGTGCTGCTTGGCTGTGAAACCCCGATGGTCGCTGGAAACCGCGATTCTCATATCTCCACCTCTTTCAGGCGCGCCCGCAGACTGGCCTCAATCCGGTCTGCGCACCGGGCATACACCTCGATCGAGCCACCGATCGGATCGTGGATGTCGCCGTCACTGAGCAGACGGCAGCGGTCCTTCGCCGATGGGACCATCTCCACCACCCTCTCCAGGTGCTTGCGTGTCATGACGTAAATGTGGTCCGCCTGACGGATCAGTTCCGCAGTCAACGGCCGCGTGCGATGACCGGACAGGTCGGCCCCACGCCGCGACATCACCTCCATCGCCTCGGGCGAAGCTCCCGAGTTGCTGCCGGCGAATACGCCGCAGGACCCTACCGAGACCTCGCCGGCCGCCGGCGCGCTCGCATCGCCTCGCAGGCGCTCAAGCAGTATTGTCTCGCACAGCGCCGCCGCCATCGGGCTGCGGCAGGTGTTGCCTGTGCAGACGAACAGCAGATTCATCGCCGCCATACGACGCAGCGCCGCCTCGTCGTACGCCCCCGCGCGGAGGATCTCGAAACCCGAACCGTCGAGCCGAACCACCGTCGACGGGACCGAAAGCCGCGTCGGCCCGCCGTCAAGAACGAGATCGACGCGATTGTTGAGGTCACGAAGCGACTCCACAACGTCGCGGGGAGGCGGACGGCCGGCCAGGTTCGCGCTGGCGGCCACCACCGGACCCCCGGCTTCGTTCAGCAGATCACGAGTCTGCGGGTGGTCCGGACATCGCAGCCCGATCACGCCGTCGTGATAAAGACCGCCAGCCGCCGACCGGTCAATCTCCCGGACGATCGGAGCGTCGCTCGGGTCCCTCACCGGGAATAGGACGGTGAGCGGACCGGGCCAGCCCCGGCGAAGCAGGCGGCGCCCAAGTCCGCTGACCTGGGGCACATACCGGTCAACCTCATCACGCCGCCCCACGTGAACCGTGAAGGGCTTGTCCCGGTGACGTTTCTTGACGCGTCGGAGGCGCTCGACGGCACTGGGATTATCAGCCCGGGCCCCGACTCCGTAAACCGTCTCCGTCGGGAAGATCACCAGACCCCCGCTCGCCAGCACACCCGCTGCCCGGCGGATCACGTCCCAGTAGCCTTCATCCAAAAAGAAGTTTATGACGTCAGACCCCATGGCTGAACTCCGCGCGCCGCATTATCCGGCAGCCCCCGGGCATCGTCAAGCAACTCGGGTCATGGAACCCGCGCAGTCCGGCACATACAGCGTACGACACGCAGCCTCCCTGCCATCGGCTTCTCGCTCTGTCGTGCGCCCGGCTTGAGCACCACTGGCATATCCCGTGAGCGTTCCTTACGGTCGCGGACTCCCAACGGCGTGTGTGGCTGGCAGTCGCCGCAAAGCCGGCGCAGGTCTGTCAACGCAGATCGCACTGGGATACCGACGTGTGAAAGAAGTGCCACACCCTGGCAGTGGAGGCCCGAAACACATCGGGTGCCAACATGCCGGGCGAACCCTGGCGCATCCGGGTTGCGTCTCCCCAACCGACGAAGTGCAACAGACTCCGTTTGCCCGCGAACCGACAACCCGGGGCCACGCTTCGGTTCGCCCGGTTCCTACCGCTGTGATGCCAACTCCTGCTTGAACGCTTCCAGCCACTGGGCAAAATCGTCCACTGCCCGGTTCGTGATTTCGTCCAGGCGCTGCTCCGCGCTGGCGTCGGCTGGGTGGGGCGGACGGCAGGTTCGAGAGTCAGTGTCTTCCCCCGGAGCCTCCTGCTTGTGGGGCATCTGCATGACAGACCTCCTGTCTCTTTCCTGCGCGCCTCGGCTTCCGCAGTTTACCAGAACTTACTGTTGAGTCCACACAATAGTCCCCCCATACTCGTCGATCGGCAGAATCCGAGACGGCCCTGGAGGACTCCCCGTGATCAGCGGGCAATCTGTGCCGAAAAAAGCTCGTAACCTATTGTAAAAAAAGATGATAGAGTAGATCGTCGCCGCGCCGTCGGACCCGGGTCCGAACCCTGACAGCGTCCTGCACCCGCGACACACCGCGTCCGGCGTACGCGGTGGGAGCGCCCGACCCGCCGATGAGCTTGGCAGCGACGAACACCATCGCCTCGTCGGCAAGCCGCCGGTCCAAAAAGGCGCTGAGCAGGCGGCTGCCGCCTTCGACCAGCACGTTGGTGAAACGACGGCCCGCGAGTAACCGCAGCGCGGCGGTCAGATCGAGGACGCCGCCAACGGTACGGCACGGCACGAGTTCGACGCCGCGACGCTCCAGACCTGCCGCTTTGCGGGCCTTTTCGCGCAGGCTGCGGGGGGAGGTGAGCACGAGAGCAGGGACGCGGCCGGCGGTCGCGACGATGCGGCACCGCTCCGGCAGGCGAAGCCGCGTGTCAAGAACGACCCGGGTGGCGATGCGCCTGAGCGGCGTGCCGCGGGCGTCGAGCATCGGATCGTCGGCGAGCACGGTCCCGATTCCGACGAGAATCGCATCCACGCGGGCGCGAAGACGATGAACGCTGCGCCGCGACTGCTCGCTTGAAATCCACTCGGAATCGCCGGTGCGACTGGCGATCTTGCCGTCCAAGCTCTGAGCCCACTTGAGGATAACCCAGGGGCGCCCCTGCCTGACCAGCTTGAGATAGGGGCGGTTGAGCTCGACCGCCTTCTCTTCCAACAGGCCGACGTCGACGGCCACGCCGCTTCTGCGCAACCTCCGCAGTCCTTTGCCGTTGACGAGTTCGGCGGGATCCGTCATGGCGGCCACGACACGGGCGACCCCCGCGCGAATCAGAGCGTCGGTGCAGGGTGGCGTCTTGCCGCGGTAGCAGCACGGCTCGAGCGTGACGTAGGCAGTGGCCCGGCGGGTCGTCTCGACGGCCCGTTGCAGGGCGTCGACTTCGGCGTGCACCCCGCCGAACCGACGGTGATACCCTTCCGCGATGATCCGCAGTCCGCGGGCCAGGACGCACCCGACCATCGGATTGGGCTCGACTCGGCCCTGCCCGCGCCGGGCGAGCGCCAGGGCGCGACGCATGTGTGCCAGGTCAATGTCTAAGACGCGGGTGGTCATGGGCAGGAGTATAGCATCCGCCTGGCACGCGCGGAATCAAACCGGCGCACCTTCGGGCGGCTTGGGCGCCGCCCGTCCCGCGGACGCTTTCCGGTCTGTCCAGAAGTGGATCAGCAGGATCGCCACACCCACGGTCAGCGCCACGTCGGCCACGTTGAACACCCAACGCCAGACTTCGTAGCCGAACACCTGCGGCTCGAACTTGATGAAATCCCGGACAACACCTTGGGCCTTGATCGAAGCGATCTGATGCCGCGGGGTAGGGACGGGATCCTCGTCCGTTCCCCAGTTGCGCAATAACACCGGGTCGGCATGCGGATCCCCGACGACCTCCATGGTGCCAACGACCGGCCCGCCGGGCGAATTCGCCTTGAACGTCACCAGATGAGCCGTGCACGTCGCGCGATCGTAGAGGTTGCCCAACGCCCCGGCCAGGATCAATCCCAACGCGGCGTGCATGGTCCATTGGCGGCGGGAACTGCACGCGAAGATGTACAGGACGAACACCAGTGCCAGCAGCGACGCGACGATGAACACGGAAGACAGGCCCTCGCCCAGACCGAAGAGGGCACCCGTATTGAACGAGCGACGAAACGAGAACAGCCCGAACAGGTAAGTCGGAGGATCAGGATTCTCAACAGGCAGCGTACGGACCGCCCACGCCTTGGTCCAGAGGTCCGCGCCGAGGAAGACGCCGGTGACGACCCACAGGCGGAGATGGGCCCGCACGTGTCCGATCGCGCTGTCCGATGGAAGCTTCAGGAGCGAGCGGGAGTGGCTGCTGGAATCGTGAGTCTGAGCCATGCGGTTCGGGGCCATCCGGAACATGCAGGGTATCGGCGTCAGGGTGACCGCGTCGCCCGCAACGGCTACGAGACGCGTCCCGCCTCGCGGGCCCGGGCGTATTCAATACAGTGCTTGGCCCAGGGCTGGGCCTGCAACCGCTCGAGAGATATCGGCGTGTGAGTGGCCAGGCAGATCCCGTAGGTCCTGTTCTCGATACGGGCCAACGCCTCGTCAATCTCTCGGAGCATCTTCCGCCCGCTGTCGATGAGCCCGAGCGTGAATTCCTGTTCCCAGTTGTCGGAGCCGAGGTCCGCCATGTGAATCGGCATGGCGGACAGGTCACCGGTGGCGTCGCGGCGATTGCGTCCCAGCGCTTCGTCGGTGAGGTTGCCCACGTCGCCGACCAGTTCGCGACGCTTGGCCAACAACAGGTGCTTGAATTCTCTCAGCTGCTTCTTGGTCAGCTTGGTCTTGGGAAGCTTGCGCCCTTCCTCCACGACGACAATCGTGCGCTCGTGAGCAGCAGCCAGCGCGGCGGATAAAGGCGAGGGCCTCCGCCGGCGGTTCGCCGACTTCCGGCTGCTCTCGGAGGACCGCCCCGTGCCGGAGGCGGCGGATCGAGCGGCCTTGGCGGCCCGCTTCCGGGCGGGTGCGGCCGATATCGTCTTGCCCGACTTCGCGGTTGCTGGCGCTTTCGCGGGGCCGGCCAGCTTCGACTTGGCTGAGGTTCTTGCCTTTGCCGCGGACTTGGCCTTCGACTTCGGCGTCGACTTGGCCTTCGATTTTGCCGTCGATTTCGCGGTCGACTTGGCCCTGGCTTTCGCAGTGGCGGACTTGGCGCCCTTGGCGGCGGCTGCGCGTTTCCCAGGCGCAGTGGCCCTGGTCAAGCGTGCGGCCGACTTCCGCCGGCGGCCCGCTTGGGCAGAAGCACGGCTCTTGGATGCCTTGCGACCCGGCACAGGGACCTCCGAACGTAGCCCCGCGTCTGAGATAAGTCCTTGCGGGCAAAAGACAAAGCCACATCGAAGCTACCAACTATATGTTCAGTTTCAGGGAGTGTCAAGAGAGGCCGACGCGAAGCGATCGCGGAAGTAGATCTCGATCGTGACCTCCTTGTCCACGACCTGCGGTATCTGGAAGAGCAGGTCGCCGTTGGCGTCACGGGCGGTCGGTTCGAGCACGGTGAAATCCTGGTAGACCCACGCGTCGACGCCCGCAGAATGCTTGACCGAGAACGCGGGATAGAACATCCGTTGCTGTCGTCCATCCAGCGTAAACCGCAGCTGCTGGCTCTCGGGGGCGAGCACGTAGCACCCCAGCCGCTCGTTGAACCCGTCGCCGTTGTCGTCTCCGAGGTCGTTGGTGAGCAAGCGGCCGGTGGTGACATTGATCCGCCCGCCGGCGTAGGAATAGTCCAGCGCCTGGTCAGTGGCGTTGGTG
Organism: Phycisphaerales bacterium; assembly: GCA_020353195.1. Lineage (GTDB taxonomy): Bacteria > Planctomycetota > Phycisphaerae > UBA1845 > UBA1845 > JAFGJQ01. Next base: position 9,198 of record CP070691.1, on the reverse strand, counting down.
CCGGTGGCGTTGTTCGCGGGCCAGACGTTGCACATGCAGGTCCAGCTGTCCGTCTCGCGACCGAGTTTGCCGCCGGACGCGACCAGCGTGGTCCGCCGGGCGTCGGGCTCGCGGAAGAACTCGAGGTCGGGTGCCCGCCGGGCGTCATGCAGGACGAAGAGCAGGGCGGGGGCATCGAGCGTATCGGAGCGTGAGTAGGCGAATGCGAGGTGGCGCAGCCGACCGGTATCGCGCAGCTGGGCGGGCGGGTGGACGAGAAGCTCCATGCTGCCGAAGTCCGTGCGGGATACGGCCAGCCCGATATCCTCCGGGCGCCAATCGTCGAAGGCCGTCGTGCATTCCACGTGTATGTAGATGTTGCCGGACGGGTAGATTGCGTAGATCCAGCGTTGGAACGGGCTGTCGTCAGCCGGTGCGCGCCCGCGTCTGACGAACCGCCACTCGGCTTCCACCACGATGCGAATGCGTGATGCTTCGAGAATGCGCTGACGGGCTACGACCGTCTCGCCAAGAGTGGTGAAATCGGCGTCCCGGGTGCCGGGGGGCATGTTGGGATCATCGGTGGGCATCACGATAGGGCTGGGACCCATCACCGTGTTCGCCACCAGGTTGTTCAGGCGATTCGGGTCAGCGCCGAGATCGTACCACTGGACGATCTGCCCGCCTCCGAAACCCAACTCGAACCGCCCCCCCGCACCGACGGCCCAGCGCCGACCGCGGCGGCGAACGTACAACCGGCCCGCCGTCGGATCACTGTCGCCGAACAGATCTTCCGTGTTGTTGGTGAGAATGACGTCATCCAGGGCCAGTTCCACCGGCTCGGCGGCCTGAGGGACGCTCCACCGTAATTCGGCGATGTCGTCGAGGGGTAAGTACTCCGCCACCTCGCCCAGATCGAGGCGCACCAGATTCCACCCCTCGCGCAAGGGCAACAGGGAGTGGATGGCGTCTCGACGGCCGGTGGGGCCGGCGACAATCGACACCTCGACCTCCACGCCGGGCCGCGGCGCGCGCAGTTGCATGAGGAGCAGGTCATAGTCGCGCCAGTCACGTTTCATGAACCACTCGGACACGCGCTGGTTGTTGGCGATCAGGGCGTCGTCCGGGCCGGTGAGGGTGAACCGGATGCCGGCGGGGCCGGTCTCGGTGATGCCGGCAGTGCGGTGTGACTCCATCCTCGCCTTGCCCGAAGGCGAAGCGACGCGGAACAACTCCAGGTGGCGGGGGTGCTCGAAATCCGCAATGACGGCGAAGCGCCCGGATTCGAGGTCGCCGTAGTACGCCTTGAGGCGGTCGGACCGCGCCGAGGGATCCGTCCCCACGGTCAGGTCCGGATGACAGGCCGACAACGTTACCGACCCGCAAATGGCAACCAGAAGTCCCGACGCGCGGCGAGCCCGGGGGGTCTGCAGGATGCCGGCGGCCAGAGGATGGGCTTGGGCACTCGTCATTCGATACAAGGGGCTCGAGCTTCTTCGCCGGACGGATCGGCCCGAACGATCAAGCGGCCGATGAGGGCGTTCCTCGCGATTGCCCGGGACTGGAGTCGAACCAGCACGCCCTTGCGGGCACATGGCCCTCAACCATGCGCGTCTGCCATTTCCGCCACCCGGGCGGTGGCCGCGAAAACACCGGCTCTGCCGGCCAAAATCAGCCCCGTGCAGGTGTTTTCGCACGCCTGGGCCCCACACCGACCAATGCCGGTGGTACCGACAGCTTGGCATCGAGCCAGCGGCGCAGCAACGTCAAGATACTCGTGCCAAACGGGCTTGGCAAGCGTTCGGCTGCGACGGCCGGTGTTCGGCCGGCTTGAATCCTGCCGCTGGGGGAACGGGAATCCCCCCACTCCGCGACGTCTGTGTCAATGCCATACGGCGCATCTGCCGATAGACACGCAAACGGATCGTCCCGATCCCGGCGGCCCGGCTTGGGTTGATGGGCTGGCGCGGGGGGGATACAATCCCTTGCCGGGCAGGCCGGGCGGGATCGGAACCGGGTCCGGGACGCCTGATTATGGCTGCCAGGGGCATTCGCGGGCTGATACGTTTGTGAGGTCGGAAGCGGGATTGCTGGTCAGTGCCGGTGGCACCGAGCAGCCGCTGAAGGGACGGGGGGCGCGCACGACTGCACGTTGCGGACGGAGACTCTCGGCATGTTTGAGCGATTCACCGATCGGGCTCGCAAGGTGATGGCGTTGGCGAACCAGGAGGCCCAGCGCTTCAACCACGAGTACATCGGTACGGAACACATCCTGTTGGGGCTGGTCAAGGAGGGTTCGGGCGTTGGGGCCAACGTGCTGAAGAACCTCGAAGTGGACCTGCGGAAGGTCCGCCTCGAGGTGGAGAAACTGGTCAAGAGCGGGCCGGACATGGTCTCGATGGGGAAGCTCCCGCAAACGCCGCGCGCCAAGAAAGTCATCGAGTACTCGATCGAGGAGGCCCGGAACCTCAACCACAACTACGTCGGCACCGAGCATCTGCTGCTGGGGTTGCTCCGCGAGCAGGACGGCGTGGCTGCCCAGGTCTTGATGAACCTCGGGTTGAAGCTCGAGGAGGTGCGGGAGGAAGTGCTGAACCTGCTGGGGGCGGGCGCGGAAGCGGAGGAAGGCCCGCCCATGCCGTCTGCTCCTGAGGGCAAGCGGGGCAAGAGTCGCACGCCAGCGTTGGACTCGTTTGGCCGGGACCTGACGGAGCTGGCCCGCGAGGGCAAGCTCGATCCGGTCATCGGGCGTGTCGACGAGATCGAGCGGATCGTCCAGATCTTGTGTCGGCGGCAAAAGAACAACCCGGTGCTTCTGGGCGAAGCGGGTGTGGGCAAGACCGCGATTGTCGAGGGGCTGGCTCAGAAGATCGTCAATAATGACATTCCCGAGTTGCTGGCGGATCGCCGCATTGTCGTGCTGGACCTGGCCATGATGGTGGCGGGCACGAAGTACCGCGGTCAGTTCGAGGAGCGGATCAAGGCGGTCATGAACGAGGTGCGCCGCGCGCGCAACGTGATCCTTTTCATCGACGAGTTGCACACGCTGGTGGGGGCCGGCGGGGCCGAGGGCGCCATCGACGCCTCGAACGTGCTGAAGCCCGCGCTGAGCCGCGGTGAGATTCAATGCATCGGGGCGACCACGCTGGACGAGTATCGCAAGTACATTGAGAAAGACGGCGCGCTGGACCGGCGGTTCCAGCAGGTGCTGGTGGACCCGCCGACGAAAAGCGAGACGATCGACATCCTCAAGGGTCTGAGGGACCGGTACGAGGCACACCATCGGGTCCGGATCACCGACGAAGCCATCGAGCACGCGGTGGAGCTGTCGGACCGCTACATTTCCGGGCGGGTCCAGCCGGACAAGTCGATCGACGTCATCGATGAGTCGGGGGCGCGCATCCGGCTGAGGACGATGACCAAGCCGCCCGGGCTCAGCCAGACGGAGAAGGACATCCATCGACTGACGATGGAGAAGGACGAGGCTGTCAAGAACGCGGACTACGAACGGGCGGCGCAGCTGCGGGACACGGCCGAGTCACTCAAGATCAAGAAGCAGGAGATGAAGCGCGAGTGGCGGGAGCAGTGCGAAGAGTCGGACGGCATTGTCGACCCCGAAGTCATCGCGGACGTGGTGAGCAAGATGACGGGGATCCCGCTGCAGCGGATGGACAGGGACGAAGCTCAGCGCCTGCTGAAGCTGGAAGACCGCCTGCATGAACGGATCGTGTCGCAGTCGGAGGCGGTGTCGGCGGTGGCGCGGGCGGTCCGGCGATCCCGCAGCGGGCTCAAGGATCCGAACCGCCCCATGGGCAGCTTCATCTTCGTCGGGCCCTCCGGCGTGGGCAAGACCTATCTGGCCAAATGCCTGGCGGAGTTCATGTTCGGTGATGATGACGCGCTGCTGGTTCTTGACATGTCGGAATACATGGAGAAGCACAACGTGTCGCGCCTGATCGGCGCCCCGCCGGGATACGTGGGCTACGAAGAGGGGGGGCAGTTGACCGAGCAGATTCGGCGTCGCCCGTATTCGGTCGTTCTGCTCGACGAGGTCGAGAAGGCGCACTCGGACGTGTTCAACATGCTGCTGCAGATCATGGAAGAGGGCCGCCTGACCGATTCCTTCGGGCGCCACGTGGACTTCAAGAACGTGATCCTGATCATGACCAGCAACGTCGGGGCCCACAAGATCACTCACGAAGGGGCGTTCGGTTTCCAGAAGCAGGACGAGGAAATCACCTACGGGAAGATGAAGGAGATGCTCAAGGGCGAGATGGAAGCCCACTTTCGCCCCGAGTTCCTGAACCGCGTGGACGAGACCGTCGTGTTCCACAAGCTCACCCACGACGACCTGGTGAAGATCGTCGACCTGGAGGTGGCCAAGCTCGCTCAGCGGGTCGAGAGCAAGGGCCTCAAGCTCGATCTTTGCGAGGAGGCCAAGGATTTCCTCATCGAGCGGGGGACGGACGAGAAGTTCGGTGCCCGACCTCTCCGCCGAGCGATCGAACAGTACGTCGAAGACTCGCTGTCCGAGTCGATGCTCCGCGGCGAATTCGACGGCAAGAACCGTGTGGTGGTGACCGTGAAGGAAGCCCAGGACGAAGACGACCTGCCGATGCTGGTGTTCGAGGGGGTCGCCGATCCGGTGGACGAGGGCGAACCTGTCGCCGCCGGCGACGTAGCCGACACGACCTAGCCGACACGATCCAGCCAATGCGACGTGCCGCACAATACGCCACTTCCCATGTCATGTTTGACGGCAGGCGCGGACTGACCTGCGCCGTCTCTTTCTGATTCTCCGTTGCCAGGAACTCTGTGAGGGCGGACGATCGCGGCAGCGGTCTGACCAGGTGACCCCGGGGGCGCGCCGGTCGGGCATCGGCCCCGGGCCTCTGTCCGGCGAGCGGACCGTGGCCTATTGACTGCCCTCCGGTGACGGCGCGTTTGAGTTCCTACAAGAGGGGCAGACGCTCCGGCCAGCCTGCCTTGCGAGCTGGCGCGGATAGAGGCGCTTGCAGTCCGGGCAGCGAGCCGCCCGCGCGGTGTCGTATTGGCCGCACTTGGGGCATCGCAGCGAGTTGCGGTCGGGATTCTCCAGGAAGAAGTCCGACATCTCGTCGAGGGTCACGACGATCTCGGCGCCGCAATCCGGATTCGTGCAGAGCCAGGGGATGCCGTCGGGGTAATCCTCCGTCTCGGCGCCCGTGCGGCGGGCGTTGCTCACGGTCAACAGGCCCGCGACGGTCAGGGCCGCGAGTGCAATGCAAAGCAGTATGATCTGGCGGGTTCTCATGGTGAGCGGCGACCCACTCTGTCAGAAGTGCGGCTGGTGGTCGTTATTCCAGCGGGCTCGGGCGACGTGGTTCCGCGCCCTGCGCTGCGCCTCCGTCACCAGTGTCGTGTACGACATCCACACGACGTGCCCGTCGCAGAACAGCACTTCCGCGCCGCCGAAGTGACGCTTGCTCGGCGCTTCTCTGAACTCGTCGCTGGTGGCCGGATCAATGACGGTGTCATAGATCTTGTCCGCGTTGCTGTCGGCAATGGCGATCATGTCGGACGGGGCGCGGACGCGGTTCGCGGCAAGCTCGCCCCACACGTCGTGGCCGATCGCCGCCCCCAATCCGAGATGCGGATTGCTGAACTCGGTCGTTCCCCAATCGTTGATGCCGTAGCTGAAGTAGCTCTGCCACGTGAGGGGGATCTCCCGCGGGTAGTAATGCGGACTGCCCAGGTCGTAGTTCGGGCTGGGGTGATACCTCACGATCCACTTGTTGACCGGATGCGAGGCAGGGCACCAGAACAACTCCGTGTCGGGTCCCGTGTAGAAGCGCAACCGCGGCGGCCAGACGGCGATTCCCCCTGATGGCGTTTCGCTGCCCGTGTAGTGTGAGTAGTCGATGATGTAGTTTGCCAGGCCCAGGCTCAGCTGGTGCAGGTTCGACGCGCACTTGACGGCTTTGGCCTGGTCGCGCGCCTTCCTGAGATTCGGCAGCAGGATGCTGATCAACAGAGCAATGATGGATACGACCACGAGCAGCTCGATCAGCGTGAATCCACTCGCCGCACGGGCTCGCGCTTGTCGGAGGCACATGGGCTGGGGTCCCTATCCAAGAGCACCTCGCGTCACCGCTGTCGGTCCGACGTCGACGGGTCAACTCGGCGGCAAACAGGATGATCGCCTCTGTGCATAAGTATTCTCACTTATCCCGCGTCGGCTTGCAAGGTCTTGGGGGTGGCAGGCCCCGGTCTGCCGCGACGATCCCGTCCCGAGGCTGAACGCGCGAACCACAAGGTAGCCCCGGAACGGGCCGCGGAACATAGCCCCGGAACGGGCCGGGGAACGTAACCCCGAACGGGCTGCGGAACGTAGCCCCGAATGGGCCGCGGAACATAGCCCCGAAATGGGCCGCGGAACATAGCCCCGGAACGGGCCGGGGAACGTAACCCCGAACGGGCTGCGGAACGTAGCCCCGAATGGGCCGGGGAACATAGCCCCGGAACGGGCCGCAGGACGTAGCCCCGAAATGGGCCGCGGAACGTAGCCCCGGAACGGGCCGGGGAACATAACCCCGAACGGGCCGCGGAACGTAGCCCCGAATGGGCCGCGGAACATAGCCCCGGGTGGAGCGCAGCGGAACCCGGGGAAGCGGGCGTCATCCCAGATCGCAAGCCCCCAAAGGGGGCGGCGGAAACTGCTCTCCCACGCGAACCCCTCCGCCACGGATGCCGCCCCCGAGATATGCGCGCGGGCACTCGCCGATGGTGAGCGTGATGAAAGGACGAGGGTCCTTCGTTGAAAACACGATGTGATAGAGCAGGTTGGTATGGGAATGGTCTATCGGCCTGCTTCGGGTCCTTCACCCCTTCGGGGTTCAGCCTCGCGGCGGCCGTCCTGACCTGCATTCATTCCTAGCCTGCGCTTCACTCGGGGCTGCATTCATTCCTGGGCTGCGCTTCACTCGGGGCTGCGGCCCCCCGCCTCTCCGGGGTGGGATTCGCGTTGCCGCGGGTCACCGGGAGGTGACAACGGTTCGTATGGCGGCCTGCGGGGCGGGTCGTTCAACAATAACGACAACAACCTGTGCGTCGAACCGGAACAAGAACCCGACGAACGAGGGCAGTAACGTCGGGTTCCGTGTCGCCGAACCCCCTGAATTGCAGGCGGCGCAAGCCCGTGGCCAGATCCGCGCGGGTGGACAGAGCCCACGTGGCCGTGCCGCGCTCAGGGACCACTCAGTCGGCCGCCGTACCCGTCGCAGCCGGGCGAAGCTGCGGCCAAGCATCGGCGAGGCGGGCAGGCGGAGAAGAAGGCCCGGCCGTGGCGAGTAGCGGCAGAGGCGAAGGGGGTGGTGCGTACAGTGCGCATACAATCTCACCGGCAACGTCAGCGGCATCTGTTCTGAATGTGGCGAGCCGACGGCGGGTAGTTCCCCATCCGCCCCGTCTTGAAGCCCTCTCCGAAAGTGCTGGACATGTACATCAAGGCGCCTCGACACTACGCGCGATGACCCGGAAATCCGGCCTCTCGACAAATCTTCAGAAACCTTCATGACGGGGTTGCGAATGCGGTGTAAGCTATGGGCGTACGCTGGCATGCCGGACCGGCGGGGCGTAGCTCAGCCTGGCAAGAGCGCCTGCTTTGGGAGCAGGAGGTCGCTGGTTCGAATCCAGTCGCCCCGATTCACCTTTGTGAACGAAACGCCCTCTCGGTGGCTGTTTAGATGATCGCCCACGCCGCTGTGGGCGGTTTTGTCGATAACTCCATGCTGGCCTGCTGCGAACTGGCACCGGCGGCGATGCCGAGGCCGGGCCAGTCGCGGTAGTGGATCTGGAGGATCGGCGTAGGTTCAGAGCCCGGGAGCGCCACAAGCCCGATCGCGAGCCGCATGTCTTCCTCCGTCGACCGGTACAGATTCTCCAAGTCATGGGTGTTCATGCACTCGCTGCTGCAGCCAGGATACAGGCGGGCAATCCGATCGCCGGACCCGCTTTCTCTTGTAGCCGTTAATCTTCCGGGGCCGATGCTTCGACCAAGCGGGCCCATAGACCTGGCTCTTCTTGTGCCCGCGGACGGGCTGGCGGAGGCCGAACAGCGCGGGGAAGACTTCGAACAGTGCGGTCAATACGTTCATGGGAAGTTCTCCGATAGTCGTGTGGCTGATCGATGAGTGACTGCCGGATTGTGGATGACGTGCGGGGAACCGTCGTCGTGACCTCCACACCGAGTTGGCGGATTGGGCGAAGCTAGGGCCGAGTATGCTGGGTGAGGGCGGTAAGGAGACGGCGCCAGGAGGCGCGCGATAACGTCCTCGGTGAAGCCCCCCGAAGGATGGCAGCGAGCTGGGCCTGTATTCGGGAAACGCATCGCCGGAGGTTGTACTGACCGACGCTCGCCAAGGCGGATATCAAACCACTCGACAACTTTCGACATATCCTGCGTCGAGACGACCTCACACTTCGACAGGCGGTCGCAACGTCACGAATCGGCAAGCCAATCGTCTGACAAGACAATGGCCGGCTCTAAACGAAATCTGACACGGGCGGGTGCGAATACATGGCAGGAGACCTCCAGTTGGGAAGAGCGACTCAGTAAGGACTTGTAAATCGCGGCAAGTGTGCCGTGACAGAGACAAATCACATCCTAAGATGACGGATTGGCAGATCTGCGCTTTGGCGTGAAAGTAGGCGTCCCTTGACAGGTCACCCAGTGGAAAGAACGGAGGTGCCACATGTCCAGGAACAAGGTCATATTGGCTTTTGGAGTGAGCAGCATCATCTTGGTCCGTTCGGCTTTGGCTATCCCGAACCCGTCCCATGTGTTCTGCTTAGAGATGGGATATGTCGTGGAAGATGGCTACTGCGTCTTCCCCGACGGGAACTCCTGCGAACTTTGGGCGTTTCTGCGCGGTGAGTGTGGGGAAGAATATGTGCATTCGGTTCCGTGTGCCCAGGCCGGAGAGCATCGCGGCGTAGCCGTGGAGTGCTGCGAAGGGCTCATTGAGATCGGCAACACATACCCTGAGGACCACACGTGTCACGTGCTGTTCGGAAACTTCCCGCTGTGTTCCGCCTGCTGCGATGAGAACTGCGACGATTGGGAGAACTCCTGTAACTGCCCGGAGGACTGCGGCCCGTGCGTGGAGGAAGGTGGCACCATCCCAGTCATCCCCGACCCACCGGCCTGCTGCCTTGGGCTGGAGCTCATCCCACCGATGG